>NZ_AUIP01000037.1 GCF_000423765.1 Streptococcus porci DSM 23759 | reverse complement strand
TAAGCCGATACAGCAATATCAATTAACAAGAAATGACAGTGCAGCTCATAGAAATCTATACAGTAAAATAGAGGAGTATGTGCAGTCAGGTTTTTATTATGTGGATAGCCCAACATTACCAGACCCAGTTGGTGGCTATTTACTTGTAGAGAGCTATGATACTAGATATGTCAAGCAAACTTACACTCCTTATAACAAAAATAAGACTTATTTCCGAGTAAAAAATAATGCAACTTGGACACCGTGGGTTGAGTATGCCCAAACCAACGACCCAAACCTTGTCAATACTGGCTGGGTCGCTATCGGTAATGGTTTCAAATACAAGAGAGTCGGCGATGTCGTCTATCTGGACTATGGATTTAGGACAAACAACGTCCCATCGTTTACGGTTGGACATATCCCTGCTGAGCTAGTCCCTAAAAACATGATGTTTGACGTGACAGCTTGGACAAGGAACCCTATTCAGATGATACATGTGCAGATTAACGCTGACGGCTCTATCTCATGGATAAATGAGGCAGGTAAATACAATGCGGAATATCAGGGTCAACTAAGTTGGTGTATTTAGAAAGGAAAACCTATGAAATTTGAATTTGCGACAAAAAGCCTTGAGTATGACGGAAGCGGAACAGCGTCCGCCACCAAAGTTATTTTAACCAATGCAGAGGGCGCTCATGTGCCTATTTTTTTATCTCCTGAAAAGATTGATTTATCTAATACGGAGCTACTTGAGTTAGCGCTTGAGGTCATCTATCAGGAAAACTTCCCTATGCGTGCTGAAAATGAGAAGTTCAACACTTTAGGCGAGAAAATCGCTGAGTATGACAAGCTCATTGAAAAAGCAACGCTGACCATTGACAAAATGGAAACACAGATGACTAATCAACAAGAGCAGTCATCAATGGCACAGGTTACCTTGATGTCAGTGATTTTCAAACTCTACGAGAAAGGAATGCTGACAGATGAAGACCTTGCTGAAACAACTGTCACAGAGGCTAAATAGTCTCACAGAACATTTAGAAAGAGGAATAGACATGATGACAAAATTATATGCAATTAACATTGTAGCTGGACGTTACCCATTTTCCAAAGTGCCACGAGTGCTTAAACAAGGGGTCAAAGAACAGATTGCCCTCATGGTAGAAGATGAGGAGCTTGTCGCTGAATTGACAAAGGA
>NZ_AUIP01000036.1 GCF_000423765.1 Streptococcus porci DSM 23759 | reverse complement strand
GCTCTTGAGACATAAAAAGACAAAGTCATTGTATTGCGTTGACTTCCATTAACGGTTAGAGGGGCTATTCGTGCGTTTCGCTTGACGTTGATGACGTCTTGCAGACTGCCACCTCTGGCAACGCTAAAGCTCATGATTGGGGCAAAATACTCCATGACAGTGACCGTCGTATCTACTGGATTTGACCAACGTCCGCGGCTATCTGACACACTAGCTCTGATTGTGACGGTTCCGTTGTAATTCATGAATCCTAACGTGCCACCATTTTCTGTGGTGACCTGATTTTTACCGACAATTTCGGCTTTAAAACCACTAATCGTAGAACTATACGACCCCATAGCACCGACAAACGACACTTTGATGTTAGACAAAATTTGCACAAAGATGTTTGTCTCTGGGATTAAAGCCTGTACAGCCGAGTTACCGTCTGACAGGATGACTCCCGACAGTAAAGGCTTAATATCCGCAGGCACAGTGCCCGTAAAGCTAGTCTGAGACGTGCCAATCTTACTTGACCCAGAATAGGTATCGACATAGATAGTCCCACTCCTTGAGTTTGCATTAGGCACATCATTCGCAAATGACAAAGGCACCGTCCAAGATGTCGATGTATCAACATTACTTGCGATGGTGCCTGTTTTGCCTGCGAACTCATAGCGGACAGTGTGTTTAAAGCTACTGTCAGCCCGTTGGATTGTAATCGTTAAAGCTGAGCCAAAATTAACCGTCCCTGCTGTAACTGTACTTGTTCGTGGGATTCTGGCCAGGGGCATTGTCCCTGTAGCCACGTTTAACCTTCCGGGAGAGTAGCCTCCTGACCCGCTAAAAGTCGCTGAAAAAGAAAAGGACTTCTGCCCGTCCGGATTGTGCCCTATCGTGACTGTCTTATCAATCAGATTAATGCTTGAGTTCATACTCAGCATGTTTGGAGAGCCCGACCACGAGTAGGTTTGTCCGTTGACCGTTGCGCTTGCTGTACAGTTATACTGAGCAAATGTGGTTGTCGTGTTAAAAAGGGCTAGCTGTACCCTAACGTTAGTAGAGTTTGCGGGTATGTTTGGCTTAGAAGGCGTCAAAGACAACTTGATGCGATACCCTCTATCGCTATTCGACCAAAAGTCAGCCATATATTACATCACCTTTCCAACCCATCTAATGACATTCATTGACGGGTTTAAAT
>NZ_AUIP01000035.1 GCF_000423765.1 Streptococcus porci DSM 23759 | reverse complement strand
GCTCTTGAGACATAAAAAGACAAAGTCATTGTATTGCGTTGACTTCCATTAACGGTTAGAGGGGCTATTCGTGCGTTTCGCTTGACGTTGATGACATCTTGCAGACTGCCACCTCTGGCTACGCTAAAACTCAGGATTGGGGCAAAATACTCCATGATAGTGACCTTTGTATCTACTGGGTTCGACCAGCGTCCGCGACTATCAGAGACACTAGCTCTGATTGTGACGGTTCCGTTGTAATTCATAAATCCTAACGTGCCACCATTTTCTGTGGTGACCTGATTTTTACCGACAATTTCGGCTTTAAAGCCACTAATTGTAGAACTATACGACCCCATAGCACCGACAAACGACACTTTGATGTTAGACAAAACTTGCACAAAGATGTTTGTCTCTGGGATTAAAGCCTGTACCGCCGAGTTGCCGTCTGACAGGCTGACCCCCGACAGCAAAGGCTTAATCTCCGCAGGCACAGTGCCCGTAAAACTAGCCTGAGACGTACCAATCTTACTTGACCCAGAATAGGTATCGACATAGATAGTCCCGCTCCTTGAGTTTGCATTAGGCACATCATTCGCAAATGACAAAGGCACCGTCCAAGATGTCGATGTATCAACATTACTTGCAATGGTGCCTGTTTTGCCTGCGAACTCATAGCGGACGGTGTGTTTAAAGCTACTGTCAGCCCGTTGGATTGTAATCGTTAGAGCTGAGCCAAAATTAACCGTCCCTGCTGTAACTGTACTTGTTCGTGGGATTCTTGCCAGGGGCATTGTCCCTGTGGCCACGTTTAACCTTCCGGGAGAATAGCCTCCTGACCCGCTAAAAGTCGCTGAAAAAGAAAAGGACTTCTGCCCGTCCGAATTGTGCCCTATCGTGACTGTCTTATCAATCAGATTAATGCTTGAGTTCATACTCAGCATGTTTGGAGAGCCCGACCACGAGTATGTTTTCCCGTTGACCGTTGCGCTTGCTGTACAGTTATACTGAGCAAATGTGGTTGTCGTGTTAAAAAGTGCTAGCTGTACCCTAACGTTAGTAGAGTTTGCGGGTATGTTTGGCTTAGAAGGTGTCAAAGACAACTTAATACGATAACCCCTATCGCTATTCGACCAAAAATCAGCCATAAATTACATCACCTTTCCAACCCATCTAATGACATTCATTGACGGGTTTAAATGATACGGTTCTTCCCTAAATTCCCCGATTTGGACGGATTTAGTA
>NZ_AUIP01000034.1 GCF_000423765.1 Streptococcus porci DSM 23759 | reverse complement strand
ATACGGTTCTTCCCTAAATTCCCCGATTTGGACGGATTTAGTAAAGATACCATTTTCAATATAAACAGTTGTCCCGTCCATATACATGGCGGGTTTACCGTTTGAATAGATTGTAATGCGACCATTCGGGCTAATCAGCATACTTGCCGAACCGTCTTTCTTTCCCAACGAAAGACCGTCTTCGCTATACTGCATAAACGAATCAACCGCATTCCACTTTTGAGCCATCTGTCCCAGATTGGTTTCTACCGCTACAATCCTGTTGAGATGGTCAATAATAGCTTTCTCGGATTTGTCCCACTCAGCCCTTGTCATTTTCTGGAAGTTCTGGAATTTTTCTAAAACTTCCGATACCGCTTCTAAACTAGCTTTTGACTCAATGTCTGCTTTTATCAGCTCAGTCTGTTCAGACAATAGGTTGAGTTGTTCTTGAGTGAGGACTTGGTCAGCTTTGGAGTCTATACGCTCATCAATATCAGCCTGCGCTTCTCTAAAAGGTGTCGGAACAGTCCCCTCCTCTAGCTGAGGCTTGGTCAAATATAGGATGGAATTCGTGGTAAATCCGTAAGCATATATATAAAAGGTTATTGGTTTAGTCAAATCAATATTATTATTTAACTTGATAGATCCAGATACACGATGCCAACTATTAATCGTCGTTATATTAATCGTCGTTTGTCCGGAGTGAAAACCACGTGTACCTGTTTTGTTATAATAAAAAAAACCAAACCAAATTTTAGTACCAGCGCCAGTAGAATAAATGTCGGTCGAAAACATATAGTTTCCAAAAGATAAGTCGGAAGCCTCTACAATAGCTTGAATAGCCTTCCAATTTCGACTTCCATCTGACTCATTGAACTCTACTACAGGACCTTTTCCATTGAATGATTCTTTGTAGATAGCGTGATAAGACGTTGTTGGATTTTGAATGCCCCTGTTGTATAAACTTTCCCACTGAGGCAACAATTTGTTTTTATAAGTAACACCAGCAACCGTAAAGGTTTCCGAGCTATCCACCGCATTATTAAACAATGAGTTGCGTAGAATGTTCTTCCCCCCAACCTCAATCTTAGCCCATCTATCAGACCAGCGATATTTTGTCTTATCCGTACTATCAGCTTGCGTATAGTCTGAGTAGTGTCCAATATACCGCTGACCATTGTCAGATGTGGTCAGACCTGTACCGTCTGCGTTGTCGGAGTAAGCCCAATGGATGTATGAAGTTCTACCATCAGTGCCTTTCTCACCTTTATCAATCAACCCTTTAGAAACAGTAGTCAAACTTCTATCACTGGCGATAGCTTTAACAGTTGCCAATATATATACTAAGCCCAATTTTTCTGTGTGATAAACAGACATAGTGACTGTATCGCCAATTTTTACTAACCCTGTATTCTCATTGACTGCCCATGTTCCTGTATAACCAGGCGTACTGTAATGAGATATGCTGGTTTGATTGTATTGATAGTTTGTCGTGAATAGATGATGCGATAATCCTTGGATACCTTTTTCACCAAAAACTGATAAAACATAAGGTTCCCCAGTCG
>NZ_AUIP01000033.1 GCF_000423765.1 Streptococcus porci DSM 23759 | reverse complement strand
TCTGAGGTAAGACCTGTTAAACCATGTTCTTGATATTTCTTAGTCAATCGCCAAACGGTATCATGTGAGACATCAAGCATCTCCATAATGGATTTTTAGGGAGTTTGGATTGCCCTGAGATAAACTGCTCGAATACGTTTGTGATAAGGTGCTAAGTTTTTATCTTTTAGAGCTGTTTTGAGCTCTGTTATCATTTCGTTAGTAAATTCCATGTTTCTATTATACTTCAGTTTTTGAAATTAGTTAAGTATTAAATCTTTTTATTTTTTAGGCTTCAGTTCCTCTTCATGCTCTCTTATCCACTGCTTAATCTGAAGGAGCAGGGGGAGAAATTCTTTACCTAGAGGGGTTAAGCGGTAGAAGACCTTGTATCCCTGGGAGGATTGTCCGATTTTTTCAACCAAGTTTATCTCGATGAGCGCCTTGAGATTTTGATCGAGAACTTTTCGGGATACCTGTCCAATTTCTCTCTCCAAAAGGGCAAAATGTTTTTCTCCTTCTGCTAAAGAAAGGATAATGGCGACTGCCCATTTGCCAAGAAGTGGTTGAGCCAGTGCTCGTAAGGGATGCTTTTCTGTCATAGGTACCTCAAAGTAACTTCTTTTTTTCTGTTTAGGACTATTATATACTAATTTTGTATTTTTACAGAAATTATTTTGTAATTTTCAATTTACAAATAAAGGAGTTAGTCAATGAAACACCATTTCTTTTCCTATTTTCCGTTTGAGTTTGAAGCGACAAGGGTCCTTTGGTACGCACCTTATGGAGGGGCAGATTATGCAGAGGTAGCGCGAATCTGTGAGAGAATCAAGGCTAGAGATGCAGAATCTTGGTACAGAAAATGGTCCGAATTTGGAAATAATTTAATAGAGGAAATAAATAAGAATCAATCTGTTATTTCCAAAGGGAAGGCCTATCTAAGAGCTAGTCGCTATTTTCAAGCAGCAGAATTTTTCTTACATCCGACTGACAAGCGGAAACTGGAAGCTTATGAAAAATCCGTTGCCTATTTTTATCAAGGCTTGGATTTGTTGTCTATTCCCTACGAACAATACCCTGTCCAATATCAAGGCAAAAACCTGCGGACGCTACTGTTTAAACCTCAAAATGGTAGCCCTAAAGGAAGCTTCTTTGTCTGCGGAGGTTTCGATTCCCTACTGGAGGAATTATATTTTACCTCCGTTGTTCCTGCCCTAGAACAAGGCTATCAAGTTATTCTTTTTGAAGGGCCTGGTCAGTCCCATCTTATTCGCTATGAAAATTATCCATTCACAGCAGACTGGGGGAGTGTTTGTCAAGCGGTGGTGGATGCTTATGGTCAAAGAGGGCAACTTACCTTGCCGACTGTTGGTCTTGGACTTTCCTTAGGTGGATTATTGATGGCGCGTGCTGTGTCTGCTAGGCCGAAACTATTTGATAAGGTCGTTCTGTTTAACTATTTTCCAAGTCTGGTTGAATCGTTTAAGATTTCAATTCCGAAGTTTTTACATCCTTATGTAGAGAAGGGGTTTCCAGTCTTGTTGGAAAAGGGAATAGAGAAATACATTTCAAGGCAATTCTTCCTAAACTGGCAAATTGAACATGCTAAATGGGTCTTCGGCGCGGATAACTTGAATGACTTGCTTAGAAAGGCGAGTGAATTTACAGAAGTGACTTTTACAACAGACAGCCTCATCTTTTTGTCGGAAGGTGACAATTACTATGATTATCATATGGGGCTAGATTTTTTTAATCAATTACCGAGTAAAAACAAGCAACTGGTTGTGTTTCATCTCGATAGCGTTTCCTCATGGCATTGTCAAAACGGTGCATCCTACGTGACGAATGATCACTTGTTTGATTGGTTATTGGAGGAGAGATTGAATGAATAGGAACAAAAACATACTAAGATTAGTAGTGAGGAAATCTCCGACGGGAGAAAGTACTCACTACTTTTTTCATTCTCAAGATGATAAAGTAGAAGTGTCTTGTTAAGTCGAGAACTCTTTTGACGCCAGACGTCGAGTATTGAAAATGACATCACTAAAACAAGGAATCATTCAAGACAAAGAGGTAAT
>NZ_AUIP01000032.1 GCF_000423765.1 Streptococcus porci DSM 23759 | reverse complement strand
CCTTCCATACGGAACCACCGGATCACTAAGCCCGACTTTCGTCCCTGCTCGAGTTGTTGCTCTCGCAGTCAAGCTCCCTTATACCTTTACACTCTGCGATTGATTTCCAACCAATCTGAGGGAACCTTTGGGCGCCTCCGTTACCTTTTAGGAGGCGACCGCCCCAGTCAAACTGCCCGTCAGACACTGTCTCCGATAGGGATAACCTATCCGGGTTAGAGTAGCCATAACACAAGGGTAGTATCCCAACAACGCCTCTGTCGAAACTGGCGTCCCGACTTCATAGGCTCCTACCTATCCTGTACATGTGGTACAGATACTCAATATCAAACTGCAGTAAAGCTCCATGGGGTCTTTCCGTCCTGTCGCGGGTAACCTGCATCTTCACAGGTACTAAAATTTCACCGAGTCTCTCGTTGAGACAGTGCCCAAATCATTACGCCTTTCGTGCGGGTCGGAACTTACCCGACAAGGAATTTCGCTACCTTAGGACCGTTATAGTTACGGCCGCCGTTTACTGGGGCTTCAATTCAGATCTTCGCTTACGCTAAACCCTCCTCTTAACCTTCCAGCACCGGGCAGGCGTCACCCCCTATACATCATCTTACGATTTAGCAGAGAGCTGTGTTTTTGATAAACAGTTGCTTGGGCCTATTCACTGCGGCTGACCTTATGTCAGCGCCCCTTCTCCCGAAGTTACGGGGCCATTTTGCCGAGTTCCTTAACGAGAGTTCTCTCGATCACCTGAGGCTACTCGCCTCGACTACCTGTGTCGGTTTGCGGTACGGGTAGTGTATACTTAAACGCTAGAAGCTTTTCTTGGCAGTGTGACGTCACTAACTTCGCTACTAAACTTCGCTCCCCATCACAGCTCAATGTTATAGGTATAAGCATTTGACTCATACCACACCTCACTGCTTAGACGGGCTCTTCCATTCGCCCGCTTTAGTTAGCCTACTGCGTCCCTCCATCACTATATACACTAGTACAGGAATATCAACCTGTTGGCCATCGGATACACCTTTCGGTCTCTCCTTAGGTCCCGACTAACCCAGGGCGGACGAGCCTTCCCCTGGAAACCTTAGTCTTACGGTGGACAGGATTCTCACCTGTCTTTCGCTACTCATACCGGCATTCTCACTTCTATGCGTTCCAGCGCTCCTCACGGTACACCTTCACCACACATAGAACGCTCTCCTACCATACCTATAATAGGTATCCACAGCTTCGGTAATATGTTTTAGCCCCGGTACATTTTCGGCGCAGGGTCACTCGACTAGTGAGCTATTACGCACTCTTTGAATGAATAGCTGCTTCTAAGCTAACATCCTAGTTGTCTGTGCAACCCCACATCCTTTTCCACTTAACATATATTTTGGGACCTTAGCTGGTGGTCTGGGCTGTTTCCCTTTCGACTACGGATCTTAGCACTCGCAGTCTGACTGCCGACCATAAATCAATGGCATTCGGAGTTTATCTGAGATTGGTAATCCGAGATGGACCCCTCACCCAAACAGTGCTCTACCTCCATGATTCTTAATGTCGACGCTAGCCCTAAAGCTATTTCGGAGAGAACCAGCTATCTCCAAGTTCGTTTGGAATTTCTCCGCTACCCACAAGTCATCCAAGCACTTTTTAACGTGCCCTGGTTCGGTCCTCCAGTGCGTCTTACCGCACCTTCAACCTGCTCATGGGTAGGTCACATGGTTTCGGGTCTACATCATAATACTAATCCGCCCTATTAAGACTCGGTTTCCCTACGGCTCCGTCTCTTCAACTTAACCTCGCATCATAACGTAACTCGCCGGTTCATTCTACAAAAGGCACGCTCTCACCCATTAACGGGCTCGAACTTCTTGTAGGCACACGGTTTCAGGTTCTATTTCACTCCCCTCCCGGGGTGCTTTTCACCTTTCCCTCACGGTACTGGTTCACTATCGGTCACTAGAGAGTATTTAGGGTTGGGAGATGGTCCTCCCAGATTCCGACGAGATTTCGCGTGTCTCGCCGTACTCAGGATACTGCTAGGTATAAAGACTATTTCGAATACGAGGCTCTTACTCTCTTTGGCGACTCTTCCCAAAGTCTTCTTCTATAATCTTTAAGTCCACATTGCAGTCCTACA
>NZ_AUIP01000031.1 GCF_000423765.1 Streptococcus porci DSM 23759 | reverse complement strand
AGTTGCGAACGGGTGAGTAACGCGTAGGTAACCTGGCTCATAGCGGGGGATAACTATTGGAAACGATAGCTAATACCGCATAAGAGTAGCTACTGCATGGTAGCTACTTAAAAGGAGCAACTGCTTCACTATGAGATGGACCTGCGTTGTATTAGCTAGTTGGTGAGGTAACGGCTCACCAAGGCGACGATACATAGCCGACCTGAGAGGGTGATCGGCCACACTGGGACTGAGACACGGCCCAGACTCCTACGGGAGGCAGCAGTAGGGAATCTTCGGCAATGGGGGCAACCCTGACCGAGCAACGCCGCGTGAGTGAAGAAGGTTTTCGGATCGTAAAGCTCTGTTGTAAGAGAAGAATGTGTGTGGGAGTGGAAAGTCCACATAATGACGGTATCTTACCAGAAAGGGACGGCTAACTACGTGCCAGCAGCCGCGGTAATACGTAGGTCCCGAGCGTTGTCCGGATTTATTGGGCGTAAAGCGAGCGCAGGCGGTTTTGTAAGTCTGAAGTCAAAGGCATTGGCTCAACCAATGTACGCTTTGGAAACTGCGAGACTTGAGTGCAGAAGGGGAGAGTGGAATTCCATGTGTAGCGGTGAAATGCGTAGATATATGGAGGAACACCGGTGGCGAAAGCGGCTCTCTGGTCTGTAACTGACGCTGAGGCTCGAAAGCGTGGGTAGCGAACAGGATTAGATACCCTGGTAGTCCACGCCGTAAACGATGAGTGCTAGGTGTTAGGCCCTTTCCGGGGCTTAGTGCCGCAGCTAACGCATTAAGCACTCCGCCTGGGGAGTACGACCGCAAGGTTGAAACTCAAAGGAATTGACGGGGGCCCGCACAAGCGGTGGAGCATGTGGTTTAATTCGAAGCAACGCGAAGAACCTTACCAGGTCTTGACATCCCAGTGACCGCCCTAGAGATAGGGTTTCTCTTCGGAGCACTGGTGACAGGTGGTGCATGGTTGTCGTCAGCTCGTGTCGTGAGATGTTGGGTTAAGTCCCGCAACGAGCGCAACCCCTATTGTTAGTTGCCATCATTGAGTTGGGCACTCTAGCGAGACTGCCGGTAATAAACCGGAGGAAGGTGGGGATGACGTCAAATCATCATGCCCCTTATGACCTGGGCTACACACGTGCTACAATGGCTGGTACAACGAGTCGCAAGCCGGTGACGGCAAGCAAATCTCTTAAAGCCAGTCTCAGTTCGGATTGTAGGCTGCAACTCGCCTACATGAAGTCGGAATCGCTAGTAATCGCGGATCAGCACGCCGCGGTGAATACGTTCCCGGGCCTTGTACACACCGCCCGTCACACCACGAGAGTTTGTAACACCCGAAGTCGGTGAGGTAACCTATTAGGAGCCAGCCGCCTAAGGTGGGATAGATGATTGGGGTGAAGTCGTAACAAGGTAGCCGTATCGGAAGGTGCGGCTGGATCACCTCCTTTCTAAGGAAATGGAAGCACTTGGACGTTTTGTTTAGTTTTGAGTGGTCTCAGGAAGAGACAGATGTGGGGCCTTAGCTCAGCTGGGAGAGCGCCTGCTTTGCACGCAGGAGGTCAGCGGTTCGATCCCGCTAGGCTCCATTATCTAGGATACAAAGAGATGTTCGACTTGCCGACATTTCTGTAGAAAAATAGGGAACTGACGCAGTGTGCTTGACACACAAGGCAGTTCATCATTTTTCCTAAGAAATGAATCTCGTGTTCAACTAGATAAGATGATATTTGAATAGGAACCTAGACTTTCTAGGAACAGTTCTTAATATCATGTATTTGTCCATTGAAAATTGAATATCTATATCAAATTTCATTTATAGGAATATAAATGAAAGTAACAAGAAAATAAACCGAAACGCTGTAGAATCATATTGATGAGTTTAATTAATAAGGTTAAGTTAATAAGGGCGCACGGTGGATGCCTTGGCACTAGAAGCCGAAGAAGGACGTGACTAACAACGAAATGCTTTGGGGAGCTGTAAGTAAGCGCTGATCCAGAGATGTCCGAATGGGGGAACCCGGCAGGTTGATGCCTGTCACCCATCACTGTTAAGGTGGTGAGGAGGAAGACGCAGTGAACTGAAACATCTAAGTAGCTGCAGGAAGAGAAAGCAAAAGCGATTGCCTTAGTAGCGGCGAGCGAAGAGGCAGGAGGGCAAACCAGAGTGTTTACACTCTGGGG
>NZ_AUIP01000030.1 GCF_000423765.1 Streptococcus porci DSM 23759 | reverse complement strand
TATTTTTATCGAGAATATGGTCGCTCATTACGAGGACAATTGATAAAAGGTAAAGTATTTGGAAGAAGGTATCAGAGGATTTCTTTGGTTGCAGGGCTGATAAATGGTGAGATAATCGCTCCGATGACTTATGAAGAAACAATGACGAGCGACTTTTTTGAAGCTTGGTTTCAGAAATTTCTGCTGCCAACATTAAGCACACCATCAGTTATTATTATGGATAATGCAAGATTCCATAGAATGAGTAGGCTAGAGCGCTTATGTGAAGAGTATGGGCATAAACTTTTACCACTTCCTCCATACTCACCTGAGTATAATCCTATTGAGAAAACATGGGCTCATATCAAAAAACACCTCAGAAAAGTATTACCAAATTGCGATACTTTTCTTGGGGTTCTTTTGTTCTATCCCTATTTCAATTAACTATACAAAAATCCGCTGACTCAGGACAAGTCAACGGATTTTTCACATATTAGGATTCTTTAGGCAAGATAAGATTGAGAAGGACCCCCACAATAGCAGCGAGAGCCGTACCAGACAAGTTTACCGCGCCCAGATTAAGCACTGCACCACCTAGCCCAAGAACCAGCATAGAAGAGGCAATGATAAGGTTGCGAACCTGTCCAAAGTCTACTTGACGCTCAATTAAAACTTTTAGACCATTTGAAGCAATGACCCCGTAAAGCAAAATTGACATGCCACCTAAGACAGCATTGGGAATGGTTGAGATAAGAGCAGTGAATTTCCCTAAGAATGAAAAGGCAATGGCAATCAAAGCTGCATTTCGAATAACTGAAACAGAAGCAATTCGCGTCATGCCGATAACACCCGTGTTCTCACCATAAGTGGTATTGGCAGGCCCTCCGATAAGAGCTGAAACAGATGTCGCAACCCCGTCACCAATCAACGTACGCTGCAAACCAGGCTCTTTTAAGAATTGGCGACCTGTAATCTGCCCAAGAACGGTATGATCTCCAATATGCTCTGCTATTGTCACTACGGCAATAGGTAAAATCGCAATCATCTCAGGACCAAAGTAGAAGTCGTAAGATTTGAAGAGACCTGTTTTAAAAGGAAGATAGAAAGCAGGTAACTCAAACCACTTAGCTTCAAGAACCGGCTTAAAATCAACAAGACCTAAAATAATAGCAAAAATATAGCCACCAATAATAGCAAAGAGGAAGGGAATAATCTTGATAAAACCCTTACCATTAGTATTGATAAAAGCCGCGATGAGAAAAGTCACGACTGCAACTAGAATGTTACGCCAGTCTGCATCAGCTACAAAACCAGCAGAAGTCACCGCAGAATTGGCTAAACCAAGCCCTATAACAATAATCATAGGGCCAATAACAATAGGTGGAAGAACCTTATCAATCCACTGAGTCCCCAAAACACTAATCAAACCAGCAATGACCACATAGATGAGACCAATAAAAAAGATACCCGTCTGAGAAGCTGACACATCACCACCCATAGCTTCATTAGCTGTTGCCATAGCTGTGATATAGGCAAACGATGAGCCCAGGTATACCGGAACCTTAGCCTTTGTCGCCACCTGATAAATCAACGTTCCTATACCAGAAGCAAAAAGCGCTACGGAAACAGGCATTCCCAAAATCAACGGCACCAAAATTGTCGCACCAAACATAGCAAAAACATGCTGAAAAGACAATAAGAGTCCCTGCACCGGCTCTGGCTTATCCTCAACATCTAAAATCAAGTCAACCTTTGACACGTCAAGGTCTATTGCCGTATGTTTCTCATGCTCTGTAACATGCATTTTTAATTCCATAATTCCTCCATCTGAGCACACAAAAAGAGCCCAGCTCATACAGTAGTCATAGGCTCTCCATTTTTCCTGAATTGTCTTTCTCACCTCACGGGATGAGTTTAAAAACCTACGCCTTTGATATTGTACCATAGCAGCGTCAAAAAAACCAGCTCTATTTATCAAAAAGCACACTGTACGCATGAAAAATTTCTTATTCAGCTTTTATGGCTTGAAGTCATTTTTAAAACGATCAATACCCTGTTCGTACTTGTTTTGTCTCCTATTTCCCAAATGACTGTGGTAAATAACCCTCCAGAGGACAGAAATATTGCGTTGCTTGTGACGATAACTCAGCTACCATCATTTGTAAGGGTTGAGACAGGCCTTACGAAAAGCATTTAAGTTGAAGACGACCAGTTTATCTAAGGTCTGGTCCTTGTCTTCTCGGTAAACCACACCTAACAACCAATGGCAGCCAACTATAATGAGAAAAAAGTCTGCACATCACCTTTAAAGTAGATTCTAGAACTTACTCTGAGAATCTACCAAAAAATTCTTCCTCATAACCAATCATAATCAGCTCCCCATCCCAACTTGCCAAGCTTATTCCTAATTTTCCTCTGAAAAGCACGCTTCCCTCGAAAACATTCCCCACTCATTAGGTA
>NZ_AUIP01000029.1 GCF_000423765.1 Streptococcus porci DSM 23759 | reverse complement strand
AATTGCATTTCGAGCTCTTTATTTCGTTTTCTGAGTTCTATCAACTCACGTTGTTCATCTGTCAGATTATCGACAGTTTTAAAGGAACCAGTTGTTCTTGCTTGTTTAACCCACTTGTCAAAGCTAGACGGGTCAAGTCATACTCTTTGATAATCTCGCTTCGCTTCATACCTGCATTGTGTAGGTCAACAAGAGTTGTTTAAACTCATCTGTAAAATGACGGCGAATTTTTCTAGACATATCTGTTCTCCTCTTTTCTTTAGTGTAGAACACTTTATTCTTCTGTCTAGTTTAGTGTAACCTGTTCATCCTATTATTTACAAGAGTCACTGCCCTTAACTACTGATGACAAGACATTTACCCAAAAAGCTCTAAAGCAACTAACTAAAGAACCATTAAAAGAAATAAATCCCCCCCTCCTCAACCTCCAATGAATTTTTGACTGGACTTATACTGGACACCGAACTCCTAAAATTTGGCTAAGCGCTCTAATCCTATCCTCTGGTTGTATGACTATAATTTTCACTCTCAAAAAACTTATCCGAAAATATGACACAAAAAATTGACCCTCCTTTCCTACAATCCTTTTCTCACCGAGACCTAAAGTCAGAATAATTAAAAAGAAGAAGAGATTCCGCTTTCAACAGAAGATACAGAGGCTGTTAATCATATTCTAAAAGTAATAACAAAGCAGTTATTAAGTCAAATAACACCGTCTCTTATTAAACTTCAATGGATTTTCGATTGGACTTAGATTTGAAACAAATGATTTTAAATTTTAAAAATCTCTATTATCATACTCTACAATTTATCGTTAGGCACAAAAAGCGAACAAAACAATGTTCTGGTTCCCAGAAAACTAGTTTTGTTCGCTTTTTGACACCTGAGGTCTGACTTTACTTCAGCCCCTTTTTAAATGCTATGTTACCACTCCATACTAGAGACCACTAATAATCTACTTCCCAAGTCTGTCCAAAAGTTTATCACGTTCTTCTTTCAGTTTTTCCAGTTCCTCGGTCAATTCAGCGATGGCAAGCTCAAGTCCCTTGATGGCAGTCTCGATGGCTTGATCAGCCATTTCCTGACCTGAAAAGTTAGTATCCTCTTTTTTTGAAGAAGATTCCGTTTTCTCATCTGAAAAATGAACCTTACCCGATGTTTTTTCGATTTGTCGCAGGACAAATTTCTTAATCCACCCTTCAAAGCCACTATCCTTCAAGTCATGATTAAGCTCTTCCAAAATATCAGCCTGAATACTGGCTTTCTCTTGATCTGTTAATTTGCGACCATTCTCATCATACCAGTCGCCCTTTCGTGATGTTATTTTCATAAAAATCCCCTAATTCAATTTAAAATCTGCCCTCAATTTATCAATGACTTCCTGAATCAGGTCACGATTAGGGTCATATTTGACATTTTTCTCGTCGCTGTTAAACAGCAAAATCTGGGCATCTTGCAATTTTTGTCTATGGAAAGAGACGGCTGCGCTGGTGATACCCAGATCTTGAGCAATGTCTTTACTTTTAGCATGTGGCTGAGTCAAAGCCACCAAGACCTTGTATCGGGTCAAATCACTGAGGGTTTTCAGTACTGAGGAGAAATTTTCCTCGTCCAGCTCACTATGAGTGTTCAAAACCTCATTAATCTTACAAGATAAAATAAGAAAGGTTTTATAACGCTCAAATATTGGTTCCAAGCTTAAAAGAGAAAGCCGTATCATCCAAGGACTGATAATATATAACTCCCCTTCACCCATCACGGTTTGCTGAACCATTTTCAAGGCATGGGTATTTTTTAGAAATTCCTCAAGATTGATATTTTGTGCATAACGTTCCCGTTCCTGTCGGGCTTGTTCAAAATACGGTTGATATAAGGCTACCAATTCTCGTGAGAGTTCAACCGTCTTCTTGATATTTTCAGTCATATTGCGACTATATGCAAGGATATGCCACTTATCTTCTGGTTTTATCCCTCGCTCCTCAAGGATTTCCCAATAATCCTTGTCATTAATCTCCTGAAAGCTCTCATCTATGATGAAAACACGCAGACAGTGATCCAGCTCTTCCTCAGACATGCCCAAAACCAACTGGTGCAATTCTTCAATATCTGCAGGCTCATATCCTTGATTGAGCAGATAGATATAACAAGTCGTTAAAAAGCTCCAGCCAGCAGCCATAAGATGGTAACTGCGCAACCTTGCTTCAAGAGGTTTAAAAAGCTGATAAATTTCCTCTTGTCTTTCCAAATCTTCAGCTAAAATGCTACGCTCTTTTGAAGTAAAGTCCCACATTCTATCTTTCGGAGAATAAGAGAGCATAGGTAGCATGGTCAACTCAAAGATTTCTGAATGCTGCTGATTGTAATGAAAAGTCATAACAACCTCTTTCTAAGCCACTTCAATGACTGCTTTATTTTTCTTAACCGTTCTCTTAATAGTATAACCCATTAGACCAACCGCAAGCAAGAGATAAATGGCAGAAATAGCTTGTGCTGGTAAAATCACCACTAAGCCTGACAGAGCAAATCGGCTGACCACCATACCCAAGGTCAAGAAAGTATCAATTCCTGAACCAATAGTCGCTAATTTCTCCTCTGGAATTTCACGGAACATCATAGCCGAAAATTTCGGATTACTTCCCCCTGACACAACCGATGTTGCAAGAATAAAGATGAGAGTCAGATAAATATTGTGTAAGACCAAAGCTGAGAAAAAAGCAATCAGCAGAGCCAGCAACAGCTTTATCATAAAGCTCAAATCAGCCTTTCTAAAGAGGTTGGTGCAAAGCATCGATCCCACAACATTCCCAACAAAAAAGACGATGGAAATAGTTGCAATAGTAGTCGCAGGGGTGATGATGACAAAATCCTTGAAGTCTTTGATAACGGTCATGACAATGGGGTCAAGAGTTGAGCCAATGGCGTTAACTCCCATAATAGTCACCAGACTCGTCTTTAAAACAGGAATGCTATTAATAACCTCCAGAGTTCCTTTGAAAGAAGTTGTAAGGTCAGACACCAAACCTTTTGAACTATCATTTTCAACCGTCTTGATAGGATTGTCTTTGAGAAGTTTGGAAAAGGCAGGGCGCAGACCAAGCATGATAAGAGCGCTAGCTAGGAAGGTTCCAGCGTTGAAAAAAGCAAGACTCTGATAGCTCATGAAGGTAATGAGAACCGCACCGCTTGCCTGAAAACCAATTTGTAAAATCGAACTAGCAGCTTGGCGAAATGCTATAGCACCTTCCCTATCTTCATCTGCCACCACACGGAGGGTCAAAGGTGAGAACAGATAGGACTCGTACTGACCAGAAATGTCAGAGAAGAGGTTCGCTACCACAGCCACTAAAACAATCCATAGTGCTGGTTCGAAGCCCATAGCAAGTCCAACGATGATATAGATAACCAACCTGAAAATCTGGGTTGCCAAAATGGTATCAATCTTGTTTTTGGTTTTATCCGCCCACATTCCCATGACAAAGCGGGTCAAAATAGGCAGTGACTCAGAAAGTGTCACCAAACTGATGCCCAATTCAGAATTCGGTAAAAGAAGAACGTAGTTCATCAAAGCCAAGTAGTAAAGGCTGTCCCCAAAGTTTGACAACATGTCTGAGACAAAGGTCGCCATGTAGAGTTTATTGGTTATTGCTTTTTTCATATACTTAACCTCATTTACATTTTATTAAGTGATTGTTTAATTTTATAGATAAATAATAGCACTTTAATTTATTTAAGTCAACACTTAAATAAATGATTTTAGAAATATTTTTAAACAAATGCTTAAAAAACTATCTTTTTGCTAATTTATCGTAAAAGCGTTATGATGTCAGTATGAATTATCTTGATTTTCTCCCTTACAAAATAGCTTTCTACGGTAAAGATTTAAGCTTGGTTTACAGTAATGACAAACCTGACGGTACATTTTTCCCTTCTCAAGACGATAGACTACCAGATTGGGTTTGGCAGGAGCTCTGCCATTCTACAGAAAAAAGCCTGCATGTGGAAATTCCAAATGAGGCTTTTGGTAAGGTTTTCATGCAGTCTTATCAGATGCTTTACGATGAAGCTGGCGCTTTTCAAGGTATCATGGAGATGGTGCAAGATATTAAGCCCCTGCTTTCCTCCTATCTGGACAACTCTGGTCAGGCTCTGGTGGGCTGGTCAGATGTGACTTCTGGCGCGTCGATAAGAAATGATGAAATGTAAAAAAACAGGTTGAGAAAACTCAGCCTGTTTTACACTTCTTATTTTACGAAGTCCAAAAGTGCAAGGAAGCTATCTGGTTGCAATGAAGCTCCACCAACAAGGGCACCGTCAACATCTGGACAAGCCATGTATTCAGCAACATTTGATGGGTTTACTGAACCACCGTATTGAACGCGAACTTTGTCAGCAACTTCTTGACCGAAGTCAGCAGCGACAACGTCACGAACGGCTTTACACATGTTTTGTGCATCAGCTGAAGTAGCTGATTTACCAGTACCGATAGCCCAGATTGGTTCGTAAGCGATAACTGATGATGCAACTTGCTCAGCAGTCAAACCTTTAAGTGCAGCTGATACTTGAGCGCCAACGAATTCTACTGCTTTACCTGCTTCGTAAGTTTCAAGCGACTCACCACAACAGATGATTGGCGTCATGCCATTAGCAAAGATTGCGTGAGCTTTTTTGTTGATGTCTTCGTCAGTTTCGTGGAAGTAATCACGACGTTCTGAGTGACCGATGATAACATACTCAACACCAAGGTCAGCAATTGTAGCTGGGCTGTTTTCACCAGTGAACGCACCTGCATTTTCAAAGTAGCAGTTTTGTGCTGCAACTTGCAATTCAGTACCTTTAACACCTTTTTTCATGCCTTCAAGGAAGATTGCAGGTGAACCGATGACTGTATCAACAAGTTCATTTGATGGGATAGCATTTTTAACTGCTTCAACAAATTCGCGTGCTTCAGACGCTGTTTTGTTCATTTTCCAGTTACCGGCAATGATTGGTTTACGTGACATTTCACTTACCTCTTCTTATTTTTATTTACATTGTCTATTTTATCACAAAAGTAATCTGATTTAAAGAATTTTCCCTAGAAATAACGTTTTAAGACTTCTTTTTCTTCTAAAGTCAGGGTGCGGTAGCTACCTGCTGGCAAATTCTTTTCTAGGACAAAGTCTCCAAAGGAGATACGCTTCAGGTAGATCACTTTGACACCGTAAGCCAGGAACATTTTCTTAACCTGATGAAACTTACCTTCTGAAATGGTAATATTAGCACGGCTAATCTCTGAACTTGAGCTGATAACCTCAAGATAGGCTGGTTTGCAGACCCTTCCGTCTAAAAATGCTATGCCTTTCTCAAAAAAAGCTGGCGCATCAGTCCCTAAGAGACCGTTAACCTCCACATAGTAGGTCTTGTCCACGTGATGTTTAGGATGAAGCATCCGAAAACCTAAAGGGCCGTTGTTGGTGATGAGGACCAGCCCTTCAGTATCCCGATCCAGCCGCCCAAGGGGGTAAAGTCCCTCTCGATAATCTTCCTCCGAAATCAACTCAATAACCGTCTGATGCTCCCTGTCAGTTCTCGCCGACACTACACCCGCAGGTTTATTCATCAGATAGTAAACTTCTGGAGAATGGCAGAGCTCCTGACCTGATACGGTAATGGTTTGCAGACTGGTGTCCACATTAAGATTGGCCTTTGTCACTACTGCTCCATCTACCCGTACCTGATGGGCTTTGAGGAGTTTTTTAATGTCATTTCGAGAACCGATTTGAGCTTTGGCTAGCAATTTATCTAAGCGCATAACTTTATTTTACCACAGGAGGGTAATTCCTTGCATTTTTTAGCTAAAAAGAGAACAGAGTTGGTTTTTCAAACTTCAGTTTTGTTCTCTTTTATAATTGATGTAAGACTCTTGTCTCAGACTCTGTACGGCCTTACAAAATGGTGTTAAATACTTCTAAGCTAGCTAGTTCATCTGCTGTCAGGCGACGATATTCTCCAGACCTTAAATCCTCTGGAAGGAGCAATGGCCCCATTGAATAACGTTCGAGATTGATGACTTCTTTCCCGCGGCTGGCCACCATGCGCTTGACTTGATGGAACTTGCCTTCTCGGATAGTGATTTTGACGCGGCAGCTCTCCTGGTTCTCATCAACTGACAAAATCTCTAACTTGGCTGGCTGGCAGATAACGTCTTTGAGGGCTATGCCTTTTTCAAAAGCCTTAATATCCTCCTCGTCCATGATGCCCGCCACATCAGCTAGGTAATCCTTATTGACATGTTTTTTAGGCGATAGCATAGCGTGGGCAAGCTGACCATTATTGGTCAAAAGCAGGAGCCCAGTGGTGTCAATATCTAGGCGCCCAACCGGAAAAACCTCTTTATGGCGAGCGGTTTGATCTAAGAGATCTAAAACTGTTTTGTGATGATTATCCTCAGTGGCTGAAATGACACCTTTTGGCTTGTTGAGGAGGTAATACACAAAACTTTCATATCTGAGTTCCTGACCTCGACAGATAATCTTATCGGCAGTCGCATCAATGTGTCTTTTGGGAGACACCTCTACCTGACCATTGACGGTAACTTGCTTTTTCTTGAGTAAATCTTTTACTTCTGTTCGAGTACCAATGCCACAGTCCACTAAAAATTTATCTAAACGCATAGGATTTCCTTTCTTGGACTATTATAACATAGAAAAAAACTGGCAAGGCCAGAATTTTTCTTATCTTTGATAAACATTACTCATACAGTCAGACGACCAGTATAATCAATGTTTTCATCCAGATAGTTTTTGGGTAACTTAGTTGAAACGCTAGTATACTGCCAAGCACCAAATTCCTTATAATGAGATAATTCCTTGGCTTCTGACTGCGTCATATAGGTGTAACCCTTAGTATAGTGCGCTACCCAGATATTTTGAGGACCAAATTGGCTCGTATTAAAGACACCTCCACGAATATCTAACCAGTTCGCACCAGTATAATACATATTGTCTACAAATCCAGCCTTTTTCATTTCTTCTAGCCATGCCTGCGTGTTGGTGTTCAGATTTCTCTGCATTTTGGTTTCTTCAATATCATTAATCATGACCGTCTTCCCAGATAGACCAAATGCTCTGGCTGTTTTGGTGAAATGCTGAGCTTCTGCCCTAGCATCATCTTGAGAAGTATAGTGTGAGTAGTGATAAGAAGACACCTTCAATCCTGCAGCCCTGGCATTAATAATCTGTCCTTGAGCAAACGGATTGGTATAAGTAGTTCCTTCCGTCAACTTAACCACTACCCCAAGAATTCCTTGACGTTTCAATCCTTGAAACTCTGAGACCGAAATAGAACCATTATGACTGCTGATGTCCACAAAATAATTAGCTCCAGTCTGCTCAACTGTCTGAGCTGCCACAAAGGTTCTGGTATTACGCTTATCTGTCACATACAAGTGCACATGGTATTTGCCATTCGTGTACTTGTGGTTGCTAGCCCTGACCGTCAGCTTGTAAGTGCCGTCGGCTTGTTTGGTCGGTTGATACCATTTGAGATCGTCTTGACCCTTGCTCTCAGACCACGTTGGCAACTGAACCAATGTGACACCTGCTATCGACTTAAGGTCAGATACAATCACATCAAAGGTGCCTGTTTGGTTGTTGACATTCTTAATGGTCAGCGTCGCTGTTGGTTTGGGCAGTTCTTTAACGGTCGTCTGGTCTCCTTTGAGGAAGACCAATTTGCCATCCGCTGCTCGGCCATAGGTGTGAATGTGATAGAGGCCTGTCTCGTACTTATG
>NZ_AUIP01000028.1 GCF_000423765.1 Streptococcus porci DSM 23759 | reverse complement strand
AAGGTCATATTTTACCATTTGAGTATAAAAACACCCGAAAACTCAAGGTTTTTCAGCATTTTTCTGATGTGCCTATTATCATTTGTTCACCTTTTTGTGGACTAAAGACTTTCAAGGGCTTTTTCAAAGTATCTAACCGCTTCTTTTTCTTTATCTTTGGATAGATGGCTATAGATGTCCATGGTCATTGATAATTGAGAATGACCTAGGCGGTATTGTAATTCTTTATAACTGATACCAGCATTAAGCAATAAACTAGCGTGAGTGTGGCGGAAGGCGTGGAAGGTAAAGTAAGTAATACCTATCTCTTCGCAGCGTTTAGTAAGTCTTTGCTGCATGATCTGCATGCTTTGATAAATTCTAACTGGAGTAGCAAAGACCACCGAGGGCGCTTTTTCCCCAATATCTAAAAAGGTTAACCGTTGCCGTCCCTGGTATTGCTTGAGCATTAAGACGGTTTTGTTGTCGATGCTGATAACTCTAATCCCTGCTTTACTCTTTGGTGTTCCTACCAGGTCAACTAGGCGGTTGTAACTTTTACTTATGCTGATAGTTTTATTGTCTAGGTCAATATCAGACCAATCAAGGGCAACAATTTCCCCAAAACGGCACCCAGTGGCAAGTAAGAGCTTATAAAGCACGCTATCAAAATAATACTTATATTCTTGCTGGGATAGCATATCCATATGATCAAGCAGTTTTCTTAAGTCCGTGTTGTCAATGAATTTCACACGCTCCCTAGTCTCTTTTTGTTCTTTAGGTAGCATGACTTCCCTAGCTGGATTAAATGGCAATAGCTGGAGAATAACCCCAAACTGCATAATTCTAGTGACCACAGAGTGGACGGTGCTAAAATGAACCAATTTAGGCGCTAAGTCATTGATGAACGCTTGAAGATAGACTGTAGTTATTTTGTGGGGTTTCATGCTCCCCAATTTTGGCCAAATATGGTTATTGAGTAGTGAGACGGTATAGCGATAAGACTGGGGCTTTACCGTTAGTTTATAATTGCTGAGCCAAAGGTCAGATAATTCCTTGAATGTTTTAATATTGGTTTCTTGAAAACGTGTGGAGCCATTAGCTTTAAATTCTATTTCAGCTTCCTTGGCTTTTTGCTTAACCTCTTTTTTAGTCCTACCCGTGACGTTGGTTTTTACTTTCTTACCTGTTACTTGATCAGTACCTAAGTAAACATTGGCACGGTAAACGATAGTACCGTTTTTCTTTTTGATTTCATTGATTTTCATGATGATAAACCTTTCTAAACATCAGCAGGCAAGCCGTAAAGGTTTTATATCATGCTGAGCGTTACGAGAATAGCCCTATTTTCGTTTGTTTTTGGTGGGTAGGGTAAATATACCAGAAGAGAGCTAAAAGCGAATACAGGCGATTTTGGAGCGTTTGACAACGTGAGCAGTATTCTGATATGATAGACAAGCCCCCGGATTTTACTGAAGGGAGGTGATACCGTGGCAGAAATCATACTTACCACGTTTTTTCTGCCATTGTTGGTTGGTATTCTAACAGTACTGTTTGAATATTGGCTGAACAATCGCAGAAAGTAGCCCCAGGGGCAAAAGAAAAACCCTCAACGTTGCGACCGTTGGGGGCTTTTTTGATACCGTGCTAACATTCTTACCACGTTTGTTAACACCATCAGTATAGCACCCCTTTATTCAGTTGTCAAATGTTTTCATTCTTCATTAAGTGGTGTGAACGTTTTAACAATATTTAGGATTTGCTCCCTATCTTTTTGTGATAAAAAAACAACTCTAGTTAACAATTCGACTTCATAATCATTCAAGTAATATAAAGCGGTTGAGAGATTTTTTATATATTTAACAAAGCTATAACTTGCAGTATCCTTTATAGCTGTTTTTTCCTCTTCACTTTCAGCAAATGCGAACGGAACAGCGAAAACTTCAGTAAGCCAGTTTGCATTAACCAGTGACTTCATAAAGTCATCTTTATCAGTATAACGAGAATGAAGAATTAGTTTATCGAAACCAATCTTTACAATGTCATCAGGATCTAAAAATTCTTTTTCTTGAAAAGTTTCAGACCAGTCTGTAAACCCCAACAAATACCCGACAGGTACACCAAAATGGTCAGCGAGTGCCTGGGCTTTGTCTGGTTTGATTTGGCTTTCTCCATTTTCCCAATATATGTAAGTTCTTTTTGAAACTTTAGCAATATCAGCTACCTCTTGTTGAGTTAGCTTTTTTTCTTGCCTTAATTCTTTCAATCTATTCATAAATTTCACAACCTTTCAAATGTGATTATAACACCGATTTACAAAGATTGCAAAAAAATTGCGATTTTTTTAAAACAAGGGGTTGACATTGCAGAAACTTTGCATTATAATCAATCTTGCAAAAACGGATTGCAGAATTTTTGCAACTCCTCCACAACCTTTCACACTTTCAATCTATGGAGGGGAATTTTTCAAAGAAAGGAGAATGGCATGAGCAAACTCAAAGGATATCGGGTTATGTTGGGGCTGACCCAGAAGAATATGGCGGACAAGCTTGAGATTTCTTTGCAGTCATACAACAACAAAGAAACAGGCAAGACCCCATTTACTGACCGTGAACGCTTAATCATTCGTGAGCAGGTCAGAGAAATCAAACCAGACATCACCATTGATGAACTATTTTACAGTTAGAAAGGAGCCAAGATCATGAAGAACAACATGCGTGTATTGCTAGCCAAACGTCGTGAGAAAGTTTCACACGTTGCAGAGGCTACAGGCATTTCAAAAAGTACTTTGACGGCTTTGTACTACGAACGTACCAAAAAGCCAGATATTACAGTACTTCAAAAAGTCGCAAACTATTTAGGCGTGACGATTGATGAACTATTGACACCAGAAGATTAGAAAGGAGGCACACAATGGCAAAAACACCATTCACCCAAGAGGTATTGCACAGAATTTTAGAAGAGACGGGAACAATGAGCTTAGAGTTATTAAGCGAGGCGTTGCCCGACTGGTCAGAAAAAGACATTAAGCTAAGGCTTAATGGTTGGCGTTATCGTGGGGCGCTTGATTACACTTTGAAAGATGGCGAACTTGAAACCTTTGAACTCTTACGTAATAAAAAAGCGCACACTGAAGAAGTAAACGCAGGGCGTAGGCTTAAGCTTGAAGAATATTATAGGCAAGTTTTGGCAACGTCTGAGATTATCAACAAGCCAACGGCAAGCGATAGCAACCGATTGAAAGCTATTCAGTTGCAGCAGGTAGCCATGGATGAAATACCTGATTATTATTTCAAGGAATTACAAGAAATCCATGCTTAAAGACAACAAAAAAAGGCTTTGAGAGCGACCAAACTTCCAAGCCTTTCACTATCAACTAAATCACAATAATAAGGCAGGCAAGCCGTTATTAAAGGGATTTTAGTAATTTATTGATATATCCATTATATCATATCCATACGCAGGGCGCTATCCCTTAAAACTAGCCCCGACTGATTAAGCGTCCGCCAACTTGGGGATTTTATCCCAGCGTTTAGCAGTCGGTCAATCTTGTATAGTAAAGAATAGCATTAAAACAGAACAAGCACGCGCAACAGCGTAGGCAATTACACAGAAAAATAAAAAAATCGAGGCATAGCATGGAAAAAATTAAAGATATGACACCAGAAGAATTTAACGAGCTTATAGCGGAGATCAAAGAAAAATCACCGAATCTATTTCAAATGGTCAGTGATTTTGTAGATAAGAAACTGACATCCGATGAGGTCAATACTTTTCTAGCAATGACTAGAGATGAACAGTTAGATTTTATTAAAGACTACCAAGCGAGGTAAGACATGCAAAATGAACTAAACCTAACACCAACACAAGGTATTATTGTGATTATAGTATGCTTAGTTATTCTCGTCCTATTATGGCGATATGACAAGCCTAGCAACATTTCAGACACCAAACCAACAGAAACACCCAAGGACTACGTTAAAGAGCGCTATGGTGCATATATTTGGCTCTCTAACAAACATTACAATTAGGGGGATTGAATGACAGATTTAGAATTAAGGATTTTGCGATTGATCCCTGTAGGTGCTGGTAATCCACGTGCAGGGAGGTACATTGCTAAGTTAGTAGGCATTGACATCAGAACGCTAAGGGAGAACGTCCACCGCCTTATCGTAAAACATGGTGTCCCAATTGTGGCCAAACGTGGGCTAGTTAGTGGCTACTATATCCCAGCTAATGACACCGAGCGCCTGGAAGGTATCCGAGAACTGAAGGCCCAATATGACACAGAAGGTAAGCGCCTAGATGTGCTGATTAAAGCAGACCTGGAAAGCTATAAGAAATTACTGAAAGGGGCTGATATGAATGTTTAGCCTAAGTAAAGAAAGTGAACAGGATCTAACCCAGGGAGTGCTGGAGCTGGTAGGAAGTTACTTAGAGGCGCGTGAGCAAACCCCACCAAGACTGTTAGGGCTAATCACAGCTCAACAGGTTAAAGATGAACTAGACATAAAGGATAAGACCTTGAAACGTTGGGAGCAGGCAGGGCTAAGACGGTATCAGCCCCCGCTTGAGGATACCAGGAAGGTGTTTTATAAAATCCATGATATTTTAATCTTTTTGGGGGTGGATAATGGCAAGGTATAGCGTACACCCCGCACAAGGTGGCGGACATTATCACGATATTAAAATAGCGAAAGACAGACGTCCAACCCTTGAGCAAAACAAGGAGCTGCAACGACTGAAGAAACTCAAAAAGAAACGGAGAAAATAACATGAACGAATTTTACACAGGCGAGTTAGAAAACCTTGTCATTGAACTACAAAACCGAGTTGACGAGCTGGAAGAGCGACTGGAGCGGTTAGAAAATGATTTACGAGGCTAGAGGCTTTCAGAATAATCTAGTCTATCCGTTTGATAGGCTAGAGCCGTTTGAGTATATCGCACAATTTAAGCCAATGAAAGTACCTGAAGGGGTGGACATTGAGCAATTCAAACGCACACAAGCCCCCTACTGTATCAGTGGCAAAGTCACAGCAGATAAGAAAGGCACTCACAGACGAAACAACTCCAGTCTGGTCTATCGCGATTTGATTTTCTTGGACTATGACGAGCTAGAAGCATGTGCAGACTTTCCCAGAATCGTTTCTGAGGCACTTTCTGACTACTCCTATATCATTTACCCGACAATCAAACACACGGCTAAAAAGCCCCGTTACAGGCTTGTAGTGAAGCCTAGTCACAAGATGAAAGAAACGACCTACAGGGCAACAGTCCAAGAGATAGCGGATAAAATCGGGCTACCCTTTGACGTTGCTAGTCTTACATGGTCACAATTACAGGGTTTACCCGTGGCGACTGGAGATCCAGAAGAATATCAGAAAATTATCCACAGGGGGAGCGATTACCCTATTCAAGCGGTATTGGATAAACAGCCGACAAAAAAGGCTGTAACTACTACTTACACCCCACGACCTAGCGGACACCGTTCGATCACTATGCGGGTTATAGACACGCTTTTCAATGGCTTTGGAGATGAAGGCGGTAGGAATGTGGCAGTCACCCGCTTTGTAGGGTTGCTGTTTAATAAGTGGGTAGATGCAGACCTAGAAACAGCTTACGAACTTGTGACAATCGCAAACGAACAGACACCTAACCCGTTGCCGATTGACGAGTTAGACCGTACTTTTGAAAGTATCGCACGGGCAGAATACAGAAAGAGAGGATAGGACAATAGAACTTGAACAACTAAAAAGCATGGAAAGTGAAATCATGTTAGAACGTGAAAGCGAGGACAAGCATTTTAAGACTTTCAAAGGCATTAGGGGGCAACTGATTAAAGAGTGCCAAGATATGAAAGACGAAGCTTTCAAGATTGCCTATGATGAAGTTATGGCCGACAGTAAACATCTGGAAAATGTTAAAAGTGGTAAGATAACTCAAGAGCAGCATGAAGAACTAGCACGACAAAAAGGAGAGGAAGCGAGTGAGAAAGTCCTTCCTAAAACACCGCTAGGCGTGGCTATTATGCTAAAAAAACATATCCGTTTTATTAGAATTAAGCCAGAAGCCCAGGGACAAAAAGCCCCGCTATACTTCTATAATCCCGACTTTGGTATTTGGTTGGAAGACAATGAACTGTTACAAGATTTGGTTTCTGTTATTTTTCCAAATGCTACGGAAAAACAGGCCTTTGACACCCTTTATAAGATTGCTAGACAAAGTCAGATGAAAGAAATTCAAAGTGATTATACGGTGATTGGGAAACAGCTTTATAATGCTCAAACAGGAATTTTTGAAGAACTCACACCCGATATAACAGTTACAAGGAAGATTAAGACCGGATACAATCCAAAGGCAAAAGAACCAACTGTAACAGGTTGGAAACCTACAACGTGGCTACGGGAGCTATTTGACGGTGACGAGGAACTTTATAACCTTGCGATCCAAATTATAAAGGCAAGTATCACTGGCCAATCATTACATAAAATCTTTTGGCTTTTCGGTGAAGGTGGAACAGGAAAAGGAACGTTTCAGCAGTTGCTTATAAACTTGGTTGGTATGGAGAACGTGGCTAGCTTGAAAATAACAGGACTTGCAAACAGTCGCTTTTCAACCTCTATCTTACTGGGTAAGTCCCTTGTTATCGGTGATGACGTACAGAAGGACGCTGTTATCAAAGACACGTCGGATATGTTTAGCTTGGCAACGGGTGACATCATGACCATAGAGGATAAAGGGAAACGTCCTTACAGTATCCGCCTTAATATGACGGTTGTGCAGTCTTCCAACGGGTTACCACGAATGAACGGGGATAAGTCAGCCATTGACCGACGTTTTAGGATTTTGCCTTTTACAAAAGTGTTCAAAGGAAAACCTAATAAAGCAATAAAAGACGATTATATCAATCGCAGGGAAGTTCTAGAATATTTGGTAAAGTTGGCGATTGAAACGCCTATCGCTGACATTAACCCTAAGAAGTCTATTGAAATACTAGAGGAACACCACAAGGACATGAACCCCGTCATTGATTTTGTTTCTATATTTTTCACTGATAATCTTAATAGTGAGTTCATACCTAACAGTTACGTCTACCATGTTTGGAAAGATTATCTGAGCTATTATGACGTGAAGCTGTCCAAGTCTGAGAGAGGGTTGCATCGAGAAATTAAAAATAATCTTCCGGAAGGATTTGAAGCAGGCATGAAAATGATACCCGCTGGGAGGCAAATTCACGTAGGTTTCTATCCAAAAGAAGATTTACCACCCTTTGCAAGTAACACTTATTTCAACGGTAGGCAGGACCCCGAGAGGCGCAAAAAACCGAAGAATGAACGTGGGTACTATAACCATTGGCCAGAACATAAACGGAGAAAGAAAAAATAAAATTTATCACGTTTATCACCAAGGGAAAACTAAACGTGATAGAAATAAACCCAGTCATATCAAGGGTTTTACTCGTTTATCACGTTTAACACGAAAAAAATAAAATTTCCCGTATATAGATATTATAGAGAGCAACCTTTGAATATCCTATATATAGATTTTATTTTTAATGTATATAACGTGATAAATGTGATAAATAAGACCTAAACCCTTGGTACTACTGGATTTTAATTTATCACGTTTTCAAAAAATAACGTGATAAATTTTAAAAAAACGTGATAAATCGGAGGTAAAACAATGAAAATCAAGCTATTTTATCAGAAACATAAGCAAAGCCTGGAGGAATTTGAAAACCAGGTTAACGACTTTATGGCAGACGTTGAAGTTATTGACGTGAAATATACAGAGGCAACTAGTGGCGACTATGAAGCCATGACTACAACGCTAGGGTTACTGATCCTATACAAATAAAACGGAGACAAACAACATGACAAACAATGATTATTTAGAACAAGCAGAAAAAGACCGATTAGAACTTGAACAACACCGATTGGCTTATATGGCTGATGATACCCCCGTAGAAGCTGATGATATTCCCAAGTTACTGGAGATAGCTAAAAAGTTACAGGAAGAGGATACCAGTCTGAACATTTATGAACTGTATAAGCACCCAGAAGCGCGTGCTAAACTATTCTCACAGATAACTGAAGCTTGTTATATGGCTTTGAATGCTACACCGACACAAACTCAAAGATTGGCATTTTGCGACTATCTAGAACAGCAATACGAAACAATCCTAAAGAAAGTTATTGCTAGTACAGATAAACAGGCATTAGGAGAATTGCTAGACCTGCTAGAGCTACCAGCAGATACTGAAAAACAGTTTATCCGAGATATGGCAGTCAGCGGGCTATTATCCAAAGAATAAAACAGAACTGAAAAACAAAAAATGACAAATCAAGGGGGATTTAATGGATTTTATAGAGAATTTTGTGTATTTTAGGGATAAAAATGGTATAATGAAGATGTTAGAAATTCCAAAGTTTGGAACGATTGAACTTATTGTAAACGATGGTAAAATCGTAGCAACCGAAACGACGGAACGAAAACATTATTAAATACTAACTGAAAAACAGAGGTATGACATAAATGGAATCTATTCTATTTTGTCATGCCTCTTTATTGTTACTGGAGGAAGAAATGATTGATAATAACTATATTGATGAATTAATCAAGCGGGCGGGGATAGAGGAAAGAACCTCGCCAAAACGTATAACTAAAGCTGAAATTATGGCCGTGGAAGACGATAATGAGCGTATGAAACTCATTGCAGAAAATAGAGATTTATTTTAAAAGGGGTTATATCATGGCAGAATTCAAAGAAGGACTTGAAATTATTAAAAATCTTTCCAAAGAAATCAAGGAAAAAGAAAGTTACTTAGGTGAAATACAGGAAGCAATTAAAAAAATCGATATTAGTGAAGATGTTGCAAATATTCAAGAATTGGCAAAAAATGCTGAAAAAACTCATACTTTAGCGATTTATAATCAAGAAAAAAATCGAGTAGAAAAAGAGTTAGACATGCTAAAAAATTCAACAAAACTTTACTATGATTTAAAAGATGCAATACAGTGTTATCGTGAGAAGAATTTTAATAATTCTCAAAAGATAGATCAAGAAATCAATGAACATCTTGACAAAATAAAAGAACTGTATCGTAAGCGCCAAGGGGAAAAAGGCAAGATTATATCAGCTATTTATGAAATTATTGGTAAATCTGAGAACTACTTACCTGAAGAGATGGAAGTAGATGGAGCTTTCTTGATACCTAAGTATTCATTAGAAAAGTTTGCTACCGGTGAGATTTTCACTGATAGTGGTGTACAATCAATTTTTCCACCACTAGATTTTAGTGAGATTGCAAAATTAAGATAAGGAGGGGGCGTTGGAAAAGTTAAACAAACGGCAAGAAAATTTTTTGACCAACTTGCTTTTAACTGGTAATGTAACCAAGGCGTCTGAACTTGCTAATATAAGCAGAGGTAGGGCTTACGAGTATCTGAAAAATGCAACCTTTAAGCGTGTATATCGTGAACGCAGGAGCGAGCAATTAAAAGAAGCGACAGCCCTATTACAAGTTGCTAGTATAAAAGCGGTCAAGGTACTTACCGATATCATGGAAGACGAGACCGCTAGCCCTTACGCTAGGGTACAGTCAGCCCAAACAATTCTTACAACAGCTTACAAGGCTGTTGAGACGGTGGAGATTGTCGAACAGCTAGAAGTATTGGAGGCTAAGCTATTAGATGAGTCTTAAAAGTTTAAAGAAAAATATCGCTAGGCTTGAAGAAATTGCAGAACAACAATCTAACTATTTTGTAATGATCATGAATCCTAACGGTGTTATTCAAGTACAGTATAAAAAGAATGGTAGCAATGACCCGGTGAAAGTAAGGAAGTTTGAAACAGTTGAAGATGCTGAAAAATTTTTGAATAACCTAGGGCTTTCTGAAGATAGCCAAATAATAAATTTATGTTTTGGAGAGTGGGATGATTAATAGTGCGTGGGAAGTCATTTCCACAAGTTACAAATTTATAATGCAACAGTCATTGGACTATTATTCAAAAAATAAAACAAAGAGGCACGCAGGGTAAGAAGTTTCAACAAATTTATTTACCATAAGAGGGGAATAATGACCATAGAGGAGTTAAAGCATAGGCTAGAGGGTATTAGGTGGATTGATAAAGAGATCAGCCAGCTTTACCTGGAACTTCAATATTTGGAAACCGGGCTATTCAAACAGACAACACTTACACAAACCAGGGTACAGACTAGCAGGGCAAACAGTTCTGAAAGTCAGTTAGTTGCCCAGCTAGCAATTAAAGAGGACATAACAAACAGAATTGACAGGCTAACTAAGGAGCGCCTGGAGCTGATTAGGATGATTGACACACTAAGAAATCCTAAGTACCGTCTAGCTTTAAACCTTTACTATATCCAACAAAAAGTGGATTTGGAGGCAGGGGAGATAATGAATGTTAGTAAGACAACATTTTTTAGATATTTGAAGTTAGCACTTGCTGAGCTCGCTGACTTATTATCTAAAACATAGAAAGAAAACTAAACTTTCTAATATAGGGTAACAAAACTCTAAAACCTAACAAACACAGTAAAACTCAATGGGATACAGTAAGTCCATAGCATACGCGTATTCCTACAAAATCAGCCAATATTAGAGGATTTGAAAAACTTTTCAAGAAGTTATATAATTACGGTATAAGATATAAGTTGAAATGAGGTGAGCGGATTGACTGAAAAAGAACGTCAGGAATTACAAAGTCTTAGAGAGAGAACGTGGCACTTGGACGGTCGTGATGTTTTTACACCAGAAGAGCAAACAAGGTTTTTTGAACTTTTGCTAAAAGAGAGTGAAGTGGCGTAAATATTAAGCACCTAGAGAAATCTAAGTGCTTTTTTTGTAAAAAAGACCATCACGCGCGTGACACCATGTTATAATAGACCTAACAGCAATCCCAAGACAATCAAAAAAAGCGTAGCTGATGACTACGCTAGTTCTTGCCTGCTGAACTCATAAGTTAATGACCTATTTTAGGTCTTTTTTTGTTCCCCTTTTTGTGGACTTTCTAAGATAGTCTAAGAAAACCCAAAGGGATATGATTTTGAAAAAATGGGATAATAACAAGGTTTTCGGCATTCTAAGGAATTATAACGAACACAGGAGCTGTGAAGGTCATATTTTACCATTTGAGTATAAAAACACCCGAAAACTCAAGGTTTTTCAGCATTTTTCTGATGTGCCTATTATCATTTGTTCACCTTTT
>NZ_AUIP01000027.1 GCF_000423765.1 Streptococcus porci DSM 23759 | reverse complement strand
TTAGTCCAAAATAAAACAATTTACTTATTTTGACTATTGAACTCAAAATATTTTTCATCAAATACCTTGATAGGCTTGACAAATGGTAGAAAAAAGCGCCTCGCGGCGCTTCCTAAATAGCTTATTTCACTTTAGCTGTTGACGTGATTACTTCAACAGCTTTTTTCATTGCGATGTCGTGGCGAAGCATATCTGCTGAAAGGAGTGAACGAACTTGTTCCACTTCCATGTTGTACTCAGCTGCAAGGTCAGCGATTTCTTTTTCGATGTCTGCATCTGACACTTCAAAACCTTCTGCTTTAGCGATTGCTTCGATAACGAGGTTGGTTTTCACTCGTTTGTCAGCATCAGCTTCGTATTGAGCGTGAAGATCCTCTTGAGTTGTTCCTGTAATTTGGAAGTACATCTCTGGTGAAATACCTTGACGTTGCATATTGCCCATGAACTCATTCATAGCGCGGTGAACTTCATCATGAACCATTTCATCTGGCAGTTCAACGATTTCTGCGTTTGCTACGGCAAGTTCAATCGCTGCTCCCTCAACCGCATCGTCAAATGCGATTTCTTTAGCTGCTTCAAGCTCTTTGCGGTATTTAGCTTTCAATTCGTCAAGTGTTTCAACTTCTTCGTCAATGTCTTTTGCAAGCTCATCGTCAAGTGCCGGAACTTCTTTAACTTTAACTTCATTGATTGTTGTGACAAAAAGTGCTTCTTTACCAGCCAAGTCTTCTGCATGGTATTCAGTTGGGAAAGTCACGTTAACGTTAACCGTTTCACCTGCCTTAGCACCAACAAGTTGTTCTTCAAAGCCTGGGATAAATTGACCTGAACCAAGTTCAAGTGAGTGGTTTTCACCTTTTCCACCATCAAATTCAACGCCATCCACTGAACCAACAAAGTCGATAACAACAGTATCGCCAGTTTCAGCAGCGCCATCTTTAACAGCTAACTCAGCCAAGTTATTGCGCTCGCGCTCAACTTTAGCATCAACTTCTTCATCAGTAACTTCTTTAGAAACTTCCACTTCAACTGCAAGGTCTTTGTAGTCACCAAGTTTTACTTCTGGTTTTGTCACAACTTCAGCAGTGATTGTCCAGTCTTGACCTTTTTCCATTGAAGTCACATCAATTTTCGGTTGAGCTACCACATCAAGACCGAGTTCAGCAACTGCTGCCTCGTAAGCTGATGGAAGAAGTGCGTTCAGAGCGTCTTCATAGAGGGCTTCCTCACCAAATTTTTGGTTGAAAACTGGACGTGGCATGTGGCCTTTGCGGAATCCAGGAACGTTCAAATCTTTTTTAATACGGTTGAATACTTTGTCAAGAGCTGGTTTGATATCCTCTTGACTAATTGTAAATGTGATGACACCACGGTTTGTCGCAGTGTTTTCAAATGATACTGACATGTCGTCATTTCTCCTTAAAAAATGTTATACAGCTTAGTTTATCATATTTTATGAGTTTTTTAAAGTTTTTTACGCTACTTTTTGGTAAACTAGAAGCATGAAAATCATTGAAAAATACCTTGCCTCCTGGCACCTGGATACGCTTGGGGATAAAGTCATATCCCTGATACTCTTATTAATTCTGTTTGTTGTAGCTAAGAAGCTCTGCCATTTTGCTTTTACCCATACGGTTGAAAAATCGCTGGCGCTGTCTCAAACAAAGCCTGCCCGCCAAAAAACTTTAATTAAGCTCATGAACAGCGCCCTAGACTACACCTTATATTTTATTCTCATTTATTGGATATTGACGATTATTGGTGTGCCTGTGTCAAGTCTTCTTGCGGGGGCTGGAATTGCTGGAGTAGCTATAGGGCTGGGGGCACAAGGCTTTTTATCAGATGTCCTCAACGGCTTTTTCATCCTCCTAGAAAATCAGTTTGATGTCGGGGAAACTGTTGAAATTGGTAGTATCATCGGTAATATTTCTAATGTCGGTATTCGTACCACTCAAATCAGAGGATTTGACGGGACTCTGCATTTTATTCCTAATCGTAACATCACTATCGTTAGCAATAAATCCCGCGGAGATATGCGGGTGCAAATTGATTTACCCATTTTTGCACATAGCAATTTAGAACAAATTGGTCAAATCATTAAATCGATTAACGATGAACAGCTAGAAAAATATCCTGAGATTGTTGGTACCCCTACTATTCTTGGGCCACGTACGCTACCTAATGGGCAGTTGATTTATCGAGTAGATATTTTTGTTCAAAATGGTCAGCAAAATCATATCTATTCTCGTTTCTTCCGACTTTATCAAGAGGGGCTGGTCAGAGCTGGAATTACCTTGCCAACAGCAAATACATTTAGCCCCGCACAAAAATAATCATAAAAAGGTTTAGAAGAGGCTTTCACTCTACTCTAAACCTTTTAGTTGTCACTTTTTCAATATTTTTGAACTAATTTTTCCTAATCTCATCTTCGTGATAGAGGGCACGCGCACCGCCAATGAGTTTAGGACGACTGGCAAGAGCTGTTACATGAGCTCCTCCGAGTTCTCTTTGGATAGGAATCAGGGGCACTTGAACACGTTTGACATGCATCCCAATTGAGGTATCTCCAATGTCCAGTCCAGCATGAGCAACCACTTCTTCCACTTCAACTGGGTCTGTCATATAGTCAAAAGCCGCCAACTGACCTGAGCCACCCGCATGGAGGCTGGGAAGAACATTGACGATTTCCAAATCCTTTTGTTCAGCAACGTCACGTTCAAGAACCAAGGCACGGTTCAAATGTTCACAACCTTGCACTGCTAAATAGACACCTCGTTGTTTACAGGCCTCTAAAATCGTCTTCACAATGACTTGTCCAATTTCACGACTAGAATTTTTTCCAATCACACCGCCTATAACCTCACTTGAGGACAAACCAAGGACAAAAATTTGTCCTTTTTTGATGGCTGAGCGGTCAAGTATATCTGTAACGATAGCTTTTGTTTGTAGGCTTAATTCCTGTAAATTCATGGCTTAACCACCTTGGAAACTCCAAGATACACCAAGTAACCCCCAAGCATTCCAACCACATTTTGCATGGTGTTGGTTAAGACTTCTGCTGCGGCAGCTCCGACGCCGTTCATAACACTAGATGCTAAGAAGTAAGTTCCAACCATGATGACAGTGGCTAAGAGAAGTCCCAGCGGACGCTTTTTCCCAGAAAAACCAGCCAAGAAGCCCTGAGCTCCGTGTGCAATCAGGCTGATAAACATCCATTGTGGATAACCTGCAATCAAGTCAAAAAGAAAGGCAGAAAGACCACCGACAATAGCTCCCTCACGCTTACCTAGATAAAAGGCTGTGAAAAAGATACCGACATCTAGAAGTGTCGTTACTCCTGTTGGTGTTGGAATTTTGAAGAAAAATCCTAAGACAATGGTTAATGCTGTTAGGATAGCTAGGAGCGTCAACTCTTTGGTTTTAGTTTGTCTCATATTGAACCACCCCGTAATCATCTGATTTTTGAATAGCCTCGTGAACAAAAGACTTAGCGTCACGGACTGCTTCTTGAGCTGACTTACCTGCCACTAAATAGCTTGCAATACTTGAGGCAAAGGTACAACCTGCACCGATATTATTGCGATGAAGCACTGGACTTTCAAGGACAACCAACTCTGTTCCATCGTAGAAAACATCCGTTGCGATAGCATCATCCAAACGGCTCCCCCCTTTAATCACGACATTTTTGGCACCAAGGTCGTAAAGTTTCTTAGCGGCCGCTTTCATATCATCCAAACTTTGGATCTTACTTTGGGTCAAAAGCTCCGCTTCTACCAAATTTGGTGTAATGATGGTGACATGAGGGAAGAACTTCAGAAGCTCATCACGCAGGGCTGAGACTTCAACATCATGTGCCTCCTTACAGACTAGGACAGGGTCAAGAACGACAGGGATATCAGCGTGATTCTTGACAAATTCAAGCGCCTGTTCTGCAATATCCACATTGGGAAGGAGTCCTAGCTTAATTCCTGAGAAAGGAACTTTTTCTACTGACTTAAGTTGGTGAGCAAAAATCTGATTATCCGTCGCAAAGACCTCAAAACCTTTTTCAGTCATAGCTGTTAGACAGGTCACCGCCACAAAGCCATGAAGGCCATTGACCGTGTAGGTGGTTAGGTCAGCATGGAGACCACCACCGCTAAAAATATCATTGCCAGAAAGGGCTAGAATATACTTACTCTTCATAAATAATCTCCTTTAAATAAAGACCATTGCCTGCGGCTGTTGGACCTGCTAGGTTTCGGTCTTGGGATTCTAAAACTGTTTTTATTTGACTGACTGGCATACGACCGTTGCCGATTTTAAGGAGAGTTCCAACCATGTTGCGAACTTGCTTATAGAGAAAACCGTTACCTGAGAAGGTGAAAATCAGAAAATCCGTATGGGGATCTCGCTCCACACTTGCTCTGGTGATGGTGCGTATCTTATCTTGCACACTAGTGCCAGAAGCTGTAAAGCCAGTAAAATCATGGGTCCCCACCAAATCCTTAATAGCTTCCTGCATGCGAGGTAAGTCAATCGGATAGGGATAATGGGTGGCATAATGTCGCATCATGGGGTTCTTAGGACGCCCCGTGTCCACAAGAAATTCGTAGGTCTTGCTGTGCTTATTGTAGCGAGCATGGAAATCCTCTGAGACAATCTCAATCTTGACAATGTCAATATCGTCAGGACACTGAGTATCCAGCCCAAAGCGCAGCTTTTCCACGTCGCGCTCCTGAGGCAAATCAAAGTGAATGACCTGACCGTAGGCATGGACGCCACTATCTGTTCGACCGGCTCCATGAATCGTCACAGCTATGCCACTATTGAGCTTTTGTAAGGTCTTTTCAATCTCTTCCTGAACGCTCCTGGCGTGTGGCTGGCGCTGAAAGCCAGAAAAATCACTACCATCGTATGAAATAATTGCTTTGTATCGTGTCATGAAAGCATTATAACAAGAAAGAAGGCACTAAGCAAACACTCCAGTTATTGTCAGTCTAATCCAACTTATAGTCGAATGAATCAGCTTTCAGACAAGGAACTGAGGTGCAGGCTCTACTAGAGCACGGCAAGCCGAAAGTAACGATCTCTCAAAACTAATTCAGATGACTATAAGACAATTTTTTAAAATGGATAGACATATTCTAGCAAAAACTGGTATCATATAAATAGTCATTTTAATCTTTTTTTAAGATACCAAAAAGGAGTTGTTATGCTGACCTACATTCTTAACGCCAATCAACCCGAGCCTCTCTACCAGCAGCTTTATTTAGCTCTAAAATCTGACATTACCAAATCTCTTTTAAAAGGTCATGAAAAGTTGCCTTCTAAGCGTAAACTGGCTAAACATCTGGGCTTATCTGTCACAACTGTCGATACGGCCTACCAGCAATTGATTGCCGAAGGCTATCTTTACAGCAAGCCCAACAGCGGCTTTTTTGTCTCTGACATTCAGCAAGTCCTACCAGAAACTGACTCCTCAATCAGACCAGTTTTTCACAAAGAGACCAGTCCAGTTTTAAATCAACTGCTACTAACTCCAGCCAAACCTTATCAGCATCAGCAGGATTTTCCCTTTCAGACTTGGAGCAAACTTCTCAAGCAGGTGCTCAATCAAGAACCAGAAAAATTGCTCCAACCCGCTCCTAGCGGAGGAGTTTTGGAACTCAAGGAAGCCATCGCTCAGCACCTCTATGACTTTCGTGGCATGCTAATCTCTCCTCATCAGATTATCATCGGTGCTGGCACCGAGTACCTCTACTCCTTGATTAGCCAGCTTCTCGGTCATCATCGCCACATGGCTGTAGAGGACCCTTCCTACAGTCGCATTAGCAAGGTTTATCAGTCCCACCAGCTTTCTCTGAGTCACCTACCGATCATGCCTGACGGACTGGATGGGGAAGCTTTGGAAAAAAGCGGAGCAGAGATTTTACATATTTCCCCCTCCCACCAATTTCCGACAGGTCAGGTTTTACCTATCAATAAACGCTACCAGCTACTGAGCTGGGCCAGCATGTCAGAGAGTCGCTACATCATCGAAGATGACTATGATAGCGAATTTCGTTTTAAGCACCGTCCTATTCCCAGTCTTAAGGAGATTGATCAGTCAGATAAGGTTATCTACCTAAACACCTTTAGTCGTAGCCTTTTGACCACACTCCGAATTGCCTACATGATTTTACCACAAAAATTATTAGAAGAATTTCAAGATCGACTAGGCTTCTACTCACCCACCGTTTCCAATCTGGAGCAGTACACTTTGGCTCGATTTATCCAGCAGGGCTATTTCGAAAAACACCTTAGTCGCATGCGCCTGACTTACCAGAAAAAGCTGGATCATTGCCATCAACTCATCAAAAAAAGCACCATCCGTGACAAACTGGTCATCAAGGAGGATCATTCTGGCTTACATTTTATCCTTCAGATCAAGACTGAGCAAGACCAAGACCAGTTGATGGACGATTGCCGTGAAAAAGGCTTGGCGCTAAGCCCTTTGACCGCTTATGCTCACGATAAAAGCGCCGTTCCCAAAAATCATTTTGTGATCCAGTACGCTAACATGACTGATGAGGATTTCGAGAACTTGATTAGCATCTTAGAAAGCGAGATTTTGTAAAAAATCTTGCTTTTTTCATAAAGTTGTTGACTTTTAATTGAATATAAATTAAAATGAATAGCATATTTATTCACGAGGGGCGACGGATATGAAACTATCAATTGTTGGAATTACTGGATATAGTGGTCTGGAGCTAATAAGAATTTTGAATCATCATACAAAAGCAACGGTGGTCTCCATTCACGCCACGCAACAAATCGGACAACGATTGTCCGACCTGTACCCCTATTTACTAGGTATCTGCGACTTGAAAATCGAGGACTTTGACAGCAAGGCCATCATGGATAAATCCGATGCAGTCATCTTCGCAACCCCTTCTGGAATTGCTGGCCAGTTAGCCGAGGATTTCTTAGCTCAGGATTTTCCAGTTATTGACCTCTCAGGAGATCACCGTTTGCCTGCTCATACCTACGCTAAATGGTACGGTAAAAATCCTGCCAAGCAAGAATTTATCGATCAGTTTACCTATGGTTTAGCTGAATTCGAGAGTATCAAGGGGCAAAAGTTCATCTCTAACCCTGGTTGCTATGCCACCGCTACCGAATTAGCTTTGATTCCTCTGCTACAAGCCCAGGTCATTGATCCAGCTAACATCATCATTGACGCTAAGTCAGGCTTGACCGGAGCCGGTAAAACCTTATCCCAAAGTAGTCATTTTGTCAATGTGCATGACAATTATGTAACCTACAAACTTAATAAGCACCAACATATTCCTGAAATTGAGCAAACATTGAAAAAAGTCGCTCCTGATTTGGGACCGATTCAATTTTCAACCTCTCTCCTTCCCATCAACCGTGGCATCATGGCAACCTGCTACGTCAAGCTTCGAAAAAACTTGACTCCTGATGATATCATGGCGATTTTTAAAAAAAGCTACGCTGACAAACCTTTTATCCGCCTGCAAAAAGACTTGCCAGAGCTTCACAATGTCATCGGCTCAAACTTCACAGATATCGGCTTTGCTTACAACAAGAAGACCAATGTCTTGACAGTTATCTCTGTGATTGACAATTTGGTTAAAGGAGCCGCAGGACAAGCCATCCAAAACCTGAACTTGATGATGGGCTGGGAGGAAACTGAGGGGTTTCTCATGACTCCAACTTACTTATAACTGACATATTTGAATAAGAGAAAAGGATTGGTACCTCAATCATGAAAGTAATTGATGGAAATATCGCTAGCCCGCTAGGCTTTTCTGCAGATGGGCTACACGCTGGTTTTAAAAAGAGAAATTTAGATTTTGGCTGGATAGTATCGGAAGTTCCAGCTAATGTGGCTGGAGTCTATACAACCAATAAGGTAATTGCCGCACCGCTTCTTGTCACTAAAGAGGCCATTGAGAGCTCTGGACAACTGCAGGCTATTGTCGTTAATTCTGGCAATGCAAATTCTTGTACTGGACAGCAGGGAATGGAAGATGCCCTTACCATGCAAAAATGGGTGGCTGAGAAGTTGAAAATTGTTCCTGAATTAGTAGGAGTTGCTTCAACAGGGGTCATTGGCGAGCTCCTACCTATGGACACTTTGAAAAACGGGCTTTCAAAATTGGTTATCAACGGCAATGCCCACGACTTTGCGACAGCCATTTTGACCACAGATACCTGTCAAAAATCAATCGTCGTTTCTGAGATGTTTGGCAAGGACGAGGTTATTATGGCTGGTGTGGCCAAGGGTTCTGGCATGATTCATCCCAATATGGCGACCATGCTCGCTTTTATCACGACCGATGCCAACATCTCTAGCTCGACCCTGCAACTAGCACTCAGCCAAACAGTGGAAACATCTTTTAACCAAATCACAGTTGATGGAGACACGTCAACCAATGACATGGTAGTAGTTCTAGCCAATGGCTGCACACAAAACAAGGAAATTCTTCCTGACACCCCTGACTTTAATAGCTTCAAGGCCATTCTTGAAGCGGTCATGCAGGACTTAGCCAAAAAAATCGCCAAAGACGGGGAAGGGGCAACTAAGCTGATTCAAGTGGATGTCATCAATGCTCCCAAGGCTCTCGAAGCTCGAATGATTGCAAAATCCGTTGTCGGGTCAAGCCTAGTCAAGACCGCCATCTTTAGTGAAGATCCTAATTGGGGACGTATTTTAGCTGCTGTAGGCTATGCGGGAGTGGATGTTCCCGTTGACAACATTGATATTACTCTTGCTGATATCCCAGTTATGCAAGCTTCCAGCCCTCAGGCGTTTGACCTCGACACTATGTCTGAGGTCATGGCCAAGGATACTATTACCATTACCATTGATCTGCACGCTGGACAGGAAACTGGCACCGCTTGGGGCTGTGATTTATCCTATGATTATGTGAAAATCAACAGTCTTTACAGAACCTAAGGAGCTCCTATGGAAGATATTATCGTGATTAAAATTGGCGGAGTAGCTAGTCAAACCCTCTCTACCGATTTCCTCAATCAAATTCATATCTGGAAGACCAATGGTAAAAAGATTATCATTATCCACGGTGGCGGCTATGCCATCACAGAACTTTTGAAAAAGGCAGAGCTCAAAACCAGTAAAGTTGACGGTCTCCGCCTAACCTCCAAAGAGCACCTTCCTTTCATCGCAGAGGCTCTGCTAGAGCAAGTTGGAGGAGCTATCACAGCTACTTTAGAAAAAGAAGGGCTAAAGCCGCAGCAATTAACTCATGAATTGAAGGACGTCGTCCAAGCAGACTTCCTCAATCAGGAACGTTATGGCTATGTAGGACAAGTCGAAACCATCAACACTAGACTTTTGGAAGAAGTCTTAGAAAATGACCAGATTCCCATCTTAGCCTCTCTAGGTTATTCAGCTAAAAAGGACATGCTCAACATCAATGCTGACTACCTCGCTTCAGCAGTTGCGCAAGCTCTTCAGGCTGAAAAATTAGTGCTCATGACCGATGTCAAAGGGGTACTAGAAGATGGAAAAATATTGGACACACTTCCCATATCACTGGTTGCCGAAAAAATTACAAAAGGCTATATCACCGGAGGCATGATTCCCAAGATCGAATCCGCCCTTCAGTCCCTTCAGGCAGGAGTAGGACAAGTTGTCATTGGCGATAATTTGCTAACTGGAACCATCATCACAGGAGGTTAAGAATGAGTAAACTATTTTCAAATTATAAGCGGGCGCCTATTGAATTTGTAAGGGCAGAAGGTAACTACCTGTTTGACAAAGAAGGAAAAAAATATCTGGACTTCTCCTCAGGCATTGGGGTGACCAATCTAGGCTTTCCACCTCAACTTGTGGCCACCCTTCAAGAACAAGTGGCGCAACTTTGGCACACACCTAACCTCTATCAAAATAGTCTGCAGGAAGAGGTGGCAGAAAAACTAATCGGAGAACTAGACTACCTAGCTTTCTTTGCCAATAGCGGAGCCGAGGCCAACGAAGCCGCCATCAAAATAGCGCGAAAGGCAAGCGGCAAGCAAGAGATTATCAGCTTTCAAAATTCCTTTCACGGGCGTACCTTTGGTTCCATGTCAGCAACCGGTCAGGATAAAATCAAACAAGGATTTGGCCAAGGTGTCCCCCATTTTTCCTATGCCATTTTCAATGACCTTGATAGCGTTAAAGCTCTTGCTACCGAGCAGACTGCTGCTGTCATGCTAGAGCTAATTCAAGGAGAGTCTGGGGTCGTTCCCGCTGACAAAGACTTCATCACTCAACTTGCCGATTTTTGCAAAGAAGCGGGCATTCTCCTGATTATCGACGAGGTTCAGACAGGAATGGGGCGTACCGGTAGCCTTTATGCCTTCCAGCAGTACGGGATTGAGCCTGATATCTTTACCTTAGCTAAAGGGCTGGGCAACGGGGTTCCTGTTGGTGCTATGTTGGCAAAGGCAGAGCTGGGAAAGGCTTTTAATTACGGTAGCCATGGTTCTACTTTTGGTGGTAATATGCTAGCCATGTCAGCTAGCTCGGCTGTGCTTGATATCCTAAAATCACCAGGATTCCTTGACACCGCTAGACAGAATGCACAAGCTCTCTCCTCACAACTCAAAGCAGAGCTCAGTGATAATCCCAAAGTCACCGATATACGTGGACTGGGCTACATGATTGGCATTGAAACGACAGAAAATTTAGCAGACATCGTTCAAAAGGCGCGGGATAAAGGGCTTATTGTTTTAACAGCAGGAACAAATGTGATCCGCCTCTTGCCTCCACTAAGCCTGACAAGCGAAGAAGTGGCGCAGGGAGTTGCTATCCTAAAAGCGTCCTTTCAGTAATGAGAAGGACCTTGCGTAGCTATCAAAAACCTCCTTTGGACTTTCCAAAGGAGGTTGATTGCTTAATAAGTCTGTAGTTTTTTCTCCCAGATACCCTGACCAAAGGCATAGCTAGTTGCGATGAGCCAGTAGATAAGGGCAACGCAGATATAGACAGTCATGTAATCTGATTTAGCTCCACCAACGATTTTGGCCTTGTTAAAAATTTCAGGCACGGTAATCATAGCGGTCAGAGAGGTTGATTTGATCATGTCTAGAAAGACATTGCTGAGTGGTGGCAGAGCGATGCGAAAGGCTTGCGGGATGATAATTTTGCGGTAAATGACCGACCTTGATAAGCCTAGTGATTGCGCAGCTTCCCATTGCCCTATATCAACAGCAGAGAGCGCCGAGCGAATGATTTCTGAGATGTAAGCAGAAGACATGGCGGTAAAGGCGATAATAGAAGATAATATAGGATCCAATTGAATCCCCATGAAGGGTAGCCCAAAATAGATGAAAAAGAGCAAGACCATAAGAGGAACGCCTCGCATGAAAGACACATGCCAAATGGCCAGATAACGCAAGGGGATAAAGCGCGACATACGCATGAGAGCCACAAAAAAGCCACAGAAAATCCCCAAGCCAAAGCCAATCAAAGACAGAGATATGGTATAAGGCAACCCCTCAAGAATAGCGGGAATGGCTTCCATAGCTAATTTGGGGTCAAAAATCGCCTGCCAGTTAATCGACATCATTTCTCCTTTCATCCTATTCGAAAGAGGCTGAGACAAAAGTCCTAGCCTTTTTACATTATTGTAGATAGACGCTTTGGCGCAGTGGTTGATTGGAAATTCTCATCCCTTGCCACACAGTGGATAGCGATCTTCCTAATCAACTGTGCGGAGGTGGAACGACAAAATTGTAAATAAACTCTCTTTTTATCACTTCTATAGGTGCTATCGGACGCCTGCGACTTGTTGATAGCATACCGTAGCTAAGTTTTGAGTCCAAGTCTCAAGCTTCCGAATCACATAAAGGTAGTTTATGCCTCTTTCCACACAGAGGAAGCAGCAACAAGCCTCGCTTGACTCGACATGGTAGAATTTTTTCGTTTATATCATTTAGCAGAGCTACTAAGCAACTGAGAAAGCACTGCTTTGTCTCCTGATAGTAACCATTTGAATTAACTTTGATACACCATCACTTTCGGCTTGCCGCACTCTAGTAGTGCCCGCACCTCTGTTCCTTGACCGAAAACTAATTCATTCGACTATACTAGTCCACATCCACAACTGGTAAGCCTTCTGCATCTTCAGCAGGTACCGTCAAATCTTGTCCTGCATAATACTTTTCAGAGATGGCTTTAAGGGTGCCATCCTCTTTCATTTCTTTGATAACTTTATCTAACTCTTTTTCTACCATTTGTCAAGCCTATCAAGGTATTTGATGAAAAATATTTTGAGTTCAATAGTCAAAATAAGTAAATTGTTTTATTTTGGACTAAAGTTTCGTGTAAAAAGTGTATACAAAAGCAACACCTTATGTTGAAATTTTTTGATAAGGTGTTACAATAATATAGCATAAACAATCTTACTGATTTTGGGTAGAACGATAATCGTAAAGTTTGTTATGCGTTATGAGGTAATACATTGTCCGAATGAGACGATGTATGGAGGCAATCGTGTGTGGCTTCGT
>NZ_AUIP01000026.1 GCF_000423765.1 Streptococcus porci DSM 23759 | reverse complement strand
GTTAGCAATCGCTGTTTTATCAAAAGTTGATTCTGAAACCAAGTCCTCATCTCCTACCAGTAGAAAATGTACAGAATTTGCATCAGAACGAGATGATAGATCAATCCCCAAGTAACGTGTGTCATTAGTTAGACCAGAAATTGATTCAGCATGTAAATACTCATAACCATTAAACATGAAACTAATAAGGCTCTGATAGATTTTACGTTTAGCATTTGCAAGCGTTACTGTAGCGCTTGGATTGCTAAAGGTGTTCATATTTTCATAACTTTGGAATCCCTGAGCCTCATCTTCAGCTGAAGTTGTTTTGAGTCCAACTTCTTTAGCTGCAGCATTAACCGCCTTGGCATCATGTCCGATTGTACGTGTCTGAGCAAAAGACCAGTTGTCAGCAACATACCCATCTGTTGTCAAATCAGCTAACTGAAGAGCTCCTTTAGTTACGCTAGTTGGAGTTGTTCCAAAAGCCTTACGAATTTGGTTAACCAAATCTGAAGCAAAGAGTGAAAGTTCTGTACGGACGCTTTCTGACAAGTTGTTAGTGTCTAGGACAGTCTTGTCGTCGTTTTCATTAGCCTTAAAGACATTCTTTGAGCGGAGGTCTTTTGCCATGCCGTCCAGTTTAGCCTTAGCTTCGTCACCTTTTTCAAAGTAGTTAAGCGCATAGTCACGCAATGCCGCTACGTACTCAGGAGTTACCGTGATTGTGTTAATACCCTTAACATCATTTTCTGCTACCGCATAGGCATCTTCAGCCGTCTTCAAGTCTTTTGTTGCCTGCTCAGCCACTTTTTTAGCCTCAGCCACAAGGTTTGTAGCTGTTTTAAGAGCGTCATTCGCAACTGTTACTTGCTCTTGGCTCTTAGTGATATTGGCTTGGCGCTCAACATCAGCTTGTTTAGCTTGAGCCAAGGCTTCTTCAGCTTGTGCTAGAGATTTTGTATCTTCTGCTAGAGTCTTAGAAGCTTCTTCAGCTTCTTTAACAACTTGAGCTTGACCTGTACCATCAAGGATAGCTTGTGCCTTATCGAGATTAGCTTGAGCTTGTTCAACTTCTACAGTTTTCTCATCAACCTTTTGTTGACTAGCCTGTACTTGAGCTTCTTTACTTTCGACAACCGCTGATTGAGCAGTGTCTGCTTCTTTAACGTCTGACAATGTTTGTTCTGCTTCAGCTACTTCCTTCTCAGCAGAAGAAACAGTAGTTTGAGCTTTTTCAATACCTTCTGGAGTTGCTTGGTCAGCCAACGCTTGAGCTTCAGCTACTTTTGTTTCAGCACTAGCAACTTCTTCAGTTGCAGAGGTTACCCCATTTTCTGCTTCTGAAACTACATTTTCCTGAGCTTGTACTTCTTGAGTTGCGGTTTCAGCAACAACCTTCGCTGAATCTATATCGGCTTGAGTAACTTCTTTTGCAGTGTCTTCTGAGACGGTGTTTGGCTGAGTCGTTTCAGTAGATACTTCGTCAGCATGAACTAGAGTTCCTGATGTTGCCAACAAAACTGTTCCAGCAATCGCAAGGCTTTGTTTAGCCAGACGTGCTGCTTGATTGTCTGTTTGGGATTTACTGTTTCTCAATTTTTCTTTCTGTTTCATATCATCACCAATAATTCATAGATTACCCATGGTGCTAGTTAATTTCAACATACAATAAAAAGCCCAAATGGACTATACTGTAAGTGATGAAACATACAGGAGGTTAGTCCAAATGAGCCGCTTACAGTATACTGCTAAATCTCATCATTTGCAATGGAATGTGCACCAATTATCTCAAATTTGTCATCACTTCTATCAAAATTATTGCCCAGATTCCTTCAAATATCGGTGGAATGTTGGCTTAACCAAAGTTTCAGATGAATCGCTCCTATCGTTTTTTTACAAGCCATTTCAACATCATTTCCTGTGTTGAAATATACCCACATGGGAAGTTTTCTACTTAGCACTAACGAACCTAGAACCGAAGAATTATAAAACTCATACAATGATATACTAAATACGTCACGTGAAAACATTCTTGAATTTCCGCTAAAATGACGGCCTGTTTTCTTATAACGTTCTATTGCATACTTTTTAAATGCTCTACAAAATTGCTCTCTTTGTGTAGTTGTCATAACTTCTGTTTTATGATACAGCTTATATGCTTTAGCAGTTGATGAAGAATAAACTAACATATGAAGTCTCCTTTTATGGTTTTATAATATTATAACACATAGGTTCTTTTTTGTGATATATGTTCCTTAAAGTGAGTTTATCGGTTTCTAATTTAATGATAATCTATCATTAAAAGGAACAAACTTATGTCAAACAATAATGAGTTAACAAATTATATTATTAATCGTATAAAAGAATTACGGGTTCAAAGAAATCTAACACAGGAAGAACTTTCGCTATCTTCTGGATTAGATCCAAAATATATAAATAAATTAGAAAATAAGCGTTTTAGCGTTCGTATTGAGACACTTTCAAAGATTTTAGATACACTTAACATAGATTATTTTGACTTTTTTGAATTTAGTAATACCCAAAATAGCAGGATAATGAATGAACTAATCAGTCGTCTTGCCAGATTTCCAGAGGAGGAACAGGAAATTAAAATTAAAGCCATTCTACAATTATTAAAATAAAAAAGAGGAGTCTACGAGATTCCTCTTTTATGTGCTACATTTTGCTTTTCTTTGGTTAATTTTTTGGTTAATAATTTTCTTCAAGTCCTAAAATTGCATTAAATCCAATAGTTTCCAATTAAGGTATGGGTATCGAATATGTTCATAACCATTATTATAGCACAGCTTTAGCTCTCACAGTACTTAGAAGCAAGAAAATCACGACAATGTGCTATAATACTCTTATGGAAAACAAGAACACACTTTTACTCATTGATGGCTCATCAGTTGCCTTTCGTGCCTTTTTTGCCCTCTATAATCAGATTGACCGTTTTAAAAATAATGCTGGTCTTCACACCAACGCCATTTACGGTTTTCACCTCATGCTTGACCACCTGATGGAGCGGGTTAATCCCACCCACATCTTGGTGGCTTTTGATGCTGGGAAAACCACTTTCCGTACGGAGATGTACGCCGACTACAAGGCAGGTCGTGCCAAAACTCCCGAGGAATTTCGTGAGCAGTTCCCCTACATTCGAGAGATGCTGACTGCCCGTGGTATCCGCTACTACGACCTGGAGCAATATGAGGCTGACGATATTATAGGGACTTTGGATAAAATGGCAGAGCGGACTGAGGTGCCTTACGATGTTGTCATTGTTTCAGGTGATAAAGACTTAATTCAGCTCACTGACGACAATACCATCGTTGAAATTTCTAAAAAAGGGGTTGCCGAATTCGAAGAATTTACCCCAGCCTACCTGATGGAAAAAATGGGCATCACACCCACACAGTTTATCGACCTGAAAGCGCTGATGGGGGATTCTTCTGATAACATCCCAGGTGTTACCAAAATCGGTGAAAAAACCGGGCTTAAACTTCTGCACGAATACGGTAGCTTGGAAGGCATTTATGAGAATATCGACTCCATGAAAGCTTCTAAGATGAAAGAGAACCTCATCCATGATAAGGAACAGGCCTTTTTATCCAAAACCCTTGCCACCATTGATACACAAGCCCCAATCCAAATTGGACTTGAAGACACCATCTTCAATGGCCCAGATTTTGAGAAACTTTCGGCTTTCTATGATGAAATGGGCTTTGTTCAGCTCAAAAATAACCTTGCTAACCAAGGCCAAACACCGACTTTTGAGGTCACTTATACAGAGCCAAGCGCTATCACCGCAGACCTCTTCGGGCCAGAGGACTTCTTCTACTTTGAAGTCCTTAATGACAATTATCATGTAGAGGATATCATTGGTTTTGCTTGGGGTAATGCTGATGTGGTTTACGCTTCGACAAACTTGGAACTCCTTAAAAGTCCAGCCTTCCAGAAAGCTCTAAGCTGTGCTATCAATACCTATGACTTCAAACGTAGTAAAGTGCTACTCAGCCACCTAGGAATCGACTTACCTGAGGCTCTTTACGACGCTCGTCTAGCCAAATACCTCTTGTCAACTGTTGAAGATAACGACCTGTCAACCATCGCTCGCCTTTATACTAAGCTACCGCTAGAAAGCGATGAGGTCGTCTATGGTAAAGGTGCTAAGCGTGCGGTTCCTGAAAAGGGACTTCTGCTTAGCCATTTAGCCAAAAAAATCCAAGTGCTAGTAGAGTCAAAAGCAGTCATGCTGGCAAAACTAGCTGAAAATGGGCAGTCAGAGCTTCTCTTTGACATGGAACTGCCGCTGGCAAATGTCCTAGCCAAAATGGAAATCGCAGGTGTCAGAGTCAAAAGGGGGACCTTGGCCGAGATGGCTATCGAAAACCAAGTGATTATTGACCGTTTGACTGAAAATATCTACGACATGGCTGGCGAAACCTTTAACATCAATTCACCCAAACAACTTGGTGAAATCCTCTTTGACAAGATGGGGCTACCTCTTGAGTTCACAAAGAAAACCAAGACTGGCTACTCAACCGCTGTTGATGTCCTTGAGCGTCTAGCTCCAATCGCTCCAATTGTGGCTAAAATTTTGGAGTATCGCCAAATCACCAAGCTTCAGTCCACCTACCTGCTTGGTCTTCCCAACTACATTCTGGAAGATGGTAAGATACACACCCGCTATGTACAGGATTTGACTCAGACAGGTCGCCTATCCTCTACCGACCCCAACCTGCAAAATATCCCTATCCGCCTTGAACAAGGTCGTCTTATTCGCAAAGCCTTTGTTCCTGCTAAAGAAAATGCGGTGCTGCTGAGTTCAGATTATTCACAAATTGAATTGCGTGTGCTGGCACACATTTCTCAGGATGAGCACTTGATTTCTGCCTTTAAAGACGGCGCCGACATCCATACTGCAACGGCTATGCGTGTCTTTGGCATCAAAAAACCAGAAGATGTGACAGCTAATGACCGCCGAAACGCCAAGGCTGTAAACTTTGGTATCGTTTATGGGATTTCTGATTTTGGTCTGGCAAACAACCTTGGTATCACGCGCAAAAAGGCAAAGGAGTATATTGATACCTACTTTGAGCGCTATCCTGGTATCAAAAATTACATGGAAACCGTCGTTCGTGAAGCACGTGACAAAGGTTATGTAGAAACTCTCTTTAAACGCCGTCGTGAATTGCCGGATATCAATTCTCGCAATTTCAATGTCCGCAATTTTGCCGAGCGTACAGCTATTAATTCCCCAATTCAAGGAAGCGCAGCCGATATTCTCAAAATCGCTATGATAAACCTTGATAAAGCCCTTACTAAGGGCAACTACAAGGCGCAAATGCTTCTCCAAGTACACGATGAAATCGTCCTAGAAGTTCCAAAAGATGAGTTAGAAGATGTTAGAAAATTGGTTCAAGAAACCATGCAAGCCGCCGTCCAGCTCAATGTCCCACTGATTGCCGAAACTGAGACAGGCGTCACCTGGTACGAAGCTAAATAAAGGAGACCCTTATGACATATCATTTTCAAAACCCAAGTGACTTGATTATCGCTGACTACCTTAAGCAGGCCAAAACCATTGCTATTGTCGGACTTTCTGACCGTATAGACACAGCTGCCTACCGCGTTACCAACTATTTAAAAGAGGCAGGCTACACCATTATTCCCGTTAACCCTAAACTTGCTGGTTTGACAGTTCTAGGGGAGAAAGCTTACGCGTCACTCCAAGAAATCCCAGTCCACATTGATATTGTTGACATTTTCAGACGCAGTGAGTTTCTCCCTGATGTGGCAAAAGATTTTCTAAAAACAGATGCAGATATCTTCTGGGCACAGCTTGGACTTGAAAACCAAGAAGCTGAAAACATCCTGCGCCAAGCAGGAAGAAATCAAATCATCATGAACCGCTGCATCAAGATTGATCACGCGGACCTCCTCCCAAACATCTGAAAATCAGCTTCAGATTTCTTAAAACTGAGACAAATTCTATTTTTGCTACTTTCTTAGGCGTTGTCAATGCCAGCGACTTCTTGATAGAATACCACGGCTAAACTTTGAGCCAAAGTCTCAAAACTTCCGAACTGCCTAAAGTTTCCAACACAGTGAAAGTGGCAGTAAGGCTCGCTTTACCCATCATGGTCAATTTCCTTCCCTTTATATCATTTTGCAGAGCTAGTCGGCAAATGAGAATTAGATACGCTATCTTCCGTCTGAAACCATCTTTAGATGGTTTTTTTCTTTGCCTTGAATGCATAATATAAGTGCATCATAACATGATTGAAAAACGACCTCCAATACGGAAGTCGTTTTCTATTTAGTGTAATTATTTTCTCCTACTCCTAAGTACACTGATGAGAATAAAAACCAAACCAGATATAATGTTTAGATATTTATTCCCATAAAGCGGGCTAATCGCGATAAGGAAAAAGCCTAGCGCCAATAAGAAAGGAGATTTGTTCTTGGAAAACATTATTCCTCACCAGCCTTAACCTTATTGGCTGCAATAACAAATGGTGTCCAAATGAGGAAGGCAACAAAGAGGTTGAAGAGTGAAACCAACGCAGCCATAATGTTACCACCTGTTGCTAGATAAGCGTATAGTCCTGGAGGTGTAATCCATGGAACTGCAAGGAAAACAGGTGGGATTAGGCCTGCCACTGTCGCTAAATATGCAATAGATGCACATACTGGTGGAACAATTAGCCATGGAATAACAAATAATGGATTCAATACCATTGGGATACCAAAGGTAATTGGTTCATTAATATTGAATACCCCCATTGGAGCAGATAATTTAGCTACCATTTTGTATTCTTCTCGTTTGGAGAAGAGGAAAATAGCAATAATCAAAGCCAGAGTGACCCCAGAACCACCCATTTGAGCATAGGCATCAAAGGAACCACGAGTCCAAAGCCATGGCAAGTTTGCCACATTGTGAGTAGCATTATAAACTGCTGTGTTCTCATTCAACGCAACCATATATACACCGTCCATAATTGGTGCCAAGACATTGTGACCATGGAGACCGAAGAACCAGAAAAGCTGTACAAGGAAGCTTAAGAGAACAACTGAACCTAGACCTTGTGACAGGCCAAGAAGTGGCAACTGAATATAAGTTGATACAACATCGCTCAAAGATTGTCCAGTTAGGGCAAAGACAAGATATGCCACAATGGATGACGCATAAATCGCTGCAGTACCAGGGATTATGGCAGCAAAGGCCTTATTAACTGCCGGTGGAACAGAATCTGGCAATTTAATAATGACATTCCGTTTTACAAGACTTGCATAGACCCACGTAGCAAGGAAGCCAATAAACATTGCTGTAAACAAACCTGTTGCACCGCCATATTTCAATGCGATAGCTCCCCACTGGCTTGTTTCCAAGGCTGAAACTCCATCTGTCGTCACAATGGATAATCCCAAACCTTCCAGAGCAGAAACAACTGACTTATCAACTCCGTCTAAAGCAGTGGAAATCGTTACATTTTGAGGAATAGTAGAGATGAATGATGCAAAGGAAATTAAACCACCTGCTAAAGGATTCACCTTATACATGAGTGACAAATTGTAACCCAAGGTAAAGGCAAAGACAAGTGCCATAATCCCGATAGTTCCAAAATAAACGTAGCCATTGATATCTATCACTGGTTGCATGGCCTCAGCAAAACCAGTCCATCCCATATTATTTGGGATGTCTCTCAGAAAGACGTTCAATAGAACGGCTACTGTACCTGCCATCGTAATGGGCATCATAGAAATAAAGGAATCACGAATCGCAATTAAATGACGTTGCGAACCAATTTTCCCAGATATTTCCATGAATTTCTCAGAAATATTTGACATATTCTGTCTCCTTTTCTATTTTTTGTTTTTTATGTCCTAAATGTTAAACTGATACCGGCTCAACAGAGCAACGAATCAGCGCCTCTAACTGGGCGTTTGTCTGACGTTTTATACTTTTTGAAAAGATTTTTTCCATGAGAAATTGATTACCTTTTACAAAAATATCACCAGCCTCCATCTCATAAGAATATTCTATATTGGTTTGAGCATTCCCTAAATCCTCTAACTGGTAGCGAACATGCTCTTTTCCTCGATTAGAATGGAAACAAACTGCATAGCAATAAGGAGCTGTAAACTCTTCTACAGTTACCTTGACACTATGTTGTCCTTTATCACCAAATGTTTTAGTATAAGTAAGTCCCTGGGTAATGTCTTGATCTTGCAAGGTGGAACCCGTATTTTGCTGAAAATCATCTTTTAAGGATTGGCGAATAGTTGCGAAAAGTCGCTCAATTGGAACTTGACCTATTTTTGATATCTTCATAACCCAGTCCTCCTATAATTATCCAATCTGTTTATAAAGATCTACGAACTCTTTCGCTAAATCAATAAATGTCAAAGCATTCATCAAGTGATCTTGTCCATGTACCATTAACAAAGATAATTCAACAGACTCTCCACTTGCTTCTTTTGCTAATAATTGTGTTTGTGATTTATGGGCAATATTCAATGAAGCTGTTGCGTCTTGGAGCAGCTGTTCCGCTTCGTCAATACGACCTTCTTTAGCTGCTCGAATCGCCTGGCTAGCGAAGCCCTTTGCTTCACCACCGTACATGATTAGCCCCATAATCGCTTCAAGATACTCTGGAGAATTCATACTACCCCTCCATCATTTTTAGGGCAGCCTCAAGCACCTTAGCTCCGTTCATGACTCCGTAATCCATCATATTGATAGCATCTACCTTAATAGTTGGCTCAAATTTTGCCTTATAGTCGTTCAATAGGAATTTTACTTGTGGACCTAAAAGTAATACATCAATCTCTTTTTGAGCAACTTCATTATCGGCTTCAGATACTGGAACAGCCCAAATAGTTGCCTCAACTCCGGTTTCTTCTGCTGCTTTTTGCATCTTAGTCACAAGCATACTTGTAGACATACCTGCATTACAAACTAACATAATGTGTTTCATAAAAAACTCCTCCTACCCCTTTCTTTGAATGAGGGGAATAAAAATATCAATTAATTCTTTATAATTTGGATGATGTAACAAACGTTCTTGGAGAACTCTATCTTGAACAAAATCAACCAGACAAGGTGAGATATACTTCAGAAATGCATTTCGACCCTTTGACGGTGACAATAGGAAGACGAATTGAACTTGCTTTCCATGGCCCCAATCCACAGCATTCTTATATATCCCTACAACAATTTGTTCTGAATAACTCATCGGCAAGGCTGGATGAGGGAAGGCTAACCGATCCCCAAAGACAACCGGACTGTAAGATTCTCGTAAATTCACTTGTTCTATAAAGCGATTAACAAAATCAGGCTCAATGGATTCGTTCAAAGTAGTTACTAGTTGCTTCAAGACTACTTCTCGATCACAATCCTCCTCAAGATAGATTATTCTATGTGGAGCAAATACTGCTTCTGCAATCTGCTTAGCCTGACCTATTTCCATTAGCACATTTTCCCCTTGGTCAGGAATAACTGGGGTCGTTTGCTGTAAATGAGATCGAATAGCCTCAGTATCCTTCTCTGATAGGAAGATGCTGACATTGATAACCGGTGTCATAAAAATTAGATTCGACAAGCTAATGGATGAAATAATCAAATCAACATCCTTCAGTCGTTCCTCTGTAACTTCATAATAACTAACCGTATCAAGAATTTCTAAGCTGGATGAAAATTCTTTCTCCAAGCGATTCTTTAACATCAATGCACTTCCAATTCCGGTAGCACAGACTACCAATACTCTGGTCTTCTTAAATCCCTGATAACGTTCAATTGCCGCCATCACATGTAAGGTAAGGTAAGCCCACTCATCATCCGAAATCGAATACCCCATTAGTTCTGGTATCGCTGCAAATGCCGTTTTTGTTAATTCGAAAGCCTCAAAATATTGGTCTTTAATTTCAGCAGTTAAGGGATTTCCCAGTTGAATATTATTCTCCAAACGAATACGTAATGGCATCAAATGGGCCAGAACTCCTTTGAATAGTTGCTGATCCTTTGACAACTCTAGGCCTGTTAAATGTGACAAATGTAGAAGACTATTCTCCACATTCTGTCTAAATATCTCTTCCACCTCACCATCTTGATTTGGATTTCCCGTTAGTTTTACCTTAAGGTGCAAAGCAATGTAATTTGCTTCCTCTGACGGTATCGTCACTTGAAACGTTTCTTCGATTCGATCTATAATCCGTTGTGCCACAAGATACTCTTGAGACGACTGAATACGCTCCGGTATTGGGAATCGGTCTAGACCAGACCCGATTTTCAATCGTTGTAAAAGAAGAGCGATATGGAGCACTAGATTCTGCATGACAAAATCCGATAAACGTAATTTAGCATCCCGACACTCGTCTAAAACGATTAACATTAAGTCTGTGAACCGTATATCTGGCAATAGATTGGTTTCGACAACCCCATAAACAGATTGAACATTTCCCTCATCAAAAAAGTAATCCATAATAAAGTGACGGATAGCAGGTTCATCCCCCTTTAGTTCAATTCCTTTACGTGTCACAAGGAGTTCTAATTGATAGGGGATAAATAGTTTTCGAATATCTGCCAAAATGGAATGAAGCGTAGTCTTTCCAATGAATAACTCTCTTTGTAAACATTCAGGAGACTGAACTGGATCCTCGAACAAGAGTTTGTTCAGAATATACCGTTGCCGATCCCCCGCTTCTTCTAGTTGGGTTAAATCGGTTAACCGCTTTTTTAGGAGCAATTGCTCCTGCCAAAACATTTCAAACTCAACTGGCCGTTCAATCTGTAAACAATAACCACTACCTTGTTTTGAAAGGATATGAGCACCGCTATTTTCTAAAGAAGATGTCAGTTGATGAATATACGTTCTTACCGTTCGGTCACTCACTGATAATACCTTGGCTAGCTCGATGCTTGGTACGAATGTCTCCTGTTTTGCAAGTAAAGCCTCTAACAAGCGTACTTCTTTTTTAGATAACATGCTCCCTCCTTTCCGCCAACAGTCTTTGATTTCTTATATGTACATTATAACATGAAAGCGATTTCTAGAGGTGCCTACTTTTTCCGCATCATTAATGAAAGTGCTCGGAAGCTATGACCAGTTTAAACTCTTGCCACGGTTTAATAAAGCGTAACAAGGGAAGATAGTCTGGGCTGATTCGTCCGACCTTATTTACCTTTGGACTGATGGTAAATTCTTTGAGTGCAATTTGCAATTCACCCTTGTAGCGACCATATAAATCATTATCAATTAAGATATCCCCTCGTCCCACAGGAATTGCTTGGTCTGACCGAGCCGGTACAGATACGTCCTTATACACCACACGGGGCATGGTTGAACGCAGAACATAAGCAGAAATATCACCTCTATAAACATGATCAAACGCTACAATCTCTCTTTCAACGGGAGTCAACCCCTCATCAATATCAACCATGAGGCTGATTGTATCTTCATTTAAAACTGTTTGAATGGATTGTAGTTCCTCCTCCGAGATAAATTGGTTTGAAATCAAAATAGAATCAATAAAACCCGTTGCCTTCATCCAAGCAATTTGCAAGGGAAGAGACCAGAATCGATGATCTTCTAAAGTTGGTAGACCTTCAGATAATGGCCACGGTCCTTCAGAAGCTGTTTGTGCACTGACAAATGCCGCAGTTCTTATACCGGATTGATGATAAAAAGATGACATCTCTAAGAAGTGCTCTTCGGATAAACCTGTAAAAGCATGAGGATAAAAATTATGGCAGGCAATAATATTATCCCTGTTTGCAACACTAGCCAAAAGATTGGACAGCAAGGTCTTATCTGTACTCAAATTCAATTCAACTTTTATGTTGTGTGGATTATGTGTCATCTCAATGATTTCTTCCAAAGGAAGAGCTTCATCAAGACGAATCCCAGCCAACCCCATTTCAGCTGCACGCTCCATCAATGCCCCATCCCAACCTTGCGCTGCGATAAAATGGGGACTGATATCTGCAATGACAGTCATCCCTAGTTGATTTGCATAGTCAATTAGTTTTTGATACAATTCGAAAACTGTTCGGTCTCCATTTTCAAGTTGCAACAAACTCATAAATAGGCGACTTGCTCCGTATTGGTGCAGAAGTTTAATGTAAGCTTGACTCTCTTCTAGCGAATAGTTTTCAGGATAAATTGAAAAGCCCAGTTCCACCATCATTCCCTCCTAGCGATGAAAACCATTAGCATCGCTCAATTTCTTGAACCACTTGCCTGATTTCTTAACAATTCTTTCTTGCGTGTCTAGATCCAGTTCAACTAATCCATAGCGATTCTTGTATGCATTTAACCAAGACCAGCAATCAATAAAGGTCCATAACATGTATCCTTTACAATTCGCCCCTTCTTGGATAGCTCGATGTAATTCAATTAAATGATCTTCGATAAATTCAATCCGGTAATCATCTTGAATGAGTCCATTGTCTTTAAATGCGCCCTCTCCTTCAACTCCCATACCATTTTCTGTTACAAACCATTCGATATTATGGTAATTTTCCTTAATATTTATCGCAATATCATATATCCCTTTTTCATAAATCTCCCAACCTCTATGCGGATTCATTTTTTTACCTGGCATATCATATGGGGCAAAGAAATGTTCCGGAGTAAGAGGCTCTCCCTCTTTCCAACTATTGATTGGAGCTTGTACCCGAAGGGGTTGATAATAATTCACCCCTAGGAAGTCCACACGATTTTCCTTAATAATGGCTAATTCCTCATCGCTGACCTCTGGCATTAGACCATATGCATCAATCAGCTCGACTAATTCATCGGGATATTCTCCTAACACAGACGGATCTAGAAAGCTCTTTGTTTGAAACAATTCTGCAATTCGAGCTGCTTTTATATCCTCTGCTTGCTCACTACGAGGGTAGGCTGGAGTTAGATTCAAGACAATAGCGATTTTTTTGTGAGGATTTACCTCATGGCATGCCTTTACAGCTAAAGAACTTGCCAACTGTGTATGATAAGCCACCGCAACTGCCGCTTTTGCATCAACCTTACATGGATAATGATAATTTCCTAGATAACCACACTCTACTGGAACAATCGGCTCATTAAAGGTAATCCAACGATCGACTAAGTCATCAAACAATTCAAAACATGTACGTGTATATGCTTCGTAGGCTCGAACAATTTCCTTATTTTCCCAACCACCTTTTTCTTGTAAACAATAGGGAAGATCAAAGTGATAAAGATTGACAAAGAGTTGAATTCCCTTTGCTCTTACCAAAGAAAAAACCGAACGATAGAAGGACACTGCCTCTTGATTAATTTCTCCAGTACCTGTTGGTATGAGACGTGACCACTGAATGGAAGTCCGAAATACAGTGTGCCCAGTTTCAACTAGTAAATCAATATCTTTTTCATAATGTTTGTAAAATGTTGATGTTTGACTAGGGCCAATTTTGTTATGAAATCGTTCAGGCTCAATACTATACCAATAATCCCAGTTGTTCTGTCCTTTTCCATCACCTGGCTCAATTCCCTCACTTTGAGGTCCTGATGTAGAAGAACCCCATAAAAAATTTGTTGGAAATTGATAAAATACCTTGTCTTTAGTCATTGATTGTTCCTTCTCTCTTTTATGTGCTGTATAGCTGGTGCGAATTGTGGCAAATAATTCTCATGTGCAAGTAACATATCTTGTAATAGCGCTTCAGCTTGTGGTCCGTTTGAAATAAGCGGGTTGAGTGTAAAAGCTTGTAAAGCCAGTGAATATTCACCTGTCATTGCTGCCTGAACAGTGACAAGCTCCATTTGCTTCATCAGTTGCAAATAGCCGGTTACAATCGGCGGAGTTGGTGGACAAGCTAGTGGAGTTGCTCCTTGCGCAGAGATAATCGAGGTGACTTCTACCACACAATTTTCAGGTAGATAGGGAATAACTCCTCTATTTACAGTAGATACAGTCAATTCTTCTCTACTATCATTATGGATAGCACAAATGATTTGACAGGCAACATCACTATAGTAGGCACCCCCACGTAGTTCCAGTTGTTTTGGTTTATCTTTCAATTGTGGGGCTTTGTAAAGCTCAAACAATTCTGTCTCTACTTCTTGCACAACCTTGGCTCGTATATTACCCTGACGATACTGTTCCAAAGCATCCTCTAACATTTCTTGTTCCAAAAAAATAATAACGATGGTAATCACATGGCAACATTCCAATCGTCCGAAGCAATTGAATAGGAAACTCTAGATTAGTAATATTTTTGACTGCTTCTGGCGTCTCATCTCTCAAATCCCCATACAATGTTTCTAAGACTACTTGCGTACGATTTTCCCCATACTTATCCCAAACTTCATGAAAATGATTTAACCCAATATGGCGCGTACTTAGGTCTCCTTCCGATTGGCCTAAAATCTGAGCAGCAAGTTTCTTTTGACCAATAGGGATATTACACAGACCAATAACTTTCTTCCAGTGGAGTTCATTAGCAATGGCTTCCGTTACGATACCAGCAGGATTCGTAAAATTAATCAACCAAGCATTCGGACACAAGTCCTTCATATCCTTGATAATCCCTTTATATGCTTCAATGGTCCTAAAAGCTTTAAAGATTCCTCCAGCCCCATTGGTCTCTTGCCCCAGCATCCCATAACTCAATGGAATGGTCTCATCTAAGTATCTCGCAGGTAGTTGGCCAACTCGGAACTGAGACGTTACAAAATCAGCCTCTATCAATGCTTCTCTTCAGTCTAAGGTCGACTCTATCTTCCAGTCCAGGCCTGCATTTTCGACCATTCGCCGTGCTAACTCAACTACGATCTCCTGTTTGTTTGCTCCTTGTTCAACATCAACAAACCACCATTCTCGAATGGGTAATTGATGTGCACGAAAAATCATTCCTTCAACCAATTCTGGAGTATAACTCGAGCCGCCACCAATTGTCACTAATTTAAGAGTTTTCAACACGCTTTTCCTCCCTCATCTTCTTTTATATTCTTATTATATTTCAGTAAACATCTATTGTAAACGGATACACAGACCCTCTTTTTCCGTATCACAACGGAAATTAAGACAACCTGATCATTCTAGAAAATACAAAAACGACCTCCAATACGGAAGTCGTTTTCTTATTATTTACATTTATTTCACAACAATATTAACTAGTTTATTCGGAACACTAATCACCTTCACCACTGTTTGCCCAGCGATTTCAGCTTGGACTTTTTCGTCTGCCAGAGCTACTTTTTCAAGTTCAGCTGGTGACAGGTCTTTGGCTACGGTCAAGCGGGCTTTTACCTTGCCCTTGATTTGGACAACGATTTCCACTTCGCTTTCTACTAGTTTGCTTTCATCATATGTTGGCCATGCGACATAGCTGATTGACTGGCCTGTTGCTGCCAGACCCTGCCAGAGTTCTTCTGCCAAGTGTGGCGCAAATGGGGCAATCAATTGGACAAAGCCTTTGGCGTATTCCACATAGAGCTTATCTTCCTTGTTTGCTGCGTTGACAAAAATCATGAGCTGGGCGATAGCCGTGTTGAATTTCAAGTCTTCAATATGCTCAGTCACTGTCTTCACAGTTTCATTGTAAATTTTATCAAGCGCTCCGCTATTTTCCGCCACAAGCTCCTTGGTCGTCAAGAGGCGATAAACACGGTCAAGGAACTTACGGCTGCCCTCGAGACCTTCTTCTGACCAAGCGATTGACGCATCAAGTGGGCCCATAAACATTTCATAAACGCGGAGGGTATCCGCACCGAATTGCTCGACCACATCATCTGGGTTAACCACATTTTTAAGAGACTTAGACATCTTAGCAGGTGCCTGCTCCAACTCTTCACCAGTTTCGATGTTGAAGAAAGAACCATCACGTTTTTCAACTTTATCTGTCGCTACAAGGGCACCACGGCTGTCGCGGTAGCTAGTTCCCAAAATCATCCCTTGGTTAAAGAGTTTTTGGAATGGCTCTTTGGTCGGCACAACGCCAAGGTCATAGAGGAACTTGTGCCAGAAGCGAGCGTAGAGCAGGTGAAGGACCGCGTGCTCAGCACCACCGATGTAGATGTCCACTGGCAACCAAGCTTTGAGAAGCTCCTCGTCTGCTAATTTCTCATCGTTGTGGGGGTCGATGTAGCGGAGGTAGTACCAGCTAGAGCCCGCCCATTGTGGCATAGTATTGGTCTCACGGCGACCTTTTACGCCGTCTTCCCGTGTCACTTCTAACCAATCTGTCAAGTTAGCAAGAGGTGACTCCCCTGTACCTGAAGGCTTGATGTCTGAAGTTTTTGGCAATACCAGAGGTAACTCATTTTCAGGTACTGCTGTGGAAGTACCGTCTTCCCAGTGGATGATTGGAATTGGCTCACCCCAATAACGCTGGCGGCTGAAGAGCCAGTCGCGGAGGCGGTAAGAAATTTTCTCCTGACCGACACCATTTTCTTCCAACCAAGCCACCATTTTGGCAATAGCTTCTTCCTTGTTAAGACCATCTAGGAAGTCCGAATTGATATGGGCACCGTCCTCTGTGTACGGTGCTTCTTCTACATTGCCACCTTCCAGAACAGGAATAATTTCTAACCCAAATTGTTTAGCAAATTCCCAGTCACGCTCATCATGGGCAGGAACAGCCATGATAGCACCTGTTCCGTAGCTCGCCAACACATAGTCCGCAATCCAGATTGGAATTTCTTTGTTATTGACAGGGTTGATAGCATAAGCACCAGTCCAAACACCTGTCTTATCTTTTGCTAGGTCTGTACGGGCTAGGTCTGATTTGAGAGAGGCTTGGCGTTTGTATTCTGCCACAGCTTCTGCCTGCTCAGGCGATGTAATGCTATCCACCAAGTCGTGCTCAGGAGCAAGAACTGCGTAGGTGGCACCGAAAAGGGTGTCAGGACGAGTTGTAAAGACTGTGAAGTCCTTGTCTGTGTCCTTAATCTTGAAAGTCACATTGGCACCAGTTGACTTGCCAATCCAGTTGCGTTGCATGTCTTTGATAGACTCTGGCCAATCAACTTCTTCTAGGTCATTAAGCAAACGCTCTGCATAGGCAGTGATTTTCAACATCCATTGGCGCATTGGCTTGCGAACAACTGGGTAGCCACCACGTTCAGACGTTCCGTCAGGAAGGACCTCTTCGTTGGCGATCGCTGTTCCCAATTCCTCTACCCAGTTAACAGGCACTTCTGCCTCGTAGGCGAGGCCTTTTTCATACAACTTGGTGAAAATCCACTGGGTCCACTTGTAGTAGTTAGGGTCTGTCGTATTGACCTCACGGTCCCAGTCGTAAGAAAAGCCAAGGGCGTTAATCTGACGCTTGAAATTGGCGATATTTTCCGCTGTAAAGTCAGCTGGGTCATTGCCCGTGTCCATAGCGTATTGCTCAGCTGGCAGACCAAAGGCATCCCACCCCATTGGGTGCAGGACGTTGTAGCCTTTAGCACGCTTGTAACGACTGAGAATGTCGGTTGCAGTATAGCCCTCAGGGTGACCAACGTGCAAGCCTGCACCAGACGGATAAGGGAACATATCTAGGGCATAAAAGTTTGGCTTAGCCGCATCTGTTCCCGTCTTAAAAGTATGATTTTTTGCCCAAAATTCCTGCCATTTGGGCTCGATTTCCTTGTGATTGTAGAAGCTCATATGTTTTCTCCATGTCAATAAATTATCTTTACTATTATATCACGAAATAAGGAAAGAAAAAAGGTAGAAATCATGGTAATTCTAACAGCCTCAATCATTCTTATAAGAAGCTGAAAGAGCATTGTCAGCTTCACTCTCAAAAACACAGAAAAAGGAGAACAATAATTGCTCTCCCTTATCATCTATCTTAAAGCACGCATGTGGCAATTTTTGAATTTTTTACCTGATCCACATGGACATTTATCATTGCGGTCAACATTTGTAAAATCAAGTTGACTATTGGCAACACTCTCTGTACCTGATCCTTTTGCCGCAATATTAGCCGTTGCCGTTGTATGTGATGCCGCTGGCGCTTCTTCACGTTTTTGCTCATGGATTTGTGCTTTCATCATGGTACGTGTCACATCAAACTCGATAGAACCAATCATATCTTGGAACATCTTGAAGCCTTCTGATTGGTACTCGACCACAGGGTTGTTTTGAGCATAACCTCGCAAGCCCACCGCGCTCCGCAGTTGATCCAAAGCATTCATATGCTCCGTCCAGTGATTATCCACCACCATAAGGATAAGCACTTTCTGGAACTCCTTGACTGCTTCTTCGTCACGAAGTTTACTAATTTGACTATCATAATGTTCTAATGCTTTATCAAATAGCAGGGCTTTAATATCAGCATCTTTCTTCCCTTCAAAATCAGACATTGAAATCTGATTTTCTGGCAAGAGATTCATCTGAGCAAAGCTAAGGATAGCTTCCAAAGCCTCTTTACGATTATTGACACGAGCATGAGCATCCACTGACCGTCCAATCGTACGTTTGATCATAGCCTTAATCTCTGGACCAAGGTCACGATCTGCTGTGATGACATCGTAGCGTTCTGCATAGATAATCTCACGTTGTTCACGCATAACGTCATCGTATTGAAGGACCTGCTTACGAGTATCGTAGTTGTTCCCCTCGACACGTTTCTGAGCAGACTCGACCTGACGCGTCAGCATTGGAGACTCAATCACCGTATCATCTTCATCAAGTTTCATTCGCTCAAAGAGGGCTTTGATACGGTCCGAACCAAAGCGGCGCATCAAATCATCTTCAAATGACAAGTAAAATTGTGATTCACCTGGGTCACCTTGACGACCGGAACGTCCGCGGAGCTGATTATCAATACGACGGCTCTCATGGCGCTCTGTACCAATGACACATAGTCCACCCAATTCACGAACACCCTCGCCCAACTTAATATCAGTACCACGACCAGCCATATTGGTGGCAATGGTAACAGCACCGCGTTGTCCTGCATTCATGATAATTTGAGCTTCTTTGGCGTGATTTTTCGCATTTAGGACTTCGTGAGGAACCCCCGCTTCAACCAAAAGTTTTGAAATTAAATCAGAAGTTTCAACAGCAACTGTCCCGACAAGAACTGGCTGTCCTTTCTCGTGGCGAGACTTCACATCCTCAACCACAGCTTTGAATTTGGCACGAAAGGTTGGGTAAAGAAGATCTGAATGATCAATACGCTGGATGGGACGATTGGTAGGAATTGGAATGATGCGCATGTTATAAACTTCACGGAATTCCTCTTCCTCGGTCTTGGCTGTACCCGTCATCCCTGCCAACTTCTTATACATACGGAAGAAGTTTTGGTAAGTAATGCTAGCACTAGTTTTAGATTCATCTTGAATTGGCACATGCTCTTTTGCTTCAATAGCTTGGTGAAGACCATCAGAAAAACGGCGACCTTCCATAGTACGGCCTGTAAATTGGTCTACAATAAGAATCTCTTGGTCTGGGCTAACCACATAGTCAATGTCCAAGGTCATGATATAGTTTGCCCGAAGTGCATTGTCAATAAAATGTGTCAATGCTACATTTTCCAAATCGTAAAGGTTATCAAGTTTGAAATATTGTTCAACTTTATCAATACCGGAGTCTGATAAACCAATGGTTTTCGTCGGCACATCAATGATGTAATCTTCCTCTGACAAACCTTTTACACAATGGTCAGCTAAATCATAGAGTTTACTGATATCTGAACTTTGGGCACCGGAAATAATCAAGGGTGTACGTGCCTCATCAATAAGGACAGAGTCAACTTCATCGACCAAAGCAAAATTGAGTGGGCGTTGTACCATAGCCTCTTTTCGAGTTACCATGTTATCACGTAAGTAGTCAAATCCAACTTCTGAGTTAGTCGTGTAAGTGATATCGCAAAGATAAGCTTCACGTTTCTCAGCAGGAGATTTAGCGGCCAGATTAATTCCAACAGAAAGTCCGAGCCAGCTATAAAGTTCACCCATCTCAGTTGCGTCACGAGTTGACAAGTACTCATTGACGGTCACAACGTGCACACCTTCACCAGCAAGTGCATTAAGGTAAACAGGCATAGTTGCTGTCAAAGTTTTACCTTCACCGGTACGCATTTCTGGAACATCACCGTGATGAAGAACAATCCCACCCATGATTTGCACATGATAAGGAAAGAGTCCAAGAACACGTTTTGCCCCTTCACGGACAACTGCATATGCTTCTGGCAAAAGGTCATCTAGGGTTTCACCTGCTTGATATCGTGCCTTAAATTCAGGAGTTTTTGCTTGAAGCTCCTCATCCGAGAGAGCTTCCATTGCCGCTTCGTAACTTTCAACTTTTTTTGCTAATTTATCTAATTTTCGTAATTCACCCTTATCATTTTCGATAAGTGTACGTAATATATTGGCCATTCTTTTCCCTTTCGAAAATCTTATCAAACTATTTTAGCATAAATCAGCTATTTATTCAAGATTCCAAGTAATATGAGGAACCAAAAAACACCAGCTACTACTGGTGTTTCCTGCCTTAAACATAAACTTTTCGTTAAGGAGAGGAGGGGATTACAGTACCTGAATACGCAGAATTTAACCGGATGAAAAACCCATAAAATAGGGCTTTTTGATTTTTTATTTGGTTAAATTAGGCTAATTATTGGAAAATTGGTGGGCGAATGGTGGGCAAATTCCTTTTGAGCTATTCAGGAAGAACTTTATCAAATCGCTTGACTACTATTATTAATAATAGTGTAATATAGACATAAGGTAAGGGAGGTTACCTTAGACAAGGAAACTAACAAAAAGGAGTATCTATGATTGAAGTATTATCTAAGGAAGAAATGATGAATTTCATCCAAAGTCACTCACGTTATCAAATAGCACAGGTCACAGGCATATCAGAGCAAACCTTGGCGAACTATGTCAAGGGGCGGACTGATATTGGGGGTATGTCTTTTGATAAAGTGATAAAGATTACTGCATATTATGAAAGTTTGAACAATTAAATTCCGTCACAACGGACATTTTTGAAAATGTCCATCATAATAGAAAAGCCCCCAGCAATCTGCTAGGGGCTTTGTGTGATTATTAAACTCGTTTAGCGCCTGTCGCGCCGATAAAGCGCACGTACCAAGGTGCTTTGCTAGTCCATTTTTTGTGAGGCATATCTCGACCAGTAGACTCTTTAAACATCTCTTTGATGATTTTCCACTCGTCTGGATGTGATAGTCCTTTGATTGTATTGTTAGATCCGTTGTAATAGTAAACGGTGCCTTTATTCCAGTTTTTGTCTCCGTCGACGGTAAAAGTAAAGTGCATATCTGCTCCTTCTATTGATTGATTTGTTTTTGGTGTGGTAGATTCTTTTTTACTTGGTTTAGCTACAGTTTTTTTAGGTCTAAAAGCCG
>NZ_AUIP01000025.1 GCF_000423765.1 Streptococcus porci DSM 23759 | reverse complement strand
TTTTGTATACACTTTTTACACGAAACTTTAGTCCAAAATAAAACAATTTACTTATTTTGACTATTGAACTCAAAATATTTTTCATCAAATACCTTAATAGGCTTGACAAATGGTAGAAAAAAGCACCTTGCGAACACTTCGCAAAGTACTTTGAAACGTTGATATAACTGAATATTAACGTTTTGAAAATTGTGATGCCTTGCGGGCTTTTTTGAGAGCTGGTTTTTTGTCTCATTTATCATTCTTTGATAAATGTCAGTAATACCAAGCACCTATTAGACACTTTATTCGTCTCTCATCACTTATAACCTATTATTTCAGATTAAGGGTTATCAAAAATGGCTTTTCGGAACTTATGCAGTTGAGAAATGAATAAAAAAGATGTCGTGAAAATAACTATTCTAATTTTGGAAACTATTCATCCGATAAATTCCATTGTTTCACAAAGCACCACTGAACTTTAACGCTATGATTATAAATGAAATATTTCATCACTATAAAATTTATTGACATAAGCCTATAATAATGATAATATCAAAAATCAAATGGTAATATTTTATCATAATTTCTCACTTTCTACCTTTTTACAACAGATGGATGCAACATATGATTTTAGGGGAAACCTACAGAAGAATGCGGGAAGAAAAAGGAATGTCCATTTCTTCACTAGCAGGTTATGAAATTTCAAAATCTCAAATTTCAAGATTTGAACTAGGAGAAACTGAAATTTCTGTCTTTAAATTACTATATTTACTAGAAAAAATTGGAATAACACTAGAAGAATTTTTACTTGCATGTAATAGCTATGCTCCTCCAGAATTCAATACCTTAATAAACGCTGTTCAAAAGTGTTCATATAATCAAGAGATCAAAGAACTGATAAATTTAGCTGATCAAGAAAATAAATATTTTAAAGAAACGGGGTCTCATTATCATAAATTAAATGCTATTTTCATCCAAAGTATTATTTCTGGAATTGACAAAAATTATCAACTAAATCCTCAAGATATCTCGTATCTTTCAAATTACCTATTCTCTATTGAAAATTGGGGATACTACGAAACACTTATACTTGGAAATTGTTGCCGAACTCTGCCCCCTAAACTTCTATTTCAATACTCTAAAGAAGCTCTAGAAAAAGGACAATTATATAATCCTATTCCCCGCAATAAACAAGCACTGATTCAGCTACTCCTCAATTCACTTCTTATTATGATCGAAAACGGTTTACATACAGAATCAGTGTTTTTAATGCAATCTACTAAAAAAATGCTAGTTAATTCGACATATTTTTTTGAGCAAACCATTTTATTATATTTAGAAGGATACCTAGATCTAAAATTTTACAATAATGTGCAGAAAGCAATTTCAAAAATAGAAGAAGCATTAAAAATCTTCAAAAATTTCAATAAAATTATATATAAAAATTATAAAGAACACTTTGATGAACACATTAGCAATCTATTATAATGTGGAATTTCTCATTTTGAACAAGTGCTTTTTTCACAAAATAATTAAGTTCTTCTAGAGACACTTTCTCAACTTCTTCGGTAATACTATCCCAACTAGGAATATTAAATAATTTTTCTCTGCAGAGTGTCTTTAAAAACTCATTTTTTTAACTTCACAACTCATAAGTAATTCCTTTCCATTATAAAGCAATAACTTGATCAAATCGTTCCAATATTTCTGGATTATGATCATGAGTAATAACAATAACTATTGCATTCTCAATTGATAAAATATAATCCATGATATCTTTGGATTTTTTTGGATCAAGATGACTGGTAGGTTCATCAAATATATATACAGAATAGGTTTTGCATAAAAATCTGGCTAAATCAATACGTTGTTTTTCTCCTTCCGATACTATCGTTCTTTCCTTAGACAATTTCTTACTCATAAAGTCCTAGCTAAAACCTAAGGTATTTCTTAATTGCGTAGTCACATCCACTTCTCTATCTAACTTTATATTATCCAAGACACTACCATTAAAAAGGAAGTCATTTTTTTGTATAAAGGCAATCTCCCTATATAACTCTTTTGAACTAATTTCAAAATTACTTTTTCCGTTAATTTGTATTTCTCCATCATATAAACTTTTAGGAAAATAATTTAATATCAATTTAGCTAAGGTTGATTTTCCTACCCCTGAAGAACCGATAATGGCATATATATTCCCTTTTTTAAATTCAAACGAGAAATTATTGAATATCGATCTGCTTCCAACCTGATATGTTAAATTATTTATGGAGATATTAGTAATTTCTCTATATATATTACTATCTATAACATAACTAGTATCAATATAACTCCTATCTAGGATATCTTGAAAACTTAATAAGACCGCATCCGTGCTTTTTATTAAGTTTTTATTGTAAAGGAAGGATTGTAACGGTCCAAATACACCATTCAATAATTGAATACTTGCTACCAACAATCCCACTGTAAGCAAACCCTTTCTTACAAAAAATATACCCGCAACCATACACACTACTTGGGAGAAGAAACTCAGAAACGTTCCTGCATTTGAAGCAAAATCTTTTCGATATTGATATTTTTTTCTAGAATCTTCAAAATCAAAGGTTGTTTTTTGTATTAATTTCTGTATCCATTTTTGAACGTTCAATAATTTGATTTGTTCAAAGCCATCAATAAAATTTGTCATTTCTGCTAAATAGTGACTGCTTTGTTCTGAATAATGACTTGTTGCCTTAGTCATCAGTTTCCCTGGTGCTTGTGATAGAAAAATAGTTAGAAACGACAATGCAAAAAAAACTAATGCTAGGTGCCATTCTATCCATAAAATAGCGGCCACACTCATGACTAGCGAAGTTAAATTCGTAACAATCGTAATTCTAGGAATCAATAAGTTCTCCTGAATAATATCAATATTTTTTGTCACATTATTCAGAAAATTCGAACTATAATTGTCATTCATTTCACTAAATTCACGCGATAAATAATCTAAGAATAATCGCTCTTTTAAATCTATAATAATATTTTTTACATACTTACTCTTTATATAGGAATAACACCATGAACATAAAAACCACAACACTAGCGCGCCGATACATATGACTACCTGGATTAATAACTCACCATTGGAACTAGATAAGTTATCAAGTATTTTCCCTAATTGAACAGAGAAAAAGGTCATCAAAAATGCGCTAGCAATACTTAATAAAACCAATATAATATACAGTAATTTATACCCGTTCATAATACGCTTCATACTTCTTCTACTCACTAAAATCTTTATGAAAAAATTATAATCCAAATCTATACCTAAACATAAAACTTCCCTTATTTGGGACGGAGCTGGTTTTATCATCCTTGATAACTAGCAATTAACCCAAAAAGTTTCCTTTAATTAGTATATTTTGGGGATTTTATGCTTAGGGGTCTGGGGATTCTCCCCAGATATTAAAAACATCAGGAAAATTCTCCTCTAGCTGGATAATTTTTTCCACTCTCTCATTGTAATGCTGGTAACGTTTGGAGGCTACAGCAACAAAGTCGGGATATTTTTTATATAGAAGCTTGTAGAGCTTGCCACTCGATGGCTTCTTACGATAATCCAGTGACTGAGTCAAAATAACAATCAGCTTGTCAAAATCCGAGCCTTGAGCAAAAGTCACTGGAATGGAATCAGATAATCCACCATCCAGGTAGTGCTTGTCCTGATAGGTCACAATTTCACTAGCTAGGGGCAAGGCCGAGCTGGCACGAAAGGCTTCCAGCTGGTCAAAAACATTGTCAATCTTAATATAGTCAGCTTTTCCAGTCTCTATATCCGTAGCGACCACGTAAAAAGGGACACCCGACCGAGCAAAGGCAGCTTGGTCAAATTTGTCTAGCTCCATAGGAATTTTATAGTAGGCCATATCTTTATTAACCACATTTCCCGTCCTTATCCAAGAACGCAGTCCCATGTAATTTTTATCTTTAATGAAACGTTTATTATAGCGGAGAGCTCTGCCTTTTTGGTCTGAAAGATAATTAACCTCAAAGAGAGCACCAGAAGATACTGCCACAATCCCATCAACTTTGATGCCTGCTTCTAAAAAGGCATTCAGAACTCCAGCTGTGTAAAGTCCTCTCATGCCACCGCCTTCTAAGACCAATCCTACTGTCATTCCAGCATTCTCCTATAATTGTTGTTTGTTATATCAAAATCTTCAGAAAATTGTGTAAAAAATAAAACTGGGATTGACCCAGTTTCTTAATTAATTAGCAACTAATGGTTTGATACATATGTGGTCTGCGGTCTCTAAAGAGTCCCCAATCCAAACGTTCACGCGCTCCCTTATCCAAATCATACGTTGCAAGCAAGACAACTTCTTCATCACGTCCCGCTTTTTCAATCACTTCACCTGTTTCATCTGTCATAAAGGACGAACCATAGAAACACAAGCTAGAAGACTGGCCTCCATTTTCTGCAGAAGGTTGTACATCTTCCAAGCCAATCCGATTGGCAGCAATGACTGGTGTGATATTGGCTGCAGCATGGCCCTGCATGGTCCGCTGCCAATGACCTTGGCTATCCGTGTCCAAAATCGGCTCCGAACCAATGGCTGTTGGATAAAAGAGTAATTCTGCTCCATTCAGAGCTAGACAACGAGCAGTTTCTGGGAACCATTGGTCCCAACAGATGCCAATGCCAATTTTCGCATAACGCGTTTTCCAAACTTTAAATCCAGTATTTCCAGGTGTGAAGTAAAACTTCTCCTGATAATAATGGTCGTCAGGAATGTGAGTCTTACGGTAAACACCTAGCACCGTCCCATCTGCATCGATTACAGCAATGGAATTGTAGAGGCTATTGCCATCTTTTTCATAGAAGGAAATGGGCAAGACAACCTGCAATTCCTTGGCAATAGGAATAAAGTGCTGAACAGCATCATTTTCTTCTACAGACTTGGCATAGTTATAATAATCATACTGGCGTTCTTGACAAAAATAAGGACGCTCAAAGAGTTCAGGCAGGAGAATAATCTGCGCTCCCTGACTAGCTGCCTGTCTGACCAAACGCTCTGCAGTTGCCAGATTTTCCCAAAGGTCCTGACTACACTGCATCTGGACAGCTGCTACAGTAACATTTCTCATATTTTCTTCCTTTTCATAATTTCTTTATGGGAGATACAATGGCTCTGAGACAAGGAAGGCCGGAGCCGGCTATACTGGAGTATGCCAATCCGGCTTGACGCTGTATCAGAGTCATTTAGCCCCATAAAGGGGAATCTGCTGGGTGATGCAATGGATATTCCCACCTCCAAGTAGGATGTCGCGAGCTGGAATGCCGACGACTTTTCTGGTTGGAAAAAGCTGCGCTAGGAGATGCAGTGCCTGCGCATCATGCTCATCATCAAACTGGGGCACTAATACCGCACCGTTGCTGACGTAAAAATTCTCATAGGAAGCAGCCAGACGTTCACCAGCAAACCGCTCCTCCTCCCCCGCTTCATAGACATAGCCTGGCAAGTCCTCTTCTGTTACTAGAATTGGATGCTTGGGGATAGGCAGTTTATGGACGATCAACTTTCTACCCTTGGCATCCACTTGCTTTTCCAAGTAGTCCCAATCTGCCTTGGACATGGCATATTGGGGATCTGACTCATCATCTGTCCAGGCTAAAACTATCTCGGCTGGACCAACAAAGGCCGCAACATTGTCCACGTGCTCATTGGTTTCATCATTAAAGATACCGTATGGGAGCCAGAGGACCTTTTCAGCTCCGAGAGTATCTAGCAACACTTGCTCAATCTGGTCCTTGGTCAAATGGGGATTGCGGCCTGGACTTAGCAGGCAGGATTCGGTCACCATGATGGTTCCTTCGCCGTCGCTATGGATGGCTCCTCCTTCTAGGACAAAGGGGTGGGCATCATGGACTGGCAGACCGATGGCCTGACTAAATCGACTAGCCACCTGATCATCTGCCTCATAGTCCTGATAAAGACCATCATAGCTTCCGCCCCAAGCATTAAAAGCCCAATCGACAGACAAAGCTCTGCCATTTTCATGAACCAAAACCGTCGGACCTGTGTCACGCGCCCAAGCGTCATTTGTGGGGATGTCCAGGTAGGAAATGCCATCACCTAGCATAGACTGAGCTTCCTCACGATGTGCCTCATCCACCAAGAGATAGACCTGCTCGCTTTCAGCAATGGTTTTGATGACCTGGCTGAAGGCTTTTTTTGCCCCCTGACCATCAAAGGGCCAGGATCCTGGGCGAGTCGGCCACACCATTAGGGTACCATGATGGGGCTCATACTCAGCAGGCATGCGGTAACCCGCTGCTTTTGGACTTTCTATCATGACAACCTCCCCTTGAAATCTTCATAGCCAAAGCTTTTGATAATTCGACAGTCGCCTGTCTGATCCATCAAGACCAGACTTGGCAGACCGATACCGTTGAAGGTATTATTTTTGACAAAGGAATAAATGGCCATGTCCTCAAAATAGAGTTTGTCACCAATCTCAACAGGCTTTTCAAAGGAATAATCACCGATGATGTCGCCCGTCAGACAGGTATTGGAAGACAGTCTGTAAGTAAAAGCCTTCTCTCCAGCCTCAAAGCCATGACGAAGCGGTGGGCGATAGGGCATTTCCAAAACATCTGGCATGTGACAGGTAGCTGATGCGTCTAATACTAGCGTTTCAATACCATTTTCGACAATGTCTAAAACTTCTGTCACCAAATAGCCTGCATTGAGGGCAATGGCTTCACCAGGCTCAATGTAGACTTCTAATCCATAGGTTTCCTGCATGTGCTGGATAGAAGAAATCAGCAAGTCCAGATCATAATCTTCTCTGGTCACATGATGGCCGCCGCCCATATTGAGCCATTTAATACGGTGTAGGTAGGGACCGAATTTGGCCTCAACAACATCCAAGGTAGTTTTCAAATCATCGGAATTTTGCTCACAGAGGGTATGGAAATGCAGGCCATCCACCAAGTCCAGCAGGTCTTCTGAAAACTGACTGATTCGGACGCCGAAACGAGAACCCGTTGCGCAGGGGTCGTAAAGTGCATGTTCACCTTGGGTGGAACACTCTGGATTAATCCGCAGGCCAACACTGACTCCAGCTGCTCGGCATTTGTCCGCATGCTTGCGGAGTTGGCGTTCCGAATTAAAGACGATGTGGTCTGCAATTTCCAAAATCTCCTCCAAATCCGCATCCTTAAAGGCTGGGGCAAAGACATGGACTTCGCCCCCAAATTCCTCACGACCCAGCTTGGCTTCATAGAGTCCTGATGCAGTTGTGCCAGCCAGATACTGACTGATCAGCGGATAGGTAGCATACATGGAGAAGGCTTTTTGGGCCAAAAGTACCTTACAGCCTGTTTGGTCCTGAACGGACTTGAGAATTTCTAAATTTTTTACCAGCTTAGCCTCGTCAATAACATAGGCTGGTGTTGGGACTTGATCAATTCTCATCTAGTCCACCAAAACAGGATTTTCTACTACCTGCCAAGGCAGACCATATTGATTGAGCAAGTCCATGAATGGATCTGGATCCAATTCTTCCAAGTTATAGACACCTGGTTTCTTCCAAATTCCGTCCATAACCAGCTTGGTTCCAATCATAGCTGGCACACCAGTTGTGTAGGAAATAGCCTGTGAGCCAACTTCCTTGTAGCACTCTTGGTGGTCACAAACATTGTAGATGTAGATAGTCTTCTCAACGCCGTCTTTAACACCAGTGAAAATACAGCCGATGTTAGTCTTGCCAACGGTACGAGGACCAAGGCTAGCAGGGTCTGGTAATAATGCTTTGAGGAATTGGATTGGCACCACTTCTTGACCGTTGAAGTTGATTGGATCTGTTCGCAGGAGACCAACATTTTCCAAACACTTCATGTGAGTCAAGTAAGATTGACCAAAGGTCATGAAGAAACGGATGCGTTTGACACTTGGAATATTCTTAGCTAGGGATTCGATTTCTTCGTGGTGGAGGAGGTACATGTCTTTCTGGCCAACTTCTGGGAAATCATATTCTCGTTTGATCGACATAGCTTCGACTTCCACCCATTTGCCGTTTTCCCAGTAGGAACCTGGTGCAGAAACCTCACGCAAGTTGATTTCAGGGTTAAAGTTGGTCGCAAATGGATAACCGTGGTCTCCACCGTTACAGTCTAGGATGTCGATATAGTGGATTTCATCGAAATAATGTTTCAGTGCGTAGGCAGAAAATACACTAGTCACACCTGGATCAAATCCGGATCCCAAAAGAGCTGTCAGCCCTGCTTTTTCAAAACGCTCCTTATAAGCCCACTGCCAAGAGTAGTCAAAGTAAGCCGTAAATCCTTCTTCAGCACAGCGTTTTTCGTAGATGGCCCGCCATTCTGGATCCTCGGTGTCCTCGCACTCGTAGTTGGCCGTGTCGATATAGTCCACGCCCGTCGCCAAGCAGGCATCCATGATGGTCAAGTCTTGGTAAGGCAGGGCAACGTTCAAGACAGCTTTTGGCTGGTAGCTTTCAATCAAGGCAATCACTTCTTCCACCTTGTCCGCATCCACTTGGGCAGTTTCGATTTTTACAGCTGTTTTTCCTTCCAAAATAGCCTTCAAGTCATCACATTTGGATTTGGTACGGCTGGCAATCATGACTTCCTTGAAGGTATCTTCTGCCTGACAAACCTTGCTGATGGCAACTTGGGCAACTCCGCCACAACCAATCACTAACAAACGACTCATTATTTTTTCTCCTCTTCTTCTAAAATGTCTTCCACGTATCGAGGCAAGAGAAATGCTCCGATGTGGAGATTAGCGGTATAGTATTCTGTGAAAAGCTGGCGCGCCTTCCATTTTTCCTTGTCAAAATCTTCTATAGGATGGTATTTTTTAGAGGCAAAGCCAAATAACCAATAACCTGCAGCAGATGTCGGAATATGGGCCTGATAAACACGGCTGATAGGGAAAGATTGGGTCGCCTTCCGATGCATGGAACGAAAGGCAGACTCATCTTCGTCATAAAATGGCGAACCATGCTGGTAGACCATGATGCCATCTTCCTTCAAAGCCCGGTAGGCATTACCGTAAAATTCCTTGGTAAAGAGCCCTTCCGTATGTCCAAATGGATCTGTCGCATCATTGATGATGATGTCATATTCATTTTCACAGTTGCGCAAGAAACGCAGACCGTCTTGTAAATAAACTTCGACTCGCTCATCTTCCAAGCCAGTTGCATAGTCTGGGAAATACTGACGACAAACTTCCACAAGGAGTTCATCTGGCTCTACAACGTCAATACGTTCGATTTCAGGATACATACTGAGAACTTGAGCAACTCCACCATCTCCCCCACCCAGAATCAAGATTTTCTTGGGATTTGGATGAACGGCCATTGGTACATGAACGGCCATTTCGTTGTAAACAAAGTCGTCCGCATCTGAAAAGAGAACCCGACCATTAAGGGTCAAAATCTTACCAAAGGCTGGCGAGTCCAACACAGCAATGTCCTGAAATTCACTCTTGCCAGCATAGAGCTGCTGGCTGGTGCGAATGGACAATTTTACATCAGGTGTTTGAACTTCTGAAAACCACATTTCCATGACTAGTCCTCCTTAATGACATTGATGAAGTTGACATCTGGATCTTCTGTCCCTTGGAGGGAACAACCGCGTTCCTTGGCGAAGATAATGTAGTCAACAATTTCCTGGGTCACTCGCTCACCTGGAGCTAAAAGCGGAATACCAGGCGGATAGCACATAACAAATTCCCCGCAGACCTGACCAACTGCTTCTTGCAGGGAACGACTTTCCCGCTCTGCATAAAAGGCTTCCTGCGGTGACAAAACCAGCTGCGGCTGGATGTATTCTCCCGAAATCAAATCCGAACCATCTCGTGAGTAAAGACGCTTGATGTCAGCCAGAGCCCCCACCAGCCGCTCGATGTCCTGCAAGCGGTCACCGATGGAGATATAGGCCAAGATATTGCCAATGTCGCCAAATTCAATCTGGATGTCGTACTCATCCCGCAACAAATCATAGACTTCAATCCCTGTCAGACCAATGCCCTGCGTATAGATGGAGAGCTTGGTTACATCAAAATCATGCACCGTTTTACCATCAATTAATTCCTTGGAATAGGCATAGTAGCCACCGATGGCATTGACTTCACGGCGAGCATACTCAGACATTTCAATGACTTTTTCAAAAGACTCTTTCCCACGAAGGGCCAGATTTCTCCTTGAAATATCCAAACTAGCCAGCAAGAGATAGGAAGCGGATGTCGACTGGGTCAGATTGATAATCTGGCGGACATACTCCACATTCATATCTGGACCGACCAATAGGAGCGAGCTCTGGGTCAGACTGCCACCTGATTTGTGCATGGAAACAGCTGCCATATCAGCCCCCACATCCATAGCTGCCTCTGGCAATTTTTCCGAAAAATGCAAATGCGCACCGTGAGCTTCATCGACTAAGACTTTCATACCCGCTGCATGAGCTTTTTCAGTCAAGGTACGTAGGTCCGAACAGATGCCATAATAGGTCGGATTGTTGATCAAGACAGCAACCGCATCAGGATGCTCAGAAATAGCTCGTTCAAAAGCTTCATTTTCCAAGGCAAGAGCAATACCAATCCTTGGCTGAACGGTCATATCAACATAAACAGGAATAGCCCCACATAAAACCAAAGCATTCAAGGCAGATTTATGGACATTTCGAGGGAGGATGATTTTATCGCCTGCCTTACAAGTCGCCAGAATCATGGTCTGGACGGAAGAGGTTGTCCCTCCAACCATGAGAAAAGCATGACTGGCACCAAAGGCTTCTGCTGCCAATTCCTCCGCCTCTCGAATAATGGAGACTGGATGCCCTAGATTATCCAAAGGTTTCATAGAATTGACATCAATCCCCACGCATCTTTCTCCTAACAGTTCGACCAACTCTGGATTACCCCGTCCCCGTTTGTGTCCTGGGACATCAAAGGGAACAATCCTTTTTTTCCGTAAGTTCACCAACCCCTGATAAACAGGGGCTTGATACTGATCTAATTGGTACACGACATACTCCTTTAAGGATTTATTGTTTCCAGAATATTCTGGATATTTTTCTCGATCATCTGCTTCATTTGGCTAAGTCTCTTTAAATACTTAACTCTATCAAGACTTTAACTGACATCGAGATTTCTCAAGATCTCTCCTATGAAAAAAAGCAGGTTTTCACCTGCTCTACAATCTTCTGACGTTTTTTCGTTTGTTTCTGTTGAGTATGTCTGTTCCAGATGTTTCCTAACTCTCTAGTTGCAAATATTACGTACTTTATTGACCGTTTCACAAGATGACGTGTGCTTTCACCACACTAATTTGATATACGAATCAGGAGCAATCTCCTAATATCAACTTATAAAATGTAGGCTTTTAACCCTATCAATAATGTGCCCGTGAGAAAACTCATCTCAAAGAAATACTAGTCTCATATGATTTCTGAGCTAAAAGGCATTTAGATAAAGCAAGCCATCACAGATAGTCGAAGTATATCAAACTGGCTTAACTTACCAAAAGAACTCTTAGCCCGAAAGTAGGCACGCTTCGGCATTCAACCCTGCCTGTCCGTAGGCATTTTTTACTCGGGTCTATATTTGCTAGAAAACATCTTTTCTAAGCTTTACTAATATAGCATTTTTCCAAGGCCCTGTAAAGACCTTTGGTAAAATATTGATTCTGGCTCATCAAAAAAGAAGGCTGACGCCTTCTGCTTACGACAATTCTGCAATTTGGTAAAGTTCTACTTCTGCCTGAGTTTCTGTACCAAACATATTGAGCATGAGTTTAACTTTGTTGCCATCAATTTCAACCACGCGACCTTCTTGTCCCATAAAGGCGCCATCGATGATTTGAACCATATCGCCAGCCTTGATATTGGTATCGATGACATCCACTTTTTGACCCATTGAAATAAGGATTGAACGGATTTCTTCTTCCAAGAGTGGGGTTGGTTTTGAACGGTTTCCGTGTGACCCTACAAATCCTGTAACGTTCGGCGTGTTACGCACCACGAACCAAGCCTCGTCAGTCATCACCATTTCCACCAAAACATAACCTGGGAAACGATTTTCTTCGATTTCTTTGCTAGTCCCGTTTTTCTCAACGTTTACGGTTTGAGTTGGAATAATCACCTGCAAAATATTGTCCAACATGTCATAAGTTTGGGCACGTTGCAAAAGGTTTTCCTTAACCTTATTTTCATAACCTGAATAAGTCTGAAGGACAAACCAGCCCTTGTCAAATGAATCTAACATTTCTTGCTCCTTTGTAAATAAACTTGCTTCAATCAGAGAAATTACAACCCTAATTAAAGCGACGATATAAAAAAGCCGTCGAAGCGGCTTTGTCTTTACTGGTATTATATCACAGTTTTGACCAAATAAGCCCTAAATTCTGCTTATTTTTTAAGACTTTTCTTAGAATTTATTAAACAAATTCAAGAGACCACCTGAAATCAAACGGTCAAAAAGGAAAATAATTATAGTGAAAAATATGGTATATTCAAGAACTGAAATAAAATCATACCAACGTTGTTTACGATTTGGCCAAGTTGTACCTTTCAAAACTTGAAAAATGCCTTTGATAAACATAATTGCTTTATACTCCTCATTCAAATTACAGGGTTTCTGGAAACCATCTTTAGGTATACCTACTAAAATCAGGCTTATTGTGACTGGTTAGTCTCAAGGATGATTATTAGCGGTCTTAACGTGTTTCCTTGTGCAGGGTATATCCCTTACAGTGCTTACAAAATTTCTTAACTTCTAAACGTGTTGGTTTAGGATTGCTACTAACTGAAATAGAGTAGTTACGACTCCCACAATCCACACACGCTAAACTTGCTTTTTTCTGTGCCATACTGCCTCCGTAAGAGCCATTTTACCATATTACAGATGTCTTTGCAACTTATCTGAAGTAGTCCAGAATACTATTCCAGAGGTTTTGAGCTTTTTCTGGAATGGTGCTATCATTCAAAGCTTTTTCCAATTCCTCCTTGGTCTTGGTTGCTGAGTCAGTTAAATCGTCAATAATGCTGCGCGACTCCTCTTGAGCTTCCTGAGCTGACTCGTCATACACGGCATCAATACCATTTGCGGCGTAAGCATTTTCCACCTTAAACTTCGTCCCTGACGTATAAGGTAGAACCGAGCTTGCCATAGTACTAAAGAGTGATGACGCATTGCTATAGGGGTCAATAATATAGTGATTTTCGTCTGTCTTATCGTAACCAATCCACTGAGAAATCACCACATCAGGTGTGTAACCAATAACCCATTGGTCACTGATGACGTCAGGATTGAAACTGGCTTCATTCGTCCCTGTCTTACCAGCCATGGTATAGCCATAGACGTTGGCTGAAGTAGCCGTACCATTAGTAAAAGTTCCCAACATCATGCTAGTCATCTTATCAGCTACAGATTTGCTCATCACACGTTGTGCTGAGGGTGTATAGGCTTTGACTTTTTCACCACTCGCTGTCTCGATACGGGTAATCAAGTGCGCCTTATTCATAACCCCATCATTGGCAAAGGTAGCATAGGCTTGTGCCATCTGCATAGGGCTGACAGTCATGCTTGAACCTAAAGCCACTCCAAGTTCTTTAGGAACATCCGTCATGTTAAGGCCCAGCTTTTTCCCATAAGAAAAAGCTTTGTTAATGCCAATCTGGTCAAGGGTATAGACTGCTGGAATGTTGTATGAATTTGCCAATGCCTGATACATGGGTAAATCTTCTGTCTCAATGCCCCCATAGTTTGATGGAGCGTAACCGTTAAAATCGCGATTTGTGTTGGGTAACAGCTCATCGATATTCCAACCTGAAGCGATTGCTGGGGCATAAACTAAGAGGGGTTTTATGGCTGATGCTGGACTTCTGAGCCCTTGAGTCGCGTAGTTGAAACTTCTAAAAGTGGCATTCTCTGTACTGTTTGAACGACCAACCAGACCTCTTACCCCACCAGTTGAAGGATCCAGAGCAACACTAGCTGCCTGAGAAGTCTCACCATCGTTAGCCACATAGATAAAATTATCATCATCCAAGGCTGCCTGCATACCCACTTGATAATTTTGATCCAGCTCAGTATAGATTTTATAACCATTGTTAAGAATGTCTTTTTCACTCAGGCCGTAGGTTTCAATAGCCTCGCTGATGACCGCGTCAAAGTAGGAAGGATACTTATAATCGTTCATTTTGCCTGCATAAGTATCAGCTAATCGATTTCCCATTCCAACGGTCATGGATTCATCAGCAGTTTCTTGACTGATATATCCCGCCGCTACCATTCCTTGTAAAACCGTGTCCCTGCGGTTGGTGGCATTATCAATAGAATAGTAGGGATTATAAATTTCAGGACCTTTTAACATACCCGCAAGTGTTGCAGCTTCATCTAGAGATAGGTTGGCCGCACTAGTTCCGAAATATTTTTGACTCGCATCCTCGACACCCCAGACCCCATTACCAAAGTAGGAGTTATTGAGGTACATGGTTAGGATTTCTTTCTTGCTGTATTTCTTAGTCAACTCTAAGGCCAAGAAGAATTCACGCGCTTTACGCTTAATCGTCTGGTCTTGAGTTAGGTAGGCATTTTTAGCCAGTTGCTGTGTGATGGTCGAACCACCACCAGATTTACCGAGCGTCAGCACAGCTAATATAGTCCGCTTGAAGTTAATACCGCTATTTTCATAAAAACTTCGATCCTCGGTAGCAAGCACAGCATTTTCTAAATCATCTGAAATGGCATCTAGCTCCACATAGGTGCCTTTTTGTCCGGTCAGGGAACCTGCGTACTCACCATTGCGGTCATAAATAACAGTGGTCGCCTTGAGTGCCTCCTGCAAGTCCGAAACCTTGGCTGTCTTGGCTAGATAAAAAAGGTAACCACTGGTCAGGAGGATAAATCCTGTCAGGCTAATTAAAAGAATCTTCCCCATATGATAACGACGCCAAAATTGACGTAACGGATTTGTAGGGGCTAGTTTTAGCTTATCTGCTTTCTTGAGAATGTCAGATTTACTCTCTTCCTTTTTCTGATGAGAACGACTTCGCTGATAACGAGAGTTTGGCTGTCCCTCCTCAGACAGTTGACCAAGGTCTTCTTCAGGTGATGCTTGAGGTTCAGTAACTGTAGTTTTTTCTGCCTGAAAGTCCTCCATAAATTCTGCCTGCGCCTCTTTCAGAGCCTCTTGTTCTTTTTGATAGTTATCTGGAAAAAATTTTTTCTTCAATAATTCTAAAATTGTCATAAATATATTATATCACAGGCCCTTTATCTCTGTCTTAAGCAATCTATTTACATCCAGAAAATCCGACCTAAGACTGAGTTCGGACACAAAAAAAAGCCAGCTTAGACTGGCTCCTGTACATTAATGAAGTTTGCTGATAACAACGTAACGATTTGGATCATTACCTTCTGAATAGCTTTCTACACCTGGAATTTTCCCAACCGTCTTATGAACAATTTTACGCTCACTATTACTCATTGGATCCATAACGTAATCATGGCCTGTTTCTAATACCCGCTTAGCCATTTTCTTTGTAAAATCAATGACAATCTCTGTACGATGTTCCACATAATCATGGACATTTAGAATGACAGAAAAGTAGCGTGAATAATGATCGTGTAAGAAATTTTGTGCTAACAGTTGCATAGACTTAAGCACTTTTCCATGGTAACCAATAACACGTCCTGCCTCTGGTGTCTCAATCTGGATAGTGATTTGACGACGGTTAGTAGTGGTTTCCAATGTTGCTTCAACATCCATCTCGTAGATGATTTTTTCGACGTAGGCAGCCACATCCTTTGCCGCAGCCTCAATGTCTTCAGAAATTTCTTCTGACTCATCTTGACTAAATTCACTAGAAACAAAGGCTTGGAAATCATCCACTTTAACTGACTCTACCACTTCTGGTGTAGACATTTTAGTCGCTGTCTCTTCAATGACATCCCCAGGTTCTTTGCCTTGCAATTCTTTTAAAACCTCGAAATGACCAGTTTCTTCTAAAATGGTTTGCGGTGATTTTTTATTAGTCAAAAACTGCTCTTTGACTTCTGGTTCAACTTCCAGCTCTCCACGAGCCTCCATTTCCTTAATGAGGCTGGTCACCTTGCTGAGTTCAATTGTATCTTCCAGACTGGTGGTCACCGGTGCATTTTGCTGGTTGATTTCCTCAGGAACACCTTTGACTGCCTTTTGATCAGCCTTATGCGCTGTCTTCTCATCAATACTTTCAATCTCTACCTGCGCGGGCTTTTTCCCAAAGCCAAGAAAGCCTTTTTTCTCCCTTGAGACCACGCGGATATGAGCTTTCATGCGTGGTAGACCAAGCTCGCGTAAGCCTGCTTCGATAGCTTCTTCTACCGTTTTTCCTGTAAAAATAGCCATAAGATTCTCCTTATTTACGTCTTTGTGCTTTTTTCTTAGCACGGCGAATTCTTGCCGCTTTTTCTTTTTCTGCTTGTGCCAATTGCTCGCGCTCTGCAATGAGCTTGAAAGGATTATTAAAAATCAAGATTTGCACAACTTGATAAGCATTTGACACCGTCCAATAGAGAGACACACCGCTTGCAAGCGTGATTGAGACCATCAAAATAATCACTGGTGCTACCAGTGACATAATCGTCATGGCAACATTCTTCTCACGAGCACCCTTATTTGTCAACCAAGTAGACAAGAAGGTAAAGACTGCTGCCAAGATTGGTAGGATAAAAAGCTTATCTGGCTCTGCTAATTTAAACCAAAGGAAGGAGCCTTCTTTTAGGAAATCAACCCGTAAGAGCGCCTGATAAAGAGCAATCATAACAGGGGGTTGAACTAGCAAGGGCCATAAACTGCTGTATGGATTGACCCCTTCTTCTTTGTAGAGAGCATTTGTCGCTTCAGTCAGAGCTAGACGGCTATCTGTGTCCTTGCCTGGGTACTGCTTTTGAAGCTCTCTTAGTTTAGGCTGTAGGTCCTGCATCTTACGGCTGGACTTAATTTGCATGTTGTAAAGCGGTAAAAGTGCCGTTCTGACTACTAGAGTGAAGAGAATAATCCCAACACCGATATTACCGAAGGACAGTCCATTGATTGCCTGAGCAAAAAAGTAAACCAGCTTTGCCCAAAAACCAGTACTGTCAGCTGTAATTGGTGACATACTTTGGCCACTTCGGCTACAGGCTGATAAAAGAACCAAACCAGCCATCAAAAGACCACTTACCTTAAGTTTCTTGTTCACCTTGATTTCCTTCCTGATACAGATTTCCCAATTTCAATACATGAGTAAGGTTATTTTTCATTTCCTGATAGGTGAGAATTTCAATTCCCTTACGAGCAATAATGACAAAGTCCGTCGTTACAAGATGGGGTGACAGCTCTTTAATCAGATGACGGAGCCTGCGTTTAATACGATTCCTGACCACCGCATTGCCCAGTTTTTTACTGACTGAGAGACCCACCCTAAAATGAGCCTGGTCTTTTGGGAGACTATAAACTACAAATTTTCGATTGGCAACACTCGTGCCACTTTGAAAAATCAGCTTAAAGTCTTTCTCACGCTTGACGCGATAGCTTTTTTTCACGATTAGACTCCAAGTTTATATTTTTTTTATTATATCACAATTCAGAAAAAGCTAAAACCCCTTGAATAGAGGTTTTGAGGCAAATTTATCCTTTCCAGTGCTTGGTAGCATCAAGCGGCTCACCAATTACTGCAGAATTGTCCAATTCAATGATGCCACGCACCTGAGGAGCATTCGGAAGAGCCAGCTCACGAGGGCTACACATCATACCATAACTATCCACTCCACGAAGCTGACCAGGGAAAATAAGGCTACCGCTCGGCATCATGGCGCCAGAAAGGGCAACGATGGTTTTAAGACCGACAGCCGCATTCGGTGCCCCTGCCACAATCTGTACTCTTTTATCAGATGCAACTTGAACTTGGCAAATATTGAGATGGTCACTATCAGGATGTGGTACCATTTCTACAATTTGGCCCACCACAAAAAACGGCCCTTGGTTATTAAGCAACTCTTCTGTAAAACCTTCTTTAACTAACTCTTGATTGATAATGGCCACATCTTGGTCTGACAAGATCACCTGACCATTCCCCTCAAGAGTAATTAAGCTTGAAACCTCAAAAATGTTCCAAGCTAAGGTCTCACCCGTCACTAAATCATAAACGCGCGCAACTTTTCCCTTACGCTCAACCGAGCGTTTGATATCCTTGGTATCTTGTAAAATAACGAGGAGCGTATCCCCAACCTGTTCTTTATTATATGCAAAAATCATGTATTCTTCCTTGCTTATCATTATTATTTAATCATTGTCGTTTTCCAGACGGTCAATTATCTACACTTTTCTAAAAAGCTGATAATTTCTTCTTTACTTTTCTTGAGTTTGTTGACTAGACGCCCCAGTTCCTTACCCTTTTGGGTGACAACAAAAGAGGGAATCCCCAAAATACTCCACGTTTGAGCTAGGTCTATAAAATCATCTCGATCCACGCGAACAAATGTCATCTCTGGAAATCTTTCTTCAATCTCTGGCAGAGCTGGATAAATAAATTGACAATCTGGGCACCAATCCGCCGTGAAAAAGAACACGACCTTTTCATCGCTTTCTACTAAGCTCGCTAATTCTTCAAAGTTTTCAGATATGATCATTTATCTAAGTCCTTTTCTAAACGGTAATTGATATCGCCATGGTCATAACTGAAATAAAAGGTCACACCATCTTCAAAAACTACACCGCCAGTTACTAAACGTCTGATTGACTCAAAATCATTGATATAGATGACTGAAATTTTGCCAAAGGACGCAAAAAACTCTCTGACTTCCACGAGAATCTGTTGACGCTCTTTGTCTAATTGTTTTTGATGCGCAACTACGCTAGCCGCTGCCAAACCGCCTAGCCCTAAGATGCCCGCTAGGAAGGCAAATCGTTTTTGTTTCATAAACATTATTTTATCATAAAAGCACCGCTTTTGTCCCAAAAGAATCCAGAAAGTCAGTACCCCTTCAAATAAAAAACTGACAAAGTTTAGGCTTAATGATAGAATAAAAGATATCTATATGATTTAGGAGACTCTTATGACAGACTTATTTTCAAAAATCAAAGAAGTAACTGAATTGCACGGTGTTGCCGGTTTTGAACACGATGTTCGTAATCATTTGCGTCAAAAAATGACACCTCTTGTTGACCGTGTTGAGACGGATGGTCTCGGTGGCATTTTCGGCATCAAGGACAGCAAGACTGCTGATGCTCCTCGTATTATGGTGGCTGCTCATATGGACGAAGTTGGCTTCATGATTAGTGATATCAAGCCTGATGGCACTTTCCGTGTGGTTGAAATTGGTGGTTGGAGCCCACTGGTTGTCTCTGCCCAGCGCTTTACTCTCCACACCCAAACTGGCGCTAAACTTCCTGTCATCTCTGGCTCTGTACCTCCTCACCTCATGCGTGGCAATGGCGGAGCGACTATCCCAAAAGTAGCTGATGTAATTTTTGACGCTGGATTTGTAGATAAGACAGAGGCTGAACGTTTTGGCGTGCGCCCAGGAGACATTATTATCCCAGAGTCTGAGACCATCTTAACCGCTAACAAGAAAAATATCATTTCTAAAGCCTGGGACAACCGTTACGGAGTTCTTATGGTAACAGAATTATTAGAACACTTAAAAGGTCAAGAGTTACCAAATACCCTCATCGCAGGGGCTAATGTTCAAGAAGAAGTTGGTCTTCGTGGAGCTCACGTATCAACAACCAAATTTGATCCTGAACTCTTCTTTGCCGTTGACTGCTCACCTGCCGGCGATGTTTATGGTAGCCAAGGTAAAATCGGTGATGGAACTCTGCTACGTTTTTATGATCCTGGCCATATCATGCTGAAGGACATGAAAGATTTCCTTTTGACAACAGCCGAAGAAGCCGGTGTCAAGTTCCAATATTATTGTGGCAAGGGTGGCACCGATGCTGGTGCAGCTCACTTGAAAAACGGCGGTGTCCCATCAACGACTATCGGTGTATGCGCCCGCTATATTCACAGTCATCAAACCCTCTACGCTATGGATGATTTCCTTGAAGCACAAGCCTTTTTACAAGCCATCGTGAAAAATCTTGACCGCTCAACTGTTAATACAATTAAAGGATATTAAGATGAAAATTGGATTTATCGGCGTTGGCAAGATGTCAACTGCCATCATTAAAGGACTGAGCCAAGCCGAACATGACATTATCATATCTGGATCCTCTCCCGACCGCTCAAAGGAAATTGGCCAAGAACTGGGACTAGCTTACACTAACTCACATCAAGAATTGCTGGACCAGGTTGATCTGGTGATTTTGGGTATCAAGCCACAACTCTTTCCAACTGTATTGTCCACTTTAAGCTTCAAGCAACCCATCCTGTCTATGGCCGCTGGTATTACTTTGGAACGCTTAGCTGATTTAACTAACTCAGATTTACCACTACTTCGTATCATGCCCAATATTAATGCCCAAATTCTTGCTAGCACAACAGCTATTTGTGGCAATGATAAAGTATCTGACGAACTTCTCACCACAGCTAAAGGCATTTGTGACAGCTTTGGAGTCACCTTTGACGTAGCCGAAAAAGATTTCGACGCTTTCACAGCCCTGGCCGGTTCAAGTCCTGCCTTCATTGCCCTCTTCATTGAAGCTTTAGCAAAATCTGGCGTCAAAAACGGTATGCCAAAAGACACAACTCTAGCTATTGTCAGCCAGACCGTTCAGGCTACCGCTCAAAACATCTTGATAGGAACAGACAGTCCGCATGACCTGATTGACAAGATTTGCAGCCCTGGTGGCACCACTATCGCAGGCCTTATGGAGCTAGAAAAAAAGAGTTTAACTTATACTATTAACTCTGCCATTGACAAAACCATCGAAAAGGCAAAACAACTTTAATTGATACTATAATTTCTGTAATGGCTAAATGCACCATAAAGGATACTAGCCCCTAAAATGAGATACAAGAAAACACTCCTGTTGAAATCTAGTATAAACTGAACTACACCCCCAAAATTAGACATGAGATCTAACGATTGAGGTGCTTTTTCTACCATTTGTCAAGTTCATCAAGGTATTTGACGAAAAATATTTTGAGTTCAATAGTCAAAATAAGGAAATTGTTTTCTTTTGAACTAAAGTTTCGTGTAAAAAGAGTACACGAAATTAACACCTTATGTTGAAAATTTTTGATAAGGTGTTACAATGATAGAGCATAAACAGTTTTACCGATTTTGGGTTGAAGCGTAATCGTAAAGTTTGTTATGCATAATGAGGTAATACATTGTCCGAATGAGACGATGTATGGAGGCAATCGTGTGTGGCTTCGTTGAAGTTGTTTGCGATTGTCTTTTTCGTTCCTCATAAAAGTCGGCGATATGGCAAGGATTGGTGTGACTGGCTGAAGCGATATTGTGAATACATTTGAACAGAATCTTTCTAGCGTAGGGATTGCCACGCTTGGTAATGTGTTCCTTAGCGAGGAAGTTGCCAGATTCATAGTGTCTCAGATCAATACCGATAAAGGCATTGATTTGATTGGCAGACTGAAAACGGCGAATATCTCCCAGTTC
>NZ_AUIP01000024.1 GCF_000423765.1 Streptococcus porci DSM 23759 | reverse complement strand
CCAGAAGTAGCAAGCTACCTCCTTCAGCGTTCTACTTGCATGTATTAGGCACGCCGCCAGCGTTCGTCCTGAGCCAGGATCAAACTCTCATTAAATTAATCGTTTGTCCGGCTAAACACTCTGGCTTATCCGTTTATTGTTTCTTGACAGGTTACTTTGCGTAACCCGCACTTGGTTCGTCTTGTTCAGTTTTCAATGGCCCTCTCCTAAGAGACAACTCCTATATTCTAACAAATAACTTGAAACTTGTCAACTCTTTTGTTAATTTTTTTTATTACCCCATGAGCTTTACCTCTCAAAAGACAACTCATATATCTTACCGAATTTCTTTTCATCTGTCAAGAGGTTTTTTGAAAAATGCAAAAAACTTTTTCAAAAAATTTTGAAAAAGTTTTTATAATTCTTTAATTTGTCAGAATATCAAGGGTTTCAATCAGGTTATCTGCATGGATTTCAAGGGTATCGCCACTGGCTTTGATTTTAACTTCAATAATGCCTTCGTTTGCTTTTTTACCAACGGTAACACGAATTGGAAGTCCGATAAGATCGCTATCAGAGAATTTAGAACCGACACGCTCGTTACGATCGTCTGTCAACACTTCATACCCTTTAGACATCAAGTCAGCTTCAATTTGAGCTGTCAATGCTTGTGCTTCATCATCTTTAGTGTTAACAGTAATCAAATGGACATCAAATGGTGCTAATTCTTTAGGGAAGTTAATGCCCCATGCAAATTTGAAGTCACCTTTTGGTGTTTTGTTAACAAAGAGGCGGGCGTGTTGCTCGATAACAGCTGACAAGATACGGCTTACTCCGATACCGTAGCATCCCATTACCATAGGAACAGCTCTGCCATTTTCATCAAGAATAGTTGCTCCCATGCTATCTGAATAGCGTGTGCCCAATTTGAAGATATGACCAATTTCAATACCGCGAGCAAATTTAAGAACTCCTTGACCATCGGGAGAGATTTCTCCCTCTTTAACTTCACGAATATCAACATATTCTGCATGGAAGTCACGTCCTGGATTAACACCAATCAAATGGAAGCCGTCTTCATTAGCACCAACAACTGCATTGGCAATATCTTGAACTTTACGGTCCGCAACAATGCGAATATCCTCAGAAAGTCCAACTGGTCCAAGTGAACCAAAGTTAGCACCAAAGACTTTCTCAGCATCTTCTTCACTTGCTGGATCTAAGAAATTTGCTCCTAAGAAGTTTTTAAGCTTAACATCATTAACTTGGTCATTTCCAGCAAGGAGGGCAACAACCGGTTTTTCATCAGCGATGAAAAGGAGGGTTTTAATGGTTTGTTCTTCAGAAACGTTTAAGAACTCAGCTACTTCATCAATAGTCTTACTGTTTGGCGTTTCAACTTTGACTACTTCTTCTTGAGTAACAACCTTAGTTGAAGGTTTGTACTCATTTGTGGCCATTTCTAAGTTAGCAGCGTAACTTGATTCGGTTGAATAAGCGATGGTATCTTCTCCTGAAACGAGCCAAGCATTAAGTTCAGCTTTAATTTGCTCAAGGACTTCTGATGGGATTTCTTCAACTGAAGCAATTGATTTATCGAGAACCAACCAGCGATCAAGATCTGTACGGTCTGGTGTGATGGCCATAAACTCTTGTGAATCTTTACCACCCATAGCTCCGCCATCACCAATGATACCTTTGAAATCAAGACCAGCACGAGTGAAGATGGCCTCGTACGCTTTACGATAATCCTCATAAGTAACATCAAGGTCGTCATAATCTTTGTGGAAGCTATAACCATCTTTCATGATAAATTCACGTGTGCGCAAAAGGCCGTTACGTGGGCGTTTTTCATCACGATATTTAGATTGGATTTGATAAAGATTGAGCGGTAATTGTTTGTAAGACTTGACCGCATCACGCGCCAGCATAGTGAATGTTTCTTCATGAGTTGGACCAAGGATAAAATCTGATTGATCACGATTCTTAAGTTTATAAAGATCTTCACCATAGGTCTCATAACGCCCTGATTCGCGCCAAAGATCTGCTGTTAAAAGCGCTGGTGCTAGCATCTCAACCGCACCGATTTTATCAAATTCTTCACGCATGATAGTTTTGAATTTTTCAATAGTACGATTTGCTAATGGTAGGTAAGAATAAATTCCTGCCGATACTTGACGAACGTATCCCGCACGCAACATAAGAGCATGACTGATTACCTGAGCATCACTTGGCATTTCGCGAAGTGTTGGGATGAGCATTTTAGATTGTTTCATAATAGTAATGTATGGGGAATTCAAATTTCTGAAATTTGCTGTAAAAACGAGGAAACTTGCCAGTGGTATTTCACCAAGACAAGTTTATCTCTTTCTCTATAGCAAATAATCCCCTCTTCAATTCCTTTCAAAGTTAATTTAGATAAAGTCTAATTTTAGAAAAAGACTCTCATGATATCGTTCCAAGTCACAGCAATCATCAGGACAAGCATAACAGCGACTCCTGCCAGTGTAATGTAGGTTTCTGTTTCTTGCTTGAGAGGTTTCCTCCGAATAGCCTCTAAGATATTGATAACAATTTTCCCTCCGTCAAGGGCTGGAATTGGAATCAAGTTAAAAATTCCTAGATTGATAGAAATGGCTGCCATGAGAGAAAGGACAGATTCTAAGCCACTTGCTGCCGCCTGATTGGACATTTGGTACATGGCTACCGGCCCGCCCAACTTATTAAGACTGAAATTAGTAATGAGACTTCTTAGCCCGTTCAAAATCAAAAAAGTCGTGTCCCAAGCTTGGGCAAAACCGCCTTGGATTTTGTCCCAGAGACCTGTTTTTAACGCCGGCATAACACCGATGTAAAATGAACCACTGTTTTCCAAAGGTGTAACCACAAGTGTCTCTTTTTGTCCCGAAGATTTTTGAACCTCAATTTCTAAAGACGAACCTGCGGTTAGACCTTTGGTGGCTGTTTCCACTGCCTGCTGTAAATCAGACCAGTTTGACACCTCAATCCCTTCAATCGATAAGATTGTGTCACCAGATTGGCCACCCGCAACAGCAAAGGCTCCCCCTTCAGTAGCTCTTATCTGGGCAGTCTGCAAGTTTGGTGTGCCACCTTGCATAAAGACAAGGGCAATAAAAACAAGAACTCCTAAAATAAAGTTGTTCATAGGTCCAGCAAAGTTGGTCATTAAACGTCCCCAGACCGTCGCGTTTTGATACTGGACATCTAAAGGAGCTATCCGAACTTCCGTACCATCTTCTTCGATTATGGTTGCGTCATGATGAACTCTATAAGTCTTCTGTTCATCCAAAACTAGGCCTGATATGGTCAAATCTGCTTCAAGATCATAAGCTGTAACGTTAATGGGGAGAGCTGTCCTGTCAATCTGTTTCCCCGAAAGATTAATTCGCGTGACCACTCCTTCAGCATTTAAAGTCAAAGCAGCTGGTGTCCCGGTTTTAATTTCGGTTGTATCATCGCCCCACCCCGCCATACGGACGTAACCACCTAGAGGCAATATGCGAATAGTATAGGCTGTACCATCTTTGCCAATGTGTGCAAAAATTTTCGGTCCCATGCCAATAGCAAATTCACGCACTAAAATGCCAGATTTCTTGGCGAAGTAAAAGTGACCAAACTCATGGACGGTGACAATGACTCCAAAAATAATAAAGAATGATAATATACCTAGCATAGCACCTCCTTAAAAAATCCCAAAGAAGTGCATGATAGGGAAAACGAAAATCATGCTATCAAAGCGATCCAAAACACCACCATGTCCCGGAATCATTTTTCCAGAATCTTTAACACCATAATAACGTTTCAAAGCACTTTCGACCAAATCACCAAACTGGGCAAAGATACTGAAGATGAGAACTAAAACAATCATCACTAGGAAGTTATACGGAGCATAAACTGTAGGTTTTAGCAGCATAAAAATAATAGCAACAACAACTGCGGACACCATCCCCCCTAAACTTCCCTCGATGGTTTTGTTTGGTGATACGGATGGCAAAAGCTTGTGTTTCCCGTAAGAACGCCCGACCATATAGGCACCAATGTCCGTCGCCCAAACGATGAAAAGGGCTAAGAGAACCTTATCTAAACCAGCTATACGAGCATTGATGAGATTTTGGAAACCAATTCCTACATAAAAACTAGAAGCAATTGGAAACATGGCATCATCAAAACTGTATTTCCCAAAATTTAAAACCGTCCCAGCTAAGATAAAAAAAACAAGAATAGTATAGACGCTAAGACTAGCGTCTATAGGTAAGAAAGTCAGGTAATGATCCATGGGAACTGCCAGTACAAAAGCGCCCAGCATGGCAAACAAACCTTCAAAAGAAAAGACCTCGAAACCTTTCATTTTGACAATCTCAGAGACCCCAATCATAGCTAGAATACCAACAAGAAGTTGGAAAGCAACTCCTCCGAACCAGAGAAAAGGGATAAAAATGGCTAGAGCCAAAGCTCCAAAAACAACACGTTCCTTCATCTACTCCTCTTTCTATACGCCACCAAAACGACGGTGACGTCGATTATATTCCTCAATCGCAGCAACTAATTCTTTTTCTTTAAAATCAGGCCAAAGAACGTTAGTAAAGTAAAATTCACTGTATGCTGCTTGCCAAGGTAAAAAATTGCTCAACCGCAACTCACCGCTAGTTCGGATAATTAAATCTGGGTCACGATAGAGATAGGGTAAACTTGCTGTATTGAGATAATTGGCAATCAAATCCTCTGTAATATCACCGGTGTTAAAGCGAGCGTCTAAAACATCTTGTGCGATTTGCTTAACCGCAGAAACAATTTCAGCACGGCCACCGTAGTTCAAAGCAAAATTGAGAATTAAACCTGAATTTCGATTTGTGAGATTTCGTGCGCGATTGAGGGCGTCTAGGGTGTCTTTAGGCAAGCGACTGGTATCTCCAATCATTTGAACCTTGACGTTATTTCTATGAAGTTCAGGCACGTACTTATCAAAAAACTCTACAGGTAAGCTCATAATAAACTTAACTTCATCAACCGGCCGAGTCCAGTTCTCTGTGGAAAAAGCATAGACCGTCAGAACTTTCACACCCATTTCTGAGGCTTTAATAGTAACTGCTTGAAGGGCATCCATGCCAGCCTTGTGCCCCATGATTCTGGGTTGCATCCTTTTTTTAGCCCAACGACCATTACCATCCATGATAATTCCGATATGCTTTGGAATTTTTTCCAAGGCAACCTGAGTCAATTCTTTTCTTCTATTGAATTTAAACATAAGATTTTCCTATTATTTTATACTCTGTTCTCTATTTTACCATAATTTGAGCAAAGTAACCGATTTTCCTGCTTTATCAGTCAAATTCCTCACCTTTCCCATAAAACAATTTTGTAAAAACGCTTTCATTTTTATCTAAAAAAGAGTATAATATAGACAAAAGGAGGTGGTCTTCTATGGCTACACAATCTTATCGCCACATTTTAGTTGGACTTGACGGTTCACCTCAAGCTGCATTAGCTTTTGAAAAAGGATGCGCTGTCGCTCTTCGCAACGATGCAGAGCTTGTCCTTGCCCATGTCATCGATACACGTACCCTGCAAAACATTGCAACGCTTGATACTTTTGTCTTTGAAACTTTGGAGCAGGATGCTAGACGCATGCTGGAAGAATTCAAGACACAAGCCTTAGATAAAGGCGTTAGAGAAGTCAAAATCGTTTTGGAATTTGGTAATCCTAAAACACTTCTTTCAGTTGATATTCCTGAAACTGAAAACATAGACCTTATCCTCTTAGGAGCAACTGGTTTAAATGATATTGAGCGACTCCTCATCGGTTCTTCTTCTGAGTACATCATGCGTCATGCTAAAGTTGATATCTTGATTGTCCGTGAGGAAAGTAAAACATTGTAACACAAAAATCCCAGATTACTGTCTGGGATTTTGTTGCATTTCTTGCTTTAGCCTATTCAACTTCTTCAACTGCAGAGGAATCTCCATCTGCAACGATTGGTGTTAAATCTGATGCCGTTGGTGTGATGACACGTTTGATTGCTGACAACTCAAAAGTTAGATAAACACCATCCACGTCAAGAACGATTGTTTTGGCCTCAACATTAACCTCATCCACAGTCGCATACATGCCACCAATAGTGACGACTTCGTCGCCTTTTTTCAGTTGTGACAGTTGATTTTGACGTTGCTGAGCTTGTTTCTTTTGACTACGGCTAGTGAAGTACATCATACCTGCCATCATAACAAGCATGATTAAAATCGTTGGGTTCATGGGTTACTCCTTAAATGTGAGATTGAATGGGAAGCTTCTTTGGTATTGCTTCCCTTTAGTATGATTAAAACTAACTATACCAAATTTCGGGATGTTTTTCAAATCGCTGTAATAAAATCGGCAATAGCACTTTCTGGAAGCGAGGATTCACAGATTACCTTAACCGCTCCGCCTTTTGCTACCAAAAGACCCGAAACCGTTGGAACTCCATATTTAGCACGCAAAGCCTGAATCCCAGAACCGTCACCGAAATCCTCGCTATTTAAAAAATAAATTTTTTCACCAAGTTGCTGAGCCACCTTAGCCAGCTTAGGTTCAAAGAGACGGCAATAAGGGCAACTGGAGCGACCGATAAACAGGCTGATATTTCCACCTGCTTGAATGAGTTTTTCAGCTTCTGCGGAAGTGATTGGTATAAATGTCCTAGCAAAGGTCATGTCAGTCCTCCTCTTTTCATCATAGTTATGCAAAAACCTCAGCGACAAGGGCCGAGGTCTCTAAATTACAGACGCAGAAACTTAGAAATCCGCCACATTGTGGTAAACTTTTTGTACGTCATCGTCTGCTTCAAGGGCATCAACCAATTTTTCAAATGTCGCAAGGTCATCACCTTCAAGCGTCACCTCTGACTGTGGAATCATTTCAAGCTCGGTCACTTGGAATTCTGAAATACCAGACTCGCGAAGGGCAAGTAGAGCTTTGTGGAGGTCAGTTGGTGCTGTGTACACAGTAATCGATCCTTCTTCAGCCTCAACATCGTCAACTTCCACATCCGCTTCAAGGAGAAGTTCAAAGATAGCGTCAGCATCATCACCTGCAAAAACGATAACTCCTTTTTTATCAAACATATAAGAAACAGAACCTGTCGCTCCCATGTTGCCACCATTTTTACCATAGGCAGTACGAACATTAGCAGCTGTACGGTTTACATTTGATGTCAGAGTATCTACGATAATCATAGAACCATTTGGACCAAAACCTTCGTAACGACCCTCAACAAAGGTCTCATCTGTATTTCCTTTTGCTTTATCAATAGCTTTATCGATAACGTGCTTAGGTACCTGTGCTTGCTTAGCGCGGTCGATAACGAATTTCAGAGCTGAGTTTGTCTCTGGATCTGGGTCGCCCTGCTTAGCAGCCACATAAATCTCAACACCAAATTTTGCATAGACTTTTGACGTTGCTCCGTCCTTAGCCGTTTTTTTCGCAACAATATTTGCCCACTTACGTCCCATATATAAGTCCTCTTATCTTTTTAGTTTTCTTTTGGAAAATAGCAGAGCTAAATCCCTATAACTTCTTTATTATAGCACTTTGGCTTATTTTAGTAAAATAGGATTTCACACCACAAAAATTCAGAAAATTCTTGAATTAAGGCGAAATTCTGTTATAATATACACATATTTTTCAAGAAAGACGAGTATTCCCATGCGTGACGACATCACAATCAACGACAGAGCCCTCGCTATGTCTAACCAGCTCATTGAGACTTTTGAAAGCATCTTTGATCCTGAAATCGAACTAGATATCTACAACCTAGGCCTCATCTACGCCATTCATTTGGATGAGACGGGTCATCTTAATCTCCTTATGACCTTTACAGATACTAACTGCGGTTGCGCTGACACCATGCCAGCTGAAATCATAAGCAAGTTGACCAAACTAGATGGTATCACTTCTGTCAATGTTGAGATTACCTATAATCCTGTTTGGAAAATGACCCGCATCTCACGCTACGGCCGTATCGCCCTAGGCATTAGCCCAAGAGGTGGAAAATAGGTATGGATTTGTAACATTTATATCGAAAGAGGACAAGATGAAGCATCAAGGAACTATCACGCTAGAAACTGAGCGCCTTATTTTACAAAAATTTAAGTTAGATGACGCTCCTGCTATTTTTCAAAATTGGACTTCCGATGAAGAAGTCACCAAATACCTCACTTGGCAAGCTCACAAAAAACTTCAAGATACGCAGGATTATGTCAAGTTTTGCCTGGAAAGTTATCAAAATACCGACTCTTACCGATGGGTTATCATCGAAAAAAGGAATATGGAACCGATTGGAGACATTAGCGTCGTTTCTATCGAGACCAATGTTCAAGCAGCTGAACTCGGTTGGGTTATCAGTAGGAAGCACTGGGGCAAAGGGTATATGCCTGAGGCTGCAAAAGCAGTCATTACTTATCTGCTGGAAAATATCGGATTTCATCGCGTTTTTGCAGTTCACGATAGCGAAAACTCCCAATCAGGTCGTGTCATGGAGAAAGTCGATATGACCTATGAAGGCACCCTCAGGCAAGCTGCTAAAAACAATCGTGGTATTGTTGATATTGCTGTTTATTCTATTTTGAAAGATGAGGTAAAAAGTAGCTAACAGTCTCTGTTGCTACTTTTTCTATATTCAAAGATAATTTACCAAACTAAAAGTGATACACGACTCCCATTACTGCCCATCCTAAAGATACTATTACTCTAGTAACTAAGAATTTAATAGATAGACTTGCTAACCACAAGCGAATGTGGTTTTTCATACTCGTCATCCAAGTAAGACTGATAGGTCCCTGGAGCGATAAAACCTTTTGGACTAAGGATATCCGTTCCAGCTTGTCCGATAATGGAATCCGCCAACAGGACACAATTAGTTGATAGAACAAAATAAGATTTAAACTTAGAATCAGTAAATTTATAGAGTTTGCCATTACATTCCGTCTGGATGAGATAGGCATAACTGTGTCCCTTGACACCATCTGCACCTGCTGTTTCTGCATCGCTCGGTTCCCAAGGAATAAGCAAATTTTCTATCTCCGCTAGCCTTTCCTGCACTGCTTGTTCCATCTTAACTGTCAGATCAATTCCGTAGCCAAAAAGCGTTTTCTGGCTGACACGTTTACAAAGGGCAATGTACTTATCGCGATCACAAGTATATAGAACACCATCGCCAATCATGCCAAAAAAGCGTTCCGAAGTCGGGTCGTAATTACCAAACGAAATGACACGACCATTGTAACAAAGATCAACATGCCCAATAGCTGAAAACAGAGACGTTTTGGAAGTGTGGATGAAAATCTCCAATTCCGCCGTTTTACCGTCCTTCATCCGATTGTAGGCCTGATTTGCTGTCTCGTCAACATTTTCTTGCAAAAAGGCATTCACCTTAGCGAGAGTACTTGCTGGAATCAGAGCTGTCATAAAAATTGGCAACGTCACACGAATGCGACGTTTTAACTTGTTTTGCGACAAGTCGGCTTCAAAGAAAATGCCATCCCGCAACCGTGTTATCCCTAGCGAAACCAAGTACCATCCTAATAAGAAAAACTCAAAGTTAGCGGCGTCATGAAAAGGCGAAAGGCTATATAAGCCAAGCCAACCAATCCATAGCCCATCAAAGAGATAGCGACCACGTGGCTTGATGGCATTTTTTCTGTAAAGATACCATGTGACTAAATGGACAAAGGCGATAAAAATCTGATAAAAAGCTATGGCAAAGACAAAGAGATAGACCGTTGTGTTTTCTAACCATAGACTATTAGATAAAATAACGGACAAGAGGATTTTTGCCCAAGTTACCCAGAGATTTTCCCTAAGAGCTTTGGGGCGAAACCATCGACTAAAAAGAGACCAAATAGCTGAAAAAAACACGTAGGAAAAAAAGAGTTGATAACCAACACGTGGCACCCTATGTCCATAAATCACAATCGCTATCCCCAAAAAAATATCAAGTAAGCCATTTCGAATAGCTTGCCAACCGTTTTTCCCTAAGCCTGAGATTTTCTTATCCACCAACTCTATACCCCTCTTATTTGTCAACTATTTATAACTAGCGTAAGTCTTCATTCTAAATCAGTGACATCTGAGTTTGACTTAATACCTCGGATAAGGGTAGAAGTCCGTCTCAATCAAATTTGCTCTGCCTTTTTCAAAAGCGTCATTGTCCCAAGTTAGACCAAAATCAAGGGCGGTCTCGTCTTCCAAAAAGTCCATAAGGTCGGAGAGCCCCTCAGTCGTTACATGGTTGAGCTGTTCAGCAAAGTAGGCTAAAAACTCACGCGACAAGCCCTTTTTAGGGTCATAGGGGATGGCAACCAAGTAACCTTCCGGGTCAAATTGGGATTTTCCAGGGTTGTAAAAAAGGACATAGTCTTCAAAGACAACATCTTCCTTAGAAACTTCACCATCCGTATCAATGGTTTCCACACCAGCAGTATTTTGAGCTTCGAGGACAATGGTTACCTCGACAGCGTGATTTTTCTTGTCCCAATCCATGGCAAAGTCGCAAGACAGAGCCTTTTCTAATTCTTCTTCTAATATTGATAAAAAGCCAAATTTAGCCATAAGCCACCTCATTTTTTCTTAATAACTTATTGTACCATAAAATATCATTTTACATTTTCCAGACATTGCTGTATAATATTGCCAACGGATAAGTAATTTGTTTTCTTTTTTCAGAAAATCTGCGGTCGCTGCGAGCAGATATCAGAGGCAGATGAAATTCTACCGTTGTCATAAACCTTGTCAATACTAATTAAGCGCACTCTCGTGAAGTTGGATGGAACCGTGCTTTGGCACTCCAACACTTAGCGGGAGTGTTTTATTTTTTCAAAAGGAGACCAGAAATGTTAGATGTCAAACGACTTCGTACCGAATTTGATGTAGTTGCTGAGAAATTGGCTACTCGCGGAGTAGCTGCCGAAAGCTTGACCGAACTGAAAGAGCTTGATACTAAGCGTCGCGAACTTTTGGTTAGATCAGAAGAGCTAAAAGCTGAGCGCAACCTTTCTTCAGCAGCTATTGCACAAGCTAAACGTAACAAAGAAGATGCCAGTGAGCAAATTGCAACCATGCAAAAAATGTCAGCTGATATCAAAGCTATTGACGCTGACTTGCAAAAAATCGATGAAAAACTCCAAACCATTATCCAAATTTTACCAAATACACCACACGATTCTGTGCCTGTTGGTGCAGATGAAGAAGAAAACGTGGAAGTTCGCCGCTGGGGCACTCCTCGTGAATTTACCTTCGAGCCAAAAGCACACTGGGACTTAGGCGAAGACTTAGATATTCTGGACTGGGAACGTGGGGCAAAAGTAACCGGTGCTCGCTTCCTCTTCTACAAGAACTTGGGTGCCCGCTTGGAGCGTGCCCTCTACAACTTCATGTTGGACGAGCATATCTCAGAAGGCTACCAAGAAATCATCACACCTTACATGGTCAACCATGACTCTATGTTCGGTACTGGTCAATATCCGAAGTTCAAGGAAGATACTTTTGAGTTGGCAGACACTAACTTCGTCCTCATCCCAACTGCTGAAGTGCCATTGACCAACTACTACCGCAACGAGATTTTGGAAGAAAAAGACCTGCCTATCTACTTCACTGCTATGAGCCCATCTTTCCGTTCTGAAGCTGGTTCTGCTGGTCGTGATACCCGTGGTCTTATCCGCCTTCACCAATTTCACAAGGTTGAAATGGTCAAATTTGCCACACCAGAGCAGTCTTATGACGAATTGGAAAAAATGACCGCAAACGCTGAGAGTATTCTTCAAAAATTAGGCTTACCATACCGCGTTTTAGCCCTCTGTACAGGAGATATGGGCTTCTCAGCAGCGAAGACCTATGACTTGGAAGTCTGGATTCCAGCACAAAACACCTACCGTGAAATCTCAAGCTGTTCTAACACCGAAGACTTCCAGGCCCGTCGTGCCCAAATCCGCTACCGCGATGCTGCTGACGGTAAGGTCAAATTGCTCCACACCCTCAACGGTTCTGGTCTAGCGGTTGGTCGTACGGTTGCGGCAATCCTCGAAAACTACCAAAATGAAGACGGTTCTGTCACCATTCCAGAAGTACTCCGTCCATATATGGGTGGCGTTGAAGTGATTGCACCAAAATAATGTTTATGGTCACCAGTTTAAGACTGGTGGCTTTTCTCATTTTCAAAAAGACATAAAGAGAGTCCATCATGAACTCTCTTAATTTTCGTAATCACCACCAGCGACCCCAAAATATTCTTCTAGAGTCAGCCCTGAATTGTAAATATCTTTGGCTTCCTTGCCGATATAACGAACATGCCAAGCTTCTGGCATATAGCCCGTGCTGTATTCCTTCCCTGGCAGATAACGCACGATAAATCCGTACTCATGAGCATGACTGGCTAACCAACTAGCTGCACTTGCTTCTGTCAAAAGCTGCGCATTACTATCTAACAGGTCAAAAGCTAGACCCGTCTGATGTTCACTATAGCCAGGACGAGCTGAGTAGCGATCTGCTTCGGCCTGACCGTCTCGAGACACATAGCTATTATAAAGACCCGTCTGAGTCTCATAAGACCTAAACCCACTATAGGAATTGCTAACATTAAATCCTTGAGCCTGCATATCAGCAACTAAAGTTTGAAAGGCAGCCAAAGCTGTCGGGTCTTCACCGGGTGCATAGGAGGCAGACAAGGGATGCTTTTTATTGGCGATGATAACCTCACCATACTTACCTTGAACGCTGTAGTAAGAGCCATTGAAAGTTGCATCTGTAGAGACTACGTTTTCTGTCGATGAGCTACCACTGCTAGTTTCAGGGTCGCTAGTGTCTATAGTCGCCTCTGACTCACTCTTTTCGGTTTTCTGAGTAGTCTGACTCGTCTGGGTCGTCTGGGTCGTTTCAGCCGACTTAGAAGGCTCAGCTTTCTTTTCTGACTTGCTACACGCGACCAAAGTTAGACTTGATAGGAGTACTAAACTTAGTAGTTTCTTGTTCATTTCCATCTCCTTTTACAATAGCTAGTATTCGTTCGTGATGATTTCTCTAAAACTCACACTATACCTGCGGTTAGGTTCGATAATCAAACCGTATTTACCCTCTACAATAAGTTTGAATTGGGCTAAATTGACTGGAACGGCCTCTAACTTTCGATAGTTTTGTCTGTGAGCACTTTCTTCTGAAATGAAGAGTTTGATGCTCTCTCGTCCCTTTTGATTGTCAATTTCAAATTTAAAGCTAGAATCTGCTCCCGATAAAATCGGTGTCCCCAGATAATAAAATGTTCGCTCTTTAAGCAGGTCAAAAGCTGCCTTCTGCGTCAGCTTTTCTTTATGACAAGTCCAGAGGAGGCAAAAAGTATCAATTGCATAGGCAATTTTTTCCAATTCGGTGCGTTCAAGAGCATAATCTCCCATAGCAAAACCGTAAAAATTGAGGCGTTCACAATTATTTTTGAACAGAAAATCAATGACCTGACCCAAGGGGAAGATTGCCGCCCGGCGCTTGAAATGAAGGATTTTCTCTTCCAAGGACTTTTGTGAAAGGCAAACATGGAGAGTCGCCCCCCAAGGTTGACCCTTGTCATCCACCAAGACGGCAACTTCTCGCTCTAAATGATCAAATAAATTCAAGTGTTTAATTGTTAGTGGTACATTATTATTTTGAAGCTCTTGTTCTGTCATAGAATTCACTTCCAAAAATCGTCAAAAATGGTAATCGGCAGATGACGTTTGTGCTCAGTTCTATGCCACCAGCCCTCGATTTTAGTTTGAGCATCAGAAGATATTTCCTTACCCTCCAAGTAATCGTCGATATCCGTGTAGGTCACGCCAAGGGCAGCTTCGTCCGTTAAGCCTGGGCGATTTTCCTCTAAGTCAGCTATTGGGACTTTTTCATATAGAGATTTGTCGGCACCAAGGGTTGCTAGAAGCTGGCGCCCTTGACGCTTATTGAGTCGGTAGAGGGGGAGGAGGTCTGCGCCACCATCACCAAATTTTGTGAAGAAACCGGTAATATTTTCAGCAGCGTGGTCTGTCCCGATGACCGCCCCACTGTATTGACCTGCAATAGCATACTGGGTAATCATGCGCTGACGAGACTTAATGTTGCCTTTATTGAAATCCGAGATGTCTACTCCTGCTTTTTGCAGCTCGGCCACTTGCCCATCGACCGCCTCCTTGATATTAACCGTCAGACTGACATCTGGTTGGATAAAAGCTAATGCTCTTTGAGCATCCGCCTCATCTGCCTGAATGCCATAAGGTAGGCGAACAGCAATAAATTGGTAGTTGTCATCACCCGTTTCATCGCGGAGTTCTGCTATTGCCAGCTGAGCCAAGCGACCAGCTAGAGTTGAATCCTGACCACCTGAAATACCGAGAACATAGGTTTTTAGAAAAGGGTGTTTTTTCATGTAATCTTTTAGAAAATCAATCGAACGGCGAATTTCTTCCCCGGCATTAATCTCTGGTTTGACACCTAGTTGCTTAATAATCTTTTCTTGTAAGCTCATGATAAATCTCCATTTTTAGCTTTACGACGCATATCATCAATGAGTTCCATCTTGTTATTCCAAACGTCTTGGGCTAGGTCAACTGGATACTCTTGGGGATTTAGCACGCGCTTATACTCATCCCAAAGGGCATCCAAAACAAATCTTGCGTAGTCCTTGATTTCCGTTAATTTCGGTAACTTGTAGACCAACTTCCCATCTTTAAAGACATCAATCAAGAGTGGTACGGCATCAAAATCCTTTACGGTCTTGTTGATGTAGGTGTAGGTAGGGTGGAACATGAAAATTTCATCCAGACTGTTGACATCAGCATTAGCAAAGGTGATATAATCCCCTTCGGACTTACCTTTTTCACGACTGGTAATGCGCCAAACCTGTTTTTTGCCAGGAGTGGACACTTTCTCAGCGTTATTTGACAACTTAATGGTATCAATCATATTACCATTTTCATCTTCGATAGATACAATCTTATAAACTGCCCCCAAAGCCGGTTGGTCATAAGCTGTAATCAACTTTGTTCCCACACCCCAGACATCTATCTTAGCTTTCTGCATTTTGAGGTTGAGGACAGTATTTTCATCAAGGTCATTAGAGGCGTAAATCTTAGCTTGGGTAAAGCCAGCTTCGTCCAGTTGTTTACGAACCTGCTTAGACAGATAAGCCATATCGCCAGAATCTAAGCGGACACCTTTGAAATTAATCTTGTCGCCAAATTCCTTAGCCACACGAATAGCCGCAGGTACCCCGATTTTCAAGGTGTCATATGTATCGACCAAGAAAACGCAATCCTTGTGAGTAGTTGCATAGGCTTTAAAGGCCTCGTAGTCATTTCCATAGGCTTGGACCAACGCATGCGCATGCGTTCCTGATACTGGGATACCAAACATTTTCCCTGCGCGGACATTTGACGTGGCGTCCGCTCCACCGATGACAGCTGCGCGAGTTCCCCAGATAGCGGCATCCATCTCTTGAGCGCGACGAGAACCAAATTCTAGAAGTGGCTCGTCTTCGATTACTGATTTGATACGAGCCGCCTTAGTAGCAATCAGAGTTTGGAAATTAACAATGTTTAAAAGTGCTGTTTCTACCAGCTGGCACTGAGCAAGTGGACCTTCAACTTGGACAATCGGCTCATTGGCAAAGACTAGATCACCTTCTCGGGCTGACTTAACAGAAAGTTCGAGCTTGAAGTCTTTTAGGTAGGCTAAGAAGTTCTCTGGGTAACCAAGTTCTTTCAAATAAGCTAGATCAGACTCCGTAAATGTTAAATTCTCCAAATAACGGACAATACGTTCCAAACCCGCAAAAACAGCGAAGCCATTCTCAAAAGGTAACTTTCGAAAATAAACTTCAAATACAGCGCGCTTGTTGTGAATCCCTTTTTCAAAATAGACCTGCATCATATTGATTTGGTAAAGATCGGTGTGTAGGGTTAAACTGTCATCTTGGTACATAGAAGCCTCCAATTTTTTCTTGTGACTATTATAACATAAAGTAACCTTGTCGGCGGTCTTTAGATTCCACTTCCCAGAAAATGATGAAAAGCACCCGAGCGAACTCGGGTGCTAGTTAAATTAGTCATTATCTACGATGTATTGGTAAGCCTGTTGACCTGCCATTGCTCCATCGCCTACAGCTGTGGTAATCTGACGAAGGTCCTTTTGACGAACATCTCCAACAGCAAAAATGCCTTTTCTCGAAGTCTTCATGTGGTCATCAGTTGGAATCCAGCCATTCTCATCTGTGATACCCAGATCTTTGACAAAATCAGACACTGGATCCAGACCAACGTAGACAAAAACACCACCAAATTCATGGTTTGTGACCTGACCAGTTTTGACATTTTCAATATCAACGCTACGCACTTTAATGTCATCACCCTTGATTTCCTTAACAACAGAATCCCAAATAAAGGAAATACTGTCATTGGCAAAGGCGCGGTCTTGAAGAAGCTTTTGGGCACGCAATTCATCTCGGCGGTGAACGATGGTCACACTTGAAGCAAAGCGGGTCAAAAAGAGTGCTTCCTCAACTGCCGAATCACCGCCCCCCACAACCAAGAGATCTTGATTGCGGAAAAAGGCACCGTCACAGACCGCACAATAGGATACCCCGCGGCTATTAAATTCGAGCTCACCAGGAACCCCGATATGACGGTGTTTAGCACCGGTTGCAATGATAACTGTTTTGGTTTCATACTCCTCGTCGTCAGTTTTAACGATTTTGTAGTCTCCTTTGTCTTCGATACCGGTTACGATACCGTAAAGATTTTCTACACCTAATTTTTCCAAAGGTTCAAACATTTTCATGGACAGCTCTGGTCCAGAAATTAGTTCAAAGCCAGGGTAATTCTCAATGTCTGAGGTATTGTTCATCTGACCGCCAGGAGCTCCTTGTTCCAGGGTCGCTACTTTGAGGTTGGAGCGAGCAGCGTAAAGAGCCGCAGTCATGCCAGCAGGGCCAGCACCGATTATTATCGTATCGTACATCATATTAAGTACAAAGCCAGTTCTATTTAGGGAATGAACTGTCCTTTCTAAATGTCATCAAGAGTGAATCGTGGCAACGATTCTTTGTATTATACCAAAAACTACTAAGCCTTTATCATGACCATGATAGCCAAAAAAGCAAAGGAAAGAATGGGTGTTGTCACCAAGAAAATCAGCAGGGCTTCATAAAGCAATGTCTGACGCTCTTTTTTAGTTTTATCCAAACGGCGGCTCACTCGGTAAATCAACCAAACTAGCAGAGCCAGCAAAGTCACCACCACCGAAATCGCTAATCCCATCAAATAAAAACGATAAATTGTAGCAAGCATATTTAAAAGATACTAAGGGTGGAAATTTCTAGGAAAATAAACTATTTTCACTTTTCAAAGCATTCCTAGCCCTGTCTTAGTCCAGAATTAATTCTGAACCGTCCTTTCCGAAAGTTTCAAAAAGGAACCTGAGTTCCTTCCTTTTTACTATTATATCAGATTGTTCCTCGTTTGTAATTGGCGAAGAACTCTTTGGTGCGTTCTTCTTTAGGGTGGTTAAAAATCTGATCTGGCGTTCCTTCTTCAAGGATTTTTCCTTTTTCAAGAAATAGCACTCGGTCGGCTACCTCATAGACAAAAGCCATATCATGACTAACCAAAACCATGGTCTGACCACTCTTAGCTGCCACTTCAATAGCTTTTTCAACCTCTCCCACCAACTCAGGATCTAGAGCTGATGTTGGTTCATCAAGGAGTAAAACATCAGGTTTCATTGCCAATGCTCGCGCTAAGGCTACCCGCTGTTTTTGTCCACCAGACAGGTGACGAGGATAGTGGTTTTCACGATCTGACAGTCCTACTTTTGCCAATTCTTCCTTGGCAATGGCTGTCGCTTCTGCATCAGTCATCTTCTTGACCACTTTCAGCCCTTCTTTGACATTGTCAAGAGCTGTTCGGCGCTCAAAAAGATTAAACTGTTGAAATACCATCGCTAACTTGCGACGAAGCTTGAGGACATCCTCTTTCTTAATACTGGTAAAATCAACCTTAAAATCATCAATGGCAAGAGTTCCTGAGTCGGGTTGCTCTAAATAATTCATAGAGCGCAGAAAAGTCGATTTTCCAGCACCGGAAGCACCAACAAGAGCAATGACCTCTCCTTTGTGAATGGTCACATTGAGATCATCCAAGACTTTCTGACCTGAAAATTCTTTACTGAGATTTGAAATGGTAATCATTAGCGGTCACCTCCTAGCTCAACCTGATTGCTTTCAGGCGTTTTGATGGCAAGTGCATTTTCAACTGCCCGCCCTGCATTTTCAATCAAGAAAGAAATTGCCCAATAAATCAGGGAAACAGCAACATAACGCTCGAAATAGCGATAATCATTCCCCGAAATAATCTGAGCCTGATAAAACATCTCGGTAATCCCAGCATTAAAGGCAAGTGAGGTCCCTTTGGTCAAGCCAATAAGAGAGTTTATCAGGGTCGGTGTGGCAATAACAGCTGCATTTGGAATGATGACCCGACGGTAAACCTGACTTTCAGTCATACCGAGACTACGGGCCGCTTCAATCTCACCTGCACTGACCGACTGAATGGCTGCACGGATGGTCTCACTAGCATAAGCTGCTTCGTTGAAAGCAAAGGCGGTCACCACAAAGACTGCTGCCGGCACACTGTCAATATTCCAATCTAGACCAAACTCTAAGTTTATCTTACGGAGCAACATAGGGATACCATAGTAGCTGAGCAAGAGCTGCACTAAAATTGGTGTCCCACGCAGAAAGCTGACAAAGAGAGCCTGGATGCGGTAGAGCACTGGCACCCGTCTGATTTTAACAATGGCAAAAAGCAAGCCTAAAATCAAACCAAAAAGTGCTCCTAGAAGGGTCAAACCAATCGTTGTCGGCAATTTCCCAAGAATTTGGGGAACTGCATCAAAGACAGCCTTTGGTGAAAAGATTTTCCCAGTCGGTATGGACTGCACAAAAACTTTGTAAGGTTCTTCAAGAAGTTTCGCACCAATAATTACAATCAAAAGCCCAATAACCCACGTCAAGGCTTTGCGATGGTTTTTTAACCAAGTCATAGTTAAGATACTAATGGCGTTTAAGAGTTGCTCGACCTACCTAAATCCTTATCAAAATCAGCTAGACAAGCAGCAAACTTACAGGCAACGCCACTCCCTTTCTTTTATTTTCTACAATGACAAGATACTACAAAGGGAAACCCAGCCCTTTGATTTTCTAGATACCTATCCTTTTATTCTAGCATCTCCTCACTTTGGTGTAAATTTCAAGGTTTCAATCCGTGATAATTCTTTTTTATCAAAGCGATAAGATTTGACTATGAATAACAGGTCGGAAAAACCGACCTGATTTTAAAAACTCTGTTTTTTCGCCTTACGTTCAGCACGTCCCTTAGCTCTGTTTTCCGCACGCCGCTCCTTCTTACGCTTCTCGTCAACTTTCCACTGGATTTTCTTCTTGTAGCCCGGCTTGACCTTTTTCTTTTTCTTCTTGACCAGACCAATCATCTCCGTATCAAGTTTCTTGTAAGACTTCTCACGATTGGCACGACGATCACGATCATAAGTATCCTGAAACTCACCATCTTTAAGGACTTTTGGCACAAAGGCTACGCCCATCTTCTCAAGTTCCTTGATATCAGAATCGTCACTTGGTTGATAGAGTGTAATGGCTGTGCCTGATAGACCATTTCGTCCCGTACGACCGACACGGTGCACAAAGAATGATAAATCCTGTGGAATCGCATCATTGATAACGTGACTGACCCCCTCAATATCAATCCCACGAGCCGCCAAATCTGTCGCCACTATATACTCATAATCCAAACTCTTGACCTGATTCATGATGCGCTTACGTTCACGTGGCGGAATGCCCCCGTGAATTTTAGCCACTTTGAGACCATTGGCCACCAAATAACTGTGCAAATCATCAGCACGTTCCTTAGTATTGACAAAAATCATAGCCAGATAAGGATTGAGAACCTTAGCAATCTCCAAAATCTGAGCATTCTTATCACGCCCCTTTGTTGACACCAACCAGTTATCTATGGTGTCAGCAATAACCGTTGATGTCTTGATTTGTTCCATGATAGGATTAGTCAGATACTTTTTGAGAAACGGCTGTAGCTTCTGAGGAATAGTAGCTGAGAATACCAAGATTTGCACATCTTTTGGCAACGAACTTGCAATCTTATCAACCGTATCTAAAAAGCCCATGTCCATGGTCATATCCGCTTCGTCCACAACAAAAGTGTGCGCCTTGTGAATAGCCAAATCACCGTTCTTAACCAAATCATAAATACGCCCAGGTGTTCCGATAACGATATGAGGCTGAGCTGTTTTCAACTTTTCAATCTGACGAAGTTTATCCGTACCACCCACATAATTAACGACACGAATCTCAGCATCAGACTTATCTGCGATTTGCTTAGTTGCTTGGTAAATTTGCGTTGCTAACTCACGCGACGGTGCTGTGATAACCACTTGAACATCTTTTCCATTTTCCTCCAATTTTTCAAAAATTGGCAAAAGGAAGGTGTGAGTCTTACCAGAACCCGTCTTGGATTCACCAACCAAATCACGACCTGAGCGAACAATCGGAATCAATTTTTTTTGAACCTCGGTCGGCTGAACAAACTTAATCTCATCAAGCGCCGCCTGAATGTAAGTTTTAAAATTAAAATCTTTAAATGACATTTATAAACTATGAAGGAATACCTTTTTTCACAAAGAAAAACAACCTCAAGGAGCATAAGCTCAAAGGTTTTATTCCCCTGTTCAGCTATGTGATTAACTGAACATCCCTTTCTCTATTTTAGCCCTTCTATTATACCAAAAATTCTTCCAAAAAGCTCCCGCTTGCCTCTGCTCTGTCATTTTATAAAACTAATTAAAATGCCTCCTTGAAACAAGAAGGCATTTCCACATCACCTTAGATTTACTTGCGACCTTAGATTTGCTTATGGAGTTCATTGAGAGCTCGAACTGCAGGATTTAAGAGTCCCAACTTACCATCGGCATTGGACATGATTGTCATGATATAGTCTCCCTTTGGCGTATGGACAATACCTGCATCATTGGCAGCGTGATAACCCCATCCGCCAATCCAGCCTGCCTTGCTCTGGGTTTTATAGCTAGAACCCAGCACTGCTTTAATCGGAGAAAGATTTGGATTTTCAAACCACGTAGCTACTTCACGGCCTTTGCGGCTTGTCGTAAAGTAGTTATAATTCTGAGTCCAAAGTCCTTGTAAATCACGCGGAGTTAGGTAGGGGTAAAGCGCCTGAACCTTACTTTCGCTTAGTCCAGCCTCTTTGGCCCAACTATACAGACTTGAAGAACCATAGGCTGTGCGAAGACCGCTGTAACCCTCGTTGCTGGAGTAATTAAGGACTGCTAGCATGGTTGCCTTACTCTGATTGATGCTGCTAGGATTTTTTGCTGCCAGACTAGCTACATAAGGCCCCTTGATAGTACTTGCAGAATAATAAGACTGATCAGCTCTATACTCAATCCCTTGTTTGGTAGTCACATCCACCATGACAAAGCCCATGTTGTAGCCTTGTACTTCTAGACTCCTGATAGCATTTGCTAACTCTCTTAGTTTGGCATCCGTCGGAGAAAAGCCACCCAGTAAGGTAAAGGTTTTCCCATTAATCGTCTTATCGTAGCGAGCAGGAATCTTCACTTCGATATTGACTTGCCCAGCTGCCACATAATCACGTTTACCGCCATCATTGGTCACATACAAGTGCACATGGTATTTGCCATTCGTGTACTTGTGGTCGCTAGCTCTGACCGTCAGCTTGTAAGTGCCGTCGGCTTGTTTGGTAGGTTGATACCATTTGAGATCGTCTTGACCCTTGCTCTCAGACCACGTTGGCAACTGAACCAATGTGACACCTGCTATCGACTTAAGGTCAGATACAATCACATCAAAGGTGCCTGTTTGGTTGTTGACATTCTTAATGGTCAGCGTTGCTGTTGGTTTGGGCAGTTCTTTAACGGTCGTCTGGTCTCCTTTGAGGAAGACCAATTTGCCATCCGCTGCTCGGCCATAGGTGTGAATGTGATAGAGGCCTGTCTCGTACTTATGGTCTTTGATATTGACCGTCAAGCTATATGTGCC
>NZ_AUIP01000023.1 GCF_000423765.1 Streptococcus porci DSM 23759 | reverse complement strand
CTCACCAGTCTGTATCCGATTGCATCCATCACAGCAGATAATGGTTCTGAGTTTACTTTACTCTCAGACTTGGAAGTTTACTTTGCACATCCCTATTCTTCACATGAGAGAGGCACAAACGAGAACTTTAATGGTCTCCTCAGAGAATATGTCCCTAAAGGAGTCTCACTTAATTCACTAACCTCTGAAGAACTGGACAAGTATATCACTGCCATCAATGAGCGCCAAAGACGACTTCTTCAGTATCAATCCTCAAAATTTCTGTTTGGGCTAGCCCAAACATCTTAACCTCTGGAACTCTAGCTATCAATGAACTTGTTGCACTTAACTTGACAACGTGCGAATTTTTTTGCCCCAAAAGCAAACTAAAATTTAAATGATAAAATACTAACGCTGCCTGAACCTTTGTACGATAAATAAAGCGGAAAAACACCATTAGGGAAATCTATATCAACAGATTTTTCAACCCACACATTAGTATAGCCAACAGGAATTTCACCCAGTACTGGACCATCCACGGATAATCGAATTTCCATACTTCCTATGGCATATCCTCTAGTTTTTACCGAAATCGTATGATTTTGATTGAACTTAAAATATTTATAACCAGCAGTTGCTCCATCTCTCATATTAGCAATATAAGATTCTTCTGGATACAAATCACTCCCATCTTGTGTAATTTTAGGGAAATCGTTATTCATCCAAAGATCAAATGGTGCTGAATACATTTCTTCCACATTACAAAAAAGATTACACGCAATTGCTGTTGAAAACTCTCCTGTAGCTTCAAAGGGTGTTACCCTAGCCCCCTGAGATGTCATTTCTACTTGTGGAATTTCTCCACTTTCTAGTATTTTTATTGGTTCAATCATTCCTTGACGACTAAAATTACTCCCATTGGTATGACGGTGATAAAATACATAGTACTGATTTTTAATTTTCTCAATACCACCATGATTATTGCCACCATAATACATTGGCTTATTAGCAGGTTTATAGGAACTTATTCCGATATCATTATTACTAACAACTACTCCTCCAAAATGAAAGTCCTGCGTTGGACTCTTACTTTTAGCATAACAAAGTTCATGCATCACAACAGATGAATAGAGTAAATAATAATCATCTCCAACTTTACGTATAGATGGCGCTTCAAAAAATGGATGAACCTCAAATTCGGTCCCTTTTGCGTAAGCTTCTGAAGGAATGATAAAAGTAGGATTTTCTATGATAGTTAACATATCACTATCTAAAACTGTAACCATCATGCCTTTACGACCAGGATCATAAAATCCTCCGAATCCTGTATACAGGTAAACCTTTCCATTTTCTATAAATACTGCTGGATCAAATTGAGGGTCTTCTATTCCTTTCTCTCCTAGACGAATACCATCTTTGTATTTTACATATCCTAAAAATTCATACTGACCAGCTGGACTATCACATACTGCGACAGATATTATCGGTAGTTTATCTAAAGCATAGTAAAGGTAGTAACGTCCATCTTCACCTCGAACAACATCAGGGGCATAAAGACACATTTCACCAGATAGATTCTCTGGATCGTCTGTTTTTTTGTAGATAACTCCCTCATAGCGCCAAAAAGTAAGATCATCTATGCTAGCGGAGTAACAGACATAATCATTTAAACAATAAGCAAACCCATTAAATTTGTCATGACTTCCATAGACATAAACTCTGTCACCAAAAACATGAGGTTCACCATCTGGAACATATTCTGATAGTGGTAAATATGGATTCATTTTATTTATCCTACAATTTCTATCATTATTCTATATTGACCGTCTCACCATTTTCCATCTGGACATTTTTTGTTATTTAAAGCTGTTCGAAATTGATAAAAACATCCACATTTTCCACAAGTCGCTTCTATTCGCCACGGACATTGTTCACAAATCTGCCGTCTGCGCAACCACTCCTTCTCATTAACACGGTCAATTTCCATTGCTAATTGAAAGGCGATAGAGCTCTCTATATCAAGATTAGTCATTTCTTCCTTAATATCACAACCATAACAGATTCGCAATACAATCACCTCCTATACCATAGATTAAAGACTATCTAAATAGTCCATATCATCCTTGTCAATCGAAAAGTATACATCTGCATTCTGAATGATATAATTTTCATGAATAGATTTAGGTAATGGCAAGATATTTTTTTCAAGCAAATAACGGATACAAATCTGAGGAATTGATTTATTATATTTTTGAGCAATAGCTTCAATTTTTTCATTACCTAAAAGACGCCCTGTCGCAATTGGGGAATAACCTTCAACAAGAATCCCATTCTTCTGGCAGAACTCTAAAACTTCCGGATTGGTATTACCAATATGGTAAATAATTTGGTTAACCGCCGGAGTAACAGTAGCTTTTTCTAAAAGATGTTCTAAATCATCTACATCAAAATTAGACACACCAATAGATTTTAATTTACCAATCTTGTAAGCATCCTCTAGAGCTCGCCACATTTCGGAGTTTTCTTCATAGTAACGATTGACAATCGGATATTCAAACATCTCTGACCATGGACGAGGAGCATGAATAAGCATTAAATCTATATAATCTACACCTAGTTGCTCTAGGCTTTCGTCTATCGCTTTTATAGATTCCTCATAAGTTTTCCATTCAGCAGGGATCTTTGACGTGATAAACAGTTTTGCACGATCTATACCACTATCTTTAATAGCTTGTCCTATTTCTCTTTGATTACCATAAACATATGCTGTATCAATATGTAAATAACCATTTTTTAAAGCATAACGAGTAGCATTATAAGCATCCTCAGGTGCAGATTGCCACGTTCCTAAACCAATTTTATGAATACCAATACCATTATTTAGTGTAAAAGTTTCTTTCAATAAATTCATATAGTTCTCCTTTAAATTCGCCATAAACATATTAAAAAGACTGATAAATCATGTTCAAAGGAAATAATACTGTTTCAGATATTCTCCTAAATTAATCTATCTTTCTGCTACGACAATTGTAACAACAGACATCGGTGCTATTTCTACAGATAATGCCTCATTACTTAAGTGGTAAGACGTAAATTCTTTTGGTGCAACTTTATTAGGATGTTCAAAATCATTACAATCATCCATTTTTTCAGCAGTAAGAATCTGACTTGATAAAATTTCTGAAGCAAATGTCCCCTCAAATGTTACTGCTTTTTGTTCAGTCAAAGAGAAGTTACACAATGAAATCGCAAGTTTCCCATCTTTTCGAGTCACTGTATAAGAAACTGTGGCGTCTTCTTCACCGTAAGAAGAAACTAATTCTGCATCTTGGTGAATTTTATAAAGATCAAACACATGGTAACTTGGAGTTTTTACTATCTTATCTCCTTCAGTCAAAATCATTGATTGAAGAACGTTTACTGTTTGTGCAATATTTGCCATATAAACACGTTCTGCATGCTTATGGAAAATATTCAAAGTTATAGCTGCAACCATTGCATCACGAATCGTATTTTGCTGATATAAGAATCCAGGATTTGTCCCTGGTTCAACCGCTAACCAAGTTCCCCATTCATCCACAATTAATCCTACTCGTTTTTCTGGATCATATTGGTCCATAATTGCGGAATGACGTGTAATTAATTCATCCATATATTGAGCATGTTTAATTAATGACCACCATTCTTTTTCCTCAAAACCAGTTGCTGGACCTTTATCTTCCCACGCACCCGTCATTGCATAATGGTGCAAACTAAGACCGTCCATAAAACGCCCCGCGTTTTTCATTAATACTTCTGTCCAATAATAATCATCTACAGCTGGGCCACAAGCAATTTTATAAATTTTATCTTTTCCATATTGACGAACATATGTTTGATAGCGACGGTATTCATCAGCATAGTACTCTGGTCGCATATTACCACCGCAACCCCAACTTTCATTTCCTACACCAAAAAATGGAACACGCCACGAGTCCTGACTACCATTCTCACGTCTTAAGTTAGCCATCGGAGATTCGCCATCCATAGTCATATATTCGATCCACTCTTGCATCTCTTGAACAGTTCCACTACCTACATTACCATTGATGTAAGCATCACAACCCAATTGACGAGTCAATTCAAAAAATTCATGTGTCCCAAAATGATTATTCTCTGTTACTCCCCCCCAATGCGTATTAACCATCTTTTTACGACTTTCCTTAGGACCAATGCCATCTTTCCAATGATATTCATCTGCAAAACAACCTCCCGGCCATCTAAGTACGGGAATTTGAATTTGTTTTAGCGCTTCAACGACATCTGTGCGCATTCCATTAATATTTGGAATGGAAGAATCTTCACCGACATAAAGTCCATCATAGATACAGCGGCCTAAATGTTCCGCAAAATGACCATAAATATATTTAGAAACTACTGGTCCCGGTTGTTTTGTTAAATTTATTTTCATAATTTTAATTTGTTCCTTTCATAATACTTAATCGTACTTTATTCATACTCTTGAAATGAAAACTACATTAAATAATAATCATTTTGCTATCCGATAAATATAAAAATATTTTAAGCGTTTTTATTTTTTTGATAACTATGCCTTGTCCCTACTCACTACTTCCCTCCTTTCTCCATATTTAATTTCTACACTATAGCTACTTATAGTCTATTTTTCTTCATGTTTTCTTTTACTGTCTCTATTACTTCCTCTTTCTAAATACTCTATTTTATCTTTTTGACATTTGGGTAAATGCGTTTGTAATCTTCATAAACGTCAGCATAAACAGCGACATTTTCCGGAATTGGTTTGACTGCTTCTGTGTACTCGACAAAGGTTTCTGCACAGCTTTCAATGTCTTTAAACCATCCACATCCAAGAGCTGCAAGCATGGCTGCACCGAGTCCTGGACCTTGTTCAGCTGTCAAGGCGACAATTTCAGCATTGAAAATATCTGCCTGCATTTGAAGCCAATCTTTGTTTTTAGCGCCTCCACCAACAGAAACGATTCGTGTAAATGTTTTTCCTGCTACCTCAGACATAAGACGTTGAGAATCTTTCAATGAGAAGGTAATGCCTTCAAGAACACTGCGAGAAAAATGCGCTAAGGTATGACTGGTATCAATTCCAATAAAGCTGCCACGAATGCTGCTGTCAACATGAGGAGTACGCTCCCCAACAATATATGGTGTAAACAACAAACCATCACTACCTGCTGGGATTTGGCTAATTGGTGCCAGTAAGTCTGAGAAGCTCTGCCCTTTTGCAAAGGTATCTCGGAACCAGTTAAGGCTATAACCAGCCGCCAAAGTTACCCCCATAGAGTAGTAACTATCACTGAGAGCATGATTAAAGAAATGCAATTTTCCTTCATAATCAGGCGTCTCTTTCCCTTCATAAGAAAGGAAAACACCAGAAGTTCCAATACTTGCCATACCGACTTCACTTGAGAGAATTCCAGCACCGACTGCTGCACAAGCATTATCTGCCCCACCAGCAAAAACTTTAACCTCTTTTTGCAAGCCAAAACGTTCTTTCAACTCAGCACGCACAGTACCTACCTGTTCTGAAGCTCCCACTGCTTTTGGCAAATAGCTGAGCGGGATATCAAAGGTATTAGCCACTTCTTCTGACCATTCTGCCTTCTCAACATCTAAAAGAAGAGTACCCGCAGCATCAGAAAAATCTGTATGGTAATTTCCAGTTAAATAAAATCCCAAATAATCTTTTGGCAACATGAGCTGACGCACCTTAGACCATAGCTCAGGCTCATTCTCTTGAACCCAAAGAATTTTAGGAAACGTAAAACCTTCTAATGCAAGGTTACGAGTAATTCCAAGAAGTTTATCACCTAGTTTTTCTTCAATCGTACGACATTGAGCCGTTGTACGTGTATCATTCCAAAGAATCGCTGGACGTAAAACCTCACTATTTTCATCTAAAAGCACTAAACTGTGCATTTGACCAGAAAAGCTAATTCCTTCGAGCCCAGTCGTAAAATCAGAGACCGTTTCAACCAATTCTTCAAATACCTTATCACAAGCGACTACCCAATCACTGGGATATTGTTCGCTATAACCAGGTTGTAAATGGATTAAGCCATAATCAGCAGACGCTGAAGCCACAACTTTTCCTGTTTGATCAACCAAGAGTCCCTTTAAGGAGCTTGTGCCAAGATCAATTCCTAATACGTAAGACATGTGTTCCTCCTTGTTTCATAAAAAGAGCATATCGCTGACCTTACAACGACATGCTCCTTCAGCATTAATAATTAAGATTAAACAAGATAATCGTTCAATTGAGATTTCACTAATTCAATGTGGCTAGATTCAAGAACAGGATTATCGTGTTCCAAAGCGTAAGCTGTCAAACTTTCCAAGTCTTCTTGCCCAGCAAGTATGCGAGCGCCAATGCCTTCTTGGTAAGAAGCGTAGCGTTTTTCTTTGATATCTTCAAAGAAGCGATCAGCGCGTAGTTTTGCAGCGGTCTTCAAACCACGTGCAAAAGTATCCATACCTGCGATATGAGCAAAAAGCAGGTCATCCATTTCATGTGAAGAACGACGAACCTTGGCATCAAAGTTGATACCACCCGGTGCAAGACCGCCATTGTCAAGAATTTGAAGCATAGCAAATGTTGTGTCGTAGATATTAGTTGGGAATTCGTCTGTATCCCACCCTAGAAGAACATCACCTTGGTTAGCGTCAATGGAACCAAGGGCATCGTAATCACGTGCTACATTAAGTTCATGCTCGAAAGTATGACCTGCAAGGGTAGCGTGATTAGCCTCCAAGTTAAGCTTGAAATCCCCTTCAAGGCCATGTTTTTGAATAAATGCCATGGTTGTCGCAGCATCAAAGTCATATTGGTGTTTTGATGGTTCTTTTGGTTTTGGTTCAATCAAGAATTGTGGTTTGTGACCAATTTTTTCTCCATAAGCCACGGCCATTTTGAAGAGACGAGCAATATTGTCTTGTTCAAATTTCATATCTGTGTTAAGAAGAGTTTCATAACCTTCCCGTCCACCCCAGAAGACATAGTTTTCGCCACCAAGTTTTTTAGAAAGGTCAAGACCTTTTTTAACTTGAGCAGCTGCGTAAGCAAAGACTTCTGCGTTATTTGAAGAAGCAGCACCGTTATTGAAACGAGGGTGTGAGAACATGTTTGCAGTGTTCCAAAGCAATTTTTTGCCTGTTTCCTCCATTTTTACCTTGATGTGATCTGTGATTTCGTCAAGGTTTGCAAAGAACTCTTCTAATGAATTTCCAGCTGGTGCAATATCAATATCGTGGAAACAGAAATAATCAACATCTAATTTTTCAAGTATTTCAAAGAAAGCATCAACACGATTATGAGCAGTTTCCATTGGAGTAGCACCAAACCATGTACGCTGGTTCACTGGATAACCAAATGGGTCTGATCCATCTTGGGTCATGGTATGCCAGTAAGCCAAAGCAAAGCGCAAATGTTCACGCATGGTTTTGCCTTCAACAACTTCTTCAGGATTGTAGTGACGAAAAGCGTAGGGATTTGTAGTTTGTGTTCCTTCATACTGAACTTTTTCTACATTTGGAAAATATGACATAAGTTTTCTCCTTTAGGTAATATTAATCTTAGTTTGTTTGTTCAATGAACTAACTTACAATAGAAGTATAACCGCTCGACTTAGTTTTGTCAAGCGCTTTCATGGAAAATCTTGTTTTTTTTTTCAGTTTGGTATAAACTAAAGGTACAAAAAGGAGAGAACTGCCCATGATTACAGATAAATATCTCATTCGGGAACAAAACGAAGCCTTAGTCTTAAAGACTATCATCAACTACCAACCTCTCTCTCGTGCCAATATCGCTAACTTCTCTGGATTGAACAAGGCCAGTGTCTCTTCCATCACATCTGCCCTCATTGAGCGTCAGCTTGTCTTTGAATCTAGTATTGGGGATGCTGGGACGACTGGCGGTCGAAAGCCTATCAATATTTCTTTTAACCCTGAGGCAGGGCTGGCTTTATCTATTGACATTGGCAGTAACTATGTCCACGGCATGCTTGCCTATCTTGACGGTAAACTAGTCAACCAAGTCAAAGAAAAGGCTCCTATTAGCCAAGAGAATGTCATTTCAACCCTCCTAAATGTCATCAATAAACTTACCACCTTATCCATGCCTAAAACAGCACACGGTATCATTGGAGTTTGTCTTGGTATCCATGGCATTGTCTTTGATAACAGCATCCAATTTACACCCTCTTATGATTTGGATCAGATGGATTTAAAAGCAGAGCTAGAAAAGCACATTTCCTATCCCATTTATTTAGAAAACGAAGCCAATCTAGCGGCTCTTGGGGAATACACTTTTTCTAAAACTAGTAAAAATGACATGATCTGTATCAGCATTCATACTGGTATCGGAGCTGGCATCATGCAAAAAGGGGAGCTGCAGCTCGGCGCTCACGGTCAGGCTGGAGAGATTGGTCATTCCATACTCTATCCGAGTGGTCATCGTTGTCCTTGTGGTAATCGAGGGTGTTTGGAAAAATATGCCTCCAATAAGATAATTTACGAGACCTTTTCAGCGGAGACAGGGATTCAAAACGTTGATTCTAATCTCATTACACATGAGTTAAAAAATGATAATCCATTTGTTAGGAGCTTGGTCCATAAAAAAATTTGGGAATTATCCATCGGTGTTAATGACCTAACCATGCTTTACGATCCAGAACTCATTATCATCAATAGCTCTATTTTCCAAAAAAATCCAGAGCTCATTGCCGTCTTGAAAGCTGAAGTTTCCAGTAAATTTGCCCAGCATCTCACCATCGCTAACAGCGAGTTGGGGGAAATGGCCACACTGTACGGTGGAGCTGCCAAAGTCATCTCAACCTTCCTTGGAATTGAAAATGCAAAATTGATTAATCTTAATTAATAATACTAAAAAGCCAGGACTACATCCTGACTTTTCATTTTCGCTTCTCTTCTCATTTTGCCAAATTTTCAGGAAAGATGGTCATGATAAAGTTTGTCATTTCTTCAGGGGATTCCTGCTTACCTTTGGCAATCCAATGGCGTAGTATTCCAAAAAAGGCATAGGCAAAATAGACGCTTCCATACTCTTTTGCTAGAGGACTGACATCTTTTTTCCCAAACTTACCAATTAAATCGTTGTCAATGACTAGCTTAATTTTATTGACAAAATAGGACTGAATATCATGGGTGCCATTTGCCATTATCAGGGTAGATAAAAACTTTTCACCTTTTAAAAAAGTCGCAATTTCTAAAAAGGCTTGACGCTTGTCATTCTCGTATTTTTCAAAAACCAATTCCAAGTTTTTTAAGAGGTCTTGCTGATAGTAGTCAATCATGTCATACTTGTCACGAAAATGCGTATAAAAGCCTGAACGGCTGATTCCTGCCATCTTAGCTAACTGGCTAGCCGTAATTTGGTCAAAACTCTCTGTCTCTAAGCAAGTCATCATGGCATTCAATAGAGCATTTTTTGTTTTTTCTTTTCTGGAATCTTTCATGAAATTTTCTCCTTTTATACACTTTTAGACATTGTGTCTAAAATCTGTCCTTTTCACTTGAAAAAGAGCTCTTACTAAGTATAATCAGAGTATATCAAATTTTAGACAGTATGTCCAAAAAGGAGAAAACAATGCTAAAAAAACTAAAACTCTCTTTCAAGAAACCCATGTTTTGGTTGACCGTTCTAGGAGTTGCACTAGTTCCAGCTCTTTACAATCTGAGTTTTCTAACAGCCATGTGGGATCCTTACGGAAAGCTCGATCAACTTCCTGTGGCTCTGGTCAATGAGGACCAAGCAGCCAGCTACAACGGTAAAGACTTTACCATTGGTCAAGATATGGTAAAATCACTCAAGGAAAATCAGAGCCTAGACTTTCATTTTGTGTCTCAAAAACAAGCCAGCGCCGGCTTGAAAAAAGGCGATTATTACATGGTCATCACCTTGCCAGAGGATCTCTCCAAGAAAGCTACTACACTGCTGACCGATAAGCCTGAAAAAATGGTCATTGAGTACGAAACGACTAAAGGGCGCAGCTTTGTTGCCTCAAAAATGAGCGATTCCGCTATGACCAAGCTGGAAGCCAGTGTTGCCAAAAATATTACACAAACCTACAACCGCGCAGTTTTTAGTAGCATGAGACAGCTACAAGATGGGCTGACGTCTGCTAGCAATGGCACCTCTCAGCTAAAAGATGGTAGCTATCAACTGCTAGATGGTTCAAAAAACTTGCAAGCAGGTCTTGGAACATTTCAAAGTGGACTTAACACCTACACCAATGGCGTTAGTCAGGTCGCTGATGGAGCAAACACTCTCAATCAAAACTCGCCAACTCTGCTGAGCGGTATTAATCAGTTAGCTAGTGGCGGAAATACCTTGAATATTGGACTTGCTACCTTTGTATCTGGACTTGGTACTTACACCAACGGTGTCGGTCAAGTCGATTTAGGACTTCAGACCTTACTTCAAAACTCACCAACCCTAAGAAGAGGCGGCAGTCAATTAGCCGACGGGGCTCAAAACTTGGATAATGGCCTCGGGAGCTTGCAAAAGGGACTAAAGACCTATACTGACGGAGTTGGTCAAGTCGCTACAGGCTCACAGGCTTTGGCGCAAAATTCTCAAGCACTCAAAGAGGGAGCTAAACAATTGACTGACAGTGCGCCACAAATTGCAAAGTTGGCTGATGGAGCTAATCAACTAGCTCAAGGGCTCCAAGCTCTATCTGACTCTAGCAAGCTATCTGACGCTGATAGTGCCAATATCCAAGCTCTTATCTCAGGCCTTCCACAACTTCAAGCAGGTATTCAACAATTAAATGACAGTCTATCTGGCATGGAAACTCCAAGTGCTGGTTCAGCCGATACAGGTTCACTTACCAATTACCTACAATCCATCGCCGCACAAGCACAGGCTATTATTAGCCAAAGTCAATCCGATAAAGCAGCTGCTGTGGCAAACCTTCAAGCAACCAGTGCTTACCAAGCTATGACAGCCGACCAACAAGCTGAATTGACAGCAGCGATCAACAACACGACTTCTAGCACAGCCAACCAAGCACAAGATATTTTGAACAATGTTCAGACAGTCAGTCAAACTCTGTCAGGACTTCAAGGCCAGCTTTCTGGACTACAAGCAGCAACTGGTCAATTTGAACAGTTACAATCTTCTGTCACCACTTTGAATAGCTCTGCTGCCACTGCTTTACCAGGTGCTGTCCAGGCACTTCAAAAATTATCCGATGGTATGACCCAAGTTCATTCAGCTGTGTCTGGACAACTTTTACCAGGTAGCCAACAAATTAGCTCAGGAGTCACAAGTCTGAATGAACACCTGACCAAAGGCGCTGCACAACTGTCTGGCGGTATCAGACAATACACAGATGCTATTGATAAACTTAATAGCGGTGCGCAAGCCTTGAACCAAAATTCCGACCAACTAACAGTCGGTGCCAATCAATTAGCCAGCGGTGCCTCAAAACTCAACTCTGGGCTTTCAAACCTAAATACAGGTCTTGGAAGCTATACTGATGGAGTTGGTAAAGTGGCTCAAGGAACTAAGCAGTTGGCACAAAACACGCCAGAACTTACTAGTGGGGCTGATAAGTTAGCCAACGGTGCTGGTAGCCTGCAAAATGGGCTTGCCAGTCTACAAAAAGGTCTTGGTACTTATACTAACGGTGTGGCACAACTGGCACAGGGTAGCCAAAAACTTGAGGATAACACACCTGCCTTGACTGACGGTGTTCATAAACTTGCTGATGGTAGCACCAGCCTTAAAGATGGGCTTAATTCCCTATCAGACGGTGTGTCTACCCTTGATGATTCTCTCAGCGATGCTAGCGAACAGCTCTCTCTAGTCAGTGTCGAGAAGAAAAATGCTGACGCTGTTGCCACTCCTATCAAGACGACTCATAAAGACAAGGATAAGGTTAAAACCAACGGTGTCGGCATGGCTCCCTACATGATGTCTGTTGCTCTCATGGTTGTAGCTCTATCAGCCAATGTAGTCTTTGCAAGTTCTATTGACGGTGAGCATTATGATAATCGTGGGAAATGGGCTTTGAGTAAATTGCTTTTAAATGGGTTAATTGCTACGCTAGCCTCCATTTTCCTCATAATCACAGTTCAGTTGATTGGTGTTGATTTTGCACACCCTGTTCAGACATTCTTTATCACACTCCTGTCTTCATGGACCTTGATGGCATTGGTAACAGCCCTGATTGGTTGGGACAGACGCTTTGGTGCCTTTGCCTCTTTAGTGCTCTTGGTTCTCCAACTAGGATCAAGTGCCGGTACCTATCCAATCGAACTAAGCCCACGCTTCTTTAAGATTATCCAACCATTCTTACCAATGACCTACTCCGTTTCTGGACTTCGTCAAAGCATTTCAATGACTGGAGACCTCAGGTCTGACGCACTCGCGCTTATTGGATTCTTGATTGGATTTATGTTGCTGGCCTTACTGATTTTTAAAGAAGATCACTCAGAACTGGCATAATCCAGATAATTAAAAGCCGACCTTCCTCAGAAGTTCGGCTTTCTTTTATGCATTCAATTCTGCTACGATAGCTTGAATTTGTTGTTTTGTGTGGACGCCTGCCACCTGTTTAACCACTTGCCCATCTTTTTTGAAGAGGAGGGTTGGGATTGACATGATACCAAATTTTTGTGCTGTTGCTGGATTTTCATCCACGTCAAGCTTAACGATTTTAAGCTCGTCCTCGTCCAACTCCGCAGATACTTGCTCCAAGATTGGTGCTTGCATCAAGCATGGACCACACCAGGTTGCCCAGAAGTCTACCAAGACAAGACCTTGGTTTGTTTCTGCTTCAAAAGTGGCATCAGTTACGACTTTTGTCATGTTACATCTTCCTTTCTCTTGTGGGAAAATAGCAGAGCTACTCCCTGACTTTGTGACTTAATCATAACCTAAAAGTCTGAGAAAAACAAATTTCTGATACGTAAAGTATCACTTTTCCCATTAAAGATTAAGCTTAAAAAGATGATAAGTAATGAACTAAAAGAAAGGCCAAGACAAAAGTCCTAGCCTTTTAACAATGATTGCAGGTGGGTGCTTTGGCCCAATGGTTGATTGGAAGTTCTCGCCCCTTGCTACACCATGAATAGCGCCTCCTAATCGACCGTGCGGAAGTGGAACGACAAAATCGAAATTAGAAAGAATGCCGATTTTGCCCATTCTTGTCCCAGTCTCCTACTGCTTTGAAAACCTATCAGATCCCTTTAACCGCAAAATACATGCCAGATGGACTGGCAAAATTAAAGTTAGGGAAAGGTTCAGCGTGAACAGAACTGCAAGTATCTGTCAGCTCAGCGATTTTAGCCTGCAGGGCATAGATATCATTACTCTCAAAAAGAATGCTCGGCTTCATATCAATAACCTCCGGAGACACCTGACGAATAAAGTCATTGGCGTAAACCGTGATGGTAGTTGTGCTATCTACCTGAGCTTTCATATCAAAAGTCTCGTAGCCCATCATCTCAGCTTCATTAAGGATAACAAAACCTGCTGCCGACCAGAAGGCTTTTTCCTGAGCGACATTGTCAACGTAGAGCATAAGCCCCATTGTTTTTGCAAACGCCATGGTATCCCCCTTAAAAATGAACGTTTTCTGACACAAAACCTGGAATGTCAGCATTGATCTGCCAGTTCATTCCGAATTTATCAGTCAAGTTAGCATAGGCTGGGCTCCAAGGAGTTTCTTGAAGTTCCAAGTCGATTTTTTGAGCACCAATAGACAATTTGCCGTAGATATCCTTAGCTGCTTCTGCGCTATCTAGCTGAATACAGGCTGTCATGTTAGAACCTTGAACGTAGTCAAATTGTGGACCGTTGTCAGAGATTTGCAAGCGAATACCGTTGATGTTAAGGTTGGCATTAAGGACTAAGTTTTGATGTTCTTCAGGAGTATCTGGGATAGCCTGTCCAAAAGTGGTACAGGATACAACTTCTGCCGCAAAAACATCCTTGTAAAAATCAACAGCCTCAAGACCGTTATTGTTAGTGACCAAGTAGAGTTCAATGGCTTTAATCATGGAAATTCCTCTTTTCTGTTAATGAGGTTTTATCATACCACGATATCGTGATAAAGGCAATCCATTCACCTCAATCAAAAGATTTGCCAAATCAGACGTTTACGAGTAAACTATTGCATATCACTAATTAGTGATTCAAAGAGGCCCGCCCTAGAACTTCCTGATATCTGGTAAATGGCTAGAGGCTTGAGGTTTATTTTAAAAGACCTTTTGTCGTGACGAAGACCCTTGCCAAACTCTAAGACCTATGAAAACAGAGCTGAGCAATGAGCATTTCCCAGCTCTGCCTTTTCCTAAAAGCCAAAATCTCTCAGCACTGAGGTAGAAAAAGCACCAAACTACCGAGTCGCCCGATTTGTTGACAGCAACCCTTATTCGGCCTTAATTTTTGAGAAGGGCGAAAAAAGTATGATGAGACTGTGCGCCTGCCTAGGATAACTGGCAATCTGGAGTAAAACTTTAGCATCATTTCCAACCTATAAAAAAGCAAAGGAGACCTTATGTTCCCATACGACTCATCCCTCTACCTCAAGCAAGTGGCTCTAAATGTTACTGACATGGACAAGAGCCTGCTCTTTTACCGTGATGTTCTGGGTATGACTATCCTTGAGCAAAACGACCAACGCGCTCTATTAGGAACTGAGGCAGAAGCCCTGGTTGAACTTCTGCTAACGACTGACAGTGCTACTGTCGAAAAATCCTACGGACTCTATCACTTAGCCATTCTCCTCCCTAGCCAGCAAGACCTGTCAGACATGCTCAAACACCTCATTGATTTGGACATTCCTATGGTTGGTGGCGCTGACCACGGATACAGTCAAGCTCTATACCTTGAGGACTTTGAAGGTAACGGCATCGAGATTTACCGAGACAAGCCTGTTTCAGATTGGGACATTCGCGAAGACGGCCGCATCATTGGTGTTACTGAAGAGCTGGACGCAACCAGTCTCTATCAAAGTGCAAAGCAACTCGATCCCTACTATCTTCCCTTTGGTTCCCGTATGGGCCACGTTCATCTTCAGGTGAAAAATAGCAGAGCGTCTAGCCTTTTTTACCAAAAACTTTTAAATCTTGAGGATAAATTTTCCCTAACGAGCGGTAGCTGGTTAGCCAGCGGCAACTATCACCACCACTTGGCTGTCAATGAATGGGCAGGCCCAAACCTAGCTCCTAGCCAGCCAAACCGACCTGGGCTTGCTCACTATGTCGTTCAGGTCACTGATAAAGAACAGCTTGTCTCCATCTATCAAAATGCACATGCCCTTAACGCACAAAGCCAGTGGCTCAGTTCAAACCAACTGTCAATCATTGATAGCGACGGTATCAAAACACAGATTATTGCAAAGGGCTAGAAACAAAAGTCAAACCTAAAATAGAAAAACGAACAAAACAATATTCTGATTGTCAGAAAGCTAGTTTTGTTCGTTTTTTGTTTTCATTACGAATCTATTAGACTTAATAATCGCTGATTTCAAAAATCAAAATCTTTTTGTTCCAGCCTCTTTATCTCTTGTGCAATAAATGCTGACCACTTGTCCTGTAACAAGGCTCTGTCTAAGCTCTTTTGATTATCTAAGATTGACCTGATTATCTCATTTTGAACCAACCATCCCGTCATATCTTTCGAGGCGTCGGCAAAATCATTTCCAAAATCTTTTGGAATGATTTCTTCAAAAAGAATCTGAGTACCAGCGCCAGCTTTTTTCAGACTAAAGCTTACTCTAGCTCTATCCCAGGCATAAGCAATCTGATGTCCCTCATCATAAGCTAGCACCGCCATTTCCTCACGGAAATCCTCCATCTCAAAGACTAAGAGCTTCTGTTCCAAATGAAGTTCGGGAAACCAAGCGAGAGAAGCCCTCGTCCGTAGCCAATAGGCGCCATACATCTATCTGACTCGCTGACACCTGATAAGTGAGGGTCATCATGAAATTGTCTTGATCTTGTTTAATCTCTCTTTTCATCATAAGCTCCTATAAAAACAACAGCAAGCCTAGGATTAGGCCGATTCCATATCCCGCCACCACATCTTTGGGATAATGCACCCCTCCGACTACTCGGCAAAAGGCCAAAATCGCTGACACAAGAAGAAGAGCCAGTCCCATCCAGACGTTGACAGTCAGGACGCACATGCTGATTATGGTCGCTGAAAATACATGGCGGCTGGGCAGGGATTCCCCTGAACTGTCCTTGTCAAGCAGGGGGGAAATGTCCCAAGTTTCATAAGGTCGTGGCTTGTTGAGAGCCTTTCTGACTAGAGATAAGGAGACAAAGCTTATACCCGGTATCAGGATATAGGGAAGGACAGCTTTGCTATTTTCCAAGTAAAGATAAGTCAAAAACAGGGGATAGACCGCGTACATGAGGCGAGTGATGATCTGATTGAGTAGGTTCAGCTCCCTCCCCTTAGCCACAAACGGTCGTGAGATATGGGCATAGAAATCTGCGTAGTTTTTCATGCTTTTATTATAGCGAAAAAGCCAGGAATTTCCCAGCCTCCCCTTATTAATCATATTGGCTCAAGTCTTGCTTCAAGAGGTAGAAGAAAATATCTCCATAATTGCCTGAGTAGTCCAACTCGTGCCCCTTGTAGCTTAGTTTGACCACCTTGTAATAGTCAGAAACGCCTATCAGGCAAGCTTGTTGTGAACGCTCAAAGTCGGCGTAAGTGTCAAAAGTAATGATCTTTTCTTGCTTGGCTGCGTCCAGATAGGTGATTTTCAGCATTTTATTTCCCCTCGTATTTTTCCTTAATCTGGTCAAAAGTCTTACCCTTAGCCACCCAATCCACTAACTTATCCAAGCGGCGGATTTCCTGCATGAGCGGATCTTCCAAACTTTCAATTTGAACGCCACAGATTTTACCTGTGATGTTGGTGCGGTCTGGATTGTAAGCTGGAGCTTGTCGAAAAAAATCTCCGAAAGTCAGGTCGCATTCAAGCAAATCAGCGATAGTAGCGGTACTATAGCCCGTCAGCCAAGCCGTCACCTGATAAACCTCTTGGGCACTTCTACCCTTTCGCTCTGCCTTTGCCACCAGAGACTGATAAACGCTTGCAAATGTCATGTTATAAAGTCGATGTGTCATGCCTCTATTATAGCATTTGTGCTATACTTGAGGTAGTAAAGTGCTTGAAAGGATAGCTATGACTCTTATCGAAGCTTATATTTTGGATCAAAAAGCTGAGCTACGCCCCTTATTGACCGCTGTCTATCATGAACTTCAGACGCAGTTGCCGGACGCTCAAGAAAGAATCTCCTATGGTATGCCGACCTTCTGGCAAGGACGAAACATCATTCACTTCGCCACACAGAAAAAGCATCTAGGAATCTATCCCGGACCTGCTGTTATTGAAGATTTTTCAGAACAGTTGGACTCGCTAGGATTAACCTATTCCAAAGGTGCCATCCAGTTCCCCTACGACAAAGAACTGCCACTAGAGGTGATAACAGCACTGGCCAAGCGTGCTTTAGAACTTAACCAAAAATAGAGAGGCAAACATGGTAAAACCAGAACAAATCAGCAAACAATACCAGACTTCAGATAATCTCGACATCCGAATTGCCATTCACAACCGTTATTCGACCAATAAGCAGGGCTTCAACAACTGGATTTTCAACCAATATGAGTTTGACAATGGCTCTCGTATTCTAGACCTGGGTTGTGGAACGTCGGTCATGTGGAAGGATAATTATCATCAATTACCACAAGATTATCAACTAACCTTGGTTGACTTTTCAGAAGCCATGATTGAAGCCAGTCGAAAAAATCTGTCCCAGCTAGACAAGCTAACTTTTTTAGTCTCTGACATCACTAAATTACCCTTTGAGGATGCTAGTTTTGACATAGTATCTGCCAACATGGTACTCTTTCACCTGCCTGACATTCACGCTGGCTTGAAAGAAATCAAAAGAGTTTTAAAATCAGATGGTCGTTTTCTGGCTGCCACTTTTGGTGAAAATGGCATTTCGCAAACGCTTGGAAAATGGATTTCACAACTTGGCAAGACAAATGACAGCCCCGATGGTTTCACCCTCCAAAACGGCTCCAATCTATTAGAACACTTTTTCGAACACGTTGAAAGACGAGATTATCTAGATAGCTTGGAAGTGACAAAAATCAGCGACATCGTTGACTACCTCTATTCCCTACCCGAAGTTTTTGAGCTAGAGGAGGGGCAAAAAGAGGCTGTCGCTGAACTGCTGATCCAGGAAAGCCAAGACGGCATCCTCACCATTCCAAAAGAATACGGCATTTTTATCTGCCAATAGTATAGTCGAATGAATTAGTTTTCAGACAAGAAACTTAGGCGCAGGCAGTGCTAGAGTAGGGTAAATCGGAAATGTCGCTGTGTCAAAGTTAATTCAACAGTCATACAAATCTTGGTATTTCTCAATAGAAATCCTCTCCTTGAAAATCAATAGTCTAAAAAGGCATAGGATGGCGTTTTATCAACGTCATCCTATGCCTTTTGTTTTACTTCCTTAAGTTTTGTGGACGAGGGCAGAGACATCATAGCTGTCTTTTCCCGACCTTTTTCTCGAAAGAATACTACTTCTTGTCTCCGTATTTTTCGAGGAAATCAGCAATTTCTTCCACTGTCGCCTCGCTACCTTTTGACAAAGTGTCCGTCATCTGTTTATCCGAGAAAAAGCTAAAATTCGGCACTGTCTTAATTCCAAAATAAGCAATAAAATCATCCCACGCCTTACCATCTGCCTTATCCGAATCCACATAGTAAATCGTCACCGATTTGTTCTGACAGGCCTCAGCTAACTTTGGAACAAAAACCTGACAATAATCACAGGTCGGACGTCCTAAATAAACGAGAAAATCTTCAGAGGCTGCAATTTTTTCGTTGAGCTGATCCAGCGTTATTTCTTGTAATTGAGCAACAGAAGTCTGATAAGTATCTGTTTGACCTGACGTTTTTTGCGAAGTTGACTGGCTAGCACAAGCCACTAGGACTAAAAAAGTCAGGCAGGTCACCGTGATAAGTAAACATTTCTTTAACATCATCTTCCCCATCTATCCTAAAGTGGCAATGGTACAGCCAGAACCACCTGCTGTTTGCGGAGCGTATTCAAAATGCTTGACATGTTTATGACGACGCAGGTATTTGGTAACAGCTTCACGGATAACTCCCGTACCGATACCGTGGATAATATCCACCTGACTCATATTATTAAGCAAGGCTTGATCAATAAAGGCATCCAGTTCCTGCAAAGCCTCCTCATAACGCTTGCCACGAAGATCCAGACGGGCACGAGGACCGCTACTAGCGCCAGCCTTTTTCACCACATTAATCTGACGCTTCTTAGGTTTTTGCGCCTCTTCCTGCACCTTCACCAGACTAAACTCGTCCTCGCTTAGAGTCATCTTGATGATGCCCACTTGAGCCTCCCAAGTTTTGTCCTTGATTTTCTTCACCAAAGTTCCCCGCTGACCATAAGCCGTTACGATAATATCATCACCCACCTCTGGATTTTTTAACTTCTTGGCTTTTTTAAGGACTTTATTGTGAGAAAGCTGGGCTTCCGGAGCCAGTTTTTTCAGTTGTCCCTTAGCCTCTATCACTTCATGCGGTTTCAGAGCTGCGCGAGCGTGGAGATCTTGAAGGATTTTATCTGATTCACTAATCGCTAAATCAACAATCTCACGTGCCTGGGCTGTAGCTTTTTCAATTTCCTTATCCTTGGCATGGGCAAATTCATTGTAAAGTTTTTTAACCGCACGGTTGAATTTGAGATTTTCTTGCTCTACCTCTCGAATATGATCCAGCCGCTTACGGCTTTCAACCGTCTGGACTTCCAGCTGCTCGATGATACGGTTGACATCGCTATCTCTGTCAGTCATCTGCTCTGCCTTTTCCACAATAGCACTAGACAAACCTAGACGACGGGCGATTTCAAAGGCATTTGACCGACCTGGAACCCCCTGCATGAAACGGTAGGTAGGGCTGAGGGTAGTCACATCAAACTCCATGCTGGCATTCTCCACATTGGCCGTCTCGATGCCGTAAGCCTTGAGCTCTGGATAGTGGGTAGTCGCCATGGTCTTGATACCGTGCAAGCGTAGGTGGTCAAGGATAGACATCGCAAGACTTGCCCCCTCCTGAGGATCCGTACCAGCCCCCAGCTCATCAAAGAGAATAAGGCTATTTTCGTCAGCACTTTCCAAAGTTGCAACGACCTGAGTCATGTGACTGGAAAAGGTTGATAAACTCTGCTCAATGGATTGCTCGTCACCGATGTCTGCAAAAATCTCCGTGAAAACTGCTACTTTTGATCCTGCATCAGCCAAGATTGGCAGACCAGACTGAGCCATGAGCTGAGTTAAACCAAGGGTTTTAAGCATGATGGTCTTACCACCCGTATTTGGTCCTGTGATGACAATGCTAGTCAAATCATCAGGAAAATACAGGTCATTTGGCACTGGGTGGCTTAAAAGAGGGTGACGAATGTTAAAGAGTTGAACAGTCTTGTCCGACGATAAGATTGGAACGACCGCTTTTTTCTCTCTCATAAAAAGATACTTGCCCCGCACTAAGTCAATATGCCCTAAAATCCAGGCATTATTTCTAATCACATGCGCATGTGGTCGCAACATATGTGATAATTCATGCAAAATACGCGCCATTTCATGGCGTTCGTCAGCGCGAAGCTGAGTGATTTCCTCGTTGAGCTGGACGATAGCGCGTGGTTCGATATAGACCGTATTTCCAGAAGATGAGATGTCGTGAACCACACCAGCAATCTTATTGCGATGGGAATTGCGAACAGGGAGAACCGAACGACCGTTACGGGAGGCAATCAAGTTCTCCGATAAAAAGTCAGCCTGTTTCTTCAAAATACCTTGTAAAGTCTCACGCACTCGACTTTCACTGCTAGTAATCTGACGACGAATTTTTTCCAGTTCTGGACTGGCAAAATTTTCGATAAAACCACCGTCATTGATAGCCTGAAGGCTACCTGCTAAACTAGGAAAGACTTCTATCGTTTCAAAGAGTCGACCCAAGGCTTTCAGCTCTGCATTTTCCAAAAGGCTATAAAAACGGCTCATCTCAGCAGAGACTTGCAGGACTTTTTTCAGATCAATAAGCTCCGCAATGTTGAGGTCAGCCTCAAGCTCAAGACGACGCAGGGGCTCCGCCACATTGCGCAGACTGCCCATGGCAAAACCATGATGCTCAATGAAAATGGCCTCCATATCTGAAATTTCCGTAAAAGTCTGGGCAATCTTGTCAGGATTTGTCATTGGCTCAAGGTCACGCAACTCCACCATCCCCTGTTCCGTCTGCAGGTAGGGTTCAAAAAGGCGTCTGACCCGATTAAATTCTAATTGTTCAATGATTTTCTTATTCATACCCTCAATTATAGCACACCTCCCCCTCCAGTCCAAGGTTACTTCCTTGACCCTCACTACTTTCTATGTTATTCTAAGCCCTATCAACCTATAGGACAATTTAAAGGAGTATTTATGACAGTTTTATTCGGACTTTTAGCAGGAGTTATCTCTTTTGCTATTGGCGGACTTTGGTATGGTTTTATTTTTCGAGATGCTTGGATTAAAGCAGTAGGCATTTCTCCCCAAGACATTGAAGCCTCAAGACAAGCAGGGGATAAGGGTCAAAAGGAAATGGCTATCTCTGCCATCCTTGAAATAATCATTGCCATTGTTACACTGGTTTTCATCAAATCTTTAAACGTCAATCTCTCACCATTACACGTAGCAGGGGGGATGGGGGTTATTTCTGCTCTTTCCTCTGTTAAAAACTACCTCTTTGAACAACGCCCTATCCAACTCATTTTAATCAATGAAAGTTACAAAGTGATCTGCTATTTAGTTACGGGTATCATTGCAATTTTGGGCTAATTAAAAGACTCACCCTCCTCTAACTAGAAGAAATGTGGTGAGTCTTTTTATACAAATCAAGTAAGCCGTACATTGTTGAACGATACTCCAAAAGCTAGAGACAAAAATAATTTAGGTAGGCACCTGCCTTTTGGAGTGCTCTGTTTTCTCAATATAAAAAACGTGATGATGAATTTCAAAAATCTCAGTCTGCTTCTAGCACTAGCTTTCCCAATCTCTTATCTGACTGGAGGAGATGGAGGCTATGACAACGGTTCTCCCTGCGTCCAAGCAATAAAACTTAGACGACTATAACAGACCCCCTCCTCAAACTGAGAAGGGGCCGTTGATAAAAAATAATGCCCTGCTCTTAAAAGACTCGTTTCACCCAATAGTATTTCCAAACTTGAGCAAAAATTGGAAAGTTAATCAGGAGCTTTGTCGTTGTGTGTTCGGCTAAAAAGTTCTGAACAAAATTGACTGGAACTGTCGCCAAAAGCGTCGTTCCCATACTGAAAAAGAGGATTGTCACCACAATGGCTAAGCCACCGCTGATGCAGTTTAGGAGAATGCTATCAAACTTATCCAAATCAATCAAGTGCAGGAAAATCCCGATAAATCGAAAAACCAGGTAGCTAAGGATATAAACGCCTATGAAAGCAACACCTGCATAGAAAACTCTATCCAACTCAAAAAGATCAACGTCCTTGAAAAACTGGACTGTCGTGTCCTGATTAGGATTGGCAAAAGGCACCCAAAGGGTAATCTGCTCCGCTATTTTTTGATAAAAATGATTGGCGATAAAAAGGGAAAGAATGCTGGCTAGCGTGTAATAACCCTGAAGTAGGATACCCCGCATATAACCAATATAGAACTGCCAGGCTAAGATGACAATGAAGAATAACCCAATCATCTCTTGTCCTCACTCAATTCCAGCTCAAGCTGGTTATTTTTTTCCTTCAAGGCCATGATTTTTTCTGTACGTAGTTGCTCAAGCTCTCGCTCCGTTTCTTCAAAAACGATCTCACGGCTAAGCTGGGTTGACAGGGTGTTAATAGCCATCAGGATAGCAATGGTTTCATTGTCCGCCTCAGGAAGATTGCGCTTGATAGCGTCGTATTTCTCACGCGCCACGCGCTCCACTTCTTCCATAAAAAGATTGTCCTTGTCAGTCGTTAGGGTCAGAGGCTTATCACCAAAGACGAATTTATATCTGTTTTTCATAATTTTGCTACAAAGGGACTTTGACTTACCAAACTTCCCTTGGTTCAGTTGTCTTTCAACCAAACCGCCTTTCCAATATGATTATCTAACTCCCCCTATTATAGCGCAAAATTAAGAAATGGTAAAATATGACCTTCACAGCTCCTGTGTTCGTTATAATTCCTTAGAATGCCGAAAACCTTGTTATTATCCCATTTTTTCAAAATCATAT
>NZ_AUIP01000022.1 GCF_000423765.1 Streptococcus porci DSM 23759 | reverse complement strand
AAGCTACCTCCTTCAGCGTTCTACTTGCATGTATTAGGCACGCCGCCAGCGTTCGTCCTGAGCCAGGATCAAACTCTCATTAAATTAATCGTTTGTCCGGCTAAGCACTCTGGCTTATCCGTTTATTGTTTCTTGACAGGTTACTTTGCGTAACCCGCACTTGGTTCGTCTTGTTCAGTTTTCAATGGCCCTCTCCTAAGAGACAACTCCTATATTCTAACAAATAACTTGAAACTTGTCAACTCTTTTGTTAATTTTTTTTATTACCCCATGAGCTTTACCTCTCAAAAGACAACTCATATATCTTACCGAATTTCTTTTCATCTGTCAAGAGGAAAATCTTCTTTTTTTAAAAAAATTTCTCATGATTCTTGCACACTCATCCTCCAAAAGGCCTGCTTCGACAGAAACGCGATGATTAAGCCGCTCATCAGTCAGGATATCATAGAGACTCCCTGCCGCACCAAACTTAGTATTGGGCGCTCCATAAATAACTTTCGGAATACGAGCAAGGCCAATTGCCCCACTGCACATGACACAAGGTTCAATGGTGACAAAAAGGGTACAATCTAAGAGACGCCAGTTTTTAATATAAGTATTCGCCTCATTGATAGCCATGATTTCTGCATGCAGAGTGGCCAGATTCTCTTCTTCACGAGCATTATGCCCGCGTCCAATTATCTTGCCGTTGTGAACAATGACACACCCAATGGGGATTTCTTCTTTTTGAAGGGATTTTTCGGCCTCTTTCAGCGCTTCTCTCATGAAAAATTCTTTTTCTTCTTGGGTGAAATCTATCATATCATTTCTCCAATCTCCCAAGATTTATGAGGCGCAGCTAACTCTACCGGAATTCCGTTTGAATAGGCTGCAGTTTGATTTCTAAGGATTTCTAGGTGATTATCCGAGTCAACACCCGCTGGCGCTACCGGTGGCATGTGAGTCAAGACTAACTTTTTAACTTTTGCTTGCGCAGCTATTTGTCCCGCCTCCTTAGTCGTTAAGTGGGCAATGTGATTTTCAGATCCTTCATAAAGGTAAACATCCGCCAAGAGGAAATCTGCGTCTGCAGCAAACTCTGACAGACCCTCGAAATATCCTGTGTCAGCTGTAAAAACAAAAATCTGTCCGCTGGTACGCTCTAGAATACGGAAAGCGTAGCAAATAACAGGGTGAACCGTTTTGATAAAAGTGATATCAAAAGGACCTATTTGCTGAACACCTCCGGTATTATAGGCTATACCTTGAGAGACATCAGGAAGCGTCAATTTGGCAAACTCAGTTTCATCTTCATTATGGGCATAGATAGGTAAGATTTTCGGCTCCCAGAGATGTTTAGGGTAAAGCTGAAAATAATGGCGTAGAACTCCTAGATCAGCCACATGGTCTGGGTGATAGTGAGAAATCAAGACAGCATCTAAATCTAGCGGATTGATTTCTTTTTCCAATTCATTGAGAGCTCGACTTCCACAATCAATCAAAAGTCGAAAACCGTCCTGACCTGTTAATAGGTAAGACGTCGTCCCCTCATCTTTATAGGGAAAAGCTCCCCAGCAACCTAAAGTGGTTAATTTCATATTCTTATCCTACTTTTCTAAAATTTGCAGTTGAGGCCAGCTTTGTGCCCACGTTTTCTTTGCCATTCTCTTTTTGTATACTTCGAAACGGTTAGGATTTGCCATGAAATGTGGTGTTGGCTTGACTGTGAATGTCAAAATATCGTCTAAACCGTAGGGAGCAAAAAGCTCTAGGTGATTATTAACCAACCTCACAGCTACAGCTGTGCAACGCTCTGGGTACTTGCTTATGGCATCACAGCTACTGATATAAGGTTTTGTATTGGGACTATGCTGATGCATATGCACCTGATTTCGCACCTCCCAACAGTAGTCAGGATAGTCAGTGAGTAATTTTTGCTCAATAGCTAGTGTTTCTTGGTAAGATTTTTTTCTATCAAAGAAAACCACATCCATATCCGTTTCTCGGTCAAAAGCAGAGCGTCCTGAGAGAGTATTCCAGATAAAGTTTCTAACAGCTCCTGCTGCAAGCCACGAATCGTTCAGGTCTAGCTCTGCTATTTTTCTTAAAACAAACATCATATCCTTGTTTTGCGAAATGAGAGTTAAAAGTTCACTTTCTGTCATGTCTTTATGATAACAAAAAAAGGTTGGAAATCCAACCTTTTAGTGATTATAGGCTTTTGACTGTTGCAACAACATTATCAACGGTAAAGCCATATTTTTTAATAACTTCTGCCGCTGGAGCTGAAGCTCCAAAGGTATCAATACCGATGACTTTTCCATCAAGACCAACGTACTTATACCAACTTTGTGTCGCCGCCATTTCGATAGCTACGCGACGACGAACAGCATTCGGCAATATTTCCTCTTTATAGTCTGCCGCCTGTGCGTCAAAGAGTTCTGTAGATGGTACAGAAACAACACGAACTTTTTCCCCTTCTTCAGCCAATACTTTAGCTGCTTTTACTGCTAGATTCACTTCAGATCCTGACGCAATCAAAATCGTGTCAAAGTCTGAACCAGTTTCATAGACAACGTAAGCACCTTTTGACACTTTATTAAAGTCTGAACCTACCTCAACTTCTAAGTTTTGACGAGTCAAAACAAGAGCAGTTGGTGTTGATTGACTTGTCAATGCGTGGTGCCATGCAGCTTGTGTTTCACGAGCGTCTGCAGGTCGAAGAACTGTCAGGTTTGGAATGGCACGAAGTCCAGCCAAATGTTCGATTGGTTCGTGAGTTGGTCCATCTTCACCAACAGCGATTGAATCATGGGTAAAGACATAAGTGACCGGTAAGCCTTGAAGTGCTGACAGACGAATCGCAGCTTTTACATAATCCGAGAAAACGAAGAAAGTACCACCGTAAACACGAAGCCCCCCGTGCAGCGCCATACCATTGAGGACTGTACCCATGGCAAACTCACGGACACCAAACTGAATATTGCGGTTAAGAGGGTGGTCAGCATCTTGAAGCCCATCTTCTTTGATATAAGTCATGTTTGAATGAGCCAAGTCAGCTGAACCACCAAGGAAGGTCGGCAAGACTTTAGCAGCTGCATTGATAGCGTCTTGTGATGAATTGCGAGTTGCTTGTGAGAAACCATCTTCATAGACAGGGAAGTCAGCTTCTGTAACTGTTACTGGAGCTTTCCCAGCAGTGATAGAATCAATGTCTGCTGCAAATTCTGGATAAGCAACCTTGTAATCAGCAACTAATTTTTCCCAAGCTTCGTAGGCTACTTGACCACGATCTGCTACCTTTATCTTGAAATCATCATAGACTTCCGCAGGTACTTCAAATGGTGCGTAGTCCCAACCAAGATTTTGACGAGTTGCTACAACTTCGTCCACACCAAGAGGTGCACCGTGCACAGCATTTGTTCCACCTTTAGTTGGTGCACCGTGACCGATAACCGTCTTCACTTCAATCAAACTTGGTTTTCCAGACACTTTTGCTTCTTCAATAGCCGAACTAATAGCTTCTAGATTAGTTCCGTCTTCAACGAGCGCCGTATGCCAACCGTAAGCATCATAGCGTGCACGGATATTTTCAGAAAAGGCATCACTGGTTTCACCATCAAGACAGATATCATTTGAATCGTAGAGAACAATCAATTTATCCAGATTCTGCTTGGCTGCATAAGAGGCAGACTCTCCTGACACACCCTCCATAAAGTCGCCATCACCAGCTATTACGTAGGTATAGTGATCAAAAATCGGAAAACCGTCTTTATTATACTTGGCAGCTAGGAAGCGTTCTGCTTGAGCAAAACCAACTGCGGTGGAAATCCCTTGCCCAAGAGGTCCAGAGGTAGCATCGACACCTGCTGTGTGACCAAATTCTGGGTGACCCGGCGTTTTTGACCCCCACTGACGGAAGTTTTTAATCTCATCGAGAGAAACCTCCTCATAACCAATCAGGTGAAGAAGGGCGTAAAGCAACATCGAACCATGACCAGCAGACAAAACAAAGCGGTCTCGGTTTATCCAATTTGGCACTTTAGGCGTCACACGAATGTGTTTGGTGTAGAGGCTATAAGCCATAGGGGCTGCGCCCATGACAATACCTGGGTGACCTGATTTAGATTTTTCGATAGCGTCAATACCAAGAAAACGAATTGCATTGACAGATAGATTTGACATATATACCTCCTAGGTGGACGAAAGAAATTGTTTACGTTTTCATTATAGCATGAAATTCGTCCTATTTCCAACAAATATTTAATCCTATTCCTCTGAAGAAGAACCAAGAAATACACAAGTGAGTGTTCAAAAATGTTCTGAAGCTTAAACGCACCAAAAAAAGCTAGAAAATCTAGCTTTTAACATTAGAGAGAGCGGCGATAGTTTTCAATCTCTGCTTGATTTCCCCAGACAAAGTGCCCTGGTTTGATTTCAACCATTGTCGGTTTATCAACGGAATAATCATGCTGTTCAGGGTTGTAAACTAGCAATTCTTTCTGGCGTTCCAAGATTGGATCTGGAATTGGCACAGCAGACAAGAGTGATTGAGTGTATGGGTGAATCGGATTTGTGAAGAGTTCTTCTGTCTCCGCCACCTCAACGATAACCCCCTTGTAAATGACAGCAATACGATCCGAAATAAAGCGTACTACCGATAAATCATGGGCGATAAAGAGGTAGGTCAAGCCTTTTTCTTGTTGAATTTTTTTCAAAAGATTGAGAACCTGAGCACGGACGGAGACGTCAAGGGCTGAGATCGGCTCGTCAGCGATAATGAATTCTGGATCCATAACAAGCGCACGTGCAATACCTATACGCTGACGTTGTCCCCCAGAAAATTCATGGGGGTAACGTGTCAAATGCTCAGCCAGAAGACCTACCTCTGACATCATATCCGTCACTTTTTTCTTACGATCTTCTTCATCTTTAAAAAGATTGAAGTTGTAAAGACCCTCAGAAATGATATAGTCAACCGTTGCACGCTCGTTTAAACTGGCTGCCGGATCTTGAAAAATCATTTGGATTTTAGAAATCAGCTCATTTTGCTCAGCACGTGTCTTCTTACCATTGATACGCTTTCCATTATAGAGAATATCACCACCGCTAGTCTCGTTCAAGCCAATGATGGCACGACCGATGGTCGTTTTCCCAGAACCTGATTCTCCAACAAGAGAAAATGTTTCTCCTTTATTAATGAAGAAATTAGCGTTCTTTACAGCAACAAATTTCTTTTTCCCTTCTCCAAAGGAAATTTCCAAATCTTTAATTTCTACTAATTTTTCAGTCATTTCCTTCTCCTACTTCAACATTTTTCGAGAAATTTTCTCATGAAGATTTTGAATTACTTCAGGCTTTTCAACCTTTGGTGCATCTGGATGGAGCAACCAAGTCTTGGCCCAGTGTGTCTCACTAATCGGAAACTTGGGAACATCTTCTTCAAAATCAATCTTCATTGCATAACGTGAACGCGGGGCAAACGCATCACCATTAATCGGTGTGTAGAGAGATGGAGGCGTCCCTGGAATTGAAAAGAGCACGCCGTGTTCATCCGCCAATTGCGGTAAACTTGAAAGCAAGCTCCATGTGTAAGGATGCTTGGGATCGTAAAACACTTCTTCGACAGTACCGTATTCAACAATATCACCCGCATACATGACAGCAACCTTATCGGCAATACTTGCTACTACTCCAAGGTCGTGTGTAATGAAAATGGTAGTAAATTGATATTCTTTTTGCAAGTTTTTAAGCAGATCAATGATTTGAGCTTGGATAGTAACGTCAAGAGCTGTAGTTGGTTCATCGCAAATTAAGACGTCTGGCTTACATGCCAAAGCAATCGCAATGACAATCCGTTGACGCATCCCACCAGAGTATTGGAAAGGATATTCATTAAAACGTTTTTCAGCTTCTGGGATACCAACTTTTTTCATATAGTCGATAGCCAATTCCTTTGCTTCTGCCTTAGTTTTACCTTGGTGCTTGATAATAACTTCAGAGATTTGTTTTCCGATAGTTTGAATTGGATCGAGACTGGTCATCGGATCTTGGAAAATAGTCGCAATTTTTCCACCACGAATTTTTTCCCAATCGCTATGACTTTTCAATTCTGTCAATTCTTGACCACGGTACTTGATAGAACCGTTGGCAATACGGCCATTAGACTCTAACATTCCTGTGAAAGTTTTGGTCAAAACAGATTTTCCACTTCCAGATTCACCTACGACAGCGAGAACTTCACCCTCATAGAGATCAACCGAAATATTACGAATCGCAGTCAAGACACGGTCACGAACGTCAAATTCCACGACCACATCTTGAGCACTAAGAATTACATTTTTAGTATTACTCATCATTACTCCTATCTATGTGTACGTGGGTCACTGGCGTCCGCAAGGTTTTGGCCGACAATATACAATGGCAACGAAACCAAAATCAACGTCGTCAGCGGAATCCAGAACAGGTAAGCATTTGTTGTCAAGTTAGCTGAATAGTTTGAAATCAAACGACCAAGACTAGGTTCAGTGACTGGCAAACCAATACCAAAAGCAGACAAGAAGGCCTCATATGAAATATATGATGGTAACATTTGCGACACCATTGTCACAATGACTGAAACTAATTGTGGCAAAAGATTTTTGACAGCAATCTTGACAGTTGAAGTACCTAAAGTACGACTGGCAAGGTTATATTCCAAATCACGATAGCGCATGACTTGCACGCGGATTGAATACGCGATACCAATCCACCCTGTAATACAAAAGGCAAAAATGAGATTCCAGAAGCCAGCTCCTAGTGAGTAAGTCAAAATCATAACAATCAAAATAAATGGAAGGTTTGAGATAATATTATAGACCTCAATCATGACTTTATCAACTGCTTTTGAAACTCCCCATAGCGCCCCAATGACAATACCTAATACCATATTGATGACTGTTGCAATGACAGAGATTAGGATAGAGTTACGCGCTCCATACCAGACACCATCGAAAAGGGATTGACCGTTTTTATCCGTACCAAACCAGTACTGCGAGTTTGGCCAAATGTAACGTTTTGAGAAATCATTGATATCACTGACATCGTTGAAGTCAAAATTTGAAAACATTGGGTAGATAAAACTCATCAAAAGAATCGCAATCAACAGTACCAGCATAAAAATGGTTGATTTTTTTGAAAAGAATTGTCTAAATACAGATTTCCAATAAGAATAGGAAGGTGCATCAATGGTCTCAGACGCATAAGTGTCTAATTCGACAAACTCAAATTTATTTTTGTCTATTGTAGCCATTATTTACCTCCTTTATTAGCTAATTTAATACGTGGATCAAGGATAGTCATCAAGATATCCCCAACAAGAAGGGCGAAAATTGCAAGAATTGCAAAGATGAAGACCAAACCGATAATCATAGCATTGTTGGCTGCAGCAATGGCATCAATCAACATTTTACCCATACCAGGGAAGGCAAAGATTTTTTCTGTCAATGTCGCACCAGCAATTGTCCCAACAATCGCGCCAGGAATACCATTTACGATTGGCACCATGGCATGTTTGAATAAGTGACGACGCGAAATTTCAGTTTCTGACAAACCTTTAGCACGAGCAAAACGAACAAAGTCACTACCTTGCAAGTCAACCAAGTAACGACGGAACCAAACCACAATACCTGGCGTATTCAAAATTCCCAAGATAAAAGCAGGAAGAACATAAGAACGAGCATCTCCCGCCCCTAAAAGAGGAAAGGTATCTGGTAATGCAAAAAGATTTGAGCCCACAAAACGAACAACATAAATTGTTGCGATACTTGGCATTGCAAGCATGAACGTTACAGTGGCAGTAGAGAAGCGGTCAAATAAACCATCTTTGTATCGAGCCATTAAAAGACCGATAGGTAAACCAAAGACATACGCCAAAATAACACCAACAACTCCTGCTTTCAATGAGTTTGCAATCATTGAAGGCTCAGCATAGTTGCTTTGGGTAGCTGTATAAGCATCACCTTCTCCATAGTTAGCAATATCGCGCGAATCCGCTTTGCTTGGAGATTTATAAGTACGCGAATAAATATCGACTGAAGATGTCTTGGTTACACCGCTTGGGAAAGTGACCTCTTGAGATACCGTCTTACCTTGCCCTTGAGTAATGACTTGAAGCACTGGTATGTTAGCAAATGTTGGATAAGATGTTCCCAAATTAAAGGTTACAATATTTTGATGGATAAATGGGAATTTGCTATTGAAGTAAATCAAATATTTATGTTTAGTTCCTGAACCTACCAAAGCTGGACCGACAGATGGGTCGTTTTCAAAACGAACATAGCGCTCTAAATCTGGGTTTTCAGAATCTTTGATTTTCCACGGATGATCAATAACGATGAGGTTTGAGTAGAATTTCCAGAGACGTTCATAAATTGGAATATCCCTTGTCGCATAGTATTGACCACTTTCAAATTGTCCAAGCTCCCAATTGCTACCAGCTGTTTTTAGGTACTCTTGATAAATTTTCTTATCTTCAGAAGTACCTTTATCGGTAACTGAGGCATCAATCTTTTCAGAAACTTTAACTAATTCTTTTGTACTCAAATAGTCAATGTAGCCCATTCTTTCATAAACAGTGTTTTCATAGTCTACTTTTTTGTCAGGTGTTACAGCAATCTTGGTGTAATTAGGGTCCTGCTTAAAAATTAATTTTCTTGGTACAAGAGTAAAAACAATAGCATAAGTTAATGTTGTCACCAAAAATATTGAGACCAGCGATCTCAATATCCTGTTAAAAATGTATTTCTTCATAGTCTTCCTTAACAGTTCAAAAGAACTTTCCCAATTAAAGGAGAAAGTTCTTGATGAACAATGTATTATTTTTCAACATGGTTTGCAAGCTCTTTAGCAGCTTCAGCGTTTGATTTCTCTTTAGCTTTTTGCCACTCAGCAAGGGCTTTTTTATATTCCTCAGCTGTCACAGTCTCATCTTGAAGTTTAACATACTTGAATGTTGAGGCATCACCTTTAACACCAACATATGAGTAAGCACGGGTAAATGGAACAACTTTAGTAACAGATGGACGAGCTCCTTTAGAGATTGTTGGAATAGCTACTGCGCTATCTGTCAACCAAGCTTGAGCTTTGGCATAGGCTTTGTATCGCTCATCAACTTTGTCGGCATCTTTGATAGCATTAGCTGTATCAAGCAATTCTTGGTATTTATCCAAGCCAACTGACTTGATTAGAGCTTCGTTATCGTGAGAGATACCGATACGAGGAGTTGTGGCAGCACCTTTAGTTGTACCAAAGATATCAAGGTATGAAGATGGGTCAGCATAGTCTGGTGACCAACCTGAGATGGCTAAATCATAGTCATTTTGTTCAGGTGTTTCAGCTTGGTAAGTTGCTGCTAACCATTCATCTTCTGTAACTTGTTTAAGATTGATAACAACATTCTCTTTACCAAGACTTGCTTCAACTGATTGTTTCAATGATTGTGCACGTTGAACCGCAGCGTTATCAGTTTGGGAAACTGGGAAGTCCAGTTGGATAGGGAAACTTACACCTTCTGCTGCAAGAGCTTCTTTAGCTTTTGCAAACTCTGCCTTAGCTTTTTCTGGATTGTAAAGTCCGTCTTGACCATCTGAAAGATCAACGTCTTTCCACTCATCACCATATGAAGCCAACTCAGTTTTTACAGTCTCGCCAAAGTCTTTACCTTCAATTTGAACAAATGCAGGCGGAACCAAAGTATTACGCAAAGCTTTTTCTTTAGCTTCTTCACCATTTACTTGAGCATTCCATGACGCACGATCAAAAGCAAAGCTTACCGCTTGACGGAAGTCCTTGTTGTTCATTGCCTTCTTAGAGTCTGAAAGTTGCTCATCTGTCTTATCTGACAAGTTGTGAAGGCTACGATTCAAGTTAAAGAAGATCATGTAAGTAGAGCCATCTTGTTGATTGTAGATGATATTCTCTCCGTATTTTTCCTCAGCTGTTTTGTAGCTTGGTGATGTCGGGAAGAGAGCTGCTGCTGTGTAGGCGCCATCATCAAAGTTGTTGAAGAGTGAGTCTTGGTCAGCACCATCATAGTAAGTCAACTTAACATTTTCAATAAAGACATTATCAGCATCCCAATAGTTAGCATTCTTTTCGAATTCCATTGATGACTTAGCTGTGATAGATTTCAAAAGATATGGACCATTGTAAAGGAGTGATTCTGGATCTGTTTGTTTACCAAAATCCTTACCTTTTGAAGCCAAGAATTCTGCATTGATTGGGAACATGATGCTATAAGTCAACTTAGAATTCCAGTAGCTTTCTGGAGCGTTCAAAGTATATTGAACCGTACGTTCGTCAACTGCTTTTACACCAACTGTTGAGAAATCGGTTGTCTTACCATCAAGGTAATCTTGAAGCCCTTTAATAGAACCTTGAATGACATACAAAGCCTCTGATTCAGAATCAGCAGCGTGTTTAAGGCCTGTTACAAAATCTTCTGCTGTAACATCTGCGTATTCTTCACCATCTGCTGTGTACCATTTAGCACCTTCACGAAGAGTGTAAGTGTAAGTCAAGCCGTCAGCTGATACTGTCCAGTCTTCAGCAAGTGATGGAACCAAGTTACCATATTGGTCATTTTCCAAGAGTCCATCAATCAGGTTTGTTGTGATTTCACTTGTACCGGCTTGGTTCATCTTAACGTAGTCAAGAGTAACTGGCTCAGATGAATAAACATAGTTATATGTTTTATTTTCTGAAGATGCTGTAGTTGAAGATTTTCCACCACCACAGGCCGCAAGAACTGTTGCTGATAAGAGAGTCACACCAGCAAGCGCTAATACTTTACCTTTATTTTTCATAAAAGCTACCTCTATATTTTTCTTTTCGTAACCGACCTTTTTGTCGTGTTATTAAAATCCATTATACCATAAAATTTTCTTAAACAAAGTGATTTATCTGAAAATTTGGTATATTTTTTAAGTATTTCACGAAATGAATGTCATTTTCAGACGCTTTCATAGTCACTTTCTTGATTCTGTCTATTTTATGGCTAAAACTATTCCATCTTTCAAATACCCTAGCAAACAAAAAATAGCCCTAAGGCCATTTTCTATTTTGTTTCAACAATAAAGTTGGTTAAAATCCCGTTGATAAACTTTGCAGATGTATTATCAGAATACTTTTTGGCTATGTCAATGATTTCATTGATTACGACTCGGTCTGGAGTATCTTCAAATTGCATCTCATAGAGAGCTAGGCGTAGCAAAATCTTATCATTGAGTGTCAAGCGCTCCAAACTCCACCCTTTTTTGAGATACTCTGCTATTTTACCATCTAATGCAACTTGATTGTCTTGGACACCTTTGATTAAATTGAGAAGAAAGACTGGGACATCTCCTCCAAGCCCCTCATCTTTATCATAACGATAGGCATTTTCGCCCGCTTCCAGCATTTTTCCGCCAAATTCTAGACTAAAGAGGGCCTGAAAGGCGCGCTCCCGAAGGTCGCGGCGGGAATGTTTGAAATTATCAGTCATCGAGGAAATCCTCATCAAAAAGTGTCTTCACATCTGGTTTCGGTGTTTTTGCAGGTACAATCTTCACAACATGGACATTGACAGCATCAATAGTCACCTCTGCCATGTCATAAACCGCTGCTTTCACCGCTTGTTGGATAGCCATTGAGACTGCTGGGACATTCACGCCGTACTGTAACTGCACATAGATATCCGCAGAAACCGTTCCATCTTCGGCGGTAGTCAGATAAACACCGCGTCCTCTTGCCGCCTTGCTCAAGGTGTCTGCAACCGCCTTATTATGGAGGGAATGAACTCCCTCAACTGTCGTCGCTGCAATGCTTGTAATAACTTCAAGCACACGCGGAGAAATGACGATTTCACCAATTGTTGCTGTTGACATAATCTTTTCTTCCTTTCTAGGAATTTCTTTCCCTTGTTCATTTCTGTTTTATTAGTGAAAAACAAGGCCTGTTAACTCAGCTCATTACGCACGTGAAACGTATGTACCTTCAGCAGTATTGATTACCAATTTTTGACCTGCTTCAATAAAGTCTGGAACATTTACCACAAGACCTGTTTCCATAGTAGCCGGCTTACCTGAACCTGTTACAGTCGCACCTTTGATAGATGGTTGTGTTTCAGCAACGACCAATTCAACAGTTGTTGGTACAGTCACACCGATTACTTCTGTTCCGTAGAACTGGATTTTCACATCTGAGTTTTCCAAGATGTAGAGCAATTCTTCTTTAATTGTAGCAACTGGAATTTCATACTGGTCGTAAGTCTCAGTATTCATGAAATAAGCAGTGTCGTCCATTTGGTAAAGGTATTGAGCTGGAACTGTTTCGATGATAGCTTGTTCAAATTTTTCATCTGGGCGGTAAGTCGTATCAAATGTAGAACCTGTACGTACGTCACGAAGTTTCATACGCATAATAGTATTCCCTTTACCTGGTTTGTGGTGGCTTGCTTCAAGGACTTTAATCAATTTGCCTTCTGTCTCAAAGGTCATACCTGCACGCAATTTACTTGCTTCAATCATTAGTTGATTACCTCTTTATTTTCAATTTTATCACTTCATTTTAGCACAATCCGTCCTATTTCTCAAGGTTTTTTGTCAAAGCTGAGCTTATTCGCCAAGTCGAATACTTGGAACATCATGTTGGATATAGGCCACTCCTTTTTGCTCCATCAGCTCAATGGCAAATGGATGGGGTCGATAGTGAGATTTGTAGGTGATTTTTTTGATACCAGCCTGAAGAAGAGCCTTGGTGCAGTTGATACACGGGAAATGGGTAACGTAAACTTCCGTGTTATCAGTTGAGATTCCCTCCTTGGCACATTGAATGAGGGCATTCATTTCAGCGTGGACGGTACGGATACAGTGCCCATCTTCCATATAGTGTCCTACTTCGTTGCAGTTGTCAGTAGCGGAAACGCCACCGTTGTAGCCCGTAGCGATGATGCGGTTGTTTTTGACTAGAACAGCTCCGACAAAGGCTCTGTCGCAAGTCGAACGTTTGGAAATTAGCTCCGCATTTGCCATAAAATAATCTTGCCAAGATAATCTATCAGCCATAGAAAACTCCTAAATCACAATCAATTCTTTGGGTGCAAGAGTTAGCACCTCGCACCCTGTCTCAGTGATGAGCAGGTCATCCTCAATGCGGACACCGTACTGACCCTCAAGATAGATACCAGGCTCATCTGTCAAGACCATCCCCGCCTTGATAGTCTCATCTGAATTGCCAAAGTAAGGATACTCATGAATGTCCAGACCGATTCCATGTCCAATACCGTGGGTGAAATATTGGCCGTAACCAGCTTCGTTGATGACTTGACGCGGAATACTATCAAAGTCGCGATAGGTCACACCAGCTTTCGCCTTCTCAATCAGGGCCTTATTAGCACGAAGAACCGTATCGTAAATCTCAAGTTCTTGATCTGTCACACGACCGATATGAATGGTACGGGTCATGTCACTGACGTAGTGGTTATAGTAGCAGCCAAAATCTAAGGTCAGGGTCTCGTGATTGTTGATAACCTTATCAGAGGCTCTACCATGTGGCATAGAGGAACGATAGCCTGACGCCACAATCGTGTCAAAAGCAATCCCAGACGCTCCATACTCTCTCATGCGGAAATCAAGGAAGTTTGCCACCTCAAGCTCTGTCGTTTGCCCTGGCTTAATAAAATCTAGCACATCCGCAAAAGCTCGATCAGAAATAGAGCAGGCCTTACGAATAGTCTCGACTTCACTCGCATCCTTAATCATCCGCAAATCTTCAGTAAAATTGCTCTGCGCCACCAGCTCGACTCCCTCAAAGCTTGTTTTGAGACTTTGGTAAAAAGCAAAGCTGACCTGACTATCAAAGCCTAGACGAGAAATCTTATCCCCTGTGATAATTTTTACCATATCTGCCAATGGCGTGCGAGTCTCAACAATATCAAAACCTTGAACGACCTTTTTAGCCATCAAGATATAGCGGGCGTCTGTTAGAAAGAGTTTTCTCTTTTCAGAAATGTAAACCGTCGCCTCTGTTCCAGAAAAACCAGTTAAATAGTAGATGTTGGTCAGATTAGTTACCAAAATCCCATCCACACCAGACTCGGACAGTTTGTTTTGAAAATTTTCTACACGAGCTTGAAGATAAGATTGCATGTGTGCCTCCTTGGAATATATTTGTTTCTATTTTAACAGAATTTTCAGAAAAGCGCTGTTGGAAATGCAAAAATCTCAGACTTCTGATAAACTGATGTTAAACGATTTGACTAGGAGAGATGATGCTAACCTACCTTATTCCAACAGCAAAAGAAATGAAGCTTCCAGACACAAAGCTAACCCCTACCCTTTCTCAAAAAAGCTCTGCTATTGTAGAAAAGATGAGTCAGTCGACCATCGAAGAACTGGCAAAAGCCTACAAAATCACACCAGTGGCTGCAGAAAAAGAATTTGACCGTTGGCAGGCCATCCAGACGGGAACAGCTCCTACCTATCCAGCCACTCAGCTATTTAACGGTCTCATGTACCGCCATCTAGATCGTCAGCTACTAACTGCTCAGGCACCTGTCTATATTACCTCTGCTTTATATGGGGTAATCCAAGCTCTGGAACCAATAGCAGAGCACCGTCTTGATTTTCATACCAAAGCTGGTGTCAAGGGACAATCACTCAAATCCTACTGGCGCGCAGACTATGATGCTTTCGCTTCCGAGCAAGAGCAGGTCATCTCTCTTCTCTCTAGCGAGTTTGCAGATGTCTTTTCGCCTCAAATCAGGGATAACTTTATCACCATTAGCTTTATGGAAGAAAAAGATGGTCAGCTTAAAAGCCACTCTACTATTTCAAAGAAAGCCAGGGGAGCCTTTCTAACGCAAGCCCTCAAAACTAAAGCTAGCGGAGTTAATGAACTAAAAAGGATAACTTTTGATGGCTTTGCTTTTTCCGACCAACTTTCCGCTGAAAAACAGTTGGTTTTTGTAAAAAAACTTGAAATTTAAATTTACTTTGTTATAATCATTTGTATTAAGAAAATCACTCAAAGGAATTCTTGCTATGATCTCATATGAAAAAATTCGTCAGTCTTTTAAGACTTGGAATACTACTATTGCTGTCCTGTATATTTTAAACGCTGTGCTCTTTCTTTTCTCTCTTCTTGGTGGAGCCATCAATAAAATCGCTATGGAACAGCAACCCGAACTCTATGCTAGTTTTGATGACGCAACTTTAGAAATCTTACGTCAATCAACAACACCTTTCTCCTTCTTCACATTTGGGTTAGGACTTGTGGTGACCATTACCATTGTTGTTTTAGCCTTTATCAACCGCAATAAGGCGGACAAAGGCTTGGACAAGCAGATTTCTTACACTGTCTATTATTTGGGAATTGGCTGGGCTATTTCCTCCATCATCTTGGAATTTTTAATGCTCGGCACCCTATCTTCTTTATCACCGGTTTGGCTCTTGCTCTTTGGCTTTTTCCACATCTTCACCCTCAGAAAAGCTCAGATTTTGAAGGAAAGAGACGATATTAACTAGATTGAAGATGAAGCAAAAAGTTTTTGACTGTTAAGCCTTCTCATCAGGAACTCTGCAAACTGATAATCAAACCTAAAAAAGCGAACAATACTATTTTCTGTAGACACCAGAAAATGAGTTTTGTTCGTTTTTATTTCATTTGAATTGCTTTGATACATCACCACTTTCGGCTTGCCCTAATCTGGTACTGCCTACACCTCAGCTCCTAGTTTGAAAGCTAATTCATTCGACTATATATTTAAAATTAGACTTTTCATCTTAGTCTCTTTTCACTTATAAATCCAGAAGCAAATCTTCATCCTTATCTTCTAATCCCGTCACCGTAACACCCAGAAGACGAATGCCCAGAGGATTTTCATCTAAACTGTCATAAATTTCGTGGGCTGTTCGTTCAATAATCTCAAAATCCTTAGTCACCGCTGGTAAACTGATGCGCTTTGTCAAGGTTGAAAAATCCGAGTAGCGGACTTTGATAACCACTATCTTTCCTGCTCGGCCATTCTTCTCCAAGCTATCTGCTACACGGCGAGCATTTTTCGATAGCTCCAACTTGACATCTTCCGCGTCGTAAAGGAGCTTGCCATAGGTTCGCTCGCTACCGATAGACTTACGGATACGGTTGGGCTTGACAGGACTATTAGAGATGCCCCTAGCTTTGCGATAAAGGTCATACCCAAAGCGTCCAAAAGTGTCAATCAGAGTCATTTCTGATATTTTTCGCAAATCCGCTCCCGTAAAAACGCCCATGTCATGTAGGCGCTGTACTGATTTTTTTCCAACGCCATAAAATTTTTCAATGGGTAATTTGGCTAAAAATTCCTCTGCCTCCTCTGGTAAAATCAAGGTCAGACCACGTGGTTTTTCAAAGTCTGAAGCCAGTTTAGCCAAGAATTTATTGTAAGAAACACCCGCCGAGCAGGTCAACTGCAACTCTTTCCAAATATCGTGCTGAATCAGCTTTGCTACCTTGACAGCAGACTTGATGCCCTGCTTATTTTCCGTCACATCTAGATAAGCCTCGTCGATAGACATCGGCTCAACCAGATCGGTGTAGCGCTTAAAAATATCACGCACTTGCATACCAACTTCTCGATATTTGCTGTAATTTCCAGAAATAAAGATGGCCTGCGGACAGCGCTCGTAGGCCTCTTTGCTAGACATAGCCGAGTGGATGCCGTATTTTCTAGCCTCATAGTTACAGGTAGAAACCACACCTCGACCGCCCGTTTCTCTAGGATTCTTAGCAATGACGATTGGCTTCCCTTGTAATGCAGGATTGTCCCTCTCTTCAACTGCAGCAAAAAAGGCATCCATATCAATGTGGATAATTTTTCGCGATGTGTCGTTAATGAGCGGGAAAATTAACACCTCAATCTCTCCTTTTTTCTGCAAATCATCATCACACTATTATAACACTTTTACAACTCTTTCATGAATTTTCAAATTTATAGTACAGTTCCTTGGAAAATCATAAACTGTATTACAAAAGAAAAGCATAGCTATCGTGTTTTGCGCTTGCTGAAACCGTTTACTATATGATACAATGAATTTGTAAATTGTAACAGATGATTTTTGTTACTAGAATTTTAAGGAGACCTAATATGGCAACTGTCAAAACAAACACTGATGTTTTTGAAAAAGCTTGGGAAGGCTTTAAGGGAACTGACTGGAAAGAAAAAGCTAGCATTTCTCGCTTCGTTCAAGCTAACTACACACCTTATGATGGTGACGAATCATTCTTGGCTGGTCCAACTGAGCGTTCACTCAAAATCAAAAAAATTGTAGATGAAACAAAAGCTGGCTATGAAGCTGAAGGTCGTTTCCCAATGGACACACGCCCAACCTCAATCGCAGATATTGATGCTGGTTACATCTCAAAAGAAGACGAATTGATCTTTGGTATCCAAAATGATGAGCTCTTCAAACTCAACTTCATGCCAAAAGGCGGTATCCGCATGGCTGAGACAGCTTTGAGAGAACATGGTTATGAGCCAGACCCAGCTGTTCACGAGATTTACACTAAACATGTTACAACTGTAAATGACGGTATCTTCCGCGCTTACACATCAAATATCCGTCGTGCTCGTCACGCTCACACAGTAACTGGTCTTCCAGATGCTTACTCACGTGGCCGTATCATCGGTGTTTATGCACGTCTTGCTCTTTATGGTGCTGACTACTTGATGCAAGAAAAAGTCAACGACTGGAATGCTATCACCGAAATCGACGAAGAAACTATCCGTCTTCGCGAAGAAATCAACATGCAATACCAAGCATTGCAACAAGTTGTTCGTCTTGGTGATCTTTACGGACTTGATGTACGTCGCCCTGCTTACGATACAAAAGAAGCTATCCAATGGACAAACATCGCTTTCATGGCTGTATGTCGCGTGATTAACGGTGCCGCTACTTCTCTTGGACGTGTGCCAATCGTTCTTGACGTTTACGCAGAACGTGACCTTGCTCGCGGAACTTACACTGAGTCTGAAATCCAAGAATTTGTCGATGATTTCGTTATGAAACTTCGTACGGTTAAATTTGCTCGTACTAAAGAATACGATGCTCTTTACTCAGGTGACCCAACATTCATCACAACTTCAATGGCTGGTATGGGAGCTGACGGACGTCACCGTGTTACCAAGATGGACTACCGTTTCCTTAACACTCTTGATAACATCGGCAACTCACCAGAGCCAAACTTGACAGTTCTTTGGACAGACAAATTGCCTTACTCATTCCGTCGCTACTGTATGCACATGAGCCACAAGCACTCTTCAATCCAATACGAAGGTGTAACAACAATGGCTAAAGACGGTTACGGAGAAATGTCATGTATCTCATGCTGTGTGTCACCACTTGACCCAGAAAATGAAGAACAACGTCACAACATCCAATACTTTGGTGCGCGCGTAAACGTCCTAAAAGCTCTTCTTACTGGTCTTAACGGTGGTTACGATGATGTTCACAAAGACTACAAAGTGTTTGACATCGAACCAGTTACTGATGACGTTCTTGACTTTGACACCGTTAAAGCTAACTTTGAAAAATCGCTTGACTGGTTGACTGACACTTACGTAGATGCCCTTAACATCATTCACTACATGACTGATAAATACAACTACGAAGCTGTTCAAATGGCCTTCTTGCCAACTCACCAACGTGCTAACATGGGATTCGGTATCTGTGGCTTCGCAAACACTGTTGATACTTTGTCAGCTATCAAGTACGCGACTGTTAAACCAATCCGTGATGAAGATGGCTACATCTACGATTACGAAACAATCGGTGAGTACCCACGTTGGGGTGAAGATGACCCTCGTTCTAACGAATTGGCTGAATGGTTGATCGAAGCTTATACAACTCGTCTTCGTAGCCACAAACTTTACAAGAATGCTGAAGCAACAGTGTCACTTCTTACCATCACATCAAACGTTGCTTACTCTAAACAAACTGGTAACTCTCCAGTTCACCGTGGTGTTTACCTCAATGAAGACGGCACAACTAACTTGTCACAACTTGAATTCTTCTCACCAGGTGCAAACCCATCAAATAAAGCTAAAGGTGGCTGGTTGCAAAACTTGAACGCCCTCTCAAGTCTTGACTTCTCTTACGCTGCTGACGGTATCTCACTCACTACACAGGTTTCTCCACGTGCTCTTGGTAAAACTCGTGATGAGCAAGTTGATAACTTGGTAACAATTCTTGATGGTTACTTCGAAAACGGTGGTCAACACGTTAACTTGAACGTTATGGACCTTAACGACGTTTACGAGAAAATCATGGCAGGTGAAGATGTTATCGTTCGTATCTCTGGATACTGTGTAAATACGAAATACCTCACTAAAGAACAAAAAACTGAATTGACTCAACGTGTCTTCCACGAAGTTCTTTCAATGGATGATTACGCTTCTGAAGTTTCAGGTCAAGCATAATCATCACTCATAAAAAATAAGAGATTTTGCCTTTAGCAAAGTCTCTTATTTTTGACTTTTTATAGGGTTAAATAAGCTGCGCAGCTTTTATCAAAACAATGCAAGTACAAAAAACTCTATCAGAAGTGCTCCTCCTGATAGAGTTGGGTGGGAAAAGAAGAATTTAGCGGTGTTCTTCCTCCTCTGCTGCGAGGGCAATAGCCTGAGTTTCATGGACTGTTCCATGTGCATGATGGGCAGGCCCATAGAGGGAATAGAGCTTCAAATCTACATCTCCAATATTGACAACATTGTGATAGATCCCTTTTGGAATTAAAATAGCATCATCAGCCCCAACTTTAGTGTCCAAGGTAATATTGTCCTCAGACGTTCCCATAATGACACGCCCTTTGCCTTGCTCGACTCGTAAAAATTGGTCATTCTCATCGTGAACCTCTGCTCCGATATCTCCACCAACTGGGATGCACATCAGGGTCACCTGAAGCAATTCGCCAGTCCAAAGGGCTGTCCGATAGTTGGTGTTTTCTAGCGTTGCTTCTTCTATGTTTACCACAAAAGGAGCATTCCCGTAGTCAATTAGTTTCATAATAAACCTCCTTATAAACTGCTTTATTAGCATTATTTCTTCTCTATATTGCTAAAGGTTTGTCATTTTCTCTGTAACGTTAGCCTATATCCTAGAAGTATCTTCAACTCACCTCTGGTTTCTGAAGTTCTATTAGAGCCTAATGACTTCTTGGCAGATTAGTTTTGGATCTAAGTCTCAACATTCCAAACTGCAAAAAGTCTGGCTTAGGTGACTCTCAGCATAGGGGAAGTTGCAGCAAGGCTCCCTTCGCTAGTCATGCCCCCTTCCTATTTGTGCCATTTAGAAGAGCGAGTCGGCTAGCGAAAGACAGGGAGCTTGTCTTCAGCCTGGTCTTATATCTAGTAAGCGTTTCCTATACTCTCATTATACTCTTTTTCATCTAAAAAAGCTGGAAAAATATCCAGCTTTGATTTTGAAAAAAATAACATGCTTTTAGCATTGCGTATTCTAGAAGGGGAGTTCCTCTTCTTCTAAAACTAAATCGGCTAGGTTTTCAGCTACATTATTTTCCCGCACGGCACGCTGAGCGCGGCTTTCTAGCAGTTGGAAGCCGTGACCCAATACTTCCGTCACATAATGTGTCTGCCCCGCTTTTTCATACTTACGGGTACGAAGTTCTCCGTCAAGGGAAATGAGGCTACCCTTTGAGGCATAGCTTGCCAGGGTCTCAGCCAGACGTCCCCAGAAAACGACTTGGACAAAGTCCGCTTCGCGATCGCCATTGTTAGACTTATATCGACGATTAACAGCAATCGTCACGCGCGAAACAGCCTTGTCAGTTGCTGTTTTAATCATTTCAGGATTGGACGTCAAGCGCCCAATCATTATTACTTTATTGTACATATTGGTACCTCCTTACCTTACTATTCGTAAAAGGAGACATTTTTTGCTAAAATAGTGGGAAAAGGGAGGTTATATGACTAATTTAGAGACCTATAAAGAAATGCTATCGCAACCTTGGGGACGAATCCTCTACGAGTTGATCTTTGCTCAACTTGAAGATTGTGATAAGCAGACGATTCTAGATTTTGGCGCCGGTTTCGGATTGACCGCTCAGCATTTATCCCCCAAAAATCAAGTGACTGCTATCGAACCTAACGCTGAGATGCTCTTTGCCGATCCTAATCAAAGTTTTGAGAAAATTCACGGAAGCTTGGACGCTTTGACAAAACTGCCCAGTCAACATTTTGATACCATCATTTGTCATAATGTCTTGGAATACATTCCTGCGGTTGAACGCCGGCATTACTTTTGAGAATTTGAACGTTTGTTGAAATCTGGTGGCAAACTGTCATTAATCAAGCACAATCAAGCCGGCAAGGTGATGCAAGCTGTGGTATTTTCTAATGATGTCAACATGGCATTAGACTTACTTGGCGGAAAGGATTATGAAAGTCTTTCTTTTGCCAGCGGAACAACTTATGATTTTGATGACTTAAAAGAATACACCAATCTCACTCTTCAAAATTACCGAGGACTTCGCACCTTTTACGCCTTGTAGCCTAACGCTTTCAAAACAGAAGATGATTGGTTGGCCAATCTACTAAAGGTTGAACTAGCTGTTTCAGATTTAAAACCTTATAAGGACATTGCCTTTTTACAGCACCTGACGCTGGTTAAAGATTAACAAAAATCTTCCGAATGGAAGATTTTGTGTTTTAATATACGTTTGCAAAGGAATCTTTGTGATTCATATAAAGATGATAGGATTTCCACATGAGCATAGGTACCATATCATTGATTTGGGCAGAGTAGATGTTCATTCGATCGTAGAATTCTTCCTTATGATAGGCGCTTTGAATTTCTTTTATGACTTGAGATATTTGGTTAGGTGTCATTTGCTCTACAGCATACCAGTCACCCTTGTAGCTACTTTTAGCCCAACGCAACCTAGCAAGAGCATAGGTACACTGCTCTTGCTCTAAAACATTTTCGAGCTCTGCCATTTCTTCATCGGATAGTCCTACTGCTGATGGCGTTAAAAAGTCACCAAAGTGGTTGGGAATCAACTCCACTTGATCACCTCACCAAACCGCTGCTAGTGAATTGGTTGTCCCTAAATCAATTCCTAAAATCATCTTTCTTGCCATCCTTCTAATCTTGTGTCCTTCCCAATCTTCATTTCTTGTTCAGATAAGCCCACCTTTTCCAGATAAGTAGCCAGAGTTGCCAGCCCTAGCTCCCGACTTCTCCTAACAGCCTCCATTCTATCCGTCCATTTTCCAAGGATAAAGGCATTAAGACAGTGTTCCTCTAGCCCTCTTTTGACTTCTTCGTTGGTGAAAAGCGGATGCTGTTTAAAGTTCTCTAAGGTGAGATTGAAGGTTTGGAAACTAAACATTAAACCTAATCGATTGCTGAGCTCATCAACTAAATCTTCAACTTCCTCTGCCAATCTAAACTGCTCTACTAGCTCAGCCCAAGAGCCTGGTTCTTCAGAATCTTCTTCAAACTCAACGCCCCAATCTTCAAAAGTTTTCTCAAAGCTTGATTGCTGACATTCCGCCTCTTTTGACTCTAAATCTTCTTCTAGTTCTTGATTCAGAGCTGAGTAGGTGGGATCCTGAAAGGCTTCTTCTAGTTTATCCTCTTGAGCGGGTTCTTGGTCATCATCTAATATTGAAAAATCATACGATGTTTTTTCAATGATTTCTTCTTTCTCTGGTGTCTTAGCATCTTCGTAAACAGTCCACATATGGTAGTCCTGCTCAGCTTTTTCAGCATTAGAAGTCGCTTCCTGGTTAAAGGAAGCCCGTCTTCTGCTTGATCCTTTAGCGTAGGCCATAGCCTCCTTGTAGGCTGCTTGCAGAGCCTTAAAACCTTCTGGATTATCCTCAGGGTGATAAAGTTTTAGCTTTTCAGAGTAGGCTGTTTTGATGTGTTCTTGGTTAGCCGTCGCCTCTATCCCCAATAATTGCCAGATATCATTCATATGGTTTCCTCTTAATATACAGTATAGCGAAATTTGTCTAAAAGCGCCTCTTTTTTATCAAAAACATACTAAGATTAGTAGTGAAGAAATCTCCGACGGGAGAGAGTACTCACTACTTTTTTCATTCTCAAGATGATAAAGTAGAGGTGTCTTGTTAAGTCGTGGGGCTTTTTGACGCTAGACGTCGCATCAAAAACTGGCAAGGCACCTGTTTTAGAAAGAATGTTATCAAAGTATGTGGGACGCCTGACGTCGAGTATTGAAAATGACATCACTAAAACAAGGAATCATTCAAGACAAAGAGGTAATATCATGCGTGCAGTTTTTGGGATTGATATGAGTAAGGCAAGTTCAGAAGTGGCCATTCTAGTCAATGGTGAGAAAGTTCACAGCTATACCATGTCCAATGACGCCATCGGCTTTGCTCGGCTACTTGGCGATTTGAGAACCGTCCATAAGCCAGAAATCATCTTTGAAGCAACAGGTGTCTATTCTCGTCGTCTTCAAGCTTTTCTGGATGAACATGGCTACGCTTATACACGGCTCAATCCCTTAGAAGCCAAGAAGCAACTGGATAGCTTGCGTGTGCGGAAAACAGATCAAATTGACGCCGAAAAACTGGCTCAATCTCAATTTGTGCTGAATCGTAAACCCACTTATATCCAAGAAGAAGTCTATCAAGATCTGCGAGATCTCAGTCGATTCTATCAGAACTTAACCGAGGACATCGTTCGAGCTAAAAATCGTCTGCACAAGGTCTTACAGGTCACTTTCCCTGAATTGGAAACTATCTTGTCAACGCCAACTGGGGAACAATACTGGAACTTGGTCATAGCCTTTCCTTGCAAGGACTTCGTTCTTGAGTTAAGCAAGGATGAACTCTCA
>NZ_AUIP01000021.1 GCF_000423765.1 Streptococcus porci DSM 23759 | reverse complement strand
GTCCCAAAAGGTTAATACTATTTTTTCTTAGTTGTGCTAAAAGTATTGCTAAATCCGGATCATAAGTCGACTCAGGAATTTCTCCCTTTTCAAACTGCTCTCTTAGCCACTCGCCATACATAAATTCATATTTGGGGGGGAAATGCCAAGGGACAATATCCTTTTGATTTATGACCGTAACTTCAAGAGGCCTCATATCTTTTATGTTTCCTATTTTCCCAGATATAAGCATTAACCTATTTGTAAGATTCCTTCGAGTTTTTTCAGATAAACTTTGATTTGTTATTACCAAAATATCTACATCGCTATTCATACGTAAACCACCCATTACTGCCGAACCATACAAATACACCCCAATTAACATATTATCAAGTAGTTCCGCTATAGTTTTTAATGCTTGAATTGCTTCTTTCGGAATTTTTTTGTTACTTAAATCTATACTCAACTTCGATCTCCTTTCGTCTGAAAACTGTTTTTTAACGCCTCTTAAAATTTATAAAAAAAGAGTAAACATCTTTCGTTGTATTGTAAATTAACGCCATCCAAAATTTTGATTCAAGATTTTCTTTCGGTTTATTATATGTTTGAGCCAATATAAGCTACAAAACTGCTGTCTATCCATTTTTGAGTAACCTCATTTATATCAATCCCAATAGTAGCCAACCCAATAATGCTGCAATCCAATTTCTCTAACAAAGCTATTAAAGCCTTCATTTGAGAACCTGTCTCTATCCAATCATCTACAATCAAAACTCTTTTGTTCCTCACAATAGAACTCTTAGATATTTCAAAGCTTTTATCTTGACCTGAATAGTCGGTAAAATGTGTCGAAATAATCTCTTCTTTTGCGTATGGCAGCTTATCACCTTTTCTTACTCCAATAAACCCCACTCCAAGTTCTTTGGCTATGGCAGTGCCTAGTATCCATCCAATTGCTTCTGGGGCAGCCACATAATCTACTTTATTTTGAAAATCCAATGATAGTACTTTTACAATTTTATCAAAAACGGTTTTATGTGTAAAAATAGTTAGTAAATCATATTTTCCAATTGAGTTACGAGGTAATATACCTCTAATTTCATTTATAACATCAGTACTTTCCATACATTTACACCCCTTGCTTATGGTTAATAATCTTTGCTAATCTTTAAAAATAGTCATTTTCAACATATTTTTTATACATGTCCTCGGTATATCTTGTTATGTTCTTACCATACTCTGGATAATCAAACCCCAGTAGTTCTGCTACCTCTTTGGACACTTCCCTGAACAATTGGTGGCATATAAATAATGACTTCCAAATATTTTCATAGGAATCCATGCGATATGTAGATAATAATCTATTCCATAGATCTTCATCAATGTATTTGTTAATATACTTATAATTTTTCCCAACACTTAATGAAAATTCTGTCTTTATCCCAACCTTCCACGACATCATCCTAAGTAGTTCAAACCGTAGAATCTGGTTCAGATGATCGATTGCAAACAGTATCTCTTTGCGGCACAATCCTTTAATAACATAAGGTGTTACATTCCAAAATTCATTGCAGCAATCATCATACTCCCTTGCGCTTGGCTTTCTTACATGATAATCTATATCAGTCGGAACTATGTCCCTTTTAATTCTACAATCTTTATCAATTAGAACCTTTATTAATTTATCGCCCTTTAGGTAATTATCTAACTCTTCCAAGGGCAATAAGGTAAGATCAATTTTATTGTAATCATCAAATAGCATAAGATAGGAAAATCCCTTTTCTTCAGGTGGGAATAATTCCATATCCTCCGGCTTTTGCATCATTATTATATTCCCAAATTGATTAAGCCAGTCATCATTAGATATAAACGGTTCTATATCACTTACAAAATATGTAATATCATAATCCTGAAATTCATCTTTAGGTATATTAATATTTGCGCGTGACCCCTCAAGGGTCACAATTCGAATACGTTCATCCTGTTCTGCTAAAGAAAGTACTAAATCCATCATTTCTTTTTCTGATCTCATTTACATACTCCTCGTTTATTTTTTCTATATTATTACATCTTCTTTTTTGCCGATACAATCAGCATCATTGGGCGTCGCATTTCATCCGCCATCCCCGGAATATCCATCATGTTCTCTGGCGGCTGTGGCTCCACAATCTGATTTATTATAAAACTATTTGAAAGCAGTGTATTTAGATATGTGGTCAGTGTTCTATGATATTTTGTAACCTTTTCTTCCAAAAACATAGCTGTCCGTTTGCCCTCATAATAATAATTGTCCACCGGGAAATGCAGTATTTCTCCTTTTTCGTTATAATACCAGTCTTGTGTTCCATGAGCAGTAAAAACAGGATGTTCAACTGTAAAAACTAAATTGCCACCAGCCTTCAGCATCCTATATATCTTTTTTATTAAATTCTCATAGTCTGCTACATAATGAAACGCAAGCGAACTTAGTATTACATCAAAGCTCTCCTCTGGGAAATCCACATCTTCTATGGCACAGCATTCATATTCAATCTGTGGAAAATGGGTTTTTCCTTTTGCTACTTCGAGCATTTTATGAGAAATATCAACACCTACTACAGAGGAAGCACCGTTTTCCATCGCATATATACAGTGCCATCCATAGCCGCATCCTAAATCAAGCACACGCTTACCCTTAAAATCAGGTAGCATCTTTTTCAAAGTCTCCCATTCTCTCGCACCAGCCAGTCCTTTCTGCGAGCGACTCATTTGACTGTATTTTTGAAAAAATATATTATCATCATATTTGTTTTCTTTCATCTGAACTCTCCTCGTTTAAAAAGTTATTTATCTCCGATACAATTTCATTCACTTCATTATAAAGCTTCTCGGTCATGTCGTAGCATTCAAAAAGTGAGATACCGAGTACTTCAAAAATATGATTTACCTTCTCGGTATATTTTTCAGGTTTATGTTCAAAAGTTTCAAGCAGTTTTATAGCTTTCTTTTCGTTGATACAATAAGCATTATTACATGCAAATAACACTTGATTTAAACATGAAACTATACGAAAAACATGACCCGCAATATAATATTTATCGTCTGTTCCCGAATTTGCTTTTACAAACATTAAAGAGAACCCTGCTTCAAACATAAAAAAGTTAACTAAACTTTTCTGCAAAGCATTGGGATAAGTTTCTGCCTGTTTTTTTAATTCGCATAAGCTTTCATTCTTAGCATATAGTATTTTGCTAATCGCTAATTCTCCTCGATACATTGCACTAATATAACCATGGGGATGCCCAGTCTGATAATTGGCAGTAACAATTCCGTGCTCTGTATCTTTCATTATTTGTTCCACACGTTTAATATCACGTAAAATTAAATCCACATGATACCCGTTTATGACTAACCATCCGCCGCCATTAATCCAATCACCCCATGCTCCGGGAGGTACAACAAGGTTATTTCTATGCTCATCATCCAGCTTTGTAGCGAATTGATTAATAGTATTTATGTCAAATGATTCTGAATTGTAATAGATGCCGATATCTATATCCGAATCCTCTGTATGGGTGCCCCTTGCACGTGAACCACCTAAAACAATACCTTCTATATAAGACAGAGAGGATAATTTCTCTGCTACTGATTTAATAATATTAGTCTCTAATCCTTTCAAATCTCATTTTATATGACTTTTGCAAGCTGTTAAGCTAACTTGTGGAACATATGCCGAACCTTATCTATACGGCTATTCGGGCGGCGGGGTTGGCAAATAAATTTACCAATAGCTGGCTGGTATCCTTTTAACTCTGTCAAGCAGACTCCCTGCCCATTTGTGAAATAAGTTAAATCGTTCCTGTATTCTTGAATACATCTAGCAGGGATTTCTCCTTTCAGAATGACCTCGTCATTCTTTATCTGAGTACTTACAATATCTGCACAATACCTTGGAGCATCATGATACGCCCGTGAGAGATATTCCTGCGGTGCATAAATTTCAAAGTGGAGATATGGCTCTAATAGTTCTGTCCCTGCTTTTTTTAAAGCCTGCTCCAATACGATAGGGGAAAGCAGCCGAAAGTCTGCGGGGGTACTTACAGGACTATAATACAATCCATATTCAAAACAGATTTTACAGTCTGTCACTTTCCATCCATACAGCCCCTGCTCGCAGCCATAAAGAACCCCCTCCATAACCGCATTTTGGAACGATTGGTTTAAATATCCAAGTGAAACTCTGCTTTCATACTGCACTCCGCTTCCAATAGGGAGCGGCTCTATGGACAACCCGACAGAAGCCCAGAAAGGATTTGGCGGGACTTCTATGTGGATGGTATATTCTGCTTTTCTAAGCGGTCTTTCCATATATATAACAGTAGGCTCTTTTATTTCTGCCTCCACATGGTATTTTTCCTCAAGGATGGCACAAATGACTTCCATCTGCACATTCCCCAAAAAAGAAAGTATAATCTCATGCGTTGTAGTATCCACATAATATTTTAAAAGAGGGTCGCCATCTGAAATTTCTGTAAGTGCCCCAAGCAATATTTCCCGCTGTTCAGATTTCTTTACTGCAATCGTTGTTTGGAGCATAGGGAGAGGATTTTCAATAAATTTTCTCTGCGGCAACAGCATTTCGTTCCCCAAAATACTGTTTAGCTGCAAAACATCATTTGGTAAAATTACAATATCACCAGAGCAGGCTGTATCGGATGAATATAATTCACCGTTTGTCGGAACACACATCTCTGTGATTTTTATTTTCTCTTTTTCAGATATTTTAATAACATCCCTCAAATGCAATGTTCCGCTATATATACGCACATAAACAAAACGCCGCCTTTTCTCTGAATATTCAATCTTAAAAACCTGCCCGCATAGTTCAGATTGACCTTCAGGCGTTGATGAATAAAACTTACTGGCAATCACTTCTATAAGCTGCCGAATCCCCAGATTGTTTTTAGCACTTCCGTGATAAACGGGAAATAACGTTCCGTTTTGGAATCTCCTGTTTTCTTCCTGTTCCAGTTCTGACATTTTAAACGGTTTCCCTGACATATATTTCTCTAATAGTTCATCGTTTCCCATAATTACCGCATCCCACTGTTCCATATCGTCATTGTCCGTTACATTTATATGGGGATGCTGCCCAACCTTTTGCTTCACTATAATTTCCGAAGAAAGCTTTGCTTTCATTTCTTGATATACCATTGGCAAATCAATCCCCTCTTGGTCAATTTTATTGATGAAAAAAATTGTCGGAATCTTCATTGTCTGTAGTGCATGAAACAGTATACGGGTCTGTGCCTGTATGCCATCCTTTGCAGAAACTAATAATACCGCTCCGTCTAATACGGATAAAGAACGGTATACTTCCGCCAAAAAATCCATATGGCCTGGCGTATCTATAATGTTGACTTTTACATCCTCCCACTGAAAAGATGTCACTGCTGTCTGGATAGTGATTCCCCTTTGACGCTCCAAATTCATTGTATCTGTCCTTGTTGTGCCTTTATCTACGCTCCCTGGTTCTGCAATTGCACCACTGGTATACAATAAACTCTCCGTTAATGTTGTCTTTCCTGCGTCAACGTGAGCCAGAATGCCTAAGTTAATTATTTTCATGTGATTTTCCTCCTATCAACACCCAAAAAAGGGCATAAAAATACCCAGTGATAAATACTCCTATCACTGGATAAATAACTCCAATAGCCCCAAAACACTTATATGTTTTCGGGCATATAAAATTACATGATAAAAGTATTCTTAAACTGGGTACAAAAAACTAAGCCCCATATTAAAAGTGAAACGGGACTGCTACTTTTTGTTCCCACTATCAAATTGACAGTTTATTTAAGAATACCTTGCCGCATATTTATTAACTCCTTGTATAATACTGAATCTAATTATATTCCTTAACCCTTTATTTGTCAAGCTGACAAACTAAAGCAGAAAAAGCGGCAGGATTTCCCCCTGCCACTAATCATCTGTTTATGCAAAAATAATTTCCTTTTCCACAATCTCCCTCGCACAAGCCCTTATGTTATTGAGGCATCCTGTCCATTCTAAGGCGTTTTCTGCCTTTAGCTGTTCCGTTATGCCCTGTGCCTGTTTCATACCCTCTATGAGCCTTTCAAAGCGTTCCTGTGCCTGTCTGTCAATGTCGGCAAGGTAAGCGTTAAGTCTGCCGCTTGTAAGAAGATTGGTGTATGTAACTTTGCAGTGATGCTTCAGATAATCCAAATGCCGCTGTCCCCAGATGCCTATCGGCTGTTCTTCTTCGGCGGGTACAGTTAAGCACGGTATTAAATAATCGCCTTGCCTTTCGTATTTGCCGCCCATTTCCTCAAAAATTGTCTTTGCCATTGTCTGTTACCTCCACATTCTTTTTTATTTTGAATGTCCGCAAAATCCGTCCTACATCTGAGGGACGCCAGGGAACATCTAAGTGGTGGACAGCTTTCATGCGTGATTGCACGTTTAGACCCGTTCCACCTTTTTCAGTCGAAGCCATGAGAATCCGTACTTCCCCACTATTGACCTTTCGTGAGAGAGAGTTTTTCTTCTCATCAGTATTGGCATCATGGACAAAGGCAATTTCTTCTTTTGGTACCCCTCGATCGACTAGCAAGTCCTTAAGTTCATTGTAAACATCAAAGCCATCTTCCTTACTTTTAGGAGTTCCAATATCTGAGAAAATCATCTGAGTAGCCTTTTCTCCTGCTCCTTCAAGGTAGATTCGCTCGACATTATCAACCACTTGAAGGATTTTCTCATTGTCTGATAAGGTATAAGCAGGGTCAATCAACCGTATATCAATGGCTAGTTTTCTGGCTTCACCTGTGTAGGGTAGGATACTAGCGAGGTAGTCATTGCGACCCCTTTTCCATTATCCCCCCACCGAACCGGACATGATACTTTCGCATCATCCGGCTCTCCAGTAATTTCATTTCATAAACGTGTATTTATTGAACCATTATGTATTGCATAGTGACAATCCCGACAAGTCACTAGCGTTTTTCGACATCTTGCTGACATGATTTCTTTCCACTTTGGAACTAATTTCCCATTGTGTTTGTTCAAGTCTGCTAATTTTCTGATATGATGTACCTCTATGTTCTCCTCACTTCCACATAGCTCACACTTATTTGCGAGTAATCGCTTGATAAGCTCTGTTCGACCACCATAAACTTGATACGGAGCATCTTCTATTACAGCTTTCTTTTTATAAGAAAGTGAAATGCCACCCCACGTTGCAACTAGAGGAGGTTTATCTTCTCGAGGCACAACTACCTGTAAACACGGCACAGTTCGGCCATTCGTGCTAGTTGTGGTAGTCTTATATTTAGCTAACATTTTATTAATGGATGACTTATGTTTAAATGCTAATGTTTTAAGGAGTGATGTTTCCATATACCAATAGACTTTTGAGAACCATGACAAATTTTGTGCCAATATATAATATTGAACCAGCCCTCTATATTCTTGTTGGTAAGTTTGAACGATACTAAAGTCATCATCATGCAATAAGTTATTACGATGAATAGCTTTACCATTTTTCATGTATTGGCGGCATTTGCTTTCAATAACCGATGCAGGTACAAATAATGCGATAACACCATTGGCACTCCGTCTCCCTTTGTTATCAATATAATCATTGACACGTTGTGCTTTTATCTCATATCCCAGAAATTTAGCTGATTCTCCAGTCGCATGGGTAATCAAAGTCTTTTCTTGAGAAAGTTCCAAAGATAACTTAGTATTTAAAAAGTCTCCAATTTGCTTCTTTATAGCCTTTGCCTCAGCTTTTGAACCTGTAAAGCCTAGAATAAAGTCATCCGCATACCGAACATATCTTAATCTCCGATAGCTGGTATCATAAGTATCAACTGAAGGGAGATTTCTTCTCTCAACAATTAACTGATGAGCTTTTTTATAATCTCCTTTATCCTGATAGCATTTAATTCTTCTACTCAAACGATTATAGGCTGAGTTTGCTTTCTGCTTTTTACCTCTTGTATATTGAGGTATCAGTTCTTCACCGACCCACTTATCAAATTGATGTAAATAGATATTAGCTAATAAAGGACTAATAACTCCACCTTGCGGTGTTCCACTAATAGTCTTGTGAAACTTCCAATCATCAAGATATCCTGCCTCAAGCATATTTTTGATAAGCCTAATAAACCGACCATCCTGAATTTGTCTAGACAACATAGTGATTAATACATCGTGGTCAATCGTGTCAAAATAACTAGAGATATCTCCTTCTATGAACCAACGTGTCCCTTTCCAAGTCTGAATTTCTTGTAAAGCTGTATGACACCCTCTTTTTGGTCTAAAACCATGAGAATGTTCACTAAATTGTGGCTCATAATAGGCTTCTAATATCATGCGAATCACTTCCTGAAGAAGTTTATCACTCCATACTGGTATTCCCAAAGGACGGTGTTTTCCATTCTTTTTAGGAATGTACTCTCTCCTAGCTGGTCTCCAGTAATAGGTTTCTTGTCTTAATTGTTCAATAATCATATCTATTTTTTGAATAGACATTCCATCAATCGTTTCCTCTGTAACACCCTTTGTCATTGCTCCATTATTCGGGTATAACTTTGCATAGGCTATCAGATAGAGTTCACGATTAAATAGTAACTTATAAACCCTTTCGAGTGGTTTATCTTGTTTTCCACGTTCATGAATGACCGTTAAAATAGTTTTGGCTGTACGCATCCCACGCACCTAATCCTTTCTAACTAATCGAAATTACCTGTCACCCTTCGCCATGTACAAGGATTTCTCTTGCTCGGACTACTACGGTGACTCCGTTACCATAAGGGTCTCCCCTCTTAGGCAATCCTGCTATTCGTTAAAAATGTACGTTCTAGTAACCCTTAGGTTCCTCACTCATTCCTTTATTCATACTTATCGTATGCTCTTTTACTGTAGAAAGTTATTCGTCCAAAATCACAACAACGAATATACAGTAACATCGGTTTCAGTTACTTTCCGATGGGCGATGCTTTGCACCTAGTCAGAATTGAGGTTCAAGCAGTTTAGCCTTAACCATAGGTTACGGAACTTGCGGCACATCAAAGCGTTGTAACTCGCTCCTTATCCGATTTACTAACATGCTATTGTCCCCTTTGGGTTTCCCCGCTAGGTTAGTTAGTTGTTCCTATTATTTACTTTCAATAATATCCCTCTGTGAGGGAGATACATTTTTACGCTTAACAGCGCACTATTTTAAGCATGTTATCTCTACTTGGATCAACACTACCTGACTTGATAGCGTCTGAACGCTTTACCAGCTCTTCTAAATAGTATTTCTGAGCTTGCGTTAACTCGCTTTCCACCGCAATAATCTTAGCTTCTGGTACTGGTAAATCAAGCATGTCTGAGGTCTGAATATCGGCAGTTTCCTTGTAGATTCGCATGAGTTCAGGAAGGTTGACAAATTTCTTGAACCGTTTCTTAGGTTGGTATTTATCACCTGTCGGGGCTAGTTCCATGGAGTTTTCAATATTCCCAAAAGCCCCAACCCAGGAATCAAAATTGGATACCTGGTATCGCTCTAAAACATCAGGTTGAATGTAATTCATCATGGTGAAAAGTTCACTAATAGAGTTAGAAACTGGTGTTCCTGTCGCAAAAACGACATTTCTATCGCCATGCTCTGCCTGAACCTGTCTCACCTTCATCTCCATGTCTACGTTCTTTTTTGAAGTAGTATTGGTGATTCCCGCGACATTTCCAAGTCCAGTAATTGGACGGATATTCTTGAAGTGATGAGCCTCATCCACAAAAAGAAAATCAATTCCAAGGTTTTCAAATTCGATAAAGGTATCTCGCTCTAGTTTTTGGAGTTCTTCCAACTGGTGCTCCAATCCCTTAATCGAACGCTCCGCTTCTTTCACCGTATAATCACTGTCACTTCCTAGCTTGATTTCTCTGAGTTGCTCGAGTTTGTCATTGATATAGGTGACCTGTTTTTCACGACTCATCGGTATCTTCTCAAATTGTGAATCTCCAATGACAATGGCATCATAGTCCCCTGTGATAATACGTGATACAAACTGTTTGCGTTTAGCTTTGGCAAAATCTTTCTTGGTGGTCACATAGACTTTTTTGGTTGGGAAAAATTTCATGATTTCTTGACCAAACTGAGCAGTCAAACTAGAAGGAACCACATAGAGAGGTTTATGTACCATTCCGAGTTCTTTCAGTTTGAATCCTGCCCCAAGCATGGTCAAGGTTTTTCCAGACCCTACCTCGTGGGCTAGTAGAGCACGTTTTTCCTCGACAATTCGTTGAATGGCATTCTTTTGGTGAGGACGTAATGAAATATTCTGAGCAAGTCCATCAATGGTTAAATGGCTACCGTCATAGGTCTTTGATACCGTACGATTGTAGAGACTATTATAGGTATCTTCAATCATCTGTTGGACGTCTGGATATTTTGCTACAAAATCTTGAAAGAGTTCTTGTAGGTGTGTCTCCTTGGCACGTAGGACCGTTGTTTTCTCTACATCCGTCACATTCTTTTTCTTATCCCCTTCGACAACTTGTTTTGTGATCGTTGGTTGATTGGAATTCAGGAGATTTTCAAATATTTTACGACCACTATCATAGCGTGAACCAGGGACACCTAAACTCCTATCCGTTGCGTTGGAATAGGTGTAGGCAAACTTAGATTGGTAAGTGATAACTCCGTCAATGGGACTGACTTCAAGGACTGTTGTTACTTCTTGGTCTGACTGTTCATAGGCTTTCCCCATAAAGGTTTCTTGGGCAAATTTTCCGTAAACAGACAAAGGAATCCAGCGTGAACCGATTCGATAATCAATGTCTGCCAAAGTAATACGTGCTGGTTTGATAGCTTCTAGAAGTCCTGCATAATGTGACCAGTTAAAGTCCTGATTGTCTTGTTTGACGAATAGATCCACCACTTCTAACTTGGTAACCACATCACCTGACAGGAAGTCTTGGCGCGAAACATAGGACAGCTCCCCATTCAAATACTTCTCAGGATCAGGCATAATGAGGTCACCTAACTCCTCAATCAAGGTCATCTTCGAATCAACCTGATAGATGGACATCATATAATCGAAATCAACACCTCGTCCGTCAGCCAAGCTCGAATTTAAGGCATCAAGGGCTGTATGTACCTTTTTAACCTCTTTTTCGGGACGCACTAGAGCCTTTTCAAAGGCAAGGGATTTAGTATAGATAACAGACTTTCCACTTGGATCTAGACTTTCATCTTCCAAACTAGCAAGAAGCGAATACTTATCATCACTATCAAAAAGATTGCGGTTCACTGCACTATTCAAATACCCATAGCGTTTGACAAAGCTATCATAGGTACGATTGAGTTTGCCTAACAAGTGGTTAAAGGTCTCCTTATCATAATCATAATAGCGTTGAATGGCAATAACTTCTTGGTAGGTATTGCGAATATCGACCATTCCCTTAATCCGTGCCACTTCTTTCTCAGACAAGGGAGCTTCATAGAAAACTGTCTTTTTATAATAACCCTTAAACTGACCACGTTTGGCTGCATCATCGGTCACATAGACATCTAGAGCAGTACTATCAGTCACCTCTAAGCTAATAAATCTATCAATCTGCTTTTGGGAATGCTTGGTGTCCCATGCCTTAAAGTTGCCCCCTTCATCGACATAATAACTGATTTCTTCCGTCTTGGTTCCGACACGAATGCCTTTATTATCACGATAGTAAACTGTAGAACCCTGGTAACCAAAACTGTACTGACCTAGATTCTCCCTCATTTCAGCTGGAATAGAAGTATCCATGACTTGTTTGGTCAACACATTTGGGTTAATGATGACCTCATTTCTATCTATCTCTCTTGGAGCTATTACTTGATTTAGAGCAGTTTGGACGCTTGCAATCAAGTCATCACTAGTCCCCTTAACAGAAAGTGTTCCACCGTTAAAGTTTCTAACCTCATAGGTTCCTAGCACTTGGCTATTGTATTCTCCATCAAAGTAAGGATTGAGCCAAATACGGTTGTCCTTGTCATAACGAATAGACCCTGAAAAGGCTAAGTCATCTGCCACATAGCCCTTGTTCAAGTGTTTCTGGAAGAACAACATATCCGTTGTGACATTGGTTCCGGCAATGGCCTTAAAGGCGGTATCAGGCAAGCGAACCCCTCCAAGAAAGTCAGTTGTCTCACGAATATCTTGTAAAATGTTTTCGGTTCGCTTATCCATGGTTCCTGTGGAAGAGATAATCGCTACTTGTCCGCCATCATGGACTAAATCAAGTGACTTTTTGACAAAGTAGTCATGAATCATATAAGGCTTATCGTACCTGTTATCCGCAATTCGTATATTGGCAAACGGTACATTTGAAATCACCAAATCAAAACTATTGTCGTTAAAAGCCACCGTCTCAAAACCCTTAATTTCAATATGACTATTCGGGTGAAGGTGTTTGGCTATAGCTCCTGTAATGGTATCTAGCTCTACGCCATATAGCTCACTTTTATCTCTCAAATGTGTTGGCATAGCCGCAAAGAAATTCCCTGTTCCCATGGAAGGGTCTAGGATTTTTCCGCCTGTAAAACCATCTCTTTCCAACTTATCCCACATCTGACGAATAAGAGCAGGGTCCGTGTAATAAGCCGTCAGCGAGGACTGTTTCATATCCGAATACTCTTTATCTGTGACTAAGCTTTTCAGTTCTTCTCGTTCCTTAGAAAATTTTGGATTATAGTCATCAAAAAACTCATTGGCAAGCCCTCCCCAGCCCACATACTTGGCAAGGAGTTCTTGTTCACTTGGATTTGCCTGACGGCGTTCCGTTTCAAGTGTTTTAACCAACCGAATAGCCGCAATGTTTGTCTCAACCTTATCTCTAGCAGTCTTAGGATAAAAGTCCGTCATATCTTCTGGAAAATAAAAGTCCGTTACTGGAATCTCTGGAATTGTTCTGACTACTTCCTCTTCAGGAATTTGACTATCTGATTCTTCAAGAACAGTATCGTTATGACCTTTTTCTGAACCATCTGGTTCCAATAGTCCAATACTCTGAACTGGCTCCTCGTCCAGAAATGAAAAAAGGTTTAATTCTTGGTCCGCTTCTTCTATCTCTGTTTGTGGTTCTGCCATTGGCTGATGAAGTGCCTGACTGACTTCTTCCCAGGTCCTCATATAAAGAACTGGATTTTGTTCAATGATATCCGAAAAGTCATTGACTAACTCAATCCGAATCAAACCGTTCAATCGAGCATCGCTGACCGATACGACCTCAAAGTCCTGTCCCTTATAGGAAACCAATGACCCCAGAGGATAAGTGTCCAAGACCGTCTGAACAAGTGGATTTCCCGCAAATTCTTCATCAACCACTACTTTCGTCTCAGCTTTCTCTAGCTTGCTTATCCAATCTCTAAGGGTTAAATCTGGCTGATTGCGTTTATCTTTTTCAAAATGTTCCGCATCTTCTCTACTGAGTTCTTGGTGTAAAAATGCGTAGGCAACTTGTCGCAACTCTTCAAGGGAAAGATGGCTACCAAAGAAAAATTCAACCTTTTCATGACTCAATCCCATTTGGAGTAGTTCTGTCGTAAGGGCTAGTTGGGTTACCGAGGCTTTGGGATAACCACCTAATAAAGCAAGGTCCGCATTTTTCAAACGAAAACGACCTGCCGCATCCAATAAAATACCGACTTGGTCTGATTCAAACTGAGATAAATCAATCCCTACCTGAGTCAATTTTTCTTGATTTTCTATCCTAATGGCTTGTCCAATTTTTTCTAATTCCTTTTCTTCGACTGTGGTCAGCGTTCGTTTCAGCTCATAGGGACTGCCATCAGCCTCTAGATAGGCGAGTAACTCCTCTCCATCAAAAACTGGTGTCATTTCCATCTCAGTATCAAAATCACCTCGTTTAAAACTTGGGACTTTGGAACGTTCATTACGAATTTGGTCAAAATATGTTAGAATCTCAAATTTACGTCGTAAAGATAACTCTTCATAGGCAGGCAGATGACTGGTTTTTCCAGTTCGGATATCCAAATGAGACAAATCTACGTCCAAACTAGCAATAATCAAAGAGCCATCTTCTCGAAAAGATATTGCTTGATTACTACTCACTTTGTGCTCATCAACAGTTTCTTCATTTTCTAGAACAGTTTCATCAGCTCTTGTTTCAAGCTCAGGCTCGTAAGTTAAGAGAAACTGTTCAATATCTCGGCTGATCCGATCCGCTAAATTATTAGCCACACGATAAACATTGACCAAATTAGCTCCCCTACTCTTTTGTAATAGAGAATCTGGTGAAATAGTTTGGTAGTGTCCATTTGAGTCTAATAGTTGAAAACGAGTGGCCAGATTGAACAAGGCCACTTCAATCACCAAGTCTTTTTCAGACGGCGATAGTTTGTCAAGTTTTTGGAGACCAGTTTGGCCGAATACTTGTGTATAGGTCAATAGATCATGAGCAGTATCATAAGGACTAGCCTGAACAAAAGCTGAAACATCTGTCTCAAAGTGAAGTACCTGAACAGGTCTTTTGAATTCCTGCCTATTGGTCATAAACTGATAAACGAGACTATCCCACTCCTCATCAAAATGCTCTGCTTGGTAATATAAAAACGCTTCAAGCAAGGCTCTATCACGAGGAATGGTTGCTCTCATCATTTGTAGTAAGACTTCTTGATTCATTTTCCCTCCCATTTTAAAAGGGCTGAGAGTTTTTCTCAGCCCTTTGCGTTAATCTAGGACCAAGGCTCGTTGGTCTCTTTCTTGTGGAATACCTTCCATTACAGTTGCCACATAGTGTTGTAAGAAATGACTTTTCTGGTCTAGTAAATCTTTTTGCAAGGCAAGGTGAACCAAATCTCCAAAATAATCCTGACTGGAAATAGCCAAGTCCTGTTGAATCATGGCCTGTAAGGTTTCAAGGCTAAGTGGTGAATAATCGTCACTATCCAAAACCTCATACTGTTCCAAGGTGTCTGAAAGACTATTTGAGGACATTAAATCCATAATAAAACTAGAGCCTTCACCTGTTCGGTACAACTTTTCCAGAATGTCAGTCATATCTGCCTGCACTTCATCCTGATAACTATCAACTTTAACTCGTAGCTCATCACTAATCAAGGATAGGTCATCCTCATCCATATAATCTTGATAAACCTGATTGAGGATTGTTCTATCAGAAATACTTAATTCCAAAGAGAGAAAGGCTTTGATAAACTCTTGGTAATCGACCTTCTCCATTTCAGACAAAGCCTCTTTCATGGTGTCAAAGTTCCAAGCCATCACACAACTCCTTTTGTGGGACTAGTGGTGAATGTCCAGATTGTAGCTCCTCTAAATCAGCTCGACCATCACCATCTGTGTCAACAGACTGCGGATCGGTTCCGAAAGCCAGTTCCTGAGCATCTGTCAAACCATCTTGGTCTGAATCCTTTTCATAAATAGTTTTTGGATTCATCTACTTCTCCTCCTTTTTCTTCAGTCCATAAGCCGTACCAAGTAGAATACCAGCTCCAATCAAGCCCAAAAGGGATTCCTGTTTCCCTGTATTTGGCAAAACGCTAGCTGGAACAGGCGGTTCAATAGTCTCAATTGGTGGTTGAGGTGGTGTGGGTTGATTTGGACTTGGTTCTTCAGGTTGAGGTGTATGTGTTACAACTGTATTTGAGCTGATGACATAGCCATTAACTGTATGAAGGTAGGTATTCTCCACCTGACCAGTCGCAATCCGTTTCATCTGCAGGTAAACATCTGCCTGAAAGGCTGAATCATCAGAGATAGTCTCTAAGAAGGATTTATCAAATGAAATTGACACGAGGCCATTTTCTGTATCCACCTGTTGCAAGGTATATTTCGTAACCTCCGTTCCTTCTTTTAAGACAGAATCGTCTTTGAGGATGACATCCGTCATCAGATAGCTGCGATAAACACCATTATACTCATCATGCTTTTCATCATAGTTATCTTCAAAACCATATTCAAATAAATCAGTCGCACGATTGCTTGGAATCATCGCTCCAACCAAGCGATAGTTAAAGGTTTGATGCAAGGCCACTTCTTTCCCGTCAAGGCTCTCATCCTTATGAGACAAGTCAATCACCACATCTTTTTGTGGGTCTAGTTTGGGAACATTATTGACCACTGTTTCCGTGACATAGGCCAAGCCAAAATCAATCTGATAGGCTGTATTTTCATACTGACCACCTGTTTTGGTCAACTCATTTTTTACCGTCATCGGAAGCGTGACAACTAAGGTTTGACCAGTCTTCACATAGGTATCATAATAGGCTTTTGGATCATCGCTACTAAGAACTTGAATGGCTCCTTTAGGTGTAAACTGACGTTTAGCCATGGCATCTTGGACGACTTTCGGAGCTTCTGACAAACTAGCGTAGGTGCTGACGGAGATACCAGATACACGATTGCCATCCTTATCCAAAACTTGAATGCCATCAGGAATTAGGGTAAGGGCTTCTTCTGGGTAATCGTCTACCATGTAAAATCCCTTGGCAAGAACATCATCCGTCACGACCATGTCCTTGTATTGACTGTAATCCAAGACAATTTTGTAATAATTGACCGTATTCGGAAGAACAGTCTTTCCATCAATTGAAATACCTTCTTGGTTGGTATTAGACTTATGTGGAGTTACTTTAGGGACAAAATTGGTCACCGTGTTGGTTTCATAGGCTTGCCCAAAGTCCACCTGATAAGCCACGTTTTCATAAGACTTCCCTGAATTAAGCATGGTTTCCAAAACCGTCATCGGAGTGACAATGGTAATATTCTCCCCCTTGGTCACATAAGATTCAAAAAAGGCTTGTGGGTCCTCAGGCATGAAAACTTGAAAAGCTCCTTTAGGCTGAATTTTTTGTTTCGAAAGGGCTGCTTGTAGCATTTTAGGAGCTTCTGATAATTGAGAATAAGCCTTCACCGTGATTCCTGAAACTGTTTTGCCATCAGATGTGATAAACTGAATAGCTGCTTCATCCGGCAATAAAGCTTCTTCTGGATAATCATCCACAAAGTAAAAACCTTGTGCAATCTGAGAGTTGTCTGCTTTAATCCCTCGGTATTGGTCCAAATCCCATGAGAGAGTATAGTGATTTTGAGTTCCCACTAGCATGGGCTTCCCATTGATGTCTACTTTGTCTTTATTGAGGTTTTGTTTCTTGGGTTCTGGAGAAACAAGGGTGTTGGTCACTTCCTTGGTTTCATAGCCATTACCGAAATCCACTTGGTAGGCCTTGTTTGTATAGGTCTTTGTCTGACCGTAGAGACTATCTTTAACCGTCATTTTGGTCAGTAAAGCTAAAGAAGTTCCTGTTTGAACATACTGGTCATAAAAGGCTTGGTTGTCATCCGGCAAAAAGATTTGAAAGGCACCTGTTGGTGTAATCTTAGCACGAGCCAATTTATCTTGAAGGTCTTTAGGGGCTTCATATAGGGAAGCATAGTTTTTAACCGTAATTCCTGATACTTTCTGACCGTCAAGGGTTGTAACAGCCGTGCCATTTTCCACCACATCAAGCACTTCCTCTGGGTAATCGTCCACAAAGAAGAAGCCTCGTGCAATTGTCTCTTTAGCAGAACGATCTCCCTTATACTGGTCCAAATCCCAAATCAATCGGTAGTGGTTGGTTGTGCCAAGGGCTACGACCGTGTCATTAATGAGGACACCATCCGCATTTTCATTGTTTTTATCTGGTGTAATGAGTGTGGTTGTCTCCCCATCACCTGGTGTACGAACCGTTACAACATTTGAAGTGACTGTGTAAGCATTGGTGGTACCCTTGTTCAAAAGGAGTTTGTAACTATTGGAATAGGTTGCCCCATCATTTTGAACAGAACCATAGAGTTTTGGAGCGGTCAGTTGATAAACCTTGGTTAAATCTTTATTTACCTCCTGCAACAAGTTTTCCTTTGCGGTTAAGGTCACAAAATTCTTAGTCTCATCAAAGCTAAGGACATAGTTTCCATTCTCTTTTTGTGTTGTTTCCTTATCAAATAGGTAACCAGCAGGCAAGTAGTCCTCAAAAATGAGACTAGTCGTTTGGGCACGATTGGGCGATAAGGCATCAACTGTTAAGGGATAAATCACCGTTGAATCTTTTGCGACAGTTTTCTCATGAAGATTAGCTTGGTCACTATTGACCACTTCTTTTATAATCTCTGGCGTTGTCGTCAAACGGTACGCATGATAATGGACAGTTGGTACTTGTGGTGGCGTTGGAAGTTCTTTTGGAATAGGTTTGACAGGTAAGGTTACCTTGGTCAAGGTCAGACTAGGCTGCACAACTTCATCCAAAGGCTTTGGTGTGAAGGTTACAGGCTTTTCTGGTGTAAATGTTTTAGGAGTAAAGACATCTGGTGTTACCGTAATAGGTTCTGGAATGGGTTCAAGTTCCACCGTTACATGAGGTTTGGGACTATACGGTGTTACTGTACGTGCCACTGGTAGGGTATTTAAGGCGAACCAGTATGACAAGCCAACATTCTGTGGCATATCACCTTGCCCAAAGGTGACTGTGTAGGTATTGCCTGTTGTGACCGTTGAGACAATAGCTCCTTTATAAGCATAACGACTTGATGTGGTATCCCATTCCTCAGCTAAATTCAAATCACTTGCACGGTTGGAACCCAAAGAACGTGCTAGACCTTCATTAGTCACTTGAACGGTTGAACCATTAATCGGCACAAATTTCCCAGAAGTATCTTTGACATATTCTAGACCAATGTCATTATGATTGAGGGAAGAATGCGTGAAGACTCCTGGTTTTTCTTTGGAGAAGGTGACTTGTGAACCGTCTTCCAAGAAATACTTAGCAACTACACGAAACTCCATCTTGTCTGTTCGCCAGTCACCGTTTCCGTCATTTCGATAGGCAATAAAGCCCTCTGTGGGATCGTTTGGTACAACCAATTTCACGGCATTGGTTCCAGCAGGTGATACAAGGTTGGTAATATCGTAAGTCACTCGACTAATCTTTTTACCATCAAACCGTGCATTTTGAAGATTTTGATAGTTAAAACTAAGGGTCTCACCTGTTTTGAAGCTGTCATAGACAAAGAATCCTGTGGAATCCAAAATTCTTGAGTAGCCACCCAGCATAGCATCGCCAGTTGAAATAATCTGATCAGGATTTCGGGTAATGGCCCCATGTTGTGCTTGGGGTTCACCGTTATTGAGATTGAGGGCTTGAGCAAGGGCTTCAGAAATAAAACCTTCTTCACCTTTTGAAATCTCGGCCAAGTCACGTTGATAGCGTTCCAATTCTTTGGCATTATAGGCATCAATCGCTTCATTCTCTTTTCTGGCTGCGGCTTCTTTTTCTTGATTACGTTTTGTAATAGCTTCAATCTCGGCTGCACGATCTGAAACTAATTGTTGTTTCTCCTGATTAGCTTGATCTACTGCGGCTTGACCTGCACGGTTTTCAGCATCAACAGCTGCTTGACCTGCCTGATTACGCCTTTCAATGGCTTCATTATCTGCCTTTGCCTTAGCAAGTCCAGCTTCATTTTCTTTTTGAATGGCCTGATTTTTCGCAACAATATCATCTGCCTTGGTTTTCTTTGTTAGATAATCCGCTACAGCTTGTTCGTTAGTTGATTGAATAGTTTCAACAGCCTTGCCATAGTTTGTATAGTCCAGTACAGATGTTCCGTTTCCTGATGAGACTACTTGTTCTTTTACTGTCACATCAGCATCTGCATACCGAGTTTTTAGGTCTTTGACTTTGGTATCAACCCAAGTATTTGTCTCTTTACCAGTTTGGTTGGCCCCTTCGTAGGCCTGTGACAGCTCCTTATTTTCCTGTTCGATGCGAGCTTTTTCATCCACATAAGCTGCTTTGTCAGCTTTGTAGGTTTCAGTAACTTCGTTGATAGCCTCAACTTGATTTTGGGCATCTGCTTCTGCTTTTGAAATTTGTTGGTTAGTTTCTGCCGCAGAAGTTGTATTTCCTAAATCCATTTGGCTATCTTCAACCGTAGAAACACCTTCAGCCTTTGCCTCTTCAACTGCTTGTGTTACCGTATCATGTGGTACGGTAACAGCAATCGCTCCATTAGATTGTCCAGTTAACGCTAAAATTTCAGTTTGTTCAGATACAGGTTTTGGCTGTGCTTCTGGTAAATTTGTGGCTGGATTCTCCGTTCGTTGGATGTTGGTGTCAACTGATGATGTGACTTCATCAGCATGTGCAACCGTTCCTCCCCAAGCAACAACAGCCGTCACCATGGTTCCAAGGGCAACGGAACATAGAGTGCGATATTTTTTACTCTTGCGAAAGACGTGTTTCTCGCCTTTTTCCTGATTGACAAGAAAGTGATGATTACATGTTTTGGTCATAAATAGTCCTTCTTTTCTTTTTTATGTAGCAACAAATTGTCACTCTTTCCTCATCATAAAAAAGAAGGCTTGATTTTGTTATCACAATAAAATGAGGGAAAAGAAAATGTTGCTTTTATACCACAAATATTGTAAAATTGTAGTGTAAAAGCAACAAGTGGGAGGCCGTATGTCAAAAAAAGAGATTCTACTCGATTTTATAGAAAAGAACAATGGAATTGTCACAAACAAAGATTGTAAAGCACTAGGTATTCCAACAATATATCTGACAAGACTAGAGAAAGAAGGCATTATCTTCCGAGTTGAAAAAGGTATTTTCCTAACCCAAAACGGAGACTATGATGAATACTACTTCTTTCAATATCGTTTTCCTAAGGCTATTTTCTCTTATATTTCGGCACTGTATCTACAACAGTTTACAGATGAAATTCCACAATATTTTGATGTGACAGTTCCTAGAGGCTACCGCTTTAATACTCCTCCAGCTAATCTAAATATTCACTTTGTCTCTAAAGAATACAGCGAGCTGGGAATGACTACTGTACCTACTCCTTTGGGAAACAACGTAAGGGTATATGATTTTGAACGTATTATTTGTGATTTTGTGATTCATCGAGAAAAAATAGATACTGAGCTTTTTGTCAAAACACTTCAACATTACGGAAACTATTCTAAAAAAAATCTTACAAAACTCTATGAATATGCGACAAAAATGAACACCTTGGACAAGGTCAAACAAACTCTGGAGGTCCTAGTATGAATAAAGCTAAGCTAACAGCACTCTGTCATAAAATATCAAAGAATACTGGATTAACCTTTAATTCCGTGATGACCTATTACTTTCTTGAAGTGATTTTGAAAAAATTAAGTCAAAGTTCTTATTCAAATCACTATATCTTCAAAGGAGGATTCCTACTTTCGAATGTCATCGGAGTTGAATCTCGTAGCACTGTTGATATTGACTTTTTATTCCATCAAATAACACTCTCAGAAGAAACTGTTAAACAGCAACTCAAGGAAATTTTAGCAGATTCCGAAGAAGGTATATCTTTTGTGATTCAATCAATCACAGCTATTAAAGAAAGTGATGACTATGGTGGCTATCGAGCAACAATTTCGTGCCAGCTTGAGAATATTAAACAAGTTATCCATTTGGATATTGCGACAGGTGATGTTGTAACTCCTCAGCCGATTACATACGACTATAAAGCTATTTTTGATGAAGACAATTTTCCAATCATTGCTTATACAATTGAAACAATTCTAGCTGAAAAACTTCAAACCATCTATTCACGTAACTTCTTGAACAGTAGAAGCAAAGATTTTTACGATGTTTATATTCTTTCAAAACTGAAGAAAGAAGACATTGACTTCATTCAGTTGAGAAATGCCTGTCAGAGAACATTTTCATATCGCGAAACAGAACTCGATTTTGTAAAGATTATTGAACTACTCGAGAGGTTCAAATCTGACCCTATTCAGAATAAACAATGGCAAAATTATTCAAAAAAATATAGCTATACAAAAGGGATTTCACTTGCAGATGTTCTTGATGAGATGATTCGTCTCATAACAGTTCTCATTTCTATAAATTCTGATTAATCGTGACAAAAAAAACAAAAGATATGCTAACATTTATTCATTTTGTTAGCATATCCTTTTTTATTTCGTCGTATAAGCAAAACTCAAGCTACTATCCACTCCAGATAATTTACGGAAGGTATAGTTTGGATTGCCATTGTAGTTGGTTTCTGAGATAAGGAATGAACCGTCTGGGTAGACTTTCTCCACAAAAGCCACATGTCCGTATTCTGCTGGTGTGCCATGTCCTCCTCCCGCAAAGGATAGAATAGCTCCTGCTTGTGGACTTGTCCCTGTCTCTCCACCAAGACTTGCGGCTGTTCGTACCCAATCTTGGCCATTGCCCATGGTACTGATAATTGGAATCTTCTCACCATTCTTACCTTTGAGTTTTAGACCCAGTTGGTTGATACGGGCTGCGACTCCCCAAGTACATTGGCCGTAGGCATACCCCATACCGTCACCTCCTCCTGGAACAGAGTTTTCAAAAAGGTCTCCTCGTACAGCTTCAAGTGCTTTTGGATCACTTTGTGCTGTCCCACCGTTGGGTTGACTAAAGCCTTTTTCAATTTGGTAATACCACTCACTTGCTCGTGTCTGACGTTCAAGTAGCTTATCACCACTATTTCCTTCCCAGTAAATGAGAAAGAGTTGGGCAAGACTAGCTGGACTACCTGTATTTTTGAAGAAGTCCTTTAACCAATTGGTGTAATAAGGACTATCCCCATGCAACATGAAATCCAGTTGTAAGCCTAAGTCATACCACTTTTGATGTTTTCCTTTGGCATATTCGAGCAATAAGGTATGTCTGCGTGACCCATCTGCGGTATCTGTCCATTGTCCTAAGCCTAAACCACGTTTGAGAATATTTGGGTAACGCCCATTATATATAGTTGGACCATTGAGTGAAAGCCAGCCCTCATCATCCCACGAATCGTCTTTCGCACCAATAGGGGGAGATAGATAGTCGCCCTCGGCACGTTTCGGGTTGATGGAGGATTCTACCGACCAGTTACCTAGAATGGCTGCGATGGCTTGATTGGTCGCACCTTTGCTTTTAAGATAGTCATAAATTGCCTTGGCTCTCTCGAACTCATCGCCGCCAAACTGACCGATAGTTGGAAGAATGGTGGTCTGAACCTGAATCACTTTTGGAAAATAGAAAGCTGGATTGACATAGACCAACTTATCCGTATCATCATCAACTTTTTGATAGGTGACTTTTAGACCCGTTCCATCCTTGGTCTCACCAATAATGTCTCCTGTCAAGACTTGTTGATGTTCACTCACTCGGCCTGAATGAATTCCAAACAAGGTTAGTTTAGTCTTATTCACTCCCTTACCAGATGTCAAAACAACGTTCTCTCCATCAAGAGATACCTTGCCATCCATCGGAGCCACAATGACTTGACCTTCTTTTGCTTCTAAGATGATATGGTGATGAAGCGTTGGTTTCTCATCAATGACCTCATACCCATATCGGTAGGTCATGCTTAAGCTATCCTCGTCAGTCTGTCCCTGAAAGGGATTGTCTAATTCTTGAAGGGCTAGATAGTTGCCTCCTTCTGTCAACTCCTTTAACTCTTCCTGGTCCTCATCAGACAGCTTGTAAGCAGGTTCTTTATATAAGTCAGACATGGATTTAATAGAATCTCCACCATTTAAGTCCGTCCACACCTGACTGAGAAATGCTTTGTAGGTCACACCACCTGCTTCCATGAAACCGTCAAGCTTATAGTCTTGGTATTGATGATTCATGTAAACCATAACCTCATCAATTTTGGTGTAATAGGTAATCCCTTTTTCGTTGGTTCTTGTATGCTCCGCATCTTCCCACGTCATGTGGGTATAGCTCTTACTCAATTCTATCTCATCTTGTTGAATGACACTACTACCTGAAACACTCATGAAAAAGCTCATCATCAAAAGGAGTATCAAGAGAATGCCTGAGACAATCCAAGTCAAAGGATTTCCCGCAAGGACAGAAAAGAAAGTCATACTTCCCTTAATGGCTTGGACGATTCCTTTGAAACCTGCGACACTTTGTTTTCTCACATGCTTTAAAAAGGTTTGGTAGCGTCTTCTTGGTTTAAGAGGTTTCTGGCGTGTGAATCCTTTCCCCTTTTTGAAGTTCTGGAATCGTTCCTTTCCATGAGAAAATTTTGTTTTGGTAAACCGCACACCAGTCTGTCCACTTTTTACTGCCACCTTACCTGCTTGAAAGGTAAACCTTCCATAGCGTCTTACTTTCAGGCTAGTATCCTTTAGGGTTCTAAGTCCATCTAAATCATCATCCTGTGATACCAAGTCAAGGGATTCAGATGCAACTAAGCCTAATCCAACTTTGACTTTGGTAGAGTTTTTCTTAGTCTTTTGGACTTTCTTGAGTTGTTTAACCTCACGCTTGGCAGAACTTACGTCTTTTTCTGCACTTAGCCGATCAAATGATTTTTCTTGGTGAAACTGAAAGCGAGACTTCGGGGAAGGATTTTCTTTTTGGAAAGTAAACTTGGGATTAACTGCCTTTTGCTTCTCACTTAGTTTCACTTCTGACAAATGTTTTCTTGCGGTCCGCAAACGCTCTTGAGCTTGAGGAAGTCGATAGTTCTTGATTGTGTTTTTGTTGATTTTGATGAAAAAAATAAAAGAGATAAGAGTGTGTTGATAGTGCATTATCTTAAAATTTTGTATAATAGGAATTGAAGTTAAATTAGATGCTAAAAATTTGTAATTAAGAAGGAGGGATTCGTCATGTTGGTATTCAAAATGAGTAATGTAGATAAAACATCTACTGTTTTGAAACAGACTAAAAACAGTGATTACGCAGATAAATAAATACGTTAGATTAATTCCTACCAGTGACTAATCTTATGACTTTTTAAACAGATAACTAAAATTACAAACAAATCGTTTAACTTCTGTATTTGTTTATAGATGTAATCACTTCAGGAGAGATTACATGAACAAAAATATAAAATATTCTCAAAACTTTTTAACGAGTGAAAAAGTACTCAACCAAATAATAAAACAATTGAATTTAAAAGAAACCGATACCGTTTACGAAATTGGAACAGGTAAAGGGCATTTAACGACGAAACTGGCTAAAATAAGTAAACAGGTAACGTCTATTGAATTAGACAGTCATCTATTCAACTTATCGTCAGAAAAATTAAAACTGAATACTCGTGTCACTTTAATTCACCAAGATATTCTACAGTTTCAATTTCCTAACAAACAGAGGTATAAAATTGTTGGGAATATTCCTTACCATTTAAGCACACAAATTATTAAAAAAGTGGTTTTTGAAAGCCGTGCGTCTGACATCTATCTGATTGTTGAAGAAGGATTCTACAAGCGTACCTTGGATATTCACCGAACACTAGGGTTGCTCTTGCACACTCAAGTCTCGATTCAGCAATTGCTTAAGCTGCCAGCGGAATGCTTTCATCCTAAACCAAAAGTAAACAGTGTCTTAATAAAACTTACCCGCCATACCACAGATGTTCCAGATAAATATTGGAAGCTATATACGTACTTTGTTTCAAAATGGGTCAATCGAGAATATCGTCAACTGTTTACTAAAAATCAGTTTCATCAAGCAATGAAACACGCCAAAGTAAACAATTTAAGTACCATTACTTATGAGCAAGTATTGTCTATTTTTAATAGTTATCTATTATTTAACGGGAGGAAATAATTCTATGAGTCGCTTTTTTAAATTTGGAAAGTTACACGTTACTAAAGGGAATGGAGATAAATTATTAGATATACTACTGACAGCTTCCAAGAAGCTAAAGAGGTCCCTAGCGCCTACGGGGAATTTGTATCGATAAGGGGTACAAATTCCCACTAAGCGCTCGGGACCCCTTGTAGGAAAATGTCCTAAGTGTGGCAACAATATTGTATTAAAAAAATCGTTGAATTGGAGTTCGTCTTGTTATAATTAGCTTCTTGGGGTATCTTTAAATACTGTAGAAAAGAGGAAGGAAATAATAAATGGCTAAAATGAGAATATCACCGGAATTGAAAAAACTGATCGAAAAATACCGCTGCGTAAAAGATACGGAAGGAATGTCTCCTGCTAAGGTATATAAGCTGGTGGGAGAAAATGAAAACCTATATTTAAAAATGACGGACAGCCGGTATAAAGGGACCACCTATGATGTGGAACGGGAAAAGGACATGATGCTATGGCTGGAAGGAAAGCTGCCTGTTCCAAAGGTCCTGCACTTTGAACGGCATGATGGCTGGAGCAATCTGCTCATGAGTGAGGCCGATGGCGTCCTTTGCTCGGAAGAGTATGAAGATGAACAAAGCCCTGAAAAGATTATCGAGCTGTATGCGGAGTGCATCAGGCTCTTTCACTCCATCGACATATCGGATTGTCCCTATACGAATAGCTTAGACAGCCGCTTAGCCGAATTGGATTACTTACTGAATAACGATCTGGCCGATGTGGATTGCGAAAACTGGGAAGAAGACACTCCATTTAAAGATCCGCGCGAGCTGTATGATTTTTTAAAGACGGAAAAGCCCGAAGAGGAACTTGTCTTTTCCCACGGCGACCTGGGAGACAGCAACATCTTTGTGAAAGATGGCAAAGTAAGTGGCTTTATTGATCTTGGGAGAAGCGGCAGGGCGGACAAGTGGTATGACATTGCCTTCTGCGTCCGGTCGATCAGGGAGGATATCGGGGAAGAACAGTATGTCGAGCTATTTTTTGACTTACTGGGGATCAAGCCTGATTGGGAGAAAATAAAATATTATATTTTACTGGATGAATTGTTTTAGTACCTAGATTTAGATGTCTAAAAAGCTTTAACTACAAGCTTTTTAGACATCTAATCTTTTCTGAAGTACATCCGCAACTGTCCATACTCTGATGTTTTATATCTTTTCTAAAAGTTCGCTAGATAGAGTTCTATATTAGAGATGTAAAGAGTTTTGGTGAAGAGGTTTGTGAGTATGGCTTTTATAACCAGGGTGCAATGAGAAGCACTAACAGCAGCTAGCTTAAGAACGCATAGGATATACTTTTTATGGAAGTCACAGAGGAGGAATAAAATTTGAACAGGATTAACAGAGTAACCTCTATTCTTATTCAGCTGCAATCAAAAACATACTAAGATTAGTAGTGAAGAAATCTCCGACGGGAGAGAGTAGTCACTACTTTTTCTTTATGTTAAAGTAGAGGTGTCTTGTTAAGTCGAGAACTCTTTTGACGCTAGACGTCGCATCAAAAACTGGCAAGACACCTGTTTTAGAAAGAATGTTATCAAAGTATGTGGGACGCCAGACGTCGAGTATTGAAAATGACATCACTAAAACAAGGAATCATTCAAGACAAAGAGGTAATATCATGCGTGCAGTTTTTGGGATTGATGTGAGTAAGGCAAGTTCAGAAGTGGCCATTCTAGTCAATGGTGAGAAAGTTCATGGCTAT
>NZ_AUIP01000020.1 GCF_000423765.1 Streptococcus porci DSM 23759 | reverse complement strand
TATGTTGCTGACAACTGGTCTTTTGCTCAGACACGTACAATCGGACATGATGCCAAGGCGGTTAATGCTGCAGCTAAAGAAGTTGGACTCAAAACAACTTCAGCTGAAGATGAGGCTCAGGGATTCCAAAGTTATGAAAATATGAACACCTTTAGCAATCCAAGCGCTACAGTAACGCTTGCAAATGCTAAACGTAAAATCTATCAGAGCCTTATTAGTTTCATGTTTAATGGTTATGAGTATTTACATGCTGAATCAATTTCTGGTCTAACTAATGACACACGTTACTTGGGGATTGATCTATCATCTCGTTCTGATGCAAATTCTGTACATTTTCTACTGGTAGGAGATGAGGACTTGGTTTCAGAATCAACTTTTGATAAAACAGCGATTGCTAACGACAGAACAACTGAAAAACTTCAAGCGACTTATCAAAAAGCACAGGAAGCACTGATTAAAGCAAAGGAGGCTAATGAAAAGGCTCAAGAAACTCTAGCGCTCAAACAAGCAGATAAGAATACAGCTGAAGCTAACGCTAAAATTGCTCAAGAATCCTTGGAAAAAGCAATAGCTATTCCAGTCCAAACGCCTTTAGCTGAACAAGCAGTAACACTAGCTGAAGAAAAAGTAAAGGCCTCAAATGAGGCACATCAAAAAGCACAGGAAGCACTAAAAAACCTTGAAGCGGATGTTAAACAAAAGCAAGCTAATGTTGAAGCGGCAAAAGCTTTTTTGGAAACGAAAGAAGCTGAGTTGAAAGCTCTCCAACAGATACAAAGTGCTGATGAGAAAGTCTTGGAACAAGCTAAGATGGCTAAGGCTGAAGCGACACTCAAGGTTAAGAAGGCTGAAAATATTCTATCAGAGTTGAAGGAAAAATTGGCTGAAGCTAATAATGACCTGAAAGCTCTCCTAGATGCTCCAACAAATCTCAAGAAAGCACAAGTCAATTTGAAACTAGCAGTTGCACATCTGGAGGATAAAAAATCTGTTTTGGCAACGGCTATCACTCGCTTAGAGGAACTAAAAGTGAGTGAGCAAGAAACTATCAATCATTATCAGGTAGTATTAAAAGCTTATCAAGAGTTGCAAGAGGCTAAACGTCAAGAACAGCTTGCTAGAGAGCGTGAAGCAGTGATTAAATCTGGCCAAACACCTATAGCTGTTACCGACAGTACAGGTAAAGTAATAGGTTATGTGGTGTTGGCTAGTCAAGTATCGCCTGTTACTAAGTCCACAGATAAGCATGTTAGCCAAGCAAAAGTGAACTTACCAAATACAGGAGATTCTGAATCTGCTCTTGGCTTGCTTGGTCTTCTATTAGCTCTTATGTCAACATTTGGCTTAGCTATGAAGTCTAAAAAGCAATTACGCTAAAATTATGACCGCAATGTCGTAAAACTAGAAAAAGAAAGGAAAAAAGGTATCATTTATGAATTTTGATGCAAAAGAAATTTTCTCTATCCGTAAATTTAAAACGGGTACTCATTCAGCCCGTCTTGGGAAAGTCGCACTAGCTTCGGCAGCGGTTCTTGCCGTAGGGTTAGGAACCACAGCTGTTTCAGCTGATGAAACGACGACCACCGTCACTCCAGAAGTGGCAGTTGTTACGACAGCTAACCCAGCAACCAACCTTGAAACAGCCCAGTCAGCGCCCTCGCAAGCTAACCTTGACGCTCAAACTCAATCAGGAACAAATACTGGTGCGATTGTAACACCAGTTGAAACGCCAGAAGTGAGTCAGGCTGTTTCTGACGCAAAAGAGGCTGGTGTTACAGTCACAGAAACATCTTCGGTAACTTATGATACCCTAGCTGAAGCACAAGCTGACGCTGCTAAACAAGTAGTGGCCGTTGAAAATGCGGAAGCTGAAAAAGTAGCGAATACTGAAGCTATTGCCAAAGCAGAAGCGACTAACAAACAAATTGACGCTGACAATGAAGCGGAAGAAAAACGAGTTGCTGAAGTTAATAAGGCTGGACAAGCAGCAGTTGACCAACGCAACCAACTCAATGAGCAAGCTGTCAAAGATCGCAATGCTAAAGCTCTTGCCACTTGGGAAGAGAATAAAAAAGCCATTGTTGCGACTGATGAAAAGGCTATGCAAGGTTATGAAGCTCGTAAGGCTGCCAATGAAGCTGCGAACAAAGCAGGTCAAGAGGCTGTGGATGCTGAGAATGCGAAATTACAAGCGGAGTATGAGAAATTACTTGCTGAATATAAAGCAGTTTTAGAAGCAAACAAAATCATTGACGAAAAAAATGCAGCGGCTCAAAAAGTTGCTGACGAAAAAAATGCTCAGTTACAAGCAGAATATCAAAAGAAATTGGCAGAAATGCAAAAGCTTTTGAATACAGATGGCTATGCAACAGAAGTTATTATAAAATCGTTGGTATTTGAAAACGAACCTCAAGCTGAAGTTAATCTTTCGGGTAAGTTCAGTTATTCCACGGAAAAATGGGGTGGTTCTCCTGAATCGTCAGGTGAATCTATTAATGATAAAGTTAAGCGCATGGTGACTAGTACCACTAACACTGTCGTTTCAGGGTATTCTGACTGGGTTCATTCGGATACCATTTCGTCTAAGCCGGTTGTACTTAATCCAGCTGAAAATGTGAAAGCAGTTTATACCAATCTTCAAAATTCTTATTATGGTGATGTGAAAATTGATACTGTCGAGTACACCTACACTAATAAGAGTAATAGTCCTCAATTAGTATTTGTAGCTAAAGATCCTACAAATGGTGTCATTATTTATAATTACGGTAAAGACAGCTCGGATTTGGGGGTTGATATCCAGTTTAAGGATGAATCGGGTAATTATATTGAATTTTCAAAAGGTGCTCCTGCCTATATTGCACTTTCTAGTCTCAATTCACAGGTCAATGGAGATGGTTCAGTTTCTCGTGACAATGGTGAGCATGTAAGTCAGGAAGCTATTAAAGATTACAATTTTGAATTTGTTCCAATTAATGGTTCGACTATCACAGAAAATGGAGATGGTATTTATTCAAAAGTCAACAATGATTATAAATCACAAGGTAGTGATTATAATAATGCAGAGTGGGATCAAGCTGACAATCCTCTGTTCTATTATGGTTCAGCGATTGCCAAGAAATTGAGTGGAAATATTATTTCGTTTACTTCAACAAATCTTGCGACAACAAATGTAGATTGGGCACATGGGCAATGGTTAGCTATTTCGTCTAAGGTTGCAAGTCCATCACTTCCTACTCTTCCAAAACCAATCAAAGTAACTCCTGAAAAATTACAACCAACTCCTTCAGTGCCAGTTGAGCCGAAAGAAGTGACATTTGTACCAACTCCATTCACTGAAAAGCCTCCAGTTCCATCAGAACTCCCAAACCGTCCGGAACTTGAAAACTTTACGCCAGAAGACTACGTACCAGTAACTCCTGTGTATAAACCACATGTGGACGTGCCTAATGTCAAAGATATCACGGTGTCTGTACATCCATTGTTTGTTAAACAATCTCCAGCTAATGTTAAAGCGGTGGTTAATGCAGATGGTGAAAATACAAATGGCACGCTTGTACCTAAAGGCTCTACTCAGACATGGACATTAACTAACTCAGCTCTCAAAGCAGGTCGACAAGTAGTGACAAGCTATGTGATGAATGATCCGCTGCCATCAGGATTTGTCCTTGATCGTGAAGCAACAGCAAGTAAAAATACAGCTTGGATGATGGTCTATGATGAATCTGGTAAGGTTGGCCTACAAGCAACGGAAGCCACCTTAGCTATGTTGAATGCAAATCGTGATCAAGATGTAGCTGTGCCAGTAGCTTATTTGGCAGGGACACCAATTAATGATGGCGGAACTTACAAAAATACTTTTGAATCCGTGATTACAACTCCAAGTGGTGAGTATAAGGTTGTTTCAAATACACCTGTGATTTACACTCCAGGTAACGATCCTAAAACACCACGTAAAACACCAAAAGGTGATAATCCAACACCGAATGATAACCTCATTCAGCCAGAAAAAGATGTCATTGATGCCTCTGGTAAATCCATTGATGGTAAATCTGTTTTACCAAATACGGTTTTAAACTATGTGGCTAAACAAGATTTTGACCAGTACAAAGGTATGAGTGCTTCTCAATCTTCTATCGCAAAAGGCTTTATGTATGCGGATGATTATCTGGATGCAGCTATTGATGGTAAATCACTTGTGGTTAATTCGATTACAGCTGCTAATGGTGATGACGTGACAAAACTTCTGACTAGGTACCATGTGTTATCACAAGATAGCCTTTCAGAAACCCTACAAGAGCTTGTGAAAACGTCTGGTATCTCGCCAGTTGGTGAGTTTTATCTCTGGGTGGCAAAAGACCCTCAAGCCTTCTACGAAGCTTATGTGCAGAAGGGCTTGGATATTACCTATAACTTGTCATTCAAAATTAAGGAAAGCTTTACGGAAGGTGATATCACGAACCAAACTTTCCAAGTTGATTTCGGAAATGGTTATTATGGTAATGTGGTTAAAAACACGCTTCCACTCATCTCTATTCATAAAGATGTACTGGATGAAGATGGTAAATCTATTGATGGTGGCTTAGTAAAACTTGGTGATAAGGTCACTTATAAACTCGAAGGCTGGGTTGTACCGGCAGGCCGTGGTTATGATATCAATAGCTATGTGTTTGTGGATATGTTGCAACATACGCATGATGAATTTAAAGACGTTGCTTTCAAGGCAAAAATTGACTTTACTCTTTCTGATGGTACTGAAATTAAATCAGGTGATGACCTTAGCAAATACGTAGAAACAGTTTATAATGCAGAAACTGGACGACTTGAGTCACGCTTTAAAGCTGATTTCTTAGCACAAATTACACGTGACGTTGCCTTTGGAGCAGATGGCTTTGTATCAGCTGTGCGTATCAAGGATGGCGAAGTTGTCAATAGTTACGATTTGATTATCAATGACTATGGTGTCCTGTCAAATAAAGTAACGACAACGACACCAAAACCAGTCAAACCTGCAGATCCACAAACCCCACCAACTCCTTCAGTGCCAGCTTCTGTACTACCTTCAACAGGCGAAGCTAGCTCGCTCCTAAGTATTCTGGGAGGGGGTATCCTATCAGGTCTTGGCTTTGTAGGCATTCGCAAACGTAAGGAAAATTAAATCAGATAGCTAAAAGACAAGTAAAAAATCCGGCCACAAGAAGAATAGGATAAGGCACTTGTGGCCTTTTGTTATCAAGGAGGTTAATATCATGCAAGTATTTATTTCCAAAGGACGTGTATCAGATATTCCAACTAATGCCGTCAGTAGAACAGCCAATGGGAATATCAGTTTTAAGTTTGACTTTGCTTGTGATTCCAGTTTACAGGGGAACGATGGGAAACCATTGACAAGTTTTTTTCACGTTCAAGTCTATGGCAAACAGGCTGAAATTATGGCACAAAGCTTATCAATAGGTTCACCGATTTTAGTAAAAGGTGAAATCATTCAACGCGCTTATACGACTGATCAAGGGCAACGTCGCAATTATCAATATATTGTACCAAGTCAACATGATGGTATTACTTTCTTAGAAGGTAAGGAGGCTTCTAACAGACGTAGGCAGCAACAATTAAATGTTCTAGGAGCTCAAACAAACAATCAACAGGCTGATCTACTTAAGGGTACACAATCACCGAGTAACTCTTATCCAACTCCAATGGAAGCTGATGAACCATTTTAATACAAAAATAGCACGCGATTTTTAAGTCACGTGCTATTTTTGGTTAGAGCAATTAGCATTTATTAGTATAGCATAACACGTGCTGAGAAGGCAATTCTGAGTCATTTTCAGGTGATTTTATAGGTAATCGTCCATGAAAACTTCTTAAAATGAGCTATAAAAAGTTATATAACTTTTTGTCTACTGTTTAGATTTGTCCGCTTAACGCAGGAATTTTCATTATCCCTTATTCTAGGAGTGTATTAAAAACTAGAAGGGATAATTTTGCTTATGATAACACAACAAACGGATTATCAATCTGATGACTTAATGGCAGATTCCCTTCAGATAGAAAATTATCTGAAGCAAGGAAGAAGCTGCCACCTATGTACAATTCATCTGGGAATTGAAGATGGTGTTAGTTCTTACCTGGAACGCTACCAACTTGCTTCACCTCAACAGAAATTTAAGATTTTTCTTTTTTCTACTTTCTATGGTGAGAAAATCAAGCGATTTTTAGAAGAAATTCGAGGTAAGCAGCATGTTTAGTTGGTTAGAAGCTATTTTTTATACTTTGGTCCAACTAGCAAAGGTGAACCGACTTAATGCTTTATTATTGATTGGTTTTTTGGCTTATCTTTGTTACCAAGGATATAAGCTAGTACATCAACCGCTGATGACCTTTTTTCAGCTGATTAAAGGATGGATCAAAGATAGGGATAACATTAAGAAGCGTATTCATCATAAAAAAGAAGAACTTCTGAACCTTTGGAGGCATCGTCAGGATATTGACTGGAAATCATCTGGAAAGGGTAAAGGGGAGATGGTTTGGTCGTTAGTCAAGCGACTTGCCACAGTGGTCCCTTCTTTCGTATTCCTACTGTTTGGAAATCTTATTTTTCGTTTGGTTTACATGCTACCGTTTATTAAGCAGGACAGGAAACGGTTTGACAAGGAAATGAAACCCTTGCTCTACTTTAAAAACTATCGTAGCTTTGTATTTATGGGATTAGGCTTTAGTTTTATTGCTTTGATCCTGACGAACTATCTGGTAACTGTTTTAAGGGCGGCTATCCGCTTCCTTTATTTCTCAGTAGTGACCTTGAAAGATAATAGTCAGATTGTTACCTTTAACATCGATAGCTTGCTAATCCAAAACCTATTCAATGCTAAGGTATTTGTGATTGCTCCAATTCTGGCAGTGCCTGTCTTTCTGGTTGGTTTGGTGATAGCTTGGCGATCAGCTTGGGTAAACTTTGAGCAATATCGAGACTATAACCACAATGAAGAAGGTGATGATCGCTTTGCAACAGTCAAAGAAATTCACCAACAGTATAAGAAGGTTCCTAACAAGACTGAAACTTATCCAGGTGAAGGTGGTATACCTGTTCTGCATGAGACTAGAAATAATCTTACAGGTCTAACTTTAGGCTCTCAGATGCTGTGGCAAAATCGTACTTTTAGTCGTTATATGACGAATGCTGAAAGAATTTTAGGGATTTACGCGAAGGCTTCAGGTGATTATTACATCGATGATAGCACTACCAATATGCTTGGTATTGGTATGACTCGTTCGGGGAAAGGTGAAGGACATATCACTACGACGATGGATGTGAATAGCCGTGCGGAAATTCAACCATCAATGGTTATAGCCGATCCGAAAGGCGAACACTACCAATCATCTTATAAGACCATGAGACGACGTGGATATGACGTTAATGTCCTCTCTTTTCAGAATATGGACTGGTCCATGTCCTATAACCCTCTAGCACTTGCAATTGATGCAGCAAAAAAGGGTTACTATGAAAAGACACAGACACGTGTTAATGCAGTTGCTGAAGCGATTTATCGTAAAACAAAACCAGGTATGGGAAATGGGAATGCCAAATATTGGGAAGATACCTCGATCTCCCTCTTTAATGCGATTGCCATGGCACTTATTGACCGAGCAAATGAAACCTTTAAAAATGGTGAAAAAGATGCCTGGGATACAGTTACGGTTCGTAATATCGCAAAATTTCTGACTGATTTAGGGTCTGAAGAAGTCTTTGTCAATGATTATGGAGATATTGTTGAAAATCCAGACCGTGATCAGCAGGTTAAGAAGAAATCCAAAATAACGGTTTACTTCGACAATCTGCGTAAGATTAACCAAGAGAAATTCTCTAAATTTAGAGATATGGCTGATCTAAACTTCAGATCATCTGACTTTGCCTCAGAGGAAACAAAAGGAAATGTTTTCTCTAGCATGATGTCTGGTATTAATCTGTTCTTGCAAGATAACATTGCTAAACTCACGTCTAAAAATTCTATTGACCTAGAATCAGTTGGTTTCCCACGTCGCTTATCGGTTAAGTTTCGCTCAAGTTCTAATGTAGCTATGCGTAACGAATACGCTCATAAGACTGCTAAGGTAACAATTACCAGTCAATCGGCTTGGGGTAAAACAACTAGACAAGTTACCCACGTGAAAGAAGCAACAGCTCTAATCGATGGCGAAGGCTATCTCACCTATGTGATTGAACCTAAACTACCTGATCAGTTCCTGATAACCATTGACTTTAATCACGAAAACAATGGGGATTCAACTATTCGTAACAAGACCTTCCAATTCTCAGCTGAAAAAGTTTATCAGAAACGTGGAAAAATCATCAAGCTTGATGAGTACACGAGGAAACCTGTACTGGATCACATCAAGGTTACAGTTCTGAATAATCAAGAAGATAATCTTCTTCAGGAAGATGATATTGACTTGATTTATTCAGACAATCCTAAAGTGATTTACCTGGTAACACCACCAAACAGAACAGAATACAATAGCATTGTCTCTCTATTTCTTGATCAGTTATTTAATGCTAACTATGAGTTGGCACTGTCTAATGGTCGTAAATGTGTCAATCGGATTCTTCATATACTGGATGAGTTTACCAATATTCCAGCCATCCCCCACATGGATACTAAGATTTCTATTGGTCTTGGCCAGAACATCCTCTATTACCTCTGGATTCAAAGCTTGGAACAACTGGTTGATAAGTACGGAGAGAACGTTGCAGCAACTATCCAAGATAACTGCTCGCTTAAGATTTATGTGAAATCCACATCAGATAAGACCAATAGTCGCTTCAGTAAGGATTTAGGAACACGGACAATCACACGTCGCAGACGTTCCAGCAATATTTTAGATGAAGCTAACCCTAACGTGTCTATTGAAAATCCTAAGCAAGAATTGCTAACACCTACACAATTAGCCAAACTCCAGGAAGGAGAAGCGGTTATTCTCCGTGGGGTTAAAGGTCGAGATAACGCAGGGCGTAAGGTAACAACCGATCCAATCTTCCTCCATGAGAAGACAGCTTTCCCTTATCGCTATATGTTCCTTCAAGATGAATTTGATCACTCTATGACCTTGGCTGATATTCCAGTAAATAGTGAGCATAGAGAGCTTGATCTTCAAGATATAGCAGTAGGAGCACAAAGCACTTTCAATAAAATTATTGATTGGCGTACGGCACTAACTGATCGTATGAGAAGTAACGGAGAACCTCCTCAATTAGCTACAAGAAAGCAGCAACCAAAACCTTTATCTCAAGCTCAGTTCACCTCTCCAGATGAACTAACACATGCTATTATTGCAGATGTTTTTGATGAAGAAGAGAATGATGATATCTTCTTTGTAGATGATGTAATCTAACTTAGAAAAAGCTCTTAGAGTTTACCTCTAAGGGCTTTAAAATAGAACAATAATAATGGTTATCTAATCGTTTAAATGGATTCATAAGGGTCTCCTATTTGATAATAATTTTACTCTATTAAGTCCTTGGATGAATTTCAAATAAGCAATGAAATATTGACTTAATATAAAAATATTTACAAAAATAACAATTAAAATATGTATTTTAATATTGATAAAAATAATGATTTATATTATAATAAATATATAAAATAAAAGAGGAGCATGGACATGAAAATTATTTCTTTTTCAAAAATTAAAGGCGGTGTAGGTGCTACAACAAATGCCTTATTACTAGGTCAAGAGTTGGCTAGACGAGGATTTAAGGTTTTATTTATGGATAAAGATCATCAGTGTAATCTAACACATTATTATGATATTTACCAAGAGAGCGGAACTATCGCAAATATCTATACAAAACAAGGAAATGTAGATATCTTACCTGTTGCCCCTAACATTGATTTAATACCTGGTTCTATGAGATTAGATGAAGTTGAACGTCAGCTGGAAACTAATCCAAACCAGAATATGTTTTTATATGACTGGTTAGATGATCAATACGATGTTCGTAAACTAGGTAATTATGACTATGTTATTATAGACTGTCATCCAGACTTTGGGATTGCTACTAGAAATGCTATTGCAGTCAGCCATATTATTATTAGCCCACTTATTCCAAGTGACTTCGCTTTTGAGGCTAAAGAAAATTTAGAAATTCGTTTGGAAAATTACCGTAAACAGGAAATTGTTCGTCCAAGTCGTGAATCGTTGATAACTGCTAAGCTCTATTTTCTTCCAAATATGATTAAGCATAATACTAAAAAATCAAAGGAATTATTACAGGCTATTGATGGTGAAGTCAATATTTTAGGGCAAATCCCACATAAAGAACTTTTTAATAGAATTACAAAAGATCATACAATGATTGATATGATGTCTGATAAAGCGACTTATCAGGTGCATCGCTCTTTTTTCAGACAGATTCAAGAGACACTTGAGCAAATGATTTCTATTATTGACGAGAGTTGATAAATGTATTAAAATAGTTATTAAAATAAATATAAAAATAGTTATATAAATCATGATTAAAATAGCTATCAAAATAAAAAGGAGAAAAGATGGCATTTACTTCAAAGAGAGAACGTATTGAGAAATCGCTTGGTGAAAAGATCCAAGCACCACCTCAATCAACTAAAACAAGACGAGCAGGAAGACCACCAGGTAAAATAAAACACCCTTACACGTTCACTTTAAAACCAAAAAATCGTGAAAAACTAGATTTAATTGCAGCAGCTGAGGGTCATAGTGGGGCTTCAACTTTTTTAGATAACTGGATTGAAAACTATAAATTGGATTCTTAGAAGGTGAAATAAAAGGGATTACTAAGCGATTCATATATTTATTAAAATTATTATATAAATAATTATTTTTATTTTGGTAAGCTCCGTTTTTTAGTACCCTTAGACAAAGTAAACTGTATTTGTTATAATGTAATCAGCAAATTGAGGATAAGGTTGTTATGAAAATGAAAAAATTGTTTAGTCTATTGATGTTAGGTCTTGCGCTTATTCTTCTAGCAGCCTGTAGTCAAAAATCAGCTGAAGATATTGTTAAAACAGAATTGAAAGATAGTTATACAGGGTATTCAGAACTTTCAGGATATGATAGCTTGATTTTCACTGGAGGGGGTCAAGAGCTCGAATTTGATAAGAAGAATCATAAATTGAAGTCTGGAGATGAAGAAGTTTATTATGAGGTTGTTGCTGAAGATAAATTACCAAAATCTATGAAGGGGATAATGGCATCTCATGAGGCAGAATTAAAAGATAAACACTATTTTATTATTAACGTCGGATACCATAAAGATGATATTTGGGGTAAAGTAGGAGATCAGTTGTATGGTGTTGTTCTAACAGAAGGTGGTAAATCAATCAATATATTTGAGTTTGAAACTGGATATACTAATGATGGTTATTTTAATTTCACAGGTGAAGCTAAATAAGCAAAAAAGTCTCGTTATGAGGCTTTTTTTATACATCCTATGACTTGTCCGCTTAACGCAGGAATTTTCATTATCCCTTATGATGGAGGTATCTTATAAAGAAAGTAGGTACCTTATGTGAAATATGATACTTATTCCGATTTGGTCAACGCCTTGGAAACAGGCTTCCTAGATTTCAATGGTAAGACCAATGGGAATATCACAGGCGAGAATGCAGAAAAGATGGCTTCATTTTATAAATATTGGAGTAACTACCTTGATTCAACTCCAGCCTTTCTTTCCTTTTTAGCTTATATACCAGGTGCAGTAGCCAAAGCCCTGTATTCCATTACAGCAAGTTTAGAACATGTCTTTAATAATATGTTTAAGCTTTTTGGTTTATTTGGATATTTAGGCGATAACAACACGGTTATAGGACAATTTTTCTTCTGGTTTCAGGTGATAGGAACAACACTATTTAGCTTGATTTTAGTTGTTTCTGCAATAGCTGGTGTCTTTACTAAGCCAGTCAAATACAAAGGGGTGATAACTAACTTCCTTCTAGTAACGATGGTTACGGCTGTGTTACCTTTGGCTTTAACATCCGTTTCATCGGTGATTGCTCAAGATGCAATGAATATTCAAACCGTATCTAGTGAAGCACCTGATGGAACTGAACACTATTCATCTTTGGCGATTCAACCAATGAAAAATAATGTGGTAGATCTTAAAGTATTGATTGATAATGATTTTTCAACCGAGCTTTTTCCCTTGGATGATTATGGGTATATCAAGCCACCTAAAGAGGGCTCAACGCCAGTCAATAATATTACAGATAGCACTGATAAGCGAGACACTACTGACTTTGCGACACGAATTGATTTTGGGGCAACTTATGGTGCTTCTAATTCTGGATTATTAGATCAAATGGAAAAGAAGCACACTGGTATAAAAGGTTTATTCCTACATAAATTAAACACGAATCAAGATGGAGTAGAAACCATTACACAGCACCGTATTGTAGGTGAATTAAATGCCTTTGAACCAGTCTATATGCGTTATAAGGTCAACTGGATAGGAATGTTCATGCAATACATTATCCTGATTGTCCTCTTAATTTCTATGTCGATCAAGTTGGTTAAATCAGGCTTTGATATTGTGATTGAAGCTATGATTTCACCGCTTCAGGGATATTCTTCCTTGTCTAATTCCAAGAAGTATAAAGAACTTCTACGAACAATAGGAGGTGCTCTTGCAGGTATCTTCTTTGAAGTGGTGATTATGCGTGTGACGTTGGAAATCCTACGTGACTTACCAACGTTATCAGTATCAGCTGTTACAAAATTATCAGGCGGTTTCTTTGATGGTCTTAATATGTGGGAACAATGTCTTGCGGCTTCACTTGTTTATATTGGTGTCTTCTTTGCTGCTATGCAAGGGGTATCAATGATTGAACGTTGGCTGGGCGTTTCTACTGGTCATAGTGATACAGCCCAACAACTGCTTGGAGCGATGATGATGGGTAATGCCTTTGCGACAGGTGCTGGAGCTATCGGTAACGGAGCTATGGCTATGGGAGGCTTTGGACTTGATATGGCTAAGAAAGCTCCTGGAGCAATGGTAGCAGGAAGTAAAGTTCTTGGAAATAGTCTGGCAACAACTGGTGGTGGAATTCGAGGTGCTTTCAATGCTGCTAAAGATCAAGGTGCTTTGAATGCAGTCAAAGGTGGCTTGAGTAACATGTATAGTGCTGCTGACCTTGCAGGTAAAGAGGCTGTCGGTAAAGCGAAAGACTTTGCAGGTGGTATAGCAGATAACTTAGGTCAAAAAGAACAGGCAGCCCATGATGCTGTTTATAAAGGCATGAAAAATGATGCAATTCCGCCACGTGCAGGATTTGATTCAACAATCAATCCAAATGCAAACTACACCTTAAATCCTTCTGGCCAATACGGAGGAGAAAGCCTATTCTCAGATGACTCAGGTGCATTTGACAATACTGATAGTGGTCCAAGTGGTGGCGGTATTACAGATCCTACAGTGACCCCATCAGAGCCGTCAGGAGAAGCATTTGGTGGTATTAGTGAGCCAACTCCATCGCCTGGAGATACTACGCAACCTATGGGAAATACTCCACTTCCAAATGTTACTCCTGATGCACCAAAAAAGCCTGAAGGCTCAACGACTCCTAAACGTAACTTCCAACAATCAATGAACCAAATGCAGTACATGAACCAACAAATGCAACAAGCAGGTCAGCGTATGCAAGGACAATCTCATATCAGAGGTGCTGAAATTGATGAAAGTGAAGAGTAAGCTCTATGTGTGAGGTTGCAGGTAAGGTTGTTGTGATTACAGGAAGTTTACGACCAATGAGCCGACAAGATGTGATTACCTTTCTGGAGAAAAAGGGAGCAATCGTTCAAGGATATGTCTCTGCTCAAACAAATATTCTTCTTGCAGGTCATAAACAACTAGATCTTTTTGAACCAGATAGACGGTCTAAAAAGTATGAAGCTGCAATATCCAGAATAGCAGGAGGGCAAGAAATCACAATTTTGTCAGAAGAATCATTCTTCAATATGGTTAAGAAGTCTCAATCTTGAGGCTTCTTTTTCATGTAAAAAGAAATATAACTTTTTGTATGAAAACGACTCTTCAGTTTGAGGTGAGGCCATTTGTCCGCTTAACGCAAGAATTGTCTTTATCTCTTATGATGGAACTATACAAGAAAGGAGTTAGATAAATGGATGAAAAATACGGTGTTCCACGTGACATCTATGCCAAAGTAAAAATCATAGGACTATTCATGGCTGATATTGTTTTTGTAGGAGGGTCAGCGGTTGCTGCGGTTTCTGTTGGAACTAAGATGTTCCCAACGAGTCAATGGCCACAGTTACTTGCCTTTATTATTTTGACACCGCTTATGTGTCTCTATCTAGTTTTACCAGCCAATGGCGGAAAGAAAAATTGGCATAGCATGCTTCTCTTTTTCAGGAGACGACGGAAACGTTACATTAGTTTGAATTATCAGAGAGGAGAGAAACGTTAATGGCTATTAAACAAAATCAACCCCAGCCTGAAGTTAAACGACAATTAGGGCGTAAGCAGGAAAAAAAGCACAGTCAAGAATATTTTGACCTGCATTCATGTGTAGAATTGCTTGATGTAAAGTCAATTATTGATAATCGTCAAGCTTACATTCAATTAGTTGACTACGGATATCTTCAGCTGATGGAAATACCAGGCAAGGATTTAGGATCACTTTCCTATAATGAAATTCGACGAACGATTGATAATTTTGAGAAATGGTTGACTGACTTTAACACTGATATTCAGATTGAAACAACAACTTTGCCAACTAATACAGATACTCAGATTATGGATCTTCGTCATCATTTGAGCCTCGTTCGCCAAGAAAAGGCAAAATTACTACCTGGTTCACGTCGGTATTTGCAGCTTATTGATCGTGAGGCCTTACTGATTAATGAGATTCAAGTTGAAGAGAGTATTCAACAAGAAATCTACAATACAGAGTTTATTTTGTGGCTCTTTGCACCAACTACAACAGAGTTAGATGACCTAGTACGTAAGGCTAAGTCTTATGGAAATAATGATTTTGTTCCTCAAGAAATAACCAGGGTTAAGAAAGAACAAATTATCAAGCAATTCAATAACATGAACGAAAAAGTATAGGAGGATAACATGCCAGAACTTTCAAAACGCAGACAAAGACAGTTAAAAGCGCAAGGTTATGATCTTGCTTTTCTCAGTCGCATACAACCACAAGGTAACATTGATTTCAAAAAGGATGACCGCTCCTGGATCAGTGGGGACGGTTATCATACAACACTTCATTATTACGAATACCCCTCAGAAGATTTAGATCGTTTCTGGTTATCAGATTTAATGCTGATTCCAGGTACACGTTCGTTTTTGTCTCTCTACCGAGCAAATAACAAAGAGCTGAAGCAAGAAATCAAAGATGCTATTGAGGAAAAATCAACTCGTATTACTGGAAACAGTAAGATTGTTGATAACCAACAAGAACTAGATGAAATCAAAGACTTAACTCAGCTGGATAGAGACATTACCAAGAAGAATATTGCGATGCTAGGAATGTATGTTCGGAACTATTCTTCTGCCTCAACTAAAGAAGCTCTCTTCAAGCAAGTAGAGGATATTAAAGACAAGACTTCTAACTTTAAGTCAACTATCCTTTCAGGTGAACTTGACTTTGAATACCATGCTCCATTCATACCAGCCCAATATCAAATTGATTTACCCAACCATAGACGAGGTATTCCTATTAGGGCGCATGATTTGGCCGGTGGTTATTTTTTCAATCACACCAAATTAGAAGATTCTAAAGGTGTTTACATGGGATGGACACCAACCAAAGGAGCCGTTAATTTCAACTTTTTGCAACGTGATCAACGTCGAACTCGTTCCTTTATGATTATTTCAGGCAACCCTAAGATGGGGCAGCGTTCTTTTCTGTTGAAGCATACAGATGGCCTTTATGCCAAAGGAAATTATATTCGTAACTTCGATGCAAATGGGACATTTCTCGATCAGACGAGACACCAGCATGGTCTGATTCTTGATTTATCAGGTGAAGCTAACCGTATCAATATTTTCCAAGTGTTCCCAACAGTAACAAATGAAGATGGAACAGAGATTGATAAGAAGAAATCCTATAATCTTCATATTCAGAAGTTAAAGAGCATCTTGAAACTACTTAATAGTGAAGTAACAGGGGATGATTTAACAACATTCGGTAAGATGCTCAATGAGTTTTATATTGAAGAAGGTTTGTGGGCACGTAATCCTAAGTTGAATCCAGAGAAATTAAAAGCGACTGATTTAGTGAATGAGGAGTACCCAGTCCTAACAGATTTTATCCACTTTGCGGAAGACTATAAGCGTAGTTTATTGGCACAAAGTCAACCAGATGAAATTGAAATTAAATCTGTTAACCGTATTCATAATACTTTTGATGAACTGCTAACAACAAACTCAGAGATCTTTGAAGGCACAACTGAGTTCCAGGATATTTCGTCTGAGCAAGTTGTTACTTTTGACTTCTCAGGCCTAAAAGGAACCCCTCACTTGCTTAATGCACAAATCTTTTCAGTGCTATCCCTGGTTTCAGCTGATATCGTCAATAATGGTAAACGCTGCAAGCAATTATTAAAAGCTAATCCTAATCTAACAGAAATGGATATGGAGCATTATATTGTTAATATCAGTGAAGCTCAAACATTGATCAATCCTAAGTATGAAAGCAGCGTTGAACTACTAGCTGATATGATTGACTCGATGGGAGAGAACTTTGCAGGTGTGGTACTATCGGTTAACTCTCTACGAGGAATTTTATTTGTATCAGGAGCAGGTAGTCATAAAGATCCTTATGTCACAGCTGTTCAGCGTATATTTGGATTGATGCAGTACCGTGTCTTTGCTCAAACTGATGAAACAAGTATTCCTTTGCTTGCTAATGCCTTGGTAGGCTCTATGAATCAATCAGAGCTGGAAACATTGCCACGCTTAGTAAAAGGGCAATTATTTATGAATATTGCTGGGGTAGGCAATCTGGTCTTTAACCAGCAGTTATTAACGCCAGAAGTGCAGAGATATGGTGGTATTCAGTAGAAATAGAAAGGTGACGGATATGTCAAATAAAAATCCAAATAAACTTGGACCAATTGAAAGACGAAAGCAAGCAATCAATAACTATGTGACCGTACGAAAAATTAAAAGTCAGGAAATTAGAGATTATTTTGCCTCGGATGGTGAGTCTGATCCAGAACGCTTAGCAGCCCAGAAAGCACGTGATCAAGAATTTTTAAGAGGTTTAAGGAAACTTGGTGTTGGTTTCATTGTTTTCTTAGTGTTCTACGCTATTCTAAAGACAATTCTTGGTCTTTGGTAGAAGGGAGAATATGTGAAAAAAGCAGTTCTATTTAAGATACTAGCACCGCTCATCTCTCTTGTGTTTCTAATTAGTATTGGTGTAACCATACTAGCAGGTATTTTGGGGGCTGTGAGTAGTTCTCAAACGAATTGTACAACTGAAGTAGCAACTTCTGCCTCTACAGAGTCCTCTATTTCTTCAGGTGATGGCTCAATTGATTCATTTGTCAAGGAGCACAAAGAGGCTTATATCCTGTCTTGGAAAGCTGGTGGGTTCTTACCGTCTGCATCGATCACGCAGACTATGATTGAAAATGGATTCAATTTCTCTAATCCTAATGGCACCTCGTTTTGGCAAGCACACAATATGGGTGGTGTTAAAACTTCGAGCAAGAGCAACTTCCCTGTTACTCTAGCAACTTATGGTGAAGATAGTGTTGACCTAACAGGAACGAAACCAGGAGCTAATGTAGGAGATGGTACAGGTGGAGCTTACACCTGGTTCTCCAGTTATGATGCTGGCATTGTTGGTAAAGCAGAGTTTATGGCTCACCAAACACTATATACTAAGGCTATCAACAATACGGATGGTATAGCGACTCTAAGTGCTATTGCAGACGGTGGCTGGGCTACTGACGGTACCTATAAAACTAAGCTTATTGACATGTATCATACGCTTGGTAAAAAGTATGAATGGCTGGATAAGGAAGCTATCAGCGCTCATGGCGATAAACCTTATAAAGTAACTACAACTTCAGCTGGAGATAATAACTCATCTGATACTTTTACAAGCAACAGTAAAGATTGTAGTGATTCTTCCTCAGGCGGTGCTACTGATGGTACAGGAACAGTTCCAGCAGATGCGACAGCGTGGGGATATAGTCCTGATAACCTACCAGAGAGTTTGAAACAGTATATCATTGATCCCAAAACACTTGGCATGGCTTATGCCAATCCTTCTGGATGGTTTAATCCAGGTAGTGATTATTTAGCTGGTCAATGCGTTAATTTAACAATTAGCTTAGGAAATCATCTTTGGGGGCATTCAGGATCAGTTACTGGGAACGGTAAAGATCAAGCAGCTGCATGGGCTAGCATCTTTGGCAATTCCATCAAAACTACTCCTAAAAAGGGAGCAATCTTTTCTACACAAAACGGAGGCTATGGCCACACGGGTATTGTGTGCCATGTTTTTGAAAATGGTTCAATTTTGATTGTAGAGCAAAACACACCGCTATCAGGAGCAGATTATTTCAAAAAATCTTATACCTGGAACTATCGTATCTGGACACCAGAGCAACAAAAGGCAGAAATTACTACCTTTGCTTATCCAGATGGAAAAGAACCTAAGCTTGGAAAGTAAAAGGAGAAATCAATGAAAGAATGGATGAAAGATAATATGATTTATGTCATTGTGGTTGGACTATTACTAATTTTCTCTGGATTTGCTGTTTATAGAAATCTAACCAGTAGTAATCCTCAAGAATCCAAGAGCGAACAGACGAATCCATCAGTAGATGATGCTGCATCACAAGCAACTCCAGAAACCGTTGATGAAAAGAATTATCGGACAGCGAAATTGAAGCTAGAACACTCTTATACAGAAGGTAGTGAAGAACATAAGCAACAGGTACTTAAAGCATTTGATGAGGCTATCAATGCTATTAAGAAAGCAGAACATTTATCAAATGTTAGTGGTACACTAGAAAATCATCTTTCTATGAGTCAAAATGGAATGGTTCAAACCTTTGCGATGGCACTTCTGGTAAATCAATATGAGTATCAATCAAGTAAGCTAGAAGTTATGCCATCTGAAAATGAGGATGTTGTTCAATTTTTGATTGTTCTGACAAAGAAGGGAGAAGATAACTGTTATTTTGTAGGAAACTTTAATACCACGGTAAATCAGATACAGCTGAAAGCCTATGTTGGTGGAAATATTGGTGGAACTTTTGGATAGTAACTAAAAAATAAAACGCACAAAAAGTTATATAACAAGTTGTGCGTTTTTATTGACAGTTATGGCTTTTTTATATAAAATATGTTTATAAAAGTTATATAACTTTTTATATAACAAATTATAATGATTTATATTTGAAAGAGTTTATTTATGAAGAATCAAAAACCTCTTACTAGTCAAGCAATAAGTGATAATAAATTACCGAAAAATAACAAAAAGGGGCGTTATCCTTTTTCACTTCACTATGATGTGCGCTATCAGAAACTAGAGGAATTAGTAAAATTTCATGGTTCTAAATCTGCTTCAGACTACTTAGAAAATTTAATTATTAAAGAATGGAGCAAGATGCAGAGAAAACTAAAAACTAAAAAATAAGGAGCTTAATCATGATCATTTTTGTTTCTCTCAAAAAATTAGTTCAGACTTTTTGGTGGTTGATTGCAGCAATGGCTATCTATATCTTTTACCAGACAATCGGATTAAATATGTTTTTCTTGTTGGTTGTCGGACTGTTGGCACTGAAGTTTGTTCCTGTCCTAGTATTACCTATTATTATAATTGCTCTAGGAGTTCATTTCTCAGGTGGCTTTTCGTTCATTGCAGATTTTTTAGAAATAGGGATTGTTATGCTTATAGGTTTTCCTTTTGTCTTCATGACTTGGCTGTTTATTGATGAGCAGATAAGAGCCGTTAAAGAGGCCAAAAAGCTAAAAAAACATAGGGCTATCTATGGAAAAAGGAACTAACATGTCGAAAATTTTAGAGTTACTGAATAATCATTGAAACATAGGAGCCTTCCATTTTTGGAAGGCCTTTTTCTTTTCGGATCAGAATCAAGATAAACTTGAAAAGGCATTAGTAAATTTATAAAATAGGGCACGTTATTCTAATTTAAGGGAGAGAGTCAATGAACTTTGATGAACGAGAACTTAAAGAGCAACTATTTGCCCAAAATGCACTTGATTTTTATGATTTTGTAGCTAAATATGATGAGCAAATGGTTCCAGTTATGAAAGCGAGAGGCTATACCTGCATTCATTCAACTGAGCGCACTGTGGCCTTTACCTTTGGAGAGTTTACGTTTCGTCGTCGTAGATGGAAAAAAGGTGATCAGTGGTCTGTTCCAGTGGATGAGAAACTTGGATTAAAAAAGAATGTGCGATTCTCCTGGGAATTTATGTACCAGGTTGCTAGACTATCTACGATGATGCCCTATGAAAAGGTAACTCAGGTTATTCAGATGACCTATCATATTAGAATTACAAAGCCTACCGTAGTTCAAGCTGTTAAACTATGTGATAAATTACTGGCAGAACGAGCTGCTTATCGGTTCTATGAAGATAATGAAGAAGTAGAGAGGCAGAAGGTTGATGTGATTTATATTGAAGGTGACGGTGTAATGGTCAAGGTACGTGACGTTGATACAGATAACCGTCACTATGATTTATCTCATTTCGTAGTTCATACAGGAAGTCACAAAATTGGAAGTAATCGCTTTGAGCTAAAAGATAAAAAGGAGTTTGTTGGCTTGGATAATCGGTTGGCTAGAGAACAAGTATTAGATTATCTCTATAACACCTACGAGATAACAGATAGGACTCTACTTATTACAAACTCTGATGGAGGTCATGGTTATACTCCATATGTTTTTAAGGAGATTGCCAAGGCTTTGAAAATCAAGCGTCACGAACATTTTTGGGATGAGTACCATGTTAACCAAAAGTTAAAATCCTTTTTTAAATCTTATTCAGAAGAGTTACTTGAGGGAGCTTTTCAAGCGATAAAGCAACATGATAAAGGGAAATTACGCACTGTATTAGACACAACAGAGGCATTAGTGTTGACTGAAGAAGAAATGGAAGAGTTTAAGAGTTTCAAGAGAAAGCTGTTAAATAATTTTCAATACACTAAGCCAGCTGAATTAAGGGGGTTCACTCATGCAGGGATAGGTATTATGGAGTCTCAACACCGTAAAATTACTTACAGGATGAAAAAACGTGGTATGTATTGGACAGTTTGGGGTGCAGAGACAATGAGCCGTATAATTGTTCTCAATTATGAGGAACAACTCAGAGATTTATTTTTTGGTTCTTGGAGAGAGGAGTATGAAAAAATGACTGAACTAGAATCTGTTTCAGCAGGTCTAATTAAGTCACAATTGAATCAAATTGAGCGGGAATATAAGCTTCATCGCCTAAATAAAAGAGAAGGAAAAAGAGGTCTTAGGTTCGATAAATAAATCAAAAAGTTATATAACTTGTTATATAACAAATAACCTTTCAAAAGAAAGGTTATTTGTGCTACAATTCTAAAGAAAATACTTGCTTGGTGTGCCTACGTGTGTTATAATTTATATAACTTAATCGAATAAAAAAGTGGCACGCCTCCGACAGCGTACCACTTACCGAGTAAGAACCATCACTTCTTACTCAGTCTTTAATTTATGATACAGGATAAACGTATCACTGTCAAGGGCTGAGCAAGAAATTGTTCAGCTTTTTCTTTACATCTCGGTAACAAGTTCTTCTCAGACAATACAGAATTGACCATTCTAAAAAATTCTACCGCATACAAATCTGCTCTGCCATTTCCAAAAAACTCCAAAAAATGCTATAATATACAAAACTAAGTGCAAAGCGCTTACTTTGGAAAGGAAACTTATGACACTTACTGTAAAAATGTTGGTGGATAAGGTTAAGTTAGAAGTGATTTACGGGACAGAGGAGCTCCTGCAAAAGGAGATTACGACGTCTGATATTTCCCGTCCGGGGCTTGAAATGACCGGCTATTTTAACTATTACTCGCCAGAACGTGTCCAGCTTTTGGGCATGAAAGAGTGGTCTTACCTGATGAGTATGGCCAGCCATAATCGTTATGCTGTACTGAGCGAGATGTTTAAACCAGAGACCCCAGCCATTATTGTGGCTCGTGACTTGGAAATTCCTGAAGAAATGATTAAATCAGCTAAGGAAAAAGGTGTTGCAGTTCTTCGTGGACGTACAGCTACCAGTAGTTTAGCGGGTGAGATGTCTTGGTTTATTCATGCTCAATTAGCAGAGCGAATCAGTGTTCATGGAGTTCTAATGGACATTTATGGCATGGGAGTTCTCATTCAAGGTGATTCAGGAATCGGAAAGAGTGAGACTGGTTTAGAGCTTGTCAAAAGAGGGCATCGCCTCGTGGCAGATGATCGTGTGGATGTTTATGCCAAAGATGAGGAAACACTCTGGGGAGAGCCAGCAGAGATTCTGCGTCACCTCCTAGAAATTCGTGGTGTCGGGATTATTGACATCATGAGCCTTTATGGGGCTAGTGCTGTTAAATCCTCGACGCAAGTTCAGTTGGCAGTGTACCTTGAAAATTTTGAAACGGGTAAGGTCTTTGACCGTCTTGGAAATGGCAATGAAGAAATTGAGTTTGCGGGGGTAAAAGTTCCTCGTGTTCGCATTCCCGTTAAGACAGGTCGAAACGTATCAGTCGTTATTGAAGCAGCAGCTATGAATCATCGGGCGCGTCTGATGGGCTATGATGCAACTAAAACTTTTGAAGAACGCTTGACTGCTCTGATTAATCAGAATGGAGAAGCCGATGATTGATCCTATAGCTATTAAGTTAGGGCCATTTGCCATTCATTGGTATGCATTGATTATCTTGGCTGGCGTGGCACTTGCCGTTTATCTGGCAAGTAAAGAAGGCCCAAAGAAGAATATTTCGGCGGATGATGTGACAGACTTTATCCTGATTGCCTTCCCTTTGGCCATATTAGGTGCTCGACTTTATTATGTTATTTTTGAATGGTCTTATTACCGACAACACTTGAATGAAGTCTTTGCCATTTGGAATGGTGGACTGGCTATCTATGGTGGCTTGATTACAGGAGCGATTGTACTCTTTGTCTTTTCTTACTATCGCTTGATTAAGCCGATTGACTTTTTGGATATTGCAGTGCCAGGTGTTATGATTGCGCAAAGCATTGGCCGCTGGGGGAACTTTGTCAATCAAGAGGCATATGGCAAAAAGGTAGCTAGTCTTGATTACCTTCCTGAATTTATCAGAAATCAAATGTATATTGATGGTAGTTACCGAATACCGACTTTTCTTTATGAAAGTCTTTGGAATCTGGTTGGCTTTGTCATCATCTTGGTGCTCCGTCGTCGTCCCAACTTTTTTAAGCAGGGAGAAATCACAGCTTTTTACCTGATATGGTATGGTTGCGGACGCTTTGTCATCGAAGGCATGCGGACAGATAGTCTCATGCTGATGGGGCTACGGGTCTCTCAGTGGCTGAGTGCTATTTTAGTCATTGCAGGACTAGTCTTTGTTATCAGTCGTCGCCGCAAGGCTGACGTTCCTTATTATCAAACGAAGTGAGGTAAGATATGGATTTGGGTGGAATTGCTCTTTTAATTATTGCGATTGCTATTGTTGTACTAGTGGTTTTCGTGGTGCTTTTTCTTAAAAAACTGACAGAAACAGTTGAAGAAACCAGACAAACGATAAAGGTTTTGACCAGTGATGTGAACGTTACTCTTTATCAGACTAATGAAATCTTGGCTAAAGCCAGCATCTTGGTAGATGATGTCAATGGCAAGGTGGCAACAATCGATCCGCTCTTTACAGCCATTGCCGATTTATCTGTCAGTGTTTCAGATTTGAATCAACAAGCACGAACCCTGTCATCAAAAGCAAGTCGTGGAACATCAGTCGTTGCTAATACGGGCAAAGCAGCCTTTGCAGCCCGTATGGCTTCTAAGGTATTTAGTAAAAAAGGTAAAAATAAGGAGGTCTAACTCATGAATAAATTTCTTAAAACCGTTATTTTAGGGGCTGCGTCTGGCGCAGCGGCAGCATATTTCCTTGGAACAGAAAAAGGTAAAGAAATTGTGGCTAAAGTTAAGGAAAGTTTTGATGACTACAAGGCGAATCCTGATGCCTACCATGAAGCCGCTAAGGAAAAAGTGGCAGAATATAAGGATTTAGCAACAGACGCCTTCACCGAATATAAGGGTAAATGGGAATCAGGAGAATTTAGCGCTGATAATATCGGTCAAGCGGTCAAAGCTACTGTGGAACAAGTCAAAGACAAGGTCAATGAGGCAGTTCGGGCTGCTTCAGAAGATGAATCTGTTATTGTTGATGTTCCTGAGGAAGAAGTGGTCAAAGAAGATATCGTTATTGATTTGACAAAAAATGATGAAGATCCTGCCTCTACAGATACAGAATAAAGAGAGTAGACTAGGCAAAAGTAGCCAGCCCTCGCATATAAAAAAGAGCAATTCCAGTTGGAGTTGCTCATTTTTCATACGTTATGATGATCATTGGTGATTTTAAGCCATTGATTGCTTATTGCTCAGTCACATCTGTCCATAAAAAAACTAGCCTCCTGTGAAACTAGCGTCTGAGTAAGTCAATCAAGAAGAAGACAAGTACCGTTAGGAGACTTCCCATAAGCATACCGATTGGAAAGGCAAGAATAGGAGTGACGTTGGCAGTCAATAGAACAAAACAAGATAGCACGGCAGAGATGGCAAATGAAACGATGCGACCAAAGAAGAGTAAATCTTGGAATCTTGTTGCCTGAGTATTAAGGGCTTTGTATTCTTGAAATTTTGGCTCTGCTTTATGGATGGAAGTAACTTTTTCATCGTTAAACTTGTGCTTTAATTGTGCAGCCATAGGAACTCCTTTCTTTAAAATCATAAAACAACACCTTTTTGTGCAGGTTACAACATCATTATCATACCATAAAATAGTATAATAATTTGTTACAAAAAGGTTACAAGTGAGAAAGATAGCAAACTAAAGCTCATTAACTAGAAAGGAGTGGGCTAGAAAGAGCAAATTTAAAGCGGTTTAAATCTAAAAATTCTAGGCAAATAGCTTGTTTTCTGTTAAAATATAAGTTATGGAAAAAATTATCATTACTGCAACAGCAGAAAGTTTGGAACAAGCTCAGAATCTTTTAGAGCTGGGCGTTGACCGTATTTATATCGGAGAGATGGCTTACGGACTGCGTTTGCCCAAGAATCTTTCTTTTCCTGAGATGCGAAAGATTGCTGCGCTGGTTCATGAAAAAGGCAAGGAGTTGACCGTTGCGGTCAATGCTCTCATGCATCAGGCCATGATGGACGCTCTGCCAGAATACCTAGATTTCTTGGAAGAAATTGGAGCAGATTACATTACGGTTGGTGATGCAGGGGTTTTCTACATCTGCAAGCGTGACAATCGTCCCTTCAAGACTATCTACGATGCTTCGACCATGGTAACTTCTAGCCGTCAGATTAATTTCTGGGGGAAGACGGCTGGAGCTTCGGAAGCAGTGCTAGCGCGTGAAATTCCGTCAGCTGAGCTCTTTGTTTTGGGAGAGAAATTAGAGATTCCAGGTGAGGTCTTAGTTTACGGCGCAAGCATTATTCACCATTCAAAACGTCCACTCTTACAAAATTACTATAATTTTATCAAGACTGAAGAGCGAGTGGGTAAAGAGCGAGACCTTTTCTTGGCAGAACCAGGTGACAAAGATTCTCACTACTCAGTATATGAGGATAACCATGGCACTCATATCTTTGCCAATAACGACCTTGATATGATGTCAAAACTCATTGAACTCAATGAACATGGATTTAACCACTGGAAATTAGATGGAGTCTATTGCCCTGGTCAGAATTTTGTTCAAATTGCTGAATACTTTGTCGAGGCTCGTGATTTAATGGAAGCTGGCCAATTTTCACAAGATAAAGCCTTTGTATTTGACGAAGCCATTCGTAAATTACACCCAGCCAATCGCGGGCTCAGTACTGGTTTCTATGACTACGAACCTGACCGTGTGAAATAGGTCTTAACTATCACATTTGCTAGAATTGAGTTACTATTTCAGGGTCTAGCAATATTTTTAATTCAACTATCTTGTAAATAGGAGAAATAATGTCAAATGTTAAACGTCGTCCTGAGGTCTTGGCGCCTGCGGGAACTTTAGAAAAATTGAAAGTCGCTGTTGATTATGGCGCAGATGCTGTTTTTGTCGGTGGACAAGCCTACGGCTTGCGTAGCCGTGCAGGTAACTTCTCAATGGAAGAAATGCGTGAGGGAATTGACTATTCACACGCTCGTGGGGCTAAAGTCTATGTTGCTGCCAATATGGTCACTCACGAGGGGAATGAAGAAGGTGCAGGTGCTTGGTTCCGTGAACTTCGTGATATGGGACTTGATGCGGTTATCGTCTCGGACCCAGCTCTTATCGAAATCTGTGCGACAGAAGCCCCAGGTCTTGAAATTCACTTGTCAACTCAAGCTTCTGCGACCAACGTGGAAACTTTCCACTTTTGGAAAGAGTACGGCCTTACTCGTGTTGTTTTAGCGCGTGAGGTTTCTATGGAAGAATTGGCGGAAATTCGCCGTCGTACAGACCTTGAAATCGAGGCTTTCGTCCACGGTGCTATGTGTATTTCTTACTCAGGCCGTTGCACGCTTTCTAATCACATGTCGGACCGCGACGCTAACCGTGGTGGCTGTTCACAATCTTGCCGCTGGAAATATGACCTCTATGACATGCCATTTGGTCAGGAGCGTAAGAGTATTCAAGGAGAAGTTCCAGAAGCTTTTTCGATGTCAGCTGTTGACATGTCAATGATAGACCACATTCCTGATATGATTGAAAATGGTGTGGACAGCCTTAAAATCGAAGGTCGTATGAAATCCATCCACTATGTCTCAACCGTTGCCAACTGTTACAAAGCAGCTGTCGATGCCTATATGGAAAGCCCAGAAAAGTTTGAAGCCATCAAACAGGATTTGGTGGATGAAATGTGGAAAGTTGCCCAACGTGAGCTAGCTACGGGGTTCTACTATTCTACCCCAAGCGAAAACGAGCAACTTTTCGGAGCTCGTCGTAAAATTCCTCAGTATAAATTCGTTGGTGAGGTTGTTGCCTTCAATGAAGCGAACATGACTGCGACCATCCGTCAACGTAATGTGATCATGGAAGGTGATCGTGTTGAATTTTATGGACCAGGTTTCCGTCATTTTGAGTGCTTTATTGAAGACCTCCATGATGACAAGGGGAATAAAATTGACCGTGCCCCAAATCCGATGGAGCTCTTGACCATTACTGTTCCTCAAGCAGTCAAACCAGGAGATATGATTCGTGCCTGCAAGGAAGGTCTCATTAATCTTTATCAAGAAGATGGAACGACGAAAACCGTTCGAGCGTAAGGTTGTAAAATTGAGAAGACATGACTTTCCAGTAGTTGACGAGTGTTAGTTCTAAAAACTGGGATAAGGCACACGCCTCAGCTAATGGGACAGGGAAAATACTTTTTAGGGGGCCAGTTTTCTGTATCCTACAGAAGATTGGTCTTTTCATTTCTGGAGTATTCTCGCTTCAGGATGAGGTGTGATGTAGAGCTTTCAGATTTTAGGACGAAGTGGAAGCATTCGATACAGGATAACTTGATTTCTATTGAATAAGAAAACACTCCTCTTTCTAGTTTATGAGATGTACTAGAAGTCAATAGGGGTGTTTTTCTTGTGTCTTATTGTAGGGGGCAGTACAGTGTCGCTCTCAGATTTTTTCTTTTCAATGAAAATCAAAGTTGAATTTGGAGAATAACCAGAGATCGATTTGGGTCAGAAAAGGGAAAGTTAATTGGGTTTGCTTTTGCTTTTTAAGCTAGGTACTTTCTAATTGTTTTCCAAAGTTTCACTAGACTTCTCTAGAATAGCTCCTGTTTCAGCATTGATGTGATAATCATAGTCCAAATTATTTGCCAAATCATCAAAATCCACATCATAGTGTACTTGGCCATCTTCCTCATCAAGTTTTACCGTGAGATTGGAAACAGCAGTTTCCGCCAAACCTGCATCTTTTAGGGCGATTTCCTTGGCTTGATCGTCTGAAACTTTAGGGGTCACTGGTGCAGTTGTTGTACCTGATTGACTGTCAAGCGCAGCTTTATCGCTGGATTGGTTTGTGCTGGTAGAGGATTTAGAGGGCAAGCCATTTTCATCAAAATCGCGGTCTAGGATTGAACCGGTTTGAGCATCAATGGTGTAACTGTAGTCCCCTTCCGCTGTTGTAAAGTCGATATCGTAAGTTGCTTTACCGTCTTCACGGTCCCTGTCCACTTCCTTAAAGGTGATGTCTGATGGACTCACTCCTGCATTTTCATAGGCAATTTCCTGGGCTTCTGCTGCTGTCAGAGAATAGCCTGTATCTTGGTAGGCATAGATGCCACCTGCGATTAAGAGGGCTGAACCGGCAAGACCACCGATGATGATTTTTTTCATTTTGCTTGTTACTTCCATTTGAAGAACTCCTTTATGTATTTTTCTTTATGAACCTAGTATATAAAAAACCGAGATAGATTTCTCGGTTATTTTGGTGTAAAAGTGTGGCAAAATGGTGGCAAATGGAGACATTTCTTTTGCCTCATTTCTGCGCAGTTGGAAGAAAGATGATAAAGGTGGTTGCTGCCTCATCTGATTGGACAGAAATTGAGCCGCCGTGGCGTTCAATAATTTCCTTGGTCATGGCCAGACCGATACCGAAATTGCCATTTTTTCCCTTGTGGAAACGCTCGAAAACATGCCCCAAATCATCTGGGCTAATCGGTTGTCCGTCATTACTCAGGCAAATTTCAAGGCCATCTTTCACCTGCTTGGTCATCAGGGTGATAGTCTTTCGGGCAAAACGCAAGGCATTGTGGAGAATATTGGAAATTGCGCGTTCCAGTAGAGCTTCATCTCCCAAAACTTGGTCATCCGTGACCTTGAAATCATGGACAAAGGTCAGACCAGCCTGGTCTGCCTTGCTTTTGAGCCCCCAGCTGACATCATATAGCAGGTCAGAAATGGATAACTCTTCCATATCGAGGGCCTGCTTGAAATCCTCCACCCTGGCCAGGGTTAGGATATCATCTACCAGCTGCTTCATTTTTGCACTTTCTTCCTGAATGATAGCAGCGGCAGCCTGAGGATCTGTGACAACTCCCTCTCCAATAGCTTCCGCATAGCCTTGGATAGACATGAGCGGTGTCCGCAGTTCATGCGAAGCATTTTGGAAAAAGATCTTTTGGCTGCGCTGGTTGGCATCAATCATGTGGTTCATTGTCTCGACGGACTGGCCAACTTGATTCAGCTCATCGTAAGGCAGTCTTTCTAATACTAAATTTTGCTCCCGTTGCCCAACCTTGGAGATATAGGTTTTCAAGCTGAAAAAGGCATCATCTAGTTTGCGCGAAGTCAGGAAAATCAGACCACTGGCTAAGAGCCCAATGACCAGAGTCAAGCCTGTCAAAATCCAATTGACCAAGGCTGAAAATTTCTGAACAGGGCTGATATTGGCAAAAACCAGAATATAATAGGTCTGTTCAGAAGATTCCGACTGACGGACATAATAGTCCTCTAACTGCCCTTCATATTCCTGGATTTTAACTGCATAATTTCGGCCATTTAGAGGAACAAAAACTGGCTGACTTCCTGACTCAGGTTCTTCAATTTCCAGTTCCTCCTCCTCTGCCTCGTCCAATAATTCCCAGTCCTCATCATGCTCTGTGAAGTAATTGACCACCTGATTGGAAATACTGGAGGCAGAAATGTCATCTTGACTGGCTGAAATATAGAGAGTTTTGAACTGTTCATCGACAATCACATAGCTTGTCGAAAAGATGCTATCATGCTGGGTGTCTTCAACCTTTTGACCTAGATAGAGCTTGTCCAGTTGGTCATAGCGATGTTGGACAGCGGTGTTGACCTCATCATTGACAAAGGTTCTCAGACTTAGATTAAAAATCAGTAATATCAGTCCTAATGATAAGAAGATAATGGCTAAGGGTTGAACAAAAAGAGTTGCCTTTAAGCTTTTAGAACCATCTTTTCTATAAGGATTAAGTTTTTTTAGCCAACTTGAAGCCGTAGCCCCAAACTGTTTCAATTTGAACATCACTTTCCACCTGTCTTAGTTTCTTTCGTAAGCGTTTAATAGTATCATCTGTCACCCTTGTCTCCACATCACTCTCATAACCCCAAACCTGGGACAAGAGTTCGTCGCGTGAAAGAGCCTTATCCTGATGTTGCATGAGGAGCTTCAACAATTCGAACTCTGTATTGGTTAATTTGATGGCTTGTCCTTGAAAATAAGCAGCACGGTCCTTGTCTGATAACTGAAGTCCTTGAAAACTGAGGGTATCAGCTGGAGAAATCTCCTTGACCTTCCGAGACAAGATAGCCTTAATTCGTAGGGTCAACTGGATTGGTGAAAAAGGTTTGGTGAAATAGTCATCCGCTCCGGAGGAAAAACCTTCCACAAAATCTCTATCACTATCGCGTGCTGTCAAGAGAATGATGGGCACATTTGACCGTTTTCGAATCGCTGCAGCTGTCCCAAAACCATCTGTACCTGGCATCATGACATCCAGCACCACCACATCTGCCTCTTCTTCCATAAAACGCAGCAAGAGCTGGTCTCCCGTTTCAAAGAGTTCGACAGCAATATCTTCCTTGCTCAAAAATGTTCCTAGGAGCTCTCGGATATTTTTCTCATCATCTGCTATATAAACCTTGGCCATCATCTTTCTCCTTCACCATTTTCTCTTTCCATCATATCATAATTTCCAGTAAAAATAGGCTGCCTCTCTCTCTTGCCACAAAATTGCCTCAGATTTTCAAGATATATAATCGGAATGAGTTCCTCCTATTTTTTTTGATATACTAGATTTAGTATGAAAGTAATGATAACTACAAGTCTGAGAATTACTGGCAATCTTGTTGCTAGAGCAAAAGAACTTGCTGACGAGTTAGGTATAGAATATGTGAAATGAAATAGGCAGTCTATTTCCTCTTTATTAGAAGTGGCGGACAAGGTATTGGTGGTCTATCAGGATAAACTCATTTTAGAGCAGCAAAATGGTCAAAAATTCTTTTCCATCCAGATACAGCCATGTTGCGTATCAAATCTGGTCGTGATCCGCTATTAGAATTAATAGGACCTTCAAAGAAAACGATTCTAGATTGTACAATGGGTTTGGCATCTGATAGTATTGTATTAGCTAGTGGAGGACATCAGGTGACTGCTTTGGAAAGTTCACAGCTCATTCATTTTATCGTGAGTCATGGCTTACAAGATGTTGATAGTGGCAATACGTTGGTTAATACTGCAATGCGTTCAATACAGACCAAATGGATAGATAGTCTAACCTATTTAAAGGAACAGAATAGTCGGTCTGTTGATGTAGTTTACTTTGATCCTATGTTTTCTCAGGAAATCAAAGAATCGCAAAACCTTGCTGGCCTAGTAGAAATGGCTGATAGAAGTCGATTAACAGAAGAACTATTATTGGAAGCTAAACGTGTAGCCAAGGAAAAAATAGTGATAAAAGCTCATTTTAGAGACAGTATTTTTGAAGAATTTGACTTTATTCGGCATAGACGTCCCAATCAAAAATGTCATTACAGAGAAATTCGTTTGAAGGAGTGAGAGTAAAGAAGGCTATTAGTAACTGGATTTTCTCCTTTTGGTGGTGCGGTTCACCTTGCAAATAATACCATTTACATTCTACCCTCTGTCTTTTTAATCTATAACAAATACTCCTGTTTCTAGTTTACTAGATTTTAACAGGAGTATTTTTCTTGTGCTTCATTTAGGAGCTAGTGTCTAAATCTCCGTTTTCTTATAGACTTAGCCTCCGAAAATCAGAAATGAAGACCTGATGAGTGAAAGTAGCAGTGAGGATTTCCAGTGTCCATTTTTAAGACCAACTACATCTCAAATAGTCGGAGGTCGGAGATAAGCTGATTGTGATTTTCGTTGAATACTATAGGCATTTGAATTAGCTTTGAGACATCGTTACTTTCGACTTGCTGTACTCTAGTACTGCCTGCCCCTCAGTTCCTTGTCTGAAAGCTCATTCATTCGACTATAAATTCAGATAAGATGATGACATCTGGAATGGTTTAGTCAATTTTTAATAATTCTTCTTGACAATAAGAAAAATCCTGATACAATTTACTTAACCGGTTAATCAACCAGTTAAGTAAAGGAGGTTTGTTTTATGAAAAATCGACTCTCGTATGGGTGTCTGATATTGGTGTTTTGTCTTTGTTTGACGCTTTTGATAGGCTGTCAGCAAAAAGTTTCTCCGCCAAAGGGGATGCGTATTGTGACGAGTTTCTATCCTGTTTATGCCATGACAAAGGCCATCTCGGGAGATCTCAATGATGTTAGGATGATACAGTCAGGATCAGGAATTCACTCATTTGAGCCTTCAGCAAATGATGTAGCGGCTATCTATGATGCGGATGTCTTCGTCTATCATTCCCACACTCTTGAAACTTGGGCTGGACGTCTGGAACCTAATTTGAATCAATCAAATGTCGTTGTGTTGGAAGCCACAAAGGATATGGAATTGTCAAAAGTTCATGGATTGGAAGATATGGAAGTTAGTGACGGGATTGACCCTGCTACCTTATACGATCCCCACACTTGGACAGATCCGAAAATGGCCGCCGATGAAGTAGAACGTATCGAGAAACAACTAAGCCAACTAGATCCTAAGCATGAGTCTGTTTATAAGAAAAATGCTAAACGCTTTAAGGAAGAAGCGAAGCAACTCACAGAAAAATATCAACAGAAGTTTAAGAATGTTTCAAATAAGGTTTTTGTGACCCAGCATACAGCTTTCTCCTACCTAGCCAAGCGTTTTGGTTTAACTCAGCTTGGTATCTCAGGAATTTCGCCTGAACAGGAACCAACTCCTCGACAGTTGAAAGAAATTAAAGATTTTATCAAACAGTACCAAGTGAAGACAATTTTTGCTGAAAAAAATGTTTCTCAGAAAGTAGCGGAGACAGTAGCTGAGTCAACGGGTGCTGAATTGAAGATTTTGAGTCCTCTGGAGTCAGACCCCAAAAATTCAAAATCTTTCCTAGAAAACATTGAAGAAAATTTAGAAGTTTTATATAAGGAATTAAGTCAATAGGAGTGTTTATGAAGAAGAAATATATTATTGGTTCCGCAGCTAGTGTTTTGGTTGGGGTAGGATTATTGACCTACGAGTTAGGAAAATATCAAGCTACTCAAACTCAGAATTCAGGAATTGCATACGTAGAGTCCCATCAAGAGCAAGATAAGCAAACATCAGAAAGCAAAACTCCTGATCAAATCAGTCAGGAGGAGGGCATTAGTGCAGAGCAGATTGTTGTCAAAATTACGGATGACGGTTACGTGACTTCTCATGGGGATCATTACCATTACTATAATGGTAAAGTTCCATTTGATGCTTTGATTAGTGAGGAACTCATCCTCAAAGATGCAAATTATGTCTTTAAACAGGAAGACGTCATCAATGAAGTTAAAGATGGTTATATCATCAAGGTTGATGGAAAATATTATGTGTATCTAAAAGAGGGAGGAGACCACAAGAATATACGAACTAAGGAACAGATTGCGGCTGAGAGGGAAAAAGGAAGTAAAGAAGCAAGTCAGAAACAGGGTGACTCGCGAAGCTTCACTAGTCATTCCCAAAAGGCAAGTTCTTTAGATTCAAAAAGCACATCTTCTCATAGACATACGAACGGGGCATATACAACTGATGATGGCTATGTGTTTAGTCCAAGTGATGTTGTTGATGACTTAGGAGACGGTTTTTTGGTGCCACATGGCAACCATTTCCATTTTATCCCAAAATCAGACTTATCAGCAGCCGAATTGGCAGCTGCTCAAGCTTATTGGGATGGAAAACATCAAAAAGGGACAAACTCTGATCATTTGGACAAGGGCTCCGCATCGTCTGCAGTTTCTACATGGAAGCCGTCTTTGGATACAAATCACTCTATTTTAACAGAGAAAAAGAGACCATTAATGACTGTTGGGACTTTACCGTCATTCTCTACCAATAAGGGAGGAACTAGTGGGCAAAAAAATCCTCTGTTACCGAAAGAAAAAACAGAGAATCTAGCTGTTCTTCTTGAAAAACTTTATAAAAGTCCAAAGTCAGAACGTTATACTGAAGCTGATGGCCTTGTTTTTGATCCTAGCCAAATTACAAAACGTAAAGATAAAGGTGTAGTTGTTCCACATGGAGACCATTTCCACTTTATTCCTTATGATAGAATGTCTGATTTGGAAAGAACACTGGCTAAGCAACTTCCTATAGGTACTAAAATCAGCCCCAAAACAGCTGAGAATGGTCCGAAAGCGATTTTTCATAATTATCAGGGAAGAAATATCTTGGCCTATGGAAAAGGGCTAGATGGAAAAGCCTATGATACATCAGATGGCTATGTTTTTAGTAAAACCTCAATTTTATCTGTGGATGACAATGGGGTGTCAGCTAGTCACGGAAATCATATTCATTATATTGGTTTTGGTGAGCTCGAACAAAATGAATTGGATCAAGTTGCTGCTTGGATTAAAGAAAACTCAGGAAAACATGACGCCCAAAAACAACCTATTGATAAACAGCCAAGTTTAGTGAAACCAGCCTTTGATTACAAAAAAGTCATGAAAAAAGTAACTCAAGACGGTCAGGTAGGCTATGTCATGGTAGAAAATGGCAAAGATTATTTCTACGCCCGTCAAGAATTAGATTTAACTAAGATTTCTTTTGCTGAGCAAGAACTCATGTCAGCTGCCAAGGGACAATATCTTTATGATATTGTTCCCCCAAAGGGAGACGAACTTGAGCCAAAACTCTATGTAACAGCTAGTGAACTCAAAATGCATGCTGGGAACGCTACTTATGACACTGGGGACTCTTTTGTTATTCCTCACATTGACCATATTCATATTGTTCCATATAGTTGGTTGACGGCAAAGGAAATTGCAAGTGTCAAATACATCATGCAACATCCAAAAGACCGTCCAGCTATTTGGAGCAAAGGTCATGGAGCTAATAAAGAAATTGGAACTATTGCCAATGTCACACCAAAATCAGAACGTGCTAAATTAAAAAACTGGCAGATTATTCATTCGGCAGAAGAAGTCAAACAGGCTTGGAATGAGGGACGTTTTGCGACAGCAGATGGTTATATTTTTGCGGCAGAAGATGTTTTGGATCCTGGAACATTTGTTTGGAAAGAGGCGTTCAGTATTCCTCGAGCTAGTGGTGGAAGTCTTCGTGCCATTTCTAAGAAAGAATTATCTGAGCAAGAATGGGCGGCCACTCAAGAACTCCTTGCCAAAGCTAAGGCTGATAAAGAGAAATCTAAATCAGATAAAACTTCCAAATCTAACAGAGAAGTCGTTGAAAAATCAGATAGTAAAGTCACACCAAAATCAGAGCGCGCTAAGTTAAAGAATCACCAGATTATTTATTCTTCACAGGAGATAGCAGAGGCTAAGAAGAATGGCAGATATGCAACTTCGGATGGTTACATTTTTGATGCCAGAGATATTGTTAGTGATGAAGGCGATGCCTATGTGGTTCCGCATGTGACACACAGTCATTGGATTCCTAAAAGTGATTTATCTGAGGAAGAAAGACAAGCAGCGCAAGCTTTTTGCCAAGAAAAAGGTTTTAAAGCACAGGAAGAGGCAAAATCATCTTCTCAAGATGAAGAGAAAAAGTCAGAAGTCCCTTCAGAACAAGCGAAGCCTTCCGAAAAAGCTGCCGAAATCTATGATAGATTGACGCCAGAAAAAATAGTTCCTGCTGAATTGATGCCCTACAATACCGCTTATGCAGTTGCTTATCAAAATGGAAGAATCGTCATTCCTCATCAAGATCATTATCATAATGTTTCTATGTCTTGGTTTGATGACAAGACCATCAGGGTTCCATCAGGTTACACTTTGGAGCAGTTACTGGCTACTATTAAATACTATGTTGAACACTCAGAAGATCGTCCTGCTTCTGATGATGGTTGGGGCAATGACAGTGACCATGTCAAAGGAGAGGCAGCATCTGAGTCAGCAGAAAATCCTTCAGAAATTGAGGAAAGCAAAAACTCTAATCAGGAAAAAGAGTCTGAAGCAACAGAATCAACAGAAGAAACTGAAGAAGACGTAGAAGTAGAAGATGAGTTTGATATCGAAATGAAGACTCGTGGACAACTTCATGGTTTGACAGGGGAGGAATTTAGCACCAAACTCTACCAAATTGCGAACACTTACCGTATCGCCATTGATGGCATAAAAGACATTAGTAGTGGAGTTGTATCTATCAGCACATCAGATGGTAAAACCATTACATACAGTCTACTTAACATGGCTGAGCTACCACAATGATTCTATTAAATAAGTGTTAAATAACCATAAGAATAAAAAGTAAAACTGGCTGAATAATCAGTCAGTTTTACTTTGTGCTTTCGTGATACTTTTGGGAACGAGTGCCAGCTTTTGTAGCTGATCCAGATCAATAATAGTCGAGACTTTGCTAGTCATGTTCTTTAAAACGAGTTTGCCGTTAACCGAGTCATATTTGCTGATGTGACCTGTAAAACTTTTATCCTCGTAAATAGCGTGGAGAGCTCGCTTTTCTTTTTGGGCTTTGAGAATAAGCTGCGCTAGCTGGTTTTTCCGTAGGCTGATGGCAGATGGTTTAGGACTTGGTTCGATAAATTCTTTGACTTGAAACAAGATTTTTTTGACAATATTTTCCATAGCATTTTCCTCGAAATCTTGATACAATAATTATAGCAAAAAAATATTAAAAATTTTTATCAAAAACATGACGATATTTTTTTACTTACGAATAGTAAGTTAAGGAAGTAATGAGATTGTTTCCTGAGACTAAAAAGAAAGGATAGTTTAGTTAGTCAGTCTAACTGAACTTGAGATCTTCCTTTGCAAAAGTGCAGGCGGAGCCTCTCTTTGGAACTTATCATGTCAGAATTTACCTTTGAAATTGAGGAAAAACTTTTGGTCTTGTCAACCGCTGAAAACGGCTGGACAAAAGAGCTAAACCGCGTCAGCTTTAACGGTGCTGAAGCCAAATGGGACATTCGTACCTGGAGTCCAGATCATACGAAGATGGGGAAAGGTATCACTCTCAATAACGAAGAGTTCAAAACCATTTTGAACGCTTTTAGAAAATAAGCTAAAAGCAGATAAAAGGCTGGGGATACCCAGCCTCAGATTGCAGACAAACATCGTTTTGGTGTTTGTCTTTTTTACTGTTTTTAGAGAAAAATGGCTGTTTTAATGCTGAAACCACCCCATCTGGACAAAATAAAAAGGCCTTCTTGCCATCCTTTTAGCTAGTTTTTTGAGATTTAAGCACGCCAAAGTCAGTCCAATCTTATCCTCCATTTTGGACTTGCCTTTTTCCCTCGTGTAGCGCAGATTATGGTATTCCTTGGCTGTGCCAAATAGCCGTTCAATCGTCTCTTTCCGATGTTGGTAGAGCTCCTTCATCCCTCTTTGATGACGAATATCCTCGCA
>NZ_AUIP01000019.1 GCF_000423765.1 Streptococcus porci DSM 23759 | reverse complement strand
ATAGCCATGAACTTTCTCACCATTGACTAGAATGGCCACTTCTGAACTTGCCTTACTCACATCAATCCCAAAAACTGCACGCATGATATTACCTCTTTGTCTTGAATGATTCCTTGTTTTAGTGATGTCATTTTCAATACTCGACGTCTGGCGTCCCACATACTTTGATAACATTCTTTCTAAAACAGGTGTCTTGCCAGTTTTTGATGCGACGTCTAGCGTCAAAAGAGTTCTCGACTTAACAAGACACCTCTACTTTAACATAAAGAAAAAGTAGTGACTACTCTCTCCCGTCGGAGATTTCTTCACTACTAATCTTAGTATGTTTTTGATTCGTCAAGATGAGACAATCCTCCTCTTTGTTTTTTTGAAAGAGGTTTTTTATGGAAGTTGTTAAATTACAAGAGGTCAAAAAAGAAATCCCAGACAAGGTTCTATTTAGCATTGCTAGTCTTCATCTTTTATCTGGGGAGAAGGTAGGTCTGGTTGGAGAAAATGGTTCTGGCAAGTCTAGCCTTTTACGACTTATTGTGGGTGAGGATCAGGATTTTGATGGGAAGCTTTTGGTTACACCAGATTTTGCCTATGTTCCTCAAATGAAAAAGGCTTCGCAGCAATCTGGTGGAGAGCAGGCGCTAGAACTTTTACGGCATGCCATCAGGCAAAGGGCAGAGCTGCTCATTTTAGATGAACCCACAGCAAACCTAGATAGAGATAATCGGCTTTGGCTGATAAAGGTGCTAAAAGGCTACCGCGGAACTCTCTTGGTGGTGAGCCATGATCGTTATTTTCTCAATCAAGTGACTCATAAGACCTGGTATTTGGAAGAAGAGAGCATCAAGGTTTACCATGAGAGTTATGAAAACGCACTGGCTATTAGGCAAAAAGAGCGTGACAGACAGGCAAAAGCCTATCAATCTTATCAATACAAGGTCAAACAATTACAAGAAGCTCTGCTATTGAAAAAAGAAAAAGCCAATAAGCTGACTAAGAAAAAAAGGTCTGTCTCCAGCTCTGACTGGAAGGTAAATTCTAGGTTAGGTAGCTACGATGGTAAGGAAAAAAGGCTGGCGCAGGTGGCCAAAAGCATGGAAAAACGAATGGAGCACATGGAGGCAGTCGAACGGCCGCAAAAGGACTCCTGGGCAAAGTTCACTTCAATAGGAGCTCTGCATGGAGAAGTTCGTACCTTGCTGCGTCTGAAAGCTGGAGAGCTAACAGTGGCAAACAAGTGGCTCTTTGATTTTCCAGAACTGGTCATTCGGCTAGGAGATAAAATAGCACTGACAGGAGCCAATCAGGTGGGAAAAACCAGCTTTGTCAGACAGATATTGGCGAGGGAATTACCTGCCTACTACGCTAAGGAGCTAAAAATCGCCTATTTTGCCCAAAACATGGATCAACTGGACGTGACAAAATCAGCCTACGACAATGTGGCAAGTAGCTCTGTCCAAGATAGGAAGACTATTCTCAATACCATGGCCATGCTAAATATTCGCTACGACAAGGCTCAGAAAAACGTTTCCCAGCTCTCTGGTGGTGAGCGGGTGCGGCTTCAGTTGGCTAAAGTTCTTCTTTCAGATAGCAATCTCCTGATTTTAGACGAACCCACCAATTTCCTTGATATTGTTGCCATCGAGGCTCTAGAGAAAGGCTTGTGCGCCTACCCTGGTGCCATTTTGGTTATCTCGCATGATCAACGCTTTATAGACAACCTAACTGTCCGTCACTGGGAAATTCAGAATGGTCTGTTAAGTGAGAAAAATAGGGATAACATGTATTGAAGTAATAGAACAAAACTTGGAAAACGCTTGAAAATCACATGCGAAAGTAGTAAAATTTAGTAAACAAACGCTTTCTGTAGATTTGTTTAGTTAGGTAATTGAGCATGGCTGCGCTAGGGACAGATGGATAAAAAATTGAAAACGTTTAAATGATGATTGACTTTTGCTTTATATAGGTATATATTTTATATATAAGGGTATTTCTAAGGCTTGAATAAGATTCTTGAAGGCTGAACAAAACCATTAACCATTTTATAACCAAAGGAGGTTTCTTATGAACTACCTAAAACGTGCTTGGCTGAGTGTTACCCGTCGTAAGGGGAAATCACTCTTACTCTTTATCATTATTTTCATTTTGGGAAATGTCATTGCTGGCGCGGTTTCTATCCAGCAGGCTACTCTGAACGTTGAACGAACCATCAAATCCCAGATGGGTGCAGCGGTCACACTCCGACCTGATTATGAGAATATGAAGGAGTCAGATTGGGAAAATGTGGGTCAACTAGATAAGGAAACTCTTGAAAAAATTGCAGCCCTACCTTACGTCAAATACTTTGAGGCGATTATGCAAGGCAGCATTGGAGCTAGCAGTAGCATCAAGCAATATATTCCTGATTTGCTTTCAGAAGATTCCTTTCACTCATCTGAAGATGCAGCTCGCTATGCTTTCTCTCTGCGTGGCGTTTCTTCATCAAAGATTATCACTCTTGAAGAAGGAAAAATCAGCCTGACGGCTGGTCGCTCTCTGACTAATGAAGAAGTGCAGTCTGGTAAGTCTGTGGTAATGATCTCTGATAAATTAGCAGAGCTAAACAACTTAAAGGTTGGGGATACAGCGACCTTTAAAAACTACATTATGGACTATGAGACCAATAAGGTTAAGTCTGAGACAGACTATGGGCTAGAAATCGTTGGTATCTATCGAGTCAATTCTCAAAAGACGAATAAGAATACGTCTAGCGATTCTGCTGAATCAGACAAATATGCCAAGGCTTATGAAGAAATGCAGGCTGAAAACACCCTGTTTGTACCAAATAAAATCATCGAAGATGTTGGTAAGGAGCAGAGCGCTGCCTATGCAGAAATGTCAGGTGAGGAAGTAAGCAGTGGAGGCTATATAGGTGAGCCCGTCTATATTTTAAAAAGCCCAGATGATCTTGAAAAATTCAAACAAGAAGCAAAACCTTATCTCCCTAAATTCTTCATCGCTAGCGCAAGCTCTGATAACTATGATACTATTGCTGCACCGGTCAAATCCATGTCAAAACTTTCTGGTTATGTCCTCTATGTAGCCATTGGGGCGACTATTTTGATTATCACTTTAGTTGTTCTCCTCTTTTTACGCGACCGCAAACACGAGTTAGGCATCTATCTTTCTCTTGGAGAAGCTCGCAGTAAAGTGGTCTTGCAGACTCTTGTAGAGGTCTTTATGATTGCCTTTGTAGCCTTGACTTTGGCTGTTTTCACTGGAAATCTTATCGCTCAAGCGCTATCTGACACCCTCTTGCAACAACAGCTAAACCAAATGAATCAAACAGGAGGTGTTGTTTACGGAGGTTTGAGTGAGTTGACTACTAACACTACTCTTGATGATGTTCTTAATCAATACAAGGTGACTTTATCTGCAAGTTATGTCCTATTGATGTATGGTATCGGTCTTGGCACGGTTTTTCTTGCAACAATTGTGCCAACAGCTTATATCACACGCCTTAACCCTAAACGGATTATGATGTAAAGGAGAGTATTTATGGCAATTTTAGAAGCACAAAACCTGTCCTATTTTTATCAGGATGGTGAAAATCGACGTTACATCTTGAAAGATACTAGCGTTGCCTTTGAAAAAGGAAAATTCTACACCATTCTAGGTCAATCCGGTTCTGGGAAAACCACTCTCTTATCACTTCTTAGTGCCCTAGAAAGCCCCAAAGAAGGCAAGGTTTTCTATAACGGAAAAGACCTCAAGGAGATTGGTTATGAGACTTTCCGCCGCAATAATATTGGCATTGTTTTCCAGCATTACAACCTCATTCCATATATGACTGCTGTGGAGAATGTCATGGTGCCTATGGCCATTACGGAAAACGAACTGCCTGCCAATAAAGCTGAGGTGGCTTACAACCTCTTGGATTATATCGGCATTGTCAAAAGTAAAGCAGAACGGCAGGTCAACCGTCTTTCTGGTGGTGAGCAACAACGTGTAGCCATTGCCCGTTCGCTAGCAACAAATGTGGACGTGATTCTAGCGGACGAACCAACAGGGAACTTGGACGAAGAGATGGAAGGAGAAATTGTTGAGATTTTCCAAAAGCTGGCGCACGAACACGGGAAATGTGTCATCGTGGTCACACACTCTCAGGAAATCGCCTCCCTGTCTGATGAGATTTACTACCTTAGGAAAGGAAAACTAAAAGTTTATGAGTGATTTTTTGTCAAAGTTTTCTGGTAATAACTACGACGACCTCTTGGAAGAAGATAAAAAAGTAAAACGGGTTCAAAAGGAAAAACCTAAGCCCGCTCCTCAAGCGCCGCTTGCTTCTGAAAAAGTAAAGCAACTCGAGCCTTCTTTTGCTGACACTGTTCAAGAAAAAGCTGAACCATTAGCAAAGATGTCTGAAGAAAAGCAGGAAAGAATAGACCACTTTTTCGCTCACCAGGAAGTGGAGGAAGAAGAGCTGAGCCGACCAAGTCGTAGGCGTCAGGAAAGCGAGGAAGCTGTCAGCCGACGTCGGGAGGAGTCTCATGAAGAAACTGAGGTGGATCCTGATTATCAGAAAAAGAAAAGACGAAAATTCATTCTGATTGGGAGTAGCGCCATTGCGGTTTTAGCCCTAAGCTTTTTCCTTTTTTATCAGTTTACCCATGTAGCTGTACCTAATTTTGTCGGAAAGACGGTTACGGAAGCTCGCGAGTGGGGAAATGATAAGGGCGTAGAAATTGTTTTGACTCAGGAACACAGCACCAAATACGATGAAAATATCATCTTGTCACAAGAGATAAAAGAAGGAAAAAAGATTTCTAAAGGTGGTAAGTTAGCTGTCGTAAGTTCTTTGGGAGCTGACCCCGAGGAAGTGCTGAATCTACCAGATTTTGCTCAGTTGACTTACGCTGACGCTCAAAAATGGATTGAGGAGAATAAGGCAGAAAACCTTAACCTGACTCAAGTCTATAGTGACACAACCGCCAAAGGAAAATTTATCAAGTTAGAGATTGCAAATTCCATCCCTGCTAGTGACTATACTCGAGGCGACAAGGCGACCCTGACCTATTCTCGTGGTAAAGAGGTGCTTGAGGCCAATATTGAAGTACCAGATTTTTCTGGCAAGGCTAAGACGGAGGTTGAATCTTGGGCAAAAACTAATAGCATCGAAGTGACCTATGAGGAAAAAGCTAGCGCAAGCATTGCAGCAGGAACCATCATGGGGCAATCTGTCGCTGCTAATGAAAAAGTGGCAAAAAAATCTAAGATGACCGTCCAAGTTTCAGCAGGTAAAGGGATAACAGTTCCAGACTTCTCAACCTTAACAATGACGCAGGCAGCTTCCGTTACGGGACTGACAGTTATTGTTCGTCAAGTGTACGGGGACTCCCCTTATGGATCTCTGATTTCTCAATCTCAGAAAGCAGGGACAGAACTGACTGAAAAAGATGATAAGAATGTCGAAGTTATTTATTCAGCAGGTTCACCTTATATCCGTGATTTATCCGGGAAAAATGAAGGTGACCTGCAACAATACTTCTACGATGAATTCCGCTCCAAAGGAGCAGAAATCTACTTTACCAGCTACTATGTCAATTCTGATCAGCCAAAAGGCACTGTTGTTGCCCAAAGTGCAAAGGAAACCTGGTTACCTTTAGCCTATACAGTGGAAGTTGGTATCAGTAATGGCGCTTATTTCACAGGTACCGTTACACCACCAGCGAACCAAACAACTCCTACAGATACCTCAACGACTCAAGCAGGACTAGGTGGGGCAGAATAAATCAAAAGGACTTAAATCGCCGATTTAAGTCCTTTTGTGGCTAAGGCTTATTTATTGACAAGCTTATGATCCAATTTGCAAGAGGATTTCAGTCATTTCCTCGGGGCTTTCTTTTCCACCTGAAAGAATCCATTCGGTCATGACTGCTTCAATAGAAGCGACATACGCGATGCGGGCGTAGTTGACTGGGACTCCCATTTTTTTAGTAATATGATCACTTGAATTTGGAATATTATCCAAAATATAAGAGACAAAATTGCGAGTGATTTGTGGCAATTTGGCATAGGATGTCTTGGCCATAACTTCAAAAAAGTCTATGTTCTGATGAAGGTAGTCGATTGTTTCGCAGACGACTTTCTTGTTGAACGTCTTGTTTTCTTGAGTGATGATAGCATAAAGCTTAGTCAGAGTCTCTTCCTTAATCTTCTCCATCATATCGTACTTATCTTTGTAGTGGAGATAGAAGGTACCTCGATTGATGCCAGCCGTACGACAAATAGTGGTAACGGAAATTTTTTCAAAACTTTTTTGGGATAAAAGCTGTGTTAAAGCTTTCTTGATGTTGCTTTTAGTTTCTGTATGACGGATTTGTTTCACCATTGGAAATCCTTACTCCTTTTACGAAATGAGAGGTGGCTAATTGATTGCCGTTTCTCTAGTTATTTATTGATAGGTATCGCGGTTCAAAATCAACACATTGTCTATTTTTTGTGCTATAATTAGTATATAGAATATGTATTAGTCTGTCAAGATAGCAAATGAGAAAAGGAGTTACTATGTCCTATATAGAAGTTAAGCAGTCATCTAAGCGTTATCAGATGGGGGATACCGTGATTTCTGCCAATGAAAATGTGACTTTTGAGATTGAAAAGGGGGAGCTGGTCATTATTTTAGGTTCTTCTGGAGCGGGCAAGTCCACCCTGCTCAATATTCTAGGTGGTATGGACACCAATGACGAGGGGCAGGTTATTATTGACGGTGTTGATATTGCGCAGTTTAATTCCCATCAGCGGACAAATTATCGGCGGGACGATGTTGGATTTGTCTTCCAATTTTATAATTTGGTGGCAAACCTGACGGCCAAAGAAAACGTGGAGTTGGCTTCGGAAATTGTTAAGGATGCCATGGATCCTGTTGACATTTTAACTGAGGTTGGCTTGGGACATCGTTTGGATAATTTTCCCGCCCAGCTGTCTGGCGGTGAGCAGCAAAGGGTTTCAATCGCGCGTGCCGTGGCAAAAAAACCAAAAATCCTGCTCTGCGATGAGCCGACAGGCGCCCTAGATTATGAAACTGGCAAGCAAGTTCTGCAAATCCTGCAAAATATGTCTAGAACTCAAGGGGCGACGGTTATCATCGTGACTCACAACTCGGCTCTGGCTCCCATCGCCGACCGCGTTATTCATATGCGGGACGCCACCGTTAAGTCTGTAAAGCTCAACGCTAACCCTCAGGACATTGCTACCTTGGAATACTAGGAGGGCGGTGCCATGAAAAAATCAATCTACTGGAAAGATATTCGCCAGTCTTTCACGACCTCTAAGGGACGACTTTTTTCCATCTTTTCTCTGATGGGAATCGGTGCCCTTGCTTTGATTGGGCTCAAAGTCACGACTCCAAACATGAGGCGGACTGCCCAGGATTTTATTGACAAGACCAATCTGATGGATCTGGCGGTTATGGCAGATTATGGCTTGGACCAAGCAGACGTCAATGAGTTGTCAGACTTGCCCAAAGCAACTGTCGAATTTGGTTATTTAACGGATGTGACGGTTGCGGATAGTCAGGAGGCGGTCAGGGTCTTTTCGCAGTCAGAGAGTGTTTCTCGCTATCAGCTCATGTCTGGTCGTCTCCCAAAAACGGAGACAGAAATCGCTCTGGCCGAGAAGATGAAAGACCATTATCGGCTCGGTGACACCATCAGTTTTACCCAGTCGGAGCAAGGGATACTGAAGCAAAACACCTTTAAGGTGGTTGGTTTTGTCAATTCTGCAGAGATCTGGGACAATGAAACGATGGGTCAGACGACGGCGGGAACAGGTGAATTGACAGGTTATGCTGTTGTTCCCAAGGCCAGCTTTGACTCGGATGTCTACATGATTGCTAGGATTTCCTACGATGACTTAAAATCGCTGTCCTACTATCAAACGAGCTACGAGGAGCGCCTCAGCAAGCACCGCAGGGATTTGGATGACTTATTGGCGGATAATGGGGAAAACCGTCTTACGACGGTTCAAGCGTCCGCGCAAGCTGAGATAAATAAAGGTTACGACGAGGTTTCTGACTCTGAGAAAAAATTGGCTGACGCAGCCAAAGCTATTTCTGACGGGAAAAAAGACCTCTCAAATGGGAAAAAACAAATTGAGTCTGCCCAAGCGGAGCTATCCTCAGGTCAGGAGAAATTAGATGGTGCCGCCAAGGAACTTGCTCAAGCTTCAGCAGAATTAGCTGCCAATGAGGCTAAACTCAATCAGGCAAAGGCAGAGATAGACCAAGCTAAGGCAACATTGGATGCTACTAAAACCCAGTTGGATAGTGCAGAGAAGGAACTGACCCTCGCTAAGTCAACACTTGACGCCAATAAAGTTCAGTTAGATGAGACAGCCCAGTCTATTAGTGTGAGCGAGCAGGAACTTCAGAGGGCTCAGGCGGAGATTTATGCAAAAACCGATGCTTTAGTTGCCACCGGCCAAGATCCGACTACCGTGGAGGAAATTAGGCTAGCGCAAGAAGAATTGGCGCGACAAGAAGTCCAGCTAGAGGCGGCTAAATTAGCTTATCAAGAAGGTTTAGCCCAGTATAAAGCAGGGCTTTCGACTTATGAGAGTAACCTGGCTAGCTACCAAGCAGGGCGTGCCCAGTATGAAGCGGGGCTGAGGGACTACAACCAAGCTAAGACAGATTATGAGGCAGGTCTAGCGGCCTACCAAGAGGGACTTGCTAAATATCAAACAGGTCAGTCAGATTACCAAGCAAACCTTAAAAAGCTAGAAGAAACTAAGCAAACCATCTCAGACAATCAAGATAACCTTGAAAAAGCTAGCGCAGAGCTCAAAAAATCAGAGAGGGACTATGAGAAAGAAAAGTCGCAAGCTGATACAAAAATTGCTGACGCCAAGAGCGACTTAGAAGAGGCTAAATCCGATTTAAAAGCTTTGAAAGAGCCTAACTATACCATCTACACTCGGAAGACGCTTCCTGGTGGGGAGGGCTACGCTACCTATTCGATGGGGGCAGATTCAATCTCTGCTGTAGGGGATATTTTCCCTGTGGTACTTTACCTTGTCGCCGCCATGGTGACCTTGACTACCATGACACGTTTTGTAGATGAGGAACGTCATAAAGCAGGGATTTTCAAGGCATTAGGCTATACTAATGGTCAGATTATTGCCAAATTTGTCATCTACGGCCTAGTGGCTAGTTTACTAGGGACCGGTGTGGGGACCTTGCTAGGTCACTTTATATTATCACCTATCATTGGTAGAATCCTGACTGAGGGAACGGTTATTGGTAGCAGTCATACCTATTTCTATCCAAGTTGGACCTTCTTGGCAATAGGGTTGGCCTTGCTTTCTGCGGTACTTCCCGCCTACTTAGTGGCTCGTCGTGAACTCGGTGAAAAAGCTGCGCAGCTTTTGCAAGCCAAGCCCCCAGTAGCAGGCTCTAAAATTCTCTTGGAGAAAGTGCCGTTTATCTGGAAGCGTCTCAGTTTTACTCACAAAGTAACAGCTCGAAATATTTTCCGCTACAAACAGCGCATGTTGATGACTATCTTTGGCGTTGCTGGTTCAGCGGCTCTGCTCTTTGCTGGCTTAGGTATCCAGTCTTCCATTTCAGGAGTGGCAGAGACTCAGTTTGGAGATATTGTTCACTATGACATGATTGTAGCTAGCAAGAGACAAAAGGATAAGCCTGTTATTGAGAAAGTTCTGAAAAATTCTCAGATTGACAACTCGCAAGCCATTTACTATCAGGCTTTGACTGAGAAAATCAAAGGGCAGGACGAAGAAGTGGCGATTAATCTTATCGTTACGGGCCAGTCCACCCTGAAAGACTATATCAATCTTCGCGAGAGAGAGTCAGGCTCAGTTCTTCATTTGGGACAAAGCGGTGCTATTATCACCGAAAAGTTAGCAAAATTGTACGGTGTTTCTGCGGGAGATAAAATCAAGCTGACGCTAGCTGATCAGACCGTGACTGTAGCCGTATCAGGTGTCACTGAAATGTATGTGGGACAGTACATTTACATGACTGCCGACTATTACAAAACTATCACCGGACAGAACTTTGAGACCAATAGCTATCTGGTAACATTGAAAGATAGGTCTGACAAAGCTATCCAGGCTATTGCTGCTGATTTCCTAGCTATGGAAGAAGTGGCAGCGGTTGGACAAAACACTGCTCTTGAGAAAACCCTTCATACAGTGGCAGGTTCTCTGCAATCTGTCATGATTATCCTGATTATCTTGTCAGTGCTTTTAGGAGTGGTTATCCTCTATAATCTGACAAATATCAATGTGGCTGAGCGTATTCGTGAACTCTCCACCATAAAGGTGCTCGGTTTTCATAACAAGGAGGTCACCCTATACATCTATCGTGAGACCATCCTACTCTCTCTTATCGGAATCGTAGTAGGACTAATTGGTGGGCGCGTGCTTCACCATATCATCTTAGGGATGATTGGCTCTAACCAAATCATGTTCCAACCTAAAGTTGCCTTTTACGTTTACCTAGCGCCAATCATCGCCATCACCAGTATCTTGGCAGTCCTAGGCTACTTTGTCAACTATAAACTCAGACGCGTGGACATGCTAGAAGCCCTGAAAAGCGTGGAGTGAAAAAGAGTTTCGCAGAGAAACTCTTTTCTTATAATTTTATGTTTTTGATGTTTGATTACCAAACAGAGGATGGTAGGATAATCAAGATTTTCCGAATATTTCAAAAAAATTACGCATAAATACTTGACAAATTATATATATATATATATATTTAAAATTGATGAAAAACAGTCTCAAAATCAAGTTTTTATCAAAGGAGAAAAAGGATGAAGAAAATCACAAAATTTAGCCTCTCGCTTGCTTCCCTAGCTATTCTCGGTGGAGGTGTAGTAACTAATGTTGTTCCTGTTCTAGATAAAAATATCGTTCACGCGGAAGATACAGCTCAACAAGCTATTTCTGTTCTTATTGGCACAGTCTCTGCTGAAGATGGTCCACTATCTCATTACTTCGTAACGATTAACCCAGGCGAAACAAAAACAGTATCTGCACCAGAAGTGGCGGGATATAAATTAGATGAGTACACAGAACCTACCTATACTTTCACATATGATTATGCTCTACGTATGTATAAGGAGGGCGGGTCAGCTTGGATTCAATTCTGGATGGTAAAAGACTCTCCAGCACCAGAGCCAACCAACCCCGAACAACCAGTTCAGCAACCTAAGACTCTTAAAGTTGCTTGGATCTCTATTGATGGCGACCTAAGTAACACCACTCTCAAAGAAGAAGTCATTACGGTGAATCCGGGAGAGAGCCACACCGTATCGGCGCTTGATTTCCCTGGCTATAGGCTTACAGACGGATCTAAGGCCGGCACATATACCTATGAAACGATGGAAAGGGAAACCCACGTCGGTATCTGGTACACACGAGATCACTCGACACCAACACCGAAACCAACTCCAGATTCTACTGTGACCGAAGAACCAACGACGGAAGCGTCTACAACAACAGCTCCAACAACGACAGAAGCACCATGGACGGAGACAAGTAGTGCCGAGTCTAGTGCAACCTCAAGCAGCAGCTCTGCTAGCACCACAAGTGGTAAAGCAGACAGCACATCAACAGCAAGCACAACTGCAAGAACAGAGGTCACTGAAGCTAAAACAGAGGCGCCAACAACTCAAAAAGAAGAGAAAAAGACCTTACCAAAGACAGGTGAAGAGGCACAAGCGCTCCTTAGCCTGACTGGAATAGGAGTGCTCGTTGCTAGCCTACTAGCTTGGAAAGAACGCCGCAATCATTAAGAATAGATAAAAAAATGAGGTTTGAAACCTCATTTTTTTAGTCCTTATTCTCGAGTCTTACATCTCATCTGGAGCTTCTACGCCAAGGAGGCGGAGTGCTTCTTTGAGGACCGTTGCGGTTGCGTAGCTGAGGGCTAGGCGGCTGTCGCGTTCTGGACTTTCGTCAAGGATGCGGGTGTGGGCATAGTATTTATTGAAAGCCTGTGCCAAGTTGATGGCAAATTTTGCTACGATAGATGGTTCAAAGTTGTCAGAGGCACGGTTAATGACTTGCGGGAAGGATTGTAACAATTTAATAATTTCCCAGCTTTCGGTGTCAGACAGGCTGTAAGTAGCGTCAGCTTTTGCCACAAAATCAGCCTTACGAAGAATCGATTGAATACGAGCGTGGGCATACTGAACGTAAGGACCCGTCTCGCCTTCGAAGGAGACCATAGCTTCAAGGTCAAAGTCATAGCCGTTCATACGATCGGTTTTGAGGTCGTAAAACTTGATAGCGCCAACACCAACAGCATGGGCAACGGCTTCTTTGTTAGCAAGGTTAGGATTTTTTGCCTCGATTTGTGCTTGAGCACGACTGATAGCCTCAGCCACGGTTGGTTCGAGCAGGATAACGTTACCCTTACGAGTGGACAGTTTTTTACCTTCTTTGGTTACCAAGCCAAACGGGACGTGGGTCATGTCGTCAGACCAGTCGTAGCCCATTTCTTTGAGGACGGCTTTGAGCTGTTTGAAGTGAGCTGCTTGCTCGTTGCCCACCACATAGATAGACTTAGCGAAATCGTAGGTGCGTTTACGGTAAAGGGCAGCTGCTAGGTCACGGGTGATGTAGAGGGTTGCTCCGTCAGACTTTTTGATGAGAGCTGGATGCTCGATGCCGTATTTTTCAAGGTTGACCACTTGAGCCCCTTGAGATTCTTCCAGCAGACCTTTTTCGGTCAAAAGCTCAACGACTTCGTCCATTTTATCATTATAAAAGGCTTCGCCATTATAGCTATCAAAGCTCACGTTAAGTTGATCATAGAGGCGGTTAAATTCCACTAGACTTTCGTCTCGGAACCATTGCCAAAGTGCAGTCGCTTCCTCATCCCCTGCTTCCAATTTGCGGAACCAATCACGCGCTTCTTCGTCAAGTTCAGGGTGTTCCTCAACTTCTGCATTGATGCGAACATAGAGTTTCAACAGTTCAGCGATAGGATTAGCTTCGACGGCTTCTTTGCTCCCCCATTTTTTATAGGCTACAATCAGCATTCCAAACTGTTTGCCCCAGTCACCCAAATGGTTGATACGAACGGGTTTGTAGCCCTGCTTTTCTACGATATTTGCCAAAGCATCCGCGATAACGGTAGAGCGCAAGTGACCGATTGAGAAAGGTTTTGCGATGTTTGGACTTGACATGTCAAAGGCGATATGACGACCAAGTCCGATATTTTGGTCAGCGTAGTGAGAACCTGCTGAGATTACTTCTGATAAAACTTGGGCAGAGATTTGGCTCTTGTCTAGGAAGAAGTTGATGTAAGGTCCGACGGCCTCCACTTTTTCAAAGTTTGTTGCATCAATTTTTTCAGCAATATCACTAGCAATCATGTTTGGAGCCTTGCGCCAGCTTTTTGCCAAGGAAAAGGCTGGAAAGGCCAAATCACCCATACTAGCATTTTTAGGCTTTTCAAGGAGATTCAAGATAGTCTCCAGTTCAAGCTCGGGAACAGCTTTTGCAATTTCAGTTGCAATTAATTGTTTTGTGTCCATAGTGTCTCCATTATAAATATAATCATTTCTTATATTTTACCATAAAAGCGACTGAGGTTCGGAAAAATGTGTTAATTAAGAAAGGAAAATCGAAAATGAAAACGAATACAAGAGAATATCACAGGAAAATATAACTATGAGCCAAGCAGATGTTTCATTGATTTTCATCTAGTAGTCCTTACATATAATAACTAGAAAAGCCTAGGAGCCCTTTTTAAGTTGGAAACGGGAACTGATAGCAGTCAGATTACTTGGGAGCTGGAAGTCTTTATCTGACAAAATATCCAAATGGCAGATATCAGAGCTCCCCCAAACGTCACTTTCGTGTGGTGATTAAGTTTAGGGAGACAGGAGAGGACTAAAAGAGTGTAAAAACTCTTTTTTTGATTTGTATATTTACATTATATTTGGTATAATTTATCTACATAATTAATCATTTTAGAAAAAATATCTAAAAATTAGAAGGAAAATCAATGAACAAAAAAAATAGACATGAATTGATAAAAAGTATTGTTTTGAACCACCATGTTGGTACGCAAGAAGAAATCAAAGCTCATCTCCAAGAGCAAGGCATTTCGGTGACTCAGGCAACTCTCTCTCGTGACTTGCGTGAATTAGGCTTGCTGAAACTTCGTGATGATGAGGGCAAACTTTATTATAGCTTGTCTGAAGCAGTGACCTCACAGTTTAGCCAAGCAGCGCGCTCTTACATCCGTCGAGTGGCGCGTGCAGGCTTTATGCTGGTTTTCCACACGGAGTTGGGTGAGGCAGATGTTTTGGCTAATATTATTGATAAAGATGCTAACGAAAACATTTTAGGGACTGTGGCTGGAGCCGATACCCTTCTTGTCGTCTGCAAGGATGAGACTATCGCAAGCGATTTTGAAAAAGATTTGCGTGCGGGTCTATAAACCGAGCAAGAGACATAAGAAAGGAGCGTTTAGTTAGGAAACTAGCTAAATACGGGAAGCTATTCCTTTGTATCACATATTATGACACATGATAAAATTTCGCCAGGAATGCAACAGTATTTGGATATTAAAGCACAATATCCAGATGCTTTTTTGCTTTTCCGCATGGGCGATTTCTACGAACTTTTTTATGAGGATGCGGTAAAAGCAGCGCAGATTTTAGAGATTGGGTTGACTAGCCGCAACAAGAATGCTGAAAACCCCATTCCTATGGCAGGAGTCCCCCATCACTCTGCACAAGCTTATATTGACGTTTTAGTCGACTTAGGCTACAAAGTTGCTATCGCAGAGCAGATGGAAGATCCTAAGACGGCTGTCGGCGTGGTAAAACGTGAGGTGGTTCAGGTCATCACGCCAGGAACGGCAGTCGATTCTTCCAAACCAGACAGCAGCAATAACTTTCTAGTTGCTATTGACAGTAAGGATAATTGCTTTGCGTTATCCTACATGGACTTATCAACGGGTGAGTTTTTTGTCACCAATTTGACGGATTTTGCTAGTGTCTGTAGCGAAATCCAAAACCTCAAAGCTCGCGAGGTGGTTATTGGTTTTGCATTAGCTAAAGACGATGAGCAGATTCTCACCAAACAGATGAACATTCTGCTCTCCCAAGAGATTGATGTTTACAACGATGACCATTTGATTGCTCCTAACTTGACAGAGCTAGAGAAATCTGTGGCTGGGAAACTTCTCAATTATGTCCATAGGACTCAGATGAGAGAGCTCAGTCACCTGCAAAAACTTGTACACTATGAGGTCAAGGACTATTTGCAGATGACCTATGCTACTAAGACCAGTTTAGATTTGCTAGAAAATGCTCGGACTGGGAAAAAGCACGGTTCGCTTTATTGGCTCCTAGATGAGACTAAAACAGCTATGGGTATGCGCTTGCTCCGTAATTGGATTGACAGACCTTTGATTTCTTTGGAGAAAATCCATGATCGTCAGGAAGTTATCTCAGTTTTCTTAGATAACTTTATCGAACGCAGCGATTTATCTGACAGCCTTAAAGGGGTTTACGACATTGAGCGCTTGGCCAGTCGTGTTTCTTTTGGTAAGGCCAATCCAAAAGACCTGTTACAACTGGGACAGACATTGGCTCAAGTTCCTTACATCAGGGCAATCTTGGAGACCTTTGATCACGAGGTGGTTGACAAACTTGTCAAGCAAATTGACATCCTTCCGGAACTAGAAAATCTTATCCGCTCTGCCATTGACCCAGATGCTCCAGCAACCATTTCTGAGGGGAATATCATTCGTACAGGTTTTGATGAAACCTTGGACAACTATCGCAAGGTCATGAAAGAAGGTCGGACGTGGATTGCTGATATTGAAGCGCGTGAGCGTGAGGCGACGGGTATCAATAATCTTAAAATTGACTACAATCGCAAGGACGGCTACTATTTTCATGTGACCAATTCGAATCTTTCTCTAGTACCAGACCACTTTTTCCGTAAGGCAACGTTGAAAAATTCAGAGCGCTTTGGCACAGCGGAGCTAGCTAAGATTGAGGGAGAAATGCTGGAGGCGCGTGAGCAATCGTCAACCTTGGAATACGACATTTTTATGCGGATTCGAGCGCAAGTAGAGCGCTATATTGACCGTCTACAAGCTCTAGCTAAGGCTATTGCGACAGTTGATGTCCTACAAAGTTTGGCGGTTGTGGCAGAGACCAATCATTACATTCGTCCGTCTTTTAACGACCAGCAAATGATTGCCATTGAAAAAGGACGCCATGCTGTAGTGGAAAAGGTTATGGGGGTTCAAGCCTACATTCCAAACAGCATTGCTTTTGATAGCAAGACAAGCATGCAACTGATTACAGGTCCAAATATGTCTGGTAAGTCCACTTATATGCGACAGTTGGCCCTGACTGTCATCATGGCTCAGATGGGGTCTTATGTGCCTGCAGAATCTTGTTCGTTACCGATTTTTGATGCCATCTTTACACGAATTGGCGCAGCTGATGATTTAATTTCGGGTCAATCCACATTTATGGTAGAGATGATGGAGGCCAATCATGCCATTCAACGAGCGACTGAAAGGTCTTTGATTCTTTTTGATGAGTTGGGACGTGGGACTGCGACTTATGATGGTATGGCTCTAGCTCAGTCTATTATTGAGTATATTCATGATAGAGTTGGGGCAAAAACTATGTTTGCCACTCACTACCACGAGTTGACAGAGCTGTCAACAACCTTGACAAGCCTTGTCAACGTTCATGTAGCGACGCTGGAGCAAAATGGTGAGGTGACTTTCCTACACAAGATTGCTCAGGGACCAGCAGATAAGTCCTATGGGATTCATGTGGCTAAAATCGCAGGGCTTCCATCATCATTGCTGGCTCGGGCAGATAAGATTTTGACCACTTTAGAGGCAGGTGCAGCACAGCTCAATCATCTGGAGATCGATGGAGAAGTGCTTGGTCAAAACTCACCAATAGGACAGCTCAGCCTTTTCCCAGAAGCTGAAAACTCAGCTCTCCTAGAGAAATTGCGGGCTATTGACGTCATGAACTTGACTCCGATGGAAGCTATGAATGCCCTCTATGAACTGAAAAAGCTATTGTAGATTAAAGGCAGGCTCGGTTGGGCAGGCCTTTTTCTATTGTGGTATAATAGAAAGCAAGTAAAGCGAGGAAAACTATGACTAAAATCATTGAATTACCTGAGGTTCTAGCCAATCAAATTGCAGCTGGTGAAGTGGTGGAGCGCCCTGCCAGTGTGGTTAAAGAATTGATTGAAAATGCAATCGATGCTAGAAGTAGCCAGATTACTATCGAAATCGAGGAATCTGGTCTGAAAAAAATCCAAGTCACAGATAATGGCGAAGGCATGTCGGCTGATGATGTTGAATTGTCGCTTCGCCGTCACGCGACCAGCAAGATAAAAAGTCAAGCAGACCTTTTCAGGATTCGCACGCTTGGTTTTCGTGGTGAAGCCATGCCCTCTATAGCTTCCATTAGCCATATGACTATTGTGACGGCAACGGATGAAGAAGATTATGGGACTCTGCTAGTCGCAAAAGGAGGGGAGATTGAAAAAGTTGAGCCTATTGCAACTCCAGTTGGCACCAAAATCACGGTTGAAAATCTCTTTTTTAATACCCCTGCACGCCTTAAATACATGAAAAGTTTACAGTCGGAGATGGCTCATATTGTTGATGTCATCAATCGTCTGAGTTTGGCGCATCCAGAGGTTGCTTTCACCTTAATTGCTGACGATCGTGAACTAACAAAGACTTCTGGTACTGGCGATTTGCGACAGGCTATTGCTGGAATTTATGGACTCAATACGGCTAGGAAAATGATAGAGATTTCGGCTTCTGACCTCGATTTTGAGGTGTCAGGCTACATCTCCCTACCTGAGCTGACTCGCGCAAACCGCAACTATATCACTCTCCTGATTAATGGACGATACATCAAAAATTTCTTGCTTAACCGTGCTATTTTGGATGGGTATGGCTCAAAGCTTATGGTTGGTCGTTTTCCACTGACAGTTATTGATATTCAAATCGATCCTTATCTGGCAGATGTTAATGTTCACCCAACCAAGCAGGAGGTTAGGATTTCCAAGGAGCGAGAGCTCATGACTTTGATTTCGTCTGCCATTGCAGAGGCTCTACGACAACAAGATTTGATTCCAGATGCACTTGAAAATCTGGCAAAATCTAGTGTTAGAAAGACCGAAAAGCCTGTTCAGACCAGTCTTCCGCTCAAGTCCACCAATCTTTACTATGATAGTGAAAAGCAGGATTTCTTCACACAATCAGAGCCTACAGTAGTGGAGGAGCTGACTTTTTCTGAAAAAAAAGCAGAGCAGGATGACTCGTCATCGCAAGAGAAGGTTGACAGTCTTGTCAACTCACTGTCAAGCGTTAAAGTGGCAGAGCGTAGCTTTTTCCAAGAGGATAGTGAGCATGAAAACCTTGATTTTAAAAATAAAAGTAAAATCAATCGTCTCTTAGAAAATCTAGACAACGAGGAGAGCTCCACCTTTCCTGAATTAGACTATTTTGGGCAAATGCATGGCACTTATCTCTTTGCTCAAGGGCAGGGCGGTCTCTATATCATTGATCAGCATGCTGCTCAGGAGCGGGTAAAATATGAATACTATCGGGACAAAATAGGTCAGGTTGACAGCTCTTTGCAGCAACTCTTGGTACCTTACCTTTTTGAATTTTCAACATCTGATTACATCAATTTACAGGACAAAATGCCTTTACTAAACCAAGTTGGAATCCATTTGGAGCCTTTTGGAGATAACACCTTTATTTTACGTGAGCATCCCATTTGGATGAAGGAAGAAGAAATTGAATCAGGTGTTTATGAGATGTGTGATATGTTGCTTTTGACCAATGAGGTTTCTATTAAGAAATACCGTGCGGAGTTGGCTATCATGATGTCTTGTAAACGGTCCATCAAGGCCAATCATGCTCTTGATGAGTATTCAGCTCGTGACCTCTTGACGCAACTATCCCAGACTAAAAATCCCTACAACTGTCCTCACGGCCGTCCAGTTTTAGTCAATTTTACAAAGGCTGACATGGAGAAAATGTTCCGTCGCATTCAGGAGAACCATACGAGCTTGCGAGAGTTAGGTAAGTATTGATTTCTGACTACGAAAGTGTCCTTTGAGACTGTAGACAAAGTCTATTTGTGCCACTTCTGTAGGTGTTTCCAGACGGTAGGGGTTTCTTGGTAGAATGGCATAGCTAAGTCTTGGGACGAAGTCTCAAAAGTTTCGTTTTGTGTATGTACCAGTTTATGTGATGTTTAACACAGTGGAAGTAGCGGTAAGACTAACTTAGCTCGGTAGGATTCCTTGTACCATTTGGCAGAGCTAGTCAGCAGATGAGAAACAGATGCTTTGTCTTCAGTATGTACCACCCTTTGGGTGGTTTTGTGTTATAATAAGGAAGATTATTTTGAGGGAGAATCCTATGCTGAAGCGTTTAGCGATTGTTTTTACTTTTTTCCTAGTGACGACAGGTCTCTTTATTGTTTATAAAAATATGATGGTAGCGGATAGCTATGCTTGGTATGATGGGATTGGTATGTCGGCTTTGGCTACTTTTTTCTATTGGGTCTTGGTTAGTGTGCTGGAGAAAAAGAATAAATGAAAGAGTTCTTGACTTTACCCAAGCAATTACAGTGGCGTTTGGAGTTAAGCTTCCTATCTATCGTTTTAGGCTCTGCCATTTTCCCCTTTATGTCCATGTACTATGTGGCTCATTTTGGAGCTTTTATCACTGGAATGCTAGTGATTATTACTCAAATTTGCAGCTTTGTGGCTATTCTTTATGGTGGTCATCTGTCGGACTCTATGGGGCGGAAGAAAGTAGCTGATATTGGTAATCTTGGTGTGGTGCTGGGGTATGTTTTGACAACCCTTGCCAACATCCCTGGTCATGTCATGCCTCTTTTGACTTTCGTGGGTATTTTCATCGTGGAAATTATGTCCAACTTTAACCATCCGGCCTATGATGCCATGATTATTGACTTGACAGATGAAAGTAATCGACGCTATGTTTACACCATTAACTACTGGCTAATCAATGTTGCTGTTATGCTAGGGGCGGGAATTGCTGGCGCTTTTTATGACCATCATTTCTTTGAGCTCCTTATCGCCATGACAGCTATTGCCCTCTTCACCTTTTTAATCATGCGTCTCAAGTTTGCGGAGACCGGGCCTAGTGATTTTGTCTTTGAGCACGGTAAAGGCGTCCTATCCACATTGGCTAACTATGGTGATGTGATTAAGGATAAGGCCTTTATGGTATATACGATGGGTACCATTCTCTTTGCCAGTGTTTGGGCTCAGATTGACAATTATGTGGCAGTTCACTACAAGACCATTTACCAACCTAGTCAACTGTTTGGATTTGAAGTGACTGGGGCAAAATTGCTGAGCTTAACCGTGCTAATCAATACGGTCATGATTGTCTTCTTGATGACGACGGCAAATCGGCTGACGCGACAAATGAAATTGATACCGCAACTGATTTTAGGCTCTGCCATTTTTGCAAGCGGGCTCTTCTTAGCCTTTACCTTTAAAAGTCTTCTGCCCATCCTGATTTCGGCTGTTGTCTATACTATCGGTGAAATGATAAATGTTCCAGCGAGCCAGGTCCTGCGTGCTCAAATGATGGATGAAAATAAAATTGGTTCCTACTCAGGGTTTATTTCCATCGCCCAACCGCTAGGCATCGTCCTTGCAGGTAGCATGGTATCTCTGAGCCAATTTACCGGAGTCATCGGTGTGCAAATCGTCTTTGCCTTGGTTGCCACTACTGGTGTTTTCCTTATCGTCAAAGCCGCTAAGATGCACGAACAGAAAGGATAACAATGGACTATTTATACGCTGTTGCAAATGCCGAGCAGTTGAAATCCTATCAAACCTTTGCGAAGAAGCACGAGCAAAGTTTGAAAGATTATCTGACCTTCCTCGCTGACGTTTACGCTCTTGAAGATTTGCCTGAGGTGATTATTTGGTCGGATAAGGAAATAGCAACTCGCTATATCAGGGACATTGCTGTGCCTGCTTACACTAATGACCTGCGCATGGTGATAACCCCAGAATTACCCGTCTGGCAGGAGCTTTACAGCAAGCAGTTGAATGATTTTGAGGAGACGGATCAGACTTTTCGCCTATACCAACATTACCAAAATTTGTCAGAGCGCCATCTTTTGCAAATTGTGGGGCACGAGCTCGCGCACTGGAGCGAACTTTTCTTGGATGATTTTGATGATGATAGAACTTCGGATATTTGGTTTGAGGAAGGCATGGTTGAGTACATCAGCCGACGCTACTTTTTAACAGAGAGAGAATTTTTGGATGAAAAAGTTGTCAATCAAGAATTAGTCGCCCTTTTTCAAGAAAAATACGGCTGGCATTCTCTCTCAAAATTTGGGCAAAAGACCTACCAAGGCTCTTATGCCAGTATCTTTTACGAATATTGGCGTAGCTTTTTAGCCATTGACCATTTGGTCGATAAATTAGGTTCGGTCAAGGCTGTTTTTAATAGCTATCATGACTGGGCAGAGAGTGAGAGAACATTAACGCTTTTAGAGTGGTTTGAATTGGAGGATTGATGAGATGTTAGCCAATGCAAAATCAAGGAAGCTCTTGATTTATCTGTTCCTGTATGTCTGTCTATTTCAAATTGATTTTGAGAATCTTTTGTCTCTCACACGGGAGCAAGAAATTTGGCTTGGTCTGGGGAAATACGCTCTGTCAGCATTTGTGGGATGCCTGCTCTTTTTTGACGAACTAAGAAAAGAGATGAACAGTCTTCTTTCATATAAAAAGCTTTTTTGTCTTCAGATTTTAGGTTATATTTTGCTTTATGTATTCCTAAATATCCTGTCTGGCTTGGTGGTTACTGGCTTACTGGAATTGCTCAAGTCGGGAAATACAAATCTCCAAAATGATATTAGAATCATGGAAACTGCCAAACAAGTTCCGCCATATATTTTCCTAATTTTTGTCGGTTTTATTGGTCCTTTTGTCGAAGAATTGGTTTTTCGTAAATCCTTGTTGAATCTGTTAAGGGATAGGCTATCCCCAAAAATAGCTATTCTTTGTCAAGCCTTGCTCTTTGCACTGGTTCATGTACATCTTTTATCTTTGATTGAATTTATTCAGGTCATTCCTCATTTTATCATTGGTATTTATTGGGGTTACCTTTATTACAAAACTCAAAATATTTACTATTCGATGACGGTTCACATGGTAACCAATACATTAGCATTATCTCTAACATTTTTTACATAGAAAGCGATCATTATGTTTGATTACATCAAAGGAAAATTAACTAAAATCACAGCTAAGCATATCGTTATAGAAACCTTTGGAATTGGCTATATCATCAACGTTGCCAATCCCTACAGCTTTTCTGACAAGGTTGGCAGTGAGGTTCAGATTTATCTCCATCATGTTATCCGTGAGGATGCTCAGCTCCTTTTTGGTTTTCACACTGAGGAAGAAAAGGAAGTCTTTCTCAAGCTCATCTCGGTGTCAGGCATTGGTCCGACCACTGCGCTAGCCATTGTCGCCGTGGATGACAATGCAGGACTGGTGGCAGCTATCGACAATAGTAACATCAAGTACCTAATGAAATTCCCAAAAATTGGCAAAAAAACAGCCCAGCAAATGGTTCTGGACTTGGCTGGTAAATTTGTCGAGGTTCCTGTGGAAAACGGCAAAGCTGCTAAGAGCGCGCCTGCTGGTAACCCAGACTTGGACGAAGCCATGGAAGCCCTCTTGGCTCTAGGCTACAAAGCAGCAGAAGTCAAGAAAATCAAAGCCTTCTTTGAAGGAACAAAGGAAACTGCGGAAAACTACATCAAATCAGCTCTTAAAATGCTTATGAAATAGATAGGGAGACGAACCATGAACCGTTGCGCTTGGGTCAAAATGACCAATCCTCTATATATTGCCTACCACGATGAGGAGTGGGGCAAACCACTACATGATGAGCATGATTTGTTTGAATTGCTCTGTATGGAAACTTATCAGGCAGGGCTCTCTTGGGAGACTGTGCTCAATAAGCGGTCTGCTTTTCGCCAAGCCTTTCATGATTATGATGTGGAAAAAGTTGCACAGATGACCGATAGTGAGCTTGACAGTTTGCTTGACACGCCAGACATCATACGCAATAAGGCAAAACTCTATGCCACAAGAGCCAATGCACTAGCTTTTCTTGAGGTTCAAAAAGAATTTGGAACTTTTGATAAGTATATTTGGAGTTGGGTAGACTTTACACCGATTGTCAATCAGGTTGACAACTATCAAAATGCCCCAGCCAAGACTGAGCTGTCTGAAATCATCTCCAAAGACCTAAAAAAACGGGGCTTTAAATTTGTTGGTCCCGTCTGTGCCTATTCGTATCTGCAAGCAGCGGGGCTTGTCAACGACCATGAAGATAGTTGTGAATGGAAAAAGTAAAGGGATTTTGACAGTGGTAGTCAGAGGATTTTGTCTTGTATCAGACTCAAAGAAGTGTAGACTGGAGGAGTAAGATGACTATAGGTAAAACGATCAAACAGCTAAGGCTGGCATACAATCTATCTCAGGAAGATTTAGCAGAAAAGTTAGGCGTTTCGCGTCAAACTATTTCTAGTTGGGAGAACGACCGAACGATACCTGCACTAGACTATATGAAAAAGCTGTGTGAAGAATATCAGCTATCTTTAGATCAGTTATTCCATCTGGAGACAAATGAAGTAGGTAGGGGAAAGTTACCTAAACGGTTAATTTTCTATCTTAGCGCCCTGCTTGGTTTCATCTTTCTCCTACCATTTTCAGAGAGCAGTCTGTCGTCCTTGATATTTATCTTTATCGCTGTCGTGATTGTTTTGGCCTCTTGGGATCTTGCACGATTACTATTTAAAGAGGTGGTATTATGGCACTCCCGAAGAAAGAAACTCTAGCGTTCTTATTCGTTTACACATTTATCTTTTTGCTGAATGGCTACCAATTTCTCCCTAGAGTAGTATGGAGCCCATTTCAACTTGCTACTTATGTCCTTCTGGCTCTTCTAGGTTTATATACCTGGAGGAGAGAATTAGCCGACAAGCTAGGTTGGATTGTCCAACACAAATGGAAGTCCTGTCTTATTCTGTTTCTTGGCTATATTTTGTCAATATGCTGTGATGGGGTATTTTCCCTGATTCTGGCCTACTTGCAGGAATTGGCAGGTGGTACAGTAGCTATGACCAATGAAGGGAATATAGGGAAGATACTTCAACTCTACCCTGCATGGATGATTATTCCTATTGTGGGAATTCTAGGTCCTCTAGTTGAAGAGTTGTTTTATCGACAATTTTTAGCAAGTTACCTAGAGGATAGGTTTGGTACGGTAGTAGCAGTAGTCCTGTCCGGTTTGCTATTTGCTGCTAGTCACCTGCATAGCTGGGAATTACGAGAAGTGATAAGTGTAATGGGCTATCTAGGTTCAGGCTTGGTTTACTCAGGTTTGTTTTTAAAAACCAATCGAAATATCTATTTTTCAAGTCTTCTCCACATTTTTGGAAACAGTAGCTTGCTTCTTATTTATTATCTACAATAACGAAGAGGATGAGATTGAAATTTCTCGGATAGAGAGTTTCGATTCTGTCCTCTTGCTTTTTGTGCTACAATTATATTTGGAAAATTGAAAGTACATTACGAATAATTTAGATGAGCGAGTAATCGCCTCCTATACATAGGAGGTCATATGAAAGCTGAACTCATTGCGGTTAGTAGTGAGGCAGTGGCTAAACGTGTTATGCATTCAATTAGTCGTTACCTTGAAAAACGATTAGGTTTGAAAGTCAACATGACCAAGACCAAGATTGTGAGACCGAACAAATTGAAGTACCTAGGATTTGGGTTCTGGAAATCTTCTGAGGGCTGGAAAAGTCGTCCGCATCAGGATAGCGTACAGAGTTTCAAGAGAAAACTCAAGAAACTAACGGCCCGTAAGTGGAGTATTGACTTAGACAGCCGAATTGAGCGACTAAACTGGGTCATCCGAGGCTGGATAAACTACTTTTCTATGACGAACATGAAATCAGTCATGGAAAGCATTGATGAACGACTAAGAACTCGAATAAGAGTTATTATCTGGAAACAATGGAAGAAGAAATCTAGGCGATTATGGGGACTTCTCAAATTAGGAGTACCGAAGTGGATAGCGGATAAAGTATCTGGCTGGGGAGACCATTATCAATTAGTGGCTCAGAGGTCTGTACTGAAACGTGCCATATCAAAACCAGTCCTCGCTAAACGTGGACTGGTTTCTTGCTTAGATTATTATCTAAAACGACATGCGTTAAAAGTTAGTTGAACAGCCGTGTGCTGAACGGCACGCACGGTGGTGTGAGAGGGACTAGAGTTTAGTCCCTACTCTATTACGAGTGATAATAATCTTCTAGTTCCTGCTCAAGCATTCCAACCAGATGATTTTCCTCTGTCAAGTGCAGAAGCGCCATTCCCGTGTCAATTAGCTCATCATCTTTTTGACACATGCCCAGGCGGACTTGGGAGAAACCAAGAGTATCGTATTGTTTTAGAGTTTTTGAAAGAGCTAAAACCTCCTTTGTAAGTTGTTCACATTGTGATAGCATATTCTTTCTAAAAAAACAGTTGATAGATTTGTTAGTAAAGTCAGTTGAAAGGGCTTAATATCACGATAGTTTTTAAATTTCTCCAAGCTTGAGAGAATACGTTTAGCAATGTGTGGAAGGGCATCATTACTAAAATAAAAGATAATATTAGCTATAAGTGCGAGTTCTGAGCCATACCAAGTATCTTTCTTTTTTAAATCTTCCCAAACTTTTTCAGCAAGAGCATCAAGAGTAGCATTATTTTGAATGCCGTTTTTCCGAATTTCGAGGATAATACGTCCTATTTGATAGATATTGTAAATAGGAATATCGTTATGAGATTTTAAGTAATTTTGGCATTTCTTGAGGAGTTCTTCCAAATGTACAGTATCTAAGTAGGAATTGCGATTTTGCATGCTATTAATAATTTGCCTTCTCTCGCTAGGCTGGTATTCATTACAAATTAATTCTAGCAGATGAGCCGACAGGGTCTCTCGACCTTGAAAATAGAGAAACGATTTTGAACTTTCTTTTGGAGAGGAATCGTTCTGGCAAAACGGTCGTCATCGTCACACATGCCCTTGACGTGGCAGAAAAATGCCAGAAAATCATCAATCTTTCAGAGTGAATAAGTGATTATAATCTTGCAAAATCGTCCTTGTGGCGATTTTTTATGTTACAATAATGACATCTTGCGAATAGTGATATAGGAGGTCATATGAAAGCTGAACTCATTGCGGTTGGGACGGAGATTTTGACGGGGCAGATTGTCAATACCAATGCCCAATTTTTGTCGGAGAAAATGGCAGAGCTAGGCATTGATGTCTACTTCCAGACGGCTGTGGGCGACAACGAAGAACGTCTTTTGTCTGTTTTGGACATTGCAAAAAAGCGGAGCGATTTGGTAATTTTGTGTGGAGGACTGGGACCAACGGAAGACGATTTGACCAAGCAGACCTTGGCAAAATTTTTGGATAGGGAACTTGTTTTTGACCCCGATGCCTCAGCTAAGTTGGACGATTTTTTTGCTACTAGACCACAGTACGCCCGTACGCCAAACAACGAACGTCAGGCTCAGCTGGTCGCGGGTTCAATTCCCATCCAAAACGTGACAGGTCTGGCAGTTGGTTCTTTGCTAGAAGTGGCTGGGGTGACCTATGTGGTTCTGCCTGGGCCACCAAGCGAACTTAAGCCGATGGTGACTGAGAATCTTTTGCCACTCTTGACGGATGATTACCAGAGGCTTTATTCCCGTGTTCTTCGATTCTTTGGTGTGGGAGAAAGTCAACTGGTGACGGTCTTGGCTGATGAGATTGCTTATCAGAAGGATCCGACCATTGCTCCTTACGCGAAAACGGGCGAGGTGACCTTGCGTCTCTCGACCAAGGCGACTTCTGAAGCGCAAGCCAATGCTAAGCTAGATGCTTTTGAAAAGGACATCTTAGCTGTTGAAACTTTGGAGGGCAAAAAACTTCAAGAGCTCTGCTATGGTTATGGAGATGACAACAGCCTAGCTCAGATAGTGGTAGAACTCTTGAAGATTAAAGGGAAGACGATTACGGCAGCTGAGAGTCTGACAGCAGGGCTTTTCCAATCCAGTTTGGCAGATATTCCAGGAGCTTCGCAAATTTTCAAGGGTGGCTACGTCACTTATAGCCTCGAAGAAAAAGCTAAGATGCTGGGAATTGCACCTGAAGATTTGGAAGCTCACGGGGTTGTCTCTAATTTTACGGCTGAAAAAATGGCAGAGCAAAGCAGAAGCTTGGTCGGTAGCGACTTTGCCGTATCTTTGACTGGTGTGGCTGGTCCAGATGAACTTGAAGGTCAACCAGCAGGAACAGTTTTCATAGGACTTGCTAGTCCTAGTGGTGTGACAAGCCACAAGGTCATGATTGGGGGAAGAAGTAGGGCGGATGTCCGTTATATTGCCACTCTTCATGCCTTTAATCTTGTGCGTCAGGCTTTATTATCTGATGAAAATCTAGTATAATAGAGAGAATTATCTAAAAAGAGGTAGAAATATTGGCTAAGAAACCTAAAAAGACAGAAGAAATCACTAAAAAATTTGGTGACGAACGTAAGAAGGCTTTGGAAGAAGCTCTAAAAGGCATTGAAAAAGACTTTGGTAAAGGTGCTGTGATGAAACTTGGCGAACGTGCTGAACAAAAAGTTCAGGTCATGAGTTCAGGATCATTGGCGCTCGACATTGCTCTTGGTGCGGGTGGATATCCAAAAGGACGGATTATTGAAATCTATGGTCCAGAGTCATCTGGTAAGACAACGGTTGCCCTGCATGCTGTTGCTCAAGCACAGAAAGAGGGAGGGATTGCAGCTTTTATTGATGCTGAGCATGCCCTTGACCCAGCTTATGCAGCGGCGCTTGGTGTAAACATTGACGAACTTCTTCTTTCTCAGCCTGACTCGGGTGAACAAGGTCTTGAAATTGCTGGTAAATTGATTGATTCCGGTGCGGTTGATTTAGTGGTTATTGACTCGGTAGCGGCGCTTGTGCCACGTGCTGAAATTGATGGGGACATCGGTGATAGCCACGTTGGTCTTCAAGCACGTATGATGAGTCAAGCGATGCGTAAGTTAGGCGCTTCTATCAATAAAACGAAAACGATTGCCATCTTCATCAACCAGTTACGTGAAAAAGTTGGGGTTATGTTTGGAAATCCAGAAACCACACCTGGTGGACGTGCTTTGAAATTCTACGCCTCAGTTCGTTTGGATGTGCGTGGTAGCACGCAAATCAAGGGGACTGGCGATCAAAAAGACCAAAGTATTGGTAAAGAAACTAAGATTAAGGTCGTTAAAAACAAAGTTGCTCCGCCATTCCAAGTAGCAGAAGTAGAAATCATGTACGGGGAAGGTATTTCACGCACGGGAGAACTTCTTAAAATCGCGACAGACCTTGACATTGTTAAAAAATCGGGTGCTTGGTTCTCTTATAATGACGAGAAAATCGGTCAGGGCTCAGAAAAAGCCAAAGAGTATCTCAAAGCACATCCAGAAGTCTTTGATGAAATTGATCGTAAAGTTCGTCTCCACTATGGACTTATCGAAGAAAGCGAAGAAGAAAAGTCAGCTAAAGTTACCGAGGAAATCGTCAAAGAAACTGAGACAAAAGAAGCATTTGATGCGGAAGAAATTGCGATTGAGCTGGACTTGGAAGATTAAAAATACTTTAGCAATAGATCATTATACTCAAGAAAAGTTTGAGAGATGAGTCAGAAAATACCATTCTGACTGGAAATAGGTCCGAAGACCTATGTCGTTCAAAGGAAGTTTGTGGTATAATCATACTATCATGTGAAAGGAGACGAAACATGATCACTATTTATACGGTTTCAAGTTGCACTAGTTGCAAAAAAGCAAAATCTTGGCTTAATGCCCATAAACTCCCTTATAAAGAACAAAATATTGGTAAAGAACCCCTCACTCGAGAAGAAATCCTTGATATTCTAACTAAGACAGAAGAAGGTGTGGAAAGCATTATTTCTTCTAAAAATCGCTACGCTAAGGCTCTTAATTTTGACCTTAATGACCTGAGTGTCAGCGAAGTGATTAACTTAATTCAGGAAAATCCTCGTATCTTAAAGAGTCCTATTTTGGTTGATGACAAGCGCCTGCAAGTTGGCTACAAGGAAGATGACATTCGCACATTCTTGCCACGGTCTATTCGTAATGTGGAGAATGCCCAAGCGCGCATGCGGGCAGCCTTGTAAAAATAGAAAAGAGACGTCAGATAGTTCTGGCGTTTTTGTTTGCTGTGACCTATAATGGAGAAAAGGAGGGCGTGATATGGCAAAAATCGTGGTGGCATCAGATTCTTTCAAAGGTAGTGCCAGTTCATTGGAAATTGCTGCTTATGTGAAAAAAGGCATCAAGTCTCTTTATCCAGAGGATGAGGTGATTCTTTTTGCAGTAGCTGATGGTGGAGAGGGTACGGTAGAGGCAGTCATGTCAAAGGTTTCCGGGACATGGCAGACAGCAGACGTTCAGAATCCTCTGGGTGAAACCCGTCAGGCGCGTTATGGGATTTTTAATGGTGGAAAGTCGGTCATCCTTGAGATGGCAGAGGCATCAGGTCTGACCACAGTGTCGGAAGATAAAAGAGATATCCTACGGTCATCTACATATGGTACAGGTCAGGTGATGCTCCAAGCTCTATCTCACCAACCTGAACGCCTTTACGTAGGCCTTGGTGGGTCAGCGACAAATGATGCTGGCATGGGGTTTCTGGCAGCTTTGGGTGTGCGTTTTTTAGATAGTCAAGGGCAGGAGTTGGATCCGATACCTTCTTCTTTTGGGGAAATAGCAGAGCTGGATTTGACTCATTTTCAGACGCAACCAGAGGGGTTAGATATTATCCTTTTGTCTGATGTAACCAATCCACTCTGCGGGGAATTTGGAGCGTCAGCCGTTTTTGCCCCACAAAAAGGAGCACGTTCAGAAGAAATTGATGAGCTGGAAGCTGGGCTTATGCACTTTGCTAAAATTTGTGAGCAGGCAACAGGAAAATCTTGCAAGGATATGGCCGGAGCAGGAGCAGCTGGTGGTCTAGGGTTTGCTTTCATGACCTTCTTTGATGTGACTGTTCAGTCGGGAATTGAGACGGTTTTGGATTTGGTAGGTTTTGATCAAGCCCTAAGGAATGCAGATATGGTTGTCACTGGGGAGGGGTGCATGGATGGTCAAAGTTTACACGGAAAGGCTCCGCTGGGCATTGCTAAAAGAGCTCAGCTTTACGAGGTGCCTACAGTTGCTATTGTCGGTTCCACCAAGGGAGATTTGACTCCTGTTTATCAGGCAGGGCTATCAGCTGTCTTTCCGATTATCAATGCCCCCATGACCTTGGAGGAGGCTATGGAGCAGACACTAGATTTGGTTTTCACAATCGCTCAAGGTATTGCAAATTTTTACCATGCTATTAGTCAAAAGACATCAGAAAACTTGTGAAATCGGTTAGAATAAGCTATAATAAAGCCATAACCATAATAGAAAGAGGGTGTTTTTATGGGATTTACAGAAGAAACTGTCCGCTTTAATCTTAACGACCTGAATCGTAAGGAGATTAGTGAAACCTTAACAAGTGTTTACCGTTCTTTGGATGAAAAGGGCTATAATCCAATTAACCAAATTGTTGGTTATGTATTGAGTGGCGACCCTGCTTACGTGCCACGCTATAATGACGCTCGCAACCAAATTCGCAAGTATGAACGCGACGAAATCGTTGAAGAACTGGTTCGTTACTACCTCAAAGGAAATGGGATTGACCTCAAATGAGAATCATGGGATTAGATGTAGGCTCAAAGACGGTTGGCGTTGCAATCAGTGACCCTCTAGGTTTTACAGCTCAAGGGGTTGAAATCATCAAGATTGATGAGGAAGCTGGTCAGCTTGGCTTGGATCGCCTGGGTGAGCTAGTCAAGGAGTATCGCGTTGATAAATTTGTCGTAGGACTTCCTAAAAATATGAACAACACCGAGGGGCCTCGCGTTGAAGCAAGTCGGGCTTACGGAGAAAAAATAGCAGAGCTTTTTGGTTTGCCAGTGGATTATCAGGATGAACGCTTGACGACAGTTCAGGCAGAGCGTATGCTGGTTGAACAGGCGGATGTCAGTCGTGGCAAACGCAAGAAAGTCATTGATAAACTAGCTGCTCAACTTATTTTACAGAACTATCTAGATAGACATTTTTAAAAGATAAAAGGAGACCTTATGTCACATGAACACAACCACGACGATGTGGAATTAATTACCCTTGTCGATGAAGCAGGAAATGAAACGCTTTTTGAAATTTTGATGACCATTGACGGTCGCGAAGAATTTGGTAAAAATTATGTTCTTCTCGTACCGCACGGTGCTGAGGAAGACGCTGATGGTGAAGTTGAAATCCAAGCCTACTCATTCACTGAAAATGAAGACGGCACTGAAGGTGACCTTCAACCAATCCCAGAAGACTCAGACGCTGAGTGGGATATGATTGAAGAAGTCTTTAATAGCTTCCTTGATGAAAACGAATAATTAAAAGGCGCCTCTAGGCGCTTTTTTCTATCTGTTTACATAGAATTTCAATGAATAAGAGGACTCTTTCTTCTTCTTTTTACGAATATTTTTTTGAAGGGGGGGTGTTTAAATGACGTTAACAAAAGAAGAAAGGGAGTTTATGAAGCGTTATGAATCCAAGTATTTACACACATTTAAAGAGATATTGCGCTACGCTAAACTCCTGGAAAAATTGACGATAAGCTAGTTTTTGGATATACTAGAGGGGTAACTAGCAAGGAGATCAATCGTGAACGATACTAAGGAAACGCAAGTGGAACAGCACAAGACTTATAGTCGCCGCCAACGTGATGATAAGGGGGCAAGTCACTTCGAACAAGCAGATAATAGACAGGTGCAGGCCTTAGAGGAAGGCAAACGGCCTAGACGTTTTCGCCTGGGAGCGGCTCACCATTTTCAGATTTTGCTTTTGAGTATAGTGCTGACTTTACTGACGGTGGTCTTGCCTTATATGACTTCCTTGGCGACGGATTATCAGCAATTTAATCTCTATACGGGGACTTTGATGACGAAAAATCAGTTGCCTTATAGCGATATTTTTGCGACGGGAGGTTTTCTTTTCTACGCTCTTATCGGTATTAGCCAGATTTTGGGAAGCCAACTCTACCTTTTAGGAGTTCAATTTTTAGCTCTCTACGTAGCAGGGATTTACCTTTACAAGATTGTCTTTTTCTATACTGATGATACGGCTTCTAGTATGGCTGCCGGATTAGCCTTTTACTTGGGAAATCTTGCTTTAGGCTTTGGCGGCCTTTACCCCATGCAGTGGGCAGCGCCTTTTGTACTGATGGGACTCTGGTTTTTAATCCGCTATTTTGCAGGCATGACAAAGGATGAGGGCTTTATCCTTTATGGCTTGCATGCAGCACTGGCCTTGGTTTTGGAGTCCAAAACGCTGGTTTTCTGGCTACTTGCCTATGTGCTTTTGTCAGGTTATAACCTTTCTAAAAAGCGCTTTGCGCGTGGTTTCTATCAAAATCTGGCCATCATTTTAGGACTGATCTTAGTTTTTTACACGGTTGGTTACTTTGTCTTCAATCTAGAGGTAACGATTCCTTATCTGACTCAGGTTCTGGGTTATAATTTCACGCACCTAGCTTGGGGAACGGGTATTCTTTGGCAAACAGCTCTCTTGCAGGTTGGTTTGGCCTTCTTCTCAGGTTTGCTTCTAGGGGCTCTGGTCTTCTTCGAGCATATCAGAAAGGCTGAGAGGGATTATCTGTCACGCGTTTTGATTTTTTTGAGCCTTTTAGCTTATGTCACTTTGGCGGTTATGTCAAAAAGCTGGGCTTTTTACCAACTCTTGCCAGCTTTGCCCTTTGGTCTGATTTTGACTATTATCAGCTTGGATGGCTTTGAGAAACAACGTCAATCACGTAAAAATTCTCATCGTCGTAGGGAAGATGAGCGTAGTCTCTGGGGAACCTTCCTCTTTAGTCATCTAGCTGGACCAGTTCTATTGGTTCTTGTGGCAGTAGCCCTGCCATTTTACCAAAGGATGACTGAAACAGCTCGCGATGATGAGCGTGTAGTGCTTGCGTCTTATCTAAAGGAAAACACTGCTGATGCGGAAAAGGTGGTAGTCATAGATGATAAGGCAGATGTCTATTTGCTTAGTGGTCGTCGGACGGCAACCCACTATCCGGTTGCTAGTCTTTACCAGACATCCGAGGATAAGATTAAGGAGTTTGAAGATGATTTTTTAGGCAGTCAGTCTAAATTTGTCATTGTCAATAAGAGTCTCACGTTAAGTCAGTCAGTCAAAGACAGTCTAGCCAAAAACTATGATCAAATGACTTTTGAAGGATTGGAGCATTTTGCCCTTTATCAGTTAAAATAAGCGCTGGTAATCAATATCTTGTGTTTTAGAAGTTTTTCTAACACAAGATATTGATTTTTTTTATCGGAGTGTTATAATAGACCCTATACGAAAACAAAGAGAAAAAGGAAGTCAGTGATGGTTATTAAATCAATTACAGTCATTAAGCGAGATGGCAGAAAGGTGCCTTTTGATACAGATAAAATTTATCAGGCATTGGTTCGAGCTAGTAATGAGGTTGGCCCACTGACGCCTCTGATAGAGAGTAAGTTGGAGGGAATCGCAGCTAGTGTTGTGGCTGAAATCAATGATCGCTTCCACGATAATATCAAGATTTATGAAATCCAAAACATCGTTGAGCATGAACTTTTGCAGGCAGGTGAATACGCTCTGGCTCAGCAGTATATCAATTACCGTACCCAACGTGATTTTGATCGTGCTAAGGCGACGGATATCAATTTCTCTATTGATAAATTAATCAATAAAGATCAAACGGTGGTTAATGAAAATGCCAACAAAGATAGTGATGTTTTTAATACTCAGCGTGATTTGACAGCGGGTATTGTTGGGAAGTCCATTGGTCTGAAAATGTTACCTCCGCACGTGGCTAATGCTCATCAAAAGGGGGATATCCACTACCATGATCTTGATTACAGCCCTTACACACCGATGACCAACTGCTGTCTGATTGATTTTGAAGGTATGTTGAAAAATGGCTTTAAGATTGGGAATGCCGAGGTTGAAAGTCCTAAGTCTATTCAAACCGCAACCGCGCAGATTTCACAGATTATTGCCAATGTGGCTTCTAGTCAATACGGAGGTTGTACGGCTGATCGTATTGATGAATTTTTGGCACCATACGCAGAGCTCAACTATAAAAAGCATTTGGCTGACGCGGAAGAATGGGTGGTTGAGGACAAGCGAGAAGACTATGCCCGTAAGAAAACACAAAAAGACATCTACGATGCCATGCAATCTTTGGAGTATGAGATTAACACTCTCTTTACCTCAAACGGTCAGACGCCTTTTACCTCGCTTGGATTTGGTTTGGGGACGTCTTGGTTTGAACGTGAAATTCAAAAAGCTATCCTTAACATTCGCATTAAGGGGTTAGGACGTGAAGGTCGCACTGCCATTTTTCCAAAGCTTATCTTTACAGTTAAGCGTGGACTCAACCTTGAACCTGGGACACCAAACTACGACATCAAGCAGCTGGCGCTAGAGTGTGCAACCAAGCGTATGTATCCTGATATGTTGAGCTATGATAAGATTATCGAGTTGACAGGTTCCTTTAAGGCGCCTATGGGGTGCCGTTCATTCCTGCAAGGTTGGAAGGACGCTACTGGAAATGATGTAACTTCCGGTCGTATGAATCTAGGGGTGGTGACACTCAACCTACCTCGTATTGCCCTTGAATCGGATGGGGATATGGAGAAATTCTGGGATCTTTTCTTGGAACGCATGGCCATTGCCAAAGATGCCTTGGTTTATCGTGTGGAGCGGGTCAAAGAGGCCACTCCTGCCAATGCCCCAATCCTTTACCAATATGGTGCTTTTGGGCAACGTCTTGACAAGACTGATAAGGTGGATGAACTTTTCAGAAATCGCAGAGCTACTGTCTCACTTGGCTATATTGGACTTTATGAAGTGGCAACTGTCTTTTACGGGGGCGATTGGGAGAAGAACCCTGCTGCTAAGGACTTTACAGTTGATATTATCCGTCACATGAAGCAATTTTGTGCGGACTGGTCAGATGAATATGGCTATCATTTCTCAGTTTACTCAACGCCATCAGAAAGCTTAACCGATCGTTTCTGTCGTCTTGACACAGAGAAGTTTGGTATTGTGGAAAACATTACGGACAAGGAATACTATACCAATTCTTTCCATTATGATGTCCGTAAAAATCCGACGCCATTTGAAAAATTGGATTTTGAGAAAGTTTATCCAGAAGCTGGTGCTAGCGGAGGCTTTATCCACTACTGTGAATACCCAGTTCTCCAACAAAATCCTAAGGCTCTGGAGGCTGTCTGGGATTATGCTTACGACCGTGTCGGCTACCTTGGAACCAATACACCAATAGACAAGTGCTACGCCTGCCACTTTGAAGGCGACTTTGAACCAACTGAACGTGGCTTCAAATGTCCAAATTGTGGCAACACCGACCCTAAAATGGTAGATGTGGTTAAACGCACTTGTGGCTATCTGGGCAATCCTCAAGCTCGTCCTATGGTCAATGGACGCCATAAAGAGATTTCTGCACGAGTTAAACATATGAATGGGTCAACGATTAAGGTTGAAGGAAATCAGGCTGAATCATAGGCTACTGAGGTAGATGGTTAGCAATAGAATAATTAGAGAGGAATAGGGTGTATTTGTATTCTTGTCACTGAATGCAGGAATAGACTCTGTAACGGAAATGGGAAAATACCAACTAGATTATAAAGGGATGCAGCAAGTGGAGCGTTTCCACGAGAAGCATTCGAATGTTAAAAATGATAAAAAAGCGCGCGTGCAAGAGCTGTTAAAAAAGGCACAGGCGAAAAAGATAAAATAAAAAAGAGCTATTTAGCTCTTTTCTTGTAGGAGAAATGGTGATGGAACTAAGACGACCAACTTTAGCAGATAAGGCAGCTGTGCTTGATATGATGGAAGAATTTGAAATGACTGGCTCACGCAGCGACGGTGGCTTTTGGAATCAAGACGATTTTAATTATGAGGACTGGTTAGCTGGTAATGAGGATGCTGAAATGGGGCTCAACATTCCAGATGGTTGGGTGCCAGCGATTCAGTTGGCTTCTTTTGAAAATGGCAGAGCGATTGGATTTTTACATCTGCGCTTAGCCCTTAACCTTAAGCTCTTAGAAAAAGGAGGTCATATCGGCTATTGCATTCGTCCTAGCGAGCGCCAGAAAGGTTACGCCAAAGAACAGTTAAAACAAGGTTTACTGTTTGCCACAACGAAAAATATGTCTAAAGTCTTAGTCACCTGCGATATCAGCAACGAAGCTAGCCGGCGAACCATTCTTGCCTGCGGTGGCATTCTGGAAGATGTCAGAAATGGGACTGAACGCTATTGGATTGAAGTGTAGTATGGAAATCAGGCGTCCAAATCAAGAAGACAAGGAAGATTTTTTACAAATGATTGCAGAATTCGAAGCGGCTGGAGAGGTCATGCACGGTGGTGCCAGAACCTGGGAGGCTTGTGGAGAAAACTTTGAGAAGTGGTTGGTACTTTTAGAGCAACAGGAAAAAGAAGATCTTTTACAGAATGGTCACGGGAGGTTTATCCAATTTCTGAGCTTTGAAAAGGGTGAATTAGTGGGGCTTTCAGCACTTCGTCTTGAAGATACCGACTTTGTCCTAAATCATGTGGATCATGTCGGCTACGCCACTCGTCCAAGCCAAAGGGGTAAGGGTTACGCTAAAAAGCAACTAGAACTGCTTGTCCAAAAAGCAAGAAAACTGGGGCTTTCAAAGCTTTTACTTGTTTGTCATAAGAGTAATCAAGCCAGTCGTCAGACTATTTTATCGACCCAAGCAACCTTTGAAAAATCAGCAAACGATTATGAATATTATTGGATTGAGGTGACAAATGAACAATCCCAAACCGCAAGAATGGAAATCTGAAGAGCTAAGCCAAGGACGAATCATTGACTACAAGGCCTTTAACTTTGTGGATGGCGAGGGTGTCCGCAATTCTCTCTATGTATCGGGATGTCTGTTTCATTGTGAAGGGTGCTATAATGTGGCAACCTGGTCTTTCAAAGCGGGCATTCCCTACACTCAGGAGTTGGAAGAGCAGATTATGAAAGACTTGGCAGAACCTTATGTGCAGGGGCTGACGCTCTTGGGGGGGGAGCCTTTTCTCAATACGGGCATTTTACTTCCTTTGGTTAAACGTATCCGAGAAGAACTGCCGACCAAGGACATTTGGTCTTGGACTGGCTATACTTGGGAAGAAATGATGCTAGAGACTGAGGACAAACTAGAACTGCTCTCAATGATTGATATTCTAGTTGATGGTCGCTATGATCGTACCAAGCGCAATCTTATGTTACAATTTCGAGGTTCGTCAAATCAGCGTATCATTGATGTGCAAAAATCGCTGGCACAAGGTAGGGTCGTCATTTGGGATAAACTTAATGATGGCAATCAGTCTTATGAGCAGGTTAGTCGTGATGAACTGATATAGAAAAACAGGTCTGCTGGTACTGACCCCAAAATGTTAGACAGAAGAAATCTAACTTTTAGGGTGCGGAGCCTTTCAGACCTGTTTTACTTTTTCTCAAAAAACATCATAATATCTTCCTCCGACAGCCCAATCATGGGATCAATGGTCAGGAGGTTTTCTTCGGTCAGTCGATAACTTTTGGGCTCTTTTGGAGAAAGAGCGGAGCGTTCAGTAGCTTTCTGTTCAGTCCTTGAAGAAGCGCTTATTGTCTGGCTTTCCTCAGAAGCGGTGCTTGTCTGAGAGGATTTAATTTGACCGCCAAAACGTTCCACCAAATAGGTTTTGCGACTGGCACCTTCATTTTTGACAGCATAGTCAAAGGCGGCAAGCTCGCCCAACATAACGAGTTTGCTTTTTGAGCGCGTAATGGCAGTGTAGATAAGATTGCGTTGTAGCATGCGACCGCTTTGGCGCGTGATGGGTAAAATAACCACCTGAAATTCAGAGCCTTGTGATTTGTGAATGGACATGGCATAGGCAAGAGTGATTTTGTGCCACTCATTGCGGGGATAGGAAACGTCATTGCCCTCAAACTGAATGGTAATTTCGTCTTGCTTGCTGTCAGTGTACTTGGCTGGCATTAGCTCAGTAATATAACCGATATCTCCATTAAAAACGTTGAGTTCAGCATCGTTAACTAGGTGAAGAACCTTGTCACCATTGCGGAAGATTTGTTCGTTAAAGAGAAATTCTAATTTGTCGTCTTTGGGGTTGAGGAGATTTTGCATGAGGGTATTGAGGTTGGTAATGCCTGCCTGTCCTCGATACATGGGAGCTAAGATTTGAATATCCTGAGCTTCAATACCAGATTTTAAGGCCGAGCGAACAATTTTTTCCACCATGTCTGGGATAAAGTGTGCTTGAGCTTCAAAGTAGGAGCGGTCTGGTTTTTTCTGGGTAAAATCATCTGGTAGGCACCCTTGACGCATTTGGCTGGCAAGTGTAACGATTGTTGAGTCCTCAGACTGCCTGAAAATCTTAGTTAAGGCAACCTGTGGTAGCTCTGCTATTTTCAATAAATCTGCCAAAACTTGACCTGGACCAACCGAGGGTAGCTGGTCGCTATCCCCCACGATGATGACTTGAGTGTGACTGGCAATGGAGGCAAAGAGCTGATTGGCAAGCCAAGTATCTACCATAGAAAATTCGTCGATAATAATGAGTTCGCAATCCAGATAGTCGTCTATCGCCTGATAATCGTTATTGTTATCGCCGTTGAGACCAAGATGGCGATGGATGGTTGCTGCAGGTAGTCCTGTTAATTCATTCATGCGGCGAGCAGCTCGTCCGGTAGGAGCAGCCAATGTGATGGGCACCTCATTTTTTTTGGTATCAATGCCATGTAGCTGACCGTAGGCTTCGATAATACCGTTAATGACAGTGGTTTTTCCAGTTCCAGGGCCACCTGTCAGGATAAAAACTTTGCTTGTGAGGGCATCGTGGATGGCTTTTTTCTGAGTCTCATCGTAAGTTAATGTGAAATTTGCTTCAATCCGTGAAATTTCCTTAGTGATTTTATCATCAGAAAGCTTTTCTTCAAGTGGCGTGCTCATGATGCGGCTTAGGTGCTTTTTGATGCCTTTTTCAGCGTAAAAGAGGCTGTTGTCAAAGATGCGGGTGTCAATATTTTGGACCTTGTCTTCTGCGATGAGATTTTGTAGTTCCTTGGCGACTAGGGCGGGATCTAACTCCAGAGGTCTTGCTTCTTCGAGGATATAGAGTGCTCGCTCCAGCAATTCCTTGGCTTCCACGTAGGTATCCCCTTTTTCTAAGGAAGCTTCTAGTAGGCTGTGGACAAGGGCTGCGCGGAAGCGCTGGGGAGAGTCGGCTTTGATGCCCAGCTTTTCTGCTAAGAGGTCGGCAATCTTAAAACCAACTCCCTGAATGTCTTCTACCAGCTGGTAGGGATTTTCCTGAATGATCTCCAGAGTCATATCTTTGTAGTTGTCAAAAACCTCAAAAGCTAGGCGATTGGTCAGGCCATATTCTGCCAGTTTGGCTAAAATTTGCTCGGTACCATAATTGAGTTTAAGTTTTGTTAGAAAGGTTTCACGGTTGACTTTGGACAGTCCTGTAATGGTGGCTAACTTATCAGGATTTTCCAAAATCTTGTCAATGGTATTGTCGCCGTAGAGTTCAACAATTTTCTCAGCTGTCTTTTTACCAATGCCTTTAAAATGGTCGCTGGAGAAATATTTGACTAACCCAGTTGAGCTTGGCTTGGCACGTTCATAACGGCTGACTTTGAGTTGCTCACCGTACTTAGGGTGCTGAGTCAATTCTCCCCAGAAAGTGTAAGATTCCCCTTCAATGACATCGGCTATGGTGCCTGTCACGATAACTTCAAAATCATCAAAGTCGCTGTCGGTATCCTCCACATCTAGCAGAATAATCTTAAAAAAATTGCTGGCATTTTCAAAAATAATGCGATTGATTTCGCCTGAAAAATATACTTCGTTCATAGTCTTTCTAGTAAAAAATCACAGACGAGCTGTGATTGAGGCTGTAGCTAAAGTCTTATCTAAGACTTCCTTAGGTGCTTGCGGATGATGGGTGTCTTAATTAGTGGATGATTCGAGAAGTTTATGGGCGTTTATACCTAGTATTTGATTCTGCTGGTCTTTTCATTTTAAGCTCAGACCTCTCTAGTCTTAAAGGTCTGGGAGCTCCAAATCTTTCGAACATCTAAAACCAAGCTTTTTTATCGTATCGGAAAGTCTCAGTTTGTGAGCTACTGGGCTGACTTATCACAACATCATAGTCTATCTTTGTTCTGAATCACAGACACACGGTAGGGGTCTTATTAATCAACCGTTCCAATTTTATTAAAGGGCCAGAAGCGGAATTTAATTTCACCGACGATGGCTTCCTTGGCGAAAGTTCCCACTTCGCGACTGTCTTTGGACACGATACGGTCGTCGCCCAGCAGGTAATATTGTCCTTCAGGTACGGTCACGGTAAAGTTGGCTGATCTACTTCTATCAGCGGTAAAGGCTGGAGATTGCTGGGCTAGTTGCTGGAAGAGTTTATTGTAAGTGTAGGTGCTCTGCAATTTATCTTTGGCAAAGAGCTCTTGGTACTCTTTCAAGTAAGGTTCGTCTGTCTGCTTGCCGTTGACATAGAGGGTATCGTTCTCATAGGTGATTGTGTCGCCTGGCATACCGATGACTCTTTTGACAATTTTTTTGGTCTTTCCATTTTCATCGGTTTCATCGGCTACCACGATATCAAAACGGTCGATTTTAGCTACTTTGAGGACAAAGAGGCGCTCGCCATCAGCCAGTGTCGGATCCATAGAGTGACCATCGACGGCAACATTGACCCAGACAAAAATGTAGGAGAGAATAAAGGCAGACATAAGGAGGATAAAGAGTCCCCATTCTTTAATAAAATGTTTCATAGCTAAATTAAGAGAGGCCTTGTGTGCGTCAGGCTGCCTCAATTCCTTTCGATAGGTTCTATTTCAATAGGTTCTGGGCTTTTTGAGTGTTGGCAAAATGGAGCTTAGCAGCGTAGTTGAGCCCCTCCATACCATAAGCGGCTAGAATCTGGCTGGCGATTTTGTCGGATTTTGCTCCTGCTCCGCTTGGGAGGTTGTAGCCTAAATCGTGACCTAGCTTTTCCAAATTCTCTAAAAAAAGGTTTCTTGCAATGATGGAACTAACAGCCACCGCCAAGTATTTTCCTTCGGCTTTTTCTTCAAAAGTCAGAGTGTTGGAAAAGCGGTTGACTTCGTTTTTTAAGTATTTTTCGTAATTTTTCTGGCTGGTAAAAGCATCGATGACAATCTTATCAGGCCTTGCCACCTCTTGCAGGAGCAGGTAGATGGCTTGATTATGAAGAGCTACTTTGACGGAGACTGCGTTGTGCAGCTTGCCATCGCCCACGACGTCATTGTACTTTTTGGGGGATAATAGCAGAGCCTTGTGGGGAATTTTTTCTTCCAAGATTGGTGCAATCTGGCGGATTTTAGTGTCGTTTAGATTTTTGGAGTCGTCAACACCTAGAGATTTAAGAAAGGCGTGGTCATCGGGTGTAACCAAACTGGCGACAACGGCTATGCCACCGAAGTAAGAACCGTTTCCAACCTCATCAGACCCAATCAAAGCGAGATTTTGTCCAGCTGGGCTTTCAGCTCTGCTATTTTCAGCCACATAGCCAAAAGACTGGGCCACTTGGAGAGCTTGGTTGCCCTGAAAGACAATCTTGCCTGAACTGTAGATTAGAACCGTTGTGCCAGACACCTTAGCCGCAAAGGTCACGTAAGGATTATTGTTGGAAATCTGGTGGGGAGCCAACTCTTGACTCAAAGATTTGGTGCGACCCTGCCCCATTTTCATGACGATAGTGCTCATAGACTTATTTTAACATAAAGGAGAAAAAAGGTCATATTTTACCATTTGAGTATAAAAACACCCGAAAACTCAAGGTTTTTCAGCATTTTTCTGATGTGCCTATTATCATTTGTTCACCTTTT
>NZ_AUIP01000018.1 GCF_000423765.1 Streptococcus porci DSM 23759 | reverse complement strand
CATGGTATAGCCATGAACTTTCTCACCATTGACTAGAATGGCCACTTCTGAACTTGCCTTACTCACATCAATCCCAAAAACTGCACGCATGATATTACCTCTTTGTCTTGAATGATTCCTTGTTTTAGTGATGTCATTTTCAATACTCGACGTCTGGCGTCCCACATACTTTGATAACATTCTTTCTAAAACAGGTGTCTTGCCAGTTTTTGATGCGACGTCTAGCGTCAAAAGAGTTCTCGACTTAACAAGACACCTCTACTTTAACATAAAGAAAAAGTAGTGACTACTCTCTCCCGTCGGAGATTTCTTCACTACTAATCTTAGTATGTTTTTCAAGCTATCATCTTTTTTACTCATCACAATTGCAGACTCTGTCGGATTATATTTGACATTTCCCATCTTAACCTTGATATCTGGGAATTTTTCAGTAATCACCTTAACAGCGATAACCTGAGTATAGTAATCATTTGGAATAAAATCAGTACGACCTGTTGAGACGTCACGAAGATAAACATCATTGGTTACGTTGTCGTAAATAACTGGCTCTGCGCCCAATTTTTCAGCAATTTTCATAAAAGTCGTACCAGCACCACCACCTGCTTTCTTACCTTTCCAGTCAGAAAGGTCTTCTGCAGTGATCTTTGACGAACCGTCTTCACGGACAATCATGCCACTGACTGAATACTTGTAGGCTTCAGAAAGATTGTACTTTTCTTTACGTTCAGCCGTCGGCGTTAAGTTATTGACAGATACATCAACCTTACCAGAGTCAACAGAGGTCAGCGCTTCTGCAACACCAATCTCTTGATAGTCGATTTCAAGATTCAGACGTTTGCCAATTTCATTCATCATATCGATTTCGTAACCGACAAGCTCCTTATCGTCGTTATAGTACGAGGTTGGGAAAAGCGTTCCCGGCGTCGCGACTTTCAAGACCCCAACTTCTTTGATTTTATCAAATTGTGTTTGGCTAGTGCTTTTGCCCTGAGATGAACAAGAAGTCAATCCGATGGCAGAAAGCAGAGCTGCCGAGGTCAACAACTTCTTAAACATTATGATTCTCCTATTCTTAGCCGGTCTTTGACGACCAACTATTTCACTATATCACAAGGAAAAAGCTGACGCAAAAAATTGAACTGAAAATTAAACACGCTTACATTTTCAGCAAACCACTTTCTTCAATTTGCTCAGAAAGGGCTAAAAGCAAGTCCTCACGCCCCTTAGCCGACGTCAATTGAACCCCTATTGGCAGACCATCCTCACGTACAAAAGTCGGTAAAGAAATAGCTGGCTGCCCCGTCAGGTTTTGCAACTGAGTAAAAGGAGTCCAGGCCAAGCTGTCCGCAAACATCTCCCAAATTAAATCCTGTTGATCAGCTACGGAAAAACTATCCATATTTTTCAGATTTTCCTGCAAATCAGGTGACAGAGCGAATTGCCCATGCTTGGGTGCCACACTGGCTACTGTCGGTGTTAGGAGTAGGTCATAAGTCTTATGAAAGTCAGCCATAACCGCTCCATACCTATCCCAATCCTGCAAGACTTGTGAATAATGTTTAGCTGGAATCTTTTGTCCACTTTGATAAATAGCCCAAGTCATCAGCTCCATATCAGAGAGAGTCATGTCGCGACCAAAAGATTTTTCAATCTGGTCAAACATTTGAGCCGTCTCGACACTGTTCATGATGTAGTAAGATTTCATGACTTCCACACCATCAAGGATGTCTCGCTCAAGAGGAATCAGCTTATGACCTAGCTTAGTCAATTTGTCCACCATTTCCAGCACCGCCCATTTCGCTTCATCTGAAAGGACTGTCCCAATTGGAGACTCTAGACGGTAAGCTATGGTCAAAGGCTCCGCTATTTTTCTAAAAAGAGCGTCATGTGATAGCGTCGGTAGAGGAAAAGGACTCTCCAGTTGGCAAGTCTGCATGCCGTAAAGAAACTGCCGAGTGTCGCGAACAGACTTGGTCAGCGCAAAGTGGCTCGATGCCCCCTGCCAACCACGGTAAGAACCAGGCCCCACTGGCAGACGACCACGGCTAGGTTTGAGACCAATCAACCCATTGAAACTGGCGGGAATCCGAATGGAACCACCGCCATCAGAGGCTCCCGCTAGCTGAACCATACCTGAAGCCACCGCAGCTGCCGCACCTCCAGAAGAACCACCCGCGTTTCGGGTCTTGTCCTTAGGAAGATTGACCAAGCCATGCAACTGGCTATCTGAGATATTTTTAAAGCCAAATTCCGGTGTATTGGTCCGTCCTAAGATGATAAAGCCCAACTCCTCAATCTTTTTGGTGTAGTTGTCGTCTTGATTGGCATAATAGTTGGCAAAAAGTTTGGAGCCCGATGTTGATAACTGCCCAGCTTGATGTTGCCCTAAATCTTTAAGCAGGATAGGGACACCTGCAAAGGGAGCTGATAAGTCAATCAGGGCGTCAGCTTTTGCCAAAGCTTTCTCAAACTGCATCGAGACCACCGCCTTTAGCTCAGGATTTAACTCTTCAATCCTTTTGATACTTTCCAAGACCACTTCCCTAGCGGATACCTCACCTGTCTTAACAGCCTGAGCCTGCTCACTAGCGTCTTTAAAATCCATGACTTACCTCCTCTATCCTTTTCACTAGATTATCAGAAAGACAAAAAATCAGCAAGAGAATTTCCTGCTGATTTGCTCTTTAGATTTCCTCAAAAGCGTCTTTGACTTTATCGAAAAAACCTTTTTTCTTAGGATGGATATCCTTTAAGCCACTAGCTGCCGCAAAGGCTCTGAGTGCCTCTTTTTGTGCGTCATTGAGCTTGGTTGGGGTGACGATATTGACGGTCACGTGCTGGTCGCCTTGGGCGCCACCACGCAAGCGCGGTGCTCCCTTACCTTTGAGACGGAAAATCTTACCTGTTTGTGTCCCCGCAGGAATGGTCAGCTCGACGTTGCCGTGTACTGTTGGTACCTCCACGGTGTCCCCCAGAGCAGCTTGAACAAAATTCAAATCCAAGTTATAGAAGATTGTTGTCCCTTCACGGGTAAACTTATCACTAGGTTTCACATTGATGATGACAAAGAGGTCACCGTATGGACCACCGTTAAAGCCAGCATCTCCCTGACCTTGCAAGCGAATCTGTTGACCTGTTTCCACCCCAGCTGGAATTTTTACAGAAACTTGATGGGCACGTTTTTCGTGACCAGTACCACGACAGGTTTGACAAGGATCTTTGATTTCTTTCCCGAGACCATGACAGACGTCACAAGTCATTTGACGGCGCATCATACCGAGTGGCGTTTGGGTATCCACATTGATAACACCTTGCCCATGACAGCGACTGCAGGTTACTGGGCTAGTACCAGGTTTGCAGCCATTACCACCACAGGTATTACATGAGGCTTCACGTTGGTATTTGACCTCTTTTTCTGTCCCAAAAATCGCTTCTTCGAAAGTTAATTGGATAGAGTAGTTGAGGTCATCACCCTGACGAGGAGCATTGGGATTGCGCATCCCCCCTCCCCCACCAAAGAATGACGAGAAGATATCCTCAAATCCACCAAAACCACCAGCTCCTCCGAAGCCGTCAAATCCTCCACCGCCAAATCCTCCATTGGCTCCAGCAGGGCCGTACTGGTCATAGGCAGCACGTTTTTGTTCATCACCTAGTGTTTCGTAGGCTTCCTGAACTTCTTTATATTTTTGTTCTGCTCCAGCCTCTTTATTGATGTCTGGATGGTATTTTTTCGACATCTTACGGTAGGCTTTTTTGATTTCGTCCTGAGAGGCATTCTTAGAAACTCCCAGACGATCGTAATATTCTGTATTGTTCATAGTTTATGATACAAAAGGCGTTAAGAAAACCGTATGAAAATAGGAAACTGACGCAGTGTGTAAAACACACGAGGAAGTTTATCTTTTTCACTAGGTTTTCAGCCTGTGTTCGAATAAACGAACTTGTATTCCTTTCATTGAAATGTTGAAAGTAGCCCGTGTTCGATTACGAACACTTTCCTTTCTGTAAAATTAGTTAGGACCTTTTTCAAATGTTGCTTTGAACTCTTCAAATTCCTCGTCAGACAATTCGAAAATAAAGTCTTCCGCAGAGTAATCATCATTTTCTTTGAAGTACATAGTCGCATCTTCAACCAATCTTAGACTGGTAAGAACCTGACGTGAAAAGGCATTGACTGTAAAACCAGTTCCTGTGATAATATTCCCATCTTCACAGACTGGTAAGGGACGAAAATTTTCTCCAGGTAGAAAGTCAAAATAGTCCATGAAATTTTGCCAAATACCACCTGTATATAAGGTATTCTCCAATAATCCAGCCTTAGCAAGCAAGATCGGAGCAGAGGAAATCGCTGCAATTTTGATTGGCTTACCATCTAAGCCAGCCAGAAATCGAATGAGGTGCTCATCTCTCAAAGCCGGAGTGAAGTCAATCGTCCCTGGACAAAGAATACAATCATATTCCTCTATATTTACCTCTTCTAAGATTTTGTTAGCATGACAAGGTAGACCATCCTCCGAATAAATCGTTTCCGTAGTGGAAGCAATAAAATCAATCTTTCTCCCAAAATTCAACACCAATATGCTAGTCAAAGGAGCTATCTCATAAAGAGAAAAATTAGGATAAAGCAAACAAGCAATTTTTTTCATAAAAAACCTCCTCGTCAGCTATTTACCCAAAAACAGAGGCTGGGTTGCAACCTCTGTGATTGGAAATTTTATTGACGAATGATTTCTATTCTCGGGAAGGTGAGAATTGAGTTCGGGCTAAGAACTTCGGGAAAAAGATAACTTTCCAAATTCTAGATACTCAAAGAAATTCAAGACTAGGCTAGGCAACTGGACGAAGATTGAACTGGAGTTCATCGAGGAGAGTTAACGAAGCCTAGTGAAGAATTTCGAAGAGTACTACTTTTCAGTAAACTCGCCGTCTACAACATCATCGCCTGCGTTGTTGGCTGTTTGAGCACCTTCTTGGCCTGCGGCTGCTTGTTGTGCTGCTGCAGCTTGCTCGTAGAGTTTCACTGCAAGGGCTTGGGCTTTTTCGTTGAGGTTTTCAAGTTTAGCCTTCATATCGTCCAAGTTGTTAGCTTCTTGGGCTGCTTTCAACTCATCAAGGGCTGCTTGAGCTTGATCGCGTTCTGCGTCGAAACCTTTGCCCTCAGTTTCTTTGATAGTTTTTTCTGTGGCAAAGATAGCTTGGTCAACTTCGTTTTTGAGGTCAACTTCTTCTTTACGTTTTGCGTCCGCTTCAGCGTTAGCTTCAGCATCTTTCATCATACGCTCGATTTCTTCTTCTGAAAGACCATCGTTAGACTTGATAACGATTGTTTGCTCTTTTTGTGTACCAAGGTCTTTGGCTTTTACAGAAACGATACCGTTCTTGTCGATGTCAAATGTTACTTCGATTTGTGGAATACCACGAGGTGCTGCAGGGATGTCAGTCAATTGGAAGCGGCCAAGAGTCTTGTTGTCCGCTGCCATTGGACGCTCACCTTGAAGCACGTGGATGTCAACAGCTGGCTGGTTGTCCGCCGCAGTTGAGAAGACCTGTGATTTAGAAGTTGGGATCGTTGTGTTGCGGTCAATGAGTTTTGTAAAGACGCCACCCATTGTTTCGATACCAAGTGACAATGGTGTTACGTCAAGAAGGACAACGTCTTTCACATCACCAGTGATAACACCACCTTGGATTGCCGCACCCATAGCAACTACTTCGTCAGGGTTTACAGATTTGTTTGGCTCTTTACCAGTTTCAGCCTTAACAGCTTCTACAACGGCAGGGATACGAGTTGAACCACCAACAAGGATGACTTCGTCGATTTCTGACAAGCTGAGACCTGCATCTGAAAGAGCTTGACGAACAGGAATTTTTGTACGTTCTACAAGGTCGTAAGTCAATTCGTCAAATTTTGCACGAGTCAATGTCATTTCCAAGTGAAGCGGACCTGCTGCACCTGCAGTGATGAACGGCAAGCTGATTTGAGTTGATGTTACACCAGAAAGGTCTTTCTTAGCTTTTTCAGCCGCATCTTTCAAACGTTGAAGGGCCATCTTGTCAGCTGACAAGTCGATACCGTTTTCTTTCTTGAATTCAGCTACCATGTGGTCGATAATTTTTTGGTCAAAGTCGTCACCACCAAGCTTGTTGTCACCTGCTGTTGCAAGTACGTCAAAGACACCGTCACCTAGTTCAAGGATAGATACGTCGAAAGTACCTCCACCAAGGTCGAATACCAAGATTTTCTCGTCTTTGTCAGTCTTGTCCAAACCGTAAGCAAGGGCTGCTGCAGTTGGTTCGTTGACGATACGTTCTACTTCAAGACCAGCGATTTTACCAGCGTCTTTGGTTGCTTGACGTTGGGCATCGTTGAAGTAAGCAGGAACAGTGATAACGGCTTTAGTTACTTTTTCACCAAGGTACTCTTCAGCGTAGCCTTTCAAGTATTGAAGGATCATAGCTGAGATTTCTTGTGGTGTGTATTCTTTACCGTTTGCTGAAACTTTTTCAGAAGTTCCCATTTTTGATTTGATAGAGATGATAGTATCTGGGTTAGTTACTGCTTGGCGTTTTGCCGCATCACCAACGATGATTTCACCATTTTTGAAAGAAACAACAGATGGAGTTGTGCGGTTTCCTTCTGGGTTTGCGATGATTTTTGATTCAGTTCCTTCAAGAACTGCAACTGCTGAGTTTGTTGTACCTAAGTCAATACCGATAATTTTAGACATAATAATGATACCAAGAACACCGAAAATGCGACTGAAAATTAGAAAACCAAGGTAACATTCGATGAATGCAAGGCGGTTTATCTATTTTCCGAGCATTTCGTTCGGGTTCAAGTCCTTTCAAAAATTTAAATTTCTTAATGTAATATGCACTTCTTGAACAGTGCTGATTTTGCAAGCTATTAACTCACATTTTGCTTTTCAAGTAGTTTAACGACATTTCGGTCAGATTTTTATTCTTTTGGAAAATAGCAGAGCTATTTTTGCTAATCTTAGTTATAGACCACAACCATAGCTGGTCTCAGCAAACGTTCATGCAGTTTGTAGCCTTTTTGGAAGACTTGCGCAATCGTGTCTGCTGGGTGTTCATCATCAGCAGGTAAGGTTTGGACTGCCATGTGGAAGTTGTGGTCAAAGCTTTCCGTCGGAACTTCTTCAATGCCCTCTTCTTTCAGAGCCTGCACCAAACTTTCTTGCACCATTTCCAAACCTTTTTTGACATCATCTGTCAGACCTTCAACCTGCAGAGCACGCTCCAAGTTATCCAAACTTGGCAAGATTTTTTTGGCCAAATCCTGAGAACGATAACGTTGTAAGGTTTGACGTTCTTCGTTGGCGCGACGTTGGACATTTTGCATTTCAGCGTGCGCTCGGAGATACTTGTTTTCAAATTCTTCTGCACGCTCATTTGCCAAGTCCAATTCTGATTTTTCAGGAGTCTCGGGAGTTTGGTCTAGGACTTCCTCAGCCGTCTCAACTTCCTCGATAACTTCTTCATTTTTTGTTTCTTCTGACACTAGAAACCTCCTTTATCCATTTCATAATGGTTACTATTCAAATAACGGTAATAATCTGCCAATTTAGCCACCATAACCCGACTGATGATGTTGATGAGACTGACAACCCTACGGTAATCCATCTCGACTGGTCCAATCAAGCTCATCAGCGCCAAGCCCCTATAGGGAATGAGAAACTGATGACTGATAACCGTCAACTCCGACAATGCTGACTCTCTGCTTTCAGCCACTTGGATCTTAGTCATCTGGTCTTGGGAAATGGCAGAGCGAAGTTCCAGAGCTACTCTTTGCTCATTATCTAGGAACTGATAGGTAGCTAGGTCTGCATAGGCCAAGGCAGCAACTTTTCCATCGATAAAAATCGTTTCCTTAAAAAGCTGACTAAAAATGTAATCAAAGAGATCCAGAACATTATCAATGGTCTTGAAATACTTCTGAACTACCTGTGGAATCTCTGTTCTCAATTTATAGTGAATGTCCAGCACCGCTTTTCCCACAAAACGCTCATCAACCAAAGCTTTTAACGTCGCTAAATCGCTGGTCAAAAAGTTTTTGGGAATGGCGAACTGCACCGTCACAGGCTTGGACTCATCAAGAGTCAGAACCGCCAAAGCATCGTGGCTAGATAGCTGAACAATGTCAAAGCCTGTCAGCTTCTGACGCGTCGGCTCCACATCCTGAACAATAGCCGTGTAACCTGTCATCTCCGCCAACAGCCTACTTGCCACACCAAGAATATCTTCTAGCTTGAAAGCCTCAAAATCAAAGGCCTTGATGACCTGATAAACATCCTGCTCGTCAATGCTATCAAGATTGAGTGAGTGGGTGACAAAGTATTGAAACCCCGCTCGACTGGGCAAACGGCCACTGGAAGTGTGTGCTTTTTCAAGGAAACCTAGTTTTTCTAACTTAGCCATGTCATTTCTAATAGTCGCAGAGCTAGAAGAAATGAGTTCCTGCAAAGCCTTTGAGCCAACGGGCTCATGCGTCTGGGTAAACATCTGAACAATCAAATTCAAAATGTCATTCTGACGATCGGTTATCATGTAAGATGTCACCTCCTTCTGACTGAAGATTACTACTTGTAACCAAGACACCCGATTCTTTGGGTGATTAGCACTCTTATCATACGAGTGCTAACTCATGACTCTATTATACCCCTTTTTGACCTGATGTCAACAAAATTAGCACTCTTTTTTCAAGAGTGCTAAAAATCAGTCTCAAGTCCTATAAACATCTTCTAGGATATCGGGTCAGATAAAATCACAATAATCCATTAATTAAATTATGACCAGGTGATTTTTTGGGAGCAGTGGCTAGACAATTTCGTAAAGAATAATCTACTTCAAAGATATTTCTGCAGAATCTATTTTAGCTAAAAAAGATAAACAACCGTAACGACACACCTATTTTATCAATAGAAAATAAACATAGACATTATTTTTTAATGGTTTTTGAAAATGGAGTCTTATGCGTTTTAATGAAGTTTTCAAGCCAACCTCCTTCATTACTATCTTCCGAATCCCCTTCTGTTGAGTCGTTTAAATCAACATCATCTTCATTATCATCTGGAATGTCTACTTTCCCAAAAAGAACTACTTTATCTTTAGTCCCAGCACTTACTGAACTATGTGTGCTGATGGCATTGCTAAAAAATAAAGCTACTAGTCCTAAAATTATAACACTACTTAATATCAAAAATTTTTTCATTGTTATTTCCTCCAAGATAAATTATGGTTGTATAGTGAAGTAATAAAACTTACAAGTATTATCTTACAGGAAATATTGGTTGACTTAAAAATCGTTACATATCTGTAATTTTGTTGATTTCCTTATCTATCTGATGAATCAAATCATAACAATCTAAAAATTTAGCAACATACAGGCATTCCTTCATTATTTCTAAACCACGATTATTCCCATTCATGTAGGACAAGCGTGCTTTTAGGAGCTTAAGCAGCAAGCGATCCCGCATATTCTTTTCCATGATATTGACAGAGTCAAGAATTTTGAGAAAGCGAATCGCAGCAATCTCCTCTCCCCTATCTAACAAACTACTCGAAACATTGATGAGCACCTTATAGACATTATCTCTGTTTTCTGTGATGTCCATATAAAACTTTGTTCGATTGAGAACTTCCATTCCCAGAACTTCCAACATCTTGCTAGGAAGACCTCTGCTACAATTTCCGAAAATCCAGAGTTCAAATTTCCCCCAATCACCTATAGACATTAGATAATCTGCGAGAATAGCCTTTTCTTCATCTGAAACATCATAATCAGGATCACACCATTGTTGTTTAAAGATGTGAAAGGCAGCGACCATAACTCTGTCAAACGGGCGACCATCTTTTTCATACTCCGCGTGGTGTTGTAAAATTCTTTTATCCATATACTGTGTATTATGGCTATAGACCGCACGGACAAATTCCTCTGATGAAAACAAATTATCTATCTGAAAGTAGGACTGGTAGAGGGTAGAAAATTCGCCCTCTACCACATTCATCCGTCTCAAGCAATTAAAAAATGTATCTACAGAAAGATTGCTCTTTCCGTTTTCAAAGCGTGATAACTGAGCAGGTGTCACGAAATCACCAGCTACTTCTTTTAGAGACATATTTTTTGATTCACGAATGAGTTTAAAAATTTTTCCGTAAGTTCCCATTATATTCTCCACGCGTTACATTTATGTAACGAAATTTGCTAACTTTTGAATCTAGTATATCATAGATTTATCATTTTTTTATAGAAAGGCAGGTAGTTATGTCATCTCTCTTATCTACCCAAGAATTATCAAAGCAATATGGGAAACAAAAGGCCGTTCATCAGGTTTCTTTAACGATTAATAAAGGTGAAATCTGTGGCTTAGTCGGTGAAAATGGTGCTGGGAAAACAACGCTTCTCAGAATGTTATCAGGCCTCATAGCCCAAACTTCAGGTACCATTACTATCTCAAAAGATTGTCGTATTGGAGCTTTAATTGAATCCCCTGCTCTACAACCCAATTTATCTGCGATCGATAATCTTCGTTACATGGCTCTACAATTAAACCTTAAGCAAGCTGATGAAAAAATCTTAGAGACATTAGCAATTGTCGGTTTAGAGGATGTGGATCCTAAGAAAAAATCCAAAGATTTTTCATTGGGAATGCATCAACGTTTAGCCATTGCCTTAGCTATCCTAGATGACCCTGATTTTTTAATCCTAGACGAACCGATTAATGGTCTTGACCCTGTTGGAATCAAAGAGATGAGAAGTATTATTTTAAATCTTCGAAATCAATATGGGATGACCATCCTTATCTCCAGTCATATCCTATCAGAGCTTGAGATGGTAGTTGATCGCTACATTATTATGCATAAAGGCCTTGTTGTCAAAGAATTCTCAAAACAAGAACTTGAACAAACTTTAGAGGAACAACTCTATCTACAAACGAACAACCATCCTAAGACCTTGATCGTCCTTGAAGAAAAGGGCATCGCTTACAAAATAGATAAAGATTATATCAGTCTGTCATCAGATACGACTGTTATGAGCCTCATTCATCTCTTGATAAACCATGAGATTGAGGTCAAAGAAATTTTTAAACAACAAATGTCATTTGAAGATTATTACCTGACATTGCTTCAAGAAGGAGAAGAGCATGATACATTACTTTAAAGCTGATTTATTTAAGATTCAAAAAGAACAGAGATTAACAATTTCATTGGGAATCTTGGCTTTACTGTCCTTTTTATCCGCTTTTTTGTTGCACGGCAACGAAGACTTCACTAGCTCTCTGATTCAATTGCTTTCTCAATTTATCACACTATTTTTTATCGTCCCGACAAACCTATTCTTTGGAGAAGATTTTACTTACCGTACCATCAATCATATTATTATCAAGCAACAAACAAGAAAAGGAGTATTTTTCTATAAAGTCTTAGCAACCCTTGTGCTAGATCTCGCTTATATCCTTCTAGCCTATTTATTGAGTAGCAGTGTTGGCTTACTTCTGGGTGATCCTGTTGATTTTGCAGTGATAATACAAAGTTTCATTGCTCAAACACCTTTATTTATCTGTATCTCTCTGTTATCCATCCTGATATTTGTCAAGTCCAATAAGGTCAATCAAGCCTATCTTGCCTTTAGTTTAATGAGCCTTCTTTTTGACAATGTCACCAACCTTATTACTAGTAACCTACTCCATATGACATTACCAACAGATTATTTTCTATTCCTTTCCCTCCAACAAGGGGAAAATATTTCAAGGCTATCCATGGGTGTTAGCTTTATGGCTACTATACTATATCTCTATCTGAGTTACTTTATCTTCAGCAGGAAAGAGTTAAAATGATGTAACTTAGATTTCATATATAAAAAACAGGTATGTCACACATCCGAAAAAACGTATGACATACCTGTTTTCATTTCACATTTATTTCCCTTGGGCAATCAATTCTGCTCCACGTTTTCGGTAGGAAAGATCCCCAACCGCTTCAATCAAGAGCTTGCCATTTTCGTATTTGAGGACGGTAATTGAACCGTTGTCGAGGAAAACATTAGCCCCACGCTCTGGCTCTAACAAATGAGCCAATGTTGCAATGGTCATACCGTGGCTGACCACAAGGGCATTGCCTCCGCCTTGTTTTTCCAAGTCTTGAGCGATGGATTCAAAACCTGTTAAGATGCGGTTGCTCAAGACCTCCCAAGATTCCGCCCAGCCAGCGGTGTCTGCTTCTTGGATACCTGCTGCGATTTCCGCAAAGGACATGCCTGTCGCATCGACTGTCCCTTTCAAACGAGGCAAGACGCCTTGGAAAAGCTCGGCATCATACATACCCTCAAAACTACCGAAACACCATTCACGGATACGCTTGTCTTGGTAGTAAGGGATTTTTCCTAAAATTCCCAACTCACGCTGGGCAATGGTCATGGTCTGAACGGTTCGCCCTAGATCACTAGATACGGCTAGTTTAAAATCAAGGCCCGCATCCTTGAGCCCCAAGCCCAATTCACGAATCCCTTCCTCACCAGCCTTGGTCAGCGGCGTATCACACCAGCCCTGCACGCGCCCGATGGTATTAAACATGGTCTTGCCGTGTCGTGCAATAAATAAACGTGTTGTCATCTTTCAGATATGGAGTCTGATTTAACTTACCCTTATAAAATAAGAAAATCAAAACCAGCCTTTCTATATACTTATTAATCTAGTTTACCACAAAATGATTTCAAAAGAAAAAACGAACCTATTTCTAGGTCCGATTGAGCCTCTATTCTGCTACGATTAACATTGATTTAATAGCTTTACGATCTGCCATATCTTGGTAAGCTTGGTTGACGTCATCAAGTTTGTAAGTGTGGGTGAAAACCTTACCCGGATTAATCTCGCCATCAAGGACAGCTTTCAAAAGTCCGCCTTTAACATAAGTTGTCACAGAAGCCGATCCTCCTCCAAAAGAAATGTTCTGGGCAAAGGTTGAACCGATAGGACGGTTGTTATAGTGAGGCACTCCCACGTAACCAACACGACCACCATTATGGAGAACACCAAGCGCCTGTTCAATAGCCGTTTCGGTCCCCACACATTCAAGTGCTGCATCTGCGCCACCGCCTAGAATCTCACGAACCTCAGCAATGCCTTCCTCACCGCGTTCAGCTACGACAGCGGTAGCTCCTAGCTCAAGTGCTAGTTTCTGACGGTCTTCATGTCGACTCATCATAACAATCTGAGAAGCTCCGCGCATCTTTGCCGCAATAACCGCACACTGACCAACGGCACCATCGCCGATAACAACCACCTTGTCGCCTTTTTCCACCTGAGCTACACGCGCAGCATGGTAGCCTGTCGGCATAACATCAGCTAGAGTCAGGAGGGACTTAATCATGCCTTCTGAGTAATCCGACGGCTGACCAGGAATCTTAATCAGCGCCCAGTTGCCATAGTGAAAACGCAGATACTCCGCCTGAAAACCTCCGCCCCAATTAGTTGGTACAGGATGATTGTCACAGGTACCGTCAAAGCCAGCACGACAAGCCGCACAATCGCCACAGCCATGGGTAAAAGGAGCAATGACAAAGTCACCCGGCACCAAAGTTGTGATATCAGGACCAACCTCCTCAACAACGGCAAGTGCTTCATGACCAGAATTGTTAGTATGATTATCACGCGCATCACCGTGCGAATAAGACCAAAGGTCATAACCACAGACACAGGCACGTACAATGCGCAAAATCACATCATCACCAGCCTGAATAGTCGGCTTAGCGACCTCTTCAATAATCATAGAACCAGCTTTTTCAAAAATCGCAGTTTTCATAAAATAAGATACCTAAGGGATGAGCAGAACCACAAAAATAGGAAATCGAACGTTGACTCTGGCGTCAAGGAAGATTTATCTTATGATGCAGTCGCTATCCCTGATTCAATTACCGCCAAACAGAAGGACAGTAGAATCTTTCCTTTCCCTTTAATGATACTCTTATTATACATCTTTTCGAGAAGTCTGACTGATTTTTTAATGAAACACTACAAACAAATATCTGTAACTTTCTTATTTTTTCACAATCATATCCAAAACTTGTTGAATCTTGGCTTCTTGTTCTTCTGGGTTATCCACAGGATTTTCCATCACTTGGTTGATTTTATTTCCGATAACAAGACCTAGTGTACGGTTGATACTAGAGCGAACGGCAGTCAGTTGGGTCACGATATCGATACACTCTTGTTCATCTTCAATCATTTTTTGAATACCTCTAAGTTGTCCTTCGGCACGTTTAAGGCGGTTTAAAATATCTTTTTTCTCTGTTTTCATAGGAACCTCCATTTTCTTTAATTATACCAGCAGGGGGTATCTTTGTCAAATAATTATTCCCCTTCAATCTTTCCATTTGACAGTATTCTTTTGAATGTGATATCATCTATATATACCTATAGGGGTATCTAGAGAGGGAGGAAATCATGTTTCGTTTTCTAAAAAAACTATTTTCACAGAAGATAGAATCCATAACGACAAAGGAGCTTGAGCATCTTTTAAAAGATAAAAAGATAAGACTGCTTGATGTTCGTAGTCAACAAGAATACCATAGGGGGCATATTAAGGAAGCCCGAAATCTCCCGCTGAATCGCCTGAAATCTTATCAAGCCCCTAAGTCTAATCCAGTCTATATCATCTGTCAATCAGGTATGCGTAGTAAGCGCGCCGCAAACATTCTAAGTCAAAAAGGCTACCAAGTCGTCAACGTTTCTGGCGGCATGTCAGCTTACACAAGAAAAATCATTGGAGGAAAATAAGATGAAAATTATTATCGTTGGTGGTGTTGCTGGGGGTATGTCAGCAGCTACACGTCTTCGCCGTCTCATGGAAGAGGCTGAAATTATTGTTTTTGACAAGGGGCCTTTTGTTTCCTTTGCTAACTGTGGTCTTCCTTTCCACGTTTCTGGGGAAATAGCAGAGCGTTCTAGTCTATTGGTTCAGACTCCAGAACGCCTAAAGGCACGTTTTGAACTGGATGTTCGTCCAGAGACAAAAGTTCTCTCTATCGATCCAGTCAAAAAAGAGGTTACTGTTCGTCATCAAGACAAGACTTACAGTGAAAATTATGACAAGCTCATCTTGTCACCAGGAGCTAAACCCTTTGTACCACCGATGGAAGGCTTGGATGAAGCAAACAATATCTTCACCCTTCGCAACATTCCAGATTTGGACAAAATCATGGATAAATTAGAAACGGTTACCAGTGGAAATGCTACGGTTATTGGGGCAGGTTTCATCGGTCTTGAAATGGCAGAAGCACTTGCTAAAAAAGGGTTGTCAGTTACTATTGTGGAGAAAACTCCGCATGTCTTGCCACCATTAGATGAAGAAATGGCTGCCTTTGTTCAGGCTGAATTGCTTGCTAATGGCATTCGCGTCATCACTGGTCAATCTGCTCAAGTCTTCAAGGAAGAGGGACACTCTATCCTTCTCGAAGATGACACAGTCCTTGAATCAGACATTACCATTCTATCAGTAGGCGTTCAGCCGGAAAATGATTTGGCTAAGTCAGCAGGTGTCGAACTTGGTCTTCGTGGTGGTATCTTGGTAGATGAGAACTACCAAACTAGCCAAGCTGACATCTACGCGGTGGGGGATGCCATTGTGGTTAAGAATCAGATTACTGGTCAAGATGCTCTCATTTCTCTTGCTAATCCAGCCAACCGTCAAGGTCGTCAGGTGGCAGATGTCATTGCTGGTCAAGATCGTGACAACAAGGGTGCTATCGGGACTGCAATCGTTCGCGCCTTCAATGTGGCAGCAGCTTCAGCCGGACTAAGCGAACGTGTGGCTCGTCAAACTTTTGCTGATGTGGCTGTTGTTCATACGACAGGAAATGACCATGCTAGCTACTATCCAGGAGCTACTGGCATTACCATGAAGTTAGTCTTCAATCCTAAGACGGGTGCTATTTACGGTGCTCAGGCTGTTGGTCAAAAAGGTGTGGATAAACGTATCGATATCCTTGCTACAGCTATCAAGGCTGGTCTTACTATCTTTGATTTGCCAGAATTGGAGTTTACTTATACACCGCCATTTGGTTCAGCTAAAGATCCTGTCAATATGATTGGTTATGCGGCGATTAACCTGGCTGAAGGACTCAGTGATAGTGTTCAATGGTATGAGCTCAAAGAAGAGTTGGCTAAAGGCAAAATCTTGCTTGATGTCCGCACAGCTTCTGAAGTCGCTAATGGGCGTTTCTCTGATGCTGTCAACATTCCACTTGATGATTTACGCTCGCGCCTAGCTGAGCTGGATGCTGACAAAGAGTACATCGTCAGCTGTCACAGTGGCTTACGTTCTTACTTAGCAGAGCGAATTCTCAAACAAAAAGGCTTTAAAGTTGCTAACTTAGATGGAGCCTACTCACTTTACAATACGGTTAGACCAGAGGAGATTATTCATGACTAAAAACATTTCAATCGCTGAATTGCAAGATTTGCTTGCTCAAGCCAGGGTTCATTTGGTGGATGTTCGCGAAGCTGACGAGTTTGCAGCAGGTCATGTTCCAGGTGCAGTCAACCTGCCCTTAAGCGAAATTGCTGGACGCTACACAGAATTGGCAACAGACAAATCCTATCACATCATCTGCCAAATGGGCGGACGTTCGGCCCAAGCCTGCGCTTTCCTAGACGCACAGGGTTACCATGTCACAAATGTCAATGGTGGCACAGCTGCTTGGACAGGCTTTTTGGAAAAATAGCACACGAAAACCACCATTAAAGCGGTGGTTTTTACGTTAGGAAAATGCTACAATCTAGCTGAAGAACACGGTTCAGATTAACGCTAACCTTGCCTCAATTAACGTTTTCAAAAGACCATCCTGATAGGAATTGCAACCGACAGTTGACAAATTGAAAAGTAAACGGTATAGATTGCAACTGCAGAAAAAGATAAGCTTAAGGTGACAAAAAAATAACTGGAGGTCAGAAAAATGATTTTAGCAGATAAAATTATTGAAGGAAGAAAACGCAATGGCTGGAGCCAAGAACAACTGGCAGAGCAATTAGATGTGTCGCGTCAATCAATCTCTAAATGGGAAAGTGCACAATCTGTTCCAGATTTGAAACGCATCATCCTGATGGCAGATATTTTTGGAGTTTCAACAGATTACTTATTAAAAGACGACTACAAAGAGAAAGTTGTGGCAGCTGATAGTGTCAAGACATTTAACGAAAAGCCCCTTCGTAAAGTCTCTCTAGAAGAAGCGCAGGAACTATTAGCTTATAGCGATGTTGCGGCACACCAGACAGCCTTTGGAGTTGCCTTATGTATCATTGCCTGTATTCCACTCATTGTTTTAGCCGGTTTTGCGGAAAGCCACAGGTATGGAGTAACAGAAAACGTAGCTGGTAGCATTGGTCTTATCTCCCTATTCATCCTAATTGGTATTGGCGTTTCTTTGTTGATCAAGAGTAGTTTCAAAATGAAAAAATTTGACTATCTCGAAAAAGATTCTATCGAAACTGAATATGGTGTTGAGGGTCTAGCTAAAAAGAATAAGGAGCAATACGAGGCAACTTATCACAGAAATATTCTGCTTGGAGTACTCCTTTCTATCGCGAGCTTTGTTCCCCTAGTAGCTGTGTCCTTCTTTACCGAGGAAGACTATGTTTTGGTTAACCTACTTGGGTTAATGCTCCTGCTTCTTGCTATAGCAGTCTATATTTTCATCTCCAATCAAATACGGATGGACAGTTATGATAAACTACTTCAAGAAGGTGACTATACCAAGAGCAAAAAGAAGGTTTCACCCATTTTGGAAAATATCTCTGGTATTTTCTGGCTGGCAGCGACAGCTATTTACCTAATCTGGTCTTTAATGAGTCAGGATTGGACAAAATCTTGGATTGTTTGGCCAATTGCTGGGGTACTATATGCTATTGTCACCATTATTACACGCATGATTGTAAAAGTTGAGGATTAAGTTGACAAATTCAATTATGTTCGTTCACACTATTAAAAGAAAGAGCCCAATGATTCAATGGGCTCTTTCTTTAGTTTTTAAAGGAATGAATCGGCGCTGGAATCTGCCCACCTCGATTGATGAAGTCTGCTGATGAATTTTTGTTGACTCGCATGACCGGAGCAACCCCAAGGAGACCACCAAATTCAATCATGTCCCCTTCTTTTCCTTTTGGAATAATACGAACCGCTGTCGTCTTCTGATTGATGACACCAATGGCTGCCTCGTCTGCTATCATGGCAGCAATAGTCTCATAAGGGGTATCTTCTGGAATGGCAATCATATCCAAACCAACCGAGCAGATGGCAGTCATAGCTTCCAGCTTTTCCAGATTAAGAGAGCCGTTCTGCACAGCCGCAATCATGCCCTCGTCCTCAGAGACGGGGATGAAAGCTCCCGACAAGCCTCCGACTTGGTTGCAGGCCATAACACCGCCTTTTTTGACAGCGTCATTAAGAAGAGCAAGCGCAGCCGTTGTCCCATGAGTTCCAACTGTTTCCAGACCCATTTCTTCCAAAACACGTGCCACAGAATCGCCGACAGCTGGTGTTGGAGCAAGGGATAGGTCAACAATACCGAACTTGACACCTAAACGCTCACTAGCCAAAGTTCCGACCAGCTGACCGATACGGGTAATCTTGAAGGCCGTTTTCTTAACGGTTTCCGCCACCACGTCAAAGGACTCACCCCGAACTTTTTCTAGAGCTCGCTTAACCACACCAGGACCAGAGACACCGACATTGATAACCACATCGGCCTCACCGACACCGTGGAAAGCGCCTGCCATAAAGGGATTATCCTCAACCGCATTGGCAAAAACCACCAGCTTAGCAGCCCCCAGGTCCGAGGCCTGTGCCGTCTCTTTGATGATTCGCCCCATATCGCTCACCGCTGTCATATTGATGCCAGATTTGGTAGAACCGATATTTACCGAGGCACAGACCTTCTGTGTTTGCGCCAAAGCTTGTGGAATGGAATTGATAAGGATCTCATCACCTTTTTGGTAACCTTTTTGCACTAAAGCAGAGTAGCCACCGATGAAATCCACACCGATTTTATGAGCTGCCCTGTCCAAAGCATGAGCAAGCGGTAGGTAGTCCGTTGCATTTGTGGCAGCCCCAATCAAAGCAATCGGCGTCACACTGACACGTTTATTGACGATTGGAATACCCAATTCCGCTGCAATCTCATCACCGACCTTAACCAAATCCCCAGCCTTAGAGGTAATTTTGTCATAAACTTTCTGCGCAGCTTTTTCAATATCCGAATCAATACAATCCAAGAGTGAAATCCCCATGGTAATGGTTCGGATATCGAAGTGCTGCTCTTCAATCATAGCAATGGTTTCTGTTACCTGTCTAATATCCATGAAACCACCTCTTACAAATTATGCATAGCATCAAAAATAGCTGCGCTTTGAATGTTGATTTTAACGTTCAGGGTCTTACCAAATTCTTCTAAATCACTACGAAGAGCTGTAAAATCCTGCTTTTCCTCTGAAGAAACTACCGCCATCATGGTAAAGTACTCATCTAGAACTGTCTGTGAAATATCATCAATGTTCAGATTGAGTTCTGCCAAACGACCTGCCACACCAGCTACAATTCCTTTCCCATCCTTACCAACAACCGTTACAATAGCTTTCATAGGAGCCTCCATCATATTTTTCTCTATTTTAGCACAATCCGTCTGAATATTCTATCAAAAAAGAGAATCGTTCGCAAACAGCGAACGATAGGCCTATAATTCAGCTCTTGCTTGCTCAATCTGCCATTTGACCTGATTAAAACCTGTACCACCAAGAGAATGACGACGTTCCACTGCCGTCTTAGATTGAAGGGTCACATAGATATCTTCTTCAATCAAGTCTGAAATTTCCTGATAGCGTTCAAAAGGCACATCTTGAAGATAGTAACCAGCCTTTGTGCATTCCAGAACTAATTTCCCGACAATTTCATGTGCTTCACGAAAAGGCATACCTTTAACTGCTAGATAATCTGCTAGCTCTGTTGCATTTGAAAAATCTTTTTCTGTCGATTCTGCCATGTGAGCCTCATGAACCGTCATCGTTTCTAGCATACCTGCTAGAATATCAATGGCAACAGTGATGGTCTCAGCAGTATCAAACATCCCCTCTTTATCCTCTTGCAGGTCTTTGTTATAAGCTAAAGGAAGCGACTTCATCACTGTCAAAAGACCGATTAGATTGCCATAAACACGACCAGACTTTCCACGTATAAGCTCTGCCATGTCAGGATTTTTCTTCTGAGGCATGATGGAAGAGCCTGTCGAGAAAGTATCTGAAAGCGTCACAAATTTGAACTCATTAGAGCACCAGTTGATGATTTCTTCACAGATACGGCTCATGTGCATCATGAGAATGGAGCTGTTGCTTAGAAATTCTAAAATAAAATCACGGTCACTTACAGCATCAAGAGAATTACTGTAGGGCTTGGCAAATCCCATAAGCTCCGCTGTCATCTCACGGTCTATAGGGAAGGTCGTTCCAGCCAAGGCTGCTGCACCAAGCGGTGACAAATCAGCATGCTTAATGTTAAATTCAAAACGCTCACTGTCGCGAGTAAACATATTATAGTATGCCATGAGGTGATGGCCAAAAGATATAGGCTGGGCGTGTTGCAAATGAGTATAGCCTGGCATGATGGTCTCCACATGCGCCTCTGCCAAGTTCACTAGAACTTTGCGCAGGTTGGCTAACTTTTCGAGGACTTCAGACAATTTTGCTTTCAGGTACAGGTGCATATCTGTCGCCACTTGGTCATTACGTGAACGAGCTGTGTGCAGTTTTCCAGCCACTGGACCGATTTTTGTGGTCAAAAGAGATTCCATATTCATGTGAATATCTTCGTTAGACACGTCAAAAACGATCTCCCCGGCATGGTAATCTTCCAACAGTTCTTCCAACCCTGCCTTAATTTGCGCAGCTTCCTCTTTGCTAATAATACCAGTCTGACCCAGCATAGTCACATGGGCAATAGACCCCTGCAAATCCTGCTCTGCCATTTTCTGGTCAAAGGAGATGGAAGCACCAAACTCCTCAACCCACTTCTCAAGGCTGGCTTCAAAGCGCCCACCCCATAATTTGTGATTTTCTTTTTGCGTCATCTCTAACCTCTTCTCCCTTCTGCTTTATCCAACAAATAAGTCCAAGGGCTGACCTTAGACTTACGATTTGCCTCTCTGGGCGACTTTCTTAAATGCTTCTCTCAGGAAGACATTATTTAAGCTCGAGTTGCCTCTCTGGACACCTTTACGAGTGATTAAGAAAAGAAGTCTCTGATGGGGCTCCCTGACCCCTTTTATCTGATGCTTTCTTTTCATACTTTTCTTAGGTGGTAGGTAGACCAGCGGCTTCCTAGAAAATTCCACGGCTGAAGCTTAAGCCAAAGTCTCGAATTTTCCCAGACAATCAGCATCCTGACTAATCGTCTTTTTACCACAGCAAAAAGTAGGGCTGTGTCGCTGCTAAAGCAGCTCCTCTTGTATTGATAATACTGGCTGATTGGTCCTAAGTCTAGGTAGCGAACCAAAGGCACTACTGATGGCAGGGCAAGGTGAACTATGGACGAATTAGGACAAAGTCAGGCCTATTATTTATTTGTTATTTACTTGTGAGTTAACCTGTGTCGGTAGGCCCCAGAGTTTGATGAAACCTACTGCTGCATCTTGGTCAAAGCTGTCAGCCGAGGTATAAGTTGCCAAGTTTTCATCGTAAAGTGAATTTGGCGACTTACGAGCAACAACTTGCGCGTGACCCTTATAGAGTTTTACTTTAGCGGTTCCGTTTACCACTTTTTGAGTTTCTTTGATGTAGGCGATGATAGCTTCTGTCGCTGGGCTAAACCAAAGAGCATTGTAGATAAGGTTTGCCAACTCATTTTCAAGAATTGGTTTGAAGTGTGACACTTCACGTACCAAAGTCAAGTCTTCGATTTCTTTGTGGGCTGTCAGGAGGGTGATAGCTCCTGGGCATTCATAGATTTCACGTGATTTAATCCCAACTAAACGGTTCTCAACATGGTCAATACGGCCAACGCCATGAGCTCCTGCAATAATGTTGAGTTTTTGAATAAGGTCTGCCAGTTTCATTTCCTCACCATTGATAGCAACTGGCTTCCCTGCTTTAAATTCAATATCAACGTATTCTGGTGTGTCTGGAGCTTTTTCTGGTGATGTAGTGATGCCGTAAGCTTCTTCTGGTGCTTGGTTCCAAGGGTTTTCGAGAACACCACACTCATTTGCACGTCCCCAAAGGTTTTGGTCAACTGAGTAAGGGTTATCAAGGTCGGCTGGAACTGGAACACCATTTGCTTTAGCATATTCAATTTCCTCTTCACGTGACCATTTCCATTCACGAACTGGGGCTACAACTTTGAGGCTTGGGTCAAGAGCAGCGATAGCAACTTCAAAACGAACTTGGTCGTTCCCTTTACCAGTACAACCGTGAGCAATAGTTGTTGCCCCTGTTTTATGAGCAATTTCAACTAGCTTTTTAGAAATGATTGGACGGCTAAGAGCCGAGACGAGTGGATATTTTTGTTCGTAGTAGGCGTGAGCTTGAAGTGCTGGTAAAACATATTCTTCAGCAAACTCATCCTTGACATCAAGTACGTAAGATTCGATTGCTCCGACTGTGAGTGCTTTGTCATGAATAAAATCAAGGTCTTTCCCTTCGCCGACATCCATACAAACAGCGATAACGTCGTAATCTTTTTTAAGCCACGTAATGGCAACTGAGGTATCAAGGCCTCCTGAGTAAGCTAGGATAACTTTTTCTTTTGACATTTTTATTCTCTTTTCTTAATTTATATACATATAATACTGCATGTTTATTCTTTTGTCAACTGTTTTAATCAAAAAATCGAAGAAAAATTCTTCGATTTGTATTTTTATCCTAAAAAGATCGCCAATCTAGAGTGTCGATATCCAATTCTGTCCTACCTTTTCCATAGTCTGGAAACTGTATAGCCTCAAAATCCTGAGCGTCTAGAACCTGGTGTCCGGAATTATCTGCCAGGAGCTGGTAGAGGCGGGCATAGCCATCACCAGAGGCTGAGTGCCAAAAGTAATAGGCTACTGTCCCATCTGTGTAAATAGCTGTTCCTTCTCTGCGCCCTCCAGAAGATGCTACAAATGATTGGGCTAAATAGGTTGGCTGTCCATTCTTAAGATAATAAATGGCTGCCAAGTAATAGATACCAGTTTCTGATAGATGCCCAGTCAGTAACTCCTTAGAACCATTATTATCGATATCATAGAAGGTATAGTAGCTCGCGTGACCCTCAGAAGTATCCGCAGCAATCTGAGCCAAGCTCCAACTATAGGCCTCTTCCCATCTTGCATCTGGATCTGACCAGACTTGTTCAGCCTTATGGTTACTAGCTAGCTCTGCTTCACTCTCTCTACTTGAGTTCTCACTTACTATAGTTGAGGTTTCGCTTTCTGTAGCTGTCGTTTCACTCACTGTAGTGGAACTGTCACTCAGACTACTGGTCCTTTCTAGCCCTCTAGTTGGAGCTTGCTCTGCCTCCTTTGGTTTTTGACAGCCTACAAGAAGAAACAGCGCGCCCAAGAGGAGCCCTTGACCAATGGTTTTTATCATAACTTGCTCCTTATTAAGCCACAATTGCCTTTGCAACCTCTTCTACCGTCATACGTGAGAAGTAATGTGTGGTGTCAATGCTCTGCAATTTTTCCAAAACATCAGCATATTCATAACGGGTGCCGATAAGAAGTTCTTCAATATCAGAAACGTCTCCGATTCCAAAGAAATCCCCGTAAATTTTAAGACCAGTGATAATGGAGTTTTCAGCCTGAATATAGCTTGTAATCTTACCTGCTGGGTAGCGGACCGAGCGTTCAACCGTATACTCCGGTGATTTTCCGTAGGTCCAATCCCAAGTTGAGAATTGCTCTTCATATGATTGTTGAATCTTAGCCAATTCATTCTCTGACAAGACGTACTCCGTCATATCTGGGTAGTGTTCCTTCATTTTGTCCAAGATTTTATCAGCAAAATCATTAACAGTGATTTTTTCTGGCAATTCGCTAAGGATATTTGTCACACGCGCACGGACTGATTTAACACCCTTGGATTCAATTTTATCCTTGGAAACTTTCAAGGCATTACCAAGAACTGTCATGTCTACATCAAAGAGCAGGCAACCATGGTGCATCATGCGACCTTTATAGTAGGCTTGAGCATTCCCACAGAATTTCTTGCCATCAATTTCAAGGTCGTTACGGCCGGTAAATTCTGCCTTGACACCCAGGTCAGCTAGAGTCTCGATAACAGGTTGAGAAAAGGTTTTAAAGTCAAAGGCACCTTCCTCAGATTTATTTGAGATGATGGTGTAGTTGAGGTTGTTGAGGTCATGATAAACAGCCCCGCCACCTGACAAACGACGAACCACATGGATACCATTTGCATCTGTGTATTCCTTGTTGATTTCCTGCACCGCATTTTGGTGCTTACCAATAATGATAGCAGGCTCATTAATCCAAAGGATAAACAACTCGTCTTCGCTCTGCAATTCTTTAAAAGCATAAGCTTCAAGCGCAATGTTATAGGCAGGGTTATTAGAGGTGTTGACAATGTATTTCATGAATTTCTAGCTAGCCATATCCTCTTTGGAATGGCTTCCTTTCCTTAATCAGAGTTATTCTTATTATAATGAAAACGGTCGCATTTTACAAAAGAATAGCTTGATAGCTTATTCTCTATCTAGCATAATATTTGTAGCAATAAAAAGGTCGTAACCCAAATCTCGACAAGCCTTCTTTATCTGAATTTCTTCCTTTGAATTAGCTCCATATTCAATCAGATAGACTGGAATCTCCGCTTGAGAGACTGCCTTAAGGTAGTCCAGATAAAAGGTCTTATCTTCTAATTTTTGTTCACTTGCCCGATTGGCATTAAAATCATAGGCAAGAAAGACCGACTCTTGATTAACCCCAGCAAGCAAGATTTGAGCTTTCTCAGGATTTTTAGTAACAAGCTCAGCTACAAAGGTCGAACCTCCATTGATGATGACAGGTAGGCCCAAGTCACTAAAGCCTTCTAGCAGTGCTAGCAAACTTTGATAGACCTCAGGACGAAAATCCTGATCATAGACATCAAAATTATCCAAGAAAAGCCCATCAAGACCCTTATTTTTCAAACTTAGAGCTAAATCCTTTATTAAGAAATCTTGCCAAGAATCATCTGTCACGTCTATCCAAGACTCATCTTCCCAATTGTCATAAGCTTTAAAGGCCAACTCTTTAAAGTCCTGGTAGTAGGCATTGGATTTCTCAAGTGCACCAACATTGAGGTAAGCAAATAAGTCTTCGGACTGATTGCCAAGCTTTTCAATATCATCATCATTTAAATTGCTGGCATCTATCACCAAACAATCATAAGATTTTTTTAAGTGGAGCAAGTCCTCCCTCTCCATACCAATAAAGACCCCGTAAGACTGAGACCGACTTTGTAGAGAGAACCAGTAAGACATCCCAGAGATAACAAGGATCATTAGGGCAAAGAAACCTATCCAGCGCTTCATTCAACCACCTCCCTTGCCTCAGCTTACTAGGTCCAGAAATAAAAGTCAATCAAAAAGGCAAAGAAAAATCCCCAGGTTACCTCAGGGACTTTGGCTAGCTTATCAGCTAATTGATAACAATATCGCCATAACTATAAGATAAAGTGCATATCATCCTAAAATTACAAATTCAAAATTTATTTTTTGAATTGAATGTCAAGTTTGAATAGCCTTCCCTCTTCCATTAATCTAAGCTATACTCTTCTTAAAGAAGTATCCTTTAAACTTAGTTTTCCTTATACTTTGTGTTTGTTTGGTTAAGCCAGGCATAAGCAATTCCGATAAGTAGCCCTGCTCCTACCCAATTGCCAAAGAAAACTACAAGCCACTGATGCAATACGTTAGTGATATTAAACGCTACAACATTTTGAGATAAATCGTTGAAAGCAAGTAGCATAAATGAGGCAAAATTTGCCACTAGATGCTCATTGATTAGAAATACAAACATAAAGATGGCTGAAACGGCAATAAAAAACTTAGATGATTCTTCTTTCAATAATAAAAATCCCAAGATTGCCATATTTACAAACATATTTGCTGTAATACCTTCAAAAAAATTACTCCAATCCGATTTTCCCAATTTGATATTAACAGCATTTACCAAGAAACTCTTATCTGATAAAGTTAAAAATGAAAAAGACTGGTTAAAAAGCCACGCTAGAATAAGGGCACCAACAAAATTAAATAATGTACAATAGAGCAAAATCAACACTGCTTTTTTCCAAGAAATATGCTTATAATATACTCCAGTTGTTAGATACATCATATTAGAAGTTGCCAGTTCTCCACCAAAAACTAGTACATATACCAAACCAATTGCAAAGATAAAGGTAAAAACAAAACGTGCCAAGGCAGGAAATTGACCAGAAATGACATCTGCACCAATAATACCTACTGCTGTTGACATTGTCAGATAAGCCCCCGCAAATGTAGAACGTAGGGCATAACGCCCTAGACTCTCGTCAAATAACGCCTCCTTTTTTGAAACAGCAATACCAATTTTCTCTTGAAAAGGACTCATAATTTTCTCCTTATGATGTTACAGACAACAAACCATGTTAAGAAAGGCGGAAAAGACATCTTCCCGCCTTAGCTAATCACAAAACATTTGATAGTTAAAAAATAATTAGTGTGACTTCTAAACTGTTCAGGATATTCACCCCATTAGTTTGACACATTATCTTTTGATTCTTTATGAATTAGTGCGAAGAGGCTCCTGAGGTAGCATCTACTGCACCAGCACCGCCATGACCAGCATCTGAAGCACCTGTGGTAGCATCAGCATTCCCATGCCCTCCTGGCATAAGTGGTATGTTACCACCCACTAAACGCTGTCCAGTTGTTTCAAGATACCAATCCAGCCAAGGTTTGAAGTTAAAGATGATTTCATTGATACCAGCATATGAACCGTCTGGGTAGTACATAGCTTGATAGTTGTGGGTATTAATTATTTCAGCAGGCGTCCCTGGAACAATGGTACGAACATACTCTTGGTTTCCGTTGCGAAGGGTACCGATTACCCACTCCACATTCTTCATACGGGCAGGCGGAAGGGTACCGTGAACGGTTGATATGCGGTTACCAACCTGCTCTGGCACCCGTTTACCAAGCATGGTATCTGCTTCTTGATGTTTGTTGTTATAGTAAAGGAATTGGTTGTTGTCATCAGCATAGGTCAACTCAAATGGCATGGCATTGAGGAACATATTGATTTGGTCAACAGTCAAGAGACCTTGATCCAATTTGACATAGGTATCGCCTTCGACAGCATTGACAATTTTAGAAGCTTTTTCCAACCAATCTGGATCATCTGGGTCAACACCTTGAATGGTTGTAGCAATTGGTTTTCCACAGTCTAAATCTTCTGGTTCAATTGGTTTTGGTTTACGCAATGTCGATACAACCCCCACATATTTGATAAAGTTATCCAAGCAAGTTTCCAAGAATGAAACAGTGCCTTCATTGGTGATGTTCCCATTGACATCAAAGGCTTCCTTTGCTTTGCCAAGAAGGAACTCATTCCCTGGCAAAGTGTAGGCATTGACACCCGGCGCCTCCAAAATTTTTCGCAAATGGACTTGAGCACGTGATGTTCCTTGGTCGTAGTAGGAAGCCCCAACAATCATAACTGGTTTGTTTTCTAGTGGATGAAGCTTGAAGGACAACCATTCCAAGGTGCTTTTTAGGGCGGGGGTAATGGTATGATTGTGTTCTGGTGTGGCGATGATAACACCATCAGCACGCGTTATTTTATTATTTAGATAACGAACAGCAAAACAATCCGACTGGTCATCATCCTGATTGAACATAGGAACATCCTTAATTTCAAGAAGTTCTATTTCACATTTGATTTTGAATTGACGCTGCATAAATTGCAAGAGCATACGGTTATAAGATTGTTCGGCATTGGATCCGACGATAGCTACAAATTTCATATTATTATCTCCCTATTAGTTCAGGTTTTCCCAATTAAAGTTCTCAGCTTCTTTTTTCAAAAGTTCTTTGGCATTCGACAACTTTTCATTCATTCTGACAAAGAGGCGGAAATCATCGAAGATGGCATCTAATTTTTGACTTGTCTCGATATCATTAAGCTCGCCAGCTGCATTGAAGGCCTGTAGGGAATGAGAAAGAAGAAATTCATCTGGTAAAACAGTAGCCTTGAGTTCTGGAGCGTTAAGAATTTGGCGCAATTGCAATTGGGCACGTGAAGACCCAAGGGTACCATAAGATGCACCAGTAATCATTACAGGCTTGTTAAGCATAGGATACACTCCATATGACACCCACGCTAGAGCATTCATAAGGACTGCTGGGATAGAATGATCGTATTCAGGAGTCCCAATGATAACCCCTTCTGCATCCTCTAATTTTTTTACTAATTCTTGAACTTCCACAGGAAGAACTCTATCTGCCGGCTTATTAAACATTGGTAGATTCTTTATTTCTACCAATTCAATCTCCGCTTTATCCGCAAAATGACTTTGCATATATTGTAAAAGTTGACGATTGGTTGACTTAGCTGAGTTAGTCCCAACAATTCCGATAAGCTTCATGTGGTTGCTCCTTTTTCTAAGATACACATTCACGGGCAAGATATGAAATTTACAAACTGTTATATCCTGCAGAGTTCCTCTGACCATTTATAATAGTATTTAGTATTTAGTATTTAGTATTTAGTATTTAGTATTTAGTATTTAGTATTTAGTATTTAGTATTTAGCATTCGTAAGTAACGAATACCTTTATACTAGCATTTCCAAATCCCCTAGTCAAGCGTTTTCATTATTTTCACATTCGTGTTATCTTGTTCATGATATTTTGGTATAATAGTGATTAATCATCTCAACGGAGGAAAAAATGTACAGACTATTCTTTTTTACAGGCGGCTTACTAAGTCTAATGATTGGAGTTGCCGGTATCATTTTGCCTGTTATTCCAACAACTCCACTCCTTTTGCTAGCAGGTTTTTGTTTTGCCAAAAGTTCCAAAAGTTTTGAATCCAGGTTAAGGGAAAGCAAAATCTATCAGTTTTATGTAGCTGACTATGCTGAAACAAAATCTATCAGCAAGGAAAGAAAGAAAAAAATCATCTGGCAGATTTACCTTCTCATGTTTATATCTATTGTACTAGCTCCTATTTTCTGGGTTAAGCTTGGTCTATTCGGACTAACTATTTTTATCACTTATTTTCTTTTCTATAAAATTCCCGATAAGTCATAAAAAATGAAACAACACTGTAACACACTGATGTAATTTTACACCACATTAATACTTTTAATTGAACCAAATTTGCCTCTGTACCATTCACTTACTACCTTTAATACAACTAGAAAAATCTACTGAATCAAGATTCGATACAGTAGATTTTTCTTAATTTTTCTTCTTAACACCGGATGGGTATCTTAATTGATAACAATGTCTCCATAACTATTAGAAATCTCTAGACTAGGTGACTGAGTCAGATTGCCGTATCGATAAAAACCATTTTCACCATAGTGGCGGCCGCTAGCATCACGAACGCTATAGTCTCCATTGCTTGCCTTTAAATCTATGGACAAAAGCTGACGCAACTCTTCAGTTAGGTCAACTTGGACATCACCATAGAGAAGGGTCATCTTAGTCTGACCTGTGAAGTTTGGCTGGCGCAATTCGACATCTCCATGTAAATTGTTAAGCGACATATCCTTAAATTGACTAGAGGTCATTTTCACATCACCATTTTTGAGATCCAAATCTAAAATCTCAGCCACCAAAATATCAACTAAGTCTGCATCTCCATTGTAGAGCTCAGCTTTTATATTCTCAAACTGACAAGTTTTCAGCTCTAAGTCCCCATTAGTCAAGTGAAGTTTGAGGCTATCAACCTCCATTCCTTTCAAGTCGAGGTCACCGTTAGTCAAGTGACAGCCTAAGTGATTTAGTTTGAGGTTTTTGAGGTCAACATCTCCTGAAAGAGAGTTAATGGAAATTTGCTCAACTTTTTGATTTCTTGGTGTTTTGACTATCACCTTACCAGTCTGTGTGAAATTAAAGCCAAAACCAAAGATTGTAAATGAGTTAATGGTTCGAAAATCATGTTTTTGCTTGATTTCAAGACGACCTTCCCTGCGCTCTATCTCCAAGGATTCTAAAACAGATTCATTGGCTTCAACTTCGACTTCTGCCACATCTGATTCTTCAACGACAAGATCCAAACTTGTTAGGTCCAGCTTAATCTCTTCCACATTAGAGTATTCTTGACTAGAAACTTCTGCCAGAGTTTGTTCCAGAATATCCTGCTCTCTGAACTGCTCTATTAATTCTTTAGCAACCTCCTTAGGAGTGCCTAACTCCGCGATGGCAGCTTGGTCATCACCCACTTCTGCCAGGTATTCTGCAAAATAGGACATAGCCTCCTTGCGTTGATTGTCTGATAGACTTGCCAATTCATGTTTTAATGCTGATAAAAATGCTGCGCCTGTCATTTGCCTAACCTTCCTTTCGCCATATCTTCAATAGCCCTTGAGTAACGCTTCCATTCTTCCTCTAAAAAGGAAAAATGCTGAGCTCCTGCCTGAGTTCGACGGTAATATTTACGTTGCCTGCCTTGATGAGCTTCCGTGTAGGTCTCAAGGTAGCCCGATAACTCCATCTTTTTAAGAATGGGATAGAGAGTGGACTCCTTAATGGCTGTGATAAGCTTGAGGTTCTGACTGATCTCATAACCATAAGATGCCTCCTCAGCAACCAAACCCAAGACTAGAAACTCAATGACCGGCGACGGCACTGGGTAATAAAATGCCATAAGCACCTCCATAGATTTATTTTCTTTATATATTTAAATTAAGTATATGTAAAGAATAAGACTATTATTTAAAAAAGTCAAGGAATTACACAATTTTTTAAAGAAAACTCATAATCACTTATAAGTTTGCCTAGTCAGTCTCTTTTGCAAGCACTTCACCTGAAAGGAACCATTCTCTCATTGACAATTATGATAAACTCTTAGCGGCGACAACTAAGAAAAACTTAGAATCAAGAACCCCCTAGCCTGAACGGCTAGGGGGTTAACTAGTTGTGACCAGTCTCGTCCAGAAAACTCGAACGTCTAAGTTCTCTGCTCCTATCAAGGATTGCCTGAGGAAAATCAAAGTCTTGCAAGACTTCGATGGCATTGGTCTTTCGAAAATCCCCTTCTCTGAGCAGGTAATCAAAAGAGAGTTTCCCTTGCTGATAATTGGACTGGAAATGATAAATCTTATTATAGTCTCGGGTCAAATCTAAGAGTTCAATATCATGGGTCGAAACCAGGTAACGAACCTGCTTTTGATTCAACCACTCCAGGAGGCTAACAGCGATAGAAAGTCTGTCCTTTGTATTTGTCCCTTTAAAGAGTTCGTCAAGAAAGAGGTAGACCAAATGTCCCCTTTGGCTGGCCTCTATCATTCGTTTCACTGATTGACATTCCGACATAAAATATGACTGGTTTTCAAGTAGAAGATCTGCCAAATTGAGACTAGTGTAAACAGGTCCAGGCTGATAAGAAAAGCTTTTTGCTGTCACAAAATTTAGACTCTGAGCCAGAACCAAGTTCAAAGCCACCATCTTAATATAGGTGGATTTACCAGAGGCATTATCTCCAACCAGAAGTAAGTTTTGGTCAAATCGAATTGGATTTGAAACTGCCTTCCTCACCAAGGGATGATAGACCTCTTCTCCCTGACAAGCCCCATCTTCAGTAACCCGGGGACGACAATAGTAGTCCAAATTCTGCAGATATCGAACCAAGGAAATGCTAGCCTCCAAAGCTGAAAGAAGTCTATACAAAACCAACAAGTCCTCATATCCCCTTTGCAACTTCTTCAAAAAAACTTGATAGACAATAAAAGGAATCATAAAGAGACCATTTAAATAATCATAAATAAAATCCATCTCAGAAACATTGCCTGACCGAGTCATCAGTCCCTTCGAGCGCAGAATGCCTCCATACCGTCCTAGGATAGCCCTGACAGACTCAAAATGAGGCAAATCCATCTTGGCTAAAAGCTGGGCAGTCCCCAGAACCCTAACGAGATAACTATACCTAGCCATCTCAAATTCCAATTTAGATTTTTGTAGCGTATAAGTCATGATGTTTAGGAAAAAAGCTACGCCAAAAAGCGCAATAGCAAGTTTTTGATTAAAGGGAACTATAATCAGGGATAGTACTGGTAATAAGCCTTGAACTAAGGAAATAAATAACTTTCTCTTCTGGTAAGGAATGTGTTGATGCGGAGCCTTTATGCCGTGATTGTTTTGTTTTCCTAGCTGATAAAAGATTTCTTGAACTCTAACTCTTAGCTCTGGATTTTTCCTAAAAAATTCTTGAAAATCTTGAAATTCCTGATCCAAGGGGTCTGCCTTGAGGTAATGCAGCTTGGTAAAAAGGTACTCTGTCCCTAAAGAGGAATAGGTCAGATTCATCTCCTCAAAGAGAGACTGCAAATCCAAGTCCGACCAGGTTTGTTGGTCTAGCAAATAATCAGCATCTAAAAGGTGACTATCCTGTTCCAAGGACTCTTCTAGACTAGCCAGAGTATCATAGGTCTTCCCCGACACCTGCCCCAGCCGCCAGTCTCTTTCAACCTTCTCTCGAAGCTTTTTCTTCTCTAGCCTAGTCATTAAAAAAATGAAAAGAATTAAACAAAAGATTGCAAAAAGAACCAAACCAACAATTTTCATAATAGATTCCTTTTACCTCACACCTGTCATAATAGGTATATGGTATCACAATTGGGACGAAACTTCTACTTGCACCACTAATCTCAGGTCTAAATCAGGTCTCTAACAGCAAAAATCTCCCCCCTATCTTGGGGGAGATGAATATATAGAGTCGGGCTCATCATAACTTTAGTCATGGCGCCCTAGGTCAAGCTTTTGGCTTAAGCATTATTTACGCTTTGGTGGGTTGTGGATCGCTTCTCCGAGTACGTCCATGAAGGCTTCGTACATATTTTCTGAGAAGGTTGGGTGTCCGTGGATTGATTGTGCCACGTCATCTACTGTCAACTCAGCTTCCATAATCGTCGATGCTTCATTAGCAAGCTCAGCAGCTGCTGGACCGATGATGTGAACACCAAGGATTTCATGATATTTTGGATCAGCGATAACTTTAACAAAACCATGAGCTTCGTTTGAAGCGATTGCTCGACCATTTCCAGCAAAACTTGAACGTCCTACCAACACATCACCATATTGCTCACGCGCTTGTTCTTCAGTCAAACCAACCATTGCCACTTCTGGGTGTGTGTAAACCGCAGCTGGAGTGAAGTCCAACTTAGCTTTACGAACATTGCCACGCATTGCATTTTCAGCCGCAACTTCACCCATACGGTAAGCTGCGTGGGCCAGCATCTTAGTGCCGTTGACATCACCTGGAGCGTAAATTCCTGGGATTGATGTTTCTTGGTAAGCATTAACTTTGATACGGTTACGATCCATTTCAAGGTTAAGGTTTTCAAGACCAGCAAGTTGAGGCACACGTCCGATAGAAAGCAGAGCTTTTTCAGCAACAACTTCTTCGCCATTGTTAAGTTTCAAGGTCAACTGGTTATTTGCCTCAATGATTTCTGAAACCCCAACTGATGTCTTGATAGTCATGCCTTTCTTAGCAAGGATTTTTTGAAGCTCAAGTGAGACTTCTTTATCCATACCTGGAATGATGCGGTCAGCCATTTCAATGACGGTAACGGGAACGCCATATGAAGCCCAGACAAGTCCAAGTTCAATACCTACGACACCACCTCCCATTACAGCAAGTGATTTAGGCATTTCTTTAAGGTCAAGGATATCGTCAGAAGTTAATACAAGCGGTGATTCGATACCAGGAATGTTGATACGTGATACTTTTGAACCCGTCGCAAGGATGATTGAGCGTCCTTTGATTGTTTCTGAACCAATGGTAACGGTCTTATCTGGGTTAACTTGACCAAGTCCGTTGAACATAGTTACTTTATTAGCTTTGAGGAGACCTTTAACACCACCAGTCAAGGTACGAACAACAGAGTTTTTGAAATCAACTGTTTTGTCCATATCAATAGCGTAGTTTGTTGATGCCAAGTTGATTCCACGTCCAGCAGCGATTTTCAAACCATCAAGAATTTCAGCATTTTTAAGGTAAGTCTTAGTTGGGATACACCCAACGTTCAAACATGTTCCACCAAATTCTGATTTTTCAACGATAGCAATTTTACCGCCGAGTTGTGCACCACGGATAGCGGCATAGTAACCAGCAGGTCCACCACCGACAACAACGATGTCGTACTCATTATCAGCAAGCGGAGCTTTATCAGTGTTAGGAGCTTCAGCTGCCACAGGGGTGCTAGGTACTTCAAGTCCAGCTGCTTTAAGGTCTGCTGTAGCTTGGGCTACTTCAGTCGGAGTAGGAGCTGTGCTTGCTTCAACATCAATACTCTCACCAGCTTCACCGATGTATGCAATGATTTCAGTCACTGGAACCACTTCGCCTGCCTGACGAGTGATTTTTAGAAGAACACCTGATTCTTCTGCTTCCAGTTCCATATTTGTCTTATCAGACATGATTTCAAGAAGGACTTCGCCTTCGGTGACCGTGTCACCTTCAGCTTTTTTCCACTCGATGATTTCACCTTCTTGCATGTCAACGCCAAGTTTAGGCATAATTACTTCAAAAGCCATTTTTCTTTTTCCTTTCAGGACTTTTTTCTTTTTCCTTTTTGCCAAGTAGCCTTAAGTGGTCTGGCAGCCAGCAAACCTAGGCTTTCATGGCTAAAGTCGAAGCCTAAAGTCTTCGACTTTGCCAGCATTATTAACAAAGCTAATAATGCTATTTCCACGGTGGCAACTGGCGGAATAGGCGACTTCGCCGCCCTTGTAAAAACAGTACGTTCAATCTCTACAGTTAAATCAACAATTCCAACGGATTTTCCAGCAAGTTCTTCAAGTCAACCATAAATTTAGCGCCATTCATACCGTCAACAATACGGTGGTCAATGGTCAAGCAAAGTGCCATGATTGGTCGAACAACAACTTCGCCATCGACAACAACTGGCGTTGGAACCGTTGCTGCAACACCAAGGATTGCTGAATTCGGTTGGTTGATGATTGGGTTAAAAGTCTTTGTGCCAAACATTCCCAAGTTTGTGATTGAGAAAGTGGAACCCGACATTTCCGCTGCTTTGAGCTTGCCGCTCTGCGCTTTTTTAATAACATCTTTAGAAGCTACAACAAACTCTGATAAACTCATCTTATCTGCACCATGAACAACTGGTACAACCAATCCTTCATCCAGACCAACTGCGATACCAATATTGACAAACTTGTGCAACTCAATTTCTTGTGCATCGTTAATCAATGACGCATTGAGGTAACGGTGTTCTTCTTTCATAAGAGTACGAGTTACCGCAAGACCGATAAGATCTGTGAAGGTTACTTTGAGACCTGTTTTGTTCATAATCGGTTCAAGGACTTGCTTACGAAGCGCCATGAGATTGGTCATGTCAATATCGTAGTTAAGCGTGAATGTAGGTGCTGTCAAGTACGAGTGCGTCATTCCTTTAGAGATGGCCTTCCGCATTGCAGACATTTTAATGATTTCAACGCCCTCTGGCAATTCCTTAGCAGGTTTTTCTTCCGCTTTAGGGGCTCTTGCTACTTCTGCCATTACGGTCGGCGCTAACAGGGCAAGAATGTCTTCCTTGAGGATCTTACCACCGACACCTGTACCAACAACCGTCGTCAGGTCGATGCCCTTATCAGTCGCAATTTTAGCTGCAAGAGGGGTCGCCTTAGGTTGAGCTCCCTTAAAGTTCTCAACATCATCTTTGTGGACACGACCATTAACACCAGTACCTGATACAAGCCCAAGGTCAATACCTTGCTCTGCCGCTAACTTACGAGCAGCAGGCGTCGCACGAACCTTGTCCCCATGATGTTGTGGTTTAGCAGCAAGAGCTGGCGCTACAACAGGTGTTTCTTTGGCTGGAGCGACTGCCTGTGGAGCTTCAACTGTCGCAGTAGCAGGAGCTGCGTTTGCTACTGTATCTATACTCTCACCAGCTTCACCGATGTATGCAATGATTTCAGTCACTGGCACCACCTCGCCTGCCTGACGAGTGATTTTTAGAAGAACACCTGATTCTTCTGCTTCCAGTTCCATATTTGTCTTGTCAGACATGATTTCAAGAAGGACTTCGCCTTCGGTGACCGTGTCACCTTCAGCTTTTTTCCACTCGATGATTTCACCTTCTTGCATGTCAACACCGAGTTTAGGCATGATTACTTCAAAAGCCATAATTAAGATACCAAGAGCGAACAGAAAGCGACTAACAGCTTTAGAGATGGCTTCCGTGTGAAAGCACACCAAGTATAGTCATTTGAATTAGCTTTAATATAACGTTACTTTCGGCTTGCCGTACTCTAGTACTGCCTGCACCTCAGTTCCTTGTCTGAAAGCTAATTCGTTCGACTATAGGCTCTCTAAATGTCGGACCTTCTGTTCGGGTTCAATTACTCTCTTTTCCTTTCTATCTAGTTAGATGTCAGCTAGTAGGTAATCTACTTAGTTTCCTTTGTTAGCCATTTTACGCAAAGCTGTTTTGATTTTCTCTACGTCTGGCAAGATTGCCTGTTCAAGCACACGAGCGTATGGTACTGGCACATCTTCTGACGCCAAACGTACGATTGGGTGATCAAGGTAGTCAAAGGCTTCGCTTTCTGTAACGATTGTCGCGATTTCACCAATGAACCCGCCCGTCTTATAGGCATCGTTGACTAGCATAAGCTTACCTGTTTTCTTAACTGAATTGATGATGATTTCTTTATCAAGTGGAATAAGAGTGCGTGGATCCACAACTTCAACGTTAATACCTTCACTAGCTACTTCCTCAGCCGCTTGAAGCACACGCTCAAGCATGCGTCCATAAGTCACAACTGTGATATCGGTACCCTCACGTTTGATTTCACCCTTACCAAGTGGCAAGTAGAAATCAGGATCTTGAGTCACTTCCTCTTTCTTCCCGTAAAGAGCTTTTGGCTCCATGAAGATAACAATGTTGTTATCAAGGATAGCAGATTTCAAAAGCCCTTTAGCATCGTTGGCGTTACCTGGAGCAACCACTTTAATACCTGGAATGTGTGTCAACCAAGCTTCAAGGGATTGTGAGTGTTGCGCCGCAGAACCGATACCTGAGCCTGATGCCACACGGTAAACGACAGGAGTTTTCAAACCACCACCAAACATGTAGTTATTCTTAGCACCGTTATTGACGATAGCGTCAAGGGCGATAGTAATGAAATCCATGAAAGTAAGGTCAATGATTGGGCGCAAACCAGTAATGGCAGCACCAACCGCCGCACCAGCAATAGCAGCTTCAGAAATTGGCGTATCTTTAACACGTTTGTCACCAAATTCTGCAAGCATACCAACCGAGGTACCAAAGTCACCACCGTAGATACCAACATCTTCCCCCATAAGGAAGATATTTTCATCTTTACGCATTTCTTCACTCATTGCAAGGTTAATCGCCTCACGCAAAGCCATCAATTTTGTTTCTGACATGTTATTTTCTCCGAAATATGATAAATATCTTTTTTTGTAGTTGACTGATGTAGTGGGATTGTCAACTAACCTTCAGTTCCATGACTAAATGTTATGCCCAAGGTCTTGACAATTCCCCCGACCAATAGCATAAATTGCTGTTGGTTTGCTCACTACAGCATCAACTACTATTTACTGCGACCTACGGTCGCTCCTCATTACAAAACTATCTTAGTCCACCCAAATATCTTCAAAAGCTACTGAGAGATCTGGATCCGGGCTGTTTTGTGCAAATTCGTAAGCATCGTCAACCTCTTGTTTCACTTGCGCTTGAATAGCATCAAGTTCTTCATCCGTTGCGATCCCTTCTGCTGTCAAGTATTGACGGTACTTAATCATTGGATCTTTTTTCTTCCACTCGTCAACTTCTTCTTTAGTACGGTAAACACCAGCATCTGCAGTTGAGTGACCAAACCAACGGTAAGATTCAACCTCAACAATCGCCGGTCCATTACCTCCACGAACGTGCTCAACAGCTTTACCCATTGTTTCATATACCGCAAGAACGTCATTCCCATCCTCACAATAAAAGCCAGGGATTCCGTAAGCTTCTGCACGTGTGTAAAGGTGAGGTGTGTTAGTCGCATTTTCGATACTCATAGAGATGCCGTAGCGGTTATTGATGATAAAGAAAATTACTGGAAGTTTCCAAGTTGCGGCCATATTGACTGACTCATGGAAAGAACCTTCATTAGTTGCGCCATCTCCTGAAAAAGCTACAACGATGTTTTTCGTTCCCTTGTATTGTTGGGTCAAAGCTGCGCCGACAGCCATAGCATAGCCACCACCAACGATACCGTTAGTTCCGTAGTTCCCTTTTGCAAAATCAGCAACGTGCATTGAACCGCCTCGTCCTTTTGAGACACCCGTGGCTTTACCAGCAAGTTCAGCCATCATCGCTTTCAAGTCCATATCTTGAGCGATTGATTGACCGTGTCCGCGGTGATTCGAGAAGAAAATGTCATCGTAAGTTAGGTGCTGAACAGCTCCAACGTTAGCAGCTTCTTCACCTACGGAGAAGTGAGTCATCCCTTGAACAAAACCACGACGAACCAGTTTATTAATACGCAAATCAAACTCACGAATGCGTTCCATTTTCAGAAACATTTCTAAATGTTCTTCTTTTGAAAGTGTTACCATTACGGCCTCCATAAAATCATATTACTTCAGTATCATATTCTTTTTCTTCACAAAGTGCAAATTTTTGAACTGAGATTTTTCAAGGGTTTAAGTGCTTACAAAATAAAAAACGTTTGTGATTTCACAAACTTTTTAATCAAAAAAATAACCCGAGAAATCTCCTCGGGCTAATCATTATTCTGCTGAAAGTGATAGTTCATAGGCCTCTTGAATGAAGGTATCAATCTTACCTGATGATTTCAATTCTGCGATAACTTCGTCAATAGCTTTCTTGAGAGCAGCACTTCCTTTTGGCATTGCAACAGCAGAACCTGGCTCGCTATCATCCTCTTTCAAGGTAATTTCTGCGATAGCCAAGTCGTCATTTTTAGTGACATAACCCTGTGCAATGGTTTCTTCCATGACAACAGCATCCAATTTACCAGACTTCAACTCAGTCACCATTTCTGTCACCTGAGTCAATGACACTAAGTTACTATCTGGCAACTGAGCAGTCACGACACCTTCTTGGATAGAACCTTTTTGAGCTCCAACTGACTTGTCTTTCAATCCATCAACTGTTGAGTATTTTGCCAAATCTTCTTTTTTGACCAAAACAATATTTTTAGCATTATAGTAGACTTCAGAAAAGTCAAATGTTTTTGCACGTTCCTCAGTCGCCGAAATTCCAGAGATAGCAATATCAGCTTTACCAGAAGATAGGCTAGCTAGGACATTGTTAAACGACATGGCTGAAAATTCAACCTCCACGCCTAACTTTTCTCCGATAGCTTTAGCTATTTCAACGTCCGCACCTACAATAGTGTCTTTACCATCTACTAACGTTTTAAATTCAAAAGGTGCGTAATCCGGACTCAAAGCCACCACCAATTTCCCCTTGTCTTGAATATCTTTTAGCGATGTATCCTCTTTAGTTTCAGAAGAACCACAAGCTGCTAATGTCAAGGCTGAGAAGGCTGTCATTGCATAAGTAAACAGTTTTTTCAGTGATTTTGATGTCATTTTTGTAACCTCTATCGTATTTTTATTATCTTAATTATATTTTATATTATATTTATTCAAATGTCAACACTTATCGTTATCTTTTTCAAAAATAAAAATCCCGTCCAAAGACAGGATTTTATCTACTTATTTTTATTAGTCAAGAGCCGTAAGAAGAGCTTCAACCTGTTTGTCTAGGTCTGCAAGAACTTCCTCAGTTGCTACAAATTTGCCATCAGCCCAAGCCGAGTCGTTGACTTTTGAGAATGTTAATTGGTCAACAAAGTTTGTGCGGATAAATGGAAGAAGAGCGCGGTATTGATCTGCTGCTTGCTCGTGTCCACCATTAGCAAGAAGCGAAACAGTTGTTACTTTCTCGTTGATAGCGGAAGCACCAGTTGTATCTGAAAGATCAACCGCACGGCTAAGCCAGTCAAGTAAGTTTTTCACTGAACCTGGGATAGAGAAGTTATAAACTGGTGAGAAAATCCAGATAGCATCTGCAGCCAAGGCTGCATCACGAACAGCTTGAACAACTGGAAGGACCGGAGTTTCAAGATCTTGTGAAAACACTGGAACATCTTTCCAGTTAAGGTATGAAACATTCGCCTTACCTTCAAGTGCTTTTTCAGCAATTTGTGCCAATTGGTGATTGAATGAGCCTTCACGAAGTGAGCCGACAACAAATAAAATATTTTTCATTTCTTTTTCCTCTTCTTTATTAAAAAATGATGTAATGGTACTGATGATTGACATGACATCTCCTTCTAAAAAAACACTATATAGTAGCGTTGTGGGTATATAATATCACTATTTAGTGATAAGGTCAATCTCTTTGCTCAGGATTTTTGAATTTTTTTAATAAATCAATCAGCTGCGCCTGTTCATCAGACGTTAGTACCGAAAAAGCTTCCTCCACTTTTTTGATATGAGCTGGCAGGGCTTCTGCAATAACAGCTCTGCCTTCTTCCGTTAAATCAATCCAAAAAGCTCGTTTATCATTGGTGCAGGCAGTTCGAGTTATCCAGCCTTTTTTCTCCATGTTCTTGATGACCACAGTCATATTACCAGAGGTTGCAAGGGTGCTTTCAATCAAATCTCCAACTTTCATTTGCCCCTTGGCATAAAGGACATCTAAAACGCCGAACTGGGCAGATGTTAATTCAAAATCCTTAAAACTTTCTGAAACCTTAGAATCAATCGTACGAAATGCCTTTCGAAGAACCACCATTGACTTGACTGCGTTATTCTTAAATTCTGCCATAACCCCACCTTTTATACTATTTAGTGTCATTCTATCAAAGAACAGCTAGATAAACAAGAAAAACAGCTCTACTGAGCCGTTTTCTTAAAATAAATCATCAAATAAACTCTACTCTATATCATTTTGTTTTGAAATGTTCTCCTTAGCTTGTTTCCATTTCAAAAACTCCTCATACTCTCGAAAATCATCCGAAGAAATCTCCGATCCTTCACTATCACTAGTTTCTGGTGATACAAAATTAATAATACCATCAAGCATTTTATTATTAGTTTTAATATTTTTCTTTTTAAATCTTTGACCAGATGACACTTGTGCATCCGCATTTATTTTGTTGTTGATAGCGTTACCAGCAATAGCACCTATTCCCAACCATTTAATTGCTTTGGAAATTTTATCAATTATCTCTGTTAAAGCAGACAAACCGATAATAAAAATAAAGGCTAGAATGATAAATATAAAGGTAATGTCCATATTTAAACTCCATATACACTAAACACAGTATCTACAGAAGCCCTTAGCATGTCTCTCTCACTAATAAGCATCTGAGTTAAAGTTTCTCCATATTCTTTTGGCAACGGTATCAATCTCATTGCCCCATATTCTTTCTCAGCTTCATCTAGCTCTTTTTGTAAATCTGTTTTTGCTTTTTCAAATTCTGCTTCAAACTCTGCATCACTTAAGCCAACTGCTTCAATTTTACTTTGATAATATGATAGGTAGTCATTAATAACATATTCATACATATCTAGATAATCACCATAAGTTTTTATACTATTGATTGTTTCATCAGAAGTATCCGTTGGATTAAAAGCCGAAGCTACTTCCTCTTTAGATTCACTAGCTTCATCTGTCTTACCAGAGGTATTCTCCGCAACCTTTACAACCTTATCATCTGTTGTTGATTTTTTGTCACTACCTTTTGAATCACTAAAAATAAACATTACCGCTACAATACCAACAACAATCACTAAACCAATTAGGCTTAAGCACCCTACTAAACCTTTCCAAAGCTTTCTCATATAGATACCTCCTTTAAAAATTCTGTAAATCTATTATATATATATATATTGTCAACCGTTTTCAAGCTACTATTAGTAGTATTTTTCAGAATTTTTTACAAGAATTACAACCGAAAAAAGCAGTCCAACTGGACTGCTTTCTTAAAATAAATCATCAAATAAACTCAATTGATTGTCTTCTGGCATATTACCCAAAATACCCATTTCATCTAATTTGTCAACAAGTGTTGATGATAAGCCACCACGCTTACGTAATTCCGTTTTTGAAAGAAATTCTCCTTCTGCACGCGCAGCAACCAGTTGCTTCGCAACGTTTTCACCCAAGCCCTCAAGAGCTACAAAAGGTGGAATCAAGGTATCTCCCTCAATAAGGAACTCCGTTGCATGAGATTTATAAAGATCTAATCGACCAAAGGTAAAGCCCCTCTCCATCATCTCATTGACAATCTCAAGTGTTGTGAAAAGATCATTTTCAACATTAGAGGCTTCGTTGCGCTGCCTTTTTGCCGTAATATCAAGCATGCGTGCCTTAACAGCCTCCAGACCAGCACACATGGTCTTAAGTTCGAAGGCCTTAGCACGGATAGAAAAATAGGCACAATAGTACATAATGGGATGATGCACTTTGAAATAAGCCACTCGAAGTGCCATAAGCACATAAGCCGCCGCATGGGCCTTAGGGAACATGTACTTAATTTTCCCACAAGATTCTATGTACCAGTCAGGCACATTATTTTCCCGCATAGCTTGAATATAGCCATTGCGCTCTTCTTCAGAGATTTTGAGCCACATACCCTTACGTACGCGTTCCATGATATTAAAGGCCATCTTCGGAGGAAGCCCAGCATGCATGAGATAAACCATGATATCGTCACGACAACCGATAACCGTTGACAGTGTAGCAATACCTTGCTTAATCAAATCCTGAGCATTTCCTAGCCAGACATCGGTCCCGTGCGATAATCCTGATAATTGTAAAAGCTCCGCAAAAGTGGTTGGTTTGGTTTCTTCAACCATACCACGAACGAAGTTCGTTCCGAACTCTGGTATCCCCAGCATACCTGTCGGTGTCCCAATTTGCTCTGGCGTGACACCTAAAACCTCAGTCCCTGAGAACAGCGCCATAACACCTGGATCATCTGCTAATATCGTCTTAGGGTCAATACCAGACAAATCCTGCAATTTACGAACCATGGTTGGGTCATCATGTCCAAGAACATCAAGTTTCAAGACATTTTCATCAATATCGTGGAAGTTAAAGTGAGTGGTCTGCCAAGCAGCATTAACATCATCTGCAGGGTACTGCACCGGCGTAAAATCGTACACATCCATGTAGTCTGGAATAACAACGATACCGCCTGGATGTTGACCCGTATTTCGTTTTACACCAGCCGCCCCTTTAGCTAGGCGATCCACCTCAGCATCTCTATAGAATTTTCCATAATCACGCTCGTAGCCTTTTACAAAGCCATAAGCCGTCTTATCGGCCACCGTACCTACCGTACCTGCACGAAAGGCATAGTCCTCGCCGAAAATGTCACGAACATCTAAATGAGCGGAGGGTTGGTCATCTCCAGAAAAGTTCAGATCGATATCAGGAACCTTGTCCCCGTCAAAGCCAAGGAAGGTCTCAAAGGGAATGTCCTGCCCATCTTTTCTATAAAGAGTGCCACATTTTGGACAATCCTTATTTGGCAAATCGTAGCCAGAACCATATGAACCATCTGTGATAAATTCACTATGCTGACACTGTGGGCAAACATAGTGAGGGGGCATGGGATTAACCTCTGTAATCCCAATCATAGTCGCAACAAAAGAAGACCCAACTGACCCACGAGAACCAACCAAGTAACCCCGTTCATTGGAGCGGTTTACCAGCATCTGGGAAGCCAGATAAATCACAGCAAAGCCATTCCCCAAGATTGACGTCAATTCTTTTTCTATTCGCAAATCAATAATATCAGGAAGAGGATTGCCATAAATTTCAAAAGCCTTTTGGTAGGTCAATTCAGCAACTGTTTCTTCAGCCTGTGGGATATATGGAGTATAAAGGTCTTTTTTGACAACCTCTACTTCCTCAATGCAATCCGCAAAAGCATTGGTATTAGTCACTACCAGCTCATAAGCAAGCTCCTCACCTAAGAAAGCGAAATCATCCAGCATCTCATTAGTCGTTCTAAAATGAGCTTCTGGAAGTGGTGCCGGTTGAGCATTTTCACCGCGTCCAATTGGGCGGTTAATCATTGCCCCTTGACCCAAGCTACGCACTATAATCTCACGGTAAATAGCGTCTTCTGGCTCCAAATAGTGCACATTTCCCGTCGCCATAACCGGTTTACCAGCTAAACGACCAACCTCTATCAGATCACGAATAACCTGACGGACACCCTCTTCATCCTTAATCAAATCACGGACAACAAGCGGTGCGTAAATAGCAGGAGGCATGACCTCAATGAAATCATAGTATTTAGCAACATCTACAGCAGCCTCCACACCAGCTGACAAGACTGTGTCAAAAACTTCTCCTTCTGAGCAAGCTGTTCCCAACAAAAGTCCCTCTCGATGCTGATTTAGAACCGTCCTTGGAATCCTCGCCACACCTTCAAAGTATTTAACATTGGACAAAGACACTAACTTAAAAATATTTTTCAAGCCCGTTTGATTCTGCACATAGATTGTCGCATGTTTTACACGTGCCTTTTTATAAGAATCCTCGGAAATCAACTTCGTATTAAGCTCTGTTAAGTCAGTCAAACCATGCTTTTCAAAAACATCAGCGATAAAGATGAAAAGCAGTCGCCCGGTTGCCTCAGCATCATAATTCGCCATGTGGTGGTGTTCCAAAGCAACTTGAAACCGTTTGGTTAATGGTCCCAAGCCATGGCGCTTGTACTCAGGATAGAGATTGCGGGCAAATTCCAGAGTATCAATCACAGGCTGGCTGATCAACGGCAAGCCATGACGCTCGTAATTGGCGTTCATAAAGCCCACATCAAAAGTCGCATTGTGGGCAACCAAGACCGTGTCTTCACAAAAATCTTGAAATTCTTGCAAAACCTGCAAAATCGGCTTAGCTCCACGGACATGATTGTCCGTAATCCCGGTCAGTTCCGTCGTAAAAGCAGACAAAGGGTGCCCCGGGTCAATAAACTCATCAAATTGTTCAACGATATTACCCTTGTACATCTTAGAAGCTGCAATCTGAATTAAATCATTATTAACCGCAGAAAGACCTGTGGTCTCCACGTCAAAAACCACATAAGTCGCTTCTTTTAAAGCCATCGGAACTTCATTGTATGTGATTGGTACCGAGTCCTCGACAATATTAGCCTCAAGCCCAAAAATGGCCTTAATTCCTGCCTTACGAGCCTTGTGATATCCGTGCGGAAAAGACTGAACATTAGCATGATCCGTAATAGCAATCGCTTTATGTCCAAAACGCTTCGCTGTATCAATCAAATCTTCAACCGTTGGCAAAGCATCCATGGTCGACATATTCGTATGCGCATGAAGTTCAACCCGCTTCTGATTATCTGGCATCAAATCCTTACGTGGATTGTGGACGATTTCCTTAACCTGCTGAACATTCATGGTCAGAGATTTAGTAAACTGGTTATTTTCAATATTCCCCTGAACACGCAACCAGTTCCCCTTAGCAATCATCTCAAACTTTTTAAGCTCCTCATCATCCTTTGCCCATTTTTGCATGGCAAAGCTAGAGGTATAGTCGGTCATTTTAAAATTGATAATATGACGACCAGTCCGCGTGGTTTTCTTCTCAACATCAAAAACCAACCCTTCAAAGGTAATGCGATTTTCCTCAGTTTCAATTTCTACCATTGGCGTAATCTCTGCTTTATCAAAACTAGCCTGACGCTGGGCTACACGCTCCTTGAAATCAGTAGCAGGCGCTGGACTTTCATCTTGAGCTGGTGCCATAGCCTCTAAGGACTTCTGAGCCTCCAAATTCTCCTGCGCAGCCTTTTCCACCAAAGCTTCCCGAGACGACAAAAACTCCTCCTGAAGTTCCTGAGTCATCTCCTCTTGAGACTCAATATCAAATGTAACCTTACCAAAACCAAAAGCTGCAAATTGCTTCTCCAAATGAGGCAGATGATTCTTTCTAAAATGATCGTTATTGACAAAAGCTGGCGCTTCAATGACAAATTTATCACCGAGATATTTTACCCTTAGGTTAGCAAAAGAAGCCTTAAAGCTAGCGCTATTACAAAGCGGCAAGTTAAAAGCCTCTTCATAGTATGCCTGAATCAAATCCTCAGAAGCAGAGCTATCTTCAGCACTAATGTCAAAAGTCGCTTTAATATCAGCCCGCTCAAAAGTCGCTACTAAACGAGTAGCAAGTTCACGATAAACCTCAATTGGCAAAATCCCCCCGAAAGAAAAATGAAATTCCCAATGGCGACTAACAGTATGCACCTTCACTTCAAGAATATCCCCAGACGAAAAAGCCCTTGAACTTCTCCATTCAAGCGGCATCTCGATCTGCTCCATCAATTTCTTAAACAGTTCAGACATAGGTTTCTCCTAACAATCAATTACTAACATTTTATCACAATTGCCAAAAAAGATAAAAGGAAAGACAAAAACAACACGCCGTACGCATAAAGAAAATGCATGTCACCATTTTCTAGTCACATGCATTTCCCAAAAATTTTTTCACTATATTTACAAGATATACAAGATTCTACTCCACTCACAACAATATTATAGCAAAAATTAGATTCAAAAAAGCATCTATACCATGTCCAAAGCAAATTGACACAAGCACAATTCTTCGTTCAAATTTTGTACAAAAAGAAAAGAAACGCCGATAAAACAACGTTTCCCAACTTTAAGCTATACCGGCGGCCTACAAACTAGCGTTAAAATAAGTTAAAATAGATAGCAAAAATGCGATAAAATCAAGATATTATCACTCGCTAGTTAGTATAAAAATCGGTAAAGTTGACCATCAGTTGACCAAGTTATTTCCTGAACTAAAAAAGGAAAACTTCCATCATTCCGTTACTTATATTGAATTTTATACAAGTAGTTTGATACCGAGTCTGGCTTTTCAATAAGTTTTAAAGATGCTAAATTTCAAATACAACTTAGATTAAAATTTCATAACACAAGCTAATAACCAACATTATCAGATTATTTGCATTTTACAAGTAATCTGATATAATGGAAATAGAAAAGGAGTTGGTCTGCAAACCAACCCCATGTAGAACCGTTAAAAAGACGGTGGCTCAATTTAGATTATTTAGAAATAACCGTGACTGTCCAAAGTTTGACGGTTATTTCTTTTTGTCTTCATCTTTGAAGATTTTATAGCACAAACCAATCAAAGCAACTGTGAAACCACCGAAACTTAAAATCGTCTGCACAACTTCAAAAGCTGTCAATCAATGCTCCCTCCTTTCCGTCAGATTTTGATGAGTTGCCCATAGGCATCACCTCTCTTTCGGTTTCAGGAGCAACCGTCTTCACTTTTCTACGTTTATTATTATATCACAGTGTAAAAACTCTTCCTACAATTTAGTAAGAAGAGTTTTCTTTTTATCTAGTTTTTCTGCGTTTGTTTGTAACACTCAACCCAAGACCAGCAATAATACTTGCTCCTAGTAGGCCCAATAATGACTCCTCTGAACCAGTCTCTGGTAAGTTTTTGTTCTTTTCAACACGTGAATACGTAATTTTGTCTCCAACTTGTGTCACTCCTGCTTGTTTCACAACTTTAGTAGGTGTATCAGGAGTCACTTCCTTACCATCAACGTAATCAATAACTACGCCATTTCCGTCTACAACAGCTGTGGCAATACCGCCATCCTTAGTGATAGCATCAGCCTTATCTTTAAGTTCTTGGAGACGCTTAGCCTCAGCTTCAGCCTTGTCTTGCTCAGCTTTCAAATCAGCCAACTCACGGTAAGCATCAAGTTTTTCCTTAGCCGTAACCCTAAGACTAGCAAGCAAGTCCTTAGCAGTCTCATACTCTGCACGAGCTACTGCTAGAGCCTGTTTAGCTTCTTCAAGTTTAGCAGTAAGTTCTGGAAGAACAGCATCTTTATTTGCCAAAGCTTTAGACAACTCCTCGTATTTAGCAGTGGCTTCGTCACTAGCAAGTTTAGCGTCTGCAAGTTTAGCATTAGCCTCAGTAACCGTAAGTTTAGCTACCCCCTCAGCCTTACGAAGAAGTTCAAGAGTTTCTTGCTCCTCTTTCAAGACAACATTAGCTTTATCATTAGAAGCCTGAGCAGATACCAAATCAGCCTTAGCTTTAGCAAGAGCGTTAGCCTTATCTACTGCACTCGCCTTAGCTACCGCTAGGGTCTCTTTAGCTGTTTGAAGTGAAGCTTGGTCTTTCTCAAGTTGAGTTTCAGCATCTTTTACCGCCTGCTTAAGGGCAGGAATATCTACCGTACCTGACTTCAAATTGTCAAGTTGTTGCTTAGCTGTATCAAGAGCAGTCTTAGCTTCGTCATAGGCTTTTTGAGCGTCTTCTACGGCTTTTTGAGATTGCGCTTGTTCAGCCGTAAGTTCTACAAGCATACCCCCTAAGCGAGCTACCTCTGCTTGGTCTACGACAGTAGTTGTCCTAGTCTCATACACAGGGACAGTCTCAACCTTACCACCAGTAACCGTCTCATAAGGACTGCTAATAGCAGAATCACTGCTATCGCTAAAGACGATAAAGGTCTTAGGCGCACGGTCAACTCCACCATTGAAGATATCAACAAACTCAAACCCCAAACCAACGGAATTATGTTTATTCCTACCTAACCCTAAAACCTCCAAAGCAGTAGCGTAACCACTAGCACGACCACCATTTAAACCACCAAAAGCTTCTCCAAGCTCACCACGACCATCAATACCATAAAGCTGTACCCCTAGAGTAGCCAAAAGGTTAAACTTCAAATCTGCCATAGTCTGTTTACGACCATCACTTTTAGCGTACTGTAAGGAATTGGCAGTCTCCAACCCAATAATAGTATTACTACCAACAGAAGAAGCAACTGCCTCTTCAACACTAACACCACTTCCCGCCTTCAAAGCAGGCTGTCCAGTAGCACCAGTATCACTGTTAAGACCAGACAGAGTATTCCAAAAACCATTAGCAACTTTCTGATCGTTAGTCATACCCTTATAAGCAGGGAAAGTGGCGTTAAAGATAGACTCTACGACATCCTTACTATTCTGCAAGCTACCTTTAGTAACTTTCAAAGGCTCTGTTCCTACTTTTGAACGCAAATCATTAACCAAAGCAGTATAGAACAAAGCTAAATCAGTCAACTGCGCATCAGTCAAATTATCGACATCTACAAGAGTAGTGGCATCTGTATTGGATAAACTACCTTCAAAAATATTTCTCCAGCTCTTAAAGGCGGTAGAATTAGGTGCCATAACATTATTTAAGTCATCCAAAGATTCGTCATCCATTCCGAAGAAACCATGCTTAATAGCTTTATTTACATCTTCAACAGAACCTTTACCTTCTGCAAGGTTTTTAATAGCAGTTAAGTACTCGTCATTGGTCAATACCCCATTGCTCTCGTACCAAGCTGAAGCCGCAACACCATCATTAAGCGTAGTCTTACCACCAGTAGAGATAGTCTCAGTACCAGTCTGAACGGTCTCTGTCACTTCTTTACCTTTTTTAGCTTCATCTAGTTGACCCTGTACAGTCTTAACTTCCCGAGTTTTGCTATCGAGAGCAGTCTGAGCAGTCGCAAGGGCATCAGAAGCAGTCTTCTCGTCAGCAGTAGCCTTAGAAACTACCCCTTCCTGTGTTTTAATAGCCTCAGCCTTGTTAGTTTCTGCAGTCTGAGCAGTGGTAAGAGCATCTTTAGCAGATTGTACCACTTCTTTATCCTTAGCTACCGTGCTAGTCAAGTCCTTAACGTCCTGTTCAAGCTGAGCAGTATCAACCGTACCCGACAAGTCAGAAACCTTTTTCTCCGCATCAGCTACCGCACTAGCAGACTTATCCACCTCAGCCTTAGCATCAGATACTACCCCCTCTTGCGCTTCTACCTTAGAAGTAGCATCACTAAGACTAGTTTCAGCAGACTTAGCTCCCTCACTAGCTGTCTCAAGAGCCGTACCAGCTTGGTCAGCCTCAACCTTAGCAGACTCAACAACTTCTGGCGTTACATTAGATACTTCATTTACTTGATTAGTCAAGCCATTAACAGTACCTTCAGCGGTAGCAACCGTACCCCCTAGCTCAGAAACCACACCCTCCTGAGCCTGAACCGCCTGATTAGCACTATCAGACTCAGCCTTAGCCGTAGCAACCTGCTCATCCGTAATACGAGGTTCTTCTTTTACTGGCTCAGTAACTACCTCTGAAACTGGTTCAGTAGCGTTTGTAGTACTTACAACCTCAGCTGTGCCACTAGCACCAACCTCATCAGCACTAACTACCCCAGTTCCGCCTACCGCAGACAACGCCAACACCGATACAACCGCACCCGTGCGTAACTTCTTAATGGTACCATGACCCTTAACATCGTTTTTGAACATAATATAAACTCCTTTTTGATTAACTATCTTAAAAGACTGTTTCATTGGTATTTTACCACATTTTACAGTCTTTTGTATATTATTTTTGTTTTGAAATCAGTCTTTTACAGGTGGTAACTCTCAGAGAATAACCTTGTATGATAGTAGAGAGGTATTGCAATGACTAAGAATAATAGCTTAAAAGAGTTTGTAGCCAAACAAATCAGACATTTAAGACTGGAAAAAGGACTAACACAAGAATATTTAGCAGAAAAAGCCGAGCTTGGTTTTAACTACATTTACCGATTAGAAAGCAAACAGTTAAATGTTAAAATAGATACGATAGAGAAAATAATGCAGGCATTAGAAGTTGATGTCAACACCTTTTTTAATGTAGAAACACAAGATAGAGAAACAGAGTTTACTAAACTCATTGAAGATATTGAAAATCTTCCTAAAGAAAAAAGAGAGCCTACAATCAAAGCTCTCAGAGATATTATAAAGCAGATAGATTGAGCCAAGTTTAACGTGACTTGGCTTTTTTGTACGCTCTAATCTAAGTAGTTGTCAAAGCCATTTCGTTCTTGAACTGACCTAATGAAATTTTCTACATTATCCCAATCTTCCAAGTCCTTTACTAGCTTGAATAATTTCAATCGTTCAGCTACTTGAGAAAATAGTTCAATGTTTTCTTTAGTCTCAAAAATCTTTTCGATTAGAGGTAGGTAATCAAGCACATTCGTTAATAGTTGCTCATTTTGTAATAACATAGGTAGAGCATAATGACGATTACTGGATTTCTTCATCTTCTCCAATATCTTAGGGAATTCTTTGTTTTCAATTCGATGCTCAATAATGTCCGTAACCCTGTCCATTATTACTTTATCATTGTTTTGAATGCCTTCGTAAATTTTTTCACTTAATTCACTAAATATTTCATTTTCAAAGATAGCATTATAAGCTCTATCACTAATAGCTGTTTTGGGCGTAGAAGGGTTTCCTTGGAAGATTTTTTCTAGTGTTTTAACACCTACTTCAGAATCAATCATATCAGCGACGTATTCTAATATTGCTTTGTATCCTTTTTCTTCAGCTGAAAGTTCTTGAAATTCCTTGAATTCCTCTAAATCTTCAACAAAGTTCAGAGTTATACAAGCCAGTAATAATTTTTCTTGTTGTTCAACCGTATCTATAGACATAAATAGCTCCTCACATATTTTTTCATTAGCTTAGCATAACCGACAAACAAATTCAAGTGCTTTTTATTACGTTAGTGAAGGCGAAAAAAGCCTATTACATCAGTACTTAGACGTTAGGTAGATACTGAATTGTTTATGTGTTATTCTCGTAGTGTGAGATAGCTATCACACAACATTATTTACCCACAAGGGTTAGAAAAGAGGTGGCTCATGGAAGCTACACAAGTAACAATTCAAGGGCGTTTAATCGGTGCATCAGAAGTAAAAGATTTCACTTCTGGTCTCAGCACTGGTCAAACCCAATTAACTATCGGTGTACGAACTCCAGATGGTCGATTCAATCAAACAAATATCAAAGCTGATACGGTTAATGTCTCTGACTTTGCTTCTTTGTTCGATGAGAAGGTAGAAATCATTCTCGAAAATGTTTCTATCAACTCTTACATCAATGGGAATCGTGCTGCGCTTTCAATAAAAGCTAAGTCTGCTTTTATTGAGTTGGTTTAATGGATAGGGGGAATATTTCCCCTTATCCTTAGAAAGGAATTTTTATGACAATTGTGTCTTGGTTCATTATCCTATTTGCTGGATTTCTTTATCTTGCTCTTAGAATTAGCGAGATTAAAGAAAAACAGAAACAGGCTCAAATACTTCAGTTAAACTTCCCAACAATCACAGCAGATATTGAGCAAGTAATTGAAGAAAGTGCCACTGTTTCAGGTCAAAAACTTCTTTTTGATAGTCGCTACATTCGATTCTTGCAAAGTAGCAATGACAATCGTTCTCACCTTGTTAGTTTTCCTATTATGCTATCTAGGAAGCCTGTTTATGAAGAAGAGAGCTATATCCAGCAAGTCTTTTTAACACAGTTTAGCAAATATCTGACTGAATCTTCAACATATGAAAGCTGGTCTAACAAAGGAAAGCAGCTATATGCCACACCCAAATTTGGAAAACTGTTACGGTATAACAATCAGTATTATCTCAATTTGGAAATTCAATTTTCCTATAGTTCTAATTAGGAGTGTGAACAGATGAAATGTTTTCTTGATAAAAAGCTTTTTGATGATGGAAATCACTTCTTCTGGGATATACCAGTTGAGCGTGTACCTCACGCTCTTTTGGTAGGTTCCAGCGGGTCTGGGAAGACCTATGCAACTAAAGTCTTTTTGGCACGTTTTGCTTATACATACCCAGAAGCTACGTTCCTAATTGGCGACTACAAAGCTGATACTGATTTTGCCTTTTTAATTGGATTCAAAGGATTTAAGCGATTTAACGAGGTGTCAGAATTACTTAGTCTAGGATTAAAAATCCTTGAAAATCGCCAAAAAGGAACTGATAAATCTAGGGAATTTGTTGTGATTTGTTTTGATGAATTCAATGCTTGGCAAAATAGCCTCGATAAAAAAGAGCGCGACCAAGCAATTAAAGACTATACTCGCCTTATCCAACTAGGACGCTCCTTTTCAATTTATGTCATTATTTCCCAGCAAGATGCTCACAAAGCTAGTCTTGGCTTATCACGCGATTCCATTGGTACAGTGATTGCACTGGGTAAATTGTCTAAAGAGACGGTTTCAATGCTCTTCTCTGATGAAAAAGATGATATTGTGCGAAACAATCCTAGAGGTGTCGGATACTTGAAGATAGATGGGCAAGATAGTCGCCATATACTTGTTCCAAGCTATAACATGCCTCCACTCGAAAGTTTGATTTTGGAAGCAGTCCAACGTTCAGAACAATATTTTCGTGATGATGAGGCTGTTGCCCCGTAGCCCCAAAGCGGAGGATTAGGCTTACAGCCTCGCCAGCTTTAGCTGGCTGACGTGGGTACTGTAATAACCCACGTTCCATTATTTTCTAAATTCTTTGCTTTACACATTCCACTTTAGGGAAGGAGCTTACTTCCACTACAAAAGACTGTCAAATCAAGACTTTCTTACTGAGTAAAACTTAGGGTGATTATCCTCTGAAATAGTGGGATAATAAAAGCATAGGAATTTCGCTACTCAGTAGCAATAGTTAACTAAACCAATAATGACCGCCATGTTAACTATCACTTTGTAGGCGGATAGAAGGACGTAAATTATGTTTTGTAAAAACGAAATTGAAGAGTATCTCCAAAAAAACAATAATCGTAAACCTGCGATCCTGACTAGTATTGATGAGGCGACATTCGTCATCAAACCTACTGAAGAAACTGTAGGAGAATACCCTGATAATTGGTCTCAAATTGCGACAACAATTGGAGAAACAGTTTCCGAGAAACTATCTTTGCCTACTCTCTTTGGAGAGTGTATTCCTCTAAAGACACCTCCAGCAGGTTATACAGATGGGTTTACCTTTCAGAATCTCCCTTATTACTTCGCGATTGCTTGGCATGAGACCAATTTTACAATGGGCATTATCATTAAGTTTTCTGCTTCAGCTTTTTCTCATTATAAAGCTTCTTATCAAGAGTATTATAATAAAGCGGTTGATATTCAGCAAATAGCTCAATTGCTTAACGAAGACTACTGGGAACTTCGATTGTCAAGAATAGATTTAGCAGTTGATTACTTCAATTTCCCCATTTCTGTCAATGACCTTTACCAAGGTCTGAAAAGTAAACGGTATATCATTACCAATCACAAGGGGCGTAAAAATGTTTCTACTATCAGCGCTCAAGAAGTAAATGGTTTGGCGCAAACAGTATATGTAGGTAGTAAGAAAAAGAATGTTAATGCCCTACTACGTATTTACAATAAGTATCAAGAACAATTAGACAATAAAGGTCGCTATCAGCACTTAACAAAGTACATTGATTCTTGGCTACGTATGGAAGCTTCTTACAAGGGAACTTACAGTATTCAAATACTAGCCTTACTTCTTGATATTGATAACCCCAAAGATTTAAGCAAACTCATTGTAAATAAGATGGTCGATAAGTATTGTTTTCATGATTCAGAGACTGGTCAACCGTTGCCATTCACTAGTGACTTACTTGAAGGATTTGGTAGCTTCCCAGCACTCGAATCTTTAAACTCCCGAAACAATGACCTTCTATCAACCATTTCTTATTTGATGAAAGGTAGTGGGTTCTTTCCTCTTCTAAAGAAAATTGAAGAGATATGGGGAACACAAGCCCGTAATCACTTTATCATTAGGCTAATTCAAGAGTATGAGGCCAACTACACCCCAAACACAGATGTAGGAATATGGCTAAATAAATTTGGTGGGAAACTTGAGAAACTCAATTTTGAAGATTTCTTTGAAGATGCCTTTCAAATTTTTTATCAAAAAAATAACATCACTCCCAAAGATTCCACCAAGAAACAAAAGAGTGATGTTACAAAGTAGCCGAGATAAGCAGTAGCCTACCTCTACTGTTATTATCTCATAATAAGAAAGGAAAATCTACTTATGATGAGAGAGATTAAAATTGATTTAACAAATATTACCGTTACACTACCAGAAGACTATTGTATTGTACCCCAATCTGAATATGATGAACTTGTCAAACAAAGTAGTATTGGCAGATATTTAAGCCTTTCAGATGTTCTAGAAATGCTATCTGTCTCCCGGCCATGGCTACTTGAAAATGTACTCTACAAACCTAATATTCGTAAAGAGATTGATATTGGTCAAAATTTTGATGGCTTTGTGAAATACCCTCAGAATCAAGGCGGACGTTACTATTTTTTAGCAAGTAAAACCAAAAAATATTTTGAAGAACATTTTGCAGAAATTTTTGATTTATGATATGATAACCAAGATAATATCTTGGTTATCGCTTTTAGAAAGAGGTAATCAATGGCAATTTCATATAGAAAAAGAGGTAAAAATAAAACTTGGGACTACCGTATCTTTGATAAGAACAAAAAAGTAATTGCATCAAATTCAGGCTTCAAAACTAAACGTGAAGCCGAAATTGAAGCGCTTAGCATCGAAATAAAATTAATGCAAGGTGCAATCATAGATAAAAACATTACGTTTTATGACTTATGGGAAAAATGGCTAGAACTGACTGTAAAACCGCTTGGTAAAGCTGATACAACACTAAACAAGCATATGTTACGTGGAAAATTCATCAAAGCACAATTTGAAGATAAACCAGCTATTCAGATAAAAGCTAGTGAATATCAAGCTTTTATCAATAAATATGCTGAAACAAATTGTCGTGATAACGTAAGTAGAATGAATGCGGAAATCCGAAATGTCATTATCTTTGCTAAACGTGATAAGCTCAATATCGAGGATTTTACAGAAGGAGTTATTTTATCTGGTCGTCCTCCTAAAAAACGGAAAGAAGATAAGTATATTCATAGTTTTAAGGAATATCAAAAACTGGTTAGTTACTTAGAAGAAAATTTAGACATGACTAGTTCTATCGTTCCTCACTTACTACTAATCCAACTAAAAACTGGACTACGGGCAGGTGAAGTGGCAGGACTAACATGGGACTGTGTGCTATGGGATACATTTGAAATAAAAACATATCGACGGTATGATACAGTTAGACAGCGTTGGAGCAAAGCTAAAACAGAAGATTCAATTAGAAGAATCCCTATTGATGCTGATACACTTAATGTTCTTGAAAAACTAAAACAAGAACAAGATGTGTTTATCGAAAATGGAACAATCACAAATGATGAAAATATGATTTTCGTAGATTTACATTATAATATCGTGACTAATGCAGGCATCAACAAACACTTAAAACAGGTGCTTAGTGACTTAAGAATTTACCCAAGTACAATGACAAGCACAGGTTTAAGGCACACCTATTGTTCAACTATGTTAGCAATGGGCGTGAACATTTGGGCGGTTTCAAAACTTATGGGTCACAAAGATATAAAAGAAATAACTGAAACATACGGACATCTAATCAAAGAAAAAGCTGAAATAGAAAACAATAAAGTCCGTTCAGTATTAAAGAGTTTAATTGAAAATGATAAATAGTGACCAAAAGTTGACCAAAAAACAAAAGAAACGCTGATAAATCAACGTTTCTAATGCTTATACTATACCGGCGGCCGGGGTCGAACCGGCACGTCCTTGCGGACACTGGATTTTGAGTCCAGCGCGTCTGCCAATTCCGCCACGCCGGCTTAAAGTTTAACTGGGGTAGCTGGATTCGAACCAACGCATGAGGGAGTCAAAGTCCCTTGCCTTACCGCTTGGCTATACCCCATTAATAAATAGGCGAATGAGGGGAATCGAACCCCCGAATGTCAGAGCCACAATCTGATGTGTTAACCACTTCACCACATCCGCCATTAACACGGGCAGTAGGAATTGAACCCACACTGAAGGTTTTGGAGACCTTAGTTCTACCTTTAAACTATGCCCGTATGATGGAAAGAGAGGGATTCGAACCCCCGAACCCGAAGGAGCGGATTTACAGTCCGCCGCGTTTAGCCTCTTCGCTATCTTTCCATTTCTGCCGAGGACCGGAATCGAACCGGTACGAAAGTTACCCTTCGCAGGATTTTAAGTCCTGTGCGTCTGCCAGTTCCGCCACCCCGGCGCCTCAAGCGAATGACGGGATTCGAACCCGCGACCCCCACCTTGGCAAGGTGGTGTTCTACCACTGAACTACATTCGCATATCACTTAAATGCCGGCTACATGACTTGAACACGCGACCCTCTGATTACAAATCAGATGCTCTACCAACTGAGCTAAGCCGGCCTATCTTCCTATGCGGGTTAAGGGACTTGAACCCCCACGCCCTTCGGCGCCAGATCCTAAATCTGGTGCGTCTGCCAATTCCGCCAAACCCGCATCTATGACCCGTGCTGGGCTCGAACCAGCGACCCTTTGATTAAAAGTCAAATGCTCTACCAACTGAGCTAACGAGTCTCTCCAATCCCTCGATTGACGGTCCCGACGGGAATCGAACCCGCGATCTTCGCCGTGACAGGGCGACGTGATAACCGCTACACTACG
>NZ_AUIP01000017.1 GCF_000423765.1 Streptococcus porci DSM 23759 | reverse complement strand
GGAACGGTGGTCTGACCGTTTTGAAGGGTGTACCATTTGAGGTCATCTTGGCCACCAATCTGCGACCAGACAGCAACACGGACTTCACTGTTTTTGGGAACCTCTCCTGTGTAGGTTACTGTCATGTCTTGAGCATTTGGAGTGGCTGAGAGAGGGGAGGTCTCGACCACTTTTGGAGCCTTTAAAGCCTTTGGAGTTACTCTTTCGGTGCTAGCTTCTCTAGTTTTGGGAGTTTCTGACTCCTTAGCTTCTGAAGTGACGGTAGTTTGGGCTTCCGTTGATACTTCTGCTTTTGTTTCTACCTCTGTGCTTTCGGTTGAAGTTGAGGTTGGGGCTGACTGAGTTGCTTCAGGGCTAGCTGTGATAGCTTCGGTACTTACCTGACTGGTTTCTGGAGTAGCTGAAGGGCTTTCTGTGCTAGTGCTTTCTGATGAAACAGGGCTAGCAAGGCTTGTTTCTTGCTTGACTGTCGTCGTTTCATCGGCTTGGACTTGCGTATTAGCCAAAAAGAGGCTAAGGGCTACAGGGATGGTGAGGTTAGCTTTAACAAAACTTTTCATTTTGACTCCATGATTATCCGAATATTTATGTTATTATAGCATGTTTTCATGCGATAATAAAGACTTACAGCTTATATTCGCTCTGCTATTTTCTAAAAAATTAAACTTTATGCTATAATGTAACAAAACGTAAAGGGAGATGTTATGTCAGTTATTTCTTTTGATAAGGTCAGCTTTATCCAGCAGGGAAAAATGATTTTGAAAGACCTGAATTGGCAGGTTGAAAGGGGACAAACTTGGGCTATTTTAGGTCTAAATGGGTCTGGAAAAACTACCCTTTTAAAACTGATTATGGCTGAACATTGGGCCAGTCAGGGGCAGATTTGCATTTTAGGTAAAACTTTCGGCAAGGAAGATATGACCGATATTCGCACTAAAATTGGCGTGGTCGGTACCTTTATTTCCGAGCGTTTGCCGAAAAATATGGTTGCTGAAAAGATTGTTCTGACTGGAAAATACAAGTCTTCTATTCTCTACAAGGCCTACGGAGAAAACGAACTTGACCAAGCACGCCAGATGCTCATTGCTCTGGGGGGTGAGCATCTTCTTGGACGGATTTACGCTAGTCTTTCTCAGGGTGAGAGACAGCTTCTTCTCATTGCTCGAAGTCTCATGGATGACCCCGACATCATTATTCTGGATGAGGCTACCAGCGGGCTTGACCTTTTTGCCCGAGAAAAATTGCTGACGCAGATTGAGAAAATTTCCCAATTACCACACGCGCCAACAGTCATCTATGTTACCCATCACGCTGAGGAAATCACTAGCCATATGAGTCATGTCCTGCTCCTGAGACAGGGACAAATCATCGCTCAAGGGGCCAAAAAAGATGTTCTTACAGAAGATGCCTTGTCGCATTTCTATCAAAACCCCGTCACCATTTTACCAATTGATGACGACAGAATCTATATCCAACCAAGGCTTACCTAATGGCCTGAAACAAAGAGCGCCGAGTTTTGACCTCGGTGCTCTTTTTAGCAAGTTTTTTCCAGTTTCTTAATTCCCACCTCAACGCTACAATGCTTTCAACTTTTTCTTTCAGCTTAACTTGATAGGTCTTATACTTTCCTTGACTTATCCGAGACCAGCATAAAACAGGCAGTCCCTTTCCAAACCACTCTTTTGCCAACTTAAACATACTATTATCCAAAGGTATGTGCAGAAAGTTAAAAATTCTGGTTTTTCAAAGATATATGGGTACTTGAGGGTCATATCAAGCCATCTTTGTCTCTAAGCATGGTAGCCTCTTTCTGATAAATAGCAATCACTTTATGACAGGTTTTCTATGCCAGATATCAAAATCGTCTTGGCCTCCTGCAAAAATTCTACACTATCTTGAACAATCGTTATTTTTGTCATTGTAGCTTAATTTCCTGCAAAATCCCAGCCATTTTTCCTCAAATTCTTCCGGAGAAAGCTGGCGCTGAGCTAGGTCTGGGATACTGAAGATGCCTTGTTCTTGACAAGCTCTGACACTGTCCTCATAAAAGGGCCAGTCATCAGTGTCCCAAAACAGAGAAAGTTCTGTAATGCCTTTCTCGTAAGCCACAAAGGCTCTGCTATGTCCATCAGTTAGAAAAATCGTATCGCCAATCCTTTTAACAGGTAAGGGTTCTAGCCTGTCTATAGAAAACCAGGTTCGTACAGTATCGACCTTCTGCTTAGATAAGTAACATTGACTAGGTTGGCATTTTTCAATAGGCAAAACAAACATCAGCTAGCTTATCCTTTCGATCATGACCAAAAAGGGTGGGGTATTCACTTGATTGAGCGGTTGATAGAGCATGACTGTAAACAAGGTCTGATTTAGCTGTGCCACAAAGTCTAGCACCGCATCTTTTTCTCTGTCTCCACCTTCATGCCCATAGTAAATCATGACCGAAACACGCCCCCCTACTTCAAGCATGGCTAGGATTTTTTCCAAAGCCACCAAGGTTGTATGTGGCTGTGTGATGACTGATTTATCCGCAGATGGTAGATAACCTAAATTGAAAATAGCTGCGCGAATTGGTTCGTCTACGTACTGATCAACCGTTTGGTGCCCATCCAGAATGAGTTTGGCATTAGTCAAACCAAGCTGTTCTAATCGTTCCGATGTTTTTACGATAGCCTTTTCCTGAACATCAAAGGCATAAACTTTCTTAGCCAATCTAGCTAGAAAAGCCGTGTCGTTACCATTGCCCATAGTGGCATCAACAGCGACACTCTCTTTATCTAAGACCTCTTCCAAAAACTCATGGGAGAGATGAATGGGACGTTTAATCATATCTTCTCCTAACCTTTAAGCATCTTCCAATAGATGGAAAGAAAAATACCTAGTGACGATGGAATCCATATCAGCAATTGTAAAGCAGCAAACTCTCTATTGACCATGAGCACTAGCAGATTCAAGGCCATCCAAAACATAAGTAAAGCCATGCGCTTCCAGAAGTAATCAAGCCCTGCATAACGTTCCACGTAAGACTCTTTGGGACGATTCGGGTTATAGTAAACCGTCAAATGGCTCCCGATAGGAAACCACTCTTTCATAAAAACGCTATAAGAGGCGAGAGAGTTACGATTAATCACAATACGCTCAGCTAAGGGATCAGATGGCGACTGGGCTTTTGGAGACTTAAATGGGGTCGAAACAGTGACCACGGCTCGATACTCTAACAACCTTTTATAAGCCTTACCTTCTACTTGATATTGGACTACAGGGACTAGCCCCCGACTACGCGCATGACCAATCACTTCTCCTATAACACTGGCTGTGGCTTGACAAGCACGATTGCGCTCCCGTAGATACAAATAGAAAAATCCCCCACTTACCAAGAACAGAAGCAAAACTGCGGCTAGAACGAAGAATAAATCTTGCTGATTGTCTACCATATCTTACACCCCTGTACACTTCCACGCCGTTCCATTTCCTTGTCGATAGCATTAAGCACTTCCCATTTATTGAGACTCCACATGGGACCAATCAGCATATCGCGCGGCGCATCACCTGTGATACGGTGAATAACAATGTGTTCAGGGATAATCTCCAGCTGGTCACAGATGATTGAGACGTACTCATCCTGGCTGAGCAGTTGCAAACGCCCTTCATGGTAATCACGTTGCATTCTAGTATTAGTCATAAGGTGTAGCAGATGTAGCTTTATCCCATCAATATCATTATCTGTCACGCAGCGTCGTACATTTTCCACCATCATCTCATGAGTCTCACCTGGTAAGCCATTGATAAGATGGCTGACGATTTCCACTTTTGGGGCAAGGCTGCGCAGCCTTTTGACCGTGGAAACATAAAGCTCATAAGAATGAGCACGGTTGATAAGCTCTGAGGTATGCTCGTAGGTGGTCTGCAGTCCCAACTCTACTGTCACATGCAGGCGATCTGATAACTCGGACAAATAACGAATCACATCATCTGGCAGGCAGTCGGGACGAGTTCCAATATTGATGCCTACCACCCCAGGTTCATTGATTGCCTGCTCATAGCGTTCTTTAATAACCTCTAAGGGAGCATGGGTATTGGTAAAATTTTGAAAGTAAACCAAATATTTTTTGACATCAGGCCACTTGCGGTGCATAAAATCAATCTCGTGATAAAACTGCTCCCTGATGGGGGCTTCTGGAGCAACAATGGCATCGCCAGACCCCGATACCGTGCAAAAAGTACAGCCGCCATGAGCCACTGTCCCATCACGATTGGGACAGTCAAAACCTGCATCAATGGGCAACTTAAAAATCTTCTCTCCGAATAATTCTCGGTAATAGTCATTGACTGTTCGATAACGTTTTTTCATGCTTTCTATTTTATCACAAGACATGGAAAAAGTGCCGACAAAATCGGCACTTTCCTGATATTAAAGGAGGTCTATTTTTCCACCTTGAGCCAGTTTTGATAGTGTTCAATGAGGTTGACAGCCATTTGGGTAGCTAGAGCCACCGAAAAAGCTTCCGTCCCCTCAAATTCTTCAGGCGCAATTTCTAACTTACTTTCCTCGTAGATGGACTTCAAGCTTTCCGCCGACAAGGTTTCTCTAAACGCTTCAAAGCTTTTCATAATATCACCTCATTTTTCTTTTATTGTAACATTTTCAGACGCTTTTGCAAGCGCTTTTTTATAAAAAATGGGCGGATAAAGCCGTTGATATTGTTTATTTTCCAGCTTTTTGTAGTATTGAAAAAAAGCGGTGCAAAAATCCGATAAGTCCTGACTAATCTGGCAAAAACTATCTTTAGCCACAAGAGGTCTAACCTGTGGAAAAAAATCATCGACTGTCTGCGCCAGCAGATTACCACCCAAAACGTAGGCTTCAGCCTGACGTGCCAGCCAACGGGGGTGACGTGCCATAAGACCACGCTGAATCACAGATAAAATAGTCTGATTTTGCTTGACTCTATAGCTGGGCAGAGGCTGGCTCGCAAAAGGACTTCTAAAAAAAGTCATCAAGTCACCATCAAGGGAAGAAACTTTCTCCAGATAGGACAAATTCCCTTCCAAATCTTCATAAATCAGGTATTTCAGCCGAATTTGGCGTTGCTCCTTATCTAATTCCCAGAGGTGAAAGCCCATATTTTGACTGAAATAGAGGAACTGTTTTTGCAAACTAGTGATTTTATTGCCCAACCAAAGCTTTTCTCCTAAAAGCCAGAGCACCTGATAACCAGCTTTTTGATAAGACAAGGTTCGCTCACGCAGACGCCCTTCCGATAAGCGTGAACATTGAACTTCCAGCGCTAGCTTTTCTCCCACAAAAAGGTCTGCAATCTGTCCCAAATCTGGTAAAAGCTTCTCTACCTGAACCATCTCGCTTTTGGCAAGACTCGTATAGAGATCCGCCTTTAAACTCAAGTGCTCCTCAGACTCATTTTCTTGAAAGAAACAACAATTTTTCAAGCTAATATGGGCAAAATGTGGCCGCATTACCTTTCCGTTTTTTAGACGAACAGCTTTTTGGCAAGCCGGGCATAAGAAGTCTTGAGGTTCAGGTATTCCCTCAAGCAGGTTGACTAACTTTCCATTTTTATCTTGTGCTACTAGCATGAATCCTCCTAATTGATTATTCGAAAGACTACAAAAAATAGCCGAAGTTATCGGCTATTTTTTGCTTTAATCACGGTTATCAAGGGCACGAAGCATTTGATCAATCTTGTTTCCGTACTCGATTGAATTGTCCTTCTCAAAAATCAAGTCTGGAATTTTGTACATGGTCAAGTTTTTACCCAGTTCACGCTTGATAGTGCCTGTGGCTTTTTCAAGACCAATTTGAGCTTTTTGATTATCAGAAGCAAGGGTACTGTGGATAGTGTAGTAAACCTTTGCCGCTGACAAATCGCCAAGCATTTGAACATCTGTAATGGTAACATCTTGAACACGTGGGTCACGAACCTTGAGACGCAAGATTTCGTTGACTTCACGCTTGATTTCCATACCAACACGGTCAATACGATGGTTTGCCATTTGATTTTCCTTTCTTTAATTCTTTGGTACTTTTCTTAAATAACAACACGGGCAGTAGAACTCGCTGCGGGATTCTCATCCTTTAGAAAGGATTTAGAGTCCCGTATTTCAGAGCTCATCCACATTCATAACTGCTGATGAACTTATTGCTATAGCGGAAAGTATCACATATTGCTTACTTTTAACAAAAGCTAGGCTAAACCTAGCTTTGTTTTATAAACTATCAACTCTTTAGACAAAGAAGATAAAAACGCGTTTAATCCAAGCACTGCTCCTTGCCTAGCTATAGCTAAGCAAGGAGTAATGACGACAAGTAAACATAGTGATTGCTGTATAAGGGTTAAGGACTCCTTATTTACGTTTAACTTCTTCCATGATATAAGCTTCGATAGTGTCATCTACTTGAAGGTCATTGTAGTTTTCAATCATGAGACCTCCCTCACGGCCGTTGCCGACTTCTTTGACATCATCTTTGAAGTGTTTGAGGCTGGCTAGTTTACCGTCAAAGATAACCACACGATCGCGGATGACACGGACATTTGAGTCACGAGTCACCTTACCTGAGATGACCATGAAGCCACCGATAGTACCCACTTTAGAGACTTTGAAGGTTTCACGGATGAGAGCTTCACCGATGATTTTTTCTTCAAATTCTGGATCCAACATCCCTTTCATAGCATCTTCGATTTCTTCGATAACTTTATAAATGATGCTATGCAGGCGGATTTCAACATCGTCAGCGTCAGCTTGGGCACGAGCCTGAGGAGTCGGGCGGACGTTAAAGCCGATAACGACTGCATTTGAGGCTTCGGCAAGGGTTACGTCAGATTCGCTAATGGCACCTACCGCTGAGTGAACAACATTGACTTTAACGCCTTCAACATCAATCTTTAGAAGTGAGCTTGCAAGAGCTTCAACAGAACCTTGTACATCTGCCTTGATGATGACATTAACAGTTTTCACTTCGCCAGCTTTAAGGGTATCAAAGAGGTTTTCAAGTGATACACGTTGCGTGTTTTGACGTTGTTTGAGAAGGGCACGTTTAGCGCGTTCTTCACCGGCTGCACGCGCAGCTTTTTCATCTTCGTAAACTGCAAAGTGGTCACCAGCCATAGGCGCTTCGTTAAGACCTGTTATTGAAACTGGCATTGATGGCTCAGCTGTTTTCACACGGCGACCAAGGTCGTTGGTCATGGCACGAACGCGTCCGAAAGTATTTCCGACAACGATTGGGTCTTGAACATTCAAAGTTCCCTGCTGAACAAGAAGGGTCGCTACCGCACCTTTTCCTTTATCCAAACGCGCCTCGATAACGGTACCGATGGCACGAACCGTTGGGTCAGCTTTAAGCTCTTGCAATTCAGCTACCAAGAGAACCGTCTCAAGGAGTTCTTCGATATTTTGACCGAATTTCGCCGAGATTTCAACGAACTCAGAATCACCGCCCCAGGCTGTTGACATAACACCATGCTCAGCCAATTCACCGATAACACGCTCAGGGTTAGCTCCTGGCTTATCAATTTTATTGATGGCAACGATGATTGGTACTCCCGCTGCTTTTGAGTGATTGATAGCCTCAATGGTCTGTGGCATAACACCATCGTCTGCGGCAACGATAAGAATAGTAATATCCGTTACTGAAGCACCGCGTGCACGCATTGACGTAAAGGCCGCGTGACCTGGTGTATCAAGGAAGGTAATCTTCTTACTGTTTGCTTCGATTTGGTAGGCCCCGATATGCTGAGTGATGCCACCAGCTTCACCTGTCGCCACACGAGAATTGCGAAGGGTATCAAGAAGAGTCGTTTTACCGTGGTCAACGTGTCCCATGATGGTCACGACTGGTGCACGCTCAATCATGTTTTCAGGATTGAGATAACTATCTTCCACAAAGAAGCGCTCAATGTCAGCATTATCGACTTCTACTTTTGCCTTAGCTTCAATACCATAGTCAACCATCAGAAGCTCAATCGTATCCCCATCAAGTGATTGGTTTTGAGTAGCCATGACACCCATCATAAAGAGCTTTTTAACGATTTCCGCAGGCTCACGTTTGATACGTTTGGCGATTTCCGCTACAGTCATACCTTCAGTATATTCGAATTCTTTTGGCAATTCATGGAACTTACGCTCAGTTACAGGAGCTGGTGCTTGGTTGCGTCCACGTTGCTTATTTTTCTTGTTATTATTCCAGTTGCTATTACGCTGATTTCTCACTTGGTTTTGGTTCCAGTTTTTCTTATTTTTTGTTTGCTTTGGCCCATCCTCATTGCGATCATCAAAATCGCGAGTCTTCTCAGAACGGCCTTGCTTTTTACGTCGGTTATCGACTGGTTGAGTTTCCTTGGTAGAAGGAGCCGGTGCTATAGTTGGTGTGACAACAAGTTCTTTTACAGCTTCTTCTTGAGCTTTTTCCGCCTCAGCTTGCGCCTTTAATTTTTCTTGGCGTGCCCGAGCTTGAGCTGCTTCAGCCTGACGCTTAGCTTCTTCTTGCTCACGGAAACGCAGTTCACTTTCACGTGAATATTCCGCATTTTGTTCAGCTTTTAAAGCCGCAGCACGTGCTTTAAAATCAATGCGTGGTGCTGCCTGCGCTGAGCGATTTTGTGAGCGATTTTCATTCCGATGATCACGACGTTCATTTCGGTTTTGCGTTTGATTGTCAGAACGGCGATCATTGCGACGATTATCGTTACGGTTGTTCTGACGATTACCGCCAGCTTGCCCATTGCGGTCACCGTTTTGTGGACGGTTTTCGCCACGATTATCGCGACGATCGCTACGGTTATTGCGGTTGCCTCCATTTTGGCGGCGTTCTGCTTGTTCTTTTGCCTTAGCCTCACGCTCCGCTTTGAAATTACGGATTTGCGGGCGAACTGGCGCTGCGTTTACTGATGATTTTTCTTCAACAGATTTTGGTGAATTTTCAGCTTTTGCTGGCTCTGCCACTTTTGCGACAGCTAGCTTGTCAGCCTTAAGATTCACCTTTTTCTCAACTTCTAGACTTTCTTTAGCCGCGTTTTTAGCAGCTCCGCCATTTCCAAAAGCTTCAACAATGCGTTTAGCACCGGCTTCGTCAACACTTGAGGCGTGCGTTTTAACCTCTAGCCCCAATTCCAGAGCTTTGGCTACCACTTCCTTACTGGTTTTGCCGATTTCTTTGGCGATTTCATTTAAACGTTTCTTAGACAAATCTTGTCCTCCTATTCTTTAGTTCATAAGAGTCCTCATTTTCTTTATAAATCCAGCGTCAACCACACAGACAACCTTTCGTGGTTTGCCTAGGGCCATACTTAATTCCAGCGTATCAAACACTGTGGAGACTTCTATTTTGTAATATGTACTTTTATCTGCTATCTTTTTAGTCAAATTTGCTGCTGCATCACTTGCTAGAAAGACAAGTTTAGCTTCTTGGTGCTGGATGGCTTTAACTACCAGGTCTTCACCGGAGATGACTTTGCCAGCACGTTGAGCTAAGCCTAACAGATTTGATAATTTATTTTTGTCAGTCATTAGGTTTACTTTTACAATTTTCTGCAAATCAAGTGGAAAACATCGAATCTTTGATGATATGCCTAGTGCACTATCCCAAGTCCCGAAATCTCCCTAATAGCAAGACTTTCCCACTCTCACTGTGGCAGAAAACTGTGGATACTGCTCACTTCGTTTGCTTATTCTAATCCAAGTTCTCTTCGCTTGACTTTGTGGTCAACATAAGCGATGAGTTCGTCGTAAAAACTATCTGGGATTTCCATTGAGAAGGAGCGATTAAAGACCTTTTTCTTCTTCGCTTGAATAGCTTCTGCATTATCCAGCTTAATATAGGCACCACGTCCATTGGCTTTGCCTGTCGGGTCAATAAAAATATCGCCCTCTTTATTTTTCACTATACGGAGTAGATCACGCTTATCAATAATTTCTCCTGAAACGACTGACTTGCGTAATGGGATTTTGCGTGTCTTAGCCACGGTAAACCTCCCTTTATTCTACGTTCTCAGCGTCAACCACTTCTGAAACCACTTCTTCTGCGGCTTGGTCATTGGTCAGAAAATCTTCAGTTACAGCTTCTTCAGTTTCGGTAGCGTCAGCTTCTTCCCACTGTGCCATGATTTCTTCATACTCAGATGCAGATTTGATATCAATGCGGTAACCTGTCAAATGAGCTGCCAAACGAACGTTTTGTCCACGGCGACCAATAGCTAATGATAGCTTGCTATCTGGCACAACAACCGTCGCACGTTTGGGATCTTCTGGATCAAAGATAACATAATCCACTTCGGCTGGCGCAATGGCGTTGTAGATGAAATCCGCAGGATCTTCTTGCCACTCGATGACATCAATGTTCTCTTCAACTGGAATAGCAAGACCGGTCTTAGCATCTGTACGCATTGGGTGGAAGTTGCTAATAACTTTCTTGATGTTAGCGCCCCCGCGCCCAACGATGGTACCGATAGCATCAACATTTGGATTGTGACTACGAACCGCAACCTTTGTGCGGTCACCCGCTTCACGAGACACACTCATGATTTCAACCGTTCCATCGAAAACCTCAGGAATTTCACGCTCCATAATACGTTTGATAAACTCAGGGTGACTACGGCTTACAAAAACGTTAACACCTTTTGGATTGTTCTCAACTTTGTAAACGTAAACGTCAATCATGTCGTGAGATTTCCATGTCTCACCAGGAATTTGGTCTTGATGAGAAAGCTGGGCTTCAATGCTTCCGAGGTTAACGTAGATGAAGCGTTGGTCAAAACGCTCAACAGTACCGGTCATAATCTCACCTTGATGCTCCATGTACTCGTTGTAAAGAATTTCACGGGTTTGCTTGCGCATTTTCTCCATGATGGTCTGCTTCGCTGATTGAGCTGCCACACGACCAAATTCTTTGACAGATTCTTCGAAACGAATCTTGTCGCCCAGCTCATATGCCGAACTGATAAGAAGGGCATCTTTGAGGCTAATTTCAAGACGTGAATCGAAAACTTCATCCACAACTTCACGAACGGTAAAAACTTGGAAGTCACCCGTTTTTTCGTTAAATTCAACCACACAGCTCTCAGATTGACCATAACGACGCTTGTAAGCTGACTTGAGAGATTCAGTGACTGCGTCAATGATATCCTCTTTTTTAATGTGTTTTTCTTCTTCCAAAATCTGGAAGGCTGCTAGCATTTCTTTGCTCATAAAATTAAGATACAGAAGGACGTTTCGCTTGCGAAAAATTTCGTAGAACATCAAATAGATCTGTGAACTATTTAAAGCCCAGACTTCAAAATCGGAAAGTAAGGAAGACTATCCGCTCTACTTTTGATTTTTTATTCGCCGGAAAATAAGATTTAATGGATCTTATTGCCCCTAGAAACTTAGTCCCGTGTTCAGTTCCTTTCAATTTAAATAATAATAGCGACTTGGTCGTGAAAGACTCTAAACTAACTCCACGAGCCATTTCACACCGCTCGCAGGGTCGTTTTAGTCCTTTTCAACAAATCTAACAGGGAAGAGCTGAGCTCTGTTTGGGATTAAAAAATGTAATACCTACAACTTCACAGCCAATCTAGCCTTAGCAACGCTGCTATATGGAATTTGAACTGTCTTCTTGCGAGTCTTATCCAAATAATCAAGGGTCAAGGTTTCACCATCAAAGGCAGTCAAATCGCCTTGAAAAATTTTAACCTTATCAATGGCCTTGTAAAGTGAAACATTAATGTACTGACCAACAGCAGCTTCAAGAGCTTCCCTAGTTTTTAGCGGACGTTCAAGACCAGGACTAGATACTTCCAACATGTACTGAGCTGGAAAAGGGTCCGGCTGAATCGTATCCAAAAGCGGACTGATGATGTCCGTCAAATCTGCCGTATCTTCAACGTTAATCCCACCTGGCTTATCCACTAAAATAGATAAAATGTAGTCAGAACCCATTTTCTCATATTCGACATCAACCAATTCAAAAGGCTGAGGAATGGCTGGCGCAATTACCTGTGTCACCAATTCTACAATATTTGCGATGAGAATCACCTCCATTTGACATAGATAAGAGGTCAGGACTTTTGTCCTAACCTCCTTCTCTATATATTTTCACCTATTATAGCAGTTTCTTTTAGGAATTGCAAGGAAAAAGCTGTGCATCACGTAGGAATTAAAATTAGCCTAGCGTTCTGACACTTGTTTTGCCAAAGCAAAATTTCCTAGCGTTGCTGAGCCATTTTCAGGAACCGCGGGTGTGACGATATACTCAGTCACATCTGGAACAGGCAGGTAGCCATTCAAAAGAGCCACGAATTTTTCGCGGACACGACGAAGCATGTGCTCCTGAGCCATAACCCCACCACCGAAAACAATAACTTGTGGGCGGTAAAGAACCGTTGCCTGCACCGCTGCTTGGGCAATATAGTAGGCCTGAACATCCCAAACGTCCGAATTCTGTTCAATCAATTCACCACGAATCCCCGTACGAGCTTCCAAAGAGGGACCCGCAGCAAGACCTTCAAGGCAACCTTTGTGGAATGGACAAGTCCCATAAAAATCATTAGCGTAGTCGCGCGGATGACGAGGGACATAGACATGACCTGCTTCTGTATGACCGATACCGCCGACAAATTCTCCGTTTTGAATAGCACCCGCACCGATACCCGTACCAATAGTGTAATAAACAAGAGACTTGACACCTTTACGCATAAGAGTTTCACCATAGGCAGATGAGTTCACATCTGTGGTGAAATAGAAAGGAATATTAAATTCCTTTTGAATAAGACCAAGCAAATCTACATTTGACCAGTGTTCTTTTGGTGTCGTCGTTACAAAACCATAGGTTTGAGAATTTTGGTCAATATCGATAGGACCAAATGAACCAATAGCTATACCAGCCAAACGATCTTCGTAGCGCTTGAAAAACTCTACTGTTCGTTCAATCGTTTCATAGGGGGTTGTCGTTGGAAATTGTGTTTTCTCAACAACTTGAAAATTGTCGTCACCAACTGCGCAGACAAATTTAGTTCCACCAGCCTCAAGACTTCCGTATAATTTCGTCATGTTAACCTGACACTAAGCCTAAACAGTCAAAATTGTTTTGAACAGACCTAGCTTCCTCCTCTTTCGTTTTATTTTTCTATTATACCAAAAATAATAAAGAAAGGGCTGAATTTTTCACTCAGCGCCTCACTTTATTGCATTATTATTTAACGTTGACGAGATCTGCACCAACAGCAACAGTTCCTTCAGCAACTGGAGTAACTTCTGTGAAGTCAGCTGTATTGGTTACGATGATCATAGTTGTATCATCAAGACCTGCTTCTGCAATAGCTGCGCGGTCAAATGTGGCAAGAACATCACCTGCTTTAACGCGTTGCTCAGCTTTTACTTTTGGAGCAAAGCCTTTACCGTCCATAGAAACAGTATCAATACCGATGTGCAGAAGAACTTCTGTACCTTTGTCAGATTTGATACCGTAAGCATGACCTGTTTCAAAAGCGATTTGAACCACACCGTCAACTGGTGAGTAAAGTGTGTCTGCGCTTGGCTTGATTGCGATACCTTTACCCATAGCTCCTGATGAGAAGACTGGGTCATTAACGTTTTCAAGGGCAACAACATCACCTTCAAGTGGAGATACAAGAGTTTCTTGTGCAGTAGAGACTTCTGCAGTTTCTTCAACTTCTTCTGAAGTTTCAACTACAGACGCTGTCACTGCTGCCGCAGCTGCTGTTGCTGCTTCATCAGCGAAAACTGCTGATGCTTTTGTCTTGCCATAAACGTAAGTAAAGGCAAAGGCTGCTGCAAAAGCAAGCACCTCAGCAACTACATACATTGGGATAGAAGATGCTTTGATTGAGAGGAATCCAATGAAACCTGCTGCTCCAAGAGATACAGCGATAACATGAGTCAAACCTGCAAAGAGGGCACCGATAGCCGAACCTGCAAGAGCACAGAAGAATGGGAATCTGTACTTCAAGTTAACCCCGAAGAGGGCAGGTTCTGTAATTCCAAGGAAAGCAGAAACTGCTGCTGAACCGGACAAACCTTTTGTTTTTGCATTTTTTGTCAAGAAATAGATAGCAAGAGTTGCAGCACCTTGTGCAACGTTAGCCATTGAAGCAACTACAAAGATGTAGTCTCCGTATCCTGTACCATTATTGTTGTAAGCAGACAAAAGTTGTGTCTCGATGGCTGGGAATGATTGGTGAAGACCAGTCATTACGATCAATGAGTAAGTACCACCAAAGATGCTCATACCCAACGCACCAGTTGTATCGTACAACCAAACAATTGCGTTAGTAATCGCATCCGACACTGTCAACATTACTGGCCCAATGACCGTAAAAGTCAAGAAACCTGTAATCATCACTGACAACAATGGTGTGAAGGTAAAATCAACTGCTGATGGCAGTTTTTTATGGAAGAATTTCTCAAGAACTGCAAGCAACCAAACTGCTACAAGAACTGGGATAACTTGGTAAGCGTAGTTTGTTTGAGCAACATTAAAGCCAAAGATATTCCAGAAAACTTCTTTACCACCCAAATCAGGAGTGGTCATAATCATACCGATAGCAGCACCTAGAAATTGGTTTGCACCAAAGCGTTTTGCAGCGGAAATACCTACAAGGACTGGCAAAAACATGAATGGTGCTGCAGACATCAATTGAATCATAGCAGAAATGCCTTGGATGGCAGGATACAATTCTTCAATCGATTTAGGACCAAACAAGTCTGGTGAGGTCAAGAAGTTACGAAGAGCCATCAACAGACCGCCAGCAACAAGGGCAGGAATGATTGGAACAAAGATATCTGATAATAGCTTAATCAAATCCATCAATGGGTTGAATTTCTTGTCTTGTGCGACAATCTGCTTCAAATCATCTGTCGAAACTTCCTTTAATCCCGTTGCCTTGATAATCTCTGCATACACAAAGTTTACATCACCAGGCCCGATGATAACTTGGTATTGGCCATTGGTACTAAATGTACCTTTGACATCTGCATTATCATCAAGTGCTTTTTGGTCTACTTTTGATTCATCCTTCAAAACCAAACGAAGACGCGTCGCACAGTGTGCTGCAGCAACAAGATTATCTTTACCGACTGCCTCAATGACCTGGGCAGCTACTTTACTATAATCCATTACAGTAATCTCCTTTAAGTAAGTATTTTTTGTTGAAAGCGATTAACTTTCATTTACGAGATTTAGTTTACCATGCTTTGAGAAATATGTCAATCGTTTTGCAGAAATTTTATTTTTTCGCTGTTTTTCGTTGATTTTTTGCGTGAAAACGTTTATCATAACAAGTGACATATCATATGACAGAGGCTTATTTGTGTCTCTTTGATTAATCTAATAGAAAGGAAGTGTTCAGTTAGTAAAACCGACTGAACACGGGACTCATTTTCGTAAGTAAAAGGTCCCTTTGTATCTGAATTATGAATTTACCTACTGAAGTACGCTACCGCCGTTATGAAGACTGGACGGAGCAAGAACGTTACGCCATCGCTGAAAATGTTGCTAAATCACCTTGGCATGCCACATATCACTTAGAACCTAAAACGGGTCTGCTCAACGATCCTAATGGTTTTTCTTATTTTGATGGTAAATTCCATCTCTTCTATCAAAACTGGCCTTTTGGGGCTGCACATGGACTCAAACAATGGGTTCACACCACTTCGACTGACTTGGTTCATTTTGAAGAAACTGGTGTGACTCTCTTGCCAGACCATGCCCATGACAGCCATGGTGCTTACTCAGGCTCTGCCTATGAGGTGGATGGCAAACTCTTTATTTTCTATACAGGAAACGTTCGTGATGAAAATTGGGTTCGCGATCCTTTGCAAATCGGCGCTTGGATGGATAAGGATGGGAACATTCAAAAATTTGAAGATGTTCTTATCCAACAACCAAGCGATGTCACTGAACACTTCCGTGATCCACAAATATTTGATTACAAAGGCCACTTTTACGCTATCGTAGGCGCTCAAAGCCATGACAAATCTGGATTCATAAAGCTTTACAAGGCAGTCGATAATGATGTCACAAACTGGCAAGAAGTTGGTAACCTTGACTTTGGAGGTACTGGTTCTGAGTACATGATTGAGTGTCCAAACTTAGTATTCGTTGATGGCAAACCAGTTCTTCTTTACAGTCCACAAGGTCTTGATAAAGCAGAGCTTTCCTATGACAACATCTATCCAAATACTTACAAGGTCTTTGACGACTTCGACACAGAAGCGCCAGCTTTAACAGGAAATGCCAAACTGGAAAATTTAGACTACGGTTTTGAAGCTTACGCTACTCAAGGTTTTAATACGCCTGATGGTCGGGCCTTGATTGTTAGTTGGATTGGTCTGCCTGATGTGGACTATCCGACAGACCGCTTCGACTATCAAGGAGCTATGAGCTTGGTCAAAGAGCTTTCTCTCAAGGATGGCAAACTTTACCAGACACCCGTGGCTGCTATGGAAGCTCTTCGAAAATCTTCTGAACCTTTAGCTAATAAAGCTGAGACTAGCAATACCTATGAGCTAGACTTTACGGTGGCTGCAAATCAGACTGCTGACCTTCTACTCTTTGCTGATGAGGCTGGAAATGGCTTGCGCTTAATCATCGATACCAAAACTGGAAAAATTGTTTTAGACCGCTCTGCTTGTGGAGAACAGTACGCTACTGACTTTGGTAGGACTCGTAGCTGTGATATCGCTCCGTCTGATACCAGCATCCGCCTTTTTACCGATAAATCGATCATTGAAATCTTTGTAAACGGCGGTGAGAAAGTCTTCACTAGCCGTGTCTTCCCTTCTGAAAATCAAATAGGACTGGTCATACCAGAAGGTGTGACAGGAACTTATTACGAGTTGGGGTAAGCTATGGTTGCTAAACTAACCGACGTTGCCCAGCTTGCTGGCGTCAGCCCAACCACAGTCAGTCGCGTCATCAATAATAAAGGTTATCTGTCTCAGAAAACTATCGACAAAGTTCGCTCTGCCATGAGAGAGCTCAATTATCAGCCCAACACGTTGGCTCGTAGCTTACAAGGAAAATCTGCCAAATTAATTGGACTCATTTTCCCTAGCACCAGCAATATCTTCTATGCCGAACTCATTGAGCTTCTGGAAAATGAGCTCTTCAAACGTGGCTACAAGACCATCATCTGCAATAGCGAGAGTGATCCAGGTAAGGAGCGTGATTATTTAGAAATGCTCAGCGCTCATCAAGTTGATGGTATCATCTCTTCCAGTCACAATTTAGGGATTGACGACTACGAAAAGGTGGAGGCACCAATCGTTGCCTTTGACCGAAATCTAGCACCCAATGTTCCTATCGTTTCCTCCGACAACTTTGCTGGAGGCAAAATGGCTACCCAGCTTTTAGAGAAATCTGGTTGTAAAAACATCATCATGATTACAGGTAATGACAATTCCAATTCACCTACTGGCTTACGAGCGCTTGGCTTTAACTATCCCCGCAAAAATCGCCCAGTCATCAATGTTCCGAGTAACCTTTCGACATTGCGTCGCGAGATGGAAATTCGTTCCATCCTTACCAGTCAAAAACCTGATGGGGTCTTTGCTTCTGATGATTTGACTGCCATTTTAGTCATGAAAATGGCGGAGCAGCTAGGTCTTTCTCTAGCTAATGACATCAAAGTCATTGGCTACGATGGCACTTCCTTTATTGAGAATTATTTCCCGCAACTAGCTACTATCAAACAGCCTCTAAAGGAAATTGCTAGCCTTCTGGTTGATGTTCTTCTGAAAAAAATTGACGGGCAACGAACACAAAAAGATTACATCCTTCCTGTTCAAGTTATCAACACATTTGCTCTGTAACCAAATTTTAAACTCTGCTTCCTTGGAGATGCAGAGTTTTCCTGTTATAATAGGTAAGCTATGAGGATTCAAACTAATCATTTCAAAAGCTCACTTTTACTGCTCGGTTTGATTATCAGCCTTAAAGGAGTAAGAATCTCCGCAGCCGATTTTGAGGTTCAAGCAGAGCATGCCATCGCCATTGAGGTCTCAACGGGTAAAATCCTCTATGAAAAGGATGCTAAAACGCCTGATGCTATTGCCTCTATCACCAAGCTTCTAACAGCCTATAGGGTTTACCAAGAAGTCTCCCAAGGAAACTTGACTTGGGAAACTAAGGTACCCATCTCAGACTACGCCTATAACCTGACTAAGAATCTAGACGTCAGCAATGTTCCTCTAGAGGCTAGGGAATACACTGTTAAAGATCTGGTCAATGCTAGTCTCACCGCATCATCAAATAGCGCAACCATTGCTCTAGCCGAATACATCTCAGGTAGCGAGCCTGCCTTTGTTGATACGATGATGGCGCAGCTGGAAAGCTGGGGAATCACTGATGCCAGATTAGTCAATGCTTCTGGACTCAATAATAGCTTTTTGGGCAACCATCTCTATCCCAATTCCACCAAGGACGACGAAAACTACATGAGCGCTCAAAGTGTTGCTATCATGGCTCATCACTTGATTACAGAATTTCCTGAAGTCTTGGAGATAACCAGTCTCCCTAGCGTGTCCTTTGCAGGGATGAACATAAACAGCTACAATTATCTGTTAGAAACCTACCCCTACTACCGCAAGGGTGTGACTGGACTTAAAACGGGAACCTCTGAAAAAGCTGGAGCGTCTCTGGTCACCACTTCTACTGAAAATGGCATGGAGGTCATCTCCGTCATTTTAAACGCTAAGGACAGCAACAAGGACACGAACTCACGCTTTCTTGCCGCCAATGCCCTCCTTGATCATGTGGCATCCAACTTTCAACTGTCAACCCTGATTTCAAAAGGTCAGGCTTTTGACAATAGCAGAGCTAACATCATAGACGGGAGAGAAGAGAGCGTCTTGGCCGTTGCCAGTCAAGATTTCAACGTGGTAACCTCAACAAAAAAACAAGTCAGTAACGCAACTTTCACTCAAGTCAAACTAACCGCTCCTATCTATGCCGGTATTTCAGTAGGAACCCTGACCTACCAAGATCCAAATCCAGTTGGAGATGGCTACATCGATGCTCCACCAGCTACCGAACTGGTTTCAGCAAAAGCGGTCAAACGTGATTCTTTCCTCAAAATCCAATGGAATCATTTTTCGAGTTATATTAATGACAAACTTTCAGATCTAATGACATCAAAACATCTAAAACTATGGTAACTTATCACATCACATTGCCGTCCGGACAAAATCCTCTAACCGTTAAAGAATTACTAGAAGACCACTGGCTGGTGCCACGGAAAATCAGACATTTTCTCCGCACAAAAAAACACCTCCTAGTCAACGACCAACAGGTCACCTGGCAGACTTCGGTTCAGACTAATGACAAGGTCAGCCTGACCTTTGACGACGAGGATTATCCTAAAAAAGCCATCCCCTTTGGGGATAAGACCCTCGTTGACTGCCTCTATGAAGATGAACATCTGATTATCGTCAATAAACCTGAAGGTATGAAGACGCATGGCAATGAACCGACTGAGCTCGCCCTCCTCAATCACGTTTCCGCCTATGTGGGAGCTACCTGCTATGTGGTACACCGCTTGGACATGGAAACCAGCGGAGCCATCCTCTTCGCTAAAAATCCCTTTGTCTTACCTATTGTCAATAGATTGCTTGAATGCAAGAAAATCTCGCGACATTATTGGGCTTTAGCGGAAGGGCATTTCGAGCAGAAACAGGTCACATATCGTAACAAAATCGGTCGTGACCGCCATGACCGCAGAAAAAGGGTGATTGATGCAAAACATGGTCAAAGAGCCGTCACCCACATCACTAATCTCAAAGCTTTCAAGGAAGCTAGTCTTGTTAATTGTCAGCTAGAAACAGGCCGTACCCATCAAATCCGTGTCCATCTTAGTCACCATAATCACCCTATCTTAGGTGACCCACTCTATAGTAAAAAAGCTGCGCCACGACTCATGCTTCACGCCCACCAACTTCAATTAACCCACCCCTTCACACGTCAAAAGATTACTGTAAAGGCAACGTCGGAAAGTTTTGAAAGAGGGCTACATAAATTGACCGAACACTAGATAAGACTTAGCAAAAACTCCTTTTTAATCATCAACAATATCATAAACGGCTTAGAATCAGGATTTACTTAAACCAGATTCTAAGCCGTTTTGCTTTTATATCAAGCAGCCTCACTTTTTGACACAGTCAGGTGACTGGTTTTATTAAACTAAAGGAGTGCTTTAAACTGAATATCTGAGTCTTCCAAGAAGTAGTCATCAAAACCTCGTGGGTGATGATACTCAATACGGTCTTTATCCAGTGGATAGGTGTACTTACCACCAACTTCCCAGATAAACGGGTGGAATTTATACTGAAGACGTTCTTTACGCATTTTCCAGAGTTGAAGAATTTCATCCGTCGATGCCATAAAGTTTGACCAGATGTCGTAGTGAACTGGGATAATTACTTCTGCTCCAAGATTTTCAGCCATGCGGAGGAGATCGATTGAGGTCATCTTGTCCTGAATTCCAATTGGGTTGTCTCCATAGTTGTTGATAGCCACGTCAATCTTGAAGTCACGACCATGTTTTGCAAAGTAGTTTGAGAAATGTGAGTCCGCACCGTGATAGATAGTTCCTCCCGGCGTCTCAAAGATGTAGTTGACCGCTTTGCTTGCCATCAGCTCATCGGTTACAGGGAGACCACTCAAGCTATTACCATTTTCTTCGTAGCCTTCGATTGGAAGAGTGACAAGGCAGGTACGGTCAAATGATTCAACAGCTGTGACCTTGATGTCTTTAAATTCAAAGCTGTCGCCTGGTTTTACGACTTGGATACGCTCCTCGGGAACTCCCCATTTTTTCCAAATGTCTGCACAGCCACTTGGGCCAACAAATTTCACGTGTGCTAGTTTTGGATTGTTGAGAATAGCTGCAGATGTAGAAATATCCATGTGGTCTGAATGAACGTGGGAAACTAGATAATAATCTAGTTCATTGATGGCAAATGGGTCAATTACCATTGGTTGCACACGCAAGTTTGGTTGTAATTTACGAACACCTGACATGTTTGCCATTTGATGCCCCCAAATCATATCTTTAACTTTTTTAGTTGATTTTCCGCGGTTTGCCCAGAGGTCCATAACCACATTAGCACCGCCGGGTGTTTTAATCCAGACACCACAGTTGCCTAACCACCACATAGCAAAATTGCCTTCTGGCACCACTTCTTCTTCAATTTCTTCATTGAGCCAAGTTCCCCATTCTGGGAAAGTTGACAAAATCCAAGATTCACGTGTGATGTCCTGTACTTTAACCATAATAACATCCTCCGAATTTTAGTTTAGTAGATTAGTTACAAGATTAGTATAACCCTGTAACCGCTATCAAAAAAGACCAAGAAACACACAGTTATGTGTTCAGAATTGGACTGATATCTGACACATGTTAAAAGACTGGTATCCCAGTCTTTCTAGTCTTGTCGATTCTGAAAATCAGTCATTACCTCTCGATAAACTAGCTTTTCAATTTGCAAAGTCAGTCGCTGAACTTCTTGACTATCCCTGACATGCTGACTAATCAAGTGAGTCAACTCACCGTGTAGTTGCCCCTCATCTGCTTTATTTCCATTCTTAGCAAAGCGAATGAGGCGGACAATATCGCTGTCTGAAAGCACTGCATGAACAGTCAAAACTGGTAAGTGAGTTTCTATCTGATCAATAGTTGAAATAATAAAATCAACCGTCACCAAATCTTTGACACTTTGAAATTGCTCGTAGGTGAATATGGCTTCAAAAATCACCTGAGGGAGATAAGTGCGACACTGAGTGAGTAGAAATTTCTGAATGGCCACGCCATCATCACAGATAATCAAGGCCCTTGGTTTAAGCACAGGCTTTTTCTGAGCCTCTAATTCGCCACCCAGATGTATGGCAAAATATCCAATATCATCATCAGTTAGATGAATAGACCAAGCCTTTTCTAAAATAGGAACTGCGACCTTTGTTGTCTCAAACAAATCACCATACTTATCTTTTAGATAAGGCAACAGCCCATTATGACTAGTTATACCATAGGTTTTACGGTAAATGAGGGCTTTACTATGGGTCAAAAGCTGGCGCAGCAGCTCTTGTCTCCGTTTAAAGCGTAAGCCTTTTTCCTCAGTCAGAAAGTCCAAAAAGCTCTCTAAAGTACGACGCATATCATCGTAATCATGACTCTCAACATGAGCATCCTTGTCCTTTCGGAAGGAAAGTAAAATCATGGCGATAAGACCTATCTCAATATCATCTAGCGTAAACCTTAATCTTTTTTTGAGCTGGTCAGCCAAATCCTGAGCCAACTTATACTCAATTCGCTGACGAATAAGGATAAAATCCGCCTGAACCAGTTCTCTCTCACTCGGCGTTACAAACATATTACGATAATTAAGTAGAAAATACGGCAGGGTTCTAACGATAAATAAACGATCTTGCTGACTAATTTTCTTACCGATATTGGTCTGCAAATTGGCAAAAAAGCGCTGGAAATAGTCCAAAACCTCAGTTGAGAAATAGTGGCTTGGAACTACAAACCTCTCTTTCTTGTATCCTAGAACTGTCCATAACTGCTGATTACCAGTGTCCGAAAAGTTTTGAGCTAACTCATAGAAAAATCGGAATTTATCCAAAGGATTACAGTCCAGATAGTAGCCCTGATTTCTCGTCACTTTAAGTGAGATTTGAAATGGTTTCTCAGCCAGATAGTGACGAATATCATTCAAATCATTGAGGATGGTATTTCGTGATACATCAGCTAGTAGCATGATTTTGTCAATGGTAACCCTCTCCTGAGACAGGGCAATGTAAGACATAATCAGCCAGCTTCGCTCTTCTCGACTCATGACATAGGAATAATCATCCACCTCAGCCAAAAGCTCACGGCAAGCTACTTTCTGAGCCTCATTTAACACAATACCTACACGGGGATAGGCAACAATGTGTGGCACATCTTCTGGCAAAGCCTCGTTTATTTTTTCAAGGTGATAGTAAATTTTTCGCCGTGATTGATTGAGAACCTTGGAAATGGCCATAACAGTCTCTGGTTCGTCCAATTGCAAAAGATACTTAACCAAGCCATGACTCTTCTTATCTAGTAAAAACATAAACCCCTCCCTGAACTTAAAAACTCTGAACTCTCATTCTACCATAAAAAAATTAACTTTTGTGAACGTTCTCAAGGACAACCAAAAGAGACTGACTGCTGCCAGTCTCCCCAATGATTAATGAGTTTAGAGTCTCAAATACATAGCGATTTTTAAAGTATCAATGAGCATCTCCCTTTTGTCCGTAGTAGGCATTTGGACCGTGCTTACGGAGATAGTGCTTGTCCATGATATAGCTTGGAGCTGGTTCCACCCGTGGATTGATTTGTTCTGTGTAGCGGTTCATCCTAGCCACCTCCTCTAAGACAACGCTGTGGTAAACTGCCTGAGCAGGATCCTTGCCCCAAGTGAATGGACCGTGATTGCGGACAACAATCCCTGGTACAGCAACTGGGTCGATGCCTCGACGTTTAAATTCCTCGATGATAACTGAACCTGTTTCTTTTTCATAGGCAGTGTTCACCTCTTCAGCCGTTAAGGAACGAGCGCACGGTACTGGACCGTAGAAATAGTCCGCATGAGTTGTCCCATAAAATGGAATGTCACGACCAGCCTGAGCCCAACCCACTGCTTCTGTCGAATGGGTGTGAACAATAGCATGGACATCTGGCCAAGCCTTGTAGAGGGCAACGTGGGTCGCCAAATCAGACGAAGGGTTGAGGTCTCCTTCCACCACATTGCCATCCAAGTCGGTCACCACCATGTTTTCTGGGGACAATTTTTCATAGTCCACACCAGATGGCTTGATGACGATGCGACCAAGTTCACGGCAGACTTCTGATACGTTGCCCCAGGTGAATTTAACAAGACCGTGGGCAGGTAGGGCGATATTGGCTTCATAGACCCGCTGACGCATTTCCTGTAAATCTTTTGGCATTAGTTCAACCCCGCTTTCTCAATCAATGGATAGAGGAAATCCTGTGCTTCTTTGATAGCCGCTCGTGTTTCCTCAACTGTTTGGCAGTTTTCAGACCACATCTCAATCAAGAATGGTCCTTGGTAGTTAGTCTTTTTCAAGACTGCAAACATATTGTCCCAGTCCACGCAGCCCTGACCGAATGGTACATCGCGGAATTGACCTTTGGAGTTTTCAGTTACCGCATAGGTATCTTTGAGGTGAAGGGCTGCAATAGAGCGATGTCCTAGGTAAAATTCGCTGTAAATGTCATTGTGCCAAGCAGACACGTTTCCAGTATCTGGATAGACAAAGAGATAAGGCGAGTCGATTTCTTTTTCAACGGCTAGGTATTTTTCAATGGAGTTGATAAATGGATCATCCATAATCTCGATGGCCAACATGACCTGAGCCTGTTCTGCCCAGTCGCAAGCCTTACGGAGATTCTTGATGAAACGCTCTCTGGTTTCAGGTGATTTTTCCTCGTAGTAAACGTCGTAGCCAGCCAACTGGATGACACGAACGCCCAAATCCTGAGCCAGTTCGATACACTGTTTCATGGTTTCTAGCGACTTAGCTTCAAGAGCAGGATCATTGGAACCCAATGGATAGCGACGATGGCCTGAGAAGCAGATTGTCGGAATGCGGACACCTGTTTCATAGATAGCTTTAACCAAGTCTAAGCGTTCTTCCTTGGTCCATTCCAAACGAGCCAAGCGTGCATCACTCTCATCCACCGACATTTCCACAAAGTCGAAACCTAATTCTTTTGCAAACTCCAAGCGTTCTTTCCATGTGAAATGCTTGGGCGTTGCCTTTTCATATATTCCGATTGGTCGTGCCATAGGCCTTACCCCCAGATACGACGGATTTCGTCTTTGAATTCACGCGCTGCAGCTGCTGGATCTGCTGCTTCTGTAATACCGCGACCTGCGATAAAGGTAAAGACATCTACACCCTCGAAGAGTTTGAGGGTATCCACATCCAAACCACCTGTTACAGAAACACGGAAGCCCATTTCAACCAATTTTTTCACCTTGTTCAAGTCTTTTTCGCCCCAGGTTTCGCCAGCAAGGAGGGCGTCACGCGATTGGTGATAAATTGCTTGGGAAATGCCTGCGTCCAACCAAAGCTGAGCTTGTTCAAACGTCCAATCACCGTAGAGCTCGATTTGGATTTCACCCTTATCACCACGCACTTCCTTGATGGCCTTCAAAGCCGCTTCCATAGTTGGAATAGTTGCAGAACAGATACAGGTCATCCAGTCCGCACCACGAACAGCATTGTTTTTGGCAACCGTACCACCCGCATCCGCACACTTGGTATCTGCAACGATAATTTTGTCTGGGAAAAGGCTACGTAGCACTTCTACCAATTCGCTACCAACTTGAAGCAAACAAACGGTACCTGCCTCGATGACATCCACTTCATGACCAACGGAGACAGCTGCTTTAATCGCTCCCTGCAAGTCTGAATGGTCAAGGGCAACTTGTAAATTTGGAATATGTTTCATGTTTTTTCTCCTAACTTTCTAAATCTAAACCTTCTAGGTAAGGACTGTTTTTGGACTCTTCCACCATTGCCAAGACTTCCTCTGGTGTCTGACAAGCAATCAAACGCTCAATCGAATTTTCCAATTCAAAGAGGGCAATGATTTGCGGAATAGCCACGGAAGTGTGGATTCTAGGGTCAGCCGCTGCAAGAGTTAGCAGGACAGAAACCTCCTTACCGTCTGAAAAGGCTACTGGTTTTGTTAAGGTAATCAAGGCAAAGGAATCCTTCAAGACACCGACACCTGCTTGGGCATGAGGCATAGCCATGCCAGGCATGAGAATGTAGTAAGGACCATATTCTTCAGTTGATGCAATGATGGCATCGTAGTATTCTTCCGTTGCGGCGCCACTTTCAATCAAGGGCTCAACTGCCAAGTGAACAGCTTCCTGCCAAGTTTCAGCTGTCAAACCCAAACGGATAGAATTGTTTTCAATAAAGGATTTTTTTAAATTCATAAGACTACTCTTTCTATAGCATTTTGTCTAAAGATAAGAGGCTAGAAGAATCTCCCGGCCTCTGACTTCTTGGGTGGCGAAATACCCATGCTGTTTAAAAATTCGCTGTTTTTCAGCAAATCATTAGAGAATTTCGCCAAGTTTTGTCTTTATTTCATTGTCGTCCATCAGGTTGTCAAGACCAACTAAGTGACCTTTTGTGCGACCTTCAAGCTCTTTAATCAAGTGATTTGATGCCACAACGATGTCGTAGCCAGAAGCTAAACCTTTGGCTTCACCGACGGAACAAGAAGCAGATTGAATATCGGTCACACCGAGGTCACGAAGAGCTTTTTCAACTTTCATTTTAATAACCATTGATGAACCCATACCGTTTCCACACGCTGTAAGAACTTTAACCATTATATTTTCCTCCGGAGATTTAATGTTGATAATAGCAGAGCTATTAAATTGATTGAGAATCTGATTTTTTGATATGACTGATGAGACGCCATAGGCTTAGCGTATCATTTGTATTATTGGGCATCGCCTCGGTAGTAAGCCTCTTTGTCTTTTGCTTTTGCAAATTGGAGTTGTGGAATAGCCAATAAGAAAATACATACCAAAGCATAGCCAGCAATACCAAGATATTTAAATGCATAACCAAATGGTAACCAAGGAAGGACGAGGTCAATATTACCATGATAACCACCAGTTAAACCAAGAAGGGAAACTGCTAGGGCACCGAGAGATACTTGAAGAATTCCTGAAATGAATGATAGAATAGCCGCTGCTTTCCAACCTCCACGTTTATCCGCATAAACAGCGATTGCCGCATTATCGAAGAATACTGGAACAAAACCAGTGATGATAAGGATTGGGTTTTTGAAAATAACCAAAAGAGCAATGGTAATCAACTGACCGATAAGACCAAAGGTAAATCCTGAAAGAACTGCATTGGCAGAACCAAATCCATAAGATGCTGCAACATCGACTGCAGGAAATGAACCAGGAAGAAGTTTGTTTGAGATACCTTGGAAGGCATTGGTCAACTCAGCGACAAACATACGCACACCTTGCATCAAGATGAAGAGGTAAACTGAGAAAGTAAGAGCTGTTTGAATCACATACATGAAGAATGATTTAGCCGGGTTGTAAGCACCTGCACCAATCGATTCAGCGTTAGACATAATTTCTGGACCAAGGACAGCAAGGATTCCGCCAAAGAAGACCAGCATCAACGTTGCTGAAGCAACGACTGTATCATGGAAAATATTTAAAAAGGTTGGCAATTTCAAATTATCCAAATTTTCTTCTTTTTTACCAAAGAATGGAGCCACCTTATCAACAAACCAAATAGCAAATTGTTGTTGGTGTCCGATGGCAAAGCCTCCGCCACCAGTTAGACGTTGTGTTGCCTCCACAGTCATATTTGAGCTGACTGCCCAATAAAGACCACAGATAATCCCAACTGCCCAAGCGCCAGCGGCATTTTGCAGCTGCGGAATAAGAAGAAGAACAAAAACTGAAATAGTCGCAGCCTGCTGAACCATGATGTGACCAGTGATAAAGAGAGTGCGAATTTTTGTTACTTTACGAAGGGCGACCAGAAGAATATTGACACCAAAACCAATCAACAGTGCTGTTGTGGCAACATCAATGAAGCCCATTTCAGTTAATTTTTCATTGGCTGCCGCCAAACCAAAGTAAGGGTCAATAACGGCTGCTTCAAGGTTGAATTTTTTAGCCAAAGCAACAAGAATTGGACGGAAGGTAGAGACCAAACCACCAGCTCCAACGTTCAAGATTAGGTAACCAACAGTGGCCTTGATAAAACCAGCAAAAACTTCATGCGCTGGTTTTTTAAGGAGAATGTATCCTATCAAAACCAAAAGACCAACAAAGAAGGCTGGGTTCTGCAAAATGTTAGTTGAGAACCATTGTAAGATATTCATAAGATATACCTCGCTTTTTGAATTTATTTATGATGTTTATCTACAAGTTCATTATAGATAAATGTAAGCGCTTAAAAAAGACCAAGAAACACACAGTTAAGTGTTCAAAAATAGGCTGAAGCAATGTGAGAAGCAAAAAAGCTCCCCCGTTTCAAGAACGAGGGAGCTTAGGGAGATATGAAAAAGTTTTAGGATAAGTTAGAGTATAAGACTGTTAGCTTAAAAAAATCTAAAAGTACCTTAGTACATGCCGCCCATACCCATTGGATCCATTGCTGGTGCTGCTGGAGCAGCTGGTTCTGGTTTGTTGGCTACGACAGCTTCAGTTGTTAAGATAAGACTAGCTACTGAGGCTGCATTTTGCAAGGCTGAACGAGTCACCTTAACTGGATCAATAATACCAGCTAGTACCATATCAACCCATTCACCTGTCGCCGCATTGAAGCCTATTCCAAGCTCAGAGTTTTTCAAACGGTCAATAACGACAGAACCTTCATAACCAGCATTGTAGGCGATTTGACGAACAGGTTCTTCGAGAGCACGAAGGACAATATTACGTCCTGTTGCATCATCTCCTGACAAGTCAAGCTGAGCGACTTTTTCAATAACATTGACGAGGGCTGTCCCACCACCAGCGACAATCCCTTCTTCAACCGCTGCGCGAGTGGCATTAAGAGCGTCTTCGATGCGGAGTTTCATTTCTTTGAGCTCCGTTTCTGTGGCAGCGCCGACCTTGATAACAGCAACACCGCCAGCTAGTTTGGCTAGACGCTCCTGCAGTTTTTCACGGTCAAATTCTGACGTTGTTGTTTCTAGTTGTGATTTGATTAGGTTGACGCGGTTGGCAATACTTTCAGTTGAACCTGCTCCTTCAACGATGACCGTGCTATCTTTATCAACGGTAACTTTAGCCGCTTGACCAAGCGCAGCCATTGTCGCATCTGAAAGCTCGAGGCCTAGATCTTCAGTAATCACGGTAGCTCCAGTCAAGACTGCAATGTCTTCTAGCATTGCCTTGCGACGATCTCCAAATCCAGGAGCCTTAACGGCTACAACGTTGAAAGTGCCACGAATTTTGTTAAGAACAAGTGTTGGCAAGGCCTCACCATCCACATCGTCAGCGATGATTAGAAGTGGGCGGTTGGTTTTAAGGATTTCCTCCAAAAGAGGCAGGATGTCTTGAATGTTTGAAATCTTTTTATCCGTAATAAGGATAAATGGATTTTCAAGATCAGCTACCATTTTCTCGTTGTCTGTTACCATGTATTGCGATAGGTAACCGCGGTCAAACTGCATCCCCTCAACCACTTCAAGTTCTGTTTCCATACCGCGTGACTCTTCAATAGTGATGACACCGTCTTTACCAACACGCTCCATGGCTTCAGAGATATATTCCCCTACTTTTTCTGAGCGTGAAGACACAGCTGCAACTTGAGCGATAGCCTCTTTATTAGCGACGGGTTGAGCGATAGCTTTGAGCTCCTCAACCGCTGTCGCAACAGCCTTTTCAATCCCGCGACGGATTCCGATTGGATTAGCACCAGCAGTCACGTTTTTAAGTCCTTCACGAACAATGGCTTGAGTTAAAACGGTCGCAGTTGTTGTCCCATCACCAGCAATGTCATTGGTTTTTGAAGCAACCTCAGAAACCAATTTAGCTCCCATGTTTTCAAAGTGGTCTTCAAGTTCAATTTCCTTAGCAATGGTCACACCGTCATTCGTGATAAGTGGTGAACCAAAGGCTTTTTCAAGGACAACGTTTCGTCCTTTTGGACCTAGGGTGACCTTGACCGTATCTGCTAAAATATCGACGCCACGCACCATAGCTGCACGTGCATCAGCGGAAAATTTGATTTCTTTAGACATGTTTTCTCCTCTCCTATCCTAAAATCGCTAAAATATCGCTCTCACGAATGATGGTCACTTTTTGATCTCCATCTTTAGCTGAGATTCCTACACCATTTTCGACTAAAATCTTATCACCAACAGCCACACTAGGTGCCACCAAGTCACCGTTCAAGGTACGAATCCCCTGTCCGACAGCCAGGACACTGGCTACTTTAGTCGCTTCTTGATGGTTAGCAGCCAAAACAAATCCTCCAGCTGTTTTTTCTTCCGTTTCTTCAAATTGTACGACCACGCGGTCGCCAAGTGGTTTTAAACTCATGTGTTTCCTCCTTTTTGGCACTCTTATACAGAGAGTGCTAATTGATAACCCTATTCTATCACTTGGTCAGGAATAGTCAAGTCAAAAACTCGCCAATTTTAGCAAAGGTCTTATGGTTTCTAATCGTCAGGGTCTTATAAAAGCTGTGCTTTATCAATTCCTTGTGATAGGCTGTCTTCAGATAGGATTTCTCATCATATTTTCCCCAGAAAAGAGCTGTCGCACCAAAATACACAATTTCCTCACCCAAGGTCATCTGAGAAACGACTCTTTCGACTTCTTCTTTCTGATCAAAATCCGTATAAAAAAGCACGTCCTTTCGCGCCAAATCCTCAGCCCACCAATCTGGTAAAGCAGCAATTTCCTTGACATAATCTTCCTGACTGAGCAAGGTAAAACGCTCCACAAAGGGATAGTAGGCAAACAAACACTCCTCAATCAACCGAGTTAGCTCTGCCATCTCCCCAGAAAAATCAAAGAAAAGATTACCAGAATTGATGTATGACGCCACTTTTTCCAAACCAAGTTCTGACAGACGCTGACGAAGCCCTACCATGGATACCTTGTTATGACCTCCAACATTGATGCCGCGTAAAAGCAAACTATACCTCATCAAAAGCCTCCTTAATGGTATCTCGTAATTCCCGCCTTTTGGCAATCCAAAGCGGTCGGTCATCGTAATCGTGGGTTCGATTAGTAAGGAAAATAGCGGCTCTTTGCGCTTTACGATTAACCATGATAAACGGCCCCGTGTAGCCTGTATGATCAATCCAATCCCCCTCTAAATTCCATCCGATAGAACGTGGCTTACTGCCATGACTGATATTTTGCCAAAGCTGAGCAGCAAAATCATCTTGCAGGTAATGCTGGCAAAAGAGTTTTAAATCATCAAGGGTTGAGAAAAGCCCTGCTGAGCCTGCATGAACCCCTAACACCCGAGCCTTAGGATCATGGACCAAACCAGCCACCTCACCTTGGACTGTGGGCACCGCCTTTTCACGAGGGCCAAAGGAGGTCTCGGTCATCCCCCAAGGTTGAAAAACCTCCTCTTCAAAGATGGCATCCAAAGACTTTCCGTAAAGCTCCTCCAACATAAAACCAAGGAGGAGAAAATTGATATCTGTATAGAGAAAATCCTTCTTACCAGTGACTTTAATCCCATTGATGGCTCTTTTGAGCTCCGTCGCTGACAGACTATCTCGATTTGGAATAAAGGGGTCAATTCCAGTTGTATGAGTCAAAAGCTGGCGCAAAGTCACCGTCTCGTCCTCAAAGGCGGGGTAGTAAGATGCCAGCGATTGATCCAAGTCCAAACGCCCCTGATTGATTAAAAAAATGCAGACGGTCGCGACTCCCACTACCTTTGATACACTAGCCAAGTCATAGGTCAAACCTGAAAAAACGGGCTTTTGCCCGTCTTGACTTCCTAGATAATATTCGGTCCAACGCCCCTCTTCATAAACAGCCAAACTAGCACCAGGATAGAGATTGTCAGCCATTTGCTGTTCAATCTTGTCTAAAATCTTTTTCATTATTTGCTAAACCAAATTTCAATATTGCTAGTGTCCTTAATCACAACAAGATGCTTATCTTCAAAAATAATTGAACAGCCAAGTTGTTCCAATGCTAACTTAAGGTCTGCTAGAGTCACATCTTCTGGTACAGTAAATTCTAAGTACTCCAAGTCCCAAACTTCGTCAGGGTTAGCCTGCAAATCGACACCCTGAGCTTGAACAAAATCAATATCCAAATTGAGCTTAAGTTTTTGATAAAAAGCTGACGCTACTGTCACATCTGGTACATTTAATATCAGACCTTCGATCTCAAAATCTGACAAACCCTGAAAATCTGGCTGGGCAGTGAATTCGTTCCCCTGAACCTTTTCCAAACTAGAACAATCATTCTCCGCATGTAAGAGATAGGTGTAGCCTTGAGGCGATGTCGCTTCAAAAGCGTAGCCATTTTCCCCCTTAAAAATCACATCAACAGCAAGCCCACGAGCAAGGAGAGCTTCAATATCTGATGCTTTTTTAGCCTTGATAATGGTCTTCTTGTGCTTGAGGCTGCCGTTAACAGCACGTGTACGGTAAATTGGCGACTCTTCAATGATAAAAGTGCGTTCAGAGTTTTCATAGCCAGAAAAAATAGCGATAGCATTTTCTTCAGAAACCAACTTAAACCCTAAGGTTTCTTGATAAAAAGAAATATTAGCATCCTTGTCAAAAACCCTGACAACAGGCGTTTTGAAGGACGCTTTTGTTACTAATGTCATATCATTCTCCAATCCTTTATATTGTAAAATAAAGTTCAGATTTCTGCAAGAATTTAAAAGCATATCAGCTATATTTACAAACAAAAAAGAACTCGGAAAACCGAGCTCTAGGCCTTATAGGTAAAGGTATTTAAAGAGTGCTACTGCTGCGATTGAAGCAAGGATTGGGGCACAAACACCTACCCAAGCGTACCACCATTTAGAATCTGATTTGTTTTCACCAAGGATTGATTTTGGCAAGAGATGGTGAACGATACGTGGACCAAGGTCACGCGCAGGGTTAAGACCAGGACCAGTTGGACCACCAACACAGGCTACCAATGCCATAACAAGGAATCCAATACCCATGTGAGCAACTGATTGGCTTCCATTCACTGCTTGCGCAAATTGCACTTTCACAGCCTCTGCAATCTGGTCATCTGTAACAGCTTGACCTAAACTTGCTACTTGAGAGCTAATATTTGATTGAATAATGCTATTCAACTCTGCTCCAAAGAAATGCTTAGTCAAAGCAAGTGCTCCGAAGAAAAGAACAAAGGAACCAAGGAATTCGTTCAAGAAACCGTTAATTGTTGCAGCTTTACGGCTTTCTTTAGTGCCATCATCAAGCGCGCTAATCGTTGAGAAAGAACCAAGAATATGGTTTGGATTTTCCGTCTTCATAAAGTATGGACGGTAAACCATAACAACCATAAGCTGACCAAACATTGCCCCTAGAAGTTGAGCGATAATGTAGGCAGCTACGTGTTTCCAAGGGAAAAGTCCTGAAATAGCAAGACCAAGCGTAAAGGCAGGGTTGATGTGGTTACCAGAAACGTTACCAAACATAAGAGCTGGCATCATAACTGCCAAACCATAACCGATAGCAATCAAAATCCAACCAGAGTTGTTTCCTTTTGTGCCTTTAAGGTCAACGTTAGCAACCGTACCGTTACCGATAACGATAAGAAGGGCAGTCGCCAAGAATTCAGTGATATATTTCACTGTCCATGTAACATCCATGTGTCTTAATTTCCTTTCAAAATGCAAAATGCGAATTTTTTAGACAATAACCATTTTATCAAGTATAATAAACAAAGTAAAGTTATATCCTAAAATAAAAACGTTTACTTTTGTAAGTAAGCAAACAAAGAGATCATTTTCTACATAAGAAAGGACCGTATGAAATATAATCAATTTTCTTATTTTTCAGTTTCTGAGGACATTGCAGAGCAAGAACTTATTTTTCTAGGCTTTGATCTCTCAGCAGAAAAGACATTTAAGTCTAACTTTGAAAGTTTCCTTCGCAAAGTTTTGTCGCTACGCTATCAGGATACCGACTATGCCCTGTCAATGTGGATTGCAGATTTTGAAACAGATTTGTTGACCTTCTTCCAATCAGAGCGTGAGGTCACAGAAATCATATTTAATACAGTAGCTCTACAACTTCTGGGTTTTGTCCCAAATGTAGACTTTAAAAATACCGCTGAATTCGTCGAAAAACTTAACTTTCCCGTCACCTTCAATGCCAGTCTCACTGACATTTATCAATTACTGGCTACACGTTGCCAATCTGGTAATACTCTTATCGACCAGTTAGTGTCTGAAAATTTAATCCCTATCACTAATGATTATGCTTTTTTCAATGGTAAATCTCTAGCCACCTTTGATACTAGTGATCTTATTCGCGAAGTGGTTTATGTGGAATCATTGGTTGATACGGACGGGGATGGACAAACTGATTTGATCAAGATTAATATCATTCGTCCTAAGACAAGTCACAAACTTCCAGTCATCATGACGGCTTCTCCTTACCAACAGGGTGTCAACGGCCCAGCTTCCGATGCTCTGACTCATAAAATGGAAAGAGAACTCCTCGTCAAAACTGCGTCAGCCATTTCCCTCAAAGAGGAAAATATCCAAAAACTAGCTAGCCAAAATCAAGCTCAACTGGTGACTGAGACCGAAGAAAGCTTCACGACTCTTCCTCGTCCTAGCTACACTCTCAATGATTATATGCTGGCACGTGGCTTTGCTAATATCTACGTGTCTGGTATTGGTACGCTTAATTCTGATGGCTTTATGACCACCGGAGATTACCAGCAGGTTGAGGCATATAAGAGTGTTATCGATTGGCTCAATGGCAGAGCTATAGCCTTTACTTCTAAGACCAGAAAACGTCGTATTGAGCCCACTTGGGCGACTGGTAAGGTAGTCACTTCTGGGATTTCCTATCTGGGAACCATGTCAAATGCACTCGCAACGACTGGTGTTGATGGGCTTGAAGTCATCATCGCAGAAGCTGGTATTTCCTCTTGGTACGACTATTATCGAGAAAACGGTCTCATCGTCAGCCCTGGCGGTTATCCAGGGGAAGATTTAGACAGCCTAACTGAATTTACCTACTCACGCAATCTTTTGGCAGGTGACTACCTCCGCCAAAATGCCAACTATCAAAAACTCCTGAAAAAACAAGGGCAAGATATGAACCGTGTGACTGGGGATTATAATCAATTTTGGCACAATCGCAACTATGTCAAAAATGCGAAACAAGTCAAGGCAACTGTAGTCTTTACCCACGGCACTCAGGACTGGAATGTCAAACCTATCCATGTTTTTAACATGTTTCATGCCTTGCCAAAAAGTCTTGATAAACACCTATTCCTCCATCAGGGAGCCCACGTCTACATGAATAACTGGCAATCTATTGATTTCCGAGAAAGTATGAACACTCTCCTCTCGCAAAAGATTTTAAGGCAAGACAATTCATTCAAGCTTCCCAAAGTCATCTGGCAAGACAACCGTCAGGCTCAGGCTTGGCAAACTCTTGAGACTTTTGGGCAAGAAACTTACCAAAACTTTGAGCTCTCTAGTGATGTGGCCACCATTGAAAATCACTATCAAGAGGAGATATTTGCTCAGTACGGCAAGGATTTCAACAGCTTCAAGGCAGATTTATTCAACCAAAAAGCCAATGCCATCACCATCGATATTCCTGTTGAAAAAGCTCTGCTCCTCAACGGACGTGCCAAACTAAGCTTATCCGTCAAATCCTCAACCAATAAAGGTATGCTCTCTGCTCAGCTTTTAGAAGAGGGCAAGAAAAAATACCTACAGGACAGCCCGACTGTTGTTGCCAGCAAATCTGTCGATAATGGTCGCCTCTTTGAACAAGAGCATCTCGTCGAACTTCCTGAGCGTGAGGCTGCTAACCGCGTCATCGCCAAAGGACACCTCAATCTGCAAAACCGTGATGGTCTCCTGAACATCAAGGATGTGGCAGCAGATTGCTGGATGGCTGTCAGTCTAGAACTTCAACCGACCATCTATGCCCTAGAAGAAGGCAGCAAGCTCCGTCTTGTTCTCTACACTACTGATTTCGAACATACTGTACGTGATAATAGCAGCTACCACCTAGATATTAAAGAGGTGATGCTGTCGCTTCCAATCCAACCAAGTATAAAAAAATGAAGGACTATCGTTAGAACTGATTTTCTGACAAAAACCTCCTCTTGACCGTATGTGAACAGCTTCCTGTCAAGTAGACAGCCAAATAGTATACGACAAACGCATGAAGAAAAGAGTTCCAATAAATTTCTGAAATACAAAAATTTATTCTGAAAAGTTAGGCAGTCAAGAACAATAGTTACAGAAAGCAATCTTTTCAAGAGTTATTAGACTTGTTCGGTAACTGATTTAAACGACTCTATCGCATCCTCACTTGTCCCTTCCAAATAGTCACTTTCAGCTGGTATTAGTGATGTCATTATTATCTGCTTATCATTTTCGACTGGAAAAAAATATCGCTCTCCCCCTCGCCACCTTGCTCCTCTATACCAAGATTATTATCTGATGTTTCAAATGAATGAAAGAGTCAAACAAAGCTTTTTCTAGTTAATTTGGCGTACGGACAGACAAATGACTAAAGTCTACTCAAAATTGTCGGTGATATTCAAGGTTTAAGTTATCCTTTAAATGTGTTATAATCTAAAAGTCAACAAGATACGAAAGGAACGTAACCAAATTGATGAACATGCAAAACCTGATGAAACAGGCACAAAAGATGCAAAAGCAGATGGAATCAAAACAAGCTGAACTGGCTGCCACTACTTTTACTGGAAAATCTGCCCAAGACTTAGTCGTGGCTGAATTGACTGGTGATAAAAAAGTAGTGTCTCTTACCTTCAACCCTGCTGTCGTTGATCCAGAAGACATCGAAACCCTGCAAGACATGACCACACAAGCCATCAATAGTGCTCTCAGTCAAATTGATGAGGCGACTAAAAAAACAATGGGTGCCTTTGCAGGTAAATTACCATTCTAAGAACTAAAAAATGGACTGGTTTTCCAGTCCATTTTCATCATTCCTAACATAAGGTCATCACAATCCAGTCACACTTTATACTCTTCGAAAATCAAAATTATCCGTTGTCAACTTGTCTTGATGAACTCAAGTTCTATCGTCGGCTTCATTTCCTAGGCTACTTTTGATTTTCATTGAGTATTAAAGTAGATTGTGAAGCTGACAAAGTCTTCTTGACTTTCCATTTGATAAGCAAAACCTTGCTTGTCAAGAATTTGTTTGACCATGTAAAGTCCAATACCAGTTCCCCCATCTTTTTTAGCTCGGCTAAAGTCTGGTCGATAAAAAGGTAAAAAGAATCTATCTAACTCCTCTTGCTCAGGTAGATGCTCTGCTTGATTGTCAACGCGCAGATAGTTTTCCATTAAGACCACGCGAATCCTGCCCCCCTCCTTGGTGTATCGAAAGGCATTGTCCACAATGTTTTTGATGGCTTTCAAGAGATAGGTAGCATTTGCCGTCACCGTAACAGGAGAAAGAGTGACCTGAAAATCATAGGCATGGAGTTCTGCAAGAGCATAATAAGTTGCCAGATGCTGCTCAATCAACTCTTTCAAATCAAGTTGCTCCTGATGACTTAACAAAGTAAGGTCAAGATTTGTCGCTTCCAAAATTGATTGCACTAGCTGGGACTGATCCTGCAAAATATCACGGCATTTATTTAAGTAAGTATCATGATTCTTGAAATCCCCAACATTATAAATCATTCCTTCCACCAACCCTAGCATGCTGGAAATGGGAGTCTTTAGCTCATGAGCCGTTACCCGAAGAAAATCAGCCTGCTGTCGCTCACGCGCAGCTGTTTTTTCATTTTCAGACTTTAAATCCTTAATACTGGTTAAAAGTCTGGTATATAGACGATTGATATCCTGAGCCAAGGTGGCAATTTCGTCTTGACCACCTACCTGACAAGTCACTCCTTCTTCCAGAAACTGCATCTGCCGAGTCGTCTGAGAAATAGCCGTAATTCGCTGGTTGGAAAGACGACTGTAAACATAAGCAACAACACTCGATAAAGCAAGGATGGCTAGAAAAACAAAAGGATAGGAGGTTGCCAAAACGCTATTGACACCAGATAAGGAGTGAAAACCGTACTCACCCTCGACCGCATATCGGTCACCCTCAGCACTCGTAATTAAACTTGACCAGTGTCCAATCTGATCAAAATCATCTTTCTTCAAATAGTACTTACTTTGCTGGATAATTTCCTCATCAGACAAATTAGGATAGACTTCCTGACCAGATTCCGAAATCAAAATGAGCAAAATATTAGGGTAGTCGTCATCGTAAATTTTTATATTTCTAAGAATAGCCTCTTTAGGCTGCCCATCTAATTTCTTCACAATAGACGTGTAATCCTTTTGTAAGTCCACCAATTTGCTTTGATTATAGTAAATTGGCATGGTATAGGCTAAAATTCCCAGAAGAATGACGATTGTCGTTACAATCAGCGTACTGACAATCAAGAAATGCTTACGAACAAGTCCCATATTCTCCCTCCACAATCTGATAGCCACGCCCGATCACGGTTTTAAGCGGAAGAGTTGGCAATTTTTTCCGTAGATTTTTCATGTGATTATCTAAAACTCGACTGTCTAATTCTTCATAGCCCCACAAAGCCATCATCAGCTGGCTTCTGCTGATAACCTGCCCCTTTCTTTTAACTAAATAAAGTAAAATATCGTACTCTTTTCTTGTCAAAGCAACGCTCTGTTCAGCCATCACCACACAACCCTCTTCAGGAAAAATCCGAATATCAGCTACTGTTAGGCTATCGGGCGCAAGCTTGTCTCGCAAAATATTTTCTACCCGCTTCATTAAAATCAAAGGGGAAAAGGGTTTGGTAACATAATCGCTGATTAAGTGATTAAAACTAACGAGCTGAGTATATTCATCGTCCATAGCCGTCAGCATCATAATAGGAACTTGAGATATCTGTCTGATTTCCTTTAACACCTCAATTCCTGTCATCGACGGTATCATGACATCCAGAATAATCAGATCAAACACGTCCTTTTGAAAAGTTTCTAAGGCCACTTTACCATCAAAAACCGCCTGAGTTTGGTGACCCTGCTCCCTCAAAAACTCACAAACAACTTGATTGATGACAAGATCGTCCTCAACCACCAGAATCCTTGCCATGATTTTCCTCCTCATCTAATCTTCCTTTTTATTATAAAGAGTCAGAGACTGCTAGGCAAGTTTTGTCGGAACAAATGCTGTGCTTTTCCCCAAAAAACAGACAAAAAACAGATGGAATACAGAAAGACCACAGTCACTCTTGTTATAATCATTACTAGAATTCTAGAAATCTTGGGAGGAAATCTCATGAAGGCCAAATTAACAACTCTAAAATGGTTTGATCTTATCGTTATCACTCTAATCATGTTTGGCGAGGGCATTTACAATTCAACCCTTCAATACTTGGCACTCATCAATCACACAACCACACTAGAAAGTAATCTGAGCTTTTCCAGCCTGCAAAATTATCAGGCTTTAGCAATGCAGTTGATTTGGCTCTTCCTAGCCTTCATCTACCTACTTTGTCGTAACTTTGATTTTTCCGTATGGACTCGGCAAATCAAACTTGAGGCTTGGCTTCCTTTTAAAATTATCGGGCTCTTTCTCATATCCGCCTTAGCTATGGATGCCTTTACCTTCCTTAGCTACAATTTGATGGTTCCAGTCACCCCAAGTATGGCACAGCTTGTCTCAAACCTGGATTTGTCCCTGATTCTCTACTCTCTGCTCAATGGTTTTTACGAGGAAATTTTCTTCCTGGGTGTCTGTATGACCGTCAAACCTCAACACGTCAAGTGGACTTTCCTTTACTCACTTTTAATTCGTTGCAGTTTCCATACCTACCAAGGGCTTGGCAATGCTATCGCTCTGGGACTTTTATTGGGTATCATTTTCTTTGTTTGTTATAAAAAATGGAAACCCAAAAACCTCCTCCCATTCTTCTTGGCACACGCCATTGCCGATATTATCGGTCTAACCGTTCTCGCTTACATCCTATACTAATCGTTTTTGTCAAAGCGGCACTTTCATGAAAGACCTGATCATTACTTACAACCAAGTTATTAATGCTGATTAAATAGAAATCTAAAGAAACCTGATTGAACTTTTCAGTAAGTGTCAAAACATACTCATTTTTAGATTGAATACACTAGTTTAAAAAACACAGAAAGGGCAACCTAATGAAACAGTTGTTTAAAAATTACAAAGCTTACCTCCCTGTCATCCTTGCAACCACTGGATTTGTTAGTGGCTGTAAAATCATCTTCGGAGAATTTGGAAAACCAAATGGAATGGAAGATAAGTACCCTCTCTTTCTCCTAACCATATCGCTAGTTGCAATTTATCTTCTTCCTCTTCTCTTTCTCACTTGCTACTTGGCCAAACGCTATCAGATGTCAAAAAAAGTTACCAATCTCTCTTGGTTGCTGGGGTTGACAGCAGGTATGGCATTCTCAGAAGTGGGGCATATGGCAATTGGATACTTTTTGCTTGAAATTGTCAAAGTCAGCGATGCCTTTAGAGCTGATTGGGGAGCTGCTGTTTCTGCTCCATTTGCTGAAGAGTTTGCTAAAGGATTGGTTGTCCTCCTTGTCTTACTCATCTGTAGAAAAGTAACCCTAAAACACGCTTTGGTCAGTGGAATCATCGCTGGACTTAGCTTCCAACTCATCGAGGATTGCATGTTTACTTTCCGAGATATGTTTATGGGAAAACTAGACGGCTTTGAAACCATTATCGAACGTGTTGGTCAAGCCGGATGGACACATTGGGTATTCACCATGCTCTTTGCAATAGGTCTAGTTGCGCTGTTGACAAAAGATTCAGGCATGTCTAAGGCTCAAGGAGCAGGTTGGCTACTGGCTAGTATGGGACTCCACTTCCTATTCAACTCTCCTTTCAACACTGGTATCTTTAGTACAGTATTCCCAGTAATGAGTATCCTACTTGGTTTACTTGCTTATCAAATAGTCGATAAACTTCCTGAATAAGGCTTTAAAAATCCGCTTCAACTGATATCAAATGTGATAAAAGTGGCTATCCACTCCATTCTCTGTACACAAGATAGAAACTAGAGAAGTTCTAAAACCGCAAAAGACTTGAAATCAATGTTCCTACAAACTTGATTTCAAGTCTTTTTAGTATACCTGCAGACTCAATTCAACATTTTGCACACTCTCTTAGACTATAAAGTCTTTCACGTGCATTTGGAATTTTCTAATAGATTGCCCTTGCTTTCATGCTTATTTTTCTTTTAAAACAAGGTTTAGAATCAAGGCTACTAGGGTACCTGTCGAGATTCCTGATGAGAAGATCATCTTGAGGGCGATTGGTAGGTGTTGTAAGAGGTCTGGGCGAACCGTTACCCCAATTCCCAAAGCAAAGGCAACTGAGATAATGAGCAGTTCGCGATCACCGATTTTGACCGTTGCTAGTGTCTTAATCCCCTGAGCAGCAACAAGTCCAAACATAATAACCCCAACGCCACCTAAAACAGGTTGTGGCATGATTGAAATGAGAGCAGACAGTTTTGGAAAGATGCCTAAAACTGTCAGAATAATACCTGCCAATACCATAACATGACGACTGGCAACCTTTGTCAGTGTGATTAGTCCAACGTTTTGAGAGAAAGCTGTATTTGGTCCAGCACCAAAAACACCCGCAACGAGAGAACCAACACCATCCGCTAGAACTCCACTAGCCGCTCGTTCAGAAGAAATGTTTTCATTTGAAGCTTCTCCGATTGCCATCATAATACCGACTGTACCAATCAAAGATACCACATAAGCTGGAACAAAAGCTAAAATTGATGACAGTTCAAATTTAACGCCATAGTGGAAAACCTTTGGTAAAGCAATCCATGCCGCATCATTGACTGCCGATAGGTCGATTTTCCCTAGAAAAAGGCAGAGCAGATAGCCAAAAACCATCCCAAAGAATACAGAAGCTGTGGAGAATAATCCTTTCCCATAATGGTTCAAAGCAAGAGTGAAAACCATCACCACAAATGCAATAGAAACATTTTCAACAGAGGCGTAGTCTGGTGCGCCTGAACCACCTGCAGCCCAATCCATACTAACTGGCAAAAGAGTAATACCAATCAAAGATACAACCGTTCCTGTAATCAAAGGCGGGAAAAAGCGCATGAGCGGTTTGATAAAGCGACTGAGAATAATCTCAACCAAGGAACCTGCCAGAGTTGCCCCAACCACTCCAGCCATACCAAACTGGCTACCAACACTGATAACAGGATTAGCAAAAGTAAAGTCTGTTCCCATCATACCTGATACACGAGAACCAATGGGACCTAATCCTTTTGATTGTAAAACCGTTGTTAAACCAGCTACAAAAATGGAAGCTGAAACCATTAGAGAAGTTTCCTCGACAGACAAGCCTAAAGCCGAACCCACAACCAAGGGAACCGCAATAATACCTGCAAAGGCTGCTAGGATATGTTGGAGTGCCAATAAAATGGAAACACCCAAAGGTGGTTTTTCTTCAATTTGATACAACATAGATGATTTTTGAGCAGCGCTCTTTTCAAGTGACATGAATCTCTAACTCCTTTTTTTGAATAGGAGCTTAGTTTAACAAATAAAAGCAAAAATATCAAACGTTTTTTTGATTTAATAAAAAAACATTCGCTTTTGTTGTGTATTTTGTGTTTTTTTTGAACCTTTTCAAAGAATATTGGCTTTTTTCTTGTCTTTTTTACCTGAGATGCTAAAATAAAAAGAGGAATTATGACACAGAGGTTTTACACATGAAAACATTAGAAGAACGCATTCTCAAAGACGGAAACGTCATTGGACAAAACATCTTAAAAGTTGACTCCTTCTTGACCCACCAGGTGGACTATCAGTTGATGAAGGAGATTGGACAAGTTTTAGCAGAAGGCTATGCTAATCAGGGGATTACCAAGGTTGTCACCATTGAAGCCTCTGGCATTGCCCCAGCCGTTTATGTGGCTGAAAGTCTCGGTGTCCCGATGATTTTTGGTAAGAAGCACAAAAACATTACTATGACTGAGGATATCCTAACAGCTGAGGTTTATTCATTTACCAAACAGGTCACTTCTACGGTCTCCATCGCTGGAAAATTCCTGTCACCTGAGGATAAAGTCCTTATTATCGATGATTTTTTGGCAAACGGACAAGCAGCTATGGGGCTTGCCCAGATCATTAAACAAGCTGGCGCACAGGTTGTTGGCGTCGGAATTGTCATTGAGAAATCTTTCCAAACAGGACGTCAGCTTCTTATCGACAATGGCCTCAAAGTAACTTCCCTAGCACGAATTGACCGCTTTGAAAATGGTCAAATTATCTTTGGCGCAGCAGATTTGTAAATCTATCGCAGCACACAAAAGTCTTTTAAACTAGGCAACCGAAAGCAACACGTATGATACAGTCTCATTCACTACTCTTTCTAAAAATCCCTCAGCTATCAATGTAACTGAGGGATTTATTTATTCTGCGATGTATTTTTCAACATTGAACGTTTTTGAAATACCAAGATAGGCTATTCCATTTAAAATCAAGAGCACTAATGCAATCCCTAAACTTATGGAAGGATTTAACAACATGAGACCCGACGACTGTGAAATCAGTATTCCAATCAAAGGAAAGAGTAAAAAGAGAGATACCGATTGAGCTGATTTACTCGATTTAACATAGGGTGATATTCCAAAGACGAGTAGGGTTGAGAGTGTCACTAGAAGTGGAGAAACAACCAGTCCTACAATAGTCCAGATACTGTTAGGAAAAAGAGCTATTCCAAAAATTGACTTTCCTAAACCATTGACAATCATTCCATAGCACAGATGAGCTATCCAAGTGGCTAAAAGTGATGGCAAGATGGCAGACAGGAGTTTCCCAGCAATCAATTCTTTAGCCGAGACAGGAGTACTCAACAAGCCCTCCAAGGTATGATTTTCCTTTTCTCCAACAAAGGCGTAGGCTCCAATCAGATTTGAAAACATCACCGGCAAGATCATAAACATGGGCAATAAGAAATAAATTAAAATAGCATAAAGGGCTAAACTTTCTGTTTGTAAACTCTTGGGCAAGGGCAGAGCAGATAAATGTTTCAAGAAACTTTCCAAGCCAGTAATGGAGGCAGTCAGCTCCGGTCTTGCCCCCAACTTTAAAATGACTATCGGTAAGATAACACTAAAAATGAGAGGCAACAGAACAAAAGGTACCAATAAGGTCTTATCTTTAAAAAAATCCGACATGTCTTTTTTAGCGATTAACCAAATCCTAGTCCAAATCATCATTTTGCCCTCCAATAATCTCTAAATAAAATTGAGTTAAAGTTGGTTTTAGCTCAGACAACTGATAAAGTTGACAACCTTGTTCAACCAAATCAGAGACCATCTGAGGAAGATATGTTCTTTCTTCCACCTTTAAAACCAGCCTATTCCCCGTTTCCGAAACATGTCCCCACTTTGTCAAGACACTCTTTGCCTTATCAAGAGGCAAAACCTCTAAAATAAGCTTACGATGGGGATAATAAGCATCAAAGAGCTGAGACAAATTTCCTGAAACAAGAATCTTCTGTTTTGACAAGATAGCAACCTCATCCACTATATCTTCCAAGCCAAAAAGATGATGAGTGCACATAAAAACAGTCATCTTCTGCTCAGATACTAACCTTTTCAAGTAGGTCAGAAACTGCTCCGTCATCTGCGGATCAAGACCAGTTGTCGGTTCATCCAAAATCAATAATTTGGGCTGATGGAGGACAGCCCTAGCTAGAGCGGCCTTTTGTCGGTTTCCCTTGCTTAGTCTCTTAATTGGCACTTGAACATAGTCCTGCAAATCAAAACTTTCAACAACTTCAGGAAGCCTCTCTTTGAGTTTTTCAGAAGACATCCCATAAATCCGTCCCCAGAGTTTAAGGTTTTCTAAAACCGTTAAATTTCCGTAAAGATTGCCATCATTTTGCACCCCAATGTCAGATAATAAATCACTTCGGTTTGCTGGCGTCAGCTTTTGTCCAAAAAGCTCAATATCTCCGCAATCTGCAGTCAATAGCCCCAAGATAAGACGAATAAGAGTGGTTTTCCCCGCACCATTTGGCCCAAAAAGGGCAGTGATTTTCCCCTCTTCTAGGCTCAAATTGAGATTCTGTAAAACTAGCTTCCCTCTAAAAGATTTAGACAGGTTTTGACAATTTAAGATTTTCATAAAAACTCCTTCACTTAAGCAATTCTAAGCAGTAGGATTTAGTCTGGCAATGTGAACAAGTCAGCTTGCGCGTACGAGGCGTATGACCTGCTAAAGCAAATTCCGTAATCTTCACCTCAAAGGTCTTGTGACAATTCGGACAAAGGTAACAAACATCTTTGTAGTAGCGATAAATGAAATAAAGGAGGGCTGAGATGTAGACTGGAATTAGAAGATAAACCCACCAACTGTCCTGTAAAAGAAAAACTCCTAAAACAAATAGCACAACTGTCCCAAAAATCTCCCCTAAAAAAAGATATAAGTGACGACTCCAAGATTTCTGATTTTTCATTGAAAGAGAAATGTCTTGCAAATTGACTAGCGAATAACTTGGTTCTTTTTTGAGTCTGTCAAGCAAGTTGACAGCTGTGTCAAGTTTTGATTTTTGCTCTGCCACTTGACTCTTTAAGTTGGAAATCTGATCTGCCAACAGCATCTCAAGAACAGCGTCAGCGTTTTCTTCAGAAAGAACCCGCTTAATTTGCTCAATAGAAAAATCTAAATCGCGTAGGAAGCAAATCACCTGAAGCTTTTGAAAATCCTGATCAGTATAAATCCTACGCCCACCCTCAGTCAAGTCTGATGGTTGTAAAATGCCACGCTGATCATAATATTGAACTGTCCTTACTGAAACGCCAGCCAACTTAGCTAATTCCCCAGTCGAATAACAAGACATCCTACACCTTCTTTCCTCTCAAGATACAAGGTTTATCCCTCGTTCACCCCTATCTTACAATATTCCCCTAGGTCACAAGCAAGAGGTGACCCTAGGGGATTTTTTCGTTTAATCAAAAAGTCCACCTAGCGCAGCGAAAGGATTATTACCATGACTTTCTTCTTGTTGGTTCAAGTAGGACTTGTTATCATCCAATTCAAGAAATTTTTCATAGACCAGAGCAGTCATTCGCGCATCTTCCAGACTATTGTGACCGCGTCCTTTTATCCCTAAAAACTCAGCCACACTGGTCAATTTAAGATTGATAATACCGTTAAGGTCTGTGGAACGACGCTCAAAGGCCTCATCATAAAGGTCAACACGGTATTGTTCTGTCAAATCAAGCCCGTTTTCTGCTAAGAGTGGTAAATCAGATTTTCCAGCATTGTAACCGACCAACGGTAGTTCCCCAACAAAAGAGACAAACTTACTGATGACCGTCTCAATTTTGGGTGCACTAGCAATTTTTTCAGCTGTAATTCCCGTTAGACCATTGATAAACGACTGAAGAGGGACCTCTGTGAAAACATAGGTATCAAAGGTCTCAGCCTCTGTATGATCAATAAACTTGACTGCTGATAGCTGAATGATATGACTGACCTCATCGACAGTGTTAAATTCAAGGTCAAAAGCAACGTAGGTCTTTAAATTTTCCATTATTTCTCCATTCTCTAAAATGACTTTTTGATAGCCAAAAAGCCCTAACGGGCTCTTGACTTATTATTTACCAAAAAGACGGGCGAAAAAGCCTTTTTTGACTTCTTCAGTCTGTGCTTCTTGCAAAGCTTGATCAAGTTCTAACTTGAGTTGCTCCTTATCCTGCATGGCAGTCAAGGTCAACTGTTGCTGCTGATCCAGCTGCTTATCCTTCTCGGCAATCTGAATATCTTTAACACGGAGTTGCTCATCTTTGGCAGCCAACTGTTCATCTTTAGCTTTAAGCTGTTCAAAAAGACGGGTAATCTCAGAATTTTTCTCATCAACCAAAATCTCTAAAAGCTCACGATGTTTTGCCTCATCACTAACTGGCTCGTCTTCAAAAATGGTCTTCTTGTAGATTTTTTCCAGCTTAATCAAACCGCTACGTTTAACCACCGTCACACCTTTGTCATTTTTTTCAAGGTCTTCGGCTGGCAAAGTCTTCACACGATTGTTAATGGCCTGACGGCTCACTCCTAAAATTTCAGCCAATTCGCTGACTGTCTTTTCAATCTGCATTTTTACTTCCTTCAACACGTGTAATGATTTTCCATCACTGCTAGCTTATTTTTCATACTTTCCAAGACAGCGAAGAAAAACTTCTATCTTATAAATGGTATCACATCAGACCTTTAATGTCAATTTATGCTAAAATAGAAACATGACGCATTTTGATACAATTATAATCGGAGGAGGACCCGCAGGTATGATGGCAGCTATCTCCTCAAGCTATTATGGTAAAAAGGCTCTGTTGCTAGAAAAAAATCGCAGACTGGGCAAAAAGTTAGCTGGAACAGGCGGTGGCCGTTGCAACGTCACCAACAACGGGACTCTAGAAGAACTCATGGCTGGTATTCCTGGCAATGGCCGCTTTCTATATAGTGTTTTCTCCCAGTTTGATAACCATGACCTCATTCGTTTTTTTGAGGAAAATGGCTGCGCGCTAAAAGTCGAAGACCACGGGCGTATGTTCCCAACAACCGATAAATCCAAAACCATTATAGATACCCTAGAAAAGAAAATCCGAGAACTTAGCGGTCATATCAAGACCCAATTCGAAGTAGTCTCCGTGAAAAAAATCGACAATCTCTTTCACGTCAAGTCAGCTGAGGAAGAACTGACCTGCAATCAGCTGATTGTCACCACTGGAGGTAAATCTTACCCATCAACAGGTTCAACTGGTTTTGGCTACGACATCGCCCGCCACTTTAAGCTGGAAGTGACTGAACTTGAGGCTGCCGAAAGCCCACTCTTGACCGATTTTCCTCACAAGGCTTTGCAGGGGATTTCCCTTGACGAAGTCACTCTGACCTATGGTAAGCACGTCATCACCCACGACCTGCTCTTTACTCATTTTGGCTTGTCTGGCCCGGCAGCTCTCCGTATGTCTTCCTTTGTCAAAGGAGGTGAAATCTTAGAATTAGATTTGATTCCACAGACCTCGTCAGAAGAATTGCTGAGCTTTTTTCATAAAAATCGTGAAAAGTCTGTCAAGAATGCTCTAAAGCTTCTTATTCCCGAACGTGTCGCCGACTTTTTAGCCCAAGGCTATGCTGAAAAAGTCAAACAAGTCTCACCTAAAAGTCTAGAAGAACTAAGCCAAAAGCTCAAGGCTCTGCCAATCCCCGTGACGGGAAAAATGAGCCTAGCCAAGTCCTTCGTAACCAAGGGCGGTGTGGATTTGAAAGAAATCAATCCCAAAACTCTGGAAAGCAAAAAGGTACCAGGCCTTCACTTTGCAGGGGAAGTTTTAGATATCAATGCCCATACAGGTGGGTTTAACATCACTTCTGCCCTCTGCTCAGGCTGGGTCGCTGGAGCTATACACTACTAGCTTTAAAGCGTCTCCGACCTCAATTATAAAAAGCGAACAAAATTGTTCGCTTTTTATTGTTAATTTATCAGTTTTCAGAGTTATTGACAAAGAATCTCAAAGCTCAAAATCTTTTATCTGAGGTTATCTATTAGTCTAACATCAGACGAGGAGACATTGATGTCGAAGGAACTAGGCTTCACCAACTCAGGTCATTCAGGATCAAGTCTGATTTTTAAAACGAATTAATTCTCTTCTTTACGTTTAAGATAGGCCGCAAGGCTCAATGCTGCCAGACCACTCATGCTGAAGAGCAAGCTGTGGAGTGATTCGTCACCAGTTGCTGGAAGTTTTTTCTCTTCTGGAGCTTTAGCTGGATCAGCTACTGGTTTCGTACCAGGCTTATTGTCAACCTTATCTTGTGATGGTTTGTTTTGAGGATTATCATCTTCTGGTTTCTCAGGAGTTTTATCTTTCTCAGAATTATCATCTGGTTTAAGCTCATTGTTTTCCTGCTCTACTGAGCTTTCTTCCACATAGTTTTCAACGAATTTTTTCGTCCCTTTGATGTCAGCTTGAATTTTTTGCCCTGCTTTTTCCAAATCACTCAAATAGTCAACAAATACTTCTGTGTCAGGGTCAATAGCGCCGATAAGTCTTGCTTCTTTGAAGATTGAGAAGCCATCACCACCACCAAAGAGGAAATCATTGATGAGAACCTTGTAAGTTGCTTTTGGATCAATAGGAGTTCCATCTGATTTAAAGGCTTTAGCAACCTTGAATGCTTGATTTGGAGTAGTGTCGTCAGCCTTGGTGTAAACGTATTTCAAGCCAGACATTTGGAGGAAGTATTTTTCTTCTTCGTCGTATTGTTGGTTGAGGGCTGTGTAGATTTGTTCGCCCGTCATTTCAACGACTTGGAGAATATTTCCAAACGGTTGGACAGCCTGTGCTGCGCCCCAGGTTACTGTTCCATCAGGTTGTACTTTTAAATCTGCACGGATACCGCCATTATTAGTCATGGCAAAGTCAACATCATAACCTGATTTTTTCGCGATAGCCATTTGAGCAGTTGTTACCAGATTACCTACTGGACTTTCCTTAAACTCATTAACTTCACGAGTGATATCACTAGCTTCAGCAGCTGTACCAATTTTTTGTTCAGTGACTTGTTTAACAATACCATTTGCTTCGTCAACGATAGCCTTGATATTTGCGCTTGGAGCTTTTTTATCTGGCGCTACAGCAATAATTTTTGCTGTTGGAGTTGCTTTAAAGTCACTAATATCAGTGTCATATACGGCGCGAACATCTGAATAAGCCTTCCCCTGTGAAGTCGCTTGAACAATCAAGGTTTTTCCAACAATCCCATTTGTATAGGCATGATTGTGACCAGCAAAGACAATATCAACTGAATGCTCTGGGTAGAGTTCATTCAGTTTAGCAATCACATTGGCTGCATCGCCTTCTGCTACCCCTTCTTTACTGGTTGCAGGAACGTGAGCTAAGACAGCAATCGCATGAACTCCCTTTTCATTCAATTCACGAGAGTATTTGGCAATCGTTGTAGCTTCATCAAGGAAGTCGTATTGTTCATAATTTTTTTTCAAGACAAGATTTGGAATTTCTGTGGTCACAACTCCAATAAATCCGATATTAGCCACCTTGTCGTTGACAGGAATTTCCTTAATCGTATAAGGCTTCCAGTTAAAAGGGATTTCTCCCGTTACTTTGTCCACAACATTGGCAATCACCACTTCTTGTTTAGAAGCTTCATGTGTGTAATTATCTACAATTTCGTTGAATTTACCAGGTTCAGGAGCTTGGCCGGTCATGATACGATTGTATTCTTCCAATCCTTCGTCAAATTCATGGTTTCCAAGAGTTCCATATTCTACTTCCATCTCGTTAAAGACTTTTACCGTTGGCTCATCTTGCAGAAGGCCAGAGTTTGAAGGACTTGCTCCAACCATATCTCCTGCTTGAACACGAATAGATTCATTTGCATCAGCCGCTACAGTTTCTGCGTCAGCTTCAAATTCAGCTTGTGAGTCATCCATATACGTATCAAGCAAAGCAGCGGAACCTGCATTACGAACTGTTTCACCTTCAAGTCGAGCCGTTCCTGTCGTATCAAGTGCACCGTGGAAATCATTGACTCCCATGATTTGCACAGCTACATCATCCGCAAAAGCGGTCTGCGAAGCTGCTACGCTCAACCCAGCAACAACAGCTAAGATACTACTCTTTAAAATGATCCTCTTATTGTTAGCCATAAATTGTTAAACTCCCTAATTTTTTTCTGTCATATTCCGACGTTATTATAGTAACTCATTTAATAGTGAATTTCAATAGATTTTCCAACGTTTTAGGAAAGATATCATAAAATCGTTCGATTTTGGGGTATTTGAAAATATTTTTCCTGAAAACATTCAAATTTTCATTCGTTTTCCTTGTTTTCACAAATAATAGGATTTGTACTTGCCAAGCTTCGCTTTTTTGTGTATCATAGACATATCTCAAGCGGAGGTGGTGGAACGGCAGACACGCATGCTTCAGGCGCATGTGCCCGTACGGGTGTGAGGGTTCAAATCCCTTCCTCCGCATGATGTACAAGAAACCCAAGTCAGTTGAACTGGCTTGGGTTTTGCTTATCCTGCATATTTGGGGTTGGCTTTGCGACTGGCTAAGCCTGTCTTTTCTTGGACCAGTTGGTAGCTTTCTTCCACTGCTTGTGGAATGTCGACATGAGCCAGATAGTTGGCCCCTCTTGGTCCGTATCCCTCTTCGCCATCTCGCAGGCGGGGAATTTCACCTAAAAGCAGGCTAATGTAGCGGCCCATGTCCCACATACCAAAGGGAGCATTATCAAACTGGAGCTGGCCCTCTTCCTCCCTGACAGTCGCTTGATAGCTGGCGTAGTTGAGCAAGAGCTTATCCGCTGCGTACTTTTTCATAGTCGCCCACATCCGACGCTGCATAGTGGCATCTTGCATGAGCAGAATGGACTGAAAATCAATGCCCTTCTCAGCCAGCAAGTCCAGTAGGTAGGTGACATTATTGCCACAGTTGGTAGACTGGGTTTCTAGAAAATCGGCTGACAGACCGTACTTCTGCTCCAAGTAGGCTTGAAAAATCTCTGCTTCGGTCAAACCAGTTGGATCCAGCTGGGGAAAATGGTCCCACACTTGTTGGCGAAGTCCGTCGGTCGTGTGACCTGCTCCACCTGCGATGACGTAGGCCTTAGCAATTTTGTTTCGAACGGCTTCTGCCAGTTGGTCACCACCAGCTAGAATGGAGCCACCAAAAAAGAGGCTGGGCAGAAAGTCTAGCCTCGATTCTCAGAGTTCGTGTCAACATCTCAGCGCAGTGGTTGATTGGCAGATTTGTTCGTGTTTCACACTCCAAATCTGACCTAATCAACTGTGCGGGGGGTGGGAAGACGAACTCTTTTTAGACTGGTCGAGTTCTTTCCCACTCCCCTTGCTCTGTTTGGAGAGCTTGCATTATCAAGGAAGACAGTTATCTCAATCCACAAAACTGGGCTAATTGATTGACTGCCTGCGATAGTATCATGCTAAACCTGCTTCTTGGAGGCTGTCAGACAGACGTGCGAAGTCAGCCATAGAAAGTGCTTCTCCACGAACACTGGCTTCCAGCTCTGCCATGCCAAGTGCCTGCGTCAGCTTGTCCTTGACCTCGTCGGACTTACCAAAATGGTTGGTCAGGTTGTTCCACAAGGTCTTACGGCGGTGAACAAAGCTGGCCTTGGACACCCGGAAGAAGAAATCTTCGTCCTTAACGCTCACCAGGGGTTGGTCACGGCGGACCATTTTGAGAATGGCGGAATCCACGTTTGGAGCGGGCACAAAGACAGTGCGAGGCACGATGAAGGCCACCTTGACAGTCATGTAGTACTGGACCGCAATGGACAGGCTACCGTAAGCCTTGGTGTTTGGCTCGGCAGAAATGCGGTCGGCCACCTCTCGCTGCATCATGACCACGAACTCGCTGAAGGGAATCTTACTCTCAATCAGGTGCATGAGGATAGGGGTGGTGATGTAGTAGGGCAGGTTGGCCACGACCTTGATAGGCAGGTCAGGGTTCTTAAAGTTCTGAATCTGGGTCTGCAGGTCGGTCTTCAAGATGTCTTGGTTGACCACAGTCACATTGTCAAAGCGACCCAAGGTGTCCGCCAAAATCGGAATCAGGCGGTCGTCAATCTCAAAGGCCATGACCTCGGCAGCACTCTCCGCCAAAAACTCGGTCAAAGCTCCGATTCCAGGACCGATTTCGATGACATTGACATTCTGGTCAATCTCTGCCGTGTCCACAATCTTCTGTAAAATATTAGTATCGGTCAAAAAGTTCTGACCGAAGGATTTCTTAAAGGTAAACCCGTGGCGTTCAAGGACGGCACGAGTAACGTTTTTGTCTGCGATTCTCATTTATTTTTCTTCCTATTTTCAAACTCTGCTAATAGACGTTTTTTCAACTTTTCTAGCTCTTGTCCCTTCACACACTTTTTATCTGCATACATTTCATCAAATGGCAACCACCAAACTGGCCCTTTACCATTACGACCGTAAGCGCCTAAATCACCAGATTTTCTTGGAAAAATATGCCAATGTAGATGACTATCTCCATTCCCTAGACTCTCAATATTTATTTTATCAGCAAAAAAAGCTTCACTAACAAGTTCCGATACGTCCGCCATCTCGGATAAATGTTGATTTCGAAAAAGAGGAGGTAAATCATGCAATTCAGTGACGTGCTCCTTACACAAAAATAAAGTATACCCTTTAAAATGTTGGTGATCCCCAATAACGACATACCCTGTCTCAAGTTCTTTTACAAAATACGGATTTTCATTTTGCTTAATCCATTCAATCCTTTCACAGATAAGACACATAAAATTCTCCAATCACACGGTCATCTCACTCAATCGTGAAATAACACTTAGTTTTCTCATCGTTGCTGTAATGTCCAGCTGTTTTTCTAAATAATTGGTATTTAGTTTTTTCTTTCGAGCATCTCTCGGAAGATACATGTATAGACATTGACTTCCCAGACGCAACTCCTCATCGCCAAAGTCTTGGTGCAATAATTTGTTTAATTTTTCACCATTTATCTCATCATTGGTAAAGACCAAATGAACACGAGAAGGATCATAGCCCTCACCAAAAGAATTTTCAGCAACTGCTTGTGTTAACTCCATCTGATGTTTGACAATGATAGCTAACTCTGCACCTATTTTTTCTTTAATGGTTTGATGGATAAGCCGACTGAGTTGTTTATCTGATAAATCAGTTTCACAAACAACATTTCCACTTTGAATATAGGTTTGAACAGAAGTTAAACCAACTTCCGTCAAAATTTCCGCCAGATAGGACATCTTAGGAATTTTATTCTTGCCAACAGGGGTAACACCTCGAAGGAGGGCAATTTTTTTCATTTGTTAATCCCCCTCACCCATAATGGTCCTTTAACGACAAGATATACAACTGGTCTGCTTCTACCATATAAATCAACCGATTCTCCGCATCAATCCGTCTCGACCAGGCTCCTTGATAATCATACTTCAAAGGTTCTGGCTTGGCAATGCCTTCAAAAGGATGTCGTTGCATATCCTTGATAATCTTATTGATTCGCTTGAGTGTTTTCTTATCCTGACCCTGCCAATAAAGATAGTCTTCCCAGGCATCCTCTGTGAAATGGATTCCCATGCTAGTCCGCCTCTATCAGATTGCGTTCTTGGGTTTGTCCCGCTTTGACTTGAGCCATACCACGTAGAACTTTTTGAGATAGATAGGCGTTCCGAGCAACAACAAGGGTTTCTTGTAAGCTATCCCACTCACTCTTTGACAGTACAACAATATCTTCCTCTGGATTTTTATTAACCACGACCAAAGGCTCAAACTCGTCATTGACCTTTTTCATGTAGTCCTTTAAGTGATTTCGAAAATGGGAATATACAATAGCTTCCATAAGCAATACCTCTCATCATTTCTAGGCTTACTATAGCATAGAAAAAAAGAGTTGTCAAACTTATTGTACAACTCTTTAGCAATTCTCCACCTTCTACTCCCCGTCTTCAAACCAGTAAAAATTCTCCGTCAGCTGTGGCTGTTCAAAGATTTCCAACATAGTTTCAAAACCATCTGCCAACGAAACATTCTTCAAATCCGCACAATCAATCCAGAAGACCTCCCCCTCATCAGAAAATTGGATAGAAGCATTAAGAAAAAGCATTCCTTATCGATAATATCCTTTCAATCGGTATCCCTCAGCTTCCAGTCTTTTTCATATTCAACCAGATAGATACTACTTAGGTAAATCTTCCATAATGAACTGTCAGAAATTTACTTTACATTAATTTGTTCATATTTTTAAATGGTTTCATGAACAAAAGTTTCGTTTATTATCTATTATTGAATTCTATTTTCCTCTCATCAAGCAACCTAACGATAAGACTATTCAACCGTTCCTTGTCTTCTTCAGTTGTTGCAAAGTATTTTTTAATATCGCTAGGTGTTCTATGTTCTAATAGCATTTTCATTACTCTGTCACTACGGTCATTAAACCACTTCCAATCAACTTCAGGAAAAATCCCTTTAATATCTTTCTCAATATCCTGAATCATATCAGTTATACTAATTTCTGCAAAATAACCTTTATTTTTTAAATTAAACAAATTAGATAGTGAGGTTTTCAAAGGATCTGGATATGATTGAATAGCTGATTCCTCAGCATTTATTCTACCCATCAAATATGTATATATATCCTTTTGAATTTTAGAGAAATCAAAAATTTCTGAAAGCATTAATTCAATGATTTCGTGAAACCTTATTTCTATCGACTCCTCTTCTTCATATTTTGCGAAAAATTCAATAATGTCTCCTTGTGTCTCAACACTTAAATATTCAAAAAAATTAACAAAAAATTTTGTATACTTAAAAATCTCGCATATATCTACATCTTCATATTTTAATTTTAGAATATCTACTCTTAATTCCTCAACGGATATAATAACATTAGTTCCTCCTAATTTACACAAATGAAGCAATTCAGCATATAATTCAAAGTTATTATAATGAATCTCTAAAGTATCCTTAATAATATCATTAATATGTCTCTCAATAATCGTAATTAATTGTTTTTTCTCCAAATCACTACTTATGCATTCTATATTAAGAATAATAGTTTTTAATATTCCTTTTATCTCGTCACTCAAGTCAAAGTACAAAATTTGTCTATCCAGAATAGTAATCAATTGAGAGATGTTATCGTCCTTATATTCAATAAACGAAAGAAAGCTCAATAAATGTTTACATTCTTGATAAATTTCAAGATTATCTAATCTGTCAATTTGTTGAAGCTCCTCAATTTTATCAAATAAAAATCTTCTTGTTTCATTACTGATTTTTATCTTACTAAATGAATAATTACGCAAATACATTCTTAACAATTTAAGATTTAAACTTGGAAGAATTATTTTAGCATCATTCAATTCAAGCTCTTTAATAACAGATGATACATTATAAAATACATCACTTGAATTTGATTTTTTTAAGTTTGAATTATCATAACTTAGAAGTAATATTTCAAAATATCTATTAATGATAGCTTTATATGGTCTATACTGTTCAACACAAATACAGTTTAACTCAATAAAATCCTGTAAATTTTGTATTTCATATTCTGCGTTCCATAGATTATTATTATACGAAGAACCACCTCTTTTATACAAGTTATGTTCCTCTCTAATTTTATCAAATAAATCATTTATGCACTCTAGTTTTCTATCCAGAAAACTCATATTTAAGATTGTATCTCTAAAATATTCAAGAATCTTTTTGTCATTCCCAGATGTTGAATCTATTATCTGTTGAGTTAACTCACTTAATTCCTCTAAGAAAATTGGTTCTTGATAATCTTCCTCATCATGCCAAAAAGTATGGATATGTTTAAAATTAAATTCACACAGTAAGAAAGTAAAGTAATCTTTTCTGCGATACGAAGCATTCGCTAATTCTCTAAATTTAGCCTTTGCTAGAGAATACTTCTTTTCTTGATATAGTACAAATACTTCCGCCAGATATTTGTTAGCAGTCAGATTCCTACTCTCATTCAATTCTAAATCAAAAAAATTATTGAGTATTGATTTTTTTTCAATTAAATCTTTTATTTTTCCATGATTATCGATTTCAAAACCAACTCCCTCTCTCGTACTCCAAAAGTATCCTCCGGAATCTATATATACACTTCCTTTTAAGTTAGAATACTTTAAAAAATCCCTAAAATCTATAAAGTATAGCTTATCTAAAAATGAAATCTGATTCCATAAATCATCTGCATTTCTTATTTTTTTTCTTTTCGAATTAGTAATATCCTCTAAAAAATTTTTCGTTCTTTCAAATAACTCAAAATCCCTATTCCCTTTAGATGAAGAATTATCTGATATACAACTCTCCTTAAAATCATTAGAAATAATAAATATCCCTTTTTTCTTATAATAGTCTCTGACAATTGTTGACGGACCATCTGGGGTATAAAAATAGGCAACTTTTGCATCCAACTCAAAATTATTTTGTATTAACCTAAAGATAGAATTAAACGTAGAATCGCTTAAAGAATATCCTACAAATAGAATTGTATGATTCATTATGAGTGATTGGATGAGTGTAGAAATCATGGGAAAGTTTAAATGATAATCAAGATAATCATCTTCCTTCAATACAATATTTTTCTTTCTAAAATCTCCATGCATTTTAATTAGATATTTTTCTGATTTCACGTATGGAATATCTCTGTCCGAAGCTACAACATTATACCTTAACATACCATTTTCAAACTGTTGTTCAAGTAAAGTATCATAATTAGTCGTAATAATGTGTTTAGGAGAAAGAATCTCTATCAACTCGTGTAATCTGTTTGGAACAGTCACCCCCTTACTTGAAAAAACTTCCTCAATTCTTTTCATGTATTGATTCTTACCAAAAGTATCATAGTAATATTGTGCTATCCTTAAATAATCAGATAAGTCGGGCGATTCTTCGGAAATATTCAATTCAGCGGAGAAAATATCTATCAATTCTCCCCATGTAGGTAATCCAGAATTCTTCGAAATGCCTGAACCAACGAACAAAATTAACGAATCATCTTGTATTGCATCTATTAGTCGATTTTTAGCTAAATAATAATTCCCTTTCATACTCTCTCCTCGAATTTTATAGCTATTCTGCTACTTTTTATTTCGACTTAAAATATCTGAATAGCCTGATGTATAAACCATTTTGAAAAATACGTAAAACAGTTAAAACACTTTGAACAGAAACTCTAACACCTTGATAAGTCTATATTACTTTTCCCTTCCTTCTCCACTGCTACAGCAAGTATCACTGAATAAAACTCAAATTCCATACTTCTCTTTGACACGCTCTAGGCTGATCCCTTGACCTGCCTCAATCGCCTGCTGATTTTCCCGGATTTCCTTCTGTAACTGTAAAAACAACTCTTCTGCTGTCAGAATTGGAAATTCATTTTTTACAGCAATGTTTTGTAAGAAGAGATTGAAGCCAGCAGTCAAATCCAGCTGGTTCATAGCAAATACTTCCTTGCCTGATTCCAATTCACTCATATTCCCCCATACACTCTTCCACCTCCTCCAAACTTATCCCAAACAGTTCCAAGCGTTTGAGCAGTTGTTTGCCATTGCAATATCCAATGCGCAGCTTTTCTCCTAGATATTCGCGGCGTTTTCGGCTATCCGCCTCCATAAGGAGGCCTAAGCGCACGAGGTCTGATTGACTAATATCAAACTGGTTATCATCATCATATGCTCCAAGGACTGTGGATAGAGCTTTCTGTAAATCCTCAAAGCTAGCGTGCTCAACACCTAGAGAGCGCCCTTTGTTTTTGGACTTTGGTGCTGCTTCGTCACGGTTGAGAAAAGCGTGCTTGGCCGTTGGGATGGCCTGCATGATGATTTTGCGGATACGCTCCCCACTGTAGTCGGGATCAGTAAAAACGATGACCCCGCGCAAATTGTTAAGCCGGTCAATTCGCTCTAAATCGTCATCTGTAATGGCAGAGCCTCTGGTTTCGTAGGTATCCACCTCGTAAAAACGCTTCAAGTTTGCCGTATCGTCCTTGCCTTCTACCACAAGAACTTCATGTATTTTAATTTTTTCCATAATTCTCTTTTGGGTAGTTTCCTCAGATGATGGGGATATAAGCGACTGCCCACGGTGTTCCATTACTTATTTTTGAACTTAACTTTCCTAACGGCATGGATACTGTTACTTTCATCACGATGGAAACTATCGGTTTAGGACCTATGGTCGCTATTCTTCTCATCTACTTTTTCACTCCAAATACCCGCATAGCATTGTCATAGGTTACTTCTGCTACTTCTTCCACGGACATGCCACGAAGCTCAGCGATTTTCTCGACCACGTAACGGGTGTAGGCGGTTTTGTTTTCACGTCCTCGCTTTGGCACGGGCGCTAGGTAGGGGGCGTCCGTTTCGACTAGGATTTTTTCTGAGGGTAAATGCTGTGCACACTCTTGGAGTTCGATTGATTTCTTAAATGTGACAACCCCTGAAAATGAAATCATCATCCCCAGCTCCATAAAACGCTCTGCCATTTCCAAAGAACCTGAATAGGAATGCATAATCCCACCACGAGGTCCAACGCCAACTTCCTTAATGACCTCATAGGTGTCTTTGAGAGCATCACGGGTGTGGACCACAAAGGGTAGGTCCAGTTCCTTAGCCAGCGCTATCTGGCGCTTGAAAACCTTATTTTGTACTTCCTTTGGATCCTCCATCCAGTAATAGTCAAGTCCAATCTCGCCCAAAGCGATAACCTTTGGATGTTTAAGAACTTGACGCAGGTAGCTTTCCACTTCGTCATTGTAAGAGCCTGCTTCAGTCGGATGCCAGCCAAGAGTCAGGTAAATTTCGGGATGAGCGTCTGCCAGTTCAATGGCTCGCTCGATAGTTGGACGGTCAAAACCGACCACATTATGAAGGGTGACCCCCATCTCCTTAGCTAAGGCCAATTCTTCTTCCACTGTCTCATTAAAATTTTCCACGTTGAGGTGGGTATGGGTATCGAATATTTCCATGGTTTGATTTTTCATAATTCCTCTTACTTCCTAACGGTATCTCAATAAGCTCTACTAAGCTTTTTTCAAATTTCCATACTTCCCCATGTTTCCCAATTATTTCCCCTACTATGGTTAATTTGTGGTTAATCTCATGGTTAGTTTTATAAAGAAATTTGATTAAGTTTTTTCCTGACTTCATCATGTATATTCTGTGTCACATGACTATAAATCTTGAGGGTTATAGATTCATCAATATGACCGACACGTTCCATGATAGCTTTTATAGGAACACCTAGCTCCGCTAATAAACTAATATGAGAATGCCTGAGCATGTGAATATTGTACGCCCTCCCCTCACCCAAAACCGTGTCACATCTATCTTTGATAAATTGATATAGCTGTAATCACGCTTAACTCTGGTATCACAACATTTTTAACAGGTGTTTTTATAATATAACCAATTCGCTCTGCATAACCGAAGATTCCGTTGAGATAGATTTTCCTATTTTTACGAGTAATATTCGCAATATTTAACCCCAATAAATACGATTGTATCTGCGGTGTTGTATCATCCGAAAGTCGTAAGTCTCCAACTTCTTCTATAAAGCAGCGTAGAAAATTCATCTCGCTTTTAAAGCTAGCTGGTTTGATTTCACTTCTACGAACATCCTGCCACTCTTCCAGTAATTGGCTGAATGTCATATTTGAGATTTTTTGAAGTTTCAGTTCTCTCTTTGTTGGTGCAGATAAAATGTTATTTATTTTTACAGCCAGCCGTCTTTTTGCTTCTGCTTGTGACACTCTTGACTTAGAGTTCATTGTCACAGTGACCTGTTTCCACTTTTGCTCTCGAATGTCATAAAATTTTTTATAAAAACGGTACTTGCCATTTGCTAGTTGTTTATAAAACATATCTTCTCCTTATATAAAGAAAAGCTATGTAGCATAGCTTATTATACCATAACTACATAGCTTTCTCACGCTTCTCTTGTTTGAATTGAAGGAACTTTCGATAACCTTCAACACTTATATACACCCTCTTATGAGTTGGTCTCAAAATTGCACTTTCAAATTGAGATAATCTTCTCATTTCTATAAGGTCATTATTTAAAGTCTTCAGCTTGTAACAAAAGCAAGACAAGGAGCGATTCATCTGAAACTTTAACTAAGCTAACATTACGCCGATATTTGAAGGAATCTGCGCAATAATTTTGGTAGAAGTGATGACAAATTTGTGATAATTGGCGTACATTCCATTGCAAATGATGAGATTTAGCAGTATAGTCCATTTGGGCTTTTTATTGTATGTTGAAATTAACTAGCACCATGGGTAATACCTTTTTCCTTTCTTTTCTAGTTTTACGACATTGCGGTCATAATTTTAGTGTGATTGCTTCTTAGACTTAACTAATCCAAATGTTGACATAAGAGTTAAGACAAAACCAAGCAAGCCAAGAGCAGATTCAGAATCCCCTGTAGCTGGTAAGTCAGCTTTTGCTTGGCTAATAGGCTCATCTGTAGACTTAGTAACAGGCGATACCTGACTAGCCAACGCTACACCACCTAATACTTTACCAGTATTGTAAGTAATAGGTACAGTAGTTTTATTAGAGTTAATTTCTTCTTTACGCTCTTTTTCAAGTTGTTCTTGACGTTTAGCCTCTTGTACCTTTTGATAAGCGTTTAATACTACCTTATAATGGTTGGTAGCTTCTTTTTCAATCGCTTTTAGTTCTTCTAAGCGAGAAGTAGCCGCTGCCAAAGCAGATTTTTTATCTTCTAATCGTGAAACAGATAGTTTCAAAATAGCTTGAGCATCCTTAAGGACTGCTGGAGCATTTAGGAGAACTTTCAAGTCATTGTTAGCTTCAGCTAATTTTTCCTTAAGCTCTGATAAAGTATTTTCAGCTTTCTTAACTTTGAGTGTTGCTTCGGACTTAGCCAATTTAGCTTGTTCCAAGACTTTCTTGTCAGCACTTAGTAACTGTTGGAGAGCTTCCAACTCAACTTCTTTTGCTTTCAAGTAGGCATTTGCTGCTTCAACATTAGCTTGTTTTTGTTTAACGTCAGCTTTAAGAGTTTTCAGTGCTTCCTGAGCTTTCTGATATACCCCATTTGAAGCTATTACTTTTCCTTTAGCCAAAGTTACCGCTTTTTCAGCCAACGGAGTTTGTACTGGGGTAGCTAACGCTTTTTCTAAAGACTCCTGAGCAGTCTTAGCAGTAGCTTCGGCTGTACCCTTTTCAGCTTGTTTAAGTGCTAGAGTTTCTTGAGCTTTTTTATTAGCTTCCTCTGCCTTAACTAGGGAGTCCTTTGCTTTTTGATATACTTCTTGAAGTTTTTCGATTGTGCTGTTGTTAGCAATCGCTGTTTTATCAAAAGTTGATTCTGAAACCAAGTCCTCATCTCCTACCAGTAGAAAATGTACAGAATTTGCATCAGAACGAGATGATAGATCAATCCCCAAGTAACGTGTGTCATTAGTTAGACCAGAAATTGATTCAGCATGTAAATACTCATAACCATTAAACATGAAACTAATAAGGCTCTGATAGATTTTACGTTTAGCATTTGCAAGCGTTACTGTAGCGCTTGGATTGCTAAAGGTGTTCATATTTTCATAACTTTGGAATCCCTGAGCCTCATCTTCAGCTGAAGTTGTTTTGAGTCCAACTTCTTTAGCTGCAGCATTAACCGCCTTGGCATCATGTCCGATTGTACGTGTCTGAGCAAAAGACCAGTTGTCAGCAACATA
>NZ_AUIP01000016.1 GCF_000423765.1 Streptococcus porci DSM 23759 | reverse complement strand
GGCAGAGATTCGCAAACGAGGCTTTAAGAATAGAGCCTTTCAAACATTGGAGTCAGTCATTGATAAGCTCCAAGAAATCATTCAAGGATTAGATAGTGATACTTTAAAAAGTATTGTCCATAGACAATGAATGTGTTCAGATTTTGAATTTAGATGAGTATGAGTATAATCCTATTGAGAAAACATGGGCTCATATCAAAAAACACCTCAGAAAAGTATTGCCAAAGTGCGATACTTTTCTTGAGGTGCTTTTGTCCTATCCCTATTTCAATTAACTATAACTTATTATCTATCCACTACAGTTGACAAAGAACCCTAAAAAACGCCTGCTTACGAAAAACTTCCAAGAGTAGGAGTCTTTCGTAAACAAGCGTTGACTTGTTGTTTTTCATAATATGATGAGTGTTCCCGCTAGGAAGAATCCTAGCGGTAGACCAGAGCTAGACTAAGAAGGTGAACCTTCCATCATCATAACACTCAACAAAATTGATGATTTTATACTAATTCGATGATAGCCATTGGGGCCGCATCACCACGACGTGGTTCTGTTTTTAGGATACGAGTGTATCCACCGTTGCGTTCAGCATAACGTGGCGCAATTTCTGAGAAAAGTTTTTGAAGAGCAGTTGTTGATGTGTATTTATCAGTTGCTTCATCATAGTTCTCTGATGCGATTTCGTTGCGAACAAAAGCAGCAGCTTGACGACGTGCGTGCAAATCACCACGTTTACCAAGAGTAATCATTTTTTCAACGGTTTTACGGATTTCTTTAGCACGAGCTTCAGTAGTTACGATTGATTCGTTGATCAAAAGGTCAGTCGTCAAATCGCGTAACATTGCTTTACGTTGTGAGCTAGTGCGTCCAAGTTTACGGTAAGCCATGTATTCCTCCTCTATTATTTATCGTTTTTTAGTCCGAGTCCAAGGTCGTGCAATTTGACCTTAACTTCTTCAAGGCTCTTGCGCCCAAGGTTACGGACTTTCATCATTTCAGGCTCAGTTTTTTCTGTCAAATCAAATACAGTATTGATTCCTGCACGTTTCAAACAGTTGTATGAGCGCACTGACAAATCAAGTTCTTCGATAGTACGGTCAAGCACCTTATCATCAGACACTTTTTCTACTTCCTTCATCACATCAGTAGCTTTAGCCACTTCTGTCAAGTCAGTAAAGAGATTCAAGTGTTCGATTAAAACACGAGCTGAAAGACCTAGGGCATCTTCAGGAATGATTGTGCCATTTGTCATGATTTCAACAGTCAATTTATCAAATCCATCGTTGCTACCAACACGAGCTGGCTCAACTTGGTAATTGACCTTTTTAACTGGTGTGTAGATAGAATCCACTGCCAGCGTCCCGACTGGTAAATCCTCACGTTTATTCTGTTCAGCAGGAACATAACCACGTTTTTTAGCAACTGTCATCGTCGCTTTCATGGTTGCTCCTTCAGCAATAGTGAAAAGATAATGGTCGGGGTTCACAATTTCAATATCACTATCTGTCAAAATGTCTCCTGCCGTTACTTCAGCTGGGCCTGTGACATCAAGTTCAATTATTTTTTCGTCTTCGACGTGTGATTTTACAGCAAGCCCCTTAATATTAAGGATGATTTGCATAACATCTTCACGGACACCTTTGATTGTGTCAAATTCGTGGAGAACACCATCAATTTTGATAGATGTTACAGCTGCACCTGGAAGAGATGACAGGAGTACACGACGCAAAGAGTTACCTAATGTTGTACCATAACCGCGTTCTAGTGGTTCGATAACAAATTTGCCGTAATCTTTTGTTTCATCAATTTTTGTTATTATTGGTTTTTCAAACTCAATCATTTAGTTACTCCCTCGAAACGAATCTTGTGTAGTTTAGTGATTATGATTACACACGACGACGTTTTGGAGGACGAGCACCATTGTGTGGCACAGGAGTCACATCGCGGATTGCAGTTACTTCAAGACCAGCAGCAGCAAGCGCACGAATAGCAGACTCACGACCTGAACCTGGACCTTTTACAGTAACTTCAACTGTTTTAAGACCGTGTTCTTGTGCAGATTTAGCAGCAGCTTCAGCAGCCATTTGAGCGGCGAACGGTGTAGATTTACGAGAACCTTTGAATCCAAGAGCACCAGCTGATGACCAAGCAAGAGCGTTACCATGCACATCTGTAATCATAACAATAGTGTTATTAAATGTAGCGTGAATATGAGCAACACCAGATTCGATGTTCTTTTTCACACGACGTTTACGTGTTGGTTTAGCCAAGATTTTTTACCTCCTATTTTATTTGTGATTATTTTTTCTTACCTGCAATCGCAACAGCTTTACCTTTACGAGTGCGAGCATTGTTTTTAGTGTTTTGTCCACGAACTGGCAAACCACGACGATGACGGATACCACGGTATGAACCGATTTCCATCAAGCGTTTGATGTTAAGGTTTACTTCACGACGAAGGTCACCTTCAACTTTAATTGAGTCTACTTCACGACGGATAGCGTCTTCTTGATCAGATGTCAAGTCTTTTACGCGGATATCTTCTGAAATTCCAGCAGCTGCCAAGATTTTCTTAGATGTCGCAAGACCGATACCATAGACATAAGTCAATGAGATTACTACGCGTTTATCGTTTGGAATATCAACTCCAGCAATACGAGCCATGTTTTCTCCTTTCTATCTTATCCTTGACGTTGTTTGTGTTTTGGATTTGTTGGACAAATAACCATAACACGACCGTTACGGCGAATAACTTTGCAGTATTCGCAAATTGGTTTAACCGATGGTCTTACCTTCATGTTCTAATCCCTCCAATTATTTCGAATTATTTAAAGCGGTATGTGATGCGTCCACGTGTTAAGTCGTAAGGACTAAGCTCAACTGTCACACGGTCACCGACTAAAATACGAATGTAATTTTTGCGGATTTTACCTGATACAGTCGCAAGAACTTGATGTCCGTTCTCGAGTTCAACCGTAAACATTGCATTAGGCATGGTCTCAACAACCTTACCTTCAATTTCAATCACGTCTTCTTTTGCCACGCAAAAGTACCCCCTAAATTTCGATTTGATGTCCTCTGAGCACAGAGGTAACAATTATAAGTCAGACTAAGCTATTATATCATGAGTTTAGTCGATATGCAAGTAAGTTATCTATTTATTTCAGAGATGAAATCACTTTTTCAACATCAGCAAAGACAGCATCAATCTCTTGGTTACCTTGAACATCATAAACCAAATTTTTCTCGCGATAATGAGCAAGAATTGGTTCCCCCTGTGCAATGTTGACATCCAAACGGCGCTTAACCGTCTCAGGTTTGTCGTCTTCACGTTGATAGTAGTCGTCTTCATTGTAGTCGCCAGCAGGTGGGTTGAAAACTTTATGGAATGTTTCACCGGTAACTTTGTGGATGATACGTCCGCTTAGACGCTCCAAAAGGCTGTCTGGGTTAACTTCAATATTGATGACGCCATCCAGACTGATATTAAGATCTGCGAGGGCTTGGTCCAAAGCATACGCTTGTTCAAGAGTACGTGGATAGCCATCCAGCAAAAAGCCTTTTTCAGCGATATCATCTTGAGCAAGACGCTCTTTAACGATGCCATTTGTTACTTCGTCTGGCACCAATTCACCTTTATCAATATATGATTTAGCTAACAGGCCCATTTCGGTTTGATTAGCCATAGCTGCACGGAACATGTCCCCAGTTGAAATGTGTGCTACGCCAAAGCGTTCTACAATTTTCGCAGCCTGAGTCCCTTTACCAGCACCCGGCAAGCCCATAATCAAAAGATTCATGATTATCTCCTTTTGTGATATTGAGTTCTTCAAAGTCCATCGTTTTATCTTTATCATTGACTAAGCTAACCACAGTGACCCTGAGCCTCAGTACAGAGCTAAAAATAAGATAATGGATGACATTTTGTTTTCACATAAATCTGCCAGCATTGACAAACTTATCTAAAAACAAAATAGAAGAATAGGGAAATCCCTATCCTCAATTTTGTTTGCAAAGATCTTAATCTTCAACATTCATAAAGCCAGCATACTTTCTCTTGAGAAGATAACCTTCGAGTTGCTTAATTCCTTCAATAGCCGTTGAAATAAGGATGAGAAGACTTGTACCCCCAAGAGCTACGCCAGCAGACAAACCATAGAGTTGTTGCGCTAGGATTGGACTCAAAGCAACAAAAGCAAGGAAGACAGCTCCCAAAGTTGCTAATTTTTTAAGCAAACTAGTGAGGAATTGCTCGGTCTCACGCCCTGGACGAACTTTTGGAATGTATGAAGCGTTCTTTTGTAAATTCTCAGCAGTTTTTTCAGGATTAACCTGAACAAAAGTGTAGAAGAATGAAAATACGACAATCAGAATTGCATAGACTACCATACCAACTGGCGTTCGGTAGTCTAGCGCAGATTGCACAGATGACAACCATGGCAAGTTCCAGCCTTGACTTCGCACAAATGGGATTAATGTACTTGGAAGTGCTGTAATTGAGCTAGCAAAGATAACTGGAATAACTCCTGCAGGGTTAATTTTCAATGGTAAGTATGAGCTTGTTGAGGCTCCTTTTGTCAACTTAGTGTACTGAATCGGAATCTTGTACTCTGCTTGTTGAACAAAAGTTGTGAAGAAAACGATAAGAAGCGCTGCAACAATCAAACCTGCAATGAAGATATAGGAACTTTGCAAATCACTCGAACGAACATTGACAAAGTAATCTTCATAGATGCTTGAAATGGTATTAGGTAGGGCGGAAACGATACCTGCAAAGATAATCATTGAAACACCATTACCAAAACCTTTATCGGTAATTTGTTCACCAAGCCAAGTAACAACTACACTACCAGTCGTCAAGACTGCCCCAATAAGGATATAGGTCTGTGGATTTGGTGTCGGAACAAGTGCCACACTCGACAGAGCATTAAACCCATAGGTAATACCAATCGATTGAAAGAAGGCAAGAAAGAGTGAGATGTATCGCGTTGCTTGGTTAAGCTTACGGCGCCCTACCTCTCCTTGTTTACTCCATTCAACAAATTTAGGTAAAATATCCATTTGTAGTAATTGGACAACGATTGAGGCTGTGATGTATGGACTGACACCTAGCGAGAATACCGAAAAATTATTCATAGCATTCCCTGAAACAAGATTCAACATATTCAAGAAAGGCAGGTCACTTAATTGCTCTAGACTCTTTACATTGACACCAGGAACTGTGATGTGTGTTCCTAAGCGAAAGATGAAGATAATGAAAATCGTAAAAAGAATTTTTCTTCTAACGTGTTTCACTTTCAGCGCGTCTTTTAATAGTTTAAAGAACATCTGAGGTACCTCTCTTAGATGACTTCGATTGAACCACCTTTTGCAGTAATAGCTGCTTCAGCAGATTTAGAGAATTTAGCTGCTTTAACAGTTAATTTCTTAGTTAATTCACCGTTACCAAGAACTTTAACGCCAGATTTTTCAGCACGAACGATACCAGCTTCTTTAAGAACAACTGGAGTTACTTCTGTACCATCTTCAAAAACGTTCAATTGATCAAGGTTTACAAGAGCATACTCTTTAGCGTTAATGTTTGTGAAACCACGTTTTGGAAGACGACGGAACAATGGAGTTTGTCCACCTTCAAAGCCAAGACGAACACCACCGCCTGAACGAGCTTTTTGACCTTTCTGACCACGGCCTGAAGTTTTACCGTTACCAGATGACGTACCGCGACCTACACGGTTACGGACTTTACGAGAACCTTCTGCAGGTTTCAATTCATGAAGTTTCATTTATTTTCTCCTTTATTTTGCAAAATGCTAGCGCCTCTGCCAGAGTGAAAAGGACGCTCTGGCAAGACTCGCCTATGCATGTATGTATTCAAGTTAAAGTCGCAGATTTTTCTACGACTTTAAATCTTTTTAAGCTTCTTCAACAGTTACCAAGTGAGAGATAGCGTTAACCATCCCACGGATAGCTGCGTTGTCTTCTTTAACGACTGAAGAGTTCAATTTACCAAGTCCAAGGGCGACAACTGTTTTGCGTTGTTCTGGTTTACGTCCGATTGGAGACTTAGTCAAAGTAATTTTAATTTGAGCCATATTAATCTCCTTTCTTATGCCAAGTCAGAAACTGACACGCCGCGAAGAGCAGCAACATCTTCAGCGCGTTTCAATTGTTTCAAACCTTCAACAGTTGCACGAACAATGTTGATTGGAGTGTTTGAACCGAGTGATTTAGACGTGATATCAGCGATACCGGCCAATTCAACAACGGCACGAACAGCACCACCAGCAGCAACCCCAGCACCTTCTACAGCAGGTTTCAACAATACTTTTGCTCCACCAAATTCAGAACGAACTTCGTGAGGAATTGTTGTACCAACCATTGGTACTTCGATAAGGTTCTTTTTAGCGTCCTCAACAGCTTTACGGATTGCTTCTGGAACTTCTTGAGCTTTACCAGTACCAAATCCAACGCGGCCGTTACGGTCACCAACAACTACAAGAGCAGCGAAACGAAGACGACGTCCACCTTTTACAGTTTTCGATACGCGGTTAATCCCAACCAAGCGCTCTTCAAGTTCTACTGCATTATCTTTAAATGCCATTATTAAGTGTCCTCCCTATTAGAATTTCAATCCGTTTTCACGAGCTGAGTCAGCCAAAGCTTTGACACGTCCGTGATAGAGATAGCCACCGCGGTCGAACACGACTTCAGTGATGCCTTGAGCAGCAGCACGTTCAGCAACGAGTTTACCGACAACAACGGCTTGTTCAGTTTTAGTTCCCTTAGAAACCTCTTTATCAAGAGTTGATGCACTTGCGAGCGTTACACCCGCTACGTCATCAATCACTTGAGCGTAGATGCCTGTATTAGAACGGAAAATGTTCAAACGTGGGCGTTCTGCAGTTCCAGAGAGTTTTCCGCGAACGCGACGGTGGCGTTTTTGGCGGAGTTTGTTTTTATCTGGTTTCGAAATCACAATTTTCACCTCTTAAAATTTTAGTTTGTCATTAACTGACACTTGTAAATCCTTAGATGATGGTGTAAGGCAGAAGTTCGTTTCTGCCAAGCCAACCACATCCTATTATTTACCTGTTTTACCTTCTTTACGGCGTACAAATTCACCAACGTAGCGGATACCTTTACCTTTGTATGGTTCTGGTGAACGAAGGCTACGGATGTATGCAGCAGTTTGACCAACAACTTCTTTGTTGATCCCTTCAACAGTGATTGAAGTTGGAGTTGCTACTGTGAAAGTGATTCCTTCTGGAGCTTCCACTTCATCTTGGTGAGATTTACCAACTGAAAGCACAAGTTTAGTCCCTTGAAGTTGAGCACGGTAACCAACCCCGCGCATTTCAAGTTCTTTTTTGAACCCTTCAGAAACACCAACAACCATGTTGTTCAAGTTTGCACGTGAAGTTCCGTGGATTGTTTTCATTTCTTTTGAGTCATTTGGACGGTGAAGAGTAACTTCAGTTCCTTCAACACGGATTTCAATGTTTGTGTTGAATTCACGAGTCAATTCACCTTTAGGTCCTTTTACTGTTACCACGCCGTTGTCGTTTTTGATTTCAACGCCAGCAGGCAAATTGATAACTTTATTACCAATACGTGACATATTATTTATTTCTCCTGTTAGATTATCAAGCCGCACAAGCGACTAGTTTTCACGGGGCGACTAACAAGTAGTCTTTGAAATTTGGTAGCTAGATACTCAACTTAACATTTATGCTAAATTGAACACGAGCTATGGTCTCTGTGAAAAAGATAAATCCTCCTAGAACATAAATGTTCTTCGTCAGATTTCCTATTTTCACTTTGCCCATAACGCTCTTTGTATCTTGATTTTACCAAACGTAAGCAATCACTTCGCCGCCAACGTTCTTTTGACGAGCTTCTTTGTCTGTCAAAAGACCTTCTGATGTAGAGATGATTGCGATTCCAAGTCCGTTAAGAACTTTTGGAAGATCTTCGCGTTTAGCGTAAACACGGAGACCTGGTTTTGAAACACGTTTCAAGTTAGTGATAACACGCTCACCGTTTTGTCCGTATTTCAAGAATACGCGAATGATGCCTTGTTTGTCATCTTCGATGATTTCGATATTTTTAACAAAACCTTCGCGTTTAAGGATTTCAGCGATACCTTTTTTGATGTTTGATGCAGGCACTTCTAGAACTTCATGTTTTGCTTGGTTAGCATTACGAATGCGTGTCAAAAAGTCTGCAATTGGGTCAGTCATAACCATTTATATATTTCTCCTCTTACTAGTAGTTTGCAAGCTGCACTTGCTAGTTAATGCCGCCCAGAAGGGCTTTGTAAACTTCTCAGATGAAAAGCTGATTTGAGCACGGACTAAAACCCTAGTGAAAAAGATAGGTTTTCTCGAAGTCTGAAGACTTCTTCGGCAGCCTCCTATTTTCATACGGATTTTCTACGTCCTTTGCATCATATTTTAATTGAGTTCGAGCTACAACCTTAGCAAAGAAGATAGATTTTCCTAGAAGTAAACTTCTTCGTCAAATCTCCTATCTCTGCGTTGGTTGCTTAACGCTCTCACATCTTATTTTTACCAAGATGCTTTTGTTACACCTGGAATTTGTCCTTTGTATGCCAATTCACGGAAGCAAACACGGCAAAGTTTGAACTTGCGGTAAACTGAGTGTGGACGTCCACATTTTTCGCAACGTGTGTAAGCTTGCGTAGAGAACTTCGCTGGGCGTTTGTTCTTAGCAATCATAGATTTTTTAGCCATTAGATTTACCTCCTATATTATTTTGCAAAAGGCATTCCAAGGCCTTTAAGAAGTTCGCGTCCTTCTTCGTCAGTGTTAGCAGTTGTAACGATAACGATATCAAGACCACGCACTTTATCAACATCGTCGAAGTTAATTTCTGGGAAGATCAATTGCTCTTTCACACCAAGTGTGTAGTTACCACGTCCGTCGAATGACTTAGTTGGTACACCGTGGAAGTCACGTACACGTGGAAGTGAAACTGTAACCAATTTATCCAAGAATTCATACATGCGTTCGCCACGAAGAGTTACTTTCGCACCGATTGCAACACCTTCACGAAGACGGAAGCCGGCGATTGATTTCTTAGCTTTAGTGATAAGTGGTTTTTGACCTGAAATGAGCGCCAATTCAGCGGCAGCTTTTTCCAAAGTCTTAGCGTTTGACACAGCTTCACCAACACCCATGTTAAGAACGATTTTCTCAACTTTTGGCACAGCCATAACTGATGAGTAGTTGAATTGTTCTGTCAACGCAGGAACAACTTCTTTAAGATATTTTTCTTTTAAGCGATTTGCCATTATACTTCTCCTTTCCTTCGTGATTAATCAAGCACTTCGCCTGATTTTTTGTTGTAACGAACTTTTTTACCGTCAACAAATTTGTAACCAACACGACCAGCTACACCGTTTTTGTCAAGAACTTGAACGTTTGACACGTGAATAGCTGCTTCTTTTTCAACGATAGCGCCTTGAGGGTTTTCGCTGTTTGGTTTTTGGTGTTTCTTAACAAGAGCAACACCTTCTACAATAACTTTGTTAACTTTTGGAAGGGCTGTAAGTACAACGGCTTCTTTGCCTTTGTCTTTACCAGCGATTACGCGAACTTTGTCGCCTTTTTTTACAAACATGATTTTCTCCTGTGTATTTCTTACGCCCCTAAGGGCACCCTGCAAAAAGCAGGGGACTGATTTGTTTGTGATTGATTAAAGAACTTCTGGTGCAAGTGACACAATCTTCATGAAGCCACCATCACGCAATTCACGTGCTACTGGACCAAAGATACGAGTTCCACGAGGGTTTTTGTCTTCACGGATGATTACTGCAGCGTTGTCGTCAAATTTGATGTATGAACCGTCTGGACGGCGAGCACCAGTTTTTGTACGAACGATAACAGCTTTAACTACGTCACCTTTTTTAACTGCTCCACCAGGAGTAGCTTGTTTTACAGAAGCAACGATGATGTCACCGATGTTAGCGAATTTACGTCCAGAACCACCAAGTACTTTGATAGTAAGGATTTCACGGGCACCGCTATTATCAGCAACTTTCAAGCGAGTTTCTTGTTGAATCATTCCAATATTCTCCTTTTAGTGTGATTAGATAATAACAGCTTCTTCCACAACTTCTACAAGACGGAAGCGTTTTGTAGCTGAAAGCGGACGAGTTTCCATGATACGTACGATATCGCCTTCTTTGGCAACATTGTTTTCGTCATGTGCTTTGTATTTTTTAGAATAGTTGATACGTTTACCATAGACTGGGTGGTTACGCTTTGTTTCAACTACAACTGTGATTGTTTTGTCCATCTTGTCAGATACTACGCGTCCAACAAGTGTTTTACGTTGATTACGTTCCATATTTGAATTTCTCCTTTCCCAATCTATTATTTAATTTCAGATTGCACAGTTTTAACACGTGCGATTTGTTTTTTAACTTCCTTCAAGCGAGCTGTTTGATCGAGTTGACCTGCTGCTGCTTGGAAACGAAGTTCAAAGAGTTCTTTCTTCAGTTCGTTTTCTTTTTTCGCAAGCTCTTCTTGAGACAAGCCACGAAGCTCTTCAACAAACTTTTTAATTTCTTCAAGTTTCATGTCTTCTCCTTATTCTGCGTCGCGTTTTACGAATTTAACTTTAACTGGCAATTTGTGACCAGCAAGGCGGAATGCTTCGCGCGCGATTTCTTCAGAAACGCCAGCTACTTCAAACATCACCTTACCGCGTTTAACTGGAGCTACCCAACCTTCAGGAGCACCTTTACCAGAACCCATACGTACCCCGATAGCTTTAGCAGTGTATGATTTGTGTGGGAAGATTTTAATCCAAACTTTACCACCACGTTTCATGTAACGCGTCATAGCGATACGGGCAGCTTCAATTTGGCGGTTAGTGATCCACGAGCTAGTTGTGGCTTGAAGGCCATATTCACCGAAGTCTACTTGTTTTCCACCTTTTGCTTCACCGCGCATTTTTCCACGGAATTCACGACGGTGTTTTACACGTTTAGGTACTAACATTTGTTATTTACCTCCTTTTGTGTTTTTGCGAGCTGGAAGAACTTCACCACGATAAATCCATACTTTAACACCAAGTTTACCGTATGTAGTGTCTGCTTCTTCCCAAGCATAGTCGATATCAGCACGAAGCGTATGAAGTGGAACAGTTCCTTCTGAGTAACCTTCAGCACGAGCGATATCAGCACCGTTCAAACGACCAGATACTTGAGTTTTAATTCCTTTAGCACCTGCACGCATTGTACGTTGGATAGCTTGTTTTTGCGCACGACGGAAAGCTACACGAGCTTCAAGTTGTTTAGCAATTGATTGACCAACAAGATGTGCATCAAGATCAGGTTGTTTGATTTCGATGATGTTGATGTGAACTTGTTTGCTAGTCAATTTGTTGAGTTGTGCACGAAGCGCATCAACGTTGCTACCAGCTTTACCGATAACCATACCTGGTTTAGCAGTATGAAGTGATACGATTACTTTGTTTACTGCACGTTCAATTTCGATTGTTGAAACAGATGCTTCAGCCAACTCTTTATTAATAAATTTGCGGATTGCAAGATCTTCATGAAGGTAATCCGCGTATTCTTTTTCAGCATACCATTTCGCATCCCAGTCACGGATGATTCCGACACGCATACCAATTGGATGTACTTTTTGACCCACGATTTTACCTCCTTATTTTTCTGACACAACTACTGTGATGTGAGTTGTGCGTTTGTTGATTGGTGAAGCTGAACCTTTCGCACGCGGACGGAAACGTTTCATCGTTGGTCCTTCATTAGCAAATGTTTCAGATACTACCAAGTTAGCTTTTTCCAAACCAAAGTTGTTTTCCGCATTAGCGATTGCTGAGTTAAGAACTTTCTCAACTTCAGTAGCAGCTTTGTTTGGCATGAATTTCAAGATTGCGATTGCGTCAGCAACTTTCTTACCACGGATAAGATCAAGAACAAGACGTGTTTTACGAGGTGAAACACGCACTGTACGAGCCATTGCTTTAGCTGAAGTAATTTCTGCCATTGTGTTTTCCTCCAATTTATTTACGACGTGTTTTCTTATCGTCTGCAGCGTGACCTTTGTAAGTACGAGTTGGTGCAAATTCACCAAGCTTGTGACCTACCATGTCCTCTTGAATATACACAGGCACGTGTTTACGACCATCGTAAACCGCGATTGTATAACCGATGAAACTTGGGAAAATCGTTGAACGACGTGACCAAGTTTTGATTACTTTTTTCTTTTCGTCATTAGCTTGAGCTTCAACTTTTTTCATCAAATGCTCATCGACGAAAGGTCCTTTTTTAAGACTACGTCCCATTTTAGTGTTTTCTCCTTTAAAGTATGTACCACAGCGGCTTGGGAGCTAGACAGAACCCCATTTACCTTGTTCGTCGTCCTGCCCCCGCACAGTTGATTAGGAGTTTCGACGTAGCTAGGCTACTAGAAACTTCAATCAACCACTACGTCAAACTGGCATTTCAATCAAACCGAGGTGCTGGAATAGTCAGTCCATAACAAACCCTACCGAGTTGGCGGATGATATAGAATACTAAGCAACTAAGTATAAATTATTTTTGGTTGCGACGACGAACGATAAGTTTGTCTGATTTAGCTTTCTTGTTGCGAGTTTTAAGACCAAGCGCAGGTTTACCCCAAGGAGTAGATGGCGCTTTGCGTCCAACTGGTGCTTTACCTTCACCACCACCGTGTGGGTGATCGTTAGGGTTCATTACAGAACCGCGAACTGTTGGGCGAACACCTTTCCAACGGCTACGTCCTGCTTTACCAAGATTAACAAGTGATTGTTGTTCATTACCTACAGTACCAACAGTAGCACGGCAAGTACCAAGGATCATACGAACTTCACCTGATTGAAGACGAACAAGCACGTATTTACCTTCTTGACCAAGAACCTGTGCAGATGCACCAGCAGCACGAACCAACTCACCACCGCGACCTGGTTTCAACTCGATGTTGTGAACAACAGTACCGACTGGGATGTTAGCAAGCGGAAGAGCGTTACCAACTTTGATATCTGCTTCTGGACCTGAAATGATACGTTGTCCAACTTCAAGACCTTTTGGTGCAATGATGTAAGCTTTAACGCCGTCGGTGTAGTGAACAAGAGCGATATTAGCTGTACGGTTTGGATCGTACTCGATAGTTTTAACAACTGCTTCAACGCCATCTTTGTTACGTTTGAAGTCAATCAAACGGTAGTGACGCTTGTGTCCGCCACCGTGGTGACGAACAGTGATGCGACCGTTGTTGTTACGACCAGCTTTTTTCTTCAAAGAAACAAGCAATGATTTCTCAGGTGTGCTTGTTGTAAGCTCTTCGAAATCCAAAGAAGTCATGTTACGACGGCCATTTGTCGTTGGTTTATAAACTTTAATACCCACGTTATTTCTCCTTTGTCTTATTCAGCTTCAGTTGCAAACAACTCGATTGCTTTTGAATCAGCTGTAAGTGTAATGATAGCTTTTTTAGTTTTTGAAGTGTAACCTACGTAACGACCAACACGTTTTTGTTTTGGTTTTGACGTTACAGTGTTTACACTTGCAACTTTAACACCTTCAAACGCAGCTTCTACAGCTTGTTTGATAAGGAGTTTGTGCGCACGTGTGTCTACTTCAAAAGTGTATTTACCTGCTTCAAGAGCAACCATTGATTTCTCTGTGATTACAGGCTTTTTGATTACGTCGTACAAATTCATTATGCAAGAACCTCCTCAATTGTAGAGATTGCTTCTTTAGTAACAAGAAGTTTGTCTGCGTTCACGATATCAAGAACACTTGCGGTTGTTGCAGTTGCAACAGTTACATTTGGAAGGTTACGAGCAGAAAGTGCTGCAAATTCATTTCCTTCTTCAACAAGAACAAGTACTTTTGTATCGATGTTAAGTGCTGCAAGAACTTTTGCAAATTCAGCAGTTTTTGGTGCTGCAAATGAAAGAGCGTCAACAGCTACAAATTTATCTTCAGCAACTTTAGCTGAGTAAACTGATTTCAAAGCAAGGCGACGAACTTTTTGTGGAAGTTTGTAGCCATATGAACGTGGAGTTGGTCCAAAGACAACACCACCACCACGCCATTGTGGTGAGCGAATAGAACCTTGACGAGCACGTCCAGTTCCTTTTTGACGCCATGGTTTACGTCCACCACCAGATACTGCAGAGCGATTTTTAACCGCATGAGTACCTTGGCGAAGGCTAGCGCGTTGGCTGATGACTACATCAAAGACAACTGATTCGTTTGGTTCAATACCGAAGATAGCATCGTTCAATTCAACTGAGCTAACTTCTTTACCAGTTTGGTCAAATAGTTTTACGTTTGCCATTTTTAACTGATTCCCCTTTCCTTATTATTTACCAGCTTTAACTGCTGATTTGATTGTGATAAGAGATTTCTTAGCACCTGGTACATTACCTTTGATAAGGATAACGTTTTTCTCTGGGATAACTTGAACAATTTCAAGGTTTTGAACTGTTACACGGTTTCCTCCCATACGTCCCGCAAGGTTTTTGCCTTTGAATACGCGGTTTGGTGCTACAGGTCCCATTGAACCTGGACGACGGTGGTAACGAGAACCGTGAGCCATAGGACCACGTGATTGACCATGACGTTTGATAACACCTTGGAAACCTTTACCTTTTGAAGTTCCAGTGACGTCAACAACATCACCAGCTTCGAATTGTTCAACAGTAAGTTCTGCTCCAACTTCAACGCCCTCGATGTTCTTGAATTCACGAATGAAGCGCTTAGGAGCAGTGTTAGCTTTCGCTACATGGCCTTTGGCAGGTTTGTTGCTCAAAACTTCGCGTTTGTCGTCAAAACCAACTTGAGTTGCAGCGTAACCGTCTGTTTCAACGGTTTTCACTTGAAGAACAACGTTTGGAGTTGCTTCGATGACAGTAACAGGAATAAATTCACCAGCTTCAGTGAAGATTTGAGTCATTCCCACTTTTTTCCCTAAGATTCCTTTTGTCATGAGAAAATATTTCCTTTACTTATTTGTATTTCAAAAAGTTTTTAATGAGCGTTTTTTATGCTCAAAAAAGTTTTTAACGAGCGTTTTTTGTGCTCTAGGCATGATGCAAAAAGCTTCAAACTCACAGCAAAAACAGGAAATCTGACGAAGAAACCTCTGTTTCTAGGAAGATTTATCTTTTTTGCACAGAGTTTAGCTTGTGCTCAAATGTATGAAATCAATTAAAGTTTGATTTCTACGTTAACACCACTTGGCAAATCAAGCTTCATCAAGGCATCAACTGTTTTTTGAGTTGGGTTGATGATGTCGATAAGACGTTTGTGTGTACGCATTTCAAATTGTTCGCGAGAATCTTTGTATTTGTGAGTCGCACGGATGATAGTGTAGAGACTACGTTCAGTTGGAAGTGGAACTGGTCCAGCAACTGTTGCACCTGTACGAGTTGCAGATTCTACGATTTTTGCAGCAGCTGTGTCAAGTGTACGGTGTTCGTACGCTTTCAAGCGGATGCGGATTTTTTTATTTGCCATCTTTTTCTCCTTTTCGTCTATTTAAGATAATAGGCTAGCTCTTCAAGAAAACCGACTCGTGTTGCGTGGCAATGCAACCGTGCGTGTCGCAACCTCTTGCGTCAAAGCTAAAGCTGTTTATTTACAGCACCATAATAGTTTATCAAAAACATTTTTAGTTTGCAAGGATTTTGATATCTTTTTTTGAAAAAAATGAGAGTGGGACAGAAGTCACGATTTCGAAGAAATTGACTTCGTCGTCTCACCTCCACACAGTTGATTAGGATGGCCACTAACGATTGCGTGGTAGTAAAATAGTCCAGTGGACTATTTTAGGTGGACACTTGAAAATGAAGAAGTGTCCAATTGTAAACTTCCAATCAACCACTGCGTTAATCTATTATTACTATCCAAAGACGGCTGTGGGGTTTGTTCCTAGGCTCATTTTATTTTTTATGATAGGTGTAACTTAAGAAAGTCCATCTGAAAAAATTATCTAAAATTGTAGCTAGCCACACTCCAGGATATCCCATTCCAAGAGGAATTGTCACTAGGTAACCTATCCCAATTCTTACAAGCCACATTCCTATTGTAGTTGCATAAAACGGCCTTTTAGCATCACCAAGCCCTTGCCAAACTGCTGTATATAATAAAGTTCCTGACGTTACAAATGTTCCCAAGAAAGAAGCAAGTAATACAATCCAACTAACATGGGCAGCTCTGCTATTTTCCGTAAATAGGGCAATTAGATTAGGACCTAGGAGCAATACCAAGCCACTAATGGCAAGCATCAGCAGCAGCGATAGGGCATAACCTGTTTTAATAAGTTTTCTTTGCTCTGGCTTTGGTAACTGTCCCATCAATATGACTACCGCTGTGGCAATGGACACGCCCGGAAGATAATTGAACTGCGTCAAGGTTTCTCCGATAGCATTTCCTGCTACGGCTGTTGTGCCTAATTGTATAATGATAGAGAGTATGACAACATCACCCGCCCGCATCATCAGACGTTCTCCTGCCGCTGGTAAACTCAAAAATAATAAATCTCGATCTATCTGCCATGTCCAGCTCTCTGGTCTCCATCGATTTGGGAAAGAGGTAAGTAAGATGGCTACACCTATCAAACGTGATAGAACTGTTGCCAAAGCTACACCAATAATTCCAAAATTCCAAACAAAGACAGATAAGGCAGAAAAGATAGCGTTAATGATGTTAATAACAATGCTAACGTACATAGGTAATTGAGGTCTTCCTTGCGCACGGATCATGGCACTAAAGCTTGTGAAAAGACCCAAACCTACAATTCCTCCACCAACAATCGCAAAGTATTTGACTGCTGACATTTGGACTTCTCCTTTAATGCCTAGCAAGGAAAAAAGGAACTGCCCACCACATATCGCTAGTAGACCTAAAGTTAGACTGACTAACATCGTTAAATTGATTACCTGAACTTGACAGCTCCTATTATTTTCTCGATTGTGTTTATTTCTGGCAATAATGCTAGAGGTTGCAGTTCCCAGAGCAATAAAAATGGCTTGGTAAATTGCTAATATATTGGTAGCAACCGATACACCAGATACCGCTACAAGGCCCAACTGAGCTATTAAATACCCGTCAATAACTCCCATCAGGGTTTGCAGTAAATTTTCAACCATTGCAGGCAGGGCAATCGCTAGTATTTTCTTTGAATTGTTAAACATAGCTTCTATTATATAGAAAAAAACACTGAGTTAGCAACTCTCAGTGTTTAGGAATTGATTTCTAAGGTTTGTTTAAAGCGGTAGCCACTACTTGTTGTACTCAAAGATGCTCGTGGATAGGAATCTAACAGAGACTTAACTTTATAAAGTCCCAAGCCACGATTTTCTCCTTTCGAAGAGTAGCCTTTTCTAAATAACTTTGTAATGGATACCCTATCCTCTGCTGTGCTATTTTCAACAATTAAGTGATAGGTTCCACTATCTTCAAAACAAGCTAAGTTTATCTGTGGCTGCTCGCTTACTTGTGCTGCTTCAATGGCATTATCCAAGAAAATAGATAACAAGGTCAGATAATCTAGCAAATCCATCGGGGGAGCAGCAAGCTCTTTCTCTATTTCCACCGTGACAGCAATCCCCTTATACTGAGCCTCTCTGAGTTTAGCAGACATCACACTTTTAATGGCAGGCTCAGTCAATCGTGTAAGATTTCCAATCTCATATTTTTCTTGGTAGAATGTTTTGCCTGTTTCAGCTAATAGACCCGAATATATTGCTTCTACTCCTTTAATATCTTTTTCTTCAATTGCGCTGGACAAGCTACTCAAAAGGGTTACATAATCATGTCTAAAGCTGCGAATTTCTTGATACAAGCCGTCAACGTGCTGACTATAATCTGATAAGGAACTTAATTGCTGTTCATAATGTACCTGAGCTTCTTGTTCTTGATTTTCACGAATGGTATAGCTAAGTCTCAGCATGGAAACGACATAGGTGAAAAAGAACACTACTGTCAGTTGCTCTGTTATATGAAGGGCTAGTTGCTCCGACATGTTTATTGGCAATTCTAAACCAGCTTCTATCATACCAGCAATCATCCCAGAAACAAATAATGTGATTAATGACAGCAACCAATAGGCAATCGTTAAAATATTAATTGGTACCAGTATTTTATCAAGAAAAACTTGCGAAGTATAGCGCCTGATTAAGTCATAATCAATTTTCAACCATGCTATCATGACATTAAAAATTCCAAAAATCAAGAGATAACTTATTAAGGCTACCCAAGCTATGTTAGCTTCAACAAACTCTAAACCCAAAAGCATCTTAAAATAGGTCATTAGACTGACATAGAAAACGGTCATAATCGTCACGGGAGTAGTTGCATAAAAGAATTGTCGTATAGTTGTCTCTAAAGGACGTTCTTTTCTGACCCAAAACCATGAATACCCGATAACTAGAACTGGATAAAAGGATTGAAAAAGATACCATATTGGGACAAGGGCCGTCCAAAATACCCATTTTATTCTAATGCCACTAATAGCTTTTAAAAGATAACTAACTGCTATGACCTGCATCACAGTTACTAGAATCTCTAAAATCAGTTCCATGTCCACTCCTTAATGTTAGTCTACTAATTAAAATATTCATACAGATGACGTCCAAATTCTTCCCCTAATTCATAAACTATTGGAAACCACTCTGATAGGTACCAGATTAGCAGATAGCCTACCAATATTCCAATTGTTATCCGAAGAAACCAAGGTAGACGGTTGAAGGCTTTTTCAATACGACGGTCGACTGTTCTTATCAATTGTAACATATCTATCTCTCCTATTCTTTGACTACTGTAATTTTTCGACGATTACTGAAAAAGCTTACAACAAATATAATTGGCGTGTACAGCAATATCACTCCTGGCGCAGCAATTTTCCAATAAACCTCAAAAGTGGTGCCAGCTTCTTGTGGAATCCCTGATTGCCAGAGCCAGACAGTTGTTAAAAGGAGAACAATAACATAAAACAGGGTCATTCTCAGCGTTTTACGAAACATCTTCCGACGAGCCTCTTTCAGCTGAGAAGAAGCTACTGTGAGTTTGTTCCAGCCTAATTTCTGGGCTGTGCTAGCTTGGTAGGCTAACGGATACACAATAGCTATTAGATATGCCCAACTGGTTAAGTCAATATAAAATAGCATAGATAATAAGAATCCTCCAAGTAAGACTGTTATCATAAAAGGATAAACTTCTGATGACAATTTCTGAATCTCTAGCTCATGGTCAGTAGTAAAATTTCCTTCAATACCGTAGAACCATTTCAAAAAACGATAGTAAAGCTTAGATTGATATTCTTTTTCCATGTTAATTACCTCCTGAACTTGGATAATCTTTCTTTATGGTCCAAGTATAACAAAAACCAGTTCTTGACTGGCTACCTTTTCCTAAACGGTCACTTTTTCACCCTGAATGGTTGATTTAGCAGATAAATAAAAGGCTGAGAGTTACTTCTTCTCAACCTTTATTTCTTTTATTGTTATTTTCTAAAATGCGTTGCTTTAAGCCCTTCATTTTTAAGCGTGAAACGAGACAAGTTTCCTCTTCTGGAAAAATAGCCATGTTATCCTTATAATTTAGCTCAATAATATTTTCAGGATTGACCACATAAGAACGATGACTTTGATACAAACGTTTATCTAAAGGTAGTATTTCCGATAATTTTCCATAAAATTCTAGACGTTCCGTTCTTGTCCTAAGATTGATTTTATGCGATTTTTCCGATGTCTCAAAATAGTAGATTTCATGAAATGGTACCTGAACATGAGCGTAAGCCGTTTTAAATAGAAAGAGGTCTTCATGCGAGGTTCCAGCAGCCTGCTCCAAGACATAAGCCATAACATCATCTAAACACTTAGTCAGCTCTGCATCATTTTGCCCCTTATCAATAAAATCCAAGGCCGACACCTTATAGCGATAGGTCAAGGTTAAAAATTCAGAATGGGTTGTCACAAATACAATATGAGCTAGCGAATCCAAGGCTCGAATCTCTTTGGCCAAGTCAAGTCCCTTGCGCACTTCATCCTTGATTTCGATATCAAGTAAAAACAACTGATGACTTCCTTTTTCAGAAATACTATCTAATAGCTGACTAGGTTTTTCAAAAATATTCAGATGTCTTGCCTTGATGCCTTTATCAGCTAAAATTCCCGATACAATTTTTTCCAAACGAAACTGTTGTTGTAGATTATCTTCAAGAATAAAGATATTTAGCATGCTCTACACCAAGCCTAGATAGGTTTCCACAGCTTTTTGCATATCTGCTGTTGCTACAACCGTTTTGTGGCGAACTTCAGCTGTTTCAAGTCCGTCAACTGCTACTGGAATAGCTACGCCAGAAAGCTTGCGAAGTTCCTCAACTGCTTTGAAGTCATCGTCAGAATCTTGACCAGTCACAGCTGCTACTGTCACACGCGGGAATTTGTAAGGACTAGCTGTCGAAGCAATGACAGTTGGCGTTTGGTCGCCTGACTTCTCTGCGTAGACCTGATAAACTGCTGAAGCGACAGCGGTATGGGGGTCTTCAATATACTGACATTCATCATAGACACGCTTGATTTCTGCTGCTGTTTCTTCTTCTGAAGCAAAGCCTGCTGCAAATAAAGCCAAAATATCCTGATTAGCATCCACTAATGTGTATTGGCCTTTGGTAGATAGGTTTTCCATCAGTTCTTTGGTTGAAGCTGCGCTATTTCCCAAAAGGTGGAAGATCAGACGCTCTAAGTTTGATGACACGAGGATATCCATGGATGGGCTAGTCGTCACTTTAAAATCACGTTTCTTATCGTAGGTGCCAGTGGCGAAGAAGTCGGTAAGAACATTATTTTCATTGGAAGCACAGATAAGTTTGTTGACTGGAACACCGATTTGCTTAGCATAGTAGGCAGCCAAGATATTACCAAAGTTACCCGTTGGTACGGTGAAGTTGACCTTGTCACCATTTTTAATATGACCTGCCTTTACCATTTGCGCATAAGCGTAAACGTAGTAAACAACCTGTGGTACCAAACGTCCAATGTTCATTGAGTTAGCTGAGGAGAATTGCGTCTTTTTCTCAAGCAAACGAGCTCGCAAGTCTTCGTCATTAAACATACGTTTGACGTCCGTTTGAGCATCGTCAAAATTACCATCAATGGCAATAACATGCGTGTTATCTCCGGTTTGTGTGGTCATTTGCAACTCTTGAATTTTTGAAACCCCATCTTTTGGATAGAAGACTATAATCTCAGTTCCAGGAACATCCGCAAAGCCCGCCATTGCTGCTTTACCGGTATCACCAGATGTAGCTGTTAGGATGACAATTTTGTTGTCAACGCCCTGCTTTTTCGCTGAAGTCGTTAAAAGGTAAGGCAAGATTGAAAGCGCCATGTCTTTAAAAGCAATAGTTGACCCGTGAAAAAGTTCAAGATTGTACTGATTGCCTAGTTTGACCAGTGGTGCAATAGCTGTTGTGTCGAACTTAGTATCATATGCATTGTTAATGCAGTAGTCCAACTCTTCTTCTGTAAAGTCGTCTAAAAAAGCAGACAGAACCAGCTTAGCTACTTCCTGATAAGAAGCGTTTTTAAGCAGATCAAAGTCCAAGTTTACTTGCGGTATTGTCAAAGGAGTAAACAGACCGCCATCTGTCGCCAAACCTTGCAAGATTGCTTGACTGGCTGTTACTTTATTATTTTCGTCACGAGTTGATTGATAAACAAGTGTCATAGTAAGTCCTCAAAAATGTATTTTAACCATTTTACCATAAATTGACAGAAAATTGGGAATAAATCTGCATTCGATACAATTAATCCTTATTTTTTGCATAGGAAAGAGGTTGAGCATGAGCTCACCTCCCTTTCAGTCTATTCTTTTTCAAAAACAATATCATCGGTATCTTTTTCACCCTCAAAAGTCAAGACGCTGTTTTTGTAGCCATATTGATAGTTCTCACCTTTAACGATAAGCCCTTCCCCAATTGCTGCATTGACCTTGGTGATTTCAAAGGTTTTGCTTGAACGATGGACATCCGCTTTAAAGACATCTGCTGTTACAACACCCTTTTTTGCATCATAGGTTCCATTAAGCGAAGTCGCCATCTGATCAATGGAGTCGTCTACCAATTTTTTAAGGTCCTCATCTGAAGGAAGCATGGCATCTACCTGAGCCTTGATTGTTGCATCTAACTCTTCATAGGTGTAACCCATCTTCTCTAACTCAGAGTTGACAGCTGCCGTTTGCTCATCCTTCAAAGCGGTGAAAAAGGTATCGCTATCAAGGTGCATGCTCATGGTCAGGGTCGCCTTGTCGTCTTTAACAATCAAATCCAATTCTGCCTTGGTCAAAATTTCTTCCAAGGTGTGATCAGAGTAGGTGAAGACTTCCTCTGAGCCTGCTGCAGTCAAAGCTTCCTGATACATAGCCTCTGCCCCAGTCGGACTGGTCCAAGAACCATCGATACTTTCTCCCTGAAAAAGGGAACAAGCGGATAGGCCAGCAACTAAAACCAATGCGGACAAGCTGGCTAGGATAAATCGAAACAAAGTACTTTTTTTCATCTGTATATCTCCTTAAATTTACAAAAACGATGTCTTGTTCATAAATATTGTACAGATATTTTAGTAAGATGTAAACAATTCCAATCCGAAAGAAAAAGTGACCTTTCGGTCACTTTTTTTATATTAGCTATTGGAATGATAGAATCGATTTGGCTTATTTACGACGTCCTGGACGTTCTGCATAACCATAGTAAGCATCAGCCATGATTTCTTCCATATCTGCTACCATTGGCAAGCGTGGGTTAGCTGGTGAACATTGATCTTCATATGCAAGAAGGGCAATTTCATGCAAGCTGTCTTTCCAAGTTTTCTCATCGATACCTTGGTCCTTGAAGTTCATCTTGATACCGACCTTGACACCGAGCTCATAAACAGCTTTTGCATAAGCTTCAACTGCTTCTTCTGGTGTTGAGTGAGGTAAACCTAACATGCGAGCGATGTCTTGGAATTTCTCATCCGCTTTCCAGTAGTTGTATTTAGGCCATGTAGTAGTTTTAGATGGGCGAGTACCGTTGTAACGGATAACGTATGGAAGCAAGATAGCATTGGTACGTCCGTGAACAGTGTGGTGAACCCCACCAATCTTGTGAGCCATAGAGTGACTCATTCCAAGGAAGGCATTGGCAAAGGCCATACCTGCCATAGTAGAAGCGTTGTGAATCTTTTCGCGAGCTTCTGGATCACCAGTCAAGACTGATTTTTCAAGGTATTGGAAGACCAATTTAATGGTTTGAAGGGCGATACCATCAGTGTAGTCGTTCGCAAAGTTTGAAGTATATGCTTCTGTTGCGTGAGTCAAGACGTCCATACCAGTATCTGCAGCGATGAAGGCTGGAACTGACTCTACCAATGCTGGGTCTACGATGGCAATAGTTGGTGTCAATGAGTAGTCAGCAAGTGGGTATTTGCGGTTATTTTTCTTATCAGAAATAACGGCAAACGGTGTTACTTCTGAACCTGTACCAGATGTAGTTGGGATACCGATGTATTTAGCTTTTTGACCCAATGATGGGAATTTGAAGGCACGTTTACGGATATCCATGAATTTTTGAACAAGGTCACGGAAGTCGATTTCTGGTTGTTCATAGAAGAGCCACATTACTTTAGCAGCATCCATTGGTGAGCCACCACCGAGCGCAATAATTGTATCCGGTTGGAATGCACGCATCACTTCTGCACCGCGTTCTACAGTTGTGATGTCTGGATCTGGTTCAACATCTGAGAAGACTTGAACAGTCACTTGGTTAGAACGAGCGTTCAATTGGTCGATGACACGTTGGACAAAACCAAGACGTTCGATAGATTTGTCAGTAACGATCATAACACGCTCAAGGCCTTCTGCTGTTTGAAGGTATTGAATAGAGTTACGTTCGAAGTAAATTTTTGAAGGAACTTTAAACCACTGCATATTATTTCTACGTTTCCCTACTTTCTTGATGTTAAGAAGGTTGATAGCAGATACGTTATCACCAACTGAGTTGCGTCCGTAAGAACCACATCCAAGGGTCAATGATGGCAAGAAGGCGTTGTAAACATCACCGATACCACCAAAAGTAGAAGGAGAGTTCCAGATGATACGCATAGCTTTCATTTCTGTACCGAAACGTTTAGCAAGTTCTTCGTCTTTTGTATGGATAGCAGCTGAGTGGCCAAGACCGTTGAATTCAACCATTTGACGAGCCTTTTTAAGACCGTCTTCAACATCGTCAGCTTTCAATACAGCAATAACTGGAGAAAGTTTTTCACGAGTCAATGGCTCATTTGGTCCAACTTCTTTACATTCTGCTGCCAGAATATTGGTTCCTTCTGGAACTGTGAAACCTGCTTGTTCTGCAATCCATGCTGCTGGTTTACCAACGATGTCTGCATTCAATTTAGCGCCAGCACAGTCTTTGCTGTTTGCTTTCACGCCAAAGCAGAATTCTTCAAGAAGGGCTTTTTCTTTTTTGTTTACGAAGTAAGTTTTGTATGATTTGAACTCTTCAACAAATTCTTTGTAGATTTCTTTGTCGATGATAACTGCTTGTTCAGATGCACAGACCATACCGTTGTCGAATGATTTAGACATAACGATATCGTGAGCAGCTTGGCGGATATCAGCTGATTTTTCGATGTAAGCAGGAACGTTACCAGCACCTACACCAAGAGCAGGTTTACCACATGAGTAAGCTGCGCGCACCATTGCGTTACCACCTGTTGCGAGGATTGTAGAAATACCATCGTGGTTCATGAGTGCGTTAGTTGCTGCGATTGAAGGCTCAGTGATCCATTGGATACAGTTTTCTGGTGCACCTGCTTTTACAGCTGCTTCATAAACGATACGTGCTGCATGTGCAGAAGATTCTTGTGCAGATGGGTGGAAACCAAAGACGATTGGGTTACGAGTTTTAAGTGCGATAAGTGATTTGAAAATCGCTGTTGAGGTAGGGTTTGTTGTTGGGGTAACACCACAGATAACACCAACTGGCTCTGCAATTTTTGTCAAACCAGTGATTGGATCATCTTCGATAATACCAACTGTTTTTACGCCACGCATATTGTTGACAACGTGCTCACAGGCGAAAAGGTTTTTAGTAGCCTTATCTTCAAAAACACCACGGCCTGTTTCTTCCACTGCGTGAGCAGCCAAGATACCGTGTGCATCCAAAGCTGCTACGGAAGCTTTAGCCACAATGTAGTCTACTTGCTCTTGGTTGAGTTTACGGAACTCATCCAGGGCAACTAGGCCCTTTTGAACAAGTTCATCAACATGGGCTTGTGCCGCTGCCAATTTTTCTTCTGGGGTTACTGTTTTGTCCGCCATATTGTCTCCTTTTGAAAAACCTTGTTAAGTTTTTCACATTTTTGTTTATGTGTTAATTATATCACAATATTTTTCTTTGTAAATAGTTTCACAAGATTTTTTTAAATTTTTTCTTCTTTTTATTCACCACTATTTCAAGGGAGTAAAAAGAGAGCCGGACAGCACTATCATCCACTGCACCAAAGCACCTATCCGCAGAAATGTGAAAAGGCTAGGACTTGGTCCCAGCCTCTTTAGTTAGTCTAAGTCTTTGACTTTCATCATGCGAATGATGTTTGAGCGTTCATTTTCTTCAAGTTTCATTTGAATGTAAGAAATGGTTTCTTCCAACTGCGGAATAATCATGTGCTCAAGCGCGTTGACACGGCGTCGGGTCTTTTCAATCTCATCGGCTAGGAGCTGACAGGTTTTTTCGATTTCCGTCAACTCCAGGAGGTCCTGACTGATGGCTTGAAAGGTATCAATGGCATCGTCCATTTCAGAGTTTGAGTTGAGAAAACCATACTGGAACTCACTCATTTTTTCTGGCAGGTGAACATGGAGCTGTGGCACATTGACCGACATGATGTTTTGTTGCTCAATTTGCAAATTGACAGCTTGGGTCGGCAGAGCAAAGGATTCCTCAATGAAGGCTTCTGACAAGGTTGATTTTGCAAGGACAAAGGCCTGCATAGCCTTGGTTAGACGTTCTTCAACTGATTGGCGCAAGCTATTATTCTGCTTAATCAAATCGATAAAGCGGCGCATGAGCTCGTCTTGCTTATCTTTAAGGAGTTTGTGTCCACGGGTTGAGGTTTTCAGACGTTTTTTCAAACGTGAAAGTTCCATCCGGGTTGGTTTGACATTAAGTCTTGCCATAGGCTAGCCCTCCACTTTTGGAAGGTACTCATCTAGCATATCGTCCTTGATACGTTTGAGTTCTGTACGTGGCAAAATTGACAAGAGTTCCCAACCCAAAGTCAGGCTATCAATGATGCTACGGTTGGTGTAGAAACCTTGGTTAATGTATTCTTCCTCAAAACGTGTGGTGAATTTAACGTAAAGCTTGTCCGTTTCAGACAGAGCTGATTCACCTAGAACAACCGCCAATTCTTTAACTTGTTTTCCTTGGGCGTAAGCCGCAAAAAGTTGGTTCATTGTAGCCGCATGGTCCGCTCGGGTTTTCCCTTCGCCGGTCCCCTTGTCTTTCAAACGAGAGAGAGATGGGAGCACGTTAATTGGTGGTTTATAGCCAGCATTGTACAAGTCCCGCGCCAAGATAATCTGACCTTCAGTGATGTAACCAGTCAGGTCAGGGATTGGGTGGGTGATATCGTCCTCTGGCATGGTTAGAATTGGAATTTGGGTTACAGATCCTTTTTTACCAACTAAACGGCCAGCCCGTTCATAAAGAGTTGATAAATTTGTGTAAAGGTAACCAGGGTAACCACGGCGCCCAGGAACTTCACGACGAGCTGCAGAGACTTCACGAAGCGCCTCACAGTAGTTGGTCATATCAGTCATGATAACCAGCACATGCATGTCTTTTTCGTAGGCCAAATACTCAGCCGTTGTCAGTGCCATCTTAGGCGTTGCGATACGTTCAATCGCTGGGTCATTTGCCAAGTTGATAAACATAACAGAACGCTCGATGGCACCTGTCTTACGGAAATCCTCCATGAAGTACTCGGCCTCTTCGAAGGTAATTCCCATGGCCGCAAAGACAACGGCAAATTTTTCATCAGAGTTAAGAACGGTCGCTTGACGAGCAATCTGAGCCGCCAATTCCTTGTGGGGAAGACCAGAACCCGAAAATACAGGTAGTTTCTGACCGCGGACGAGAGTGTTGAGGTGGTCGATTGCTGAAATACCGGTCTGAATAAATTCATCTGGATAGTCACGGCGGATTGGGTTGATGGCCTGACCATTGATATCAAGACTCTGCTCCGCCAAAATTTGAGGTCCCCCATCTTTTACTTGCCCCATACCATCAAAGACACGACCAAGCATATCTTCAGACACAGCAAGTTCCAACGGTTTCCCACGGAAACGAACCTTGGTATCACGCAGGTTGATACCGGCAGCAGATTCAAAAAGCTGAACGACAGCCTTGTCCTCTTGAACTTCCAAAACCTGACCTCTACGGATAGACCCATCTTGGATTTGGATGTCAACCAGTTCATCAAACTTGATGCCCTCAACGCCTTCAACCATCATCAAAGGACCGACAACTTCGCTGACTGTTTTATATTCTTTAATCATGCGTCATTCCTCCTTTTGCAACGATAGCTTTGAGTTCTTCTGGTATGGACAAAAGCAGAGCTGACAACTTGTCCAAATCCTTCTCAGCCACATATTTGGCTCGAGCGATACGGTCACGGAGTTCTACTGTACCTTCCAAAATTTCAGTGTAATAAGCACCTAGCTTGAGAGCTTTACGTGCCTCTTTTTCAAAGGTGATAATCAAATCCAGCATGAGCGACTGCTTAGCATATGATGTAAAGGTATCCACCTCGTCAAAAGCATTTTGTTGAAGATAGTCTTCACGAATCATGCGGGCAATCTGCATGGTAATCTTGTCCTTATCTGATAAAGAATCCAAACCAACCAATCGGACAATTTCTTCCAATTCAGATTCTTCTTGCAAGGTTCTCATGGCATGGGTCACTTTTTCAGACCAGTTGGTTTGCAATTTGTCATCAAGAAACTCACCGATTTCATCTGAATAGAGGGAGTAAGAACTAAGCCAGTTCATAGATGGAAAATGACGTTTCTGCGCCAGCGTTGCATCGAGTCCCCAGAAAACCTTAACGATACGGAGAGTGTTTTGTGTGACAGGCTCAGAGATATCTCCTCCTGGAGGCGATACCGCTCCGATAGCTGTAACAGAACCTTCACGCCCCTTACTACCAAGAGAAATCACCTTACCCGCACGTTCATAGTATTCAGCGATGCGGGAACCAAGGTAGGCTGGGTATCCTTCATCTCCTGGCATTTCTTCTAGACGACCCGACATCTCACGGAGAGCTTCCGCCCAACGTGATGTTGAATCCGCCATGATGGCTACATTATAGCCCATATCACGGAAGTACTCAGCAATGGTGATACCTGTATAGATTGATGCTTCACGCGCTGCAACGGGCATGTTTGAAGTGTTAGCAATCAGAATAGTACGATTCATGAGCGATTGACCTGTATTTGGATCAATCAGTTCTGGAAATTCATTCAGAACGTCGGTCATTTCGTTCCCGCGCTCACCACAACCAACATAGACAACCAAATCCACGTCAGACCATTTAGCCACTTGGTGCTGCACGACCGTTTTCCCAGCTCCAAAAGGTCCAGGAACGGCTGCACCTCCACCTTTTGCCACAGGGAAGAAGGTGTCGATAACGCGTTGACCAGTCAGCATTGGTTCTTTAGGATTGAGTTTTTGGGCAAATGGACGTCCACGACGAACTGGCCACTTCTGCATCATGGTGAAATTTTCCTCACCTGTATCTGTTTCGAGGACGTAAACTGTGTCTTCAAGGGTATAATCACCAGAAGCGATAGCTTTTACCACGCCACCCTTACCGAAAGGCACCATAATGCGGTGCTCAATGACAGAGGTCTCTTGGACTGTGCCGACAATGTCGCCAGCCACTACGGTATCGCCCACGCCAACTGTCGGTGTGAAAGTCCAGGTCTTTTTACGACTCAAAGGCTTAATATCAACCCCGCGGATAAGGAAATCAGAGTTGGTTTCCTCATGGTAGGTGTCAAGGGGACGCTGAATGCCATCAAACATTTGAGATAGGATTCCAGGGCCAAGTTCAACTGAAAGAGCCTCACCAGTTGTTACAACTGGCTCACCAGGTCCAATTCCTGAGGTTTCTTCGTAAACCTGAATGGAGGCCACGTCCTTACGCATTTCGATAATTTCACCGATAAGGCCTGTGTTCCCGACCTTACAGATATCTTGAATGTTTGCATCTGCCATACCACTAGCCATAACAAGTGGTCCAGATACTTTAATAATTGTTCCAGTTTTCAAAAGGAATCTCCTTTTTATGGTTCTTTTCTATGGTTATCGTCCAAAATTGTGAATTTAGCAGTAAACATGCCTAAAATGAACTTAAACCGTTCATCCCCTTCTCACGGGGCAAGGACGATAATCGTTGGGTGGTAACTTTTCTCATAAATTGAGAGTTGTCTTTAAACGACTGACCAATCTATTTCATAAGCTATATAATTGTGAGAATAGTGATAGCCAAGCTGTTGGGCTAAATGTAATGAGATTGTTGTATGAGCATCCCAGCTTGGATAGAGATTTCTTTCCAAACATTTTAAAATTAGTTTAGAGGCAACCGCCTTAGCTAGACCTTGCTGACGATATTCTGGATGAGTGTCGATCTCGATTTCAATACCACCACGATAGCTAGAGTAAGAAGATGCCCCAGCGACTAGGCGATTTTTATGCAAGATGACATAGCCAAGACCAAAGCGGTCGTAATGGGTATAATCATCATAATTGGAAACTAAGTCTTGAGACCATTCCTCTTGTAGGCAGAGCTGATAGAGGCGCTCATCAATTTGACAAATCTCAAAATCTTCTGCTAAATCATCTACAAAAGTCTGTAATTTTAAAGGATCAAAGGAGCTCTCTTTTTTGGTCGCGTATCTGGTAAAAGCTTTAGCTTTATCGCAATAAGTCGTCTGAATCAGGCGTGACCAAGCTTCATTTTGAGGAACTAAGATAATATCCTCACCACGACAAGATTCAATCAGCTCACGACTCGGCTCTCCAGCAAGGAAACCAAACGACGCTATTTTCCCGAGTTTCGCAAGTGCAGATTTGGGGGTTGATAAGTCATCAACAAAAATATCCCTCATAATCCCTTGTAAACAAGACCATATAATCGTTTCTTCCCAATTTTCAAAGAGAGGATTTGCGAGCTGCAAATCTGTTAATCTCATCATAAAATATTCTGCCCGATAGCTTTTTCCACATTATCTTGAATGTTTTGCATGCCAATCCCTAGGCTTCCTTTGTAGTTTGGTATCAGAATAACCGCTGGGACAGCTTGATCTCGATAACGGGCAATGGTTTCTGGGATTTCTTGAGCCAGACTTTCTGTCACATAGATGATACCGTAATCACTCTCTGCCAGATAATCAATATGCTGACGCGCAGCTTGTCCGGTCCTAGCATCAAAAATCTCAAAACCAATCATCTTGAAAGGTAGGATTGAGTCCTTGTCGCCGACAACAGCAATTTTATAAGTCATAAATCGGTCTCATCCTTTCTCTCAGCATAGATTGATCAAAGTCATTCATCTTGCCCGTCAAAATTAGGCGAAGATTCTTGACTTCCATCTCCTTATAGTAGTTATAGGCCAACAGAGGTAAAAAGCCAAAAGCTTCAAAGCGGGCGTCGTCTAGATAGACATGAGACACTCGGTCACGAGCCAACTCTAGTGAGAGGTTGAGGTCCCCCTCTTGGTCAATCATACCTGTCAGAGCGCTGGCATAATCAGTCTCATTTAAAAGAGCTAAGAGGTCATCATAGCGATTGGCTAGTGCCAAGGCAATGAGTTCGGTGTGTTTGAGCTGTCCCTCGTTTGATAAAACGGACATGAGAAAGGCCCGCGATAGCTTTTTATCCCGCAAGCGGAAGATACAGTTGAGGTTGTAAAGATCAACCCACGCCTGCACCATATTGAGGATAGCTGGGTCGGCTAGTTCTCTAGCGACTGCCACCAAGTGCTTGAAGTATCGGCGGTCAAGGAGAACATCAACACTCTCCAGACGTCCGTACTCCCGGTATTCCTGACAAGTATCCTGCACCGCTTGTACCAAAAGCTCAGGAAGCGTCTCCGACTGTTCGGTCTTGACCAGATGACGGAGTTCATCCAAATCGAAGGCCCCCATATGCACTAAGAGATGCTCCAAATCTAGACCTGCCAAGTGGTTTTTTAAAAGCACCTTGAGGTTGTGGTAGGTATAGATCAGAGAAAAGATTTGAGCAACTGGTGCGCCAGCTACTTGCTCAGTCACAAAGTCCGTAGTTTTTGCCAATTCAGCTACCAAAAGGGGCTCGAAGTCTTCAGGGACGTCACGATAAGCTGTTGATTTCAATAGTTGCTGTGCCTGTGAAAAATCTTTGGCCTTCAAAAGCCCTTCAAAGGTTTCTTTGGTTAGCAAATCGTTCTCGCGAATACGGACAGCCGTATTGATACTTGCATAGTCAATATCCAACATAGCTACCTCCTTGCTAGCCCAGTCGGCGCGACAATAATCCAATTAAATCTGGAGTCACATCGGTCAAAAGAGCTCGGAAGAGGTAATTGTAGCGCACTCCATCAGCTTCAAGGACAAAGCCTGCTTCATTTGGGATAGTCTCTGTAATCAGACTAACATAAGCTGGTAAGGCCACTTTATGCTGACTTTGCGAACCCAACTGTAGGCTGTAGTGCTTGCTGTCATCTAATTGACCTAACACCTTCTGTAAGAAGCTATTAAACCTTTCTGAATCCCAGGCCGCCATGACTTGGTAAGCTTTATCAAACAGGCTGTGCAGTTGCTCTTGACGGTTTGATAGGATGGCATTACGACTTTTATTGTCAATAGCTTGCATAGCGGTTGCCGTTTCCAAGGCAAACTGACTGTCTAGCTTGGCTTTTTCAGCAGTTTCTCTATCTGAGAGGCTAGCTAAACCAGCTTCAAGTCTTGCTTGCTCGTCAGCAACCGCCTTTTTCATCAAAAGCGCCAATTCCTCTTCTTTACGGGCTAGGATATTAGCCGTAAATTCCTGTAATTCTGTCATAGGCCCATCCTTAGATAATCATCATGAGGGCGATAACGAGTCCAAGGATAGCGTACATTTCAACCATCCCTGCGTAGATAGCACCTTTCATGAAGTGTTCTTCATTTTTTGCCAAGATTTGGATACCAGCTGTCGCTACACGACCTTGGGCAATGCCTGAAGTTAGACCAGTGAAGCCCATGGTAAATCCTGCTGCCAAAAGTTTCATCCCAAGGCCAGCATCGATAGTGCCACTCATCTTACCATAAATCATAAGAGCAATAATCATACCGTAGAAACCTTGCGTACCTGGCAATAGTTGAAGCACCAAAGATTTACCAAATTTTTCAGGTTGTTCTTTGGACATAGCTGCTGCTGCCTCACCAGTCATACCAACGCCTTTGGCTGATCCTGTTCCTGCCAAAATCATTGATAGAGCCATACCAGTAGCTGCCAACATCATACCACCGTTTTGTGTTGACAAAAATTCAATTAATGCTTTCATCTTATTTCTCCAATTTTCTTGTTTTTAAATCTGTGTATTTTTCGTACGTTTTTAAAGGCTTAAAGGCACGACCACCACCTTCGTAGAATTTGCCGAAGAATTCGACAAACTGCAGACGAATAGCGTGAACGTAAGCCCCAAGCAAGGACATGCCTAGGTTAAGCAGTTGCAGGGCAATAATCAATGGAATCCCTGCCGTAAAGCGAGCCACTGGCGGTAGAAGTCCTACAACCATGTTAAAGGAAGCTGCAATAGAGGCACCAGATACCGACAAAGCCATGAGGCGGGTATAGCTGGCAATATCTCCAATGTAAGAAGTCGCCCCATAGAGTTTGTAAAGACCTGAACCAATGCCTAGTAATTTGTTTTTGCTACCAGCAGCCGTTCCCAAGACAATCATGGCAACGTTGATGATGATTAGCCACTTGGCAATCTCTCCAAGCACCGCTATTCCTGTAAAACTCTGAGCAGCAATGAGGATAACGCCAACTAAAAGACCAATCCAACCTAAGCCATCAGAAACTGCTGACGGATAGTTCTTATCCTTGATTTGCAGGTGGGTGTTGACCATGAGACCAAAAATCAGCTGAATTAGCCCGAAAACCACCGACAAAACCAAAATCGAAATGACATCTCCTGTCGTCGATAGAACATGGAAAGGGAGTTCAACACCAAAGAAGGAGCCAAAGAATACTCCCCATAAAATGGTCGGGTAGGACAGGATGTGAAATAGTTTGTAATTTTTCCTAGCACCTCTCGTGGCCTTGGTTTTATTGAGCAAATACCATGTGCCCAGCCAGAGCAGAAGTCCGTATCCGATATCGGCCACCATCATGCCAAAAAATACAGCGTAAAATGGTGCCAAAAGCGGTGTGGGATCCACCTCTGAATACTTCGGTAGGCTGTACATCTCTGTCAAAACTTCAAAAGGTTCAACCAGAGGATGGTTGACAAGCTGTGTCGGGATTTCTTTTTCAGAAACCTGACTGTCATCAATCAGAATAGCATAGGCTCCTGATGGCAAGGTTTCAGCTAGGAGAGCCTTCAGGTGAGGAACCTCATCTTCCTTAACCCAACCAGATAAACCAACCAACTCCTGACCAGAAGCTAAGAGTTGCTCTGCATGGAGCCGTTCTTTTTGATTGTAAAGTTCCTCTTCTAAGAGCATCAAATCCGCATAGGAATTTCCCAAGTCCTTCAAGAGAGCCGCATCAGCTTTTTGTTCTGCTAAAAGACTGGCTCTCTCAGTCTTGAAATCCTCTAATTTCTCAGCTGGTAACTTGTCAAAAGGAAAATCAAACTGATCAAAATGAAGACCGTCCAAAAACTCTTTTAATTCATGCTTACCAGAACGATTGGCATAAACCACCAAACCTTGTTCCAAATCATTTTGGAACAGGCGTTCCACGTAGAACTCCTCATGGGCCAAAAGCTGTGCCAATTTTTCATGATTTGGATCTTCCGGCAAGGTTCCCGCGATAGCATAAATAGCTTTTAATTTCCTGCGGTCTTTTTTCAAAAACGGCAACGTCTTCCACTTAGTTGCAAGTTCGATATTTTCATCCAAACTTATGAGCTTCTTTTGTCTTAGCTCCGCCTTTTTTTGAAGTTCCAGTACCTGTCCCAAAAGGTCACGCTCTTTAATCTGAGCGATTTTTTGGTCAAAGGCTTGCGCAGTCAGCTGAAAACGGTCACCCCAAATTTTCTTAGGTGTTACAGCTTTCAGATAGTTCTGAGCCTGAGCTATCCGAGCTAGTTCAGCCTCTAGAGACTGAATATCAGCCACCAAATTATCGTGACTGTGTTCGCGGTCAGGTCCTTTTACTGAAATAGGCTCAAAGGCTTGGCATTCTTGGACGGATTTTAAAAGGTCTCCTCTAGTCTGATAATCGGTCAGAATGAGGAGTTTTTGCATTTTAGATACCGCCATATCGCGCCTCTACCTCCTCTAAAATGCTGGAGATTAACTCAGTTTCTTTCTGAGCAATCTGGTCAGTTAATCTCGCAACTTCTTCTGAAATCTGTTGCTGAGATGTTGCTTCTTTCTGTGCAATCGCACCAGCCAATTCAGACTCTTTAGCTTCTTTATAGGTCAAGATGGCTTGACCACTCGCTTCTTCAGCAGCAGCTAAATCTTCGTCTGTCTTGTGTCTGAGAGCTAAAATTGCCTCTTCATGCGCCTTTAGACGGTCGGAAATTCTTCCTTCAACCTCTAAAATAGCCTGTGATGCAAGACTCATAGTCCACCTCCTTAGGGAATATCATAGCACTTTTATCACAAAAGGTCACGCTTTTTTCTAATATAAATTTGCTCAAAAACCTTATCATATCGCTATATTTACTGATTTCTTCCTATATATAAGAACCCCTATTTTCTGACGCAAAAAAATTTTTCACAAGGATTTTTATTTTATGATATACTTAATATACCATCTTATCTTGAAAGGGTTTTCTATGGCTGGTTCGCTAACAAGTAAAATCTCTGTCTATTTGCCTAGTATGACTAGCTTGGAACGGAGTATTGCCGATTATTTTATAAGTCAGAAGCTTTCTGAGGAGGATTTAAAGGCAACGCAAATCACTCAGACCCTTCACATCTCTCAGGCTACCTTAACCCGTTTTGCTAAAAAATGTGGTTTCAAAGGCTATCGAGAGTTCATTTTTGAGTATCTCAATAGCCAAAAATCTGATCAGCAGGATTTTGCCATCTTTCACAGAGACTTAACCAAAAGAGTCATGCAGGACTATCATGAGCTCATCCAACAATCTCACGATCTGGTCAATGAAGAACAACTACAGAACCTGGCCGAGATGATTGAAAAGGCTGATCGAGCCTACTTTTACGGTAAGGGAAGCTCAGCTCTTGTAGCCCAAGAACTCAAACTCCGCTTCATGCGGCTGGGTTTAATCTGCGATGCCATCACAACTACCGAAAACATGTTGTGGAACGCCAACAGCTTAAGTGAAAATTGTCTAGTGGTCGGTCTTTCCTTGTCAGGAAAGACACCAGCTGTCTTGTCTGGTCTTGAAAAAGCTCATGCCAAAGGCGCTAAAACAGTTCTAATGACAACCGCACAGTTTGAAAAAAAACCTTTCTATACCGACGTTATCCGTGTGGCTTCCGCCCATCAACTCAACTACGGCAATCGCATCTCACCGCAATTCCCATTGCTGGTAATGGTAGATATCCTCTATGCCTACTTCTTAGAAATTGGTCGTCCTCAAAAAGAACTCATTTTTAAAAACACTATCCTATAGGTAGAAAGAGTCTGAGACAAAAGTTTCTCCTCAAAAATATATAGGCAAATGAATTAGCTTTCAGACAAGGAACTGAGGTGTAGGCAGTGCTAGAGTAAGGCAAGCCGAAAGTGACGATGTCTCAAAGCTAGGTCAAATAACTATAAAAGCGAACAAAACTGGTTTTTCTGATAGTCAGTCAGATTTCAGTTTTATTCGCTTTTGATATTTTATTTACCTTTTTAAAAATTCTTGGTGAGGAAGCTAAAAATCAATTTTATCCCAAACTCTTTTTGATTCATCCTTGAGTTAGCCTAGTACATGGCTATTTCTCAAAAAGTCATAGACCAAATCATTGACTTTGACATTCATGGCGTCGTGCCCATAATCTGGCATGATGTGATGAGATTTTGTCGTAGTCAGACGATTGTAGATGGCAAATTGAGTTGACGGTGGACAAACATCGTCTTCCAATCCTGTTACAAAGAGCACGGGACAAGTGATACGGTGGGCAAAGTTTTTGACATCAATATAAGACAGGGCTGACAGCACTGCTTCTTCCGTCTGGTGGAAAGGATCCGAGAATTTAAAATAGCGGAAAAGTTCGTCGTAGGCTTCGGTCTTGACCTGCAATTCCAAAACTCTCTTAAAATCTGATAAAAAGGGATAGATAGTCGCTGTTTTCTTGATTTTTGGAGAAAGAGCTGACGCGATCAAAGCCAAAGCTCCGCCCTGAGAAGCACCATAGCTGTATAGTTCCTGTTCATCCACCCAATCAAAACTAGCCACAATGTCAATCATTTGCACAATAGAGCGATAAACATCTGTATAAAAGAGCTCTTTAGACCCATCTAGCATACCGCGAATGACCTGCCCCTTGACCATCATACCTGTGTAATTACCATTTTCTCTGGACTGCCCTGCTTGTCCTGGAAGGTCCATAAAAACAGCTCCCATACCCTCAGCCGTGTATTTGAGCCCTTCCGTCCAATCTGGACTTTGCCCTTGGTAACCGTGGAAATAAAAAACAACAGAACACGGAGAAACTTGCTTTGGAAAGAGACACTTAGCAAAAACTGTGGAACCTTTTGGAGACTGAAAACGGAGCTGGTAGCACATAACCGACTTTAAACCAAAGTTCTGCTCAATTAGCTCATAGTCAGGTAAGGGGGTTGCTGTGAGAAGCTTGTCCCAAAAATCATCAAAATCATTGGGCACTTCCTGACGACCTCGGTAAGTCAACATCTCCTGTAAAGTCATGGTATCCTGCATACATTAGGCCCCCTGTCTGCTCAAAAAGTGGTAATAAGCTCCTAGCATGCCAGCATCATTTTGATGCATAGCAAAGGCAAGCCGCGTTTTCTCAGAGATACTTGGTACCAGAACTTTAGCCAGTTCTTCTTCTAGTTCAGGTCGCAGATAGTCTTCCTGAGCCATGATGCCGCCGCCCAAAACAACCACTTCTGGATTGACCACGTAGCAGATACTTGCAATGCCCAGGGCTAGATTTTTAACCAGTTGGGAAATGGCAGAGCGGCAAATAGTATTTCCTGCTTTGGCTTCTGTGAAAACCCTTCTCCCATTCCACTCGGCAGGATTATCGCCTGTCGCTTCAACTACCCTTTTGACAAGAGTTGTCGTTGAAGCAATATCTTGAAACGCACCGCCCGGTAGCGGAAGATACCCCACTTCACAAGCCGAATAAGAAGAACCATGGAAAATCTGTCCCTCCTGAATTAAACACCCTCCAATTCCTGTGCCAATGGTCAGACAAAGCGAAAGCCGACTCCCTCTTGCCGCACCTGAGATGGCTTCTGCCAGACCGGCGCAGTTGACATCATTTTCAATCTGACATGGCAGATTAAATCTTTCTTCAATGGTTGCCTTGAACTTGGTCCCAGCATAGTTTGGAATCTGCGGACCTGAGTAGAAAATTTCTCCTTTGACTGGGTCAACCATGCCTGCGGAAGACAGAGCCACACCTTTTAGCTCTGCTATTTTTCCATAAGACTCGACCAAGTGACAAACGGTCTCTAAAATGTGTGGACCACCTAAATGCGCATCTGTCGGCTTTTCGTGGCGTTCTAAAATGGTTCCTGCCTCGTCAATGAGCCCATACTTAATGGCTGTTCCGCCAATATCAATGGCTAAATACTGACTCATAGCAACCTCCTAACAAAAACGTTCCTTTGCAGCACGGATAAGGCTGGCTGCTTCTTGCACAACTTCTTGGTCTTTTTCGGTCAAAGGGCTGAGCGGCAAACGGACAGACCCGATGTCAAGCCCGTCGTTAACAGCAATGACACCCTTGATGACCGCATACATATGCCCAACACCTGAGCAAAGCTTAGCGATAATGGCGTTAATGGCATACTGAAGTTCTTTAGCTGTCTCCAAGTCTTTTTCTGCAATCAAGTCATTGAGACGCAAGAAGAGTTCTGGCATGGCGCCGTAGGTACCACCAATCCCACCACCAGCTCCCATCAGACGACCACCCAAAAATTGCTCATCTGGACCATTGAAAACGATGTGGTCACTGCCAGCAATACTTGCAAAGGTTTCAATATCTTGGACTGGCATAGAAGAATTTTTCACCCCAATAACACGAGGATTTTTCAACATTTCACGATAAAGACTTGGTGTCAGGGCGATTCCAGCTAATTGCGGAATATTATAAATGATAAAATCTGTATTTGGTGCGGCGTCTGAAATATCGTTCCAGTATTTAGCTACCGATGCCTCAGGCAAGCGGAAATAAATCGGCGGAATAGCTGCTATGGCATCAACTCCCAAACTCTCCGCGTGGGCAGCCAACTCCAAACTGTCCTTGGTGTTATTGCAGGCAACATGAGCGATAATGGTCAATTTGCCCTTGGCAACCGCCATCACTTCTTCCAAAATAAGCTTCCTGTCTGCAACGCTTTGATAGATGCATTCACCAGAGGAACCATTGACATAGAGGCCTTTGACACCCTTGTCAATAAAATACTGAGTCAGAGCACCGACTCTTTCTGGAGAGACTTCACCTGCCTCATCATAGCAAGCATAAAAAGCAGGGATAACGCCTTGATATTTTTCTAAATTTTTCATTGTTGTTTTCTTTCTCTATTTTGTTCTTTTTTCTAGTAAATAAAGGTGCCCGTAAACCAGACCAGCATAGCCGCCCAAGGCTAGGAGTGATAAGCCTATTAGGAGAGTAAGTCCTGAGAATAAGAGCAGGAAGAACACTCCTAGTAGCACCGCTAGAGCAAGCAAGGTCACTGGCAAATGGACACCCGCCAACAGAAATGCTTGTCTAAGCAAATCCTTAAATGCTAGCTCTGCTTTTGTTTCCAAAGGATAAGCCATGAAAAAAGTCATCGTCATAAGGAATAAAATGCTGAGACTGAGCATCTTGACGAGCTGCGCCAGAAAACTAGTTTGCCCCAGCAGAATCAACATGTCAAAGAGGCAAACCGCAGTCAACAGAACTTCTACCAAACCTAGAGTAAAACCTTTTTTACTTTTGAAATAAGCGAGATAAGTCCCGATAACTGAAATCTCTGAACTTTTTCGTCGCTCCGTCAGGGTTTGGTAAAGACTGTACTTAGACATCCCGATAGTCAGCACTGGTAAAGAGGTCAGGACAAAAAGTACATTGACCAGCATCAAATCGTAGATAAGAGCGCAGGTTCGCACAAAGGCATTATCCAACCCGAAAATCGTTTTTATCAGACTTGTCGATGTCTTTTTCATCCCTTTTCCTTTCTAAATCAGTCCATCAGGACCTTGATAACGCATTTTCTGACAGCTTTTAGGTGCTCTTTAAAGATATTTGGCTGGTGTGCTTCTCCTGGGAAAAATAGGGTACAGTAGCTATCAACCAAGTCAAAATCATATCTACCTTGGCAACTGACAAAACCAATATCCTTACCCTCATCAAAATCAACCAGCTCCGTCTTGGCTCCACAACCGTAACGGATAAGTTCTGCTCCTTCTAAAATCAGATGACAATCTAGATAACGCCTATGATACTCAAAACGATTCTCAGAGGTATCGTCAAGCTTATTTTCCTGAATGAAGAGAAAGGCATTTTCCCCATCAATTTCATAAGTACCGACGGCTAATTTTCTGACATCAGTCTCCTCAAGATAGCGCAAAGCTTTGTCCAGATTGGGGTGAATCCCCTTGTAAAGCCCAAGATTTGTGATATGATCGTAAATCATAGCGTCCTCCTTTAACCCTTGACAGCACCCATGGTAATCCCTTGTGTGAAGGATTTTTGGAAGGCTAGAAAGACCGTTACGATTGGTACAGCCGCCAGCGCTGCTCCTGCCATGATAAGACCATAGTTAGTCGCCATCTCCGCCTGCATGGTAGCAACCCCTAAAGACACCGTCAAATTTTCCCTAGAAGTCAGCATAACCAGCTGCATGAAGTAGTCGTTCCATGTATTGATAAAGGTGAAGATAGCTAAGGCTGCAAAACCTGGCTTAACGATAGGAAAGGCAACGTTGAAAAAGGTACGAATCTCGCCGCAACCATCAATCTTAGCAGACTCCAAAAGTTCTGTTGGTATATTTTCAGAGAATTGCTTCATCAAGAAAACACCAAAAGGCCAACCAACCAGTGGCAAAATCACCGCTGCCAGCGTATCGTGAATGCCCATGAAATTGATAATACGAACTAAGGGAACAAGGACAACCTGCTTAGGAAGCGCCATGGCACAAATGAAGATGGTAAAGAGCAAACCTTGTCCGTAGAACCGCTTTTTAGCCAAAACATAACCTGCTAGAGAAGAGGTCAGACAAACCAAAAACATGGTAGCCAGCGAGATAAAAACACTATTCCAAAGCCACTTGAGGGCTGGGTTTTGCACAATCAAAGACGTGAAGTTTTCAATCGTCGGATTGCTTGGCCACCACTGTGGCGGAATCACGATCGTGTCTGGCTGCGCCTTGAAAGCTCCTGTCATAATCCAGTAAAAGGGAAAGACAAAGAGAACTGTTAAAATCAAGAGGATAATTGACGAAGCAATGTCAAATAGGTTGAACGTTTTCTTTTTCATAAGTCACCTCCTAGTATTCCACGTCATTACCCAAAATTTTGAATTGAGCAAAGCTGATGATGGCAATTAAAACAGCTAAGAAGACACCCATGGTATTAGCGTAGCCATACTCAGATAGTTTAAAGGCCTTTTCGTAAAGGTAATACATGAGTGTAGAGGTGGCATAATTTGGACCACCAGATGTCAAAAGCTGAATCAAGGCAAAACATTGGAAGGAGTTGATTGTTGTGATAATAGCAATGTAAAGAGTTGTTGGCAAGAGACTTGGCCATTTAATACTCCAAAAAACTTGAAATTCATTAGCACCATCTACACGCGCCGCTTCACAAAGAGAATTATCAATATTCCCCATCGCAGCAATGTAGAGAATGATTGGCTGACCCACAGATGTCGTCAACAAGATGATAATGATAGCCAAAAGTGCCCAATTCTTATCACCCAGCCACATGATGTTTTGCTCAATAAGGCCACCTGCTTTCAAAATGTAATTCAAAATCCCCGACATCGGGTCGTAAATCCATTTCCATACCACGGTCACAGCAACAGAACCTGTGACAACTGGCAGGAAGAAAACACAGCGATAGAAAGAACGTGCGATGACATTTTTTTCATAGGTTTGTGCTGCCACAAAAAGCGAGAACAGCACAACCACTGGCACAGAACCCACCACGATAATCAGAGTGTTGATTAACGATTTCGTGAAAATAGGATCCTTAAACATCCGAACGTAATTATCCAACCCCACAAAAGTGAAATCCGTCATGGTGTAGTTGAAGAAACTCGTGACAAATCCCATCACCATAGGAGCTAGAACAAAAATCACAAAGAAAATCAAAACCGGCGCCAAAAAGGCGTAGGAGACCACAGTCTCTCTCATTTTTATTTTGTTGACGTGCATGAGACACCTCTCCTTTATTTATTTTTCAACGAATCTGTTTAGTCGCTTAATTCACCTGGAACAAGTCCAGTCCCACTCTCAATTAAACAACTAAACAAAAGCACTCCTTTTCCATCATAAACAGTCAAGAAAAGGAGCGAGCTTTAGTGTTTGGCATTATTTAGCTGCTTTAGAAATCGTTTCGTTAGCTTTTGTTGTGAAGTCTTTAAGAGCGGCTTCAGGTTGCTCATCTCCATTTGAAACAGCTTGTACCATAGGGAACCAGAGAGTTCTCATTTCAGCAAAGCCATCAATGGTATTGTAATAAGGTGAGTAATATTTTGTCCATCCTGAGATGGTTTCCATGCGTTCTGTGTCATAGAGTTTACCAAATGAGGTGCGAACTGGGAAGGCACCTGTACGAACAACGTTCTTAGGACCCCATTCCTTATCGTCAGCGATAAATTGGATAAATTTCTTAGAGGCTTCGATACGTTTGTCGTCACCATTATTGAAAATAGCAAAGCCGTTTACAAGGTATTCAAGCGCAGGTACTCCGTCTTCTGAAGGATACGGAACTTCAACATATTCCACTTTACTTGCTTCCAAAAGTTTAGCTTGTGTGCCAGGCATAGCAGGTGACCAAAGAATCGTAAAGGAGGTCTGACCATTGGCAAAGTTTTGAATATCGGCAGACCCGTCATATTGTGAACCGTTCATCAAGAGACCGTCTTTAATCCAGCTTTGAATTTTGGCCATCGCTTTAACAGATTCTGGTGTATCAGTTGTGTATTTTGTCACTCCCTCGTCTGTAATGCTTGAGCTGTAGAGGTTAGCGAAGAAGGCACGAGGACCTTGGTCTCCACCTTGACCGTTTGCAAAGAAGGAACCTGGGTTATATCCTTTATCTTTAAGAGCTTTTAAGACCTTTTCAAAATCATCTGTTGTCCAGCCCTCTTTCACCAAATCAAGAACACCTGCATCTTTCAGCATCGCTTTATTCAAAGCCATAAAGAATGGTGCTGTTGAGATAGGATACATATAAGCCGTGTCGCCAGCTTTAGAAGCCTGAATCAGTTGGTCGTTGTTGACGTCTTTGATGAAATCATCTGTGAAGAGGTCATTCAATTCAGCCAACTTACCATTTTTTCCATAGGTGATGATGCGTCCAGGAGCATCAAAAAGAATGTCCGGTGCTGTTCCCGCTTCGATAGCGGTGGTGATTTTTTCAGGTCCAGAGGTGAAGTCAATCATTTCAAGATTAACCTTGATGTCTGGGTTAGCTTTTTCAAAAGCTTCGATGATTTTCTTCTCATAAGTTCCGACTCCATCGCTAGCATTTTCTTGTGTGAAGGTTGGGAATGCCCACCAAGTCACCGTAGTCTGTGCTCCTGAATCCGATGAACTTTCAGCTGACTTTTCAGCTTTCTCACTGCCACCACATGCTGCTAGTGATAACAGGGCTGCCCCTGTAAAGAGAGACATGAGCGTTTTCTTTAGTTTCATATCCTTAACTCCTTTTTGTTAATGATGATAGATTTTTTGACCTATTTATGATTCTGTTAGAGCCTTGATAAAGCGCTCTGCAATTTCTTTAGGACGGGTAATGGCTCCGCCAATAACAATACCTGCTGGTTTTTGATCACTAACCAACTTAGCCTGATCTGGATAATGAATTTTACCTTCTGCAATAACGTCCAAGCCTTCTGCAACCAAACGTCTTACTAATTCTACATCTGGCCCATCTTCTTGGCGACTATAGGAAGTGTAGCCTGAAAGAGTCGTACCAACAAAATCAACACCAGCTTGAGCAGCCAAAACACCTTCTTCAAAAGTTGAAATATCTGCCATTAAAAGCTGGTCTGGATATTTTTCTTTTACCTGATGAATGAACTCTGCTACCGTCAAACCATCGTGACGAGGCCTTTGAGTACAATCCAGAGCAATAACTGCAATATTAAGCGCAGCTAACTGATCCACTTCAGCCATGGTTGGGGTGATAAAAGGCTCTTCTGGTGGATAGTCCTTTTTGATGATACCGATAATCGGTAGATTTGTAATTTCTTGAATCTCTTTAATGTCACGGACAGAATTTGCTCTAATTCCAACTGCACCCGCTTGCTCAGCTGCAAGAGCCAAGAGAGGCATGACACCGCCTTTTTCGCTATAAAGTGGCTCATGTGGTAAGGCCTGACAAGAGACGATAATTCCTGACCGTATCATTCCTAGAAATTCTTCTTTAGTGATACGTTGTGACATGGTTACTCCTTTGGGAATTTCTATTGTATTGGTACCGCTTACATATATTATTATAAAGATTCTTTCCCTTTCTTCAAGAGCCTTTAGCTATTTAGAAAAACCATTCAGAAGAAAAGAGCAAATCTGAAACTTCATTCAAAAGACTAAACAAAAAGACTCGGACAAGTCCCAGCCTCTCAGTCTTTTTCGAAAATTTTCTACCCTCATCCTCTTATTTTTCCTGATAAGGATAGCCTAAATGCTCATAAGCTTTTGCAGTTGCCACACGCCCTGTCCTTGTTCGCATGATAAAACCTTTTTGAATCAAGTAAGGCTCGTACATGTCTTCCACGGTATCTCTTTCTTCAGCAATATTAACAGAAAGGGTTCCCAGCCCAACTGGGCCACCACCATAGGTCTCAATCATCGTTCTTAAAATTTTCTGATCAATGTAGTCCAAACCTTCGTGATCTACGTCTAACATGCTAAGTGCTTTGTCTGTAATCTTATCATCGATAAGGCCATTTCCCATGATTTGAGCAAAATCACGCACGCGCTTCAGAAGTCGATTGGCAATACGAGGCGTCCCTCGACTCCGTCTAGCCAGCTCGATGGCGGCCTCAGGCGTAATTTCCGCCTCAAAAATATCTGCCGTACGTTCTACTATTTCCGCCAAATCCTCAAGCTCATAATACTCCATGTGACCGCTAATTCCAAAACGAGCGCGCAAAGGGTTTGAAAGCATACCCGCACGAGTTGTTGCCCCAATCAGTGTGAAAGGTGGCAAGTCCAAATGGACGCTACGGCTTGTTTCACCCGAACCAATCATAATGTCAATATAGAAGTCCTCCATGGCAGAATAGAGAACCTCCTCAACCGCCATAGGCATACGGTGAATTTCATCAATGAAAAGAACATCACCAGGCTCAAGGTCGTTAAGAATAGCCACCAAATCACCAGCTTTCTCAATAATCGGCCCCGAAGTCTGCTTGAGATTAACCCCCAGCTCATTGGCAATAACAAAAGCCATCGTCGTCTTACCTAGACCCGGAGGTCCAAAGAGCAGAACGTGATCCAATGCCTCATCTCGGAGCTTAGCAGCCTCAATAAAAATAGACAACTGATCCTTAACCTTATCCTGTCCGATATATTCCTTAAAATATTGGGGTCGAAGCGTGCGCTCCACAGCAGCCTCATCACCCATTGTCTCTGCATCTAAAAATCTAGTCATGAGGATATTTTATCATAAAAAGAGGAGCATAGCACACAATGACACCTCTATTTAGGTTGTTCGATCTCATCCCAACAAAGACATCATCTCAAAAATCAACCCATCATCTGAATCCTAAAATGATGTCGCATTCGCTTCCAATCAGACTGTCCCAAGCGGTACTCAACACTCCTATCCCACACTGTCACATCTCGTAAAGCCGATGTCCCCGCCACACACCTAGTCTCCCTAGATTTCAAAACCAATAACTCCTCAGACAAGGTGTCTGGCGACGAAAGCCAAACCAACTGCGGCACAAAAGTTTTATTAGTAATCATAAGCTTCATTAATTTTTCTCCTTTAAATATTACAATGGCGAACTCGTATTTTGGAATATTTTAACATCCCCACCATCTATCAATAACGTCATCACCAAACATTTTAACAACCATTGTTGCGATAAAAAGAAGGTGGAATAATGTGTATTTGTTAAAGAACTTTTTCATGTTCAATCTCCTTGAAAATAATTTTTGTTTACACATATAATCTTACCTCTTTTACCTTTTTAATAACATGACATAAATGTCATGTTATTAAAAACTTGAAGCCAATGATGGCTTCAAGTTTTAATTATATTTTTCTAATAACCGAAGATCCTTTTCCCATTCATCTGAAAGCCTTGTGGCTAACTGTAGGTCATTCATCATTTCAGAAAACATCTTAGCTCTCTCAAAGGACTTTAAGCCTCTTTCTCTATCTTTTAGAATGTATAAGCTCATCTTCCATTCTAAAAGATTAACAATAGGTACCTTTTGAAAATCTTGAACCTTTGACATCAAGTGGTGGCACTTTGATATTATTGTTTCAAGATACTCTTCCTCACTTAGAGTGAAAAAATAATCACAGGTATTAATTAAAACATTATTTAAGATGAACAAATCATCTAAATCAAGAAAATTTTCTTGCTCCAATAATCGATCCACTAATTGAAAATAAAGCTTTTTATCTTTAAAATTTTCCTTTTTAATCTGTGGAAAAATGTTTACTAGGTATAAATCAATCATAATTAGATCATTTACAGTATATTGAGACTTATGCTTAATTTGATTAAAATAGTCATCTATAATTCCAGTTCCAAAGGTCACATCTTGACTAACATAGATATCATACTTTGCCTGTAAACAATCAATAGCTAACTGTTCCCCCTCAGGCAAATTGTCATAATAGTTCTCAAATATCTCATCAAACTGTTCTTCTCGCAATTCTATACGTTCTTTATCTAAATAAGTTGGATTTCTCAAGATGAGATACTTCAATTCCTTATATCTTTTAGGAAGTTCTAGGTTATCTCCATCGGTCAAGCTCCCAACCGTGACACCCAATCTTTTAGCAATATAGTTAACTTTGGCTAGTGTAGGGATAGATTGACCGCTCTCAATGCGCGCTAGCTGGCGTATTGATAATTCAACTTCATCGCCACAAAATTCTTCGCGAGTAACTCCCTTTGCTTTCCTTAAATCTCTGACTTTGTGTCCAAATTTCTTACCGTCCATATCACCCTCTTCGATAACTTGGTCTCCAAATTATATTATACCAAACCTCACTATTTAAAACCAAGAATGTTGGCTGAATTTTCTGAAAAATTTCTATAAACAATCTTTTTTGCTTAATTATAAAACACCTCAACTTTTCAGCTGAGGTGCTCTGCCTTTTTCAAAAATATTAATCTCCAAGACCGATACGGTCAAAGACTTCATCCACGCGTTTTGTATAATATACAGGATTAAAGAGCTCGTCAATTTCATCTTGAGTCAGGCGTGATGTTACAGCTTCATCAGCCTCAAGGAGAGGTTTAAAGTCCACTTGATTGTCCCAAGAATGCGCCGTTTTGGGTTGCACCAAGTCATAGGCTTCCTCACGGGTCATACCTTTTTCAATCAAACTAAGCATGACACGCTGGCTGTAAATCAAGCCAAAGGTTGACTCCATATTGCGTTTCATATTTTCAGGGAAGACCGTCAAGTTCTTGACGATATTGCCAAAACGGTTGAGCATATAGTTGATGAGGATAGTCGTATCCGGCGTGATAATCCGCTCCGCTGACGAGTGGGAAATATCACGTTCATGCCAGAGAGCCACATTCTCAAAAGCCGTCACCAAGTGACCACGCACCACACGAGCCAGACCGGTCATATTTTCAGAGCCGATAGGGTTGCGTTTGTGGGGCATAGCAGAGCTGCCCTTTTGGCCTTTGGCGAAATACTCTTCGACTTCACGTTGTTCAGATTTTTGTAACCCACGGATCTCTGTCGCCATACGCTCGATAGACGTTGCAATCAAGGCTAAAGCTGAGAAATATTCTGCGTGGAGGTCACGAGGAAGGACCTGGGTAGAAATTTCCTGCGGACGAATGCCTAATTTGCCACAAACATACTCTTCCACAAATGGAGGAATGTTGGCAAAGTTTCCAACCGCACCTGAAATTTTACCAGCCTCAACGCCCTTGGCCGCCACATCAAAACGCTCCATGTTGCGTTTCATTTCGCTATACCAAGTCGCTAGTTTAAGACCGAAGGTCGTTGGCTCCGCATGAACACCGTGGGTCCGCCCCATCATGATGGTGTACTTGTGCTCACGAGCCTTGTCGGCGATGATATTGGTAAAGTTTTCAAGGTCACGACGGATGATATCGTTGGCCTGCTTGTAGAGGTAACCGTAAGCCGTATCCACCACGTCGGTCGATGTCAGACCGTAGTGGACCCACTTGCGTTCCTCACCAAGGCTTTCCGAAACCGCACGGGTGAAAGCCACCACATCGTGACGGGTTTCCTCTTCAATCTCTAAAATGCGGTCGATGTCAAAAGTCGCCTTCTCACGAATTAAGGCCACATCTTCCTTGGGAATTTCACCCAACTCAGCCCAAGCTTCATCTGCGAGGATTTCCACCTCCAACCAAGCCTTGTACTTGTTCTCTTCACTCCAAATAGCCGCCATCTCCGGGCGGGAATAACGATTGATCATGTTTAAGACACCAAGGGCGACAAGAAAGCGACTGAATTTTAGGAAACCAACGACGGACGCTTGCGTCCTAGGCGGTTTATCTAAATTCCGAGCTTTCCGCCCGGGTTCAGTTGTGCTAACTTGTAACCCATTCCTTTCTGTTTTACAATTTTTTGATAGAGAATTAAGAGTGCCCGTATTCAATTTAGAGAATACGGCTACCCTTGTTCCTTTCTATTTTTCTTTGCCCTAATGGGCGATTTTATTTTTTACTATTTAACTTCCAGCACTTTTTCTAAATCTCGGAAATACTGCTTTTGCTGCTTTCTTAAATAAAGCCAGACAAATGGTGTCAAGAGAACATTTTTAACAGTGACATTTTCTGTAAAATCTAGGACAGTTTGCCCATCATGATAATCAAACTGTCCTAGCCAAGTGCCTTGGAGATTTTTATTTTCAAACTTAAGTTCCCAGAGCTTGTACAAATCGACTTTGATCACCTTAAAATTTGTCTGAATACCAGTTTGAGTGTATTCAATAAAATGTTTCTTGTCTATCTTTTCAAAATGACCAAGATCACTTCTCCAAGTTTGATTGGATAAATCAGTGACAAGTTCCCATACCTTATCAATGGGATAAGAAAAACTTGCTTTCCTATTAGATTTTACCATAAGTTCGCTCCTATTTTAACGACTAATTTGATACTAAATTAGCATAAACGCAGCACATCGGCCTGAAAAGATATTATAAGATCACGTTTACTAACTTTCTTAAATCCCAGCCAACTTAGAAAATGAGCGTTATTTCTGCCTTTGCTAAGCCAATAGATAAAGGGAATTGGAGCAAACAATACTATTCTAAAAGGCTGCTAACGACTTTTGAGAAGAAGAGTTCTATATGTTAACCTCCTAATACCTAACCTACCACTGCAGCATCTTCTGTCAAAATAGTCATCTGTCTCTTTCTAATCTATTCATTCACCGCTAATTGCGCTGCTTTCTCCGCGTGGATAGCTGTTGTGTCATAGAGGGGAAGGTCTGTGTCTGCTTGTTTGACCAAGAGGCCAATCTCTGTGCAGCCTAGGATAACGGCTTGGGCACCAGCATTTTTCAAATCATCAATGATGGCAAGGTAGGTTTGCTTGGAGTTGTCTTTGATGTCTCCCAAACAGAGCTCATCATAGATGATTCGGTTGACCTCGGCAATGCCAGCTTGGTCTGGAATCAGCACTTCTAATCCCGCTTCAAGCAGTTTGTCCTTGTAAAAATCTTGAGTCATGGTGTACTTGGTGCCCAAGAGACCAACCTTTTGAATGCCATTTTCAAGAAGAGACTCAGCAGTTGCCTGTGCAATGTGCAAAATAGGAATGGTGATTTTTTCTTGAATCTGCGGAGCCACCTTGTGCATGGTGTTGGTGCAGATGACAACAAAGTCGGCACCAGCCTGCTCGAGCTTCTGGGCAATTTTGCTCAGCACTTCCGCACTCTTAGCCCAGTCGCCGCTTGCCTGATAGTGCTCAATCTCTGCAAAGTCAACACTGTAAAGCAGAATTTTGGCCGAATGCAGCCCGCCAAGCTCATTTTTGATTGTCTCGTTGATGAGCTGATAATAGGAAGTCGTACTCTCCCAGCTCATTCCGCCGATAAGACCGATTGTTTTCATGTTTGTTCTCCGATTAGTATATAAATTTCTATTATTTATGGGCAATTAAAGGTACTCCCTTTTTCTTTTGTTTTTAATATATTAAAACGATTAAATAGAGCAACACTATATGCAATTCAATTATTGAAATATTTAATAACCATTTCTGTTACAAATCTAACAGGATTTTGTTCAACATGGTAAAACGCATATCCCAGTAATACCAATAGAAATATACAATAAGAAGATACCCTACCTTTAGACGAAACCTTTAAATTTTCTTTTTTCTGAAAGATAGAGATGCCTTCGAAAAATAAAACCAACAAAGTCATCAACAAGATAGCAAAAATTGAAATATTTCTTGTTTTGTTAATTTCAAAATTTGTAAATAATTTTAAAAACTCTGGAAATGGAGCTAAGATTGATTCAATAGTTGACTGTAAACCAGAAAATTTACCAAAATCAACTTTTGTATTTGTTTCCCAAAATTCTTTTACATTATTCGGTAAAAAATTTAATGCATAAAAAGCTACAGTACTTATTATTGGAGGAATTAGTTCAATCTTGTAATCAATACCTAAGTGCTTATATCTTAGAATTTTTATTAAAGAAATTACCATTATGATAAAAATCATTAACTTTCCTACCAATGAGTAGAAAAGATAGATCCCAAAAAATATTAAACTGACTATAATTGCAGGACTGTAGTCATTCTGATTTGTAGAGTTTGAATTAGTACTTTCCTTAATATTCTGAGTAAAATAGTATTTATCGCCTACATCAATACTCACCGATGGAGTAGATGGTTTAAAGAGAAAAACAACTCCGATAGCCGACATTATTAACTCTAAGATGGGTACAATATAATTAATAAAAATTTCCAAAGCAACCTCCTAAAAATCCACCCCTTCCCCAAACTCTCTCACCTCATCCGCCTCACCACTAAACACCGTCACGTGTCCCATCTTGCGGTTGTGTTTTGCTTCTATTTTACCATAGAGGTGGAGGTGGGCGCTAGGGTTTTCTTGAAGAAAGGTTTGGACTGCTTCCATGTCTTGTCCCAAAACGTTGATCATAACAGCTGGAGAAAGCAGGCGGATAGGGGGCAGAGGCTGACCGAGAATGCCTCGGATATGGGTATCAAACTGTGAAAAATCACAGGCCTCAATCGAATAATGCCCTGAATTATGAGGGCGAGGAGCAATTTCGTTGACCAGAATGTCCTGCCCTGCCACAAACATTTCAACGCAGAGGATGCCTGCTAAATGGAGCTTGTCTGCGATTTGCAGGGCCATGGTTTTGGCTTTCTCAGCTAGTTCATCTGAAATCCGAGCAGGCACGATGGTCTTATAAAGAATATTATTGCGGTGGATATTTTCCTGCACAGGAAAGACTGTGTAGTCGGAGCCATTCCCAGACACAAGGACGGAGATTTCCAGGTCGAAATTCACAAACTCTTCCAATACACACTCGGCAGAGTTGGCTAACTGACTGGCTTCTACCAAGTCCGCCGCTTCTCGAATAACCTTCTGGCCATGTCCGTCGTAGCCCCCAGTGGCTGTTTTCAAGACATAGTTTTTGCTGAGGTCCAAACCTTCTAGGTCTAGGCTAGATGTGACGACTTTGTAAGGGGCGACTTGCACGCCAGCTTTTTTGGCCAAAAAATCCTTCTCAAAAATGCGGTTCTGGGAAATGCGGAGGAGGTCTGTCCCCTGAGGGAGCTGGCCGTCCTTGATGACCGCGTCCAGTCCGTCGGCATCGACATTTTCAAACTCGTAGGTCAGGACATCGCACCGCTCCGCCAGCTGTTTGAGGGCCGCCACATCGTGATAGGGAGCGACGATGACCTCGCTGACCTTGGAGGCCGGGCAGTCCGCCGCAGGATCCAGCGTGATCACCTTGTGGCCCATGTAAATAGCGGAAATAGCCATCATCTGACCTAGCTGACCGCCGCCGATAATTCCGATTGTCTTAGATGAGGTCATCTGTCATCGCCTCCGCAATTTTTTCCTGTTCCTTGGCAAAGGCTGCCAGCTGATCCGCAATGGTTTGGTCTTCAATGGAGAGAATGCGAAGAGCTGTCAGGGCTGCGTTTGTGGCACCAGCTTCGCCAATCGCCATAGTCGCAACAGGCACACCGCCTGGCATTTGCACGATAGAATAAAGCGAATCCACACCGCTAAGGGCACGAGATTGGACTGGAACACCGATGACAGGCAGGGTCGTCTTGGCTGCTACCATACCTGGCAAATGAGCCGCACCGCCCGCTCCTGCGATAATGACCTTGATGCCACGCTCACGTGCTTCTTCGGCGTGACGGAACATGAGGTCTGGTGTGCGGTGGGCAGAGACCACTTTCTTTTCATAGGCTAGGCCAAATTTGTCCAGCACATCGGCTGCTTTTTTCATGGTTTTCCAGTCAGAACTAGAACCCATGATGATGGAAATTGGAATATTCATACTTGTCTTTCCTTTTCTTTGTCCCTTATTTCACTGCCTTACTTCCAATATCTGTCCGATAAAAGAGGCCTGTCGTATCTTGATTTTTCAGCTCCGAGTAAATTTTTTCTTGGGCTTCTTGGACGGTGTCTGCTGTGGTGACCAGCATATAAACCCGACCGCCGTTTGAGAGCAGTGCTCTGCTATTGTCCGCAAAACGAGCCCCTGCATAGTAGGTCGTGATGTCGCCCTCGGTCTTTGCTGGCAACTCTACTCCTTTCTCATAGTCCAGAGGGTAGCCGTTTGAAGCTACGACTACGCCCAGCGTCACGCCGCTATCCAGCCAAGTCAGCTGGGTCGGGCGTTTGTGGAGGATGTCGTCGATGTTCTGAGCAAAGTCAGAGGTCAGACGAGGCAGGATAATCTGGGTTTCTGGGTCGCCAAAACGGGCGTTGAACTCGATGACCTTGGGACCTTGGTCGGTCAGAATCAAGCCAGCATAGAGCACGCCCAGATAAGACCGCCCTTCCGCAATCATACCCTCAAGAATGGGCTTGACAATGGTGTCAACCGCCGTATCCACCACGCTTTGAGGCAGGTGGGGAACAGGAGCGTAAGCCCCCATACCGCCCGTGTTGGGACCTTGGTCGCCGTCAAAGGCACGCTTGTGGTCCTGGGCTGTCGGCAGAATGTAGAACTGGTCGCCGTTGACCAGAGCAAAGAGGGAAAACTCCTCGCCCGCCAAGAACTCCTCGATGACTACACGGGCACCCGAGTCGCCGAACTTGTTATCCAAGAGCATCTCCCGTGCCGCTTCGACCGCCTGCTCGACAGTTTCCGCCACGACCACGCCCTTGCCCAGTGCCAAGCCGTCCGCCTTAACCACGATGGGTGCGCCTTGCTCTTCGATGTAGGCTTTGGCTTCTTCGAAGTTGGAAAATGTGCCAAAGGCTGCTGTTGGAATACCGTATTTGACCATGATTTGTTTGGCAAAGTCTTTTGACCACTCCAGCTCCGCGGCTAGACGACTAGGGCCAAAAGCTTTAAGTCCCGCCTGTTCAAAATCATCAACGATACCTGCTGCCAGAGCATCATCTGGACCAACAAAAGTCCAAGCAATGTCATTTTCCTTAGCAAAGTTGATCAGAGCAGAATGTTCGGAAATTCCGATATTGACCAACTCAATACTGTCTAAAGTCATTCCGTCATTTCCAGGAGCAACAAAGACCCTTTCTACCTGTTTAGATTCTAACAATTTCTTTGCAATAGCGTGTTCACGACCACCAGCCCCAACAACTAACAATTTCATAGCTACAATACCTCAATATAAAGAAAAACGTTTGGAATGGACCAAAATCTGAATTAAGAACGCAAAACAGAGATGTTTTACGAATTATACAAGAATATTATAACATATTTGTTCGGATTATTTAGGTTTTTGTGTAAAAAATCCGAAGGAATTCGGAGATGATGAGTTGTGGCGTGAAAAAAGAAAATCCACATATTCAACTGAATTAGATGTGGATTTAAGTTAACTATTTCATAAACACCCTTAAAAGATTCCCATCTTTAGCATTATCCCGTTTTTCTAGACTGCTTAGTACACTTTTTTCTGATTCAGGAGACCAATAAATTTTTAAAGATTGCTTGGCTCTTGTAATAGCAGTATAAAAAATATTATGGGAGATATTCTCTTCTGACTCGTTAGTTATAATGATTTTCACTGAATCATATTCTAATCCTTGAGCCTTATGAATTGAAATTGCATATGATATTTGAAATGGTACTAATGTGTATAAATCATTAGAATCATAATCTGTGCTCCCATGTTTATTCACACTGAATCTCACTATTGATTTCCCATCATTATCGTTTCCAACAAATTCTAAATCCGAGTACTCTTTCAAATCTAACTCAGTAATATTCAAATCTAAAAGCTTTACATCAAATGTAATCATGCTTTTATCTGGGGTTAAATTTATTTCTTGTATTACTCCTTTTACATTATTATAAAGTAGAGGCAAAAATCTTAATGAATCGTTAAAGAGTATAGGATCCCCTTTCTTATATACTGATGTTCCCCAAATAACACCCGGAGAGGGATTATGTGCCTGCATAAAGGTATTAATATTATTAATTCCATACAATCCATCGTAATTTAGGCAAAGAATAATTTCATTCTCTGAAAAATTGTCAAAAATATCTGTATCTAATTCCCTTGAGAAATTACCACGAGTAATATGTTCTAATAAATCTCGTTCAATGTTACGAACTTTATCCCAAACTGCTAAAAGTCTCTCTTGAGATGTCCTATAGGTATTCGTTAATTCAAATTTACATTTTGGTAAATAATATTGAGCTATATCAAACCAATTGCCAAATCTAATTGATTCTATCTGATATACATCACCTACAATAAGAAGTAACTCAAAATCTATTTTCTCTAGTAATTTTACCATATCTGAATTACTGACAGTACTACTTTCATCAATAACTAAAAGATCACATTGACTAATATCTTTATTTGCAATTATCTTTGCTATTGTGCTAAATTCCGATTTAGGTGTAATAACCTTTCTTCTTAGGTTATCTACTGCAGTATTTGTATTAGCTAAAAACAGTTTCTCTTTTGAAGAAAAATAACTAGCAATATAATTCACTAAGGTTGATTTTCCTGTCCCTGCCGCACCATATATTAGACCAACTTTTGAATTCTCAAAAACAGTTTTCAAACAATTTATTTTTGCTTCATCGTCAAGCCCTCTCGGTGATTCCTTTAACCAACTATCAATTGAATTAGTATATCCACCAATACCTCTTTTTGATAGTTCCTGTAACCTTTTTATTACAAATACCACATCATTCTTATATCCAGATATAAAAACATGACCTTTATCCACGCATAGTTCTCTATTTTTGTGTTTGTAATATAATTTAGAATTATAACTATGAATTAATCCGTTAATATCCGTAAAATAATTAATTTCATTAACTGGTGTAAATAATTTGCCTCTTATTTCTGAGTTATTTTTTATATATCGGGCAAACAATTCATCCTCTCTACCATTCTGTGATATGCAATGTAATAAGTCTATCAATCTTGGATTATGATTTTTTAGAGCAGTATCAAACGGCATCTGATCAAAAGGAACACACTTCCAATCTAATCTTAGATGACTCAGTTTGGGGTTACCTCCACTTAGCCATTTTTCTGATATATACTGTGTCTTCAATAATCTATTATTCATCATATATAACAGATATCTAGCTATTCTAGAGCCTTCAGCATTTTGTAGACACATTTCCCTAGCTTTATCTAAAATTAAGAAAATTCGCATTACTTTACTATTCTTTAAGATTAATTTTTTTGCAGATTGATATAATTTATCATCTAAGTCAATTAAACCTACTAGATTCATTCTAAATTGTTGAATAAAATGCATTAAATTTCTGTACTCTGCATAGCTAGTTTGAATATCTGGAAAATCTATGTTAAAAATATCTCTCAGTCTATTAATCTCGCACGGCCTAATAGATACTTCCCATCCATCAATAATAAATATGGGCATTATCTCCCCAAACATAGAAATCTCCACTTTTTTAACCCATAACAGTGTAGCGTAATTTGTCAGAATAGGTTTATCAGTAAAAGCAATCATTCTATCAAATTTTGATATATTATCACTTGCAACGGAATAGGTTACTTCATAATATATTTTTTCATCTACAAAAAAAGGTCTCACTTTATGAATATAATATCTATCACTATAAGAAACTCTCTCAAACGGAAGAGAATCAGCCGCTATTGTCTCTGATATTATTTTATAGTATTCAAACAATTGAGTATCTTGCTCTAAAGGAAAATCAGATAAATTGGAAAGAACCTCGAAACCTAAATTGTCAGACACTAACATTTTGACACGAAGTAGATATTCGTAATATTTTAACATCAATCTCTCAGAATTATTTTCATCCAAAGTATAGTGAGAAGCTGAAATTTGTAATAATTCATGAAATTCTCGTAAAAAAATATATTTTGAATTACTTCTCACATGATTATTCCCAATTTTTAAATTATCATAATTTAAACTCATGTCACACTTATTGTCAGCACAGTACAATCTTAATGAAATATGCTCAACAAAATTTCTCATTTGCGACAAAATATTTTGAGAAAGGAAGCCTCTGTCTAGACCTTCAGCAATATTTTTACAGATGTTGTTATTAATTGTTTGTATTGCAACATCAAGTTCATTCATTAATCTACCCCCTAATAATTATTGCTTTAATTATACCAAAAAAAGCAAGCCTCTTGGCTCGCTTCTTATTTTATTCCTCAAGACAACTTCCCAGTCATCTGTGAAACCTAAGTGGTGCAAATGAATACTGGATTGATATTGGTAAACAAGGTCTTTAAACGTGGAATAAAATGGTTATTCCATATGTTGCCATCAACATATAGTTGTTTAAAGACGAATAATTGTGCCGTGAGACGATTTTTAATTTTGACATTCTCAGTCATAAAAGGTGATTGCTGACCAGGAATTTTGTGAAACGTCTGTAATATAATCTGCTTTGATGCGCACAATAATTTCTAAGGACAACTTCAAGGTAGGTACGAACTTGAGCTGTCTTTATGTTTAAGTCTTTTGCAATAAGACTTTGAACGCCATTTGGACTATCGGCATAAAACTTTGAAGTCATACCAAATGAGAAAAATTCAACCAAAACCCATAGAGGGGAATTCGCCGTTGTATTTAAATTGATGCATAATGTAAGTTTGATAATTCAAAAGGATGTACGCGCTATTTTAGGAATTACATTTATAAGATAAGGTAGCTAATTGTATAATAGCTGTTTAAACCTCTTACAAAACAAAAGAAGACTGATTGTTCAGCCTTCTTTTAGGAGATTTATGAAAAAGAAAAGTTTTTAGGAGTCCTATTGCTAGGATGGTTATAGTATAGCTGGACTAGCTTAAGACAGTCTTAAAGAAAACTTGCGGAAAACTTAAAATAAGCAACCTAACGTTTGGGGTGCTCTGCTATTTTCATAAAATTAGTGACGGAAGTGCCGCACTCCCGTAAAGACCATAGCGATGCCGTGTTTATCTGCGGCGTCGATAGAGTCTTGGTCACGCACAGAACCACCGGGTTGGATGATGGCTTTAATGCCTGCGGCTGCGATTTCTTCGATATTATCTGCAAATGGGAAGAAAGCATCTGAAGCAAGAACCGCACCCTCAAGACGCTCCTTAGCCTGCTCAATAGCGATACGAACGGAAGCAACACGATTGGTTTGACCAGGGCCAACACCAAGTGTCATGTGGTCATTGGTCACAATGATACCGTTAGATTTTACGTATTTGATAGCTTTCCAAGCAAACTCAAGTGCAGCTTGTTCTTGTTCTGTTGGTTGACGGTCTGTCACCACTTGCCAATCCGATGGATTTTCTGTTACGACATCTTGGTTTTGTACCAAAAGACCACCGACAACACCCGTGTACTCTTTTTCAATCTCACTCTCATCTTGCGCATCAAAAGCCAACTCAAGAAGACGTAGATTTTTCTTTTTATTGGTTAAAATAGCTAGCGCTTCTTCTGTATAGCTTGGTGCAATGATGATTTCTAAGAAAATCGAGTGCATCTTTTCAGCCGTCGCAGCATCTACTTCTCTATTGAGAACAACGATGCCTCCGAAAATGGATACAGGATCAGCTTCATAAGCATAATCCCAAGCTGTCTCGATGTCATCGGCTTGGCCGATGCCACATGGGTTCATGTGCTTAAGTGCCACCACCGTTGGACGGTCTTTAAAATCACGGATAATACGAATCGCCGCATCCGCATCACGGATGTTATTGAAAGAGAGTTCCTTACCGTTGAGCTGTTTAGCTGATGCAATCGAATAGTCCGTCGGAATCGCTGACTGGTAGAAGTCGGCATCTTGCTGCGGGTTTTCACCGTAGCGCATTGGTTGTTTGAGATCGTAAGTGATCGTCAATTTTTCAGGCTTGGTTTCAACAACTTGTGCTGTGAAATAGTCTGCAATCAAGGCATCATAAGCTGCTGTATGGCGGAAGACTTTTGCTGCTAGGCGTTGACGCGTTTCATAAGTTGTTTCTCCATCTGCTGACAATTCATCAAGCACTACAGCATAGTCTGCTGGGTCAACAACAACGGTCACACTAGCATGGTTTTTGGCTGCGGAGCGAAGCATTGAAGGTCCACCGATATCAATATTTTCAACCGCATCGGCATAAGTCACATCTGGTTTCAAGATGGTTTCCTTAAAAGGATAGAGGTTAACCACCACTAAGTCAATCAAGCCAATTTCATGGTCTTGAGCAGCCTGCAAGTGACTTTCTGTGTCACGACGCGCCAAAAGCCCTCCATGGATTTTCGGATGAAGCGTCTTAACACGACCATCCATCATTTCAGGAAAACCTGTCACATCATCAATGGCAATGGTTTTAACCCCAGCATTATCAAGGGCAACCTTTGTCCCTCCAGTTGAGATAATCTCCCAACCAAGTTTTGTCAATTCTTGGGCAAAGTCAACAATGCCCGCCTTATCTGATACGCTAATCAGTGCGCGTTTAGTCATTTATTTTTTCCTTTCATACGTGAATATCTTGTAACGAAATAATCTGTTGACCATCTGCTGTAAAATTATCATCAGATAACCATTTTTCTAGTCTTAATTTATTTACTTTCCACTCACTATCTAACAGTGAAAACCAATCGGTATCACGATTTCGTCCTTTATTAATGAGTGCTTGTCTAAAGGTTCCTTCATAAGTAAACCCTAAACGTCGCGCAGCCTGATGAGATGGTTTATTTAAATGATCACATTTCCATTCATAACGACGATACCCCATCGTTTCAAAAACATATGTCATCACTAAAAACTGCGCTTCAGTAGCCATACGTGTTCGTTGAAGTTGGTTCGAATAGATTACCCAGCCCATCTCAATCACGCCATTCACTTGGTCATTACGCATTAAGGCAAATGTTCCCAAAGCTTGATGCGTTTTCAGATCAACAATAGCTAAATAATAAGGATCTTGAGAATCAATTTTCTCTCTAATAAACTCTTGGTAATCGGTAAAAGATTCAAAACGATCAATTGGTAAATAGGTCCAATTTTCTTTCGGGGAAGTCGGTCCATAAACTTCATAAAGCGAAGCTATATGTTTGTCACTCAATTTTTCCACTTTAACAGTCTTACCTAGCAGTTCTGTAATCTTTGGAACACTTCCACCTGAAAAATCCTCAACCAAGTCTCCAATAGTTTGACCATAGTCATTAACTGGCATATAAACTCCTTTCTGAGGCCGCCTACTTTTTTAGTTAGATAAGAGATTGGATAACTTCTGGATACAGCTGATACTCTGCTTCGTGAATGCGAGCCTCGAAACTTTCAATGGTATCATCTGGTAGGCGCGACACGCGCACTTGTTTGATGATTTTGCCCGTGTCAACACCACTGTCTACCCAGTGAATCGTGACACCCGACTGCTCCACTCCCGCTTCCCAAGCATCCTCAATGCCATGAGCTCCTGGAAATTCAGGAAGGTAGGCAGGGTGAATATTGATGATACGACCTTCGTAAGCGGCCAATAGGGTCGGTCCTACGATTTTCATATAACCTGCCAAGCAAACCAAGTCAATGTCATATTGTTCGAGTAAAGCAACGATTGCCTCTTCGTAGGCGACTTTGTTATCAAACTCCTTGAGTTCAAACGCATGCGCTGTTACACCAAGCTTTTCTGCACGCTCTAAGACATAAGCATCTCGGTGATCTGAAAAGACAACGTCAACGGGAAATTGCTCTGCAATTACCTGAAAGTTTGAGCCATTGCCAGAAGCAAAAACTGCAATTTTCTTCATTACTTAATCACCACACTTGCATCAGCTTTTTTCACGATGCGACCAAGTTCATAAACAGGCTCGTCAAGCAAGGCTTTCACACGCTCAACCTTGTCAGGGCTAACTGCCAACATCAAACCAATTCCCATATTGAAGATTTCAAACATTTCTTCGTGTTTGATCTTACCATATGCCTCAATAGCTTTGAAAATTGGAAGAACAGGAACTTTATCTTCTTCAATTTCAGCAGCTAAATCATCGGCAAACATACGTGGGACATTTTCAATGAAACCACCTCCAGTGATGTGGGCAATACCGTTAACTAACTCTTCCTTGATGAGTGGAAGCACTGCTTTCACATAGATGCGTGTTGGCTCAAGAAGAACGTCTTTCAACGGTTTACCCTCAAGCTCTGGCAGGACCTCGTCACCCGTATAATCAGCAAAGACACGACGGACAAGTGAGTAACCATTTGAGTGAATGCCGCTTGAAGCAAGACCAAGAAGAACATCGCCTTCAGCAACTTTTGAACCGTCAATGATTTGTGATTTTTCAGCCACACCGACAGCAAATCCAGCTAAATCATAATCATCTTCACCGTACATACCAGGCATTTCAGCAGTTTCACCACCGATTAAAGCAGCACCGGCTTGGACACAGCCCTCGGCAACACCAGCTACTACTTGCTCTAGTTTCTCAGGGATATTTTTCCCAGTAGCAACATAGTCAAGGAAGTAAAGGGGTTCAGCACCTGCTGCAATGATATCATTAACACACATGGCCACACAGTCCTGACCGATGGTGTCATGCTTATCATACTTGATGGCTAACATCAGTTTAGTCCCAACACCGTCCGTTCCTGAAATGAGAACAGGTTCCTTGACACCTGTTTGGCTAAGGTCGAACATACCACCAAAACCACCTAGAGCTCCCATAACCCCTGCACGCTCTGTACGAGCTACATGCTTTTTAATACGTTCAACAACTTCATAACCCGCTTCAACATCCACACCAGATTGGGCGTAAGCATTTTTTGTCATAATATTTTTCTCCTTTTGGGAAATAGCAGAGCTAACTCTATTTACCATCTCTGTAAAAACTAACTTTCTTATCCAAACTAGCTAGATACTCTTCTTCGTAATCGTAAAGTGGTGTTGGATACTTCCCATCAAAATAAGCCACACAGAGTCCGCCATTTGGAGCATCTGTTTCAATTCCAATAGAATCAATAAGTCCATCAATTGACAGATAAGTCAAACTATCCGCGCCGATAATTTCACAGGTTTCTTCAACCGTATGGTTAGCTGCAATCAATTCTTTACGCGTTTGAATATCAATGCCATAAAAACATGGATAGGCAAGAGCTGGGCTGCCAATAGCCACATGAACTTCTGTTGCGCCAGCTTCTTTCAAAAGCTGAACAATACGACGAGAAGTCGTTCCACGCACGATAGAGTCATCAATCATAACGACACGCTTGCCCTTAACAACTCCAGACACAGCAGATAGTTTCATTCGCACGCCTTGCTCACGCAATTCCTGAGTAGGCTGGATAAAGGTGCGTTGCGTGTATTGATTCTTGATAAGCCCCATTTCGTTTGGCAGACCCGATTCTTCGGCAAAGCCCATAGCTGCGCTGAGTGAAGAATTCGGTACGCCAACCACAATATCCGCCTCATGTTTAAACTCACGCGCCAGCTGTGCCCCCATACGTTTACGAGCTGTATGGACATTGACTCCATGAATATTTGAGTCAGGACGGGCAAAGTAGATATATTCCATAGAACAGATGGCCAGCTGCGTATCTGTCGTGTAGGTATCGTAAGTAATACCCGATTCATCAATCACAACCACTTCACCTGGCTTAACATCGCGAATCCATTCGGCTCCGATCACTTCAAAAGCACACGTTTCACTAGACACGACGATGGCTCCATTAGCCATCTTCCCAATAGACAGCGGACGGAAACCATTTGGATCAAGAGCTGCAATTAGCTTGTCTTCCATCATAAGAAGGTAAGCAAAGCCACCTTTAACAGTGTTAAGGGCTTCTTTCACTTTACCCATAAAGCTCGGATTGTGACTGCGACGGATGAGATGCGCCAAAATTTCTGTGTCAGATGAAGACGAGAAAATCGCACCATTACGTTCCAATTCTGTCTTCAGGGTCTTCGTATTGGTCAAATTTCCATTGTGTGCCAGACCAAATTCCATGTCGTAAAATTTGAAATGGAAAGGCTGAATATTATCAATCGAAGCCTCACCAGCTGTCGCATAGCGAACATGCCCAATAGCAGCCGTTCCTGTTAATTTTTCTAGGTTGGCTGGATTTTTGAAAACTTCTGAAAGGAGACCTGTGTCACGGTGACGAAGAAGTTTTCCGCCATCATTGCTCAAAATACCGGCTCCTTCTTGTCCGCGGTGTTGAAGACTGTGGAGTCCAAAGTAAGTCACTTGAGCTGCTTGAGGATGTCCCCAAATCCCAAAAACTCCACATTCTTCATTAAGCGATTTTACTTCATATGTCATCATTCTTTTTCCTTTGCATTTCTTGCACTAGCAAAAATGCGTAAACCTACAGCTAGGATATCATCCCCAGCCTTTTCTGTCATCTAGCTAGAGTAGGCCATTTTTACCTAGCCCACTAGCTTATTTTCCTGTAAAGTAAGCAACAGCGCTACGGAACAAATGCTGATCTTTATTTCCTGGGATATTTTGGAAAAGACCATCTTCGTAACGTTCTGAATGTCCCATCTTACCAATGATTTGACCGTTCTTGCTCGTGATTCCCTCAATCGCATGACTTGAGCCGTTTGGATTGTACTTAGAATCCATACTTGGTTGCCCTGCAAAGTCAACGTACTGGCTAAAGATTTGACCATTATCTCGTAACTGTTCAAACTCTTGATCCGTTACCACAAACTTACCTTCCCCATGAGAAACTGGGATAGCATGGATATCACCGACTTCCACACCAGCAAGCCACGGTGAGTTAGTGTTGGCAATTCGTGTTTCAACCATTTTCGCCACGTGCTGGTTAGCATCGTTATAAAAGAGGGTTGGTGATGTTTCAGTAGCATCTTCAAAGTTCCCGTATGGAAGTAAGCCTGACTTGACAAGAGCTTGGAAACCATTACAGATACCAATAATCAGCCCACCTTTTGCAATAAAGCTGTCAATAGCAGCGCGAACTTTCTCATTGAGCAAGATATTAACAATGAACTTAGCCGAACCGTCAGGCTCATCTGCTGCAGAGAATCCACCTGCAAAGAAGATGATATTAGCCTTGTCAATGTTGTCAACCATTGTGTCAACTGATGCTTCAATAGCTGCTTCATCAAGTGTTACAAACGGTACCAAGTTAACTTTTGCACCTGCTTGTTCAAAGGATTTGGCTGAATCGTACTCAGAATTTGTACCAGGGAAGACTGGGATGTAAACCAATGGTTCAGAAATTTTTTCACTTGCTTTAATCACTGCATCTGAAGCAACTGCTGGAACATCTTCAAGTTTTGTACTTTGTTCAAATTCAGTTGGATAAACATCTTCGAGTTTGCCTTCAAAGGCTGACAAAAGTTTATCTCCTGCAAGATTGACACCATTGACAGCAAGTGTAAAGTCAGCTGTAGTTTCACCGATTTTGCTAGCTTCAGCAATTTCTTCAGTAGATGTAAAGATAAAGCCACCGAGTTGTGCAGTCAAGCTAGTCTCAAGCTCTGCCAATTCTACTTTAGCACCGATATGGTTACCAAAAGCAGCAAGTGCCAAGCTTTCAATTACACCACCGTATTTAACAGCTGAAGCTGATGTGATATGGTGTGCTTTTTGAATCGCTTCAAATTTAGCAAAATTAGCTTTAATCAAATCAAAATCAATCTCTTGTGAAATAGCTTGCCCTGGAATGTAGTAAATGTATTCACCAGCTGCTTTAAATTCTGGCGAAAGAACATTACGACTATCAGCTGTTGTCACACCAAAAGCAACCAAGGTTGGCGGTACTGTCAATTCTTCAAAGGTACCAGACATTGAGTCTTTACCACCGATTGATGGTAAGCCAAGTTGCAATTGCGCTTCAATTGACCCAAGAAGGGCTGACACTGGTTGTCCAAAGCGTTCAGCTTGTTTATCCATACGTTGGAAATATTCTTGATAAGAGAAGCGTGCTTTAGACCAATTCGCACCTGTTGCCACCAAACGCGCTGTTGCTTCGATAACAGCGTAAGCTGCACCATGATATGGTGACCATTCAGCGATATAAGGGTTGAACCCTTGTGCCATAACTGACGCTGTTGTTGTTACACCGTTTTGAACAGGAAGTTTTTGAACTGAACTTTCTGTTGGTGTGATTTGATAACGACCACCAATTGGATGGTTAACCGTTGAACGACCAACAGAGCTATCAAAGATGGTTTGTAAACCTTTTTGACTGGCATGATTAAGGTCAGAAAGAACATTTACAGTGTCAGATTCAAGTGTCGCAGCTGAAGTTATACGTTGTTCTGGCATGTCAACTTGACTGTCAACGACATTAGCATCAACCACCACGCGCACTCCATTTGTATCAAGGAAACGACGTTCAATATCAACGATTGTTTGACCATTCCAAGTCATAACAAGATTTGGTTTTTCAGTAACTGTGGCAACCACTACCGCATCAATATTTTCTTTATGACATTCTGCCACGAAAGCCTCAACATCTTTCGGACGAACCACAACAGCCATACGTTCTTGTGATTCAGAAATAGCAATTTCAGTTCCGTTAAGTCCTTGGTATTTAAGTGGCACTTTGTTAAGGTCGATTTCAAGACCGTCAGCTAATTCACCAATTGCCACACAGACACCGCCAGCACCAAAGTCGTTTGATTTTTTAATGAGGCGAGTCACATGACCATTACGGAAAAGACGTTGAATTTTACGTTCTTCAATGGCATTCCCTTTTTGTACTTCTGCACCAGCTGTTTCAACAGATTCAACTGTTTGAACTTTAGATGAGCCAGTTGCACCACCAACACCGTCACGACCAGTTTTACCACCAAGAAGAATAACCACATCACCAGCTTCTGGTTTCTCACGAACAACATTTTCCTTAGGAGCTGCACCGACAACGGCACCAAGTTCCATACGTTTAGCGACGAATCCTGGGTGGAAATACTCTTTAACATAAGTTGTGGCGAGACCGATTTGGTTACCATAAGAAGAATAACCATGTGCCGCTGTTTTAGAAATCACTTGTTGTGGCAATTTACCAAGACGTGTTTCTGAAATTGGTCTTGTAATATCGCCAGCTCCTGAAATACGCATGGCTTGATAAACATAAGAACGTCCTGACAAGGGGTCGCGGATTGCACCACCGATACAGGTTGCGGCACCACCAAAGGGTTCAATTTCTGTTGGGTGATTGTGTGTTTCGTTCTTGAACATCAAAAGCCATGGTTCTTTAACACCATTCACATCAACTTCAATTTCAACAGAACAGGCGTTAATTTCGTCTGACACTTCCATATCGTCCAAACGACCATTCGCACGTTCGTAACGACCAAAGATTGTCGCCATGTCCATCAATGTTTGTGGCTTTTCAGAACGTCCGAGTTCATCACGCATAGCAATATATTTATCATAAGTTGCCTGTAATTGTTTTTGGAATTTAGAGGCTGAAAAGTCAATATGTTTAAGCTCAGTTTCAAAAGTTGTGTGACGGCAGTGGTCTGACCAGTAAGTATCCAAAACTTTCAATTCTGTTTCCGTTGGCACGCGCCCAATTGATTTGAAATACTCTTGGATAAAGACAAGGTCATCAACTTCCATTGCTAAACCTTGCTCAGCTTTATAATTAGCAAATTCAGCCGCTGTATAAGTCTTGAAGAAATCAAGATTTGGAATCATTTTGTCTGATTCTGAAAATGCTTGTGGCGCAATTCCTGTCGTAATATCTTTAAAACGAGAATCTACTGGATTAAGAAGATAATTCTTAACTGCATCAAGTTCAGCAGTATCAATATCCTTGTTAACAAGATAAAGTTGAGCCGTATTAACCGTTACATCGTTATTGCTGCCAAGTAAAAGCAAAGCTTCTTGTGATGACGCTGCACGTTGGTCAAATTGACCTGGAAGTGATTCAATAGCAAAGAAAGCATAGTTAGAAAGTTCAGCAACCACATCACTCTCAGCCAAAATATTATCCGTTACTTGTTCAGAAAAAATGTGTTTTTCAGCACGCGCGAATAACTTTTTGTCTAGATTAAAAACATCATAAACCTGTACAATGCGTAATTCTTTTAAACTACTTAATTGCAAATTATGAGCTAACTCTTTGAGAAGCGAATTTGATTTGATTCCAAAAGACGCTTTCTTCTCAACAAAAATACGTTTGTCCATTATTATTCCTTTTTCTTCTTTGATAATGTCAGGATTTCCAATCCCTAAATCAATTCAAGCACTTCAGCTTTTCAAGCACCACTTTGTAAACATCTGTTAAGCTTCCCAAATCACGTCGGAAAACATCCTTATCCATGTGATTTCCTTGAGCATCCCAGAGACGGCAATTATCTGGTGAAAATTCATCTGCGAGAATGATCTTCCCATCTTTATCTTTACCAAATTCTAGCTTGAAATCAATCAGTTTAAGACCAATTTGATTAAACCAATCTTTTAAAAATTCATTGATACGACGTGTTTCTGCTTTGATATAGGCAATTTCTTCATCGCTTGCAATACCAAGGAATTTCACATGTTCATCATTGATAAAAGGGTCGTCCAAATCATCGTTTTTATAATAGAATTCTATGATTGGTGTTTCTAAAGCGATGCCTTCCTCTACACCAAAACGTTTTGAAAAGGAACCAGCCGTCATATTGCGTAAAACAACCTCAAGGGGGATAATATCTACTCTTTTATTAAGTTGCTCTGTATCTGAAATTTGCTCAATAAAATGCGTCTCTACACCAGCAGCGTTCAATTTGGCAAAAATAAGAGACGAAATCTGATTATTAAGCACTCCCTTACCCTCAATAGTTTCCTTACGAGCCCCATTGAGCATGGTTGCCTGATCCTTATAGACCGATTTAATCACATTTTCGTCTGATGTCGTGTATATATCTTTAGCTTTTCCCGTATAAATAAGTTGTTCGGACATGATTTTGTTCGCCTTTCGCTTTGATTAGTGCCATTTTATCAAATTAATCGTATTTATTCAAACAAAATCTGAATTTGAGATAAAATAAAAAGCTATCATTCGTAAATATCGAACAATAACTTTTTAAGGTTCTATTTATCTGTCTTTTGAGCAAATTCCTCAACTAACTGATTGACCACATCCGTTTCCAGCATGGTTCGGATTTGTTTAATGGTGTAATAGATAGATTTGGCATCACTCGATCCGTGAGATTTCACCACTGGTGCTTTGGTGCCAAAAAGCACAGCTCCGCCAGCTGATGAATAATCCAAGGTCTTTTTCATTGAGCGCAAACTGTCTTTCATAAAGAGGTAACCAATTTTAGCTTTCCAGCCACCGCCTTCGATAGAAGATTTTAGTTGCTTAAGAATACTAAGTGCCGTTCCCTCGATAGATTTAAGCACAGCGTTTCCCGTGAAACCATCCGAAACGACAACATCCGCCACTCCATCCATGAGATCTCGTGCCTCAACATTTCCAATAAAGTTAATCGTTGGCTCCGCTGCGAGGAGCTGATAAGCTTCCTTGTGGACAGGTGTCCCCTTGGTATCCTCAGTGCCGTTATTGAGGAGGGCAACACGAGGCTTATCAATGCCACGGACATTTTTAGCATAGAAAGAACCTAAGATTCCATATTGATGCAGGTGCGCAGCTGTATTTTCTGCATTAGCCCCTAGGTCTAACATATCAAAACCTTGCCCATCAGAGGTTGGTAAGGTAGATAATAAACCAGGGCGTTCAACACCTTTGATACGACCAACCACAAAGAGGCCAGCCGCCAAAAGAGCTCCTGTATTGCCCGCAGAAAGTACAGCATCCGCCTCTCCATCCTTAACCGCCTTGGCTGCCAAGACCATAGAAGCCTTCTTTTTACTGCGGATAGCTTTGGCTGGTTCATCCTCAGAGTTAATTTTTTCGTCCGTATGGACAATGCTGACACGATCTGTTGCCGTCAAATGTTGACGAATCTTTGCCTCATCACCATACAAAATCACTTCAATATCCTTAAACTCAGCTAGCGCCTGAATAACACCCTCAACAATAGCCTTGGGTGCATGATCGCCACCCATAGCATCAACTGCAATTTTTTTCATAAAACATACAAGGATTTTTCAACTTAACAAAACTCAGTCAAAAATCTCCTCAATCCAGTCCTAAAAGGACAGGAACTTCCTTTCCTTAAATACTTTGATAGTCACATTATAGCACAAAGAACAGCTAAAATCAGCTGTCCTTCTTCATCACATCTCCCCACTTAGCCAAATCATCAATAAATTTTTTACTTTTAAGCTGAATCCCCACATAATTATCGTAGATACCATCAATAAAGTGGCGGAGCTTCTGCTTCATCTCAGGTTTGACAGAAATCGTCTTGATTTCATCAAAATGCACTGACTGAAATTTATCCAGCAAATAAGGCACATTCGGATCCAGCTGACTCCGCTTTAAATCCTTGTCGTAATGTTCAGGACAGAGTAGCCCCGAATATTTGTATGAAAAGTCAAAACGTTGCCTCACTTTATGGCAAAAAACACAGTCATGAAAATTCAACTGAGCCCCAAAACGCTCCAAGATCTGGACTTCAAAAATATTGGTCAAAATCTCATAATCCAATCCTTCATCCATTAGTTCCAAAGTTTTACCTAAAAAAGCAAAAAGATGAGGATCTGGCACATTGTCCGCAATAGCCGCATCTGCTAAAGCAACAACATAAGTCGCATAGGACAGCATAAAAATATCTGAATTGATAGTCTTATAAATCGAAGACTCATGGTAATCGTCAATGTATGACAGACCAGACTCATTCAATTTAAGCAGAAAATCAGCGCTAGTCAAGGGTTGGATAACTGAAGCCAATTTTGATTTACTGGCATGTTTCACGAAAAACATTCGCTTACCAGCCTTCTCGGTAAAAATTTTAACCAGCTTATCATCTTCGCGATAGTTGCGATTGTAGAGAACAATCCCTCGACTTTCTCTAATCTCCATACTGCTCCATAAAGATTTCCAAACGGCGCATAGCCTCCTCAATAACTTCCATACTAGCAGCATAAGAAATACGTAAGTAGCCCTCACCATACGGTCCAAAGGCTACGCCTGGAATGAAAGCAACAGCCTGTTCCCTAGCCAACTTTTGCAAGAAAGCGAATGAATCCTGACCATCCGCCACTGGAATTTTTGCAAAGATGTAAAAAGCTCCGTTAGGACGAATGATTTTAAAATTCATAGCCGTCATCTTGTCAATAATAAAATCACGACGCTTAATGTACTCCGCTTTCATCGGCTCCGCATCGTTTTTCCCATTTGTCAACGCAGCAATAGCCGCAAACTGAGAAGCTGTCGTCGCCGCTGTTACCAAGTACTGGTGACTCTTAATCAACTGTGCTGTTAGCTCTGCTTTGGCAAAAATCAAACCCAAACGCCAACCGGTCATCGCATGTGATTTAGACAAACCATTGATGACAATCGTCTGCTCGGGGATAAACTCAGCGATAGACACGTGTGGCTCCTCCGTGTAATTAAGCTCCGAATAAATCTCATCACTAACTACAAAGACAGGGAACTTACCCAAAACCTCAGCAAATCCTGCAATTTCCTCACGTGAATAGGTCACACCCGTTGGATTTGCAGGGTAATTAAGAAGAACCGCTTTAACCTTATCACCATGTTCTAAAAGGGCAGCCTCAAGCATCTCTGGTGTCAGGATGAAATCATTGGCCGTTGTGTCGATTTCCACAATTTTAGCACCCATAAGAGTGACGATTGGCTCGTAGCCAGGATAGGCTGGAGCTGGTAAAAGCACCACGTCACCTGGCTCTAGAATGGCCGTCAAGGTCGCAGAAAGCGCCTCTGTTGCTCCCACCGTCACCAAAATTTCATTTTCTGGATTGTAGGTCAAGTTATATTTTTCTTGGACAAAAGCTGACGCAGCTTGGCGCAATTCCAAAAGACCAGCCATACCCGTGTAGTGACTTTGATTAGCATCAATAGCAACCTTAGCCGCTTCTTTAACATGGTCTGGCGTATTAAAATCAGGCTCACCCAAAGTCAATTTCAAGACCCCAGGAATATTAGAAATAGATTGATCAAACTGTCTAATCATCGACACTTCAATCTTATTCAAATTCTTATTAAAACGATGTCTAACGTCCATAAACTCACCTCATAACGATAATAGTCCCATTATACCAAAAAAATCTGCCCAAAGGACAGATTTTACGCATGTCTTATTTATGGCCTAATTCAAACAATGGTGAAAGAGGACGTTTTTCGTGAATTCGAATGATGGCATCTGCCAAGAGATCAGCAATTGAAATTTGTTCAATCTTATCAATTAGACGCTCTTTTGGAAGATAAATCGTGTCAAGGACTACCAGTTTCTCAATAGCCGATTTAGTAATATTTTCAAGAGCAGGACCAGAGAGAACTGGGTGAGTACAAGAGGCATAGACAGCTGTTGCTCCAGCTTCAGCCAAAGCATCAGCCGCATGACAAATCGTACCAGCCGTATCAATCATATCATCAATCAAGATACAAGCCTTGCCTTCAACATTACCAATGATATTCATAACTTCGGAAGTGTTCATCTTATCGACACTACGACGCTTATCAATGATAGCAATAGGTGTCTTCAAGAACTGAGCCAGCTTACGAGCACGTGTCACACCGCCGTGGTCAGGACTGACAACGACCACATCCTCACCCTTGAGACCAGCCCGATCGAAGTAATCAGCAATAAGCGGTGCCCCCATCAGGTGATCAACAGGAATGTCAAAGAACCCTTGAATCTGAGCAGCATGAAGGTCTACTGTCAAAAGACGATCAACACCAGCTACTTCTAGCATATTAGCAACTAATTTTGAGGTGATTGGTTCACGAGCACGTGCCTTTCGATCTTGACGAGCATACCCATAATAAGGCATGACAACATTGATTGTTTCCGCACTGGCTCGTTTTAAGGCATCTACCATAATCAAAATTTCCATCAAATTATGGTTTACAGGTGCTGAAGTTGATTGCAAAATATAAACATGATGACCACGAATAGATTCCTCAATATTAACTTGAATTTCACCATCCGAAAATTGACGAACAGACGATTTCCCAAGTGCAATACCCATGGAATCTGCTACTTTTTTTGCCAATTCTTGATTCGACGACAAAGCAAAGAGCTTCAAGTTATTGTAAGACATGACTTCCTCCAAGAATTTTTTCTCAACTCCTATTGTAACCCTTTTTAAAGGATTTTTCAATGAGTTACTGCTTATAAGACACACCTTATAAATGAAAAAATTCTCGAAGTATCTTCACACCCCGAAGCAATTTTTAAACTGGTAGAAAAGCTCCATGTTCATAGCATTAACCTACTTCCAAAATAATCGTAACAAATAGTCAGAAATAGACAGTGGCTTACAGCGATAACTCAACTCTTTCTCCAAAAATTGAATGACTTTCAATAACTGAAAAGACTGTTTGCATCCTGTATTAGATTGAAAGCAGTTCATTTGCCTAATATTTGCTTATGATGCTCACAATAGAACACACAAAAAAACAATACATACTCCCTCTCTCATCTCCACACAATTTATACTACTTAAAATGATTGATTACTAGTTATTCATATCATATACCCCTCAGTAATCAAGGACTTCGATTTGATCGTTAGCCATCTCAATACGGTAGTAGTCCTAGCCTTTTTAAACTACTCACCCACTAATTAGCACAACAGATAAAACCTAGCAGCCTCGTAAAGACTATCCTGATTTTCTTTAACTGCTAAATAATAATATTCTTTGCCAATATCAATCAGACATAATAACTGCAAAATAACCTTTATTCCATACCTTTCATCAACGAAAATGATAACCTCTAACTCTAGTCTAGCACTTCGATTATCTTTACAATCTTCGTTTTTGAAAACAAAAATTTCTTCATGCATTCATTATGGCTATTAGATAACAAGAAAAAGAGTCCTTTCGGACTCTTATAAGTTCTACTATGGATAAATATATCCTGTGATACCATCAGCAGCTGGATTGAACCAACCGCGGAAATTACCAACGTAACGGTTTCCAGCATAGTTAGATTCCATAACTTGGATTTGTGAACCATTGACAGCAGTTACAACGGCTACGTGCCCATAAGCACCGCTTGTCCATACAGCTACAGCTCCAACCTGAGGAGTTGTACCTGTGCTATATCCAGCCGCCGCCGCTGAATAAAGCCACTGATTAGCATTACCCCAATAGTTTCCAACCCACGGAGCAAGTGATTTAGCTCCCCAAGTACACTCACCAACTGGATAAGTGTTTGAGGCAGAATAGACTGTTTTTTTACTTTCTGTTGCAACTGTAGGAGTTGTATCTGTTTGAGTCGTCACAGCAGGTGTTGGTGTCGTTTGAACAGTTTGTGTGTTAGAAGCGGTCTCTACAGCAGCAGGTGTTGCCTGAACTTGAACAGCCTGTGCTTGCGCAGCAGCCTCTGCAGCGGCTTTTTCACGCGCTGCTTTCTCGGCCGCAGCTGCAGCTGCCGCAGCTGCTTCTGCAGCAGCTTTTTCTTGAAGCAAGTTAGCTTTTTCGTTTTCAGCAGTCGTCAATTGAGCAGCTAAGTTGATTTGAGCAACTTCAAGTTCTGCCTGTTGTGTCTTCAATGACACTTCATTTGCTGCTAGAGTCTTTTGGTTTTCCCAAACCGTATTGATTGCGGCTTGATTTTCTTCTTGTTTTTTCTCAAGAGAAGCCTTATCTTCCTCTTGCTGTTTCAACATGCTTTCATTAGCAGAAACAACTTCACGGATAGCTACGACACGACCAATCGCATCTGATATTGAATCTGCATCAATAATTGCTGAAATGTAGTTTGTTGCTCCGCTGTTTTGTTGAGCACTACGCGCTTGATTTTCTAAAGATTCTGTACGAGCGATAATTTTATCTGACAAATCTTTGATTTCAGCTGTCAATTTTTCAGACTCAGCTGTCAAACGTTTATTTTCTTCTTCTAACTTAGTTTTTTCATCTTGAAGTGCAGATACTTGCGCTTGAATTGAAGACACTTGTGCTTTTGCAGCAGCTTGTTCTGCAGATAGGGTACTAATCGTTGCCTCTTTTGCAGCAATTTGTGCTTCATAATCTGTTGCTGATACGAGAGTTAGATTTGAAGTTGTGCTCAGCGCAATACCGCTTAGCAAAATCACTGATAAGATACGTTTCTTCATAAGGTAATACTTTCCTTTCAATAAGACAATATACATTCTACCAAAAAAACGCGCACTCTATGTTACGCGTTTATTACAGTTTCTTGATAGTTTAAAACAAAGCTAGTTTTTTTCTGTAACAGTCTTAAAAAGTGGATGAATTAAGACATAAAGCATACTATTAAAGACCAACGTTGGCATTAAATGATAATTTATTTCAAAGTCTATAGGATATTTAGTCAGGTCATAAATATTAGCGAAGCCATAAGCTCCAAGCTCAGAAAGCAAAATAAGTGTAAGAAACATCAAAAAACGAAGAAAACCTATTTCAAGAAGTCCGCTATGCCTTTTCACCAAGTAAACCAAGAGTGGGTAAATAAGGACTGTCAGACCAACAGTATGAAAAAAATAGCTATCAGTTACCAATCCCAAGAGGAAGGAAACAAAATACAAACTTGGACTAGAAAACCTTTTTTCCAAATATAGAAGGATAATGAGGCTCATATGACTTGAGAAAAGAAAAGGTCTAGGAAGTAGGTCCCCTAAAAGCAGAGAAATCTGACTATCAAATAAAAAGGATAGGAGGAAGAAAACAATAATCGTCACAAATGTTTTGAACTTTACCATATTACTCTCCTAATAAAGTAACATAGGAGAGATGGTCAAAATCTGCCCCTGGCGTGACATAGACAGTTCGATTGAGTTCGTCCTCTGAGACTACTTCTAGAACCTTACCAAGCTTGACATTGGCAACTGTTTTTCCATCTAAGCCACTCGTTAAAACTTGACTATCTTTTGAAATATCCAACTTTTTATTTAATTTAGTAACTAAAAAAGCATTTTTTTGAACATCAAAGCCAGATAAAATTCCATACACATCGCCCGATTTGGCCAAAATTTTGACTGGTATTTCAGCCAAATCACCTGTATTTGTTAATAAATTTACCGTTGAGAAACTTGAGGAAGTCTGACTAACCAAACCGATTAAATGACCATTTGATAAAGCTAACATATTGTTAGACACCCCCTGATCTTCGCCGACATCTAGCGAAATCCAATCCAACCAAGCAACTGTTGATCTACCGATAACCTGACCAGTCAAAACTTTTCGCCCCTCAAATGAGTTTTTTACATCCAAACTAGCTTTTAAGGACTCATTCTCAGCAATTAAGGACTTCATTTTTTCATCATATGATTCCAACAGAGTCAATTTTTCTTGCAAGCCAGAATTTTCCTTTCTCAACTCATCTACTGAAGATAAATCAGAAAAAAACGCCTTTGTTGTAGAAAGTGGGTAAGAAACTAATGATGACATCGACATAGATATTTTAGAAAGGCCATGTGAAATATTTCTACGTGCCCCAACGTCTCTCAAAAGAAAAAAAATAAGTGAAGCAACACAAGTCACAATCACTACACTCATCAATACAAAACGAGAAAAACGAAACTTTCGCACAGTAAACCCCAAAATCTAGAAAAAATAAAACGAGTTACCTAAAAGATAACTTCGCTTGAACTAACGGAGAATAAGGGATTCGAACCCTTGCGCCAGTTACCCGACCTAACGATTTAGCAAACCGTCCTCTTCAGCCTCTTGAGTAATTCTCCAATATATGGGCACGAGTGGACTCGAACCACCGACCTCACGCTTATCAGGCGTGCGCTCTAACCACCTGAGCTACGCGCCCAAAATAAAAAATGCCGGCTACATGACTTGAACACGCGACCCTCTGATTACAAATCAGATGCTCTACCAACTGAGCTAAGCCGGCCTATCTTCCTATGCGGGTTAAGGGACTTGAACCCCCACGCCCTTCGGCGCCAGATCCTAAATCTGGTGCGTCTGCCAATTCCGCCAAACCCGCATCTATGACCCGTGCTGGGCTCGAACCAGCGACCCTTTGATTAAAAGTCAAATGCTCTACCAACTGAGCTAACGAGTCTCTCCAATCCCTCGATTGACGGTCCCGACGGGAATCGAACCCGCGATCTTCGCCGTGACAGGGCGACGTGATAACCGCTACACTACGGGACCTAT
>NZ_AUIP01000015.1 GCF_000423765.1 Streptococcus porci DSM 23759 | reverse complement strand
TGGTCTGACGCATGGAACGAATACCATAAAAGCACTGAATCAGAGGAATTTTAACTAACATGACAGGGTCAAGACTAGGACGACCATTATCAGACGAATAGGTATCTTCTACTAGGTCATAAATGAAGTCGAAGTCAATCACAGCTTCCACTTGGCGCAGGAAATGATCTGCAGGCACAAGCTGGTCAAGGGTATAGAAACCGTACTGATTGCGGTTATAGTCAGGTTTTTCTTTGTGTAGCATAGGAGAACCTCATAAGTCCTTTTTCTTATATTATACTCCTAAATACGAAGAAAAGCCCTTAGAAAATCAATTCTAAGGACTTTGTCTTCAGTCTGAAGCCCTTTAAAGAGGGCTTTTATATATTAATCACAAATCACTTATCACAAATCACTTATCACAAATCACAAGTGATTTGTGATTGTTGATGATAAAATAAGAATAAGAAGAAATAGAAAGAAGTGAGTGATTGTGGGAAATTTAGGCGCACAAAAAGAAAAACGAAATGATACACCAATCAGTGCAAAAAAAGATATAATGGGAGATAAGACGGTTCGTGTTCGTGCTGACTTGCACCATATCATAAAAATCGAAACAGCAAAGAATGGCGGAAACGTAAAAGAAGTTATGGAAATAAGACTTAGAAGCAAACTTAATCAAAAAGACTTTAGATTTTTTAATTGTATAGGTGAGTCGTGTCACACGGTCAATCAAGGACTTTTCACGACCATCCATTTTACGGTCCAAGAGCTTTCCAATCCAAGACAAGAGAAATTCGGACTTGACCTTAACTGGATCCTCATCCATATTCTCATCTGATAGATCTAAGACATTTAAGAAGGTGGTAGAATCTGGGGCAATATCAATACTCTCCCCACCAAAGGCTTGACCGATAATACTGTACTCGTTTTCTGGGTCAACAATAATAATTTCAGTATCACTATCTGCTTCCTTGAGCTTAGTAGAGATGATCTCGTGTTTTGTCGCCATCCCTTTGCCCGCTCCAGAAGTCCCTAAAATCAAACCTGACGGAGTATTTAACTTGCCACGGTCAATACTGATGATATTACTTGAGATTTGATTGATGCCATAAAATTTCCCACCCTTGTCCTGAATATCTACGGAAGTCCAAGGTGCATTCACGGCAATATTTGAAGTCAATAGAGACCGAGAAACACCTTCGAGATAGTTCTTCCCAAATGGCAAGAGACTATTAAAAGCAGCTTCTTGCATGTAGGTCAAGTTATCGATAATCATATCATTAGACCCTGCAACTTGCTTGATAATATCAAGAGATTGTTTGAGTTGGTCCTCAGTATCCGCCAGCACGCCAATTAGAAATACGGTGTCAAACAGTTTATCTCCTGTTTGGGTCATGGTTTGAAGGAGAGCTTCTGCTTCATCGATATTGTTTTCAAGAACATGGCCGACCTTCTCCAAATAGATTCCAGTCCGAGCCATTTTTTGTTGTTCACCAATCTTTTGTGATTCCATCAAGGTCTTCTTGGTTCGTAGCTTGGTCATGGTTTCAGACTTGGTAGAGCCGTTGGCATGTAGACTAATCATCACTTCCAAATCTGACTGCATCAAGTCTCGAATAAATTTATCCCCTAGCTCCATACCATAGTCACGAACATAGACAATCTGTAATAATCGATCGTCCAATTCAATATGATTCTTGTGTTTAAAGGAAAGGTAGGTTGGGGCAATAAAGTGTTTGGTGGATTGACCTGAGAGGGTCAAATCCTTGTAAGAAAACGGTGAATGATTTTCACCCCGCAACATATCCGCAAGGACATTCACTCGCTCCTCTCCACCAAGTAAACCAAGAGATACATCAATCTCTGAAAAGCCACTCTTGAAATATTCCCCAATTTGTGACAGTGAACGAAAAGCTAGTTTTGGCGTTTGGTCGCTCTTGCCAAATGAAAGAAACTTAACGGCTGAAAAGTTGTTCTCACCCGCCTCTAAGTTGGCATCCATCATACGATTCAATTCATCACGATAAGCATCAAACCCATCTTCCTGCAAGGGATAGAGAATACTCTTACGGAATTTTTCCAAATTGACCTTTTGATTGAAAATGGTCAGTTGGAAATTGGTCTTATCATCCAGTGAATTGATTAAATCGGAATATTTCTCAACAATAGCTCCCTTATCATCTAAGCCAACTGTTTGGTAATTGACATCTCCTAAGAGATATGTTTGTGAGAAATAGCTTGGGCTGACCTGCATAAGGCCATTCTGAAAAAGCCCTTGATAGGCTAACGTATTTACGGTAGAAGGTCTGATCTCCTGCTTCTGTGTTTTCGTCTTTTGCTTTTGGTCATTAGAAGATGTCTTTGGTTTCATTGAGTGTTTTAATTTTTTCACGTTGGTCTCCTTTTCTTCCAGTAAATGTACGATCTGGTACTGTTAGTTCATAATGAAAACGGTACTTGAGGTAGGTTTCAAATGGTAAATCGTTGGGGCGATAGACCCCAAATAACATGAGTGGAATGGTAAAGCTAAAAACAAAACCATAGACAAACCAATCCCCAAATTGCCAGTAAAATAGGTTCAAGCCCAATACCAAAATGGTTATGGCGACGGCTGGAAATACAAAAATAACCTGTCTAGTTGTAAATCCTAGCCATGCCCTGTGTTGAACCTTTGAGATGTCCTTAAAGACACGAGTGTTCATAAATGTTCTCCAATCTAAGTAAGCTATAAAAAGAGGAGGCGAGATAGTGACTCCCTTCCTCCTACATCCCCAAAATACTACGGGCGGTTCGTTGACTGCCAACTAAGGCAATGATTAACAAGATGGCCTGTACCAAGCCACCAAACATAATGGCGAGTGATTCCATAACTCCAGCTCCATTTGATACGGCAATCTTTCCAGCCGATTCAAACAAGGGAACAAGAGATACAATTAGAAAAATCAAAATACCTTGAACGGCATAGACCATGATGTTTTTAAGGTAACCAATCCCAACACTTCTCCAGTCATCACTAAGGAAGGTCGGAATGGTAACAGGGGCAAAAGGAATCATCAGATAGAGTTGGATAAAGCGAATGGTAATCAAGATATTGACAACCATGATACTGGCCATTCGTACCAACCAAATGAGAATCGCAAAAAAGCCAATAATCATTTTTCCTACAATTCCAGATCCCTTAATGCCTGAGATGGTATCATAATTAGCACCACCATTCGTGACAAGACTTGCCACTTGTTCAATAACATAAGAGGCAATGGCAACAATGGCTTCCACAATAACCGTCGTATTGGTAATCACGACCGCGACCATGATGTAGCTGACAATCATAGGTGCTATGGCTTCAAAGGTCATTGCACCGGCTGAGTTTGCGATTTTCTTGGCCATTTTTGAAAATTCAAGTACAAGAACTACCGCAAGAATAGCTACTCCCAAGGGCTGCATAATCCCCTTGGTAATGGCTGTCATGTAAGACCACACCGTCGGATTAAAGTCCGCTAGTGACTTAACCAAGTTGGCGGTTGATTCTAAATCCACTTGAAACCCTTCAAATAGGCTATCACTAGATACTTTTTCAGAGGCTAGAAATACAAAAGGTGACGTAAAATTCATCATCATGTCATGTGCTGTCCTCCCCTAAATGGTAATCTGAGTCACAAAAGCACCCGCGGCTCCCACCATGACTCCACCAACAATTTCTAGAATGGCATTTCGGACACCCGGCCCACCATCTTTAATGTTGGTGGAAAGGTTGATAATACCCATGACAACAAGAAAGGCTCCTACTGCAATTAAGCCTTTTTGTAATAGAGACATGGCTTGGGAGAACATGGAGCTGGCGTCCACTCCGTAAACAAAGCCTGTTAGTTTGTGATTCATATAATTCCTCATTTCTATTAATGTAATGTCGTTTCTGTGCTTAAATCCCTTATTTTATGGCCTGACAAATCTAACTCTTCATCAGCGGTTAGGGGATTGATATGATAGTGCCACCAGCGTACATCGGTTTCCTTATCCGCAAGCCATTTCCAATTCTTATGTTTGAGTGGAAAATATTTCTTGGTTCGAAAAACAGGCACTCCTGCAATGCGTACGAGACACTCATCTCGTTTCATATTCCCTACTTCATCAGCCGTCATCAAGTCACGGGCAATTTTCTGGTGAGAGGTAGAACTTGAGCCAGTCTGCCCAAAAGAACGACTGGTACTTCTGACATCAATGGTTTGTTTGCCTAATAGACCACTCATAAATTTGAAAGTTTCCTCGTCATTTCCACCCAAATATAGGAGGCTATCACAATTCCCCAGTATAGTTTTCCAAGCCTCTTTTTCCTTATAAAGTCCTTGGAGTTGAGCAATATTTTGCAAGATTGGAACTAGACTCATGTTCCTAGAGCGAACTGTTGAGGTTTGTTCAGCAAAGTCTGGGATTTCTCCGACATTCGCAAACTCATCCAGATAGCTTCTAACATGAATAGGCAGTTGCCCTTTAAAGTCAACATCAGCCTGTCTGGTCAAAGTGGAGAAAACCGTAGAGAAAAATAAAGCAGATAGGAAACGAAAGGTCGTATCATTGTCTGGAATAACAAGGTAGACCATGGTCTTCTGAGTGCCCCACGTTTTCAAGTCCATAGAGTCTTTTTTCGTCAAATCAATCACCGATTGGATATTAAAGAGGGCAAATTTAGCTGTTGTGACCGCAATCACCGAATCCAATGTCTTATCCTTATAATTTTGAAAATCTGCCCAATTTCTCATGGTAAAGTTCTCATGACCATATTTCTTAGCATAGTCTTCAAACAAGACTTCAAGAACACTTTTGTCCTGATTGTCTCCCTTTGATAAGAGTTTGATGAGTTTCCCAATCTCAGAAAAGGCTGGATAACGGCCACGCTTACGTCTTGCTTCCTGCTCTTGCTTAGAACTTCCTGGAGGATTGTAAAAATCCACCAAATAAGAGGCAATAGCTCTCACCAATGTCATGGAAGCCTCGTCCCAAAATGGATCACTGCGAGAACCAGACCCACGGGTATTGTTAAAATAGACCGTTAACATGCGGTTCAAATCATTCTCTGTTTCTACATAACGAAAGGGATTAAAACCGTCCGAATTGGTCATATTAACCAAGTCTAAAACCTTGACCTGATAACCGTTCTCTAAAAAGAGTTTACCTGTCTTCTCAGCCAAATGATCTTTCGGATCTACGACAATATTGGAACAATTAAGTTGGATAAGGTTGGGCTTCACAAAGCGAAAGGTCTTGCCTGCCCCAGAACCCCCAATGACAATCAAGTTTTTATTTCGGTCAAACTGTGGTTTCTTCTTTTCCAACAAGGTTAGACGAACATCACGAGCCAAAATCGTGTCATTAAAAGGATTCTTACTGTAAAAGTTCCGCTTTTCCTTACTGGTTCCAAATCGTGCAGAACCGTATTCTTCCCCTTCTCGATAGACCTTCTGTCCTGTCGATACATAAAGATAGACTAGTGTCATCGTTAGAACCCCAAGGATAAAGGCAAGAAGAGATTTTTGAGTAAAGGAAAATAGCCATAAAGGATTGAAAACCTGATTTAACCCCTCTCCTAAGAGGTAGGCAATACGTTCCATAGGTGGGGCATTGGTTAAACTATCATAGAGTAGGGTTAGACGATGGCAGAAATAGCCAAAGGCGAGACCCAAGAGTCCAAAGACAAATGCTTTTTGCCTGGAATACATTACAAGGTCACCTCCTTGGTTTTGACTGCCGAAGGTTCTGTCACTCTAATTTTCTCTTTGGCCAGTTCTATCTCTTGGTCCAAGGTTTTATCAAAGGTTAGACCTTCTAACTTCTCTGGGTTAGACACCAGTTTCTTCGCAAGTTCGTCCAAGTGATGATCGAGCAAGGTCTTATCCTTGGCATAAAAGTAGAGATAGTCTTTTTGCCAACTAATTGCGATTGGCAGTTTTTCTGAATCCATCAACTCCTTAAATTTCTCCACATCGATTGGCTTATCCAGTATGTCTTTACTAACATCAATCGCTTCAATGACGTAAGGGCTTTGAAGGAGTTCTTCCAGTTTTTGAACCCCAATCTTATAAGCTGAATCTTGAGCTAAGGCTTGCCTAGCCGACCATTCTAAGAGCTTTAAGAGGGTTCTGACTGTCAATAAACTACTTCTTTCCACGTATTGCATCGCTTGACGTTCTTGTTGTTCAGATGACATGGTGACCTCCTCTTTTTTTCGTTTCCCTATCAAACATTAGGTGCTTCCATAATACGGAAGCACTCTTGATTTTGGTATCACAAGAAGGTCAAGACATAAACCAAACTATTCCAAAGTAAATGTGAGGCGATTGCCATCTTACAATCTGTTTTCAATCGAACAGCAGCCAAGGTCAAGCCAAGACAGCTATACATGAGCCAACTCCCTAACTGATTGGGTCCATGGGATAGAACAAAGAGAAAACTGGTCACGCCTATTTGTACAAAAGGGAATGTCAATTTTTCCCACAGCAACTGCCTATAAACAATCTCTTCAAGGACACTTGCATTTATTAGAAATAATAAAAAGATAATAGGAGGAACCTGTATTCCTACTTGTACCAATACCACTTGATTCCTAGTCTGAACTGGAAATAGGAAGCTGATGAAGACTGCAAAAGCAACCATAGCCACAAAGCCAAGAAGCAACCAACTTAGGCGATTTTGTACGCCCACAATTTTTAATTGAACAGTTTTATGACGGGCAATCTCTAGGCAAGTCACACTTAATAGGACCAATTGTAGTAAGACTATACCCTCAATCGTCATATACTCTTGTAGGTATAAACTTAATAGAAAAACGTTAAGCTGTATGGCTAGATAATACAACACTATCCTTATCATTGTCACCTCTTGAATAAATCTTCATAATCAATGTCTAAGACTAGAACGATTCGCTCAACCCATCTTGTTTGTGGCATCAGACGATTAGATTTGTAATGCCGTAATTTTTGATAGAGGCGATTAAACTCACTTGGATAAACATATTGACCGTTGAATACTTTGCGAGCTAGTTCTGCCCAAGTGAGGTCTTTTTCGGCCAGAATGATTTCTAAATTGTCCCAAAATCGTTCATTCATCTTCACACCTACCCTGTCACCTGTTTCATCAGACTGGCCTGAAACAGCTCTTCTTTTACTTGTCTGGGAAGAAAGGTACGCACTTCGTCTAGCCCAATAGCTGGATAGACATGATTCTGACAGACAATGAGGGGCAACCGAAGATTCTGGTCTGGCTTTTGGAGAATAAGCTGAATCATCTCATTCAAACTTATCGAATATTGACGCTTAAAGCAAAGAAATCGTGGCGACAATAACTCAAAACAATCCATTGTTTTGGCAAAGAGTGACAGTAAGATTTCACGGTCTACATCACACGCTTTTATACAACGATAAGTCACACCATAGGTCGTCAAAATGGTTAGTAAATCTTGATTTGTATTGGCATTATTTCCTAGATATACCTCAAGCATAGGCACCTCCTTATAGGATTAGGCTATTTTCAACTGTTGGTTCAGGAGTTGAGAAATAGCGACTCATATCAATGGGCATCCGTCCTTCACCAAAGCACTTGACTATCACTAAAGTCGTTAAAATGCCATCCTTTCCTCTAGCAGAATAATTTTCACCAAAGGCACGAAAGGCCAGGTGATTGTCTTTCGTCAGTAGTGTATCTACACCATTTTTAATATCCCTAGTTTCCATAAAATCCGAAATCTGATGAAGATTGGATTCGTAGAATAGGGGATCATTCATCTCTTTGTGGTAATCATCTTCAAAAGTCACCTCAAAGTCACAATCAAAATTGGGGAGCGACAGTATCTTTTGTAATAGCTGATTGGTTTCAGCTTGGTGAATACGTTCTTCTAATTCAGTACAATCTAGGATACTTTTCTTATGTAGTAAGTTCATGTTTTTCTTCCTCTTCCGTTCTTCTAAATTCTCTGGCAATGGCTTCAATAACTGTGACAGTCACGCTATTGCCGGCCTGTTTGTATAGCTGGCTCTTACTGGAAACACTTTCTGCTCTTTCATAAGCCCAATCAGGAAAGCCTTGAAGTCTGAAACACTCTCTTGGTGTCAGTCGTCTTGTTCTCAGGCGATAAACTTTCCCCTCTAAGACAATGCCTGTGACTTCATACCACTTATCCTGTCGATATTCCAGAGCAGCAACCACCACTCCCATATTGTCTGAAGTCGTCAGAGTATTGGATATTCCCTTTCCCACACGTCCCCTACGTTTGGTTGAGTCTGGATAAGCCAGATTGACAGAGTCTCCAAGAGTTGCCTTTGCGTACCCTGTTTTTGTGGCTTCCTTGATTTTCAGAAATGGCAGCTCCTCCCTCAGCAAAATCTTTGGCACCTTATCTCCACCTTGCATGGTGGTCAAAGTCGGTGACAAGCCAGATATATCGAATACTCTTCCAGTCTGGTCAAAGCTAGTCGGCAGATTTCCTGCGACAACAACCCCGTGTCTGTCTTGACTTGTCAAAGTAAACATAGGGTCTTGATTGTCCTTAAATCGACGACCATGTTGCCGTTTTTCTAGTCTATCTAGTGTTAAGACTGGAATGGCGATTTTAGCTCCCTCTCCTTTACCTCTTGTTAGTGTAGGAGCAAGTCCACTCGTCAGATAGACTTCACCATTCAAACCACGTTTAGAGGGATTGATATTTCCTAGCCTTTCAAGATGAGCTGGGCTGTTTTCTCTTCTGAGAGGAAATATGAATCTGGAACGGTATCTTCTAGAATGTCCGATAATAAAGACCCGCTCTCTGTTTTGCGGGACTTGGAAGTCCTTACTGTTAAGCACCTGCCATTCGACATCATACCCCAATTCATCCATCGTGGAGAGGATTGTGGCGAACGTCCGTCCCTCGTCGTGATTGAGTAGGCCTTTGACGTTTTCCAAAAATAGAAAACGTGGTTGGATTTGTTTGGCCGCTCGAGCAATCTCAAAAAAGAGAGTCCCTCGAGTATCTTCAAATCCCAGTCGTCTTCCTGCGAGTGAAAAAGCTTGGCAAGGAAATCCCCCGCAGATGATGTCCACTTGCCCTCTAAATTGTCTAAAGTCATGGTCTGTGACCTCTTTAATGTCATGGTATTCTATTTCCCCTTCTGTGTTAAACATGGCTTTATAAGATGTTCTGGCGAATTTATCAATTTCACAAAAGCCCAGGCATTTATGACCCTGTGATTCCAACCCTAGCCTAAAACCACCTATCCCAGCAAATAAATCTAAAAATTTCATTTTTTCTCTCTTTCCAACTAAAAAAAAGCCTTACACATGTAAAACTCTTGCTTATATATGATCATCCATTTCTGGTGCACGGATGATTTCAACAATCAAAATGATGATAGAAATCAGATAGATTCCACCTAGTATCCACCAAATCATCTTATTCACCTCCTTTTACTTCTTGTCGTCTCAGTTGCTTGGTCCACTCTGACAGCACACCATTAAATACGTATTCAGCTATTACTTCCGCTGACCGAGCAAATCGCATATGTTCCAAAGCATACTGATAACGGTCACTAAAATAAATCATGGCATAGTCACTAGCTGACTGAGATAGACCTGTCTGTCTTAACTGGTCATGAACCAAACCCCAAATATAGTCTCGATCGTACTTGGTCACGCCATCGACTTTTGAAGAAAAGTTTTCTTCTTGTTTGTCATCTACTATCTGCCTCTCCTCCTCGTCCTCAATAAGGAAATCACTCCCTTCAGTTTCACTATATTTAGTCTCACTTCCTTCAGTCTCACTAGGGGCTGAATTTAAGACCGGCCTCGTCTTTTTTTGAGACCCCCCTAGTGTTTTTTTTACACTAGCCCCGTTTGAATCTAATACTGGGGTAGGTTCATGTTCTAATTCCCCCAAGTAAATTTTATTGGCCATTCGGCCTTTTTCGCTAGAGGACTGTTGGACTTCATCAATTAAGCCATATTCACGTAAGGTTTTCTTAATAGAAAGTAATTTAGACTTTGAACAACCTAAAAGTGCCATCAGATTTGAATTGGAATAAATCAAGTAAATAGCCCCATCCTCATCAATCCAGCCCTTACTCAAAGACAACTCCAACCGATCTTTTAAAACCGCGTAGGCTACCTTAACCTCCAGCTTCATATCCTTATACCGTTCACTCTCAAACAAAACTTTGGGGAGTTTATAATAACGCTCTGATGTCTGATATTGATTAGCTGTAATTCGTTTCATGATTGTCCCTCCAAGACTAAAATTCCAACATTTCCAAATTCATCAAATCGGATTAAACCTACTTGTTCCATTTCATCAATTAGCTGAGTTGCTTTCTCAATATCAACTCCCAAGATAGCCACGAGATGACACATCACGATTTGGCGTGATGATTGTTCCTTCTTTTTCATGAATTCCTCCTGAAAATAAAAAAACGAGAACACTTAGTAAAATGTTCTCGCTGAACTATTATTTTTTATGACGTATCTATTTTTTGTCTACGCAGTCGACATCCAAACAGACATTCACATCAATGTACTTTTTTTGAACCTTTTTTATGTCAAAATCACTCTTTTCAATAAAGACAAAATGCTTGAAAAAGTGCTTAAAATAAAGGATTTTTACCCGTTGCTTCGTTGTAGCAACACTACGCACTCCACGTGATGCGTATTCGGAAATAAATCCGTCGGCTGGACTTTGGTTAATCGATACCCTAACTCTTCATAGAGCTTTACATCACGCGCCATCGTGGCTACATTGCAGGAAATGTAGACAATTTTTTCCGGCTCAACAGATGCACTGGCACGAATAAAACTATCCGTCAAGCCTTTTCTCGGCGGGTCGACAAAAATCACAGTTGGTTTGATGCCGTCTGCCACCCATTTTTGCATGGCAGACTCAGCACTATCACAGACGTAGGTCACATTGTCAATCCCATTTCGAGCAGCATTTTTCTGGCTATCAAGGACAGCCCTTTCAACCACTTCTACTCCATAGACATGCTGGACTTGTCTTGCAAAAGATAGGCCGATGGTGCCGATTCCGGAATAGGCATCAATGACAACATCATCTGCCGATAGTTCAGCAAAGTCAATGGCAGTTTGATAGAGTTTTTCAGCCATTTCCGTGTTGACTTGATAGAATGAAGGGGCTGAAATTTCAAATTCATTACCCAACATCTCATCAACTATTGTTTCACTACCGTACAAGAGGCGGAACTCTTGACCAAAGATCGCATTGGTGTTCTGATCATTGATATTCTGAATAACCGAGATAAGATTTGGGAACTGACTGGTCAAGCGTTCAATGAGGGCTTCAATTCGGAAAATCTTTGGTCTAGTTGTCACGATGATTAGCATGAGTTGCCCTGAATAATGCCCACGACGAACGACAATGTTTCTGACAAGACCTGTTTGTTCATTTTCATCATATGGTTTCAAGTCCAATTTACGCATGAAATCACGGGTAGCCAAAATCAAGGCATCAATTTCCTTATGTTGGATATAAAAATCTTCAATCGGCACTAAATCGTGAGAATTTTTTCGGAAAAAACCTGTTTCTAACTGCCCATTCACACGACGAACAGGCACAGCTGCCTTATTACGGTATGCAACTGGTTGATCCATTCCAATTGTATCGCTCACCTCAACAGAAGAAATTCCTGCAATCTTACGCAAACTTGTTTCAACTTGATTTTTCTTAAATTTAAGCTGGGCTGGGTAATTCAAATGCCCCAAGTCTGCAATACCCGTTCTTAGATAGGTCAAATCCAGATCTTGATTACGGTCTGGTGAAAAGCTCTGCCATTCCTCCACCTTTCCAAATCCAATATTTTTCTTAAGTTTTAATATCCTCATCCGGATGCTTTCACCCGGAAGGGCATTATCAACAAAAAAGACGAAACCATCTACTTTTGCGACACCCTGACCTTCATGAGTCAGGTCTACAATGTCCACTTCAACAACATCATTTTTCTTAAACATAATTGTCCTTTTCTAATAGGCCGCTCTGCCATTTTTCAGCAAGAAAAAAGAGCAACCGAAGTCACTCTTCATTATATCATATTATCTGAGTCCCATCTCAGCTAAGAGTTTTTTATACTTGTCACGGTCGATATCTAGCCCCATACCTCCGTACTGGTCGTAGGTATCAACCCAGTCACCTTGTTGAGGAATTGTTAGGCGCTGAATGCCGTCTTTTCCACTGGTCAAAACTCCTAATCCTTGAGTGAGTAAAACGGGATAAGAAACATTGGTGGAGGTCAGAGCATAGATTTTTCCAAGAGCTGCGGAACCTGTAAAGAGTTTTGTTGGATTTTTTACCTGAGAAAAAATGCTTGCCATAACTTGTTGCTGGCGTTTAACCCGACCAAAGTCAGCTGTATCATCACCGCGGAAACGAGCGTAGTTGAGGAGTGTTTTTCCATCCATTCGCTGCTTTCCAGCAGCAATAGTCTGATACATCGCTCCGCCTTGTGCATAACCTAAATCATCAGGCACTTCCACCTCCGTCACCGTTTCACCACCGACAGTTTCAAATTGGGCATCAATTTCAACTCCTTCTGGAAAGAGAGTATCTATAGCTACAGCAAAGGTTTCAAAATCAATCATGACATAGTATTTAATATCAATATCAAAATTGTGCTTGAGCACTTGCCGAACAAACTCTGCCCCCTGGTCACCATCCTGTTCACCGAAAGTGAAGGAGGTATTTAACTTGAGGTCTGTTGAATAATCATCATAACTATAGCCAGGAATATTGACCAAAGTATCCCGCATGAAGCTGACGAGTTTCGCCTTCCCATCACTACCACCAATATTCATGACCATGATTGTATCTGTTCTGGCTGAAGCTGAGTTTTGTGTTACCCGCTGGTCGCTTCCAAGGATAAGAATATTGGTCCCATCCAGAGTGTCAACACCGTTGAAAACTTCAGTCTGTGCTGGCTGGTAATTCTCTTTACCAGAAGTCACGTCATTAACTCCCTTGAAGAACATCACAATCATTCCAATTAAAACAGCCAGTATAATTATTCCCAGCCACTGGAAAAATCGCTTAAAGCTAAAACGTCTCTTTTTCTTAGTAGCTTTTTTGACCTTGACAGATTTAGATTGCGGCGCTTGAATTTCCCTTTCTGGTGCTGGGTGTCTTTTTCTCCTTTCCCTCTCCTGCTTAGGATAAGCAGGCAAGCCCTTTACCCGCTCCGCTTTTTCTTCTCTGGTAAAAGCTGACGCTGATTTGTCTGAGTATACTGGATAAACAGGCGTCTCTTTAGGCTGGTGCTTGGCCTTGCGAGAGCGTTTTGAAAATGAGGTTTCCTTTGGATAAACCGGTAAGCCAGATGAAGAAAGTCGGCTTTTTTCAGCTGGTTGGGTAGGGGAAATGTCCTCACCAGCTAGCTTAGCATTAAGGCAATCTAGCTCTGCTTTTTCCTTAGGATTTAAAAAATGGATGTTTTTTGATAAATAATCGTATCGTAAGGCTTCGTGGTGGGTCAAGGCCTCCAAACGGCGGTCTGCCATAATGTCTCCTTAGTCCTTTGTCATCATATAAACAGAGTAATTTCCTAAAATTTTATACCCAATTCCAAGACTTGTCAACTCAGAAAGGGCATATTGAACCAGTTGCTGGTCTTCATTGTTCACGTCAATCATGAAAAAATATTCGCCAAGCATGGTTTTTAAGGGTCGGCTTTCAATCTTAGTCAGGTCAATCCCTCGCCAAGCAAAAACCGAAAGTCCTTTGTAGAGAGCACCTGGAAGATTATCTGGTAAGGTTAGTGCTAGGGATAATTTGTCAGCAATCTTTGGTAAATCAATCTGCTCTGCTTTTTCTCCCAAAACCCAAAAACGTGTGAAGTTTTCTTCTATTTCTTGTATATCCTTAGCAATAACGGTCAAGCCATACTGGTCTGCCGCAGCCTGAGGGGCAATAGCCGCATAGGGTTTATCAGGATTTTCAGCTACAAAACGAGCTGCGTAGGCTGTTGAGGCTGTTGTTTCCAACTGAGCTTTTGGATAATGCTCAGTGATATATTTTTTTCCTTGAGCAATGGCCTGAGGATGAGAAAAGATTTTTTCTGGTTGCGTCACAGTTACAGCCATGAGCTGTTGCTTGATGGGCTGGATAATTTCTGTCACAGCAAGCATATTTCCTTCATGGAAAAGATAATCGGTCGTTTCATGGACTGACCCTTCAATCGAATTTTCTACAGGAACAATGGCAAAGCTAACTTCTTTATCTTGGTAGGCTTTGAGAACTTCGGTAATAGTGCTGTAGGCTACCAATTCAGCTTTTGGAAAAGCGCTGAGCGCCGCATTATGTGTAAAGGAGCCTGATGGTCCCAGATAGGCAATTTTCATAGGATTTCCTTGATAATTTCTTGAGGTGTTTTTTTAGTCACATCGATAATCTGCGTTGCCGCTTCTTCATACCAGCCCTGACGACCATCAAAAATAGCTTTAAAATCTTCTTTGCTATTATTGACAAAGAGAGGGCGCACATTTTTATCGTCAGCTGCAATTCGACTGTAAAGGGTCTCAAAATCTGCTTTCAGGTAAATAGTCTGGTCATTCTCCGACAAAAGCTGTCGATTTTTTTCAGAGACTACAACACCACCACCTGTTGAGATAACGCCATCAGAAGCCATCAGTTCAGCTAAAACCAGACTCTCGATTTCACGAAAAGCCGCTTCACCTTTAGTTGCGAAAAATTCTGCGATAGGCATACCGATACGCTCTGTAATCACCGTATCCATGTCAACAAAGTTAGGATCTAAAAGTCTGGCAATCGTTGATTTTCCAGAGCCCATAAAACCAATCAAAATCTTAGCCATTTAGCAATGCCTCCATGTGATTGAAGAAATCTGGGTAGCTGGTGTTGATAGCCTCAGCACGCTCAAGCATAACTTCTCCTTCTTGGACAAGCAGAGCTGCGATGGCTGCCATCATACCAATACGGTGATCGCCGAAAGTATTGATAGTTGCACCATGGAGAGGCGTTTTCCCTTTGATAATCATACCGTCAGCTGTTGGTGTAATATCTGCCCCCATAGCGTTCAAAGCGTCAGCCACCACTTGAATGCGGTCCGTTTCCTTAACTTTCAACTCTTCGGCATCTCGAATAACCGTTTCACCCTTTGCCTGAGTCGCCAAAAGCGTGATAATAGGCAATTCGTCAATGAGACGAGGAATGATGTCTCCAGCGATTTCTGTACCTACAAGATCAGAGGTTTCAACTGTAATGGTCGCTGACTTAGCAATCTCATCACGATTTGACAGTTCAATCTTACCACCCATTGCTTTGATGACATCAATGATGCCAGTACGGGTTTCATTGATACCGACATTTTCAAGAATAACTTTAGAATTTGGCACAATCAGCCCTGCAACCAACCAGAAAGCTGCGGAGGAAATATCACCCGGAACCGTCACTTCTTGAGCAGTGAATTCTTGCCCACCAGAGATGCGGATTTCTTTGCCTCTGACTGAAATCTGTCCACCAAACTGAACAATCATATCCTCTGTGTGATTGCGTGTCTTTTCTTTTTCAATGATAAGTGACTCGCCATCAGCCTGCAGAGCGGCAAAAATAAGGGCTGATTTAACCTGCGCAGAAGCCACTGGCAGTTGATACGTGATGGGCTTTAGGGCACGTGACCCTTTCATTTTTAGCGGTGGCAAATCACGCTCAGTCTGACCTGAGATTTCAACTCCCATCTGGCGTAGAGGGATGGTGACACGGTCCATAGGACGTTTTGATAGAGAATCGTCACCAAACATCTCCACTTCAAAGTCCTGCCCTGCCAAGACTCCTGAAATCAGTCGAATGGATGTTCCTGAATTTCCCATATCTAGCTTATTCTGCGGAGCTTTGAGCCCATCAAAACCAAGTCCATGGACTTTGACAACTGAACCATCATCTTCAATGGTCACACCCAAATCGCGAAAAACCTGTATGGTTGAGAGAACATCCTCACCACGCAAAATATCGTGAATGGTTGTCACTCCCTTAGCCAGACTTCCAAACATGATAGAGCGGTGGCTGATAGACTTGTCTCCTGGAACTCGAATGGTTCCAGATAGGGATTTAGCTGCTGTTTGTAATTTCATAAGTGAACCTCGTGCGTGTATTAATATCTATTATAACAAAAAAGTATAGAAATTTCTAAAAATTTCTATACTGACATCTTTTAACACTTTCTATAGACTGTCTCTAAATCTCTCTTTGATATAATCGGCTGAAGCTTCAAGTTTACTCTCTTCTTCTGCTGTAAGGTTGAGTTTGACTTGTTCAATGATACCTTGTCGGCCAACGATGGCTGGGTAGCTGAGGTAGGTGTCGTGTCGCTCATGATAATTGGAGACAGGCAATTCTTCTCGGCTGTCGGATACGACAGCTAAAGCCAGTCTGATTGCCGCGCTAGCAATGCCGTAACTGGTGTACTTCTTCCCGTAAAAAACGGTGTGTCCTCCCTTGATGGCATCCTGCGCCAGCTTTTCCAAAAGCTCCAAATCTGCAAAAAACGAAACCTCCTGCCCCTTGATTCGCACCTGACTCCAAGCAGTAAATTGAGAGTTACCGTGTTCGCCGAGGTTGTAGCCATAAACACTTCTAGGGTCTAGGGAAAAATGCTGCGCGACTGCCCGCTTCATGCGAGCTGTATCCAGCAAAGTCCCCGTGCCAATCACCCTTTCTCTAGGAAAGCCTGAATAGTGCTGAAAGAGACTTGTCACAACATCCACGGGATTGGAAATAACAATCGTTATGCCAGAAAAGCCAGACTGCTTGACTTGCTCCGCCACATGGGGAATCTGGGCTGCTGTAAATGGCAATTCTGCAAACCTATCTGCATCTGGATTATCTTGGAGGGCAATATTTCCAAGTGCAATCACGATTACATCCGCATCTGATAAGGCTGGATAATGATTGATTTCAATATTGGCGTGATGATTGATATTAGCAGCAGCATCCTGAAAATCCGCGGCATCTGCCATGACCTTCTTCTCATTGGTGTCAATAAGGACATAGTCATCAAAGGCTCCCTGTGCAATAAGACCGTGAGCCACTGTTGAACCCACATGCCCCATTCCGATAATTCCAATTTTTCGTGACATTGTTACTCTCCAAAACAGTTTATTTATTCTGTCAACTCCTGTAAGGGTTTAAAGATAATGCGCTCCAGATCTCCAACATAGACGCCCAGAGCTTGCTGACTTTCGAAATAAGCTTTAAGTGTGGCATTTGCTTCAATCTTGTCACCAAGAGCAGACATTTCTTCTTGATCTTCTTGACTTGGCATTTGTCCTGATTGGATTAGGTCTTGAATTTTATTTTGAGCCACTAAAAACTCTTCCCAGAGTGCTTTCGCTGTAGCATCGGCCTCAACTTTTTCCTTAGCATCTTTAACTGCTTGAAATTCTGGCAAGGCGCGGATGGCACGTTCTAAGTTATTAGCTAAATCGTAAATGTTTTCCATGATTTTCTCCTTTATGCAATCGTTACTGAATAATCTGTTTTTTCCGAGATAACGGCTTGTGCCCTCTCCAAATCTTTAGCATTTTTGAAGGTCAACTGCAAAATGCCATGAATATCCTCACGATTTTCCTCATTGATTTTGATATTGACCAAGGAGGTCCCACGTAGAAGCTCCAAGATACGTAGGACAACATCTTCCTCGTCAGGCACATCCACAAAGAGGTCGTAAAAACTATCCACACCAGCTTTTTTATGAATTTCCATAGCCTGACGAGTCTTACGCCCATGCTCGAAAAAGTTCCAAATAGCATCTTCATCCTTTTGAGAAATAAGCTGCGCAACACTATCCAAACGGGACTTAAAGTCCTCAATGCGCTCCAAAACAGCTCTGCTATTTGACAGTAGAATAGCCGTCCACATACCTGGCTCTGACTCGGCAATACGGGTCATGTCACGAAAACCACCCGCCGCAAAACGATTGGTCATCTCGTGTTCCTTGGCATAATCTCCCGCCTGCTCCATGAGGCTAGAGGCCAAGATGTGAGGAAAGTGAGAAATCTGGCTGGTTACTCGGTCATGCTCCTCAGCGTCAATCTGAATGAATTTGGCATGTAAACCAGACAAAAGGTCTTCCAATTCAGAAATGGTCACCTCCCCAGTTAAGGTCGATGGCGTGAAAATATAATAAGCATTTTCAAAGAGATTGACATCCGCCGCAATAGCACCTGACTTGTGACTACCCGCCATAGGATGTGAGCCCACGAACTGAATATTCTTATCAGCTAAATAAGTCTCAGCCGCCCTAACAATCTCAGTCTTGGTCGATCCGGCATCGGTGATGATGACGTTATCCTTGAGTTCCATACCGGCTAAATCTTTGATAAAATCAATGGTTTGCTTGATTGGAACCGATAGAATAATCACGTCTGCTAAGGGAGCAAATGCTACAAAGTCCCCAGTAGCACGGTCAACAATCCCTCGCTCTAAGGCAACCTTACGAGATTCTTCTGAGCGATTATAGCCTAAAATCTTGTAGTCTGGATGGTCACGCTTGATGCCCATGGCAATCGAGCCACCGATGAGTCCAAGACCAGCAATATAAATGGTTTTTGTCATACTATTTTCTTTCTTAACTCGAAGCTCACTAGGCTTAATTGAAAGAAGAGGCCTCTCACCTGATTTTGGTAAGAGAAACTTTTCTTAAAAATTTTTCACATAGTCACGGTGAGCCGCGACCGCTGCCTTGAGTTCTTCTAAGTTATCTGATGAGAATTTGTTCAAAATCTCCTGAGCAAGGACAGTTGCCACAACTGATTCCATCACAACACCTGCCGCTGGAAGAGCCGTTGGATCTGATCGCTCAACTGTCGCTTTGTAAGGTTGGTGCGTCTCAATATCCACGGACATGAGTGGCTTATAAAGGGTCGGAATAGGCTTCATAACGCCACGGACAACAATCGGCTGCCCATTAGTCATACCGCCTTCAAAACCACCAAGATTATTCGTGCGACGGGTGTACCCATCGTCTTCATTCCAAAGAATTTCGTCCATGACTTGACTGCCTTTAAGATAGCCCGCTTGGAAACCGACACCAAACTCGACCCCTTTGAAGGCATTAATCGACACGATAGCTTGAGCCAATTTGGCATCTAGTTTTGTATCCCACTGAACATAGGAACCAAGTCCAACTGGCACGCCACCGACAACCGTTTCAACCACCCCACCAATGGTATCACCGTCACGCTTGATTTGGTCGATGTAGTCTTTGATTTCTTGTTCACGTTCTTGATTAACGATGGAAACTTCTGATTTAGCAGCTAACTCCTTGATTTGAGTCACTGTCAGATTTTCTGGGATATCCACTTCCTTACCACCGAAAACAACCACATGATTGGCAATCTCAATATCAAGCTCCGCCAAAATACGTTTGGCAATAGCTCCTACCGCAACTCGCATGGTAGTCTCACGCGCGCTTGAACGTTCTAGAGAATTGCGAAGATCATCGAAGCGGTACTTCATGCCACCAACCAAATCTGCGTGTCCTGGGCGTGGGTGCGTGATTTTGCGTTTGGTTTTCAGACGGTCCTCAATATCTTCAACCGCCATGATTTCCAACCACTTTTGATGGTCTTTATTGGTCACGTTGAGCGTAATGGGAGCACCAGTCGTTTTGCCGTGGCGAACGCCAGAAGTGATTTCAACCACATCGCTCTCAATTTTCATACGTCCACCACGACCGTACCCCCCTTGACGACGCTTCAAATCAGCATTGATGTCCTCTACTGTCAAAGGAAGACCTGCTGGCACTCCCTCAATAATAGCTGTCAGTCGCGGTCCGTGCGACTCTCCTGCTGTCAAATATCTCATTTTATTTCTCCAAATAATCTTTCATTTCCTCTAAGGGAATTTGGTTAATGGCTGCGCTACCTAGTTTTGGTACGATAACTGTCTTGATTGCCTTACCACGAGCTTTTTTATCGTGGGTCAGTGCTGTGTACAAGTCATCAACCTTCCACGGTTCATAATCTGTTGGTAGCCCAAATTTGTCGCACATAGCCATAATGTTATCAGTCATACCAGCTGGCATCAGACCTTTCTTTTCAGCTACACGAGAAATTTGTACCATACCGATAGCAACGGCTTCACCGTGCATAACTTTTCCATAGCCAGCTGTCTGCTCAATAGCATGTCCGATGGTGTGCCCAAAATTCAAATACATGCGCACGCCTCCTTCAAACTCGTCCTCAACAACGATTCTACGCTTAACATCACAAGAATGATAAATGATAGCCTCTGCATTTTCCAAAATGGACTCCGGGCTTCCATCAAGAGTCTCAAGTAAATTCCAAAGTTCAATATCGTCGATAAGACCGTACTTAACAACCTCACCCATACCTTCAATCAGCTCGCGCTGACCCAAAGTCACAAGGACATCTGGATCAATGAGTACACCTTTAGGCTGGGCAAAAGTCCCCACGATATTTTTAGCTTTGGGTGTATTGACACCAGTCTTACCACCGATGGAAGAGTCCACCTGAGCCGTTAGGCTGGTCGGAATCTGCACAAAAGGAATGCCACGCATGTAGGTCGAAGCCACAAAACCAGCTAAATCACCGACTACACCACCGCCAAGGGCCACAATGCCATCTGTTCGGGTTAGGTGATTGTCAATTAAAAAATCATAGGCCTTGTTGACTGTGGTCAAATTCTTAGACGCTTCGCCCTCTAAAAAGTCAAAGACAACTACTTCAAAACCAGCCGCTTGTAGGCTCAGCTTAACCTTCTCGGCATAGAGACCACCGACATGATTGTCTGTTATAATCGCAATCTTCTGACAATTAAGAATAGAGCGAGACCATTCTCCTGCATTTGCGAGAGCGCCTCGTTCAATCACAATGTCATAGGGATTTGTATTTAAATCAACATGTAATTTCATCTGTTTATTTCCTAATCCATTTTCTATTTTGGAAATTTATCCTTGATACTTTTCTTCTAAGGCTTGCCAAATCTCATCGGTTGGCATTTCTTTGCCAGTCCATTCTTCAAAGGCTGCGGCAGCTTGGAACAAAAGCATTCCCAAACCATTGATTGCTTTGAGGTCATGGCTACGTGCCAGCTTAAGGAAAGGTGTCTCAAAAGGCTGGTAAATCACATCGGCCACCATGATATTTTCCGGAAAAACAAAATCCTCACCGATAATCATAGATTTACCGTCCATACCAACGCTGGTCGCATTGACAAAAAGGTCGCTTTCCATTACCTTCTCTTGGACAAGCATCAAATTTTCAATAGGATAAACCTCGATAACCACACCCGTTTTTTGGGACAAAGCTTGCGCTTTTTCTCTGGTTTCCTCAAGAAAAGCTGACTGGTTGAAAATGTTTATGCAACTAGCACCATTGAGAGCTGCTTGGGCAATCAGAGCCGTCGCTGCACCACCACCACCTAATATGGTCATAACTTTGCCTTTTACATCGAAATCAGCAAAAGTCGATAGCGAACGGAAAAATCCGATACCGTCGGTGTTGTGCCCAATCAGTTTGCCATCACGGTGAATGACCGTGTTAACCGCACCAATCAGCTGTGCAGCATCGGTCAATTCGTCCATAAAAGGGATAACAGACTGCTTGTAAGGCATGGAAATGTTGACACCCCACATGTCGTAACGTTTGACATTTTTGAGGGTCTCTTCCAAGTCAATTTCTGGAATGTCCCAAGCTACATAGACACCGTTGACACCCGTTTTGTCAAAAGCATAGTTATGAATAAAGGGAGAGATTGAGTGTTTAATCGGTGTCGCTACTACCGCTGCTAAGCGTGTGTGTCCATCAATCCGCATCTAGTACCTCCAAGATTTTAGGTAATTGGGCAAGAGGAATTTGTCCAGGCGCACTTTGCTCATCCAGACTAGCGTAAGACCAGCAAGAACCCATCAGCTCCCCTGCTACACGAGTAATACGACCAAGTTTCCCCATGGCCATCACTGCATAAGATTGCTCGGGATTGAGAGTTTTAAAACCACGGGTAAAGTTCATTAAATCAAGGACATCCTGATGAGTTTTGGGCATGACTGCAATCTTGACAACGCGTGGAGATAAGGCTGTCAATTCTGAGAAAGCCTCCATGATATTGCCTGGCGTTTCTTCAAAATTATGATAGGACAGAACGAGATTTGAAAAGTCTAGCATCTCCTTGAAAATATCCATGTGTGAGAAATACTCAAAATCAATGTAGTCTGGCTGATAGATGGCGTTAACTTCCTTAATCAGCCCCACATATTCCTCATCAGTCAGCTCAATATTACCACCTTCACGAGTCGTGCGCAGGGTGAACAGGACTTCACGCCCAAGGAATTTTTCAAAAATAGCTGGCGCAACAGTCAAAACGTCTGATTTTGGCAAAAAATCAGCTCGCCATTCGATAATATCTGCTAAGTCATACTTAGTCACATCAATATTTTGAGCTTCTTCCAAGCTCCTTGGCATTACTGGAACGACTATCTTCATTGGTTTACCTTTATTGTAAATACTTTCAAGTAATTACTGCTTTCATCATTTTTGTTGACGGTGAAATCACTCGGCAACTGCTTTAAGTCAGTGAATTGGTATCTGATTTTTCCAAGACCTTTTTGGATTTGTTTTTTAAATTGCTGAGCGGTCATATTTGACGCGTTGGTTGAGGCGATGATAGTCCCATTTGGACTTAAAATCTCCAAAGCCTGCGCAATCAATTTATGGTAATCTTTCAGCACAGAGAAGGTTTGCTTTTTATTTCGAGCAAAGGACGGTGGATCAATGACAATGACATCGAACTTCAGACCATGGCGCTTGGCGTATTTGAAATAGTCAAAAACGTCCATCACCACAAACTTGTGGCTAGTCAGGTCAAGTCCGTTGGCTTCAAAGTGGGCCTGTGATAATTCACGAGACCGTTTGGCCAAGTCAACAGAGATTGTTGCTACCGCTCCGCCCATAGCTGCAGCCACAGAAAAAGCCGCGGTATAGGAAAACATGTTGAGCAAGGTCTTGCCCAGGGCTAGACCATCCACCAGACTTCCTCTGACCTCATGTTGATCTAAGAAAATCCCCGTCATCAGCCCGTCATTCAGAAAAATGCAGTAGCGGACGCCATTTTCCAAAACCTCAAAAGTTTCAGGCGCTTCCTGCCCATAGAGGTGACCAGATTCTGGCAAGTCACTTTTAAAACGCACCTTCTCATAGGCACCAAGAAGCTCTGGAAAAACCTTTTGAAAAGCGGAAACAATCAGCTCTTTCTGGCTGTAAATGTAGGTGTTGTACCAGGAAAAGAGGGCGAAGTCTCCATAGCGGTCAATGGTAAGACCACCAAGGTTGTCTCCATCCTGATTAAAGAGACGGTAGGCTGTAGTCAGTTCCGACTGCTGAAACTGCTGGCGCTTGTCCTTTGCCTTTTTCAAGAGGCTAATAAAATAATCCTCTGTCAATTCGAGAGATTTTCTAGATAAGACCCAGCCAATCCCCTTGTTTTGAGGCGCTAGATAGGCCGTACCCAAAAACCTTCCCTTTTTATCTGACAAGGACACCAAGCCAGTTTCAAAAGTTTGATTTGGAAAATCTCTACCATCAAGTAGCTGAATCCCTGATTTCAGGCGTTTTTCAGCCAATTCACCCATAGTAAGTTTAGTCATAAAAGTATTATAGCAAAAATTCAATCACTTAGCCACAGTAGGTTTAGATTACTCTTGATTTTTGTTTTGTGTTATAATAAAGCCATACTATTTCTATGAATGAGGAAGGCACTTTGAAAAGATTTAAAGACACTTTTTTAGATGTGATCTCGACTCGATTGGGCTTTGTCTTGCTCCTTTTGCTGGGCTACACCCTCAAGACCATCTGGGCCTATTTTATGGCTTTTAATCTAGACTTGGCCTCTGTGGAGCACCCTGTCCAGTACTATCTCCGTTTGATTTTGGTAGTCATTAACCCTATTCCTATAGGTCTTTTGCTAATCGGTCTAGCTCTTTACATCAAGCGCAAAAAGCCCTTTTACATAGCAGCATGGACTATCTCCATATTACTGACTATTCTGCTCTTTGCTAATATTATCTACTACCGTGAATTTGCAGACTTTATCACTTTTAGCTCTGCTATGGCCAGTCGAAAAACCTCAGAAGGACTCGGGAAGACTGTGCTTGATTCTCTGCAACTTTGGGATTTTATCTACCTATTGGATTATCTCTTGATTGCCATTCTTTTTTTGAAAAAGAAAATCACCACAGATGATCGTCCTTTTCACAAACGAGCAAGTTTTGCTGTTACTGCCCTCTCTGTATTGGCTTTTTCCATCAACCTTTTCATGGCTGAGCTGGATAGACCAGAGCTCTTGACCCGGGGCTTTTCCAATACTTACGTCGTACGAGCTTTGGGACTTCCCACCTTTAGTATTTATTCAACCAACCAAGCCATTCAGGCACAAAAGGAGCGTGACAGCGCTAGCCCTGATGACCTTGCCACGGTCAAAGACTACCTCAGCACCCACTATGCCAGCCCGAATCAAAATTACTTCGGTATTGGTAAGGGGCGCAACGTCATCGTTCTCCACTTGGAGTCTTTCCAACAATTTTTGATTGACTACAAATTGAAGGTTGATGGTAAAGAGTACGAAGTCACCCCATTTATCAACTCTCTCTACCATTCAAAAGAAACCTTTGCCTTTTCAAACTTCTTTAACCAAGTTAAGGCTGGGAAAACTTCTGATGCTGAAACCATGATGGAAACAGGACTCTTTGGACTCGCAAACGGCTCTTTCATGGTTAACTATGGCGGGGAGAACACTCAGTTTGCTGCACCGACTATTCTAGCTCAGAACGGCAACTACACTAGCGCCGTTTTTCACGGAAATGTTGGCTCTTTCTGGAATCGAAACAATGCTTACAAGCAATGGGGCTACAATTATTTCTTTGATGCCTCCTACTTCTCTGAGCAGACTTCCAGTAACTCTTTCCAATACGGACTCAATGATAAAACCATGTTTGCTGACTCCATTCAGTATTTGGAGCACATGCAACAGCCATTTTATACCAAATTTATCACTGTTACCAACCACTATCCTTACAATAGCTTGGCTGGCAACAGCGAAGAACAAGGTTTCCCTCTGGCACAAACCAATGACGAAACCATCAACGGTTACTTTGCAACAGCAAATTATCTGGACACATCCATAAAAGCCTTCTTCCAATATCTGAAAGATACAGGAATTTATGACAACTCTATCATTGTCCTCTACGGAGATCATTACGGGATTTCTAACTCACGTAATCCTGAGTTAGCACCTCTTCTGGACAAAGATACAGAGACCTGGAGTCAATATGATAATGCCATGCTACAGCGAGTCCCTTACATGATTCATGTTCCAGGAATGACTAAAGGGTTTATCAGTGATACCTACGGTGGTGAAATTGATGGGCTGCCGACCTTGCTTCATGTGCTTGGTATTGATACTAAAAACTATACCCAAGTTGGGCAAGACCTGCTGTCAGCTGAAAATAAACAAATCGTCGCTCTAAGAACAGCTGGAAGTTACATTACCCCACGTTACACGTCTTATAATGGGCGGATTTATGACACGGTCAGCGGACTTGAAATTACTAATCCAGATGAAACGACCTCAGCTGAACTGGAAAATATTAAAACTTCAGCTGCCCTCCAGCTCCAGATGAGTGATAATGTCCAAACTGGAGACCTGCTCCGCTTTGACAAGACTAACGGCTTAAAGGTTGTGGATGCTAATAATTTTTCTTACACCAATAGTCTGGATAACTTGACGGACATTGAGAAAAAGCTAGGAACAGCTTCAACCAGTATTTATAGCCAAAACGGTAATAAGACAACGGTTGACCGCTATATTGCTCCTAGCTACTCGGCGCTCAATCCTCAAGTTTCTGGCAGTGAAACCAGTCAAAGCACCAGTACGACGGAGAAAGATAAGTAGACAAAACGGAGATTTAGGTCTCCGTTTTTATGATTTCATTTGTAAAAGTTGAGGCAAAAAGCTATAATTAAACTAGGAAAACGCTTTATTTCGGGGGTGAATATCAATGACAAAATGGAAATTCTCTCTAATTCTTGCCTTGATTGTCAGTATCGTCGCAAGTCTGATTGCGATTCCTTTTGTAACAGCTATAGGGATTGCTTTCATGTATTTTCTCTATCTAGTGCTACCCCTGATTAGTTTCTCAAGCACCCTTATCATCAGCCATCGTAAAGGCTGGAATTTCTACTATCCAATCTTTTTACCAATCTTCTGTGCCCTTACTGATCTTTTACTGAGCCAAGTCTTACATCATATCTACGGCCTATTTGACTACGTTGATTACGAACTTCCCTTACTTATTGCCATCTTAACTTTTGTCCCCGCAATAGTGGGGAGCCTTGTTGGCGGTCTTATGCACCAAAAAAGTTGGATTAGGCATCCATCGCTTCCAATTCTGATTTGCCTTGCCATCTACTTCCTCGCTCTTTGTACCAACAACGCCTACCCTTACAACCTTCAGGCTGAAGCTCCGCTCCTTCTCTATGGAGCAAATAGTGGTATCTTTGCTATTGTAGGTCTTGCAGTCGGCTACTGGGACAAAAAAGGCTATTTAGTTCCTATCATCCTAAGCCTCTTCTTCCAAATCTTCTTTGGCTTCATGCACGGAGATTGGCTCAGCTATTTTACCCTCATCTACCTTTTGGTTGCCTACCTCTTTCTTTTCCTTGGACGGTTTTGGCAAAATAGCAGAGCTGATAAAAGAAGGCAAGTCAATTAACTAGCTCACCTCCTTCGCTCTCCTAGTTATCTAGGAGAGTTTTTGTATCTTGAATTTACAATATAAGTAATAAGTAGGCAAAAAAAGCCAACAAAGGTTGGCTTTTAGAGTTCTTAGAAATTAAGATTTAGGACTTAAAACAGACCTACCGCTGTACCATCTTCAAGCACATCCATATTAAGAGCAGCTGGAGTTTTTGGCAGACCTGGCATGGTCATGACATCTCCTGTTAGAGCAACGATAAAGCCCGCTCCTGTTTTTGGAACAAATTCACGAATAGTAATGTCAAAATCTTCAGGCGCTCCCAGCAAGAATTGGTTGTCTGAGAAAGAGTATTGTGTTTTAGCCATGCAGACTGGCAATTTATCCCAGCCGAATTCCGCAAATTGTTTAAGCTGGTTTTTCGCTTTTGGTCCGAACTGAACAGCACGTCCACCGTAGATTTCCGTCACGATTTTAGTGATTTTATCTTCCAAGCTATCTTGGTCTGAATAGAGGCGCTTATAGTCTGCTCCGCCATTTTCCACAGCAGAGACTACCGCACGAGCCAAGTCCACACCGCCATCAGCACCATTGGCCCAGACGCTAGCCAGTTCGACTGGCACATCAATCTGTGCACAGAGTTCTTTTAGAACTGCAATCTCAGCTTCAGTGTCCGCCACAAATTCGTTAATTGCTACAACTGCTGGAATCCCAAACTTGCGGATATTTTCCACATGGCGCTTAAGGTTGGCAAAGCCGCTACGTACTGCTTGGACATTTTCCTGATTAAGGTCGGCCTTCGCAACGCCTCCATGCATTTTGAGAGCTCGAAGAGTGGCTACAATAACGACAGCGTCAGGCGATTTCGGAAGGTTTGGTGTCTTGATATCAAGGAATTTTTCTGCACCCAAATCTGCACCAAAGCCTGCTTCCGTGATTGTATAATCTGCCAAACGCAGTGCTGTTGTGGTCGCTAGAACTGAGTTACAGCCATGAGCAATATTGGCAAAAGGTCCACCGTGTACCAGAGCTGGCGTACCGTAGATGGTTTGCACCAAGTTTGGCTTGATGGCATCTTTCAGAATAAGGGTCAGCGCCCCTTCAATCTTGAGGTCGCGGACATAGACTGGCTTACGGTCGTAGGTGTAGGCCACGACAATATTAGCCAAACGCTCTTTCAAGTCTTTAAGGTCAGTCGCCAAACAAAGGATAGCCATGATTTCAGAGGCAACAGTAATGTCAAAGCCGTCTTCACGCGGCACGCCGTTGACTGGACTTCCAAGCCCCACAATCACCTGACGGAGGGCACGGTCATTAAGATCCACCACACGTTTCCAAATGATTCGACGAGGATCAATTCCAAGCTCATTTCCTTGCTGGAGATGGTTGTCGAGTAAAGCTGACAGGGCATTATTGGCTGTGGTAATGGCGTGCATATCTCCCGTGAAGTGAAGGTTGATGTCCTCCATAGGAAGTACCTGAGCGTAACCACCACCAGCTGCTCCACCTTTGATGCCCATAACCGGACCAAGTGAAGGCTCGCGCAGGGCAATCATGGTTTTCTTACCAATTTTGTTCAGCGCATCTGCTAGACCAATGGACATGGTTGACTTCCCTTCACCTGCTGGTGTTGGGTTGATGGCTGTTACCAACACCAATTTTCCAGGTTCATTTTCCTGAACTGTTTGAATTTTGTCGAAGGACAATTTTGCCTTGTATTTTCCATAGAGTTCAAGATCATCAAAGTCAATGCCAACTTTCTCAACAACTTCAGTAATTGGCTTGAGTTGGACACTTTGAGCAATTTCAATATCAGATTTCATGAGTCACCTCGTTAGTTTGATAACTTCATTATAACAGATAAGATATAAAAACACATGTTACAACTCTTTTTGTTATCTAACGTTCGGAATTTATTTCTTTCTGGCTCTGTTTAGCGATGAATTGTTGCTTTTACACTCTTAGAAACCTCTGCCACCTTGAGTTGGACCTCCTTGACCAGGACCTACTTGACCGCCACCCATCATACTATTGGCAATTTGAGTTTGTTCTTGACCATTTATGATAATCGTTCCGCCTGTGAAAGTTGCTGTACCATCATAGTCAAAGCCTGAATTTCCAACAAGTTCAATCTTGCCTCCTGTCACATTGATATCACCGTTTGCGTCAATAGCATCCGTATCTCCCTGACCGACTTCGACCGTGAGATTACCACCATTCATATTAAAGAAAATCTCATTAGAGGAAGCGTTAGCATTAGCTGCATTAACACCGTCATCAGTTGCATAAACATCAATCGTTCCATCATTAATGGTGATAGATTTTCCTTCAATACCCTCAGTAGAATTTGTCACCTTATAAGTTCCACTGTCGATGACTAGATTTCCTGAAGCATGAATTCCGTCATCACCTGCCGAAATCGTTATCTCATTATCGGCTAAATACATATTTCCAACAGTCAAATCTTCATCATTATCAACTTTGATAGCATCTTCTCCCGCCTCAATAGTCATTTTTGTTCCTGCAATATTGAGCTCATCATTGACATTGAAAGCATCCCCTGTCGAGGTAATCTGATAAGTTCCACCTGTGATGTGGAGTGTATCATTGACTTTAATGGCATTATTGGTCTTCCCTTCAACTTTTAATGTCCCTGAGCCATTAATGGTTAAGTCAACTTTTGAGAAAAGCGCTGCATCAGCATCTTCATCTGTATTTGAGCTTGAATCCGCTAGACTATTGGTTGTTCCATCTGCCAGAATTAGATAAACATGATTCGCTGTAGTTGCAGAAATCGCTGCACTGCTATTGGTCATTGTAACCCCATTTAAAATCAAATGAACATCGTCACTCTCACCTGCTGTAATTTGAATCTGAACCCCCTCGGATTGACCTGAGATAACGTAAGTTCCTGCTGACGAAATTGTCACTGTTGAACCCGAAACAGATACACCATCACCTGAGACCGTAGCTGTCGAGCCTGATAGTTTAACTTTTGAAGCGGTATTGTCATCATAAGTAGTCTGATAGTCCTTTTCACTAAAGTAATCTGTTTGCTTTGAACTGGACTGAGTCGTTGAAGTTTCCGACCTTGTGGCTGTCGAAGTTGTGGCTGTACTACTTGTGGCCTGACTTGTCGAACAACCTGCTAAAAGAGCAAGGGTAGCGAAACTGGTCAGTAATATTTTTTTAGATTTAATAAATGTCATGATGATCTCCTCATTTCTTTTGATTGGTATCAGTTTAATCAGCCAACCTAAAAACAATCTGAAAGTTTTCATAAAGAAAGCTTAACAGATTTTCAGCTCTGCTATTTTTAAAAAAACTTTTAGTTTTCTTCTTTATAGTTATCATCATCATAATCAGTAAGGAGAACAACATGACTCAACACATCACAACACGTTTCAAACGCGTAGAAACTAAATATTTGGTACCAACAAAACACTTAAAGCCTCTTTTAGAGGATTTGAAAGCCTATTTGACCGAAGACGATTTCCCAAATTCTACTATTAGTAACATCTATTTCGATACCCCTGACTTTGAGGTTATCAAAGATGCTTTAGCTGGTCGAAATAAGCGAGAAAAGATTCGAATGCGCTGCTATGCTCAGAAACCGACTTCCGCTAGCCAAGCCTTTTTGGAAATCAAACAGAAGGATTTGGAAGGAGTCGGTCACAAGCTTCGGCTCGTTTCGACACCTCCTCTTATCAATCAACTCCTTGTCCATGGACGAAGCGATAAGAGCATAACTGACCATCACCTCGTACAAGAAATCTATGATTTACGCGACCGCTACGAGGGACTGAGTCCTCGCATCTTCATCTACTATGAACGCTACTCTCTCAAGCAGAAAAAAGGCGCTGAAGATAAGGTACGAGTGACTTTTGATAAAAATCTTCGCTATCGTGACAATCATGTAGACTTGACTTCTGGAAATTCAGGGAAAGCTCTCCTAGATACAGACCACATCATCATGGAAATAAAAGCAAGTAAGGACAAACCTAATTGGTTACAAGAAATTCTAGACAAGCACGGCTTAATCCAGATAAAATTTTCAAAATATGCTTGCGCTTATCACCGCTCAGAAGGTTTAGACTACCAACCACGACCTGCCATCCTAAATGAGAAAGTAGGTGTTTAAGATGAACCTCTTCGATAGTATCTTTAATTCAAATACTTCAACCGTAAATCCCGGATTACTTTTTCTGGCTCTGGCAATCAGTTTACTACTAGGCTTTGCCCTATCTTCTGTCTACAAGTACCGTACCCTCTATACCAAAGAATTTGTCACTACACTGACCCTTCTGCCTGGTCTCATGACCATCATTATCTTTCTAGTCAATGGAAGTTTGGGGACCAGCATCGCCGTAGCCGGAACTTTTTCACTCATCCGCTTTCGCTCTGCAACCAGTGGTTCCCGTGAGCTCTTGGCGATTTTTCTCTCGATGATTATCGGATTAGCAGCAGGTACTGGCTTTCTTCTCCTAGCCATTCTCTTTACAGCTCTCATCTTAGGCATTTGGTTTCTCTTGGAAAAAGGGCAGAGCAAAAAACAGATACAAACTCGTCGTCACTTAACTCTGACAGTCCATAAGACCGAGTCTATTGAAGAACAACTACAGACAGCACTAAATAAATACTGCTCAGCTTTCGAATTGATTTCAATTAAAAGTAATAACCAAGGGAGTGAGCTCCTTCTTAACTATGAAATTGATTTAAAGGTTGCTACAGATGACTTTCTCCTCACTCAATTTCTCCTTAATCAGCTAGGACAGACTGACATTAGCCTAAGCACAAAAGCCAAAAAACGAAAAAATCTTTAAGAGACTCCCCTTTCATTGCTACTAGAATAAAAAACGAGATACAAGAGTACCAGATTATAGTCACATCATCATACGTCACACTATTATGGCCACGGTTTTATAACATCTATGCAAGACAAAAGCACCTCAGAAAAGTATTGCCTGATTGCGATACTTTTCTGAGGTGCTTTATATGTACCTAGATTTTCTCATCCATAAATCCTATTCGAGTGATTTGAAAATTCTAGTGAATCTGGCAATGTTAGATGTTGCACCAATCTAGTGCTTTTGTTTTTGTTGACTATATCTAAGAAAAAGAAATAAACACTCAAAGCTCCATCTGTCACCAGCTAGGTTGGTAGTTTTTTTTTCGTTGAGAAAAACTGGCTTGAAGCCATAGTAAAAAGGTCTAAAATCAAGTTGAAAACTTAATCTCAGACCTTTTTAGTTGGATCTGATAACAGTTTTATCCCATAAGAGGTAATTTCCCCTACTCCAATATCCTACCAGGCATAGTTGGGTTCTACACAAACACTGGTTGAATAGAGCAATTCCTCCACAGTTACCTTTTTTAATCCTCCATAAACAGGATCCTGACTAACGTAAGAGGGGTCTAAATAATAGACTGACTCGATGTCTGTCCCTTCCGCATTCAACTGGTAACCGACCCCCAAGACATTGTGCTCACCCCATTTCTCAGTGGAGAGGGTGGAAAGCTCTATTGTGTAATACATAGGATAACCGTCCGCTATGTTTTTTCTGAGACGTTCTTTAAAGAGCGACTTGTCTGTTTCTGGGTTGGTCACTGTCTCCAAACGGTAACCTGCCTGATTAGCTGATGGAGTTGCATAGCCAAAAAGGTACTGATTTAGAACAGCTATAGCATTAGCATTGTGAGTGCCAAAAGTCTCGTCCGTTCCCATCTCCACTGCTAAAGTCTCCTGACTGACGTCTATCCCTTTATAAGCTAGGAGCATGCTGACCGTTGTTGGGGAGCAAGTATTCCAAGCCCTTTGAACTTGTTGAGGTACTTCTAAGCGTACAATCTGTCTACCGATTTCTGGAGCATTTTCTGATTCAGAAAAAGTTGTTGCCTCACTTGAATTTTCTTTGTAACTTGTATTTCCTATCTCGGAAACAGTGCTTTCCTCTTGAAGAATCGATTTGCTGTCAAAAGTCGTTTCCGTTCGACTCGCTTTTTCGACACTCTGTTCGAATCTTGATGATTTCAAAGTGTAAATACTCGCAACCACAATGATTGTGCTTAGCAGAAGTATTGTGATAAAAGCATACAAGCGTTTCATATTATCACCTCATTTCACTAAAATTATAGCGCTTTTAGATTTTGAAGTCAAAAATTTATGAAAAAAACTCCCAAAAGGGAGCTTGACTTCATTCACTTGAACTTGCTGTACTTGTTTCCTCAGTGGTTCCTGTTTCAGTTGATTCACTGATTTCGGTCGTTTCGGTTTCGTCTGAATTGCTTTGGCTACTTTCACTTGTCGGGTCAGAATTTTCTGAGGTAGAGTCCGCTTTTTTAGCCTCTTCTTCTGCCTTTTTCTTAGCTTCTTCTCGCTCTGCTTTTTCCTGAGCCATAACGTCCTCAATGGTGGCGGTAGTGGTGTAAATGCCGACTTCCATATCAATGATACTTGGTTCAGTTAAATTACTTACTATTTTACTGTAAAATGGTAACTTGACTTCAATTTGCGATAAGGGCACTCGAATAATATGCCCCTCTTTGACCTCCAAAGCAATTAGATCCTCAGTAGCTGCATTCTTGATTGGATTTACGACCTGAATACTTGAAACCAATTTCTGATCTAATTTTGCTAGCTTGGTAACCAAAGACTGCACCGCTTTTTCATCCGTCAAATTAACCGTTAAAAAGGAAGCTGGTAATTTGGCTTCCGAAACAAGAGGCATGCGAACACCATTTTCAAGAACAGGCTGGTAGCCAGATTTAGTCTGCGCGTAAGCGATAATCCGGTTTTCGGTAACAGCAATCTCAAATGTGTTGGGAAAGTGATAGGTCATTTTGGCACTCTTCACCCAGGGATCAGCTGCAATAATGGCTTTCTCGTAGTCCCTCATGTTGAGGAAAACACTGGTAATATAATCAGACTTTTTAATACCCGTAGCGATCAGCACAGTGCTCTCATCGGTGTTTGTTAAACCAGTCACCGTTAGTTTTTTCTCCTTGCTAAAAGGAGTCAAGATAAAACCGGATAAGACTAGGGTTACCAGTGCTACAAAGATGATGGATGCTACTTTTAGCCTAGCAATGCGCATCGGACGTCCAAGGCGTTTTTTCTCCAGACTTTTGGCTTTTTTTTCAGCCTTAGCCTGCGCTTTCAGCTCTTTTTTATCAGTTTTTTCTTCCTTACTGCTGAGCGTATTCCCCTCTTTTTCAGGTTCAGCCTGGGTGACTTCATCGTCTCCTTCCGAACTTTTATCAGCTTCGTCTGACTGGTTCACTTTCTCTGATTCATCTAGCTCAGAAGTTTCTTCCCTATCATCCGCTTCTGGCTTCTCATCTTTTTCTAATCCCTCTTGAGTTTCTGCGGATTCAGCTTCAACTTCTGCTTCAGCTTTTTCTCTCTCTTCAGCAAGCCGCTTTTCTTCCTCAGCTTTTTTAGCTACCCGTCTGGCTACAAATTCCTCATGACGCTTCTGCCACTCGGATTTTTCAATCACCTTTACAGGCTCTTTCTTGTCTTTTTTCTTGGTCATTTACTTTCCTTTGATGGCGTCACTTAAGAGCTGATAGAAAGCATCCGGTGACGTGATTTCCTGCGAGTTTTTCATTGTCTCTTGGTACTTTTCTTTTTGGGACAATAGCAGAGCTACTTTTTCTTTTAGGGTCTTCTCAGAAAGGTCAGGCTCAAGCAATTGCTCAGCATAGCCTTTTTCCTTAAAATAAGCGGCGTTTTCCAACTGGTCTCCACGAGAGGCTTCTTTACCAAGCGGGACAATCAGATGGAGCTTTTGCATAGCGACCAACTCAAAAATGGTATTAGAACCTCCACGGGTCACCACCACGTCAGCCAGATCCATAAGAGGCTGATAAAGGTCGGTCACATAGTTGATGCGGTAGAGATTTTTCTCCAAAGTATTAAGACTTTCATCGCCTGAAATATTGATGATATTAAAGTCAGTTGTCAGGTCGTGATTGCTGATAAAATCATTGAAAACCTTGGCACCAGCCGATCCTCCGATAAAGAGAAGTGTCGTCTTATCAGCGTCAAATTGTGCCTTGATAGCGTCTATCTGATGATGGTTATAGGATTTGGGACTGCCGACTTTTGTAATGGCACCGATATGCTTAGTTTTGGTTAAGCCATCCGACTGCTCAAAAGTAGTGTACATGGTGGTGGCAAACTTATAGGCAATTTTATTGGCCAAACCCATAGACAAATCTGATTCGTGAATGAAAACTGGCACGCGCAAGCCTTTTGCTGCAATAACAGGTGGTACCGACACAAAGCCTCCTTTTGAAAAGAGTGCCTGCGGGCGGAGCTTTGCCAAAATAACAAAAGACTGAAGGACTCCCCAAGCCACTTTGAAGACGTCTAACATATTTTGCCATGAGAAATAACGGCGGAGCTTCCCTGTCGCGATAGAGTGGAAAGTCACATCAAGCCCTGACTTATCAATTTCCTTGTGCTCAATCCCATTTTTATCACCGATATAATGAACTTCCCAGCCATCTGTGAGAAATTTTGGAATGAGAATCAAGTTAAGGGTCACATGGCCTACAGTTCCACCACCGGTAAATACAATTTTTTTCTTGGTCATGATTTATCCCTTCAATGCTTCAAAGCTGGTAATAAATTCATCACCACGCACTTCAAAACTTTTGTACATGTCCCAGCTGGCATTGGCTGGGCTGAGGAGAACAACTTCACCCGCTTCTGCATTTTCATAAGCAATTCGGGTTGCCTCAGCTACATCTTTAGCAACAAGTGTCGCTACACCAGCCTTATCCGCTGCCCGCTTAACACGTGGCGCCGACTCTCCTAAGATGACCATGAGTTTGAGGCCAGTAATATCTGGCACAAGTTCATCAAACTCATTGCCACGATCAAGCCCACCAGCAATTAGAATCGTTTTAGCATTATCAAAACCTGATAGAGCTTTTTGGGTCGCTAAAATGTTGGTTGATTTTGAGTCGTTGTAGAATTTAATCCCATTAACTTCTCCTACAAATTGGAGACGATGTTTAACCCCACCAAATGAGGACAAGGTTTCCTTGATGATGTCATTTGAAATACCTGACAATTTGGCAACAGAAATCGTGGCAAGGGCATTTTCTACATTGTGAGAACCCGGCACACCGATTTCTGATGCTAACATAACCGCCTCACCTTTAAAGTAGAGGGTTCCCTCTTCTAGGTAGGCTCCGTCCACTTTTTCACTGGTTGAAAATGGAATGACTGTCGCTTGGGTTCGTTGCGCCAGCTCTTTTGCCAAGTCTTGGTTAAAGTTCAGAACAACAAAATCCTCTTCTGTCATATGATTTTGCATGTTCCATTTGGCTTCAACATACCCCTCAAAATCCCCGTGGTAATCAATATGGGTCGGCATGAGATTGGTAATGACCGCAATATGAGGACGGAAAGTTTCCACTCCCATAAGCTGGAAGGAAGAAAGTTCCATGATGAGGGTATCATCAGCTGTTGCATTGACAGCCACCTCAGAGGCTGGAAAACCAATATTGCCAGACAGAAGTCCTGACTTGCCTGCGTGATTAAAAACATCCGCAATCATAGTTGTGGTTGTCGTCTTGCCGTTTGAGCCTGTGATACCAATAATGGGCGCCTCAGAAATCAAATAGGCTAGCTCAACCTCTGTCCAGACCGGAATTCCCTTCTCAAGAGCACGAGCTACCATGGGATTGTCGTAGCGAATCCCTGGATTTTTGACCATAAGTTCAAAACGTTCATCCAAAAGCTCAAGGGGATGACTACCGCAAACGACCTTAATGCCCTCCTCAAGAAGTGCTTGGGCTGATGGGTTTTCATCAAAAGGTTTACCGTCATTAACGGTCACAATAGCTCCCAGCCTAGCAAGCAGGCGAGCCGCAGCTTCACCAGAACGTGCCAATCCCAATACCAATACTTTTTTATTTTCAAAATCTGTGATCTGTTTCATGTCACAACAAGTCCATTCTATCAATTCTATCCCATATATTTTACCTTTTATAGACCTATTTTTCAAGGTAAAGGCAGAGCTTCAAATGAAAAAACTAGGTTAGACCTAGTTCTCTGTGTAGCCACTTTCGGTGCTTGTTTCTGGGGCTAGTGCTTCCTTAGCTGGATTCATGTTGACCCTATGCCATTCATTGATGACATAGGCCAAGCAAGTCACTTGATAGTAGCCGTAGCCATTGATTTCCGTAGTAAATTCATTACTTCCACCAAAGCCTGCTGTGTAAAGTGAGATGATATATGGGGTCTCCTCCTCAACAATCGCATTGACATTCAAAGCCTCCTGAGAATAGCCTGGTTTTTGAGAAACCCTAACCCAATTAACATACTGTTCGTACCATTGATTGGTGAAAGAGGCATCTAGGCGGTCAATGATGGGAGCGTACTTGTCCTTATTTTTCCAAAGATAATCAAGCACTTGGATGTAATAATTGCTGGTGGTCTTATTGCCGCCATCGTAGTCAATGGTTTTAACAGCCCCTTTTGATTGACCAAATTTAGCAATACGCTGGTAGGCCACATGAAAACCACCCAAACGGTCTGCCATGATATAGGCAGGTGTATTTTCAGAATGAATCAAAGCATTGTCCAAAATCTGAGTCCAATTCATGGTCTCACCAAAACCAGCCAAATACAGAGGATAGTCTGGAGCATCGGTGATATTTCCAATAGTTGTGTAATTCACTTCCTCAGTCATATCAATGTGACCAGCCTCCACCTCATCAATGATGAGCATAGCAAGCGGTAACTTATAAGTCGAGCCAGCCGTCATAGGCTGGGTGTCATTCATGGAAAATGCTTCATTCGTCACTAAGTTTTTATAAGAAAAAGCTACCTGAGACACCTCCAAACCCTGCTCAGCCAAAAACGCCTTGACGGTATCCTCCAAACTCAGATGGGCATAATCATAGTAAAGCCCCAAAGATGACATATAAGCTAAGTCCTCAGACATAGCCGCTTCTTTTGCTTCCTGACTCTTTACCCACGGCTTAGCCTCAGCTTTCTCAACTTCCGACCTAGTTTCACCCGAAGTTCTAGGAAGTCTATCTTCCTGTCCCTTACTTGTCCTTGTTGTTTGATTGACTTCCTGCCTTTCTTTTTTGGGAAAAGCGGTGCTGACTACCCAAATTAAGGTCAGAGTCGCAAGTAAAGAAAGAGCTCCCCCAAAAAACTTGCTCTCCTTCAAAAAAACAAGTGGTGACTGTTCCAAAATTTTCTTTCCAGTAAGGACAAAAGAGTGATTAGTCTTTCTTCTGTTAGCTCTTATGGTATTTCCCGAACGATAACGAAGATGCTTTGTGGTTTTTTGTCTTTTTTGTCGCCGACTGGTACGACGCCGATAGTTACTTTTCATACCAACCCATTATAAAACATTTTTTTCAAACTTTCTAACAATAACACAAAATCATTGTCAAACAACCAGAAGATGAGTTTCTCGGATTAGAGTGATTATGTGACTTGTGATAAAAGAAACTGGGCGTGCTTTTATGCGAAAAATGACAATATAAACCACTTTCTAGGCTGAACTGACGTTAAATTTTTAAGGTCACATTTTAGTGTCACGCCTTATCTCATCATTTGGATTACCTATCAGTAAAGTGGATGAGATTATACTCCATTGGAGAATCAATAAAGCATCTACCACAAAGCCCTCACTAAGATGAAACTCTTAGCAAGGGCTCTCTAATTTTTTCAGTAATTTGCAAGTAGCTCCCCTGATTTTTCATAAAGAAAATACATTTAGAGGTATCAAAACATCAACTTAGAAATGCTGACGCTCTTGCCAATGACTGAACCAGAAGAAGATAGGGATAAAAATGCTCATGAGAACGACATAAATCGTTAATGTGTGGCTAGTCAATCGGTTGATTTCAACTGTTTGATGTAAGATATGTGAGCTGATGAAAAATCCAAAAACCGAGTAAAGGATTAAGGCCATTCGAGATTTAGTCAGTGGAAGGCAGGCACGAATAACAGCTAGAACTCCTGCCGAACCTAGAACATAATAGGATAGGGTCAGCATATCTTCCACACTCAAATCGCCATAGACCTGCATTAGATGAAAAATCAGAACGCTTACAACCACCATGAGAGCATTTGGCAAGGCTAGTATGAGAGATTTTCTGAGAAAGTGCTTTTCTACAGGTCTGATATTTTTCTCAAAAGTTAGAACAAAAGGTGGAAAGCCCTCCACGAACTGACCTATCAAGGTCATCTGCACTTGAATAAAAGGAAAAACAAGAAGATACTGTGCCTTACCAAGAGCAACACTCAAAATACACACAATCCCTAGAAGGAAAGAGTAGATGGTCTTTATGAGGAAAATCGGTGCCACGTGTGCGATATTGTTGACCACCCGTCGTCCTTCAAAAATAATTTCTGGAATATCCTTAAATTCAGAATCTAAGAGAACGAGATTGGCAATCTGTTTGGTCGCAGGATCGCCCTCAGCCATAACAATCGAACAATCGGCTTCACGAAGAGCCAAAATGTCATTGACGCCATCCCCAGTCATAGCTGTGGTATGTCCATTGGCTTTCAAGGTTTGAATCAATAATTTCTTCTGATGAGGAGATACTCGTCCAAAAATTGCTGTTTCTTCAGCCATTTTTACTAATTCATCATCCCTTATTTTTGAGCAATCCACATAATTCTCAAAGTCAAGAAAGCCTGCTTCCTTAGCAATATGCGATACCGTCACTGGATTATCCCCAGAGATGATTTTTAAGATGACATCCTGAGACCGCAAGTATTCCAAGGTTTCCTTAGCATCTTCACGAATAGGGTCTGTGATTTCGATAGAAGCTAGAGGACGTATCTGACATGGTAAAGTCATTGACTGAGCATCAACCCTGTCCAGACTTTGAGCTAAAATCAGTACACGGGAGCCACGTTTTTGAGCCTCACTAACTGAAGTAGGATTTTCTGTCAGTAGCATTTCAGGTGCCCCTAAAAATAGGCTTCCAAAATCATCAACAGTCACTGCTCCCCATTTTCTATCACTGGAAAATGGAATACTTTCCCTGATTTGATACGGGTGTTTTAGCTCTCCAAAAGCTGTACGAATGGCTTGCGCTGTTGAATTGCTATCTGTACTAGCTTGACTGTAAGCGGCAAGTAATTTTTGAATCTTTTCCAAGGAATACTCATCCGACAGTGATTGAACTTCTTCCACTGTCATTTTTCCTTGGGTGATGGTTCCCGTCTTGTCCAAGCAGAGCACATCAACACGCGCCAGCGTTTCTACCGAATACATCTCCTGAACAAGAATATTTTTCATCCCCAGCTTAATAACTGCCGTCAGCAAACTCGTCATGGTCAAAAGCGCAATTCCTTTTGGTAACATTCCAAGTAGAGCTGTTGAGCTGGTAACGACAGAATCTTTCAGCGGTAAAAGTTTGATTAGGTAGGCTTCCAAAAAGAGTGCTAGACCAAAAGGAATGATAATTTTACCAGTAAAATTGGCAATTTTATCCATGTTATACATGATGCGAGAGACCAGCGGCTTGTGGATTTTAGCTTCCAACATCAACTTGTTGGAATAATTAGCTGCTCCGACATGAACCACGCGCGCGTAGAGCTGGCCACTAACCAGATAACTCCCCGACAGTAATTCAGAACCCTGAGTTTTTAAAATAAGGTCACTCTCTCCTGTTAGCATCGCTTCATTTAACTCAGCCGAGCCCTTGATAACCTGAGCATCACTGGGCACTTGTTGCCCCGCAGATAAGAAGAGAACATCATCTAAGACAATATCCTCTGGGTCAATCAAGACAATCTGACCGTCACGAACCACCTGAATCTGGTCTTTGGTCATGAGATTCAGTTTGTCAATCATACGACGAGCTCGCAATTCCGTCAACATTCCTGAAACAGCATTGAGAATAATAACTCCAAAGAAAAAGAGATTTGACCAAGCCTGCACTGCTAGTAAAGCCAAAAAGACTAGAAAGTTTAATGCATTAAAAGTAGTAAACACATTTCGCCTAAAAATTTCCCAGTTACTATCACTGGCTTTGGTCTTAAAATCGTTAGTCTGACCAGCTTCTACTCGTTTTTGAACTTGGTCAGCTGATAGACCTTGAACACTATCTTTCATTTCATTCATCCATTTCTGGTCTATTTTTCATGATTTTCTCAAACTGAAACATCAGTTCATCTACATCATCATCAAAGACAAAGATGTCGACAATCTTAAAGCCACACTTCTTAAGGTAAAAAGCAATGTTGCGTTTTTCAAAATAAGGTGTCGTTGTTTCCCAGATAATTGTTTCAGGATAAGATTTTTCAATCAATTCCCAAACCCTACTCCCATAACCTTTCCAATAATATCTGGATTCATGTAGAAAAAATCCAAATGATTGTGATAATTAGCTGCAATCTGAACGACGACTTCTCCAATAATTTCTCCAGCTTCTTCAATGAAAAAAGACTGGGCATCAGGATGATGCAAACTCTCCAACAAATCCTCATCGGGTGGAATGAGTTCATCTGAAATATCTTTTTCTTCTTGGACGGCTAATGAGAACGAAACCTGACAGGCTTTCATAAAGGCTGAATAATCCTCCTTCTTTAGGGGAATAAGTTTCATTCTTCTTCCTCTAATCTTACTTAAATTCTTCTAGGCTACCTGTGTAATTTGCCCAGTCCTGACTCAAAAATCTAGAATTAAGCTTGTAAGTTGGCGCCTCTGCTTGTTGGGTTAAGAAAGGGTTTATCTGCTTATCCATCTCTAGCCAACCTATCCAGCCCATGTGAATGGTATCCTGCATGAAGTAAGGTTTAGCCCCATCTTTTGAAAAATCAGCGATATTGGTAAATCCTTGACTTTCTAACTGGTGCTTAATCTTAGCGACTGCTTGCTGATACATGTCCTGATTCAAACCCGTAAAAGCGGCCCACTTATCATTGACTGGTGGAATAACAAATATGACGTTCGTTTCACTCTCCGCAAATTGCTGGAGCATGAGTTGAAAATCTTGATACTCTGGGGATTTTCTATAATCAAAGGCCACTTGACTTCCCCGCAATCTTTCTTTATGCGAAGCTATCCTAGTTGTATAAAAATGATTTTTAATGCCAAATTCATTGTTGCTAGTCTTCTTCCGTCCATCTTTTATTGCCAATTTCTCCAAGCTCGCGTAGGAAAAATCCTGAGGTAATTTTTTGGCTTGTTTTTGAACCTTCTGGTAATTTCCAGTATCAAAAGCTAATCGACCAAAGAAATTATCCTCTTTCAGCAAAATCTGTCGTTGAAAATCAAGGCTAGCCTTCTCTGAGTCATTCAAGTTTTCCCCACCAGACACCTTTGTCAGCATAGCTTGAAATGGAGCTTGGGGGTAGATTTCTAATAAACGCTTGGCAGCGTAGCTATCGTACTCTGTTCCCTTGTTAGTTGCTAAAAATTCAGCGATTTGCCCAGTAGATAAGTACTTCTGAAAAGCATTCGCGTTAGTCCCCTCTTTTACAAACCATTGCGGAGAAACGAAATAAACAGCCTGCTTTCCTTTCAAAGCGTCAGCTATTTCCTGACTGCCAAAAAAGTGAGTTAAAGACGCTGCTCCTCTTTGTCCAAGAAGATAAGGGGTGTAAGATCTATTGTAAGCTTCTGCTAAAACAGATGGATGCATGATGTCAAAACGTGACCACTCGCTAGACCCAAAAAAAGGAACAAAGTTGATTGAGTTGTCCGAAAGGGCCCGATTCTTTTTATATCTACTTTTAAATTGTGAGGTTGATAAAGCAACTGCATCTTTCTTCTCAGCACTCTTTGAATAGGTGATTTGACTTGGGAAGAAGCCGATAAGGGCACTGGCAAGAAGAAAGGCACAGAGAATTGGCCCCAAAATCTGCCAAAGGCGTTTAAGCATTTCTGAGTTCCTCTATTCCTGCAATGATTTTATTTGCAGTGTTCCAGTCCTCACGCCCTAATTCAGATACAGGAACGACAATGTCAAAACGTTCTTCTAAGTTTACAATCAGTTCAACTGTCCCCAAGCTATCCAAAATCCCTGCATCATAAAGATCTTCGTCCATGATGTCAGAAACGTCCTCCATAAAAAGTTCGTCGATAATGCTTAGTAATTCTGTTTTAATATCCATTTTTAAATTCTCCTATTATTTTTAATGATGTACTAATATTTTGGAAACCAGAGCTGATCCAAAAATCCTGAGAACAGAAGAAATGAGAACATGACCACGTTAAAGGTGATAATAATTCCCAGGGCTTCTGTCCATCTGTTTTCTGGCAGGGGTGACTGTCCCTTTGCTTTTCTCTCTTTATTGATACTTTTCTTCTTACGCAACCACCAGTCATTGATGATAAGACCAAGCCCATGAAAGAGCCCGTAGGCAATATAATACCAAGTTAAGCCATGCCAAAGTCCCATGATAAGCATGTTTATCAGATAAGCGACGCTTGAAGTCGTATTTCTGTTTTTAAACACTTTATTCTTCATCAGGACCTTTACCAGTCTCATGAAAACATAATCTCTAAACCAAAAAGACAGGCTCATGTGCCAACGATTCCAAAATTCTTTCAAATCACGAGACTTGAAAGGTTGGTCAAAGTTAGCAGGGCTTTTTATACCCATGAGTTGCGACATCGCTAGAGCAAATAAGGTATATCCGGCAAAATCAAAAAATAAGTTAAAGCCATAGACATACATGATACTTAGCGTTAAAAGACTAAATGTCCCTCCTCTTGACAAAGCCATCTCTTGCAGGGGAGGGAGGAGAACCTGACCTAGCACATAAGCGATGATAAATTTATAAAGGAAACCTCGCATCAAATAATGCACAGCCTTTTCCAACATATCAAGAAGTTCTGCCTTATCAGGAATCTTCTCATAATCCTCATTGAATCGTCGAAAACGGTCAATCGGTCCACTTGAAAAGGTCGGTAAAAAGAGAAGGAAACGCAAGAATTGCCAAAGAGTAAATTCTGTTAGCACTCCATCACGCATTTCCATGAGCATACCTACAGATTTAAAGGTTAAATAAGAAATCCCAAGAAAACTAAAGAGTGTTGCTTGATGAGCATTCTGCATTCCCAACAAAAGAGGTGTCACTTTGACAAAAGTCAATGGGAATATCGCCAGAAACACACTAAGAAAGAAAATCCAAGTCTGATTCGCTTTGGCTCGATAATTCCGATAAGCAAACACCAGAATCGTCTGCCAAACCACATATAGGCCAAAAGAAAAGAGTTGTGACAAGTCTGTTCCCGTTAACATCAGGAAAATGAAAAGCAAGCTAATCAGCGTCTCATAGATGGGGAAGCGTTTCTTATAAAAAAGTCCGATAAAGATTGGCAACACAGCTAAAATAAGATAGATAAAATACAAAGGATTGCCATAGACTTCTAAGTGTGGTAACTGTTGCAAATTCATCGCTGATTCACCTCTTCAATGAGGCCTTTCAGGTTCACCTTCCCATTAGGCGTTAGCGGTAAACTCTCACGATAGATAAACTTAGTCGGCATCATATAGTCCATCATGATGTCCTTAAGTTCTTCACGGATAGCCTTTGTAATATCTATTTCTTTGGCAAATAGCTGAGCTGAACCCTCTTTTAAAACCACATAGGCGATGAGATTTTGTACCTTATGTTCTTTATTATAGCGTGGTACTGCGACTGCTGATTCAACTAAGGTTGACTTGTTCAAATTTTGTGCCACATCTTCCAACTCAATACGGTAACCATTGAATTTAATCTGAAAATCAAGGCGACCGCCATAACGCAAGAGGCCATCGGTAGACAGAGTACCTAAATCGCCAGTATGGTAGGCAGGTTGTCCATTATAAGTGAAAAAGGCTTCTTCCGTCTTTTCAGGATTATTGAGATAACCTTTTGACACAGCTGGACCTGTCACGATGATTTCTCCCTGCTCTCCTGCTGGTAGCTGATTTCCAACCTCATCAATGATAAAGGTTGGCGAATCTGACTTGACATATCCTATTGGAAGTCGGTCTATTCCCGATAGTAAGTCTGGCGTAACAGTCATAGCTGAAAAAGCAACCGTTGCTTCTGTAGGACCATAAGAGTTAATTATACGAGCGTTTGGAAAACGCTCCTGTAATTTCTGAGCTGTTTTCAAGGTCAGTTCTTCCCCACAGAAATAAAAACGATTAAGCTGCGGAAGCGTTTCTTCGCTAAATTCCTTGGACAACATAGCCATATCAACAAATGACGGTGTCGATGTCCAAACGCCTATTGGAAGTTCATTTATCGTACTAAAAAGACGCTTGAAATCCTGAACCAATTCTTTTGGTAATGCATACAAAGTTCCTCCTTTGGCTAACGTTGGAGCCCAATACATGACAGACAAGTCAAATGAATAGGGTGGTTGCGCCAACATCTGAGGTCTTTCAGGAACCGAAAAATCATCCGATTCAATCATCCAATTGGTGAAACTCAGCAAATTATCATGCGAGATTTGCACACCTTTGGGCTTTCCTGTCGTTCCGGAAGTGAAGATGATATAGTAATTATCATCGCCTTGAACAGCGTGAGTGATGTCGTATCCAACCTTTTTAGATAAAACATTTGACAGCTGCTTATCATCAATCATTGGTATAGCATTTCCTGTAATGGGAAAATCACCAACAGAAATAATCAAACTCGGCTCTGCGATTTCTAAAATCGCCTCAATCCGATCCAAAGCCGAATGGGCATCCACAGGAATGTAGGCGTGGCCAGATTTAGATAGGGCGAGAAAACTCACTAACATCTCATATTCGTGGCTGCCAAACACCATAACTGGAGACTTTTCGACCAAGCCCAGCGAATCAAGATAAGCGGCCAAGGTATCCGAATCTTCCTTTAAGTTCTTGTAACTATATCGCTTCCCCAGTATGTCATAAACAGGAAAATCCCCATCCACCTGAGCCCAATGTTCGATTTGTTGAATCATATTTTGAATCATACACCACATCCTTTTCTAAAATTCTTTGTAGATAAAACTGCCTTGCCCCTGTCCAAGATAACTAAACAAGTAAATCAAGACTAAAATAATCAGTGTGTAATAGATTGTTCTTAACAAAAAGATTTGCCAACCTTTCATCATCTTCTCCTTACTTTTTCAATTTAAAGGTAACTTCAAAGGTCATCGTCTCTTGGTCTTGGTAAGCTTTGATTGTACCCATATGTTTATTAACAATGGATTTAGCTAGAGCCAGGCCTAGACCAAAACTATCCTGACGACTTCTGGATTGCTCTGCTTGATAAAAGCGGTCAAACAACTTTTCCAAAACGTCCTCTGGGTATTTCTGACTTGGATTACTAATAGTCAGAACAGCTTTTTTCTTTTCGGTTTTCAAACCAAGCCTTACTTTGCTCTTAGGCAAGGAATATTTGATGGCATTATCGAGGAGAATCGCCAGCAACTGTTTTAGTTGCCCCTCATTTCCACTCATATAAATTCCTTGGCTAATATTATCTTCAATCACTTTGCCTTCTTCATAAGCTAAGCTCTCGTAGCCAAGAAGCATTTCTTCACAAATCTCAGATAAGTTCACACGTGCAACCTGCAGTTTGTCGTAATGATCACCTAGCCTAGAGAGACCTAGTAAATTTTGCACTAGCAACTCCATACGCTTGGTTTCAGACAAAATATGATTCAAGTAACGGTTTGGCTCTATCTGGTTTTTCAAGACCTGAGCATTGGCTCGAATGGCTGCCACAGGTGTCTTAAGCTCATGACTGGCATCTGAGACAAACTGCTTTTCCCTTGCAACTGCTTCCTGCGCAGGCTTTATAATAAAACGAGACAGGTAAACACTCAGACCAAAGAGTAGGAAAAAGCCAATGATAACAAAACTGAAAATTAAGAGGTTCTGAACCAGCGAATTATCCCGACTTGTCAAATCAGTAAAGGCTAATTGCCAACTACCGTCTGACTTTTCAATTAAATGATAAATGTAATGCTCCCATTTCCAATACTTTTTTCCTTGTGTCTTAAGGGAACGACTGATGTCTCTAATTTCCTGATTGCTTAAATCCGTATCATTGTTAATAATATGGATTGTCTCATCAGCGTCAATGGATACCAAAACCAACATTTCGTCAGAGGAGGCGTGATAGCCATTTTGTGCCACTATTTTGACGATACGATGGGTGTCAAATTCATTCCAATAATGGTCATAGTAATTGGAGACTGAAAATAGCAGCAAGACTAGCCCAGACATTAAGGACATGTTAATCAGGACAAATTTTTGACGAAGGTTCTTAATCATTATCACCACCGTCGGTTATTGAGTATCCGACACCTTTACTCGTCTTAATGACAATATCCACTTGTAAAAAGCGGAGCTTCTTTCTCAAAAAGGAAATGAAAACTTCCAGTTGATTGTATTCTGACTCGTCCATTAGCCCCCAAACCTTCATAATCAACTGATTCTTAGGAATAATTTGGTTAGCATTTCGCAAGAAAGTCTCCATCAGCAAAAACTCCTTGTTAGATAGCTTGATATTATGACTTGGTGAGGATAACACTCTGGTATCTAAATTGAGGATTAGGTTTCCCAACTTTAAGTGATTAACATTTTGTGTCGAAGACTGGCGCGTCCTCACGCGAATCCGAGCCAAAAGCTCATCCGCCTCAAAGGGCTTTGTCATGTAATCATCTGCCCCCAAATCTAGGCCCGCAACCTTATCATCAAGCTCTGATTTTGCAGTCAAATAGATGATGGGAATAGTCATTTCTAGCTGACGAACACGTTTTAGTAGAGAGTAGCCATCGATTTTAGGAAGCATGATGTCTAGCAATACCAAGTCATATAGCCCTGTCAGCATATAGTCAAGTCCAGACTCCCCATCATAAGCAAGATCCACATCATAAGAAGCTGACTCCAGAATTGCCTTAATTGCCTCAGCGATACTTTTCTCATCTTCTACCACTAAAATTCTCATCTGCTCCCGACCTCCTACTTTTACTCTATTATAGTATATCCCATCTTCCTTGAAATAAGATTGAATTTTTCAAGAAAATATAGCTTTCTAAAACTACTTAAAAAATAGCAACAAACTCACCCGAGCTTTGATACACTTCTTTATACTAAACAAAAACTCACTAGAAAGCTAAACTGCTCCCTGTCAGATAATGATTGGAATAAATCAAGGAGAGACCATTATTTAGTTTTAAGATAGTTTCGTTCACACCTACATAGTTTTTCTCATATAAATCATAACCCGTACTTCACTAACTCTAACATTTCTATAAAAAAAACGATAATTCAATTTGTTCTGAACCAATAACGTTTAGCTTTCATGCCTAACATTTTTGGTGCAGTTCAAATAAAATTATCATTTCACTAGACTAAAGAGTAGTCTGTTTAGAGAATATTAAAAGTTATTGTCAGCCGTTTTCTTTTCATAAAGCAAATAATACCTATACTAAGTGTTCCTAGAACAATAACCAGAGCATAGTTCCTACAATTCCTTCCATAGGTTATGTAACACCTCTTTCTTTAGGGTAGAGCACTTTATAAAATTTGTACAGAAAAATGTTGCTTTTTCAGATAAGTCCTGTTGTTATAAGCATTTTATCTATTTCACCGTCACAACCACACGTTCGTATGTTTTCAGTGGCAAATCAGTCACATTGGAAACTTCCAAAATCATGTGCATTATTTGGCCAGTTTTAGCATCTTCTGGCACAGTAAATTGGACAACTGACGTATTTTCCCCCGTCAAAGGCAATGCCCAATCAATAGCCATCTCTTTCGAATGCCATGATGACACATGTTCCTTGTCTCCTAAACGAAAAACATCTGATTCTAGCTCAATCTTGCTAAAATCCCAATACGAAGAAGCTTCATGATAGCACCACCAATGATACTTGAGACTATGCCCGTTAGGATCACTAGCCTTAGCTTGTAAAGTTATTACTTGACCAGGCTCCGCTTGGATATCTTTATTAGCCACCTTGACCTGTGGATAATGAGTTGCCGCCTTAAAATCATCCGTAATACACCACTGCGCCCTTGCCGCCAAGTCAGCTTGAATATCGGGAATCCAGCGATAAAAATTATACTCTTGTTCAAAACGTTTGGTATAAGGGTTGTAATCAATCGTCTGATTTGTTGTAAAAGTATTTGGACTAGTCTCCTTAAATCGACCTCCCCAACCACCGAAACTTGGATTTTCAAAGCCTCTCAAACTGGTCTGCAAAAGGTAAAAATACGATGGCGAGTCACCTTCGGAAATGAAGTCATAAGTTTCATAGTCTGGATGCTGACTCAACCATTCCTGTTGCCCAAACTGCTCGGACTCAATCTCTCCCTCTAAGTAATAACCATCACCGATAAGAGCGTACTGGTCTAACAGCTGTCCCTTATTTTTCAAATGGGTCAGATGCCAGTCGGCATTGAGACTTGATTGAAATACCTCTGGCAATCCTTTCCAGCCGTAAGCAAAATACCCAAAATTCAAGCTATCATTAAGTGTCTTAATATTCCAGTGTTTTGAAATATAGTCACCGTAGGTTCCATCTTGATCAAGAATGATATAAAGAACAACCTTCTCTTCAACTTTTTTCTTGATTCTATCCCAATCTGTAGTCTCCTCATAACGCTCTTGAATAGATTTAAGTGCTCTAGCAGTTGTATTAGTGCCGCCCCATATCTGAATGTATAGTGGTCGATCGTCATCATCCAATATCAGATCTGCTAAAAAGTTAGAGCCCTCTGTCTCCTCAATCATATCACTAACATCATCAACATTCCCAATACGATAAACCGACAATAGAGATTCTGGACTTGGATAAGTCGGGTCATGCTTAATAAGATTTTGATAAACCTGACCATATTTTGCAATAAACTCTGGAATCCAAGTATCCCCAGTCCAGCGATAAGCTGGTTTATCTACTGTTCCTCTGTAATGGAACATTGATGAAGTTAAAATGATACCAGCAACATCGACGTCGTTGCTATAAAGTAGAAACCGAATAAACGAATCCATATCATCAATTTCACCATCTGTTGTCACTACTGTACGCAATTTTAGTTTTTTTGGTTCACTCATAGCTATCCTCCAAACCAGTACCAAACACCTTTAACACGTCATCTTTGACTAGAATAATACTCCCCTTACCGTACCGAATACGGCAAAAGGTCGCTGAACGAGGGTCCATTTCAATAAAACGATGATTCAGTCTATCTTCAATCGTAACGGTTCCTGCAAAAATACCGTCAACCAAATCTAGGTAATCTTGTAAATAACTTTTCGCGATTGGCCCCCCATTATGATTGGGAAGGAGATAATCATATTGCTCTTGATAAGCTAGTAGCACTTCTGTATTGGCCCTAAAGTTCAAAAGGCGCTCTTTGATGTTATAAGACTCAGCCATTTTAGGATTACGCGAATTTTCCAATAATAGCACCTGAGCAGACTCCATCTCATCTCCACAAAACATCATACGCTCTCCTTCATCAAAGAAAAACAGCGACGAATTACAATGCGCAGGTTTAACTTCAATCGACCTCAGCGTACGATTTCCTAAATCAATAACATCTCCTGCTTCAATCAACTTTTTACGATATTGAGGAAATGGTAATGTTGTGATATCAAATGGGCCTACATTATTTGTTACAGAAGGTTCATCATCAATATAGCCCGAGCTAACCCAGACTTCTTCAAATTCTCCATTACCACTTGAGTGATCTGGATGAAAATGCGTATTGGCACAAATCAAAGGTTTATCGGTCAATGTCTCAGCAAAGGCTCGTAAAGTTCCTGAACCATAGCCAGTATCTAGAAGGAGAGCTTGCTCATCTCCCTCTAGAAGGTAAATGTGTTGGCTCCCTCCCATGAATTGAATCACCCAGGTTCGTTCTTTTAATTGATATGCAGTATAAGAAGCAAATACTTCTAATGGATTCATAAGGTACCTCTTTTAAATCATAACAAAAGAATAACTAAAATTATCATAGCCTATTTTCAATAGCCAGCCTGCTTTAATCTATCAAGACATTATTGGTAGAAACTTCATTTTACTCGCTAGAGTTTCGTGAAGTATAGTCATCTCCCTAATTCCGATTAAGGTCTGCAATGGCTGCGTCTAATTCTTGGGAGGTCATATTAACAAAACTAATCACGCCTCGCAAAGGCATATTGCGAAAAATGCTATCCCCCATGTCATCACTAACAGCACTCGATTTTTCGACACCATCTGGATGGAAGAAAGCATCTACCTTAGCTTTCAACGTCATGGCCCAGTCCCTTGTTTTGGGATTGTCAATCAATTCTCCAAAGGTACTGTTACGGTGAACCTGATAAGGTAGAGTTTGCGTACTCGTTAGACGAACAGTTTTGACAAGGCCTTCATCACGAGAATGACGGCAAATAGTGACCTCATAGTCGCCTGTTGGCACGTACCAATCATTTAAGTCTGTGTTAAATTGCGCAAAGCTCCGTTTTGATAAAGTGAAACCAACAACTTGAGACTCTCCTGGTTGTAGGAAAATTTTCTCAAACCCCTTCAATTCTCGAACTGGTCGCTCAGCTTTTTCTTCCAATGACGAAACATAGAGTTGAACCACTTCCTTACCAGCAATCTTTCCGACATTTGTCACAGTTACTTTCACAGATAGGGTATCCGTATCCAATAAATTGTCTGATGAAACAGTCAGATTTGAATAGGCAAAATTTGTGTAAGATAGACCGTAACCAAAAGGATACTGCACTGCCATTTTCTTCTTATCGTAATAGCGATATCCCATAAAGATACTCTCACGATATTCTACAGTCCGTCCATTACCAGGGAAATTTAAGTAGGATGGGTTGTCCTCAAGTTTGTAAGGGAAGGTTTCTGCCAAGCGGCCACTAGGATTAACCGTTCCATATAGAAGATTGATTGTGGCTTGGCCGACTGCTTCTCCAGCTAGATACATTTCTAAAATTGCTGATACCTCATCGTGCCAAGGCATAGCAACCACTGCACCATTTTGAAGAACTACAACCGTGTTGGGATTAACCGCTGCCACAGCAGAAATCAGCGCATTTTGATTGGCAGGCAACTGAATGTGTGTACGGTCATAGCCTTCTGATTCAAAACTTTCTGGCAAGCCAGCAAACACAACAGCCACATCGCTGTTTTGAGCAACAAGCACAGCTTCATCAATCAGCTCTTGATTGATTTCCTCGTTTTCCAAACTATAACCTTGAGCAAAATTTATCCCCGCTTGGTCCTTTACAACATCCCACGCACTGATAACCTTATAAGGATTGACATGGGAACTGCCTCCGCCTTGGTAACGTGGCGTTCGAGCAAATTCTCCGATAATAGCTGTTTGTTGGTCTTTTGCTAATGGCAGAACACCTTCATTTTTCAGTAGAACTGCAGACTCTTCTGCAATATGTCTGGCCTTTTGATGGTCGCCCTCATAATCAAAGACTAGTTCTTTTTTATGATCAACATAATCAAAAATAACTGTGAGTAGTCTGATAACTGCTTTATCAAGTTCGGCTTCTTCTAATTGGCCAGAAGTGATAGCCGCCAGAATTTCTGACTCAGAGTAGCCGTTCGAGCTAGGCATTTCAAGATCCAGCCCAGCCTTTATAGCGTCTACACGGCGGTCTACAGCTCCCCAGTCGGAGACGACATAGCCATTAAATCCCCATTCTTTTCGGAGAACATCCGTCAGTAACCAACGATTTTCAGAAGCGTAAACACCATTGATAAGATTGTAAGAAGACATGATGGTCTTTGGCTGAGCTTCTTTGACAACAGTCTCAAAAGCAGGCAAGTAAATCTCTCGTAAGGTCTGTTGGTCAACCTCAGCTGAGATACTCATCCGCCAATTTTCCTGGTTGTTCACTGCAAAATGTTTTGGACTGGTTGCAACACCTTCTGACTGAACACCTTGAACAAAAGCGCTAGCTAATTGCCCTGTAAGGTAAGGGTCTTCAGAGAAATACTCAAAATTTCGTCCACATAGTGGGGAGCGTTTAATGTTTAAGCCAGGTCCTAAAACTACTGACACCTCTTCCGCCTGACATTCCTGACCAATTGTTCTCCCCATTTCCCTCAGCAAATTGCGGTCAAAGGAATTGGAAGTACAGGATGCCGCAGGGAAACATACTGCTTGAATACTTTCGTTAATCCCGAGGTGATCCCCCTTGTCATCTTGTTTTCGCAAGCCGTGTGGGCCATCACTCAGCATCACAGACGGAATCCCCAAGCGATCAATTCCTTTGGTATGCCAAAAATCGGCTCCCGAACATAGTCCTGCTTTTTCTTCCACAGTCATTTCCGCCACTAAGGCTTTAATATCTCTCATTTCTTCCTCCCTTAAAACAAGGCTCTGTAATAGCTCTAAGCCTGTTCTAACTCATCTTTATATTGTAACGGTTGCTGACAATCCTTGTCCTGTCACCTTCACCGTTGCTTTGTCGCTTGTCTTTTGAACAACAGCAAGCGCACGACCGTAGAAAGTACTCGTTTGATTTTCTTGATAGTTGCCAACTGGTTTTGGATTGCCCGAACCAAAACCTAGCAAGGTTGCTCCTTGAACATCGATGTAGAGGTCACTTTCAACCATATCAAATACTGTGCCCTTTTCGTCTTGTACTGTCAAGGCAATGTAAGTCAGCTCTGCATTTTCTTGAACCTCTGCCACTAAAACTTTGACTGTCTCGTCTGCCGTCGCCAGAACTGTCTCAGCAAGCACTTGACTGTCCTGGTAAGCGACTGCTTTGAGTACACCAGCCTGATAAGCCGTTTCAAATCTTGTCAGGCAACCAAGTTCTTGACCTACAGGTTGTTTATCCAGTAATTCATCATTAAGGAAAAGGGCCACTTGGTCGCCAGGACTATACACTTCGACCACACAAGGTTTTCCTTCGTAACCAGACCAAGTCCATGAATGAATCGCATCTGATAAGACCCAAGGGGTTTTAATCAATGGCTTGCCGTAGTGTTCAGGTTTTTGCACCGCAATGTAGGGCTCTTTGCGCAGGCCAAAGACAATCTCACGGTAGTAGGACAGAGGACGACGAACACCTGTCAAGTCCAGATCACCACAATAAGCTAATTGTGCTGGGAATTGAGCTCCAAAGCCACCCTCTCCCCAGTTGTAGGCAGGAATACCAACGCCTGCTTCACCGATATAGTCCCAACCAGTCCAAGTAAAGTCGCCAATAACGCTTGGCAACTGTTGAATCATTTCCCAGTTCCGAGCAATCTCTGGCGGATAGGTTTCACTGCCAACCATAACTCGATTAGGATAGTTGACAGCATCCAAGGCATAACGGGCAGTCATATAGTTATATCCAGCAATATCCGTTGCTGCAGTCGCCCTCTCCAGATTTTCAGAAACAATTGGATGGACGACGATCTGGTCCATGCTAGTATCCATCATAGACATGAAGTCGTTGACATTGCCGACCACTTCTTCGCCTTTAGCCTCTTTTTCAGCAATGACATCTCTCAGGATTTGAGGAATGCCTTCACTTGAAGCAAAGACCCCATTAATCCCCGCAAGCGTTGGTCGTGTCCGGTCCAAAGACTTGATATGGTCGTGGATGTCCTTAGCCAAATGAGCCCCGTGTTCAGTGGCGATTTCAGGAATTTCATTACCAATAGAGTAAAGGATCACACTTGGATGATTAAAGTCGGTTAAAACCATAGCCGATACGTCTTTGCGCCAATTTTCTTCAAAAACAAGACTATAATCAAAATCTCCTTTAAATCGTGTCCACATGTCAAAAGTCTCATCCATCACATAAAGCCCCAACTCATCACAGGCTTCAAGTAAGACTGGAGCTGCTGGGTTGTGAGCCATCCGAATAGCATTGAATCCTGCTTCTTTGAGTAAACGAATGCGACGTTTCTCAGCAGTTAAGTAAGTCACCGCTCCCAAAAGACCACTATCGTGGTGAATACAAGCACCACGCAGTTTAACTGCCTCTCCATTAATACGGAGTCCCCGTTTGCTATCAACCGTAATTGTCCTAATGCCAAAGGCTTGCTTATCACAATCGATAAGCTTGTCATTTTCCATCACATCAACTTCTAGTTGGTAACGATAAGGGGATTCAGCTGACCAAAGCTGAGCATTTTCGATAACAAGCGAGGTGACAAAGTCGGAAGTTTCACCAGCTTTGATAAAGTATGGACGAGAATCTTCTTGAATTAATTCACCTTGTTCACTTTTGACACGTAGATGCAACTGAAAAGCTTTTGCTCGACTGCTCTCATTCACCAGAGGAACTGTAATTTTAACCCTTGCTAAATCGTCACTAGCTTCTGTCGTTTCAACACGACTACCACTGGCCATCACATGAAGCTCCTGACTGCGCAAGAGGTAAACGTCACGATAGAGCCCACTTCCAGAATACCAACGGCTATTACTCATAGCCCCATTACGGACTTGAACACGGATTTCATTGTCCCCAATATGAAGAAAATCATGAATAGGAATATAAAAAGTCGTATAGCCATTGTGATGTTTACCGGCTAATTGTCCGTTGACATAGACAAAGGTATTCATGTAAGAGCCTTCGAATTTCAGCAAAAGTCGTTGCTCCAAATCAGCTTCAGTTGCTTTAAAGGTTTTGACATAGACATAATTTCCACCATCTCTAAAGCCTGTATTCCCACCATTTTTGCTCTCTGCATAAGGCTTTTCTGCTATCATCGCATCATGCGGAAGTGTCACTGGCTTGGCTTTTTCAGGAACATTCCAAACCAAGGCAAAAGAATCTCCGTCATTCCAAAACAGCCAATTATCGTTATAAAGTTCTTGTTTCATTTTATTACCTGATGTCAAAATCATTTGGAAACCCAAATGTTCACACCAATTCCTCTCTATTCCATCATATCTTTGTTAATAGACAAACGACACGTTGATATAAACCAACCGTGTCGTTGCCACTATATTCAGTTGGTGTTAGGCCTCGTGATTATCATCTGAATGGTCACGAATCATAGATTTCATGGTTGCAATATCTTCACGATGTTTCTCAACTGGATTGAAACGCAAAGCTAATAGCATCAGTAATCCAATCACAACAGGCGCTCCAAATCGAAGGAAATTAATCGCAAACATTGTCGCTTCATTTTGGTGACCTACAGCATTCGGTACATAACCTACTAAACCAAGTACGAATAAGACACCCGAGTTTGTTAATGCATTACCGCATTTTTGAGCAAATCCTTTAATTGAAGAAATCACACCGTTTGCAGAGATACCTTCTGTGAATTGGATGTAGTCAATCGCGTCGTTAACCAAAACGTTAACCAAGGCATTTTGCATTGTTGAGAAAAGAGCAGCCGCAAAACTAAGAACAATTAATAAAGTAAAGTTTGAACTTCCAAAAAAGAATAAACTAACGAAGAAAATTCCAGAAGCAAAAACTGAGAAAGCAAGCGCTTTTTGAGCCGTTTTTAAATATTTTAACGTCAATGGCATGATTACCATCATTGAAATGATACCTGCTGGAGATGTTGCAGCCATATATGTACTGATAAGGTCTGGTCTTGCTAAATAGTACATGATATAGTAAACAGAAGCAGCAAATCCTAAACCATATCCGAGTGAGGCTAATACCCAGACAACAATGAATGGAGCCAACTCTTTATGTTTAAGAATACGTTTTAAATCTTCCGTTAAAGGACGCTCTGGTAGTGGTTCGATGTATTTTTCCTTAGAGGTTGCAAATAGTCCCCAGAAAGTTATACAAGATAAAATTCCTAAAATAAACATAAAAGGAATATAACCGTTTGATACACCCAACCACTTTTCAAATAATCCTTTGATGTCCATCCCAAAAGAAGAACCAATCGTAAAAGCAATTGCAGTTGTACCAGCTCCCAATGAGATAATCAAATTACGTTTGCTATCATCTTTAACATGAGCGGGCAAAATAGCCATTTGAGGCATGGTGTACATAGTTACGGTCATTCCATATCCGATGTACATTACCAATAAATACCACCATTTACCTGTAGTAGAAAAGTCAGGAACCAACCATACCATAGTGGCAAAAAAAGTTAAAAGCAACGGAGCTAGAATAAAGTATGGACGATAACGTCCCCACTTAGATTTCGTACGGTCAGCTAAAACTCCCATCATCGGGTCATTAATAGCATCCCATAGAGTTGCAATCAGCATGATTAAAGCACCCGATGTGGCACTTATCCCAAGATTATCCGTCATATGGACACTTAAAAATGTCGCCATTGCTGCAGCGATAACCATTGCCGGTCCATTTACCGATGTGGCATGGAAGAAAGCAAATTTACCATCTAATTTTTCTTTTGGCTGTTTATTTTCCATAAGAAGAACTCCTTTATTTATTGTCTATTGGTTTTTACAAGTTTAGTATAACAATAAGAAAGCGGTTCCTCTATAGCCTAATATTAGTTCTTGTGTGTTCATTTCGTAGAATTAAGCTAGACAGAAAAAAGCCATCTATGTTAGGCTCAGATAAACTACCACATTTGTCTGAAAGGAACTAACATAAATGACCTATACTCATCTTACCACAAATGAACTCGTCATGATAGAGGCTTATTACCAAGAAGATAAGAAAGTTTGCGCTATTGCCAAGTCACTTGGAAGAGCGAGACAAACCATTTATAATGTTATCTCTTTTCTGAAAATAGGTCATTCAGCTTATGACTATTATCAACGCTACAAAGCCAACAAGAGGCATTGTGCCCGGCAAAAGACCCAACTCACCAAACCAGTACAAGAGTTTATTCAATCCTATCTAGCATCAGATTGGAGCCTCGATACGATAAAAGGAATCCATCCTGATAAAATCCCTTGTTCCATGCGTACTCTCTATCGCTTAGCTGACCGTGACATCTTCAAGAAAGAGGATATGCCTTGGCAAGGCAAACGAAAGCCAAATGGGAAGAAAGAGAGGCGAGGAAAACAAGCTTTTCGCAGAGATTTACGTGAAAGAGCTGAACTCTATCCTGATTTTCATACAGAGTTCGGACACCTCGAAGGAGATACCATTGTTGGCGAGAAACACAAAAGTGCGGTCATTACCTTAGTTGAACGCCTCTCTAAAGTCATCATTACACTGAAAACTAAGGGACGAAAAGCAAGTGATATTGAGGAAGCCATCAACCAATGGATGTCCCGGTTTCCTAAGAATCTCTTCAAGTCCATCACTTTTGATTGCGGGAAGGAATTCTCGAATTGGAAGTCAATTTCTAACAAACAGGACATTGACATTTTCTTTGCGGATCCTGGTTGCCCCGGTCAACGTGGACTAAATGAACATTCTAACGGTTTATTGAGACGTCATGGACTTCCAAAGCAGATGGATTTCAGCGGACTTTCTCAAACATTCTTATCAGCTGTAGCTGATAAGAGAAATCGCATCCCAAGGAGGTCCTTGAACTACCAAACGTCGTATCAAGTTTTTCTGAGTCAGGTGAAATTGTCTAGCTTAATTTGACAAATGAGGATTTTAAAATGACCATCATTAATCTTGTAAAAAATCTTGTCAAAATGTTTTCTTTTGACAAGATTGTTTCTTTACTTAATAATTCCTATCCAATTCTTCTTTTTTAAACCCAAACAAATAAGTAACTACCGCTGCAACAATCATAGAGAGTAAGCAAGAGATAATGCCATTGACAAGGTTGGCTGTTGTTCCACCGGTAAAGCTGATGAGATATAGGAAATTAGCACTTGACATAACATAAGTGGTTGCATTCGTGATATAACTATAGGCACCGCCAACAAATCCTCCAAGCATAAGACCGATAAAACACCTTCTATAAGTAAAACAAATACCATAAAGTGTTGGCTCTGTAACGCCACCAATAATTCCAGAGATGAAGGCTCCAATTGCTGTACTTCTTTTCTTTTTATCTTTTAACCGTAACGATGCTCCTAAGGCAACACCAAAACATGCCCAAATTGAGAAACCTGCTGCAATAGCAGCTCCTGACATTTGACCTGTTTCAAAAAAGCTTGCTAACATAGGCATCATCAAGGCTAAGTGCATACCTGTCATCACAAGAAACTGCCAAATAGCTCCCATTATCCCTGAACCAATGAAACCTGTTTTATCGCTGAAAGCTAATAAACCACCACTGATGAAACTTCCTATTTGACTGCCCAATGGTGCTAAGAAACAGAGCGCAACTGGAACTGTAATAAGAACCGATAAAAATGGCGTTAATAGAGTTGTCAAAACATCTGGCATATATTTTTTGACAACTTTATAAACTAAGCTCATAAAATAGACAGATAACATAACCGGAATAACCGTCTGTGAATAATTGTTCATAGGCACTGGCAATCCTAAAATATCAAAACTTTTTTGTTCGTTAACTAGTGCTATTAATCCAGGAGCAATCAAAATAGCTCCTATGAATCCACCCAAAAGACTTTCCATTTTTAACTGTTGTGCAGCATTAATACCAACAAAGATAGGTAAAAAGTAAAAACCTGCATCAAAGATAAAATTAAATAAAAGATATAAATTGCTCGTTTCAGGATACAGATTTAGCAAACTTGGACCTAGAACTGCATTCAAAGCTTTAAAAAGCCCTGCCGCTAGCATTACAGGAATAAGAGGGGTCATACTGCGAGACATGTAATTCAAAATATTATTTCCAAGTGTTTTTAAGGTTAATTTTTCTCTCACCTTACCTGCATCTAAATTCTCATCTATCTGCTTTTCCTTAGTAAAATTTCCTAATTGACAAAGTTCATCATATACCTTTGGAACATTTGTTCCAATAACGACTTGGTATTGCTGATTATTATTGACAACTCCAATAACACCGTCTATTTTTCTAACTTCATCATCATTAACTAAGGACCTATTTTTAAGATTAAATCGTAATCGTGTCATACAATGAACAACACTATTAATGTTTTCAGCACCTCCAACAACACTCAACACTTTTTGGGCGATTTCTTTATTATTTGCCATTCCTTTTCCCTCATTTCAAATCTTTATATGTTACTAAATCTATATTTTGTTTTTTCAACCACTCAGCTACCCACGGTTGAATGAGCATATCCGCTTCATAGGCTCGTAAAGTTGTCATACTAGAGTGTCTTAATAAATAAGCATCAATATAACCAGGATGAAAAACAAGCAAGTCACAACCATCCTCATGACTATTTATGACAGTTTCTTCAATAAGTGAGAAGGGATTGTTCTCGTAAGCGACAAAATCTTCTGGCATTCTTGAATAAACTTTTGTTTGTCCGAATAGAACAGGATCACCATCCATTGACATTGCAAAATAGGGAAGATGATATTTTGCTGCTACGATTTCTAACCCTTTAAAGAAGTTTGGACTAGCAACAGCATGTCCTTCAAAATAACTTGGTTCCTGACCAGTCAATGCAACAAATCGGTGATATTGTGCTTCAATTTCTTTAACAACTTCCTCTAAAACAACAAAGTCTTCACCCTTTTTAAAGGCTTCACGGTAGCACTTACTGCTGCGAAATTCCCCATTTTCTTGACAAAGGCTAGGAATCTCTTCTGGAGGAAGGATAGGTTTCCCAAGACAAATATTGGTATGCTGCCCTAAACAAATATCGTAACCTTTTAATAGACTTAAGCCTGCTTCTACCGTTGGCATATTAACCATTACTCCTACAGACTTCACTAAACCATGTTCAACAGTTTTAGCAATACCTAAATTAACGCCTTCACTGTAGCCAAGGTCATCTGCCCTAATCAATAATTTTGTCACCGTTAATATCCTCCTTAATCATATTTTGATACCAATAATAGCTTTTTTTAGGATAGCGCAGGCAATCTTTTAAATCTGTATCAGTTCTATTGACATAAACTAAGCCATAACGCTTTTTAAATCCTTGATGAGAACTCACTAAATCAATAAAAGACCACGGCGAATACCCTAGTATCGGATAGCCTTCTTCTTTGGCAATTAAAACTTGCTCTATATGTTTTTCTAAATAATCAATACGGTAGTCATCTTCAATCATACCGTCTACCATTTCTTCTGAATAAGCCATTCCATTTTCTGTAATAAGCATTGGGAGATGATAACGATTAAACAATTTATATAAGACTGTTCTTAAACCAATAGGATCAATACCAGAAGCCATCCATTCAGTTGGAGATAACTCAGGATTGACAATCATCGTATAAGCACTGGAACGCGTAAAAGGAATACCTGTTGTTGGAATATCTCTAGACTCATTTTCTTTGACACAGCCGCTACAGTAATAGTTGACTCCAATAAAGTCTGGACAGTTATTTTTCAATACCAGATTATCCTCATCTTGCATTACAGGAAAGAGACCATCACGTTTCAATAGATATTGTAATCTTGGTGAGTATTCTCCATAAACAGACATATCTAAAAACATGTACATCGTCAACTCCTCAGCATCCATCGCTGCCAAGACATCTTCTGGCTTGCTCGTTAACGGATAAATATTTTGAGTTGCTGAAACTGTTGCTACCTTAGCTTTCGGAATAATGTTCCTCAAACGTTCAATGGCCTTTGCTTCGGCAACAGACATATGATAACTCATCTGGTAAGTACCAATTAGCATATCTTTCGTATTATCTGCTTTATTCCCTGTTAATTCTGGAGCACCAGTAACAACTAGTTGCTCATTAATAGTTCCCCAGAGGAAAACTTTATTTTTAAAAGCCTCAAAACACACTGTCGCATAATGGACATAATCATCAATACATTTCCTTGATCGCCAACCACCATACTCATCTACTAAGGCTTGAGGCATTTCAAAATGATATAGCGTTGGAAAAGGTGTAATTCCATAAGATAAACATAAATCAATAACTTGATGATAGAATGCTAGGCCTTCTTGATTAACTGTGTGACCATCTGGCATAATACGTGACCAACTAAATGAAAAACGATAAAGATTAACCCCTAACTCCTTCATTAATTTGATATCGTCTTCATAATGATGGAAATGGTCACTAGCTACATGTGTATTAGCCAAACCATCAGGAACTTTTCGGACATCTGTAGTCGCAAGTCCTTTCCCCTCTTCATCAAAGCCTCCTTCAATTTGAAAAGCACTCGTTGATACTCCCCAATAAAATGATTGTTTTGTCATCTCATTCCTCCTTTTGTTACCATTAATTTATCAAGAGTTAAAAGGTAATACAATAACAAAACATACACAAAAATTTCAAGAAATGAAATAAATTTCAACTCTTGAAACTCATAGTATCTCCCATCTAATAGTCTTTTCAAAACATTATAAAACAGGAGATTTCTAAGCTCCTGTTAAAATTTATTGAAATTTGTAGTTAACATAGTAGTACATTAAAAGTAATTCTATCATGTAGAGTAATGAAAGACGCCCTTCTGTATCAGAATTATTTTTATTACAAATAAGAAGTTCATCCACCGCCTGTAACACCCTAGACGGTTGGTTCATGGTTATAGCAATAATTTTAGCTTGTTTGTCTTTCAAAATTTGAAAAATTTCAGGACTTCGATAAAAGAAACCACCTTCAAGCGATGCAATAATGGCAACACTATTAGGAGTCATAGAGTTAGCATACTCCACTTGTTTTTCATAAGTATCTCCTAATCGAACAAATTTATTACTTTCAGCCATTTTTTGCTGAAAATGTTGCCCTATCAAGGTAGCAAATTGAAAGCCAAAATAAGCTACTTCATCCGCTTCAAAAATGGCTTTTGCAACACGTTCTAATTGTTCAAAGTCAATATGTTCTAAATTATAATCTAAATTTTCTTTGATATTATTAGTGTAACGTCGAAAAATAGGTTCTAGGTCTTTGCCATCTGCTTTAGTCACTTTAACCGAATAATCAACATCAATGTCAATAACAATACGACATTGATTTTTAAACTCACCATAACTTGAAAAACCTAGTTGTCTGACAAATCGCGAAATTGAAGCAGATGACACATAACAGAGTTCAGCCAATTCATGAATCGAAATACTTGGAATATCCTTAAAATGGTTAAGCATTCCTTCTGCAATAGCAAAATTAACATTATCTTGCTTAGTTTGATTAATGAATTTTAACAACTCACTTACAATAGAAATATGTTGCATAGGTCGTTCTCCAAAGTATAACTAATAAAATAGTTAGTAACTAGTATTTGTGGAGCAATTTATGAACTGAGCTTTTCCAATCTAATTCAAGAAATCTCTACATCGTGTCCTGTCCTACTATTTTACTGCTGAATCCATTTTACCACAATAAGAGGTTTCCTATGCCCATCTACTTTTTTCTTCTAACGGTAAAGCAAAGCGTTTTTGGAGCCAAGTGTCTGCTGATTTTATCCAGTCTGAGGCAATCGGATTAAGCTCTGTTAGTGCCTTTGCTGTCGCTTGGGTAGCTAGAGATAGACCATGTTTCCCTTCCTCATAGATATGAACCTCAAACGGGACACCTGCATCAGCTAATGCCGTTGCCATACGTGTGGTATGACCAACGGGGACAAGATTATCACCTGCCGTTGCCCATAGAAACATCGGTGGTGTTGATGGGCTAACTTGTTGTGCAGCACTTACCTCTGCCAAGACATCCTCAGAGGGTTTCTCTTTTCCAAAAAAGGCAAGGTTTGACAGTTTGAAGAGTCCTTGGGCCATTTCATCCTGTTTAGTAACAGATTCTTTCATAAAAAGATAGTCCGAAATAGGATAACCCGCTATAACCGCAGCTGGTTTGACCTTGTCAACATCAAAGCTATCTGTTATGACTGGTTTGTCATAATGAACAGCATAATTGAGGACATTATGACCACCTGCTGAGAAACCACAGATAGCAATCTTTTCAGTATCAACTAACCATTCATCCGCATGGTCATAAATGACGGCAAAAGTCTTGGCAATATCTCTGATGGCTGCTGGGTAAATCGAGTGATCACGTTTTTCAAATGTTTTACCTGCTAAAAGTTCAGCAAATCCGTCTTCAGTAGCTTCAAAAAACACGCTGTAACGGAGAACAAAGGCATGGTAACCCATAGCCGCAAAGGCAAGAGCAACTGGTTCACCTTCACGATCGGAACAGTTGAGATAGGCTCCCCCAGGACAAATGAGAACTGCAGGGCGTTTTTTTCTATTCAGCAATTCAGCAGAATCATCCAAAACATAAGTGGTTAATGTAACATCAGGATTATTGTCATCTAATTGAATTTTTTTAACAAGCATTGTGATACCTCCTTCCCCAATTATAATCTTTTATGATTCTTTTCTCACTGCTTGTTTCGTAGAACAGAAGTGTTCTTTTCGCAGATAATAGCTAGGGAATTTCTGAAAAATAATTTTCCTAACTGACAACTTCCAATTACCAACTTCACTTCCCTTTTCCACTATTTCGATACTCGGCTGGTGACATGCCTAGAATTTTCTTAAAAACTTTGTAAAAATAAGAAGGATTTTCATAACCAACCTTAGCTGCAATTTTTTCGATTGGCGCTTTGGTATATAATAGATAGTCTGCAGCAGCATTGACACGTTGTAAGTGAAGCAATTTAATAAAAGATTTTCCTGTATGCTTTTTTAAATAGGAGGAAAGGTAATTCGGATTAAACCCAAAATGCTCCCCCATATCCTCTAAAGTTGTACTGGCATAGTGCGTTTCAATGTAGAGAAGTAGCGACATCAAAGTTGATTCTTTTTTACGGCTACTAACCATGACTGATTCTTCTTTTAAGGATAACCGTAACAATTTAGCAAACAAAACAAGTAGTTCGTACCGGATAATAGAACTTGATTGACCATCTGTAATCTTGTAGTATTCATAGGCAATATTGGCAATCGTATGTAGGACACCATCTTCTGGCTTGGTGTGAAAAACAGTATAAATTCCCTCATCACTACTCGTTTCCTGCGGTGTAAAAAAAAGAAGATCTGCTAAGTAGCTACTAGCACCACTTCTTCTCAAAAAATCTAGATCAGTGTGTGAAAATGCTGTAGGTTTCAGTGCAATATTTAAGGCCAAATCATCCCTACCACTCTCCAAATTTTGGTGAGTCGTATTTGGACCAACAATAAAGATATCTCCCTCAGTCAGATGGATATGCTCGTTTTCCATTACAATATCCAAGGTTCCTCTAATAGGAATAATCAGTTCCACATGATTATGATAATGAAATGGAACAAAAGAATCTACAGGATTTACTGAGAGAGCTATTGGTTGTGGGTTTACATCCAGCGATTCATCTAAGTTATGAAAAAATTCATAAACAGGTTGTCCATCAAGGGTTTTAGCCGGGATTGGATGCATGGTTGAAACAATTGTCTCCCAATCTCTTTTTTCCCGATATTTTACTAAAAGATCATAGATATCTAGCATTAACAACTTCCTTATTCTTATATTTTGACATCCTTTGAAGGGGATTGAGCTTACCTAAATTAATTACCTAAAAAATATCATAATTTCATTTTTTTCGATAAACATTTGGAGTACATGCGTATCTCTTTTTAAATTGCCTAAAGAAATAGCTTGTTGTGTTAAATCCTGATTCAAATGCTATGCTATCAATGGATAAGTCTGTATTTTCCAACAAGTCACAAGCTATCAAAAGACGCTTTTCTAATAAGATTTCTTGAAAATTTCGGCCAGTATGTTTTTTTAACATATTGCTCATATAATTACTATTGTAACCAAAATGTCTAGCCAAATCTGAAATTTTGAGATTTCGATAATTAGAATCAATATAATCTAATACTTTGGCATAATCAAATCGTTGTGATGTATGATGTGCAAAATTCTCAGTTTGATAAATGCGAAATAACTCCATAAAAATCAATTGCAAATAGTGAGATAAAAACGTTTCCCGCTGGCTTTTATAAGACCAATATTCAGATAGAAGCATCTGCACCTGTAAATGAATAATATCATTTTGATTCGTCTCAAAAATCATATACCTGTCATGACTAGCTTGTTTGTTAAATGTTGTCGCTAAAAAAGAGGTTGCCAAACTTGTATCATTTTGCAGACGCAAGAGGAACAAGGAAGAGAAAGTCTCTTCATTAATTAAAATATTAATAAGAATGTCCTCTTCTCCGAGAGGTTCAATCGAATGAGGTACATCCCTGTCTAAAACACAGAGACTTCTTTGTGGCAAATAAATTTTCTCGCCATTAATAATCTGGGTACAACTTCCTGAATAAACGTAAGTCATTTCAATAAAGTCATGTAAATGTTCAATCATAGGTGCAAAGCGATTATGACGGCTGATAAATATATTTTGACCATCTCTGAAAAAAGCATTTTTAGGGAAACGCACAATATTAAACAAGGAATCTAAATAAAATCCTTCCATTTTATCAGATACTGGAAAGTCATTAATGGCTTTTCCAGTTTCTCTTTGTTTCTTCTCAATAACATTAATATGATGAAGATAAGTTTCTAATTCTTTGAGATTCATAGCGCCCTCCGATATGTAGATAGTTCATTATATCCTAAAATAAATACATTGTAAAAAGTTTTATTAGCGTATAAAATATTGGCATAGAAAACGTTTACAGATATCTATTGATATCTAGAAAGGAACCCTTTATGATTGAACAAAACACATCCAAAGTGCCTTTAAGCGAGAAAGTCACTTTTGGTTTCGGTAACCTAGCAGCTAATCTGATGATTACAACAGCTAATGGCTTTATTACCTATTTCTATACCGATGTCGTAGGATTAACAATGACTATGGTAGGCTCTATACTCTTATTTGCCCGCATCTTTGATGGAGTATCCGACTTGGTGATGGGAGCCGTTGTAGATAGAACGTCAACAGCAACTGGTAAGGCAAGACCTTGGATCAAGCGCATGATTCTTCCTTACGCACTAGCCTTGATTCTGCTCTTCACTTCTCCATCATTTCTTCCAGAAAGTATGAAAGGCATCTACGCTTTTGCAACCTATGTGATTTCTTTAGCAGGTGTTTACACAATGACGATGGTTCCTTACAATACCTTACTTGGAACAACTTCATCTGATTCAAAAGAGCGTGGCTACCTTTCAACCTCTCGGACTATTTTTGGTTTTGCTGGAGCGTTTTTAGTCAACGGGGTCGTCTTACAAATTGTCAACTTCTTTGGCGAAGTAACCTCTGCTTCATCTTGGACAAAAATGGCTTCAGTATTTGCTCTTCTTTCAGTGATTCTGCTCTATATCCTTCATCAAAATTCTAAGGAACGTGTCCTTGAAAATAGTGAAGCTCTCAGTGCCGATCAAGCACAGAAAGTCTCCACAGCCGATAACATTAAAGCCTTATTCAAAAATAAATATTGGATTATTCTAATCTTAACGATGTTGATTAGCTTCATCAGTTCTGGACTCGGTGGTATTAATATTTACTATGCTCAATATATTCTTGGTGATGTTAGTAAAGTTGCTTTGATTGGGATGCTCTCATTTGCCCCAATCCTTATAGGTAGTCTAGTTGTCCCATTCTTGATGGCTAAACTATCCAAGAGAGCTGTGATGATTTTGGGAAATATCATCATGCTGATTGGTACTATTTTATTAGCACTTTTCCCGACTGATTTTACTATAGTTATTGTGGGTCTCATCATTCGTGGTTTAGGTATCGCACCTGGTGCTGTAGCTGGATTTGCTATGCTTGGTGACGTTGCAGACTACGGGGAATGGAAAACTGGTATCCGTTCTGACGGTTTAATTTTCTCAGCAGCTACATTTGGTGAAAAAGTTGGTTCGGGCCTTGGTGCTCTTATCCTTGGACTCGTTATGGCAGCAGGAGGATATGTTGCCGGGGCAGCCACTCAATCATCAGCAACACTCTTGGCTATTAAAGCAGTGTTTGCCTATATTCCAATACTTCTAGCAATTCTCTCAATCGCCCTATTATTCTTCTATGACTTGGATAAAAAATTACCTCAAATTGTCAAAGACATCCAAGCACGCGCTAAAGATATTAACGAAAACTAATACTTACTTTAAGGAGAGGAGCAAGGTTCCCTCCTTAATCTTATTTGAAAGGAAAATACAATGAATTTAAAACTTAAGCCATTTTATCTAGATGATGATGCCATCAATTGGGTACAGGAGACATTATCACACTTAACCCTTGATGAAAAAATAGGTCAGCTCTTCCTTCCCATCGGCTACTCAACAGAACCCGAATACCTGGATCATTTACTCTCTCTCGGTATTGGTGGCCTATTTTTCAGACCAGGAGAGGCCAGCGACGTTCACAATACTTATCGCTATATGCAAGAAAACAGTAAAATTCCACTACTGACAGCTGCAAATCTTGAAGACGGTGGTAATGGGGCTGCATTTGAAGCAACTGCTTATGGACGACAAATGGCTGTTGCCGCTACAGGAGATTCTAAAGATGCGTACACGTTAGGAAAAATAGCTGCTCGTGATGGTAGAGCAGTCGGTGTTAACTGGGGCTTTTCTCCAGTTATAGATTTAGATTTTAATTTTAGAAACCCTATAACAAATGTCCGTACCTATGGTAGTCAAGTTGACCTTGTTATTGAAAATGCAAAAGCTTATACACAAGCTTTTCACGATAATGGTTTAATGACATCAATCAAACATTTCCCCGGAGATGGGGTGGATGAACGAGATCAACACTTACTAACCTCTATTAATAGCTTATCAATGTCCGCTTGGCACAAAACATTTGGTCGTGTCTATCAGGAACTTATCGATTATGGATCCAAAGCGGTTATGATTGGCCATATTGCCCTACCAGCCTATACTGGTGATAATATGCCTGCGACACTAAGTCCTAAACTCTTGAAAAATTTACTACGAAAAGAACTTGGGTTTAATGGATTGACCATAACAGATGCTAGTCCCATGGTAGGATTCGGTGCAGCAATGAAACGTCGTGAGGCTGTTCCTTATACCATTCAAGCAGGTTGTGACATGTTACTCTTTAATCGTGTTTTGGAAGAAGATATCCAATTCATGAAAGATGGCATCGCAAATGGCATTTTAACACTAGATCGCTTAGACGAAGCTGTGACAAGAATTTTAGCTACTAAGGCATCACTTGGCTTACACTTACAAGTTGAACATGGCTCAGGACAATTTGAAAACTATGAACAAGAGCAAAACGACCTAGCTGACCGCTCTGTTACTCTTGTCAAAGACGATCAAAACTTACTACCTCTAAATCCAAATCATCACAAACGTTTACTTGTTCAAATTTTAGGAAATTTTGAATCCAATGCTAGGGTAACTGAACAAGTCACCACCGCATTAGAATCACGTGGTTTTGATGTTAGCCTCTATGAGCCTGAAACTAATTTTTGGGAATTAGATACCGTCCAATCCTTTACCAGTCGATATGATGCTGTCCTATATATTGCTAATGTTGAAAATGCAAGTAATCAAACTGTCGCTCGTATTAACTGGCACACCTTGTTTGGATTGGGAAACAATCTCCCTTGGTTTGTCAAAGAAATTCCTACGGCTTTAATTAGCTTTGGAAATCCTTATCACATTTTTGACTTACCAATGGTTGATACCGTCATTAATGCTTACTGTAATTATGACCATTTCATTCAAGCAACTATTGCTAAACTAACTGGCGAATCTACTTTCAAGGGCATTAGCCCTGTTGACCCATTCTGCCATAATATGCTATTAGAGGAACTCAGACATGATCATTCATAATTTAAAAGTCAACGGAATTACAGAACCTCTCGGTTACCATTTTGATTATCTAACCTTTTCTTGGGAAATTTCAGCTGCTAGTTTAGACGATAGGCTATCGTTCACTATTGAAGTAGCTAAAGATAGACATTTTAATAACATTCTTTGGAAAGGAAGTACGACAGATACTTTTAATACAATAAGTACTACTGCTGACTTTTTAGAACCTAGACAACGATATTTTTGGCGTGTCTCTGCTGAAGGAACTCAAGCAATCAGCTACTTTGAAACATCTAAGATGAGTGAAAAATGGTTAGCCAATTGGATTACTTACAAGGAGGATAGCTTACCGAGCGCCCGTTTTTCGAAAATCATCCATCTTGGTAAACCTGTCCAATCTGCAAGACTATACAGTACTGGTCTAGGTCTTTATGAAGTTGAACTCAATGGTCAAAAGGTTGGACAGGAATATTTTACTCCTGGCTATCATAGCTACGATTTCATTGAACAATATCAGACCTATGATGTGACTACTTTACTCACCCCAAATTCTGAACTATCTTTCATCTTAGGAAACGGCTGGTACCGTGGGCGCTTTGTCTTCGAAGGTGGTTTCGAAAACCTTTATGGCAATAGACAAAAATTGATTGCTGAGCTTCATATCACTTATCAAGATGGAAGCACTGAACTTGTTGTTACTGACAATTCTTGGAGGACTACGAGCACTGTGATCCAAGAAAACTCTATTTACGATGGTGAGGTTATTGACTTTGGTCAAGTTGAAAATCTTTTAACCACAGTAGAAATATCCGATAGCAAGCATAACTTACAGGGGAGAATTGACCCTCCCGTAGAAATCGTGGAATCTTTAACTCCCAGCATTTTTCACGATGCTGCGGGACAACTTGTATTAGATTTTGGTCAAGAAATAACAGGATGGATTAGTGGAACATTACCAGCTAATAAAAAAAGAGTGACCTTCCAATTTGCAGAAATATTGCAAAATAGCACCTTCTACACAGACAATTTACGAACAGCTAAACAGACATTTACCATTCTTAATAATGATATCCGACGCCACATTAGACCCCATTTTACATTCTTTGGTTTTCGATACGTTAAAGTTGAAGGTCTTACGAAAGAGGAGGTTAGACAATTCAAAGCACAAGCTATCCATAGTTTAATGGATGAGAGATTTTCTTTTTCATCCTCTCATGACAAATTAAACAAACTGGTTAGTAATATTCGCTGGAGTCAAAAAGACAACTTCCTAAGTATTCCGACAGATTGTCCCCAGCGCGATGAACGCATGGGGTGGACAGGCGATATCACGGTCTTTGCTAATACTGCCTGCTATAATATGGAAACTAGAGCTTTCTTAGGACATTTTATGCAGATGCTTAGTCTAGAACAACATCACCTTAAAGGAGCTGTCCCTTTCTTTGCACCATTTCCAAAGATAGAAAAAAAGGAAGGTCTAAATCCTTTCTTGACTAGCGCAGGAGCTGCTGTATGGGGAGATGCTGCTACTATTCTTCCCTATACACTCTATAAACACTTCCGTGATAAGGGGTTGCTAGCAAAACATATCAATAGTATGGTAGCTTGGGTTGATTTTATCCATCAACAAGATGAAGCTCGAGGCGGTCATAGGCTCTGGGATTTTGGTTGGCAACTGGGAGACTGGCTAGCTCTCGACTCTGGTATCAAGGACTCTGTATTTGGTGCAACAGATTCTGCGCTGGTAGCTTCTGTCTACTACTATCTCTCTGCTAATTATACGGCACAAGCACTCCACATTTTAGAGGACAATCGCGCTAAGTTTTACCAGCAATTAGCCGAGGACATTCGTCAAGCAATAATAGAAACTTATTTTATTGACAGCCGGTTAAATCTGCAACCTAAAACACTACAGTCTGAGGTTGAGCATATCCGCCAAAATATGGCTAATACTTTCGCAGGGCAAAGCATCCCAACCAAAATCGATACACAAACTGGAATATCCCTCCTACTTCGATACAAACTCTACCCAAATGAGATTGCTCAAAAAGACTTAATTGACCGTTTGAAAAATAACTTAGCTGAGCACGATGGCTTTTTAACTACAGGATTTGTCGGAACACCTGCGCTTCCCCATGCCCTAATAGATAATGGACTAAAACAAGAAGCTTTTAATCTATTATTCAAAGAAGCTGCACCTAGCTGGCTCTTTGAAGTCAATATGGGGGCTACGACCACTTGGGAACGTTGGGATTCACTATTACCAGATGGAACCATCAGCGGTACAGAGATGAACTCTCTTAACCATTATGCCTATGGTGCCATCGAAGATTTTATTGTTGAAAAATTGTTAGGAATCAATCTTCCAGATGTTACTGACAACACCGCGACTTATACAATATCTCCTCATTATACAGATTATTTAGATTGGGTAGAAGGCAGTTTAAGAACTCCTAATGGTAATTTAACTGTTCGTTGGGAAAAAAATGGTGCAACATTCTCCGTTTCAGTGAATTTACCTGTTAGAACAAAAGCTATCTTCATCACACCTGAGGGCCATCATCAGTGGTTACAACCAGGAGAAAATCACTTGTCAATCATTGAATAACATATATACTTTGATTTGAAAAATCTATCCTATATTAGCCAGCTCTTAGTAATGAGGGCTGGTTTTGATACTAGCATTTCTAAACAAAGCCAGGCTAAAAATTACATTAAATCAATTAGTACCACTTAGTCAGATTATTATAGGTAGTTAATTTGCTATTACTGCTACCTGTATCTAGATTAAATACTTCTCGCTACTATACTGTGTCAAATGCTGAGCATATTCCAAAGTCTGCTTGTCTTTTGGGCTACTAACAGTTATTATGCCATCATCAATAATCGAACTTTTAGTCCATTCAATATGCTACTAATCTCATGGATGAATGCTTTCATGTTAAAACTCTTTTCTAAAATTTCAATACTTAAGCCAAATCTAGAACTATTTTAGATTTACTCTTTCCAATGCACCACATTTAAATCACTCATTTTTCAAAAGCAGTTTAATTCTATGATAATGTATCAAAAAATCTGTGAAATGAACACATTAGAGATTATTTTAGACTATTGTTTCCGATGATGTTTGTTGTTAAACTGAAGCAAACGATATATCTGGAGGACAGCTATGGTAAACTTATCACAATCTCCCTTTCATTTGACACAAGAGCAAAGCGAGTTCGTTACTCAAACAGTCACTAATCTCACCCTAGACGAAAAAATTGGACAACTTTTCTTTGTTATCGGTCAAGACGAAAATCTAGAAACATTCATTGAAACCTATAAACCTGGTGGCATGATGTACCGCCCTGGCCTTGCAGCAAGCATCAAAAAGAATATCCAAACGATTCAGAAACATACTAATATTCCTCTCTTTTTTGCAGCTAATTTAGAATCTGGTGGTAACGGCATTATTTCCGAAGGGACTTGGCTCGGAAATCCTCTGCAAATGGCAGCAACCGATGACACAGAGTCTGCCTATCAGCTCGGAAAAGTCGCTAGTTACGAAGCTAACCAAGTTGGTTGTAATATGAGCTTCTCACCTATCGTTGATATTGATTACAACTTTAGAAATCCAATTACGAACACGCGCACTTTTGGTTCGGATCCCAATCGAGTGCTCCGCATGGCTCAGGCCCAGGCTAGAGGTCTAGAAGAAAATCACGTTATTCCCGTTATCAAACATTTCCCAGGAGATGGTGTAGACGAACGCGACCAACATCTACTCTCAAGTATTAACAGCTTATCGGCTGATGATTGGTCAACAACCTATGGTCATATTTACAAAACATTGATTGACGAAGGTGCCCCAAGTGTCATGATTGGCCATATCTATCAACCAGCTTGGGAGAGAAAACTCTGTCCTAGCATTGACAATAAAGATTTACGCCCTGCTTCTGCTTCAAAATTCTTAATTGATGGGCTCTTGCGATCAGAACTTGGTTTTAACGGATTAGCGATTACCGATGCAACGGCTATGGTGGGCTACAACGTTATCATGCCACGTGAACAACTTCTTGCAGAGACGATTAATGCTGGTATTGATATGATTTTGTTCAATAAAAATATTGACGAAGATTATGCTGCTATCCGTAAGGCTGTAAAGACCAGAATCATTTCTGAAAAACGTCTTGACGAAGCCGTCACACGAATTATCGCAACAAAAGTAGCACAACGTCTCCTAACCTTAGATAACAAACTAGGTATCACTATTCCTGAAACACTTGCCTTAAAACCAGAAGAGCACGCTGCTATTACTGCAAAAATTGCAAAAAAATCAGTCACATTGGTCAAGGATCGTGATAAGTTATTGCCACTCTCACCAAATAAAACACCTCGAATTCGTCTTGTCGTCCTTGGTGACTCTGACGAAGGTGGCTTTAAAGAAGGTGGAAAAGTAACTGACCTTTTCAAGAATGGCTTAACAGAGCTTGGTTTTGAGGTTACCCCTTACCAAATGGATTTTCATGAGATGTTTGAAGAAGGCGTTGAAGATTTGAAACAGAAATTTGATTTAGCCTTTTATGTCGCTAATGTCGAAACAGCGTCTAACCAAACGACTACGCGGTTAAATTGGATCCAACTAATGGCTGCTAATGCTCCATGGTTTGCCTCAAGTCTACCAACTGTTTTTGTCTCTACTGCTAATCCATACCATCTTTTTGACGTACCCTACCTTTCAACATTTATTAATGCCTATACTGGTACACCTGAGACTGTAACAGCGGTACTCCATAAAATCGTCGGTCAAGAAGACTTTGAAGGGGTTAGCCCTATTGACCCATTCTGTGGTGACTTCCTTGCGAAATTATAACTAGAGGAGGAGAAATAAATGAACATTTCAAGTATTCTTATTAATCACATGACAGAACCTATTGGTTTTGAATTAAAAAGCCTGCGCGTTGATTTTAAAATTGAAGCAGAAACTGATACAACTGTTCAGAAAAAATTAATCATCTCAACTGATGAGGCAGTTGTCTATGAAACTGACTTTATTGCCTATGATAATAATTATTTTGAGGTTCCTATCAAACTCGCTCCTCGGACACGTTACGACGTTCAAGTGATGATTAAATCGACAGAGGATCTCATTACTGCTAAGACTTTTTTTGAAACAGGTAAAATGTCTGAACCTTTCAGCGCCAAATGGATTGCCAACAAGGATAAAACCATCCAAAACACCCTGTTTCGCTCTGCTATTTCCATTGATAAGCCTGTAAAACAAGCTCGTCTTTATATGACTGCTCTTGGGGTTTATGAAACCTATATCAATGGTGAAAAAATCGGAAAAGAATTCCTAGCTCCTGGGCAAACAGCTTACGATAAGTGGGTTCAGGTCCAAACCTATGACATCACTAAAGCCCTTTCGTCTGGGCAACACGAGCTAGTCATCTCGACTGCTGATGGCTGGTTTAAGGGGCCTTATGGCTTTATTGAAGGTGTGGATTGTATTTATGGCGACCAACACCGTGCCCTTGCTGAATACCATATTGTGTACGAAGATGGGACAAGCGACCTTTTTGTGACTGATGAAAGTTGGGAAACAACCGCAGGGCAAGTAACTAAATCCTCTATTTACTATGGAGAAGATCGTGACGACACAAAGACTATATCAGATTGGGAACCTGTTACCCTAGTTGAAGCAGATAACCATGTATTAACAGACCGTCTTAGCCTACCTCTCGTTGTCAAAGAAACCCTAGATGTTCTGGAAGTACTTCACACGCCTTCTGGTGAAACTGTCCTTGATTTTGGACAAAACCATGCTGGTATTTTTCGCTTCTACAATCGTTCGCCAAAAGGGACTCGTATTTTCTTACAAGTCGGCGAGATATTACAAGAAAATAATTTTTATAATGGCAATCTTCGTTCTGCTCGCGCTGGATTTGAATACATATCAGATGGTGTAGAAAAATGGGTACAACCTAAGTTTACTTACTATGGTTATCGCTATATCAAGGTCGAAGGTCTTGACAATATTATTGCTGAAGACTTTAAGGCTGACGTGGTCTATTCGGATATGCCTTTGACAGGTCACATTACGACTAATAATCCAAAGGTTAACCGCCTTTTCCAAAATGTTATCTGGGGTCAAAAGAGCAACTTCTTTGACGTTCCAACTGACTGTCCGCAACGTGATGAGCGTTTAGGTTGGACTGGAGATACTAATGTCTTCTCAAATACAGCCCTCTTTAACATGAACGCTTATGCCTTCTTCCGCAAATTTTTACGAGATGTCGCGATTGAACAAAAGCTCAATGATGGTCGTGCCCCAATGTATGCACCTTCGTTCGGCAATCCTGATGGGGGCGGTGCTATCTGGGGAGATGTCACCACTTTCGTTCCTTGGAATAGCTATCAAGCAACTGGTGACCCTAGCATCTTAACTGAACATTATGACAATATGAAGGCTTGGGTTGATTGGATTGGGCGTAACACTAAGACTGAAAATCTCTGGACAGGCTGCTTCCAGTTTGGTGACTGGTTAGCCTTAGACGGTGAAAACCCAGCTATGCCAACTGGTAAAACAGACGAAGATTTTATCGCATCCATTTACTATCATTATTCTGCACACATTGTTGCTGAAACGGCCAAATTAATTGGCAAAACTGATGATGAAATAGCTTATAGAAATCTCTCTGAGAGCATTCTTCAAGCCATTCGCAACGAGTATATCTCAGCTAACGGTAAACTGACCATTGATACGCAAACGGCTTATGCGCTAGCTCTTCAATTTGAACTCATTCCTAAAGAGCAAGGTCAGCGTGTTACTGCCGACTTAGTCAAGCGTTTAAACAAAGACGATGACCACCTCAAGACTGGGTTTATCGGAACACCATACATCAACCAAATGCTATCAAAATATGGACAGCATAAATTAGCTACAAAGATTTTCCTCTTAGAAGACCTCCCAAGCTGGCTATACGCTGTTAATCTGGGAGCAACAACTGTCTGGGAGCGTTGGAACTCCGTAGAACCTGATGGTCACATGAACCCTGAAGGGATGAATTCTCTCAATCACTACTCCATCGGTGCCATTATGGAGTGGGCTTACAAATATGTTGTCGGTATCCGTAACCCCCAAGCAGGCTACAAAGTATTTGATTTTGCTCCTGAATTTGATTACCGCCTTGATACCATTGACGCTCACTTTGACTCTCCTTATGGAAAAATTGCTATCACTTATCAGATTGAAAGTGATGACAACCACACTATTAAAATCAATCTAACCATTCCATTTGGTAGCACTGCTCAAGTGACTCTTCCGCGTTCTGAAAACGTCGTTGTAACAATTAATGGAGCTAGCCAAATAGGAGGACAATTTAACCTAACTGCTGGTAACTATGCAATCAGCTATATCCCAACCGAAAACTACATTGAACACTACTCTTCTGAAACGACCGTTGCTGAAATTATGAAAGACCCATATCTTGTGGAACAAATTGATGCCATTGATAGGGAAAATCCAATACTAGGCTTCTTTAAAAACGACCCAGGAGCTGTAAATGGTGGACTCGGCAAAATGTCACTTGCTAAAGTCAATGCTATTTTGCCATTCATTACCATTTCAGAAGAAAATCTTGAAAAAGTTGCACAGGTCTTAGAATCAACAGTTATCTTGGCGCAACGCTAGTTTATTTGAGATATCGCAAGCCAAACCGCTTGCGTTCTCATCTTTTTAGAAAGGAAATACTTTATGTTTAAAGGTGCTCTTTTTGACCTTGATGGTGTGATTGCAGACACCGCTATCTTTCACTTTGCAGCTTGGAAAAATTTGGTAAAAAAACATTTTAATACTGAATTACCGGATGAATTAGAAGAAAAAACGAAAGGAGTTAGTCGCGAAGACTCCCTCACCATTATTTTAAATTACCTCAACATCCAAGTTTCAGAGGAAGTTTTCAAATCCCTAGCAGCTGAAAAAAACGAGGCCTATGTTGAAGCCCTAGATGTTTTAAATCCAAACTATATTTTACCAGGCATCACATCATTTATCAGCGACCTTAAATCAAATCATGTCAAAATCGCCCTAGCATCAGCTTCTAAAAATGGTCCACTAATCTTAAAGAAATTGGGACTTGCAGACTCTTTTGAAGCCATTGCTGATCCTGCTAAAGTCGCTGCTGGAAAACCTGCACCAGACATTTTTTTGGCAGCAGCTAAAGCCCTTAATCTTGATCCTAAAGACTGTATTGGGGTTGAAGATGCAGTTGCTGGTGTATCTGCTATCAATGCTTCTGGAGCCACTTCCATCGCTATTGGAGGTAGTGAGTTAAGTCACGCCACCAAACGTTACAATAGTACATCTGAACTCGATTTCAAAGAAATTGTGGAAGCTTGGAAAAAGAATCAACAATAAGTCGTACAGGCTTTTGGTAGACTTTCCTCTTACACTTTTAAAACGAAACAATTATTCTTACTTTTAATCATCGCTTAGAAAGTTTTTCCTATGGTAGTAACATCTTATCAAAACCCCATCCTACGTGGTATGTATCCTGACCCATCCATCGTTCGTGTAAAAGATACTTTTTACCTGGTTAACTCAACCTTTGAATATTATCCTGGTATTGCACTCTCTAAGTCCACCGATCTTCTCAATTGGACGAAGATGCCATCAATCGTAACAGAAATCAGTCAGGCGGATTTACGTTTTTCCAAATCTAATGAAGGCATCTTCGCAGTCTGCATTCGCTATTACAACGGCCACTTCTACGTCATTACGACTAACTTCGCTGAGTTTAAAAACTTTATCATCCGCGGAACCCTGAGCGAAGATGGTACACATATTATCTGGGAGCAAAACCGTATCATTGTCAATATTTTTGGTATTGATCCTGATCTCTTTTTTGAAAATGGCAGATTCTATATTCAGTTTACGGGCTATATTGATGATAAAGGGACCAAAGCAATTCAACAAGTTGAAATTGACATTACTAATGGTACTATCCTTAAAGGTCCTGAAGTCCTCAGTCTTGGAACTGGAGGACGTGACGTAGAAGGTCCACATATTATTAAACGAAACGGCTGGTACTATCTCTTGGCAGCAGAAGGCGGAACTGGGTTGGGCCATATGATTACCATGTTTCGTAGCAAATCCTTGTGGGGACCTTTTGAGCAAGCGCCACAGAATCCTTTTTTCACTAATCGAGACCGTGCCGATGAGCCTCTTCAAAATATTGGACATGCGGACCTCTTCCAAGATACTTCTGGTAATTGGTGGTTGACTTGTTTAGGGACTCGCCCTGCCTCTATTGGTCATATTCAAATTACCAATATTGGACGTGAGACACTATTATACCCAGTTGATTGGTCTAAGGAGTGGCCAATCATTTACAATGGCATTCCGACACTTACAGTTGATCTAACTCATTTCCCAGAACATGCCAAATCACTCCAAAAACAAGAGTCAACCGACTTTATTGATGATTTTTCAGCAGATAGCTTACATCCTGAATGGGTCAGTCTTAGGGATTCTTTGACATCAAGACTTCATCTCTCGCAGGGAAAACTATCCCTATCTGGTTCTTCGCTCACATTATCTGATTTAGGAACACCAAGTTTTCTTGCAATCAGACAAACCGAGCACAATGAAAAATTGACTCTTGATATTGATACAAAAGAAACGGAAATCAATAACGGTGCTATTGGCATAGCTGTCACTATAAACACCGAACATTACGGCGCTCTCTTAATCGAAAAAGGAGATTTTGAAGACACTTATCATCTCTTCAAGTTTGCAAAAGTTCTTGATTTAGAAATCAAAGAGCATGTTGCTACGATTAACCAAATTCCTGAACAATTAGAATTAGAACACGGAAAAGATTACAAACGCTTCTCTGCAATTTTTAATGAGAGAAAAATAACATTTGACCTCCACGCTCAACATTTTTCAAACGAGGCAATCGCTGCTCTTAATACAGGAGATTTCCAAGGACTCTATGTATTAGGAGATGCACAATTAACTATAAATAAAGCTAGCCGAATACATATTAATTAACAATAAAAACACTCTCAAATCTATGAACAGCACCCTAATTGTTAGATACAAAATCTAACAATTAGGGTGCTGTTTTATCTATTTTTGAACTTTTTAAGTCCTCCTAGACCATCTGGAACAAATACAAAATGCTTGAAAAACTGTATAAAATCAAGGGTTTTCACCATTCCTTCTTTTGTAGTTTCACTACAGCCTCTACTGGTGTATTATTGTCCAAACTAATTTCTAATTCTTCCTAAACGATTGAAAGTTTGAAATGAATGGCTTTTACCCAACATCCTGCTTTATTTTTGTCATAATAAATTTCGACTTTTTCAATCAATATCTGACACAATCGCTTCTTGTCGGCATCTTCCATGACGTCCATAAATGATGCAAAGTTGACCAATATTTTATAAATATTATCAGCAGTCATTTTATCTTTTAGGATTACCTCTCGTTTAGATTCACTTGTCTCAATTAGTGTCTCTATCTCAGCTATTTTATCATAAATAGTATTTAATCTGAAAAAGCAACACTTTTCTGTACAAAATTTATAAAGTGTTTTTGTTAAACGATTACTCTTTTAGTCATGGGTGTTTGGTAATTAAGAGTGCTGTGGATGCGATGGTGATTCCACCAGTGGACATAATCCTTAGTTTTAAGGGTTAATTCTTCCAGAGAGCGGAAGTTTTCTTGGTTGATAAACTCAAGCTTAAAGGAGCGATAGGTACTCTCAGCTACCGCATTGTCATAAGGACAGCCGGCCTGACTTAGAGACCGAATGGAAGAGTTTGACCTTGGTCAGAGCGTAGGGAATGCTTTGAATGCCTTCTTTGACCAAGTCAGCAGTCTTGTGCCAACCAAGGGATAGGCCAATGATTTCACGATTGAAGAGGTCAAGAATCAAACAAACATAAACCCAACGATTGGCAACACGAACATAGGTTAAGTCCGTCACAAGGGTTTCCAATGGCTTTTGTTGG
>NZ_AUIP01000014.1 GCF_000423765.1 Streptococcus porci DSM 23759 | reverse complement strand
AAGCCCAATGGATGTATGAAGTTCTACCATCAGTGCCTTTCTCACCTTTATCAATCAACCCTTTAGAAACAGTAGTCAAACTTCTATCACTGGCGATAGCTTTAACAGTTGCCAATATATATACTAAGCCCAATTTTTCTGTGTGATAAACAGACATAGTGACTGTATCGCCAATTTTTACTAACCCTGTATTCTCATTGACTGCCCATGTTCCTGTATAACCAGGCGTACTGTAATGAGATATGCTGGTTTGATTGTATTGATAGTTTGTCGTGAATAGATGATGCGATAATCCTTGGATACCTTTTTCACCAAAAACTGATAAAACATAAGGTTCCCCAGTCGTGCTAGTACCGTCACTGTATCGTTCAATTCGATACGCCCAAACATAACGCTGAGTGGCGGTTGGAGTTTGCACCACTGTCCCCCAAGCTCCCGCATTACGAGTAACACCAGTGGCTTGGCTTGTCAGAAGATATCGCAGCTCAGTCGAAACGATGCCCTTCCCAGCAGGACCTTGAGTTAATTCAATAGCTTCTAAGTCTTTTTTTGTAGCGACCTGAGTGGCATCAATGCTTAGATGCTTAACATTTAATACTGCTTCACCATCATGATTAACGTACATGATGTCAGTCTCACCATTGGATAACCGAAACTGCTTAATATCGATAGCATTACCACTCAGGTTATTAATATTGACATTCCCTAGATTCTGATCGCTGATAGGAATAACCTCCCAATCAGTCCCAGACCACTGTTTCAAAATCACAGAGTATCCAATTGGTTCATACCAAAGATCTCCGACCTGCGCATTAGTAGGCCTTTCTGCACCACGATAGATAGCGTTTTTGCCATTGGCTGCCAACTGGATCATGTTTGCTGCCTCTTCCTTGACAGTCTCTAACCGTTGCTCAAGGCTTCGCTTTTCATTGATAGAGTTGTCTGATACCCGAGACACGAAATGCCCAAGCTCAATGGACTCAAAACGCTGACGCAAGCTATCAAATCGGTATTTGATAACCTTTGAAGTTGCCTTAAAATTATCCTCACGATGTTCAACTTTGACCGTATCACCAAGATGAACCTCTTCCATGAAGCGAAAAGCCTCATACTCCTTTGTTTTGGAAAGTTCCACAAAATCAACATCATAGGATGTTTTCGGAACATCGATGGTGCCAAATTGTTCACGAACAAGCTGACGCATCTTCTTGTAAGCCTCTTCAATCGGAAGGGCATCCTCATCATCAGCATACTCACCAATAGCAGCCTTAACATCAACCTTTACCTTCCCAATACGTGGAAAAGGATAGTCACCAATCCTAGGACTATCCACGTATTTTTCAGGCAAAAGCAAACCATCAAAGCCAATTGGCATGATTCGAGTCAAAACCTCTTGATCATCGATAAAAGCCTCGTAGCCTTTGAGATTTTTCTTGTGGATGATTTTAAACCCGTTATTTCGACCAATGGCTTGATTAAAATAGATATTAAAATTATCCCTTAAAATCTCACCACCAAAAAGAGAGACGAAGCTATTATCAAGTGAAGTATTAAGCAACACCTCGACAATATTCTTGCGGACGATGCGAGCACTAGCAACGCTTGAGATGTTGCTGAAAAACTGAAAAGCGTGACGATACTGTGTCTTACTTCCTAGCTGCTGAAGCCAAGCCTGGGCGCTCTTGTTAACAATATTGGTATCTTCAACTATGTTAAAAGCCAAATCATAGAAGATATGGAGACACGTAATTTCCAATTGTCCCATCGACGGCTCACACTTATAAACCCTAAAAAGTTGAGGACCTTGAGGGGTTGGAGCCTTGATAATCATCTGATTTTTAAGGACTTTACCAAATTTTCCTGTAATCGGATAAGACATACTGAGCGTGTAAAGACCGTTGATTTCTTCCTCGACAATCGCCGCCTTAGATTCATTGCTAAGGACACCTAGGCCATTGTGTTCAAAATTCGTTTCAATTGCCTTATAAAGCGTAATCATACGTAGCGCCACCGCCCCTTCCCTTCAATCCGGCTGATATTCCCAGACCATGAGATTTTATTGTCTCCTACCTTTAAAGTTGGGAATTCCCCAGTCATATGACTGTTCATATCAACAGTCCCTTTGTAGGCATTCATAGCTTCGCAGTCAATTTCAATATAGTCAGAAACATCTTTTAAAACAACAGACATCCCATTGATGGACAATGTACCAGAGCCAAAAACCTTGAGGTAAGGCCTTGAAAAATAACCACCTGGATTCTTGAGAGTTCCTTGCGTACTCATTGAAATAGTGTCTGACACCTCGTATTGAAATGGATCACAGGTAAATGATACGGTAAAACTCCCATACCCAGCCTCAGAATTGTCAATCTCGGAAATAGCGACCTTTTTGATTTTGTAAAAGACCACATCATCATCAAAGCGTAGCTCCTTTTTTCCAATAAAAAAAGCCTTAATGCGTCGCAAAAGACCCTTAATATTGTAAGCCTCTAAAAGATTGTACTCGCAAGAAATGACAATATCCTTGTATCCATTTTCAACCGTCAGATTACCATCTCGGCCAGGAATTTCTATATCCTCATAAGCCATTTCAGCTGTCGGAATAGCTGGGCGCTCAGCCAAGCAAAAAGGCAAATCATCAGGAAACTTACCATCTAAAAACGTTTTAAGCATTTGCACCTCCTAAAAGTCGAGAGGCAAACCCCTCTCTGGTTAACCAACACCACCAGTTGCAAACTGGCGCATGTTAGACTTGTTCGCAATCCACTTGTCAACCTTGTCAAAAAAGCGATCACTCCCGTAATCACTGTCAACATTCGCAGTCATATGGATTTCGTTGTTAACGATGATTTCTTGCTGACCAGCCATACCAGCTGCAGCAAACTGCGCACGACCAATCTCACCAAGTACTTTAGTTGTCAGCGGTAATACCGCCTCTGGACCAGCTTCACCACCAACCATCAAATTATTACCGTTTCGACCAAAGACAGTCGGATTCATCATGACCCCACCATCCTTATACCATGAAATTCCAAAATGAGGCACGCTTGGTGGAACCAAACTAAATTTCCCCGAAATTGTCACATGCGGTAATTTCAAATGTGGCAGACTCCAAGAAAAGTTAAAGAAGCCCTTGATTCTATTGATTGCGTTTGAGACCGTGTCTCTTGCACCGTTGATGGTGTTTGATATGGTTGACTTGATATTTCCCCAAATCCGCGAGACAGTCCCTGAAATCGAACTAAATACGGACGAGACCGTGCTAGACATGGAATTCCACACCCCTGAAGCTACATTTTTTATCCCGTTCCAGGCGTTTGACGTGGCATTTTTAACACCGGACCAAACATTGGAAATCGTACTAGAAATCGAATTAAACACAGACGAAACCGTGTTTTTGATGCCGGACCACAAACCAGACAAGAAACTTGAGATGCCGGACCACACACTTCTCGCCACACTTGAAACCGTATTCCAAGTCGTTGACAAGAAAGCGGAAATAGCGGTAAAAATCGTCTGAGCAGATTTTGACAAATTATCCCACAACGGACTGACAAAGCCAACAATTGACTCCCACGTTGAAGTAAAAACGGATTTTATACCGTCCCATAACGGGCTAAAAAAGTCTGCAAGCCCTTGCCAAATGGCCTGCGCCAGTGAAACAAAAACGTTCCACGCCAAGATTAGTGGCGTAGAAATGGATAACCAAGCGATATTAAAAATCTCCTTAATGGCCTCCCATAAAAAGAGAAAGACGTTTTTGAAGGTCTCCCATATCGGTGTTACCATTACAATGAAATTTGTCCACATCTCTGTCAACCACGTTGTCAGACTTGTCCAAATTTCAATAGTCTTATCCTTCACTACCTGCCACTTCTCAGCAAACCATTCACCAATTGGTCCAAAAACTTCCTGAAGCCAAGCCCAAAATGTCGCTAAATACTCCTTTATAGTGTCCCAATTGGTCACAACCAGATAGACAATACCTGCTATCGCGGCACCAATTAAAGCTGGCCAGCTTAAAATAGTGCTTAGAAAAGTCCCAATAGCTGGCATGAGCGTACCTGTAATAAAGGTTCCTACACCAGCTAAAGCCCCTCCCGTCCCAAATAAGGAAGCAATCGCACCAATTCCAGTAGCAATCTGACCAATGACAACCAAAATCGGACCGAGCGCAGCAACAATCCCACCAATGACAACGATGGTCTGCTGCATACTATCCGGCATTTTGGCAAAACCTTCCGCTAAATCTGCCAAAAAATCAAATAATGGATCCATGGCATCTAAAGCTTCAGACACTGCATCCATCAACGGACCACCAAATTCAATGGCAATATCGCTCAATTTATTTTTGACAATGGTTAATTTGCTCTCAAAAGTCTCATAGCGCTTCTGAGCCTCTTCTGATAAAGCTGAATTTTCTTCAAAAGCTCGAGATGATTGAGCAAAAGATTCTTTCAGCAAATCACCTGCTCCCGCCAAACGTTGCATCGCATCAATTTCGTTGACGGATTCCACGCCCAAGTCCTTGAGTGTTCCTGTTACGTTTCCTCCCTCGTCTTTGATACGGCCAAGACCTTTGACAAGTGCCACAATCGCATCCTGAGGTCGCTCCTGCCACATCGTCGCAAATTCAGCCGCACTTGTTCCAGCTAATGCGGCGAAGTTTTCAAGACCCTCACCACCTTCAATAACTGCAGTATTGACCTTTTGCATGACACGGCTCATCGCAGAGCCCCCAGCCTCGGCATTAATACCAACTGAAGACATAGCGGCCGCCAGACCCATTGTCTGAGCCTCAGTAAGGCCGACTAGATTGCCGGTTCCAGCCAAACGTAGCCCCATATCTAAAATTTCTGACTCAGTGGTCGCAAAATTATTTCCAAGCGAAACAATGGTGGACCCAAGCTCATCAAACTTATCTTGTGGCATCTGCGTGATGTTGGCAAGCCTTGCCAACGCATTCGCAGCCTCTTCAGATGACAAATTAGTAGATTGCCCCATGTCAATCATGGTGCGAGTAAAACCAAGGACATTCTCGGTCTTAATCCCCAACTGTCCAGCCGCCTCAGCTACCGCAGAAATTTCAGTGGTTGTCGCAGGAATTTCCTTAGACATGTCTCGGATGCCTTGACGTAAATCATCATAACTCAAGATTACCTTGCCATTGGCATCGACAACCTCGTTATTTGTCTTCGTAACACCTGCAAAAGCACTCTCAAAGTCACTTGCCGATTTGATAGCAATACCTGCACCAGCCAATATAGGGACAGTCAGACCAGCCGTCAGACTCTTTCCAACACCAGTCAGCTTGCCACCGATGTCCTTAGCCTTATCTCCAAAATGACCTAAAGTATCGTTGGCTTTCTTAGCTTCATTCGCATACTCCTGGAAAGCAGTCTTAGACTGCAACAACTCTGTCTCAAGCTTGTCAACCTCTGCACTGCTTTCACCATACTCAGCCTTAGCAAGCTCCAGTTGCTTCTCGAGATTTTCAACCTGCTTACCAGTATTTTCCATCTGTTCGGCAAGCTCGCGCTTTTTGATTTTGAGCTTGTCAGATTCACTAGCATTTAACTTAAGCTCAGCACGTTCTAAATCATACTTAGCTTTTGTCTTTTCGGTGGCATCAGCAAGCCTATCCTGCTCAGACTTCAAGGCAGTCAGCTTGTTTTTACGTTCTTCAGAAGCTCTGGCAGATTCACTGGTCGCCTGTTTTTCCTTTGCAAGAGCCTGAGTGGTCTGCTCAATTGCATTTTTAAGGTATTCCTCGTTACGCTTAGCATCTAGTAGCTTATTCGTCCACGTCTGTGTCTCTTTCGAATTTTCACCAGTGAGACGAGTAACCTCTTCAAGAGCCTGTTGCGTCAACTTTGTCTTCTGCTGAGCAATCTCATACTCTGACGATAATTTAGTTAAACTAGCTTCCAGCTTATCCGTGGCACTACCTGTTAATCTAAGCTGTTCCTGCTGAAGCCTCAATTCTTTATTCAAAGCGGTAATCTTCCCGTTCATTTCGGTGATTCCACGATTAAATTCAGCATTTAAGACCTTATAAGTTACCTTAACCTCTGATTTTCCAGCCATTTTACCTCCTTTCTTTGATTAATTACCTACAAAAAAGGCTGAAATTACCTTAGAATGGCAATCTCAGCACCTCTTTAATCACTGTTTTTAAAGTTTTCAATGGCTACCTTTGTCGCAGCAATAACTTCCAAATCATGGATTGGAGCCTGCATTACAAAATCAACGCCTAAATCAAACGCAAAAGCATAGTAGCAAACCACATCATACAGACTAACTTCATCCCAATTAATTTTTGGAATCCGTTTAGGTTTTTGCTTATCCTTGCCACTTACTTTTTTGTAGCAGCCTCAAAAGCAACATTCAACTGACTTTTCTTGACTGGTTTACCACCCGTCATGATTTGGCCAAAGATGGCCCCAAGAAGTTCCAGGTCAAATGGACAGACATCTAAGAATGCTTGATAACCTAATTCACCTCCTGCAGCACGATAAGCCACAAAAACACCGTTTAAGTAGTCATTTGCATTAAACGCTGAATTACCCTTGCGGCGCGCAAGTATATCATTTAACATATGCTTACTCATCAAACCTTCCTTCTGCGCTCGCTGAAAATCAGCAAGAGAAATCCGTGTCTGAATCGGCACAAATTCCCCATTGGTCAATTCAATGCGTGTGATCAATTCATTTTGTTCTGACATGATAGCCACCTTTCCTTAGTTAAATAACAGCCTTCTTGACAAGTTCAGACGTAAAATTAGTGTTCCAAGCCTTAAGCGTAGGCTCATCTGAGATGTCATCTGCAAAGCCTTCGTAGTAGAGACAATTATTTTCATCTGCCATCGCTGTAAACGGAATTTCCACCTCAGCGATTTCTTCTTCACCGTTGGTGATGTTAATTTTGAGACCACTGGTAAAAGTGATGTTTGGGAAAGCGATGACCTTACGACTTTCACGCCCAATGTCGTACACATCCCACGTAACGTTCCCGCTAGCACCAGTTGACGTCGTCTTGTACCCATAGATGCCCTCTTTGAGCTCATCATTGGTTAATCCAAAGACATCACGAAGAACGCCTACTGGCATGTGACCTGTAAAGGTACAGTTGAGCTTATCAACGATAATCACTTCCTTGGCTGTTTTGCCTTCGCACTTCTTTGTAATAGTCTTAGTTTCCGCTTCGACAGACAGTGCACCCGTACAACCTAATTTTTTAGCAACTTCCAGTTGACTCTTTGCCATCTTGCGAAATTGACCATTCGTAATCTCAAATTGGTCAAATTGTTTAGTTAAATCCATTTTTGCCTCCTAGACACTTAAAAGTTCTTCCTGCGCTCGGATGAGTTCATCCAGCACGTAATCAAACACAATATCTTCCCTATCAGACAAACCTCTTTCAAAGAAAGCTTGTGCAATGGGATTGTGTGGGCCTCTCCCTTCGTTCGGGAAAACCAAATAACCAAAAGAGCCCCGCTTATTAGCGGCGCCCCCTCTGGCTACAATATCAAAACCCAAATTAAATATCCGCTCCTTCAGCGGATTAGAAAATTTAGCATGTTTCTTGTTACGGTCGCTTACCGGCATAAAGCCAACAATCCCCTGCATGACTTCTTTAGTCCCTTTATTTTTCAGGACACGATTGACGACCTCCTCAGACTTATTAGGAATTTTAACCATTGCTTCGGCTAAACGCTGAGACCCCGAAAAATCAAGCGTAGCCTTATTTGCCATAAATTACCTCTCTATCCGAATCAATTGGTGAAAATTAAGCGTCGTAGCCGTCACCTGCTTGTCTGTATTGACCAAGTTGCCCTTGTCAATTTCAGAACTATCGAAAATCAACCGACAGTCTTTCAATCGCTCAATCAGACTCACATCATCAAAACTAGCACTCTCACGAGTAACAAACATGACTGTGAAAGCCCGCTTGTATTGATTAGCATGTGTACCAGGTGTCAATCCACCATCGTCAGAGTACAGAAAGAAGGACGGGTTGTCTGCCACCTCGTCCCTTCCCATATCTAACCCAAAGCAAGGAAAACCAGTCCCACGAATCACCTCAACAATCCTACTTAGATCCAGAGGTTTGGATATAATTTCCACCATCCCAGTACCCTACCTTTCTCAGAAATAGATACATATACTCTTGCCGATTATCAACATCCACCGACTCAACTGCAAAAAGTTCATCCTTTATCCGTACTTTATGCGACTTCTGAAAGTCTTGCACATAGTAGCATTGGACCTTGATATCTACTGCAGATAGATTTGATACCAAGTAGCTATCATACTTGGCTACAATGGACTTGTAACCAAAGTACAATCTCCCCCTAGTCGTCAACTCTTCACCGATTTTCTTAGCCGTATCCTTGTCACGCTTGGTGGTCAAATCTCCATATTCAAGTAGTCCATCATTGAGTGGTTGATAATCACCTTTTTTACTCATTACCCTTCCTCCTCAATCGCCTCACACCATTTTCATGTTGGAGACGCAATAACTGTCTTCTGTAATCTTCCTCGAACATGGAAGTATTGCCAGACCAAGCCCGACGACAATACGCTTTCAACAGCACCCTAGGCAAGCCAGATACAGAGTAGTCCGACTCGCCACAGATACCATCGATAAGGGCTATCCCTTCTTCGATGTATTCCTTAATCTCGCTATCTTGACTATCCCAGGTCACACGCAAGTGCGATTTTATAGGTTCAAGAAGCACACTACTCAAATCTTCACTCACCTAGACACCTCCAGCTACTCTGCAACAGTCAATAGAGCAATCAAATCAGACTTTTTAGCTGCCTTATCAAATTCAATACCTTTTTCGGTCAATAAAGCCTTGATTTCATCCGTCTTCAACTTGCTATAGTCTGTTTCAGCTTCACTTTCATCCAATACCTTGACAAATGCACGCTTTTCGCTATTCTCTCCCAAGAGGACTTCGAGGCGTTCAGCATCCACCTCGAAGACATCCCCAAAAGTACGGTCAAGCTGAGCAACCTTATCGAAAAATTCTTCCGTTACTTCAACCTTAATCAGTTCCATGTTTCGTTCCCCTTTCACTAAATAGACACCTTAGGATTAATAGTATCTTCTTTGACGATAGTAGCTGGACCTTCCAAATCTGGGATTGTCGCACCTGCAACGCTAGAAATATCTGCCACAAAGAATGCATTTTCATTCTTGGCAATCCCTTTACCAAAGAATTGAGCGATGTGCAAATCAAGATTTTGAAGTGCTAGAGTCTCACGGTATTCTTGGATTTCAACGCTACCTGCAACAACTAGTAAGTAGTTATACGGAACACCAAAAACGAGCTTGTTTTCTGTAACAGCATGCAATGGAATAATTGTCTCTCCAGTCGGCAGTTGGGTTGTTACCCATACCCCTGCATCAGTTCTGAAAGCAAGTTTTGGAAATACCTTCGACCAGTAGGTCATCGGATTGACAAGCACAGCCACTTGGCCATTATCTGTTTTAGCTTTGGCAAGTGCAGCGCGAATACCAGCAAGAGTTGACGGTGTCAAATCAGCTAATTCGATGGCCTGTTTTTCCGGATAGACACCACCGGAATCTCCTGAGAGTTTTCGCATCATGCCTAAAGGTTTTTCTTTACCATCACCATTTACAACGGCCTCTTCAAGAGATGCTGCCATTACTTCTTGCAAGAATGTGATGACATAACTAGCCAACCAAGATGGGCCAAGTTTGTAGTACCCCTTCGGAACTGCAATATAGCCAGAAAGTTGTGATTGAGAAATATCCAATCGTTTGAACGAATCCAAAAGAATTTGTTGGATATTCTCAGGAATTATCCCCCAGAAAGCACGTTTCTTAGTCGAGTCACCGTAAATAAATGCAGTTTCCACATCGCCAACCTGCATATCAATCAAAGACAACAGAGGGTGTTCTTGTACCAAATTACGATACACATCTTCAATGATAGTTTCTGGGAACATCTGATCTAAACCAGTGATTTTTTGTTTTTGAGCTGCTTCACTGAAAAATTTACGTTCAGCGGATGTCAATTTCCGACGAAGTCCACGTTCGGCAAGGATAGACTCATCTTGTACCCCTTCTTGAAACTCCGCAGCAGCAGCCTTAACTTGTTCAGATACATTAGCTTCCAAACCTGTAACAAAGTTTTCAAAGGCTTGTTTCTGCTCCTGCTCGTTATCTGTTCGCAAAGCAGCAAACAATTGTTCGCGAGCTTCAGCAAAGTTTGTCTTCAAATCGTTGTTAATCAATGACATAATTATTGTTCTCCTCTTTTTTGTGTAAATAAAAAGGCAAAGCGTTCAATATTTCGCTTTCCCTTATCCTCATGTTCATCAGTCCCATACTTAGCCATAAGGCTATCTAGGACATTGTTTTCAGCGTCATTAGACACTTCTTCTGGCTCACCTTCGCCATAAATACCATCAGCAAGCCCCAAGGTAACTGCTTCATCAGCCGTGAGGAAAGTCTCCTCATCAAGAAGAGCTTTCAACTCCTCTCTGTCGCCCTTAAAACGCTTAAGGTAGGTCTCTTCAACAGATACCTGGGCCTTGTCCAAATCGTCAGCCACCTTACGCAATTCCTTGGCATTGCCATAGGCAAATGTCCATGGATTGTGAATCATCAACTGCGTATCTTTTGGCATCAGAATCTTATCAGCACCCATAGCAATGATAGATGCGGCACTTGCAGCCAAACCATCAATAATCACCGTCACAGTCTCATCACGCTGACTAAAGAAATTCTTGATTGCAATTCCCTCAAACATATCACCACCGTAAGAATTGATATGTACTTCAATTTCATTTCCTTGGAAACCTGCCAAAGCATTGCGAACATCCTTGAAGTTAATCCCTTCCCAGTAACCACCAACAGTACCGTGTAGGTATAATACAGCCTTATCGTCATTTGAGACAGATGCCTCAAATTTAAACGGAATGTGTTTTGTCACTAGCTTTCACTTCTCCTTTCTTTAGATTATCACCAGAACCATCAGCCCTAGCATAGTTTAACGATACAAAGTATTGATTGGCCCACGGCTCATCAATCGGCTCTTCTCCCAGTTTATCCCTCAATTCGTTTGTACTGAGAGCACCGATTCGGAATAATGCTTCCCCAGCCGACGCAAATTTCTCTGCGCTGTAAACTAGGATTGTGTTCGTCTGTATCTTAAATTTTGAGCCAACAGCCAGATGTTCCTTACCGTATAGCTTGCGATTAATTTCCGTTTCAATTGCGTCAGCCCACGGACGTACACCGAAATTGACAAAGTTATCACGAATCGCCTCTGCATCTGCCACATCACCTTTCATGATTCCACGAGGAATCGAGAAAGCGTCAGCAGCATAGTGGACAACATCCATAATGACATCGGAAATATCACGAGTAGTTACCGCCCCACTCTTAGTATTGGAACTTGTCTGAACGAGGCTAGATATTCCAAGCCCTTCTTCTAAAGGAGTGATTGAGTCTTCATCAGAAAGTACAGCAGCAAACCGCTTCTCATACATCTCATCCATGATAAGATCATATTCCGTTGTCTCGTTACCTTCATCATCTACCTCAACAACAGCCTTTCCGTATTTCTGGTCAAACAAGGTACCAATATTCAGACCAAGTTTCAAAGCGTTTCCCCTGTTGTAATTGCGAATCGCTCCACCAATCAACTTCCCATATTCCGAGTACAGGTCATCCAAGTAACCTTTTACCTTCGAATCATTCATGGTAAAGTGCAAAACATCTTCTTCCTGATAGACCGCATTCAACTGCAGTCCACCAGCAACCGTGATGTTCTTGTAAACATTTTGACGAAAGGCTTTCTTGTCAATTTCAAAGCTCTCCGCAAGAATGAACTCACCATTGTGCATCAAAACCAAAGCACCATCTGAGTTCTTGACCATCTGACCTATTAAAGCGGCAAGAAATTCATTCTGAGTCTGATTTTGGTTTGGCTCATAATTAAACCGATACCAAATATCACCCTTCTGAAGCTTGCCGTTGTTGTAGGTTTCATAGTTGGCCAAAGACAAAGCATTGGCTATCTTGTCAATACACATCTGCAGAGCAAATTCCATAAACTGCACTCGCTGACCAGACCGACGAACCGCAGCATCTAGCTCCTTACGACTAACCTTCTTAACAGTACCATCACGGGCGAAAAAACCAAAGAAATTATTTAACCACCCCAAGTGGACCACCTCCTTTTCTAATTTGCAACCTACTTACGCTTGTACCAGGGACGCTTCAATCGTTCAACTTCTTTTTCTAACTTCTCAATCCGTTTCAAATGAGCCGAAAATTCAGCGTTAGTGCTTTCAGCATTCTTGCAACAACGATCATTCAACTCCTCAAAACACTTATCAGTACGAAACTGAAGCTCAAACAACCGCTCCACTTTCCCATTTAGATAATCAAGCGTCTTCCAAATCAAAACAAATGGACGATATTTTTTCTTAATTCGCTTAGACATATAAAACTCCTATCGTGTAAAACTACGCAATCTGCGATTAATTTTTACAGTCTTCTTCTCCAACTGTTCCTCAATTGACATCGCATGAATCAAAGCCATAAAACCATCTGTCTTCCTCCTCTCTGGATCAATCTTTTTGTAAGTCTTGTTCCCTTTACCATCAACATCAACATAGACATTATTTGTGTACCACCGCATCATACGGTCTTCTCCAAACACAATCTCATGATTCGCAAACATCATATCAACCGTAGGGGCAAGCCTTGAGTGAGTAATAGCTCCACTACGAACCACTTCTATAGGCAATCCAGCATTTTCAAACGCTTCTTTGACTGGTGCCTTTCGGAAATCATCCATCGCTATATTGACAATCTTGTACTTCTCAGCCATCTTCACAAACCAATCAGCCACATACTTAGGATCCATAACCTTTCCAGGAACTATCGTAACCAGTCCCTCATGTTGTGGAATTGTAAAATCCATCTTAAAATCTTGGATTTTCAAAGCCTCTGAGACAATAAAAGTATGATGTAACCAATACCGCATCTTCCCTCGTCTAAACAAGAGACCTACACCGATAAAGTCTCGAACATCCGCATAGTCAATTGCACCCACACACTCCATTCCCTCTAAATCATCTGGTAACGGTCTGCTTGCTGCCACAATATCATCCCACTCAGCTACTGCATGAGTCGTATCTTCCAAGGGGAAATTACATCGCTTAGTAATAAAGTCTAGGAATAACTCCTTGCTACGTAAAGCACGCTTGTAGGCTTTCCTGTACTCTTTCAGCAATGTTGGCAAGTATGGCAACATCGGATTAGCCTTTATCCAAGCAAGCTCATCTTCCCATTCCTCAAACGCATCAATCTTAGCCAAAATCGGTAACATCCCAGCACGATAGTCGCAAGTTGAAAGAATATCCCTAGCAGTCTGCTTGTAATCATCCAGTACCGCACCACGAACCTTACCATCCGTCGTTAGATACATCACAGAAGCATCCGCAACCTTACCAAGAGCGTTGATGTAGACATTGATATTGTCATAATTCAAATACTCATGTAATTCATCAAAGATAACCAAACCAGGACGAAGACCATCCTTGGTCCGTGCATTTGAGGTGTGGTATTTAATCTTAGACCTAGATTTGATAAAAGTAATTAAGGTCTGGGAAAACTTGTAAGCCTTCTGCAAAACAGCATGGTCTTTAATCGTATTGTAAACATCATCAAATGATGTCTTAGCCTGAGCCTCGCTATTGGCAACAATATCCACATTGTACTCGCGAATACCGTTTCGATTGCTAGTTTTAAAAAAAGCCTCATCAGAAGCAATACTGTTCTTACCAAATCCACGAGCACATAATAAAAACAGCTCGGGAAATACCAAACTGTCATCGCTCTTCCAACGGATAGCATTAACTGCCGCATGAATAAATCGTTGCGGAGGCTGTAGCATATATGGGCGATATTTGTTGATAAAATCAACAACACTATCAGCCTTTTTTACATCAACATAAATTTCTGGATCAGAAATGGCAGCAATTACCAAATCCGCCATCTGCTTAATTTCCTTACAGACAGGATTTTTCTCTGTAACAATATCTCTCAACCAGTCGTCAATGTGAGAAGTTCCGCTGGTAAAATTAAATGTCTTCGCCATCCTCAGACTTCAATTCCTTAGCTTCGATTCCTAATTTTTCAAGCATGACCATCATCTGCTTATTGACGTTGACTTGGAGAGATACGGAATCATTTTTCTTACCATTAATACGTATGCCATTCAACTTTATATCCTGTCTTAAAAGTTGAGATGTCTCCCACAGGGAAATATACTGCTCAACTAAATCTTTAAATGGCTCCTCATATTTTTTACGCTCCTGCAAAATACGAATAAGCTTGATTCGTAAATCATCACGAGACTTAACATATTTTTTCTGAGCAACCAAAGGGCGTTCCCAATCAAATTCTGGGTATTCTAAAAAACCAGCCATATTTCTCCTTTCATGTGAGGTTTTTTTGTTCTTGATAAAATTTCGCTAGATATCTTTTCCGAGGTACCCCTTCCCGTTGCACGTTTCCCCTTTAGAAAAGCCATTTGGTTTGACCCGGGGGCTTACCACTGTTCCTCGTTGTCGAATTTTCGACGATGATAGCCATTCAACTTTTCTGGATGTTCTCGGTTATGACATGGATTGCAAAGACATTCTGTGTTGTCTAATTCCAAGGCTAACTCTGGATGATGTTTTACTTCTTTCTTGTGATGTACCATGTTTGCTGGTGTGTATCGACCGGCTCGCACGCAACGTTGACACTCGTTATTGTCTAAGCGTCTACGTATCTTTCGAATGGTTCGCCACTCCTTGGTCCAATAGAACTCTTTGACTTTGTCGGCTCTGATTAGCTCGACTAACCTGTCAAGTATTTCAGGAGTCATCAGATTCATTTGATCAACCCCTGACTAGCAAGCCATTCCTCTGTGAGAATCTGTTGAATCTTTGTTACAAGCTCCGGATTGAGTTGCCCAATCTGTATTCCAAGATTGCTCAATAGTTTTGTATTATGTTCAGACGATAATACTTGACGCATAAGACCAGTAAATAATGCTGCAACTTCTGAATTGGTTAGTCGATTGATTGCTATAACATCATAAATGTGCTGATTGATTTCATCAAGCGACTGTCTGTTTTGATTCAAATAGTCTGAGATTTTCTTTTCTGCTACTTTGTTAACCATTCTTCGTCACTTCCTTCTCTTAATTTGATATATCTTATATTCTCTCAAATTCGCTACACTTTCTAAAACATTATTAAATCGAGTGTTTTAATAGCTATCGTTTTATCAGTTTAGCATTTCCACGATATATCAAATTAACACTCTGAAAATAAAAATCACAAGTCAAATTTACGCATTAGATCATCTAATTGGTCTTGTTTGATACCAATATACCTAAGCGTAATCATTGGACTTGCGTGATTAAAAGTTTCCATCAATGCGGCTACATCTTTAAATTGTTTGTAATGATGATAGCCGTAAGTCTTTCTCATAGAATGGGTTCCGATGTTATCAATTCCCAAAAACTCAGCAGCTTCTTTTATGATGTTCCAGCACTGTTCGGGTGATAAGGGCTTGTTATTTCCTTCTCTGCTTTGGAAAATATAGTAATGATGTGGCTTATCTTTGACGAACTCTCTCATTTCCCTTTTGAGAGTCTTCGTCATTCTAAAAGTTCTGACTTTCTTTGTCTTGCGTTCTTTGACTCTAATATGCCAGCCTTGAACATCCTTAACTTTGAGATTAACAATGTCTCCTATCCTAAGGCCTGAACTTATCCCAGTAAGGAAGAGCATGTAATTACGTCTCCGTCTATCTGGGTTTTCCGCACTCTCATGAATCAAATAATCTTTCATTGCTTGAATGTCATCTTTATCTCTGATTGGCTCAACTAAGTTCACACGTTCCTCCTTCCCAGAATAATATAAAAGCCACACGGATTTGTGTGACTTTATGTTTACCTATTAGTTTTACTCATGATACAAATATAACACATTGTTTTTGTCACTTCTATACGTTTTTGTGACAAGATTACATCAAAAGGATTCTGGCTAAAGTGTCCAATATAACTTCGCGTCGTCTATAAATTTGCTTTCGATGCTTATAAAGATAGCCAGTATCTCCATTTTGCATGATATACAAAATTTGAACCCAGTCATACTTTGTATGTTCTCCCCAACGCAAATGAAAGATTTTCTTATCGTCAGGTTCAAGTACCTTTAATAATTCTGAGATAGCATTCTGAAACTCTTCCAATTTTAGAATTACTGGATCGCTGGCGTAAGTAATGGCTAGGTTTTCGGATGTATTGCATGAAGTACCACTTCTACTTGCTCCCGAATCGTCTATGTCTGGCATCGTTAAATTCTTAACCGCATAGACCCTTTCTAATTCATGACGGCGCTGGCCAATAAGTTTATCAATTTTTAGATACTTAGCCTCAAGCTCAAACTCAAGGAAATCACGTCTTGTCTTACTTGCTGTTTTCTTTGTCAAATTGTTCTCCCCATTTTTTCCATTGATCAGCTGCATTAGCAAAGGCTACTGATAAGGTTGTAAATACATTACTAATGGCAGTACCTACCGACATGAAGATTTGTCGTATCTGTTCAGGATTTAAAACCAACTGTTCTAGTTCTTGCTGTCTTTGTAACTCAGCTTGCTTAGCTTTCTTCTTCCTGATTCTTTTGTTCATGTTTCCTATAAGTCTCCCAAGCTCCCGTGATGATAGCGATTAACACAATCAACAGGAATGCAATCACAATCAATGCTGCCAAGAATTTAATAATTTCAAGTAAAATCATTTCGTCCTCCATTTTCTCGTATTAGCTCTTTTCTTAGCTGTTTCTCTAGCTATTTCGTCCCATACATAGTCGGCATTTTCAAGCATGAGGTCCACGCATTTGTCTTTTAGGGTCTCGATTTCAATTTCTTGACGCTCTATGTCTTTGTATGCACGGTTGTAAAGTTCATCTTTCAGGAACTCATTTTCTTTGAGCAACTGAACTACATCAATTTCAATCTTACATCCATAATCTGGTAACAATCTAATTCCATTAAAACTCATCTAATACCTCCTGTAATTTTTTTATTGTGACATCTGCATAAATCCATACTGTGAAATCTGTTGGAACATCTGTCACAGAGCGGCTTGTCAATTGTCATTATTTATCTCCTTTTACCAAACTTCAATATCTTCACTATCACATTTAGGGCACTCTGTAGGTTTCTGATAGTCGTACAATAAATCACTTACAAAAGTTCCCTCAAGACAGCCATTACACTCAACAAAATACATACCCTACCCTCCACAGGTCTCAATTTTCGGTATCATTTTTTGCCTCCTATTTTTCGAAAAACATACCTATCATGCTGATGATAAGTATCCAAATAAAGGTCAAAAACGCTATTAGCCCAGATAGGATGATGAGATTAAATAAAAAGTCTAATATCGGCCAATCCATCATTCCACCTCCTTCGGCGGTTCAGGCAACGACATCCAGTACAGCTCATCACCTTCGGTGTTTTCGAAACATACACCCTCGCCACACTCGACCCAAGTATCTGTCCAGACATTCTTACCATCTGAGACCAATACCTCTTCATCGATTTCTGGGGTTATACAATCCCACATAAAATCGTATCGGTAACCTTCTGCTTTTTCTTCCTCCGTGAGGGGTCTCGTTACTAATTTAACCCATTCCATCACTCCACCTCTTTTGCAAACTGCCACGCCCACTCAAAATCCTGTTTGATTTCGGATTCAGTGAGTTGAAAATCGCTATCATAATTTTTATTACCATTCCGTCCTACGGAACGCCAAATAGCAATACTTCCTGATAGGGTTCTCCCTAAAATATACACATCGTCATGGATTGCATGCGGATTCGGTATCTCCACCGTATATAGCTTCTCCTGCTCAATTTCATAACCGTCCAGCCAGGCACGGGCGAAGGTTTCTTCGTTATTAATAATCCACTCCGACTCTTTATTTTGGGCGTTATCCATTGCAATAAATAATGACATGCCTTCGACTTTTGCATACCGAATATAGCTATCAATAAATTCAGGCACCACAACCTTCTGCGGTTCGTGTTGTTTCGGAAACTGATACACTTGTTTAACTGCCATTCTAAAAGGATGTGTGGTACTGTGGACTATGACTTCAACTCCGTCAGTATACGTTTCGTTAATTGTTACGGGTATAAATTCCGTACACCCATTCACTTCGTAAAAATCATTCTGTTTCATCTGTTTTCTCCAAATCTTTTTCGCGGAAAACCCTAATCACGAAATTATAGGTATTGTCAGGCGATGGCAACAGCAACTGTCCGCCAAATTGCTCCTCATCTTTGTGTAAATCGTTAATTATGGATAGTATTTGTTGACCTACGGTCATAGGTGCCATCAAGTCCTCGCACTCAACTGCTTTTAGTAGCTGATGCACCTTATCCAATTCTGCAAATTTTTTGTTTTCTTCTGTCATTGTATTTCCTCCAAAAAATCATATACCGTCATCTGCTCCACCCTCTCAAAATAAACTGGGCTGGTAGCTAGACAACATCTGCTCTTTTGCCTTCTTGTAAAAATCCTTCTTGATTTCAAAACCATAGGCTGACCGATTCATCTCAATTGCTGCCCGAAGTGTGCTTCCGCTACCTGCCACTGGGTCAATAACCACATCCCCCTCATCTGTAAAGATTTCAATTAACCGTTTCAGCACAGGAATTGGCTTCTGCGTTGGGTGGATAACCGGATATGAGCTATCCTTCTCCCACGGCGCATGATTGAGTATCATAGCGCCGTTGTTGTTAAATTTTGGTAGCTTATCACGATACAATACCGTAGCCTCTTCCACAGCGCCCACAATCTTCATGTTAGCTTTCAAAACCTGCGGGCTAGATTTCTTGGTAAAGTAGAGCGGGTAAGCATTGTTAAAACCGTGCTTCTTACCACACTCAATAACCATGTCCCGTTGTTGCCAGGCATGGAAAACAATCATTGCTGGCGCTTTGCCTTTTTCTTTCGGTTCCTTCTTCAAAAGCCGACTGCAAAAATCAAAGAAATTGTTAATTTTAAAATCGTTGTCCGTGTCAAAGAACGATTTACCTGCTAACTTACTCTCCCCGTTGCTGTTATCACCATCCTTATACCATCTAGGGTCACTGGCATAGGCATTATTGCCGAGGTTATACGGTATATCAGCAATAATCAACTGCGCCCGTGGAATGTTGTAACGTTTTGCATTTTCGAAATGGTCATTAAAAAGTTCAAATTTCACATCAACTCCCCCGTCCTTTCAAATACTCTGGTATCGGGTCACCGATCTTAAGACTCTCGTACTGCTCTTTTGTCACAAGAAACTTTCCGTAAGCGCCGACCGTGACCGTGTAGCGTCCGTCTATGATTTCCTTATCTGTAATTTTGCCGGTCATCAGACCGCCTGCATTATCGACGGTGTAGACAATCGGACGTGGCTCGTCGTGAGGTGCAAAATAGCCGATGACAAAGCCAAGGATAAAGATATTAAGTATCAGCAAATGTAGTTTATAGTCTTTACTCATAAACAACCTCTATCTCTACATCACAAAGCTCATCTCTCCACTTATCAGCAAGCAAAACCCTAGCCACCCTAGCCTCAATCTCAGTTTCAAAATAATGCGTATCTCGGACACTTCTGTCAATCTGACTATAGACCGTCACAGTATACGACGGTTGAATTTTATTTACCAAAGCATTACTCCCCTTTCACTATCAAGTAATAACAATCCCTCGCACCATAATCCACCCTGATATTATCCCCGCTCATGCTCTTAGCAAAAGTTGGACGGTTAATGGCAGAGCTACTTGCCTGATGTTCCTTTAGCGCCTTGACTGCGCTATGAATGTGGCAGAAACTACCCAGATAAAACCTGCGGTGACCGTTGTAGATAAAATAAAGTTCAATCATAGACAATCCTCCATATTTTCCGCTAACTGAGCTATTAACAACTCTTGCATAACCTCAAGCCCTTGAAGATAGTCAGGATTGTCATTTCTACTGGCCAAAAAATCCTTGGCCAGCTTTATCTGTGCACTTGCAACCCCAATAATCATCAATACCTCCTAACAATCCACTTCCACAGGATAAAACTGCCCGTAGGACTTATAAAGCGCATGGAGCACTTGCACCGCAGCGCCACGACTCACAAACCGCTTAGCTTTTGCCTCGTCCGAAAACGAAACCTCTAAACCGGTCAGACTAATAGTGGCTGACATCAGATAAGGCTTGTTTTCACGACCAGCATGCTTTAAAATAAACATTATTTCTCCAACCTCTTGAGCATCTCAGACTTCTTTCTTTCAAGCTCTGCCATTTTCTCAGGACTTGTTTCATTCTTGTAGTCCTGATTGCTCCACTCTGGCACATTTGATTTCTCCGGGACAATAGCAGAGCTCCTACTATTTTTCCGTTGCTCAAAGTTAGCATCATCAGCAAGCACCTGCTCCATCGTCCTGATACCCTTACGAGCCCAATTTTTCAAAATTCCTTGCAGGTAATTGTAATTAGCATTATTATTTGACGTTCGCTTGATAGCCTCAATGATAATTTCAACGCTCAACCCATCCTCCTGATGGAATTTGGTCAAATCCTCAAATTGAAACGGCGTCGGAGTATGACCTCTGAAAGCTTTTTGGAATGAAAGAATAACCTCGGTCATATCATCAATATTAGTATTACTATTTTCAGTCTTGATACTTTCAGTCTTATTAGTCTTAAATTTTTTGTCGTCTTGAATTAAAAAATCTTTAGTTCTGTGTTTAATATTTTTTAATTCAGTATTAAAATCCGTTAAGTTCTCATGTGAAACTTTTGGCCCCAGCAAATAAAGACGATTTGATAAATTAAGACCCTGACGAACCTCTTTCAAAAGCCCTGCATTAGCCAGTTCCTTTTTTGCTTTTATAATAGTTGGTACCGAGCAATTCAAACCACCAATTCTAGAGGCAAGATTTTCATTAGAGAACAAAATATAAATTTTGCCATCCTTGTCATACCACTTATTTTTTAGAGATAAAGATAAGCGATCATAAAGAAAAGTATAAACAGTCTTTGCCTGCAAAGATAAATCGCAATACGGCTCTTGCCACAGCCACTTTGGAAATTGATAAAACTGAAACTTTTCAACCTCTTGTTTATAATATGTTTCTGTCATTTCTCTTCCTCACACTATAATTACTCTTCGTGCAGACCTTCATACGCACATAAGCAATCGCTTCTTCAGTTGGTTCGATATGATTTTTAATAAGATGATAACGAGCCAAATCTTCAAACTTTGCAGGATTGTTCCTAGCAAAATGACGCAAATGCCACTTATCAATCCCAAAAAGCGAATTAACCACATAGTTTAATTCCGTATTATGTTCCATATCAACCTCAGTCCACAAAGACTTCTTTTTTAGTCACAGGATCAATATCAACACGACGGCCAGTCTTATAGTCAATAAATCCTGTTTTCTTAGCCGGTCGCTGTTTAACTTGTTCCCCTTGCCTACTTCTCAAAGCTTTTGTCAGTCTAATATTCATCAGTAGCGACTCAATCAATGTAACTGACACAAGTGTGCCTACTGCAATAATTTGTAAATTGTTCATGATATAGTTCCTTTTTGTTCTTTATGTTAAATAGCTGTTCTTTGCCAGTTTTTGTGGTACCATTCAATAACGGCATCTCTGGGATATTTCTCACGAGCATTTTCAATTCGTGGAAAATCCTTGTGACAATTAAATCGTGCATCAAAACTCCCTGTATCCTTTGTTCCAAGCAACATTTCAGCACATTGAGACTTATTGAGTTCCATCGGATATCGCCGTTTTTCATCCATGACAACGTGCATGACCTTCAACGCTCTATCCATTAGCCCAGCTTCAAACTGGTCCAACATTTGAATCATTAGATCATTCATGATATAATCCTCTTGTATGTTTATATTTGAGCCTGATTGCCGTCAGGCTTTTTTTGCGTTTTATAGTTCATAAGCATTCAACTCCATGATTTTCATTTTGGTGTTTGTGCTCGGTTCCCATGTCATCCAGTAAGATAACGCTGCTTCAGCGAATTTCTTTGGCAACATGTCATAGCGATTGATGTTGAAATGGTCTTTAAAATCAACCTCAGCTTGACGAAAGACCGACTGTGCGAAGATTTTATCAGCATAAGCAGGACTTTCTAAGCCTCCAAGCATAGCAACCACACGAGCTTTTCTCTTTTTTAACAAAGCTTGCGCAAAACTCGGATGAATTGGTTGCTCATTTTTCAGATAATCAACATCTTGAGCCAATGCCAACTGCTGCTCTTTCAGTTTCTTCTGCCCAGTAAATAGAGCGATGAAAGCCTCCTCAGGTAAATTTTCTGGCACATAAGCTCCCTGCTGACGAATCTGTGGTAATACCTCGCTAGTGACCCAGCGTTTGAATTCTTTGGCCTGTGGCAACTTACTGGATAAGATTAGCGAGTAAAGACCAGATTCATTGATGATGATTGTATTTTGGATACGACCCAAACTATCGGTGAGTCCGTGTTTCACGGAGTCATCCTCATCAACATGTCGAGAAATTGCATCAAGTGGTTTTAGATAACCTAAAATATTGGCCACATCTTTCCCAACAAACCAAGGCTCGTTGTTAATGGTAACAGTACGGACTTCCTGCCCGTGGAAAACAAAAATTTCGTTCATAAAATTCCTTTCTAATTTGATATAATAAAAATAAAATGCTTGTGAGGTAACAATGAAATTAATCTATTTAGGACTTATTCTTTATGCTATCCTGTATATTTATCAAATAATAAGTGAATTAAGAAAGATACAAATGACACATGAGTTGATTGATACTTTCAACAAAACATTTGAAAGTAAAGATATTTCTGAATGGAGACATCAATTAGTTCCATTAATGCCAAAATTAAAATACCTCAATCCTTCGTATCCGATAGATGCTCTCAGCTACGATAAAGATGATTATTATTTTCACGTTTCTGTAAAAACAATCTACTCACAACTTTTCACTATCCAAGATTACTTACTGTTTGATAAATGGAAAGTTTTTAATCCATTGACTCCTCTGAAAGATGTTTTTCTCATACCAAGTAAGATTCTTAGATTTTTAGGTCTAGACCTAAACAATATTATTTCTGCCATCATCAGCACCATTACGTGGATGGTCATTTATCATGATAAAATTTCAACATTGATAACTAGTTTAAAACCTATCTTTGAGGAATTTTTCAAAAATAATTAATAGCATTACTGTCTCAAATAGGACACAGACAGCTACCTCGAAACCTAATAAACACCAGTTGACAGCAAATAACGACAACGATAAAAACATTAAGTCTCTTAAAAATATCTTCACACCATTCCCCTCCTTATCTCTCCAAGCGCCAACAGAGTCTCCCACACATCTAGCCCCTCATTGAATGTTATTCACGATGGCTTCGTCGATGTCTACGCAACGTTCCCAATCGTTCTTAAACACCAATAATTTTCCATTTCTATACCAACAATCGCCCTCTACTGCGTTTGTTGGTTTTTCATTTCCATGAAAAAAATGAATTCACAGTTGAAGGTGATTTTATTAGATTTGTTTAGTTGAGTCTATTTGTTCTTTAGTCCAATTCCCAAGGACTATTTTTTTAGAATCTACTGTTACCGCAGTAGGTTCTTTTGGTCTATACGGATACCGTTTTGGTCTCATGTCCTTCTCCTTTCTAGTTCGGTTAGTTTCTCCCTTCCCGTGATATAATCAACATATCAACACGGAAAGGAGGTCAAGTCATGAAACAATTTATTATCGATTCACTAAAAGATGAAGTAGATACTATTACCATTTCTTTCACAAATGGCGATAAAATAACATTCTTCCAAATCTATGAAACCTACTCCGACCAAGAGAACATCATTGATTTGGTAGAGTTAAAAACAGACTACAGACACTTAGTGAACATCGAACAAATTGCACACATTCGATTGAATGTGTAATGCTACCACACCTAATCCTTGTGATTAGGTGTTTTTTGCTGACAAGCTCTACGCTTGATTGCGAATTCTAAACTTTTGATAAGACCGCCTGGCTGATGAATGCCTAGGACCGAAATCTTTTTCAAACTTGAAATAGCTTCTTCATAGGTTTCTGACGAAAGCAAAATCTCATCAACCATATTTTCAAAATGTTTTTCAATGATTTCTTTCATCCCCTTCTCCTTTCTGTAAATAGCAGAGCTGGTAAGTTAATTTGGCTGTTTTTTTATGAAAATTCGTTTTAATTCGTAATTTGTTCCTAAAAAAATATCATCTTGTTCAACTTTATAAAATGCAGCTAGCTTAGCAAGTAAATCTGCTCTAATTCGACTGCTATCGTTTTCATATTTCAAAAGCGTTTGCTGATGAATGCCAATTATATCTGCTACTTCTTTCGCAGTAAGACCTGTATTAACACGTAATGCTTTTAAAGACCATTTCAATAACCCTCACCCCTTTCTAAATTTGGTATAATGTTTGTAAAAATGATTGGAGAAATTTATGAAAAAGTATATAAAGACCGTCTCTGAATATATAGGTACTGTTATATTCACAATCTTTTTTATTTTAATGGCAACATCTTTATTTAATTGGATGCTAGAACTTTCCTCATACAATGCTTTATCTGAATTTAAAGCTATTGATATGAACCAAATGTTAATTGGCTTATGGTTCAGTTTAACTTTTCATCTAATTATTTTTTCAATATTTTTCATCTGGTATTCTATTTATAAAATTAAAGGACAAAGCTGGAAGATTGCAACTACAATCTTTTCCATTTTTAACAAATTATTTATACCTTCAATATTTTCTTTCTGGATGTTACTCTCTTTGAGAATTGAACTCTTTAACCTAATCGCTACAATCCTAGCCACTGCCGCATTGTTGGCAGATTTTAGAAAAAAATCGAAACCATTAGAATTACTCCCACTTTCTACTCATCATCCCAAAAAAGATAGCCAATCACAATAAGTTGAGAAAGACTAATATAAGTAATAGCTACTTCTTGAGCGACTTTCGGAAAAAATAGACAACTGAATAAAGCAAATGCATTAAAATTTGAAACAATAAAAATAATCTTCGCTTTCATTCTTCCTCCTTTCCACCTTACTTCTTCTTCCTCCACTTCACAATCTGCCGTATCACAAACGACAGAACCAACAAACCAGCTAACCAATAGATCATTGCTTTCTTTGGCAAATGGTGGTATACTTCAAATAAGAGGTTGGGGCTTTCGCCCCTTGCTCTTACTTTTTGTTTTGTAAGTTCCGCTTGTGCTCAAGCACTTGTTTGTGCCATAAGCGAGCTTCTCTTACTAAGCCTAGGACTATTAGAACTGTGCCGAGTTCTTCTGGTTTTAGGCCTTTTAGTATGTCCACCATTTGCTTTTCCTCCTGTTTTCGTTAAGGTTTTTAGGTCTCCCTCAACCTTACACACTTATTATACTACGAATTAAATCGTATGTCAATATTTTTTACGAAAAAAATCGAATTTTTTTATCTTTATATTTTACAAATACGAAATAATTCGATATTATATAGTAAAGAGAAACGAAGGAGAAAAACATGGTACGTGGACGAGGAAAACTTACTCCGCAGGAATTTGAATTAATGAGTGTTATATCAGCTAATATCAACAAATATCTTGTGGAACAAAACAAAAAACAAATAGACTTATCAAGAGGAACTGGAATACCACCTAGTACGTTGACTGGTTACGTAAAAGGTAAATCTTTGCCAATACCTGGTAACGTCCAAAAAATTGCAGATTATTTTGGTCTAAAGAAATCTGATATAGATCCACGTTTTAAATCAGTTATGCCTACCACAGCCCCTAACAGCCTCATAGAGCAGATTTCGGACAAGGTAGTATATTTAGACAGAGAGTTAAAAGAACCACGTCACAGCGCTTGGATAAGCCACGGAGAACGTCTCTTGGAGGAACAGAAAAAGGAAGAACAAGGAACAGACGTAGAGGAACCTATGGAACTCTACAGCGTCCTAACGACTACTTCTCTTGCTGCAGGTGTTGGCTATGCTTTCAACGACTATGACCAAGAAACAGTCTATGTTGGAAACAGGCCACCACGTCACGACCTAGCGTCCTTTATCAGCGGTGATTCCATGGAACCCAAATATCACAATGGAGATATTGTCTATCTCGTGGATAAAGGCTTCTCATCCTATTCTGGAGAAATCTGTGCTGTTGCTGTAAATAATAAAACCTACCTCAAGCGTGTCTATACCGAAAAAGGACAACTACGCTTAGTATCTATCAATCCAAAATACGATGACATCTACATCGACTTCCCACCAACAGACGGACACATCCGCATCTATTCAGTTGTAGGAACCGATAGTGTAGTTGAAAACTAAAAACCACTACCGACTAGACAATGGTCAAAGAAGAGTTTTATAATTTAGCAAATATAATTTAATAAAATTTAATAAAATTTTACACTATTTAATTTGACAAGTTAATATCTAAAAGTATATAATAGACACAATCGAAGTGAACGCTCCCCCCTGGGAGCCCTAAAGAGCTGTTGTGTCCGCACAACGGCTCTTTTTGATTATTGGGGTTAACAAATGGATACAAAACCTTTTAAAACAATTGATGAACAGATTAAAATTCTCAAATCACGAAATTTAACTTTTTCACACGAACCAACAGCTCGACGAATATTATCAACGGTCGGCTATTATGAACTGGTCAACGGATATAAAGATATCGGTATTGAATCTGGCGAAAAATTTAAAGACGGATTTACCTTTGAGCAACTTTTTCAGGTGTTTAACATGGATAAAAATATCCGTTCAGCTGTAAATGTTGCTATTCTTGAAATTGAAGCTCATTTACGAACAGCTTTATCTTACACAATTGCTAAACATTACACTGCAGATCAAGAACAATACCTAAAGCGAGAAAATTATGAACGTGGGAAGGATAAGTATCAAGATTCCCAACGTGATATGTTACTGAGGAAATGCTACAAAATAATCAACGATGATTCTCACCCATATAAACATTATCGCGAGAAACACGGCAATGTACCGCCATGGATACTAGTAAAAGGTATGACATTTGGTAACTTGATTACATTCTATAAATTGCAAAAGAGCTCCCTTAAGTCAGAAATCATTAGTGAATTAACAGGAACACCTGTAGAATTAGTTACGGAAGACTTCAAGCAGCTTATGATCAATATCTTTTACTTTTTGCTAGCTTATCGAAACCGTTGCGCTCATCTTGGTAGAGTCTTTAATTTTGAAACAACAAAAAATAAAATCCATTACAATAAAATGTTTCACGACAGAATGGAAATTACAAAATCAGAATACGACCTCGGAAAAGGACAAACCGGTTTAGCCACTCTTCTATCAGCTCTCTCATGGTTCTCTACAACAGGTGAAGTTTACCAAGTCGTGACAATTCTCAATTTCCAAATTAAAAATGCTGTTGATAACTATCTAAAATTATATCCAAATGACAAAGATTTTATCTATAACCAAATAGGAGGCGATTTGATTCCTATAATTTAAACCATATAAAAATTACACCATCGTTAAAAAAAGTTAATTAATATCATTTTGAAGGAGTCTTTATGAAAAAATCACTTTTAACTACTGTCGCTCTCTTATCCGTCATCACACTTGCAGCATGCTCATCATCAAAAACTGAGACAAGCAAATCAAGTGAAAATCAAACTACTCAAACAGAAACAACTACAGCAGCAAAACCTCAAGTTGATAACAGCAAGTATGAGGCTATTGTATCTGAAATCAAATCAACACTTGATCCAGAAAATAGTGGAGAACTAACTGTTGAAATTGAAAATGATGTTGTTGATTCAGAATATCCTGATGGTCACAATATTATTCGTGTTCTTTTAACTGGTGACTCCCAAAAATCAGCTAAGGAAGCCTTAGATGCAGTTTATTCAAACTCAGCAAGTACAGAACAAAGCAATGCTATTACATTACTTCGCATGACGATTTCTGATTTGGCTAAAAAACTTCCAGATGATACAACGGTTATTGATTTTGGTTACGAACAATCTGCTGATCAATACGACTTAATCGCTAAATCTTCAAAAACAAAAGACGTTATCCCCGTAGGTGACCTAATTGTAGAATAAAAAATCCCCACACTCTCCGAACTATCGGCGAGGTGGTGGAGGTGTATAGGGAGAGGTAAAAACCTCAGAATTGGAGAAACCCTCAGCTTATGTGATGCTAAAAACATACGCCCTACAAATGCTTTGTTTGGATTCATGAACTTATCCAAAAGAAAAGCCACTATCATAGGAACAGTAGTGGCACAAGAAGATGGAAAAAATATATTAGAGGATATCGAAAAAATAGATAGTGCAAATGTCATTAAGTATGTCTCTGGTAATTTGATGCAGCTCGTATTAACCAGTTTTGGAGTTGCTAGAGTAGGAGACTATTATGTTAGACCGATGGCGATTTATTTTGAATAACGTGCCATTATCCCCTTGACTCTCTGGGATGATTCTTTAAAATTGTTTTTATTTTCCAGAAAAGACTGGTTACAAATCTGTTTTATGTCTTTAACTACTTCGCTTTGATGAGTACAATCAGCATTCAATTTTTTAAGTAATTTCAACATATCAATCACCTGCCTGCTATTTTTGATTATATTATAGCATAATTTAAAACAAAAAAATCCCCACACTCTCCAAACCATCGGCGAGGTCGTGGAGGTGTATAGAGGATAGAACCAAAATCAAACAAAACAGTTGACAAAGGCTCAAAAAAGTATTAAGATTATGTTAATCTTAATGAACGGGACCCCAACGGGACCCCAAAAGAGTCGGTGTCAATGACATCGGCTCTTTTGTTTTATACAGGAGAATATCATGGATCAAAAACCATTTAAGACATTTGAAGAACAAATCCAAATCTTGAAAGAAAGAAATCTAAGTTTCGTAAATGAAGATGCAGCTATAGACATTCTTTCAACTTACAGTTACTATGAAATTATCAATGGATATAAAGACGTTGGAATTGAGTCAGGAGAAAAATATAAAGACGGCGTCACGTTTGAACAACTTTTCAACCTTTTTCTGATGGACAAAAAAATCCGTTCAGCTATTTCGAACGCTATTCACGAGATTGAAGCCCACCTACGTACAGCTTTATCTTATACAGTAGCAAAGTACTACTCTGCTGATCAAAATGAATATCTAAAAAGGAGATATTACGAAAAAGGCAATACAAAAAAAGGGCAATCCCAACGGACACAGTTATTAAAAAAGTGCCAAAAAATATTGAATGACACATCCCAACCCTATAAGCATTATAGAGAACACCATGGAAATATCCCACCTTGGATATTAGTTAAAGGGATGACATTCGGAAATTTGATTACTTTTTACAAATTGCAAATGCCTGAAATCAAAACTGAAGTTATCAGTTTAATGACAAAAATACCTTCAGAATTAATTGATAACGACTTGAAAGACATGGTTGTCAACATTTTCTACTTTCTGCTCGCACACCGCAATAACTCTGCCCACGTCAGTCGAGCCTATAACTTTAAAACAGAAAAGAATAAAATACGTTACTCAAAAACTTTCCACAACCGCATGAAGATTTCTTTCGAAGAATATGAAAATGGAAAAGGTCAGAATGGACTAAGTGTCTTAGCGTTTTCTCTATCATGGTTCAAGACACATAATACACCAGTTACAGACTTTTCGTTCTCAGTCACGAAATCGATTGAAGAATACCTTAAATTATATCCAACAGACAGAGAATTTATCGAACGAGAGATACAAGGTCCGTTCTATATTTTCGTATAAAAAAATCCCCACACTCTCCGTCGCCAAACCTTGAGTGTGAGGCATCTCGTATAGTAAAAACCTGCTTTGCAGTAGGTCTCTTTACTATACCCATTTTAACAAAAAATGAGGTGAATAACAATGGCATCATTTAGAAAACGTGGAGACGCATGGGAATACAGGATAATTTATCAAGACATCAATGGCAAACGTCGTGAGAAATCAAAAGGAGGATTTAGAACCAAAGCCCTTGCGAAAGCCTCAGCCCAACAAGCTGAGCTGGAATTAAGTACAGTTTCAAGCGAACTGCTAGATATTACTGTACTTGATTATAATAAACGCTGGGCAGAAATATACAAAAAACCACACGTCACTGCCAAGACATGGAAAACATACACTAAAAACTTCAAACACATCAAACGTTTTTTTGGTGATAAAAAGCTCAAACATATCAATCACACCTTCTACCAGCAAATTTTAAACGAATTTGGAGAGACAGTCGCCCAATCAACGCTTGAAAAATTCCACTACCAAATCAAAGGAGCCTGTAAAATGGCCATCCGAGACGGCATCATCAGGGATAACTTTGCCGAAGGTGCCATTGTCAAAGCACAGAAGTCTGGTAAAGCAGAGACTGAAAAATTTATGGAGGAAGACGACTATCTAAACTACCTAAACTTTGCGAAAGAAAAAATCAAACACGCCTCCTACCTGACCACCTACATTATTGGAGTGACTGGTCTGCGTTTCGCTGAGGCTCAAGGGCTTACCTGGGACGACATCGATTTTGAAAATGGCTATATCGATATCAATAAGACATTTGATTACTCGATTTCTCAGAACTTCGGACCAACAAAGAACGAACAGTCCATTCGACAAGTTCCCATTGATCAAAATAGCTTAGAAATACTCAAAAACTATAGGGACAATTACTATCTAGAAAACAAGTTAGGTCGTATCTGCTTCGGTACGTCAAATAACGCCTCAAATAAGGTCATAAAAAAAGCAACTGGGGAAAATTACACCAATCACTCTTTAAGGCACACATACGCATCCTATTTGATCTACAAAGGGGTTGATTTAATATCTGTCTCTAAACTCCTTGGACACGAGAACTTAAACATTACTCTGAAAACATACGCCCACCAGATTGAAAAATTGAAACAAAAAAATGACCAAAAGGTCAAAGAAATTTTTAACGAAATTTAAAATCGGTGGGCAGATGGTGGGCAAACACCCTTAAAACCTTGTAACATCAAGGGGATAAAAGGAGAGGAGGGGATTCGAACCCCCGAGCCCCGTTAAGGACTACACGCTTTCCAAGCGTGCGCACTCGGCCACTATGCGACCTCTCCGTAAGATGAGCCCTTACTCGACTCATCAAGTATATCATAAAACAGTCTTAAAATCTAGCCTCTACACGGTAGATAACTTGCCCCTTATCAGAGAATTTTTTCTCATACTCTGTCATGACATTCCCCTCAAAAGACTCATCAGCATGTAAGTCAAGCCAAACTTTATTCAGAATCATTCCATACTGTGAAAAACTGGCTAAGCTGTATTCAAAGAGTCCGCGATTATCGGTTTTAAAGTGAATTTCACCCTTTTCAGGCAAGATTTGTTTGTAGGTATCCAGAAAGGTTTTGTAAGTCAAGCGACGCTTCTCGTGCTTGGTCTTTGGCCAAGGGTCAGAGAAATTCAGATACATGAGTTCTACTTCCCCGTCCTCAAAGTAATTGGTTAAGCTAGAGCCATCAACTCTCAGCAATTTAACATTGTCAGCACCGCTTTCTAAAACTTTATCCAAGGCATAGCTTAAAACAGAAAGCTGAATATCAATGCCGATATAGTTGATATTAGGATTTTGAAGGGCCATACCAGTGATAAAGCCCCCCTTACCAGAGCCAACTTCGATATGAATCGGATTGTCATTGCCAAAAACTTCATGCCAGTGCCCTTTAGATGCTTCTGGGGTCAAAATCACATAATTAGGATGGTTTTCTAGGTGTTCTTCCGCACCTTTACGTTTTCTAACTCTCATGTTCTCTTTCTAAAATAAATTCCTAAACTGGCGCAATTCATAAATTTCACGATTGACGTGCTCCATATCACACCCATCATAGAATTTTAAAATTTGTGATAAATAAGACAACTGACCGTACCAATAGATTTTTCTCTTAACAAGGTCGTTGTTCTTATAACCATAATAGCTCAACCACTCTGCCCAACGCTGGAAAGGAATATAATGGCTTAAGATATGGGCCACATCATACATGCGGTCAGTCAGTCGCACTGAGTCCCAGTCGACCAGATAAACAAGACCGCTAGTCGTGATAACCCAGTTGCTATGGCGAACGTCCCCATGAACAATAGTTGCCAACTCAGGATTAAAATCGGGGAGATTTCTCCTTAACTCTGTCACAACTGACTGTAGATAGCTGTTCTGACGCAACTGCATAGGGGCATTCTTGTCCCAGTCCTGCAAGAGTTCAAATGGATTTTCAATGCTATAATTGAGTTGTAAGAGCTGATTAACCAATGTCTTTGAACGGTGCAACTGCAAAAGAATCTGGGCAATCTGCTTACTATTCATATCAGCCTTATTTAAAAGACGACCATTGAGCCATTCCTGTGCGCTCATCATATCTCCACCCGCAGTGCGTTTTGCCCATAGTAAGGGGGGGGTTATTTGCTCCTTTGCTAAGGCTGCTAAAATCGGTGTCGTATTTAATTTGACAAAAACACGCTCACCATTGGGGTATTCCCCCATAAAAGCCTGTCCACTTTTTCCCATCAAGGGTTTTAAGGTTAAGTCTTTATCTGTTGTAGTCACCTTAACCCTCCTTTATTCTAGTCATTCCTTATTATTTTACTTGTTTTCAAGCCTCTAGTCAATCATCTTCTTCACTTTGGAGCGCAAATAAAGTTCAACCAATATAACGTTTAGGAATAATAGCAAAGCTGCCTTCTTTAAGTTCCCAGCGCAAGCTATTTGAACCAAGGCTACAAGATAGATAAGACGTCGCAAAAAGACAAGCAAATTAGCTTTCTTCAGTCTATTTCCAAGAGGAAAAAGTTCCGTCAGATACTGATAGTCATAGTGCCTGTAAAGCGCTAATAGCTGGAAAGCCAGCAAGTAAGTGAAGAGAAAAGCAAGTCCAACCGCTAACCAATCCAAATTAACAAAAAACAAAGCCAGAAGTCCCAGTAAAACCAAGCGAAGCGTCAGCCCCAAATAATCACCTGACCTCAAAAAAGCTCTTAGGTAGAGATTATGCCACGTCTGAGACCTTCTCTTAGTCACCAGTCTAGTTACTTTATCCAAATAAGGTCGTCGCTTAACAAAGCTTGAAATTCCCTTGACCGTTGTGAAGAGAGCAAAGAATTTTAAAATGGATTGTTGACGTCTCTGCTCAGCAACAATTACCTCCCGCCAGTCCAGCCGACCATTGCTGATAAATCTCTTCACTTTCAACTGAATCAAGACGTATTTAACTGCCAATAAAGCCAGCACTAGGAGACTAAAGGTTACAATCGACCATCCTAAGACCACAAAAATGGGGTATAGAATGAGCAAGACCGCAACTTGCAAAAGCCCCCAGAGGATAAAAGTATGATTGGCAGCCCTTCGTATCCAGCTCACCAACTCCTCTTCTTTTGCCAGTAAGAAAACCTGGTCCGCAGCTTCTAAAAAGGTTGCGATTGAACCAAGTGGTAACATTCCTAACACGAGCAAGGTCAGAACAAGACTAATACCAAGAGAATTGCTTGGAAAATGCTCTAATAGCTGACTGTATTGATAGAGCAGAAAACCTACCAAGAAAAGCAAAACTAAAACGAAGTGATCATTGAGTACATACTTGAGATATTTGAGACAACGATTATGAAAATCCTGCCTCCGTTTCAGGAATAATTCACGCATCTCAAACCTCTCTGGTCAAAGCCATGTAAATATCATTGAGTGACGCTGACTTATCACCAAATGCCTCACGCAGCTCTGTTAGTGTCCCTTGGGCTCTCACTTCACCTTTATGCAAAATAACGAAGCGGTCACACATTTTTTCAGCCGAATCAAGAACATGAGTTGACATAAGGATGGATGTTCCTTTTTTCTTTTCATCTGCCAAAAGAGTCATCAAATCATTGATCGCCAAAGGATCAAGACCCAAGAATGGTTCATCAACAATTAAAAGACTTGGCTCAACGATAAGGGCACAGATAATCATCACTTTCTGCTTCATCCCCTTAGAAAACTGAGTTGGAAACCAATCCAATTTTTCAGTCAATCGAAAAATCTCAAGCAAGGGAGTCGCTCTTTTCATAGCCTCGGCTACATCGATATCATAAGCCATGGCAACTGTTTCCAAATGCTCACGCAAGGTTAGTTCTTCATAGAGGCTGGGTGTCTCAGGAATGAAACCAATTTTTTGACGATATTCAACCAGATTTTCAGCCAAAGTTACTCCATCAATGGAAATACGACCGTCATATGGAGTCAAAAGACCAATAATTTCGTTAATAGTTGTTGATTTACCAGCACCATTAAGACCGATAAGACCAATCAACTCACCATTTTTGACTTCAAAAGTGACCTTTTTCAAGACAGGAAGGTTGACATAACCTCCTGTGACATTTTCAAGTTTTAACATTCATTTCTCACATTTTTTTGATATAATGATTATACCAAAAAGGATTTAAATAGGGGGAAAACAAATGTCAGATTGTATTTTTTGCAAGATTATAGCTGGAGAAATTCCGTCATGCAAAGTCTATGAGGACGATCAAGTCCTAGCCTTTCTCGACATTTCTCAAACCACAAAAGGCCACACCCTTGTAATCCCAAAAGAACATGTCAAAAATGTACTTGATATGTCAGACACTACTGCCAGCACTCTCTTCTCACGCATCCCTAAAATCGCTCGTGCTCTCCAAAAAGCTACCGATGCGCCAGCCATGAACATCATCACTAACAATGAGGAACTCTCTGGTCAGACTGTCTTCCATGCTCATGTCCACCTAGTCCCTCGCTACAGTGAAAAAGATGGAATTAGTATCAGCTACACAACTCATGAGCCCGATTTCGAAGCCTTAGGAAAAATGGCAGAGCAGATTGCCAAAGAGGTAAGCGTATGAACCTCAAAACCTTTCTAACATCTGGGTTGCTAGCTGCAGGTGCTGTACTGCTTTATCAGAAAAAAGATGACATCATTAACGAACTGACCGATACCTCAAATACTATTAGAGGCGCCCAGAACAACCTGGCAGAAATAAAATACAACCTTTCCATTATCCAAGAACAAGAGGCGAACCTAAAAAAAATCAATCAAGATTTAACTTACAAATTTCAAGTCTTTAACAAAGAGGTCCAAGCTCACTTGTCTGAAATTCAAAAAATATCAGACAAGTATCAACATCCAATATCACGATGACCTCAATGTCTTCAGGTCAAAGAAAAAGTCCATTTTCAATCTTTTGATGAAGAAAGCTCTATCATTTCTTTAAAGGTCAAACCACTAAAGAGATTATGGAGCTTTTTTGAATATGCTAAGTATCCTATTGAATAGCTTGATTGAATCACAAGCTCATTAAAAAAATGCTCTTAGATTATCTAACACACAAGGAAGTCCTCGCTAAATTGACCTTCCCGTTCTCAACGGATACAGTCATATACAAGACCTTGAATAATCAATGACATCTCTTTTTTGCTATTTGGCTTGTGGGAATTAGAAGTCGGATGACATGATAAAAATAGGGTTACCTGATTTCAGGTAGCCCTAGTTTCATGAATGTATAAGCATTATAGTGACAAATTTTTTAGTGTTAGCCAACAACGATAATAATAATTTCCTCAAAGAGTAGGAACAATAAAGGTAGTAGTTTTTGTTTTTTCATGTGAAATACCTCACTTTTATTTTTTCCCTATTTTATGCTAAAATGTTAAAAACCCAAAAACATTCCAATATATGCGTGATTGAGGTGTGATATGAAAAATTTTGGAGAAATTTTTAAAAAGTTTCGAGAAACTCGAGGATTAAAGTTAAAAGATGTTGCAAAGGCTGGTATATCAACGTCTCAGCTATCTCGGTTTGAAAAAGGAGAGACAGATTTAACCATTTCTAAGTTCATGCTTATCTTAGATGAAATCAACATGCCAATTGATGAATTTATGTATGCGGTTCATGATTTTCATAGAGATGAACTAAATGAACTTCTATCAAAGGTTCGACAGTTTGTATCTAATCATGATGTTGAAGGCATGAAAAATCTTCTATATTCACAGATGGAATCGGAGAATAAAAGGGGTAAATTTCATCAACTCAATATGATTTTATTGAAAATTCGTTTGCAAGATTTATCAGGAGACGCTTATTATAATCAAAAGGATTTGGACGATTTAACCGACTATTTGTTTAGTGTGGAATACTGGGGGTATTATGAACTATTGATTTTTTCAAATACTTTAGATGCTCTAAACCACGATGTTTTCATGGTTTTAGCGAGGGAGATGTCAAGACGTTCAGACTTTTATAAAGAAATTCCTAATAACAGGCGATTGATTTCATCGATGTTATTAAACGGCTACATTACATGTATTGAGAGAGGAAAATTTCTGGATGCTCTGTATTTTGAAAAACAACTAAACCAATGCTTTTTCACTGAGACTGAAATTTATGAACGCTTGGTATTCCAGTACGCACAACATCTCTATCGCTACAAAAAAGAGACGGATTTTAAAGCAGTTATTGAAATGAGGAAGTGCATCGCTGCAATGAAATTAGCAGGAAGTAACCACTTAGCAAAGACTTACGAAGGACATTTGGAAAAAATTTTAGGAGAGAAGAGCTAGTCGGCAGATATGGGAAAGAAATTTAAAGTTTTTTCAGAGTGATATACTTAAAGCGTGATGAAGGAGGTTCTATTATGGAAATGTCACCTTATGTTTTAAGTAAATCTCTTCCTGAAGGAGAGGTATATTTCAATACCAAAAATAATCACTCCTTTTTTATAACCAACGAATTATTAAGGAAAATTGATTGTGATGATACTACAAGAAGTCAGTATAATGATTATCTAGAGTCTTGGCATTATCATCAAGAAGAAAATGAGCTGGAAGAAACCCTAGCGAAAATTAAAAATGTTGATGAAAAGCTCCTAGAATTTACAATTCTAACTCATGGAGATTGTAATTTTAGATGTAAATATTGTTATGAAAAGTTTGAGAATATTTCAATGTCTCCAGAAGTAGAAGATGCTATTGTAACGTTTGCGGATAAACTATTATCCGAGGGAAAGTTCGAGAGATTTAGTGTTCAATGGTTTGGTGGAGAGCCCTTGCTTGGTTATAAAACAATAGTTCGGCTATCTGAGAGATTTTTAGAACTATGTTCGGTATATGATATTGAATATTTTTCTGGAATTACAACTAACGGTTATTTGTTAAATAAACGTATGTTTCAAAACTTAGTAGGAAAATGTAAAGTTACTGGTTATCAAATAACGGTTGATGGTGAGAAGAAGTTCCATGATAATCAACGTTTACTTAAAAATGGTGTAGGTTCTTATGATAGAATTTTTGCAAATTTAAAAATGATGGGGGCTAGTTCGTTACATTTTCATTGTACTATTCGATTTAATATTTCAAAAGAGAATGTTGAATCTATGGAGCACTTTCTAAAATTAGATGGTCTGGTATTCAGGGAAGATAGCAGATTTAGTCTTGCTTATCATAACATTGGGGATTGGGGGCAAGGAGAGCGAGCTGACGATTATTGTGTTGATATTCCAAATGGTGATTTCAGTTATTATTGTTCTCAACAGGCAATTTCTTTAGGATATAATATAGAATCCCCTCAAATAATGATGTCGAACAGTATAAATTGTTATGCTAATCGTAAACAACACTACATGTTCAACGTTAAAGGAGTAATTCAAAGTTGTACAGTAGCTCTATATCGTAAAGAAAATATTTTCGGAAGTGTTCTAACGGGTGTTGTTAACGAAAATAAAAGGAATGATTGGTTAAAAGGAATTGAGCTTGAGAGGTGTAGCCAATGCCCGTATGTATTACTTTGTAAATCAGGATATTGTCCTTTAGTAAGGATAAATCAAGAAAAATCTTGGGAAAGGTTGTGTCGACTATACAAAGAGCGAATACAAAAAGATTTTTTACTATTTATCCTTACCAGATCTTATAACGATATCCTTGATATAAATTAATTTTTTGGAGGAAGTAACAATGATTATAAAAGAAAATAAAAAATATGATCCTAAAGCATATCAGGTTGAGCTGAATGCTAGTTGTCCAAGAACAAATGGAAATTGCTAATTAACATATAAGGATTAGTTAGCTAACCTTTCCTAGCTAACTATTTTTTATTGGAGGATATAAGTTGAAACTATTATCTTATCTTGGGAGATTCCGTTATGTTGCCTTCGTGGTCTTTATATTAGGAGCTTTCTCTAGTATTTTACAATCGTTAGTGATTCAAAAAGTCATTGCGATTGATACGGTAACGGATTTTGAGTCACTCGGGAAAGTTTTTGTCGTGGGACTTTTGACCTATCTGCTTTTTTATGGTTTGGAGTTTGGTGCAGATGTCGTTTACGATGTGTCTTGTAAACGCATCATGTTGGTCTTACGAGATAAGTTGATGAGGACGCTCCTTTTATCTAGCGCGTTCACAGATCAGCATGAGACGACGAATTTTCTCAGCCAAGATTTAGAATTTTTTTATGATAGTTACGTGACTCAGGTCATGCGTTTGCCCAAAAATGGCATGATTTTCTTGGTTGTGTCGGTCTATTTAATCACCTTAAATCCCATTTTAGCGCTGCTGTTTATCTTAGGGTCTCTCTTACGCCCACTACCCCAAGTGTTTTTGAGTAAAGTGGCAGATGCTTTTGGACAAAAGCAGAGCGAGGAGCGAGAGCGTTCCATGGCTCTCATTATGGACTTTGTCAATGGTGGAAGCACCTTGTTACATCATCAAGCATTTGCCACGACCTATGGAAAATTGAAACATCAGGTACTGACTTATGAAACTGCCCGCCGAAATTATTATTACCTATCTAATTTCCTCTTTTTCTGTAATGGTTTGACACAGTTTTTAGGACGTGTGCTACCAATTGGAATTTATTTTTTATTCCCAAATGTTTTTGGTCATATTCCAGTATCATCTCTGGTTGCCATGTTTATCGCTTCAAATAGCCTGTCAAGTCCTCTTCAAAATATGATGTATGCCACTTTTGACATGCAAGCTGCTCATTCTATCAAGACAAAAATCTATAATCTAATAGATAAGGTTGTTAATGAGGAGGAAGTCTCCTATATTCCAGATTTTAAAGCTCTGATTTTGCAAAATATCACAAAATCCTATGGAGACAAGACTATTTTGAAAGATTTCTCCTACACCTTTGAAAAAGGGAAGAAATATCTCATCACGGGAGCTAGTGGACGAGGAAAAACCACCCTCTTAAATATCATTAAAGGTGAAGCTGTCGATTCAGGACAAGTCGCTCTTGTGACCGATGACAATCAGTTATTTAACTCTTATCAAGCGAATATTGGCATGGTCAGTCAGTCACCCTTTCTCTTTAATGGCACCTTGGAAGAAAATATCTGTCTAAATCAGACCTTTTCTCATGACGAGATGATTAGGGTGTTAAATCAAGTCCACCTGCTTGAAGAGCTACCAGACGGCTTAGACTCCAACATTAAAAATAACGGCAGCAATGTTTCAGGTGGTCAGCGAGTGCGCATAGAATTAGCACGCTTTTTACTGCGCCAGAAGGATGTTTTACTGCTTGACGAAGTGACAGCAGCACTTGATAAAGAGAATGCTCATCGTGTCAGAGAGTTGATTTTTTCACTGCCCATAACCATTATTGAAGTGGCTCATCATGTGGACGAAACAATCGTTTATGATGCTGTGATAGAGTTGTAGGTGATGAGATGTTTAAGTATTTTAATAAATTTTTAGTGACCTTAACCCTTATCGCCTGTATCTTAAACAGTTTTGTCTTTCTCATTGAACCCTTGATGACAGATAAAATCTTTGACCTTACAGCGTTAAATAGTCGTAAAGAAACATGGGGGTTTTTGGTCTATGGATTGACACTCTACTTGCTCTTATATGCTGTCATGTTTATCGCTAATCTCTTGATCAATCAGATTATGACCATTGGCTGCGGTAACATTCGCCTTGATCTTTACAAGCGTTTGATATTGGGGCATCAGGAGATTGGGAATGAACAGAAGATTTCCCTTTTAACACAAGATGTTGAATATTATCTCTGGAATCATATTAGTCCAAGTATTCTCCTTGTTGCACACATTAGTAATTTCCTATTACTTAGCATCTACCTCTTGGTAAAAAATATACCGATTGGTTTGCTGTTTATTGCCTGTTCCTTTATTTTCTTAGTTGTTCAACTGAGGATTAGTAAAATAGCAGAGCGAAAAGGGGACGAGCAAGCATCAGAGAGACAGAAATTACTGAGTTTAGTGAGCGATGCCGTTGTTGGAAGGCCAACGTTAGTTCAGAATCAAGCCCTTTCTTCTGGTCTTAAAAATGTTCAAAACCAGTCAACACGCTACGAAGATTCACGACAAACATTTGGGATTTATCAATCTTTCTTTGCCTTTTTAGCCAATCTGATGCTCTTTGTGTCTCAGTTTCTCCCAATCTTTTTAGGACTGGTACTCATAGCAGCAGGAACTAGCGTACAAGTGACAGATTTAATTGCCATGTTTATTGCAGCAACACGTCTGGAGCAGCCATTGATGAATATTGTTAACGATATTTTTAGGCTCAAAGGAGCAAAATCCATTTCTGACACATTTGACAAGATATTAGCTCAGCCTATTCCTAAAGAGCAGGAGCGGTCTCTTACAAATGAAGATTTTGAAGCTTTAGAATGCCATCAATTGACGAAATCCTTTGCAGGTAGAACCCTTTTTTCAGACTTCACTTATCGCTTTGAAAAAGGAAAAAAATACTTGATTAAAGGACCAAGTGGTTCTGGAAAATCGACTCTCTTTAAGCTGATTTTACAAGAATTTAAGCCTGATGAAGGCTCTATTGAGTCTGTACTTGATAATGGTCAGGTAACGACTGATTACCACCAGCGCATTGGTTTGATTGCCCAGTCGCCTTATCTCTTTAATGATAGCATTCGCTATAATTTGACGCTAGGAGCTGAATTTTCTGATGAGCTATTATTAGAAAAGCTTGAACAAGTTGGTTTGACAGCTGAACTTGATAATATTTTAGAGTACCAGATTGTGAATAATGGAGAAAATATTTCTGGGGGACAAAAGGTACGGCTTGAAATTGCACGAAATCTGATTAGACAAAAAGATGTGCTTCTTGCAGATGAAGTGACAGCTCCGCTGGATGCTCAAAATGCTAAGAATATCCGAAACCTACTGTTCAATTTACCAGTTACTGTTATTGAAATCGCCCATCACATTGATGATGACTTTATCTATGATGGTGAGATTGATTTGTCATATTATGAGAATTAAGGAGGAGGCTGGGCAAAAACTAGCTCTAAAACGTAAAAAGAACGGGCATTTCCGCAGTTGGAGATGCCCATTTTTTCTATGCCATGGTTTATAATTATAATAACAACAAAACAACTAGAAAGCCATGACAATGTATAAAGAGTATAACACAAATCAATTAAGTTTGGAACTAAATCTTGCCTACGATATTCCTATAACTCATGAGGTTAGATTCATCAGTCTTTTTGTGGATAGTATCCCTAATCATGTTTTACTTGAGGAAAAGTCTCATACTAGCCGACCAGCCTTCCATCCAGCCATGCTTTTAAAGATGATTCTTTTCGCCTATGCCCGTCAGGTCTTTTCAGGTCGTAAAATGGTTCAAATGAATGACGAAGTTATTCCCAAGAAATGGCTAAGCCAAGACACTTATGTTAGTTATAAAACCATCAATAAGATCGTTCGAGTAAGCATGCCAATAATCTGATAAAGACCGCCTTTATTTACTTTACCTTGCTCATGCGTGAAAATGGTCTGATTGAAGAGAGGCACTCTTTATTGATGGTACTAAGTTAGAAGCTGACGCCAATCTCTATTCTTTTACTTGGAAAATAGCCGTTACTAAGTATGAAGAGGCATTGAATGGTAAAATATCTGAACTTTATGACAACCTTGTTCAAGAAGGGGTAGATTCAGCTCTTTCAAAAGAAGCATGTGACACTAGTGAGGGATTAGTGCGCCTTTTGGAAGATATCGAGCAAGCCTTGGAAGACGTTGAAAAAGCTATTTCTGAGGAACCAAAAGTTATTAAGGGAGGTTCTGCTAACAAACAGAAGAGACGTCGCATCAAGAAACTCCGCAATCACCTGAGGAAAGATGTCATCCCTCGTAAACAACGATATGAAGAAGCTAGAGAAATCCTAGAAGACCGTAACTCTTTCTCAAAAACAGATCATGCTGCCACCTTCATGCGAATGAAAGAGGATCATATGAAGAATGGCCAGCTGAAACCTGGTTATAATGTCCAGGCTGCCACTAATGGTCAATACGTTCTTGCCTATGATATTTTTCCGAACCCAACCGATACAAGAACTCTCAAACCCTTTCTGCAATCTATTCAAACATTAGATTTATTTCAGTATATTGTCGCAGATGCGGGCTATGGGAGTGAGGAAAACTATAGCTTTATTATTGATGAACTGGAGAAAATACCTCTGATTCCTTATGGTATGTACCAAAAGGAGATGACTAAGAAATATCAGAATAGCCCTAACACCCCAAACAACTGGACGTACCTTGAAGAAACAGATCAATTTATCAAACCTGATGGTGTGGTTTATTCTTTTAAGAAGTATTCTCGTCGCACGGATAAGTATGGATTTGAGCGAGATTTCAAGATTTACGAGGCGGATAAGGTTCAGGACACTCCTGAGCTAGAACAACTGGCTAAAACTGAGAAGGGGTATCAGAAACAGATTCTTTATAATCCAACTTGGGCTTACTTTAAGGAACTCATCAAAGCAGAATTGCATAGTGAAGAAGGCTCTCGTCTCTACGCTAAACGGAAAATCGATGTCGAACCCGTTTTTGGTAGATTGAAGAGTATTTTTGGCGTGCGCCGAGTTCATGTTCGAGGTCATCAAGCTGTCCAAACTGAGGTTGGCTTCCTCTTCATGAGCATGAATCTTACAAAATTGGCCAAGAACTTGGCTTCCATAATCACTAAAAATCAAAAACCACACCGCCATTTTCACGTCTTGATTGTTTTCAAGTATGAAATCACTGTGTGGTTTTATTTCAATGCTAGTTTTTGCCCAGCCTCTTTTTCTTGTGATAACTTTTTCAAGTTCATCTTGTTATCATAGTGCTATCTTATGGAAAAAGGAGATAGCACTAGTGATGTTAAATAAAATGAAGGCTAGATTTTTGATTGGTTTTGGTGGTCTAGCAGTCACTAGCTTTATGGTGATGATAGGTTATACCATTGATTCTCAGTCTGTGACCCATCATACGAAGAAACAAATCCAGTCTGAAACTCATAAACTACTAACCAAAGAAAAAGAGAAGGCAAGTGTCGAGCCCACTGCAGTTGACAAAGATCCTTTTAGATTGAAATAAAAACCACCAATGTCGTTTTTAAGTCGCCTCGGTGGTTTCTCTTTTTTGGGTTACATCTGTGACAGCATAAGGGCAAATGCTAGGCTATTGTGCATAAAATGTAGAAGAATGCTGTATTCCAAGCGTTTGCTGAAATAAGCAACTAGAGATAAAACCCCTCCCATTCCGATATACTGCACAGCTGTTCCAAGGGTTGTTGGTGCATGAGCAAGGCCAAACAATACCGCTCCAAGCACGTAGCCCAGCCACTGCCATTTTTCCGAAAACATACGAGGGATTAAGCCGCGACAGGAAACTTCCTCCAAAATTGGCGCCCCAACTAAGATCATTGTCCCCATAAGACTTGTCGGTAGCAAGTTCATCAGTTCGTTGATACTCTCTTGGTTAGTTGATAGAATGTCATCCCTCATCATCAAGGAAATCAGAACGCCTATGAAACTGACAACCCAAATGGCCACTTCTCCGCTAATGAGAAAGAGGGCTAGTTTCTTCCAGCTAAGTTTTTCTTTCAGCTTGATGAGTTTAAGGTGATGGGCTAGCGCAAAGACTCCTATAATGACTGCCCAATAAACGGCTAGGCTAATCATATTTTGAGTGACTGAAAGTGGACTTTGCCCATTTTCTCTCAAGAATAGAAGTGCGGGAGTTTGAGCCAATTGACTAAGAGCAAAAACTCCTATTGCTAATAACCCATAGGTAATCACTCGTAGTATGTGTTTTTTCATCGAAATCGTATTCTCTCCTTTCTTTGAATTATTGACATAATACAATTTTATATTTTTCTTGTCAAGTTACTTTCTAACCTGCTTCTTTTTGGCAAAATAGTAGGTGGCAAGGAGCGCGCCTGCTAACCAAAGCAATAAAATCCAGAAACTCTTATCAAGTACAGAATAGCTATCCCCCTCTAAAGTCCACTTGGTGTAGGCGCCCATATGGGTATAGGTGACCAGCTCCGCTATTTCCTTGTTGGTCAAAGACATCATGGGTAAGAGCATGGATATAATCATAGGCAGCATAGCAGTAATGGTTGCTTTGGCCTGTGTATCACACGCTAACGCTACTGCCAAGTAAATCAAGACGGTCACAAGCGCTGTTAAAATATTAACTCCCAGATAGACAAGCCAGTTGGTGATCTCAATCTTAAGAGCAAATGGCAAAGCTATCAGATAGGCAATCACAAGTCCAAAAGGAATCGCGAGACTCGCTAAAACATATTCCCAAATCTTGACACCTGATAAAATAAGAGTCTGTTGATTGTGCTTTTCTGCTTCTTCAGCCACAAGAGTTGGTAAGATATAGCCCAGCATAGCTGATATCATAGGTAAGGTCATGGCAAAGATCATGTCATTGCTGTTTGGCATCTCCTTAAAGATGAAAGAATAAAGGGCAATGAATCCTGCTGGCATCACGAGCATGAGAGCAGTCTGCTTGTTGGCGAGAAGAATTTCCTTGCGGCTCCAAAGTAGGGCAGATAATCGTCTAAACATTTAAGCTTCCTCCTGTCAAAGTGATGAAAACATCTTCCAAGCTTGGTTCACATGAGTGAATGGTCTCGACCTCTGTCGTTTCCAAGCCAGATAAATCTTGATAACTTACTTCTTTCACCTGTCCATTTATATAGGTCACTCTGACTTTTTTATCGGTGTGATATTTACGAATAAGCTGGGCAGGGCTACCTGTCTCGACCAAAACACCTTTGTGAAGAAGTGCTAGATTATCGCAGAGCAGGGTTGCTTCATTCATATCATGGGTGGTTAGAAAAATAGTGGTTCCCTGAGCTTTCAGCTCCAAAAGTAAATCGTGAATCACGCGCGAAGTCGATGGGTCAAGACCGCTAGTTGGTTCGTCTAGGAAGAGTAATTTGGGTTTATTAATCAGAGCACGCGCTAAAAGCATTCGCTGCTTCATTCCTGTTGAGAGTTTTTCAGCAGGTTTATCTTTGGCTTCATAAATACCAACAGCTTTGAGGAGTTCGTCTATACGGTCATTCCCAACACCGTACCATTTAGCGTAAACCTGAAGATTTTTATAAAGCGTCAGCTTATCATAGAAGCCACTAGTATCGCTGACAATACCTATGTTTTCTAAATCTTCTGGCGCTAAAGCCTGCGCAGCTTTGCCAAAAATCTCAGCTGAACCGCTATCGGCTAAGAGCTGACCTGTCAGAATATTAATGGTTGTGGTCTTTCCAGAACCCGACGGGCCAAGAAATCCAAAGATTTGTCCCTCAGAAATATCAAACGAAATCTGATTGAGTGCGGTTTGGGATCCGAAAGTTTTGGTTAAGTTTTGAACAGTAATGAGTGTCATAAGTTTTCCTTCACATTTCCTTAGATGGTTTTGTTTAGAATTGCAGTAATCAGTAAACGTCCTAATATGATGGTATAAAGCAGGAGCGTAATCAGTACCATGTATGGCAGGCTAATTTGCCAAAAGGCGTACAGGCAGGCAAGAACCGTCAGCAAAACAACAACTAATGCTAGAGTCATTTGCAGGCTCAATGCTCGAATATGCTGACTGCGTTCGTCGTAGTATTTAACATAATAGCGATTGAAGGCTTTTTCCTTGCTGCATACAGCCAAGAGATAAATACTTCCAGACAAGAGAGCAATCGCAATTCCTAAAAGAAAGCCTGAAGCAAAATCTGATGTTTCAAAATGATTTCTTAGCTGTACTGTTATGATACCGAAGCTAGCGCATAACGTAGCATTGACACGTAGTTGTCTTTTAAAGGCTTCCTTTGACTTTTTTTGTCCCAAAGCTAATCGTCGTTTCATTTAGATTCCTCCATCGTCAAATAAGAACACTTCTTCAATTGTTTTTCCAAAAAATTTAGCGATTTTATAGGCTAATTCCAGCGAGGCATTGTAGCGCCCTTTTTCTAGGGAAATAATGGTTTGTCTGGTGACTTCCAATTCATCTGCCAGCTCAGCCTGACTGAGTTTTCGTGCCTTTCTTAGCTCCTGAATTCTCGTTTCCATGGCTTCTCCTTTACTCAAAGCTGACGCTCATAATACCATTTGACGAGGTGAAAAATTCCTATTATCAAGAGAGCAAGGCCAAACATCCCCAGCGCAATCAATCCTCTCTGATCAACAGTCAGTTGATCTGAAAAGTAGCCCAAAAAGAGACCAGATAAAAAAGTGTAAACTAGAATAAGGATTTTTGCCATCGTGCGATAAGCCATTCCTTCTATTTGAAGATTTCGCTCATCGTTCTTTTTAATCACATAGCGTTTCAGATATGTTTCATCCATCAGAAGACGACCATATTTATAACCATCTGTTGCTAATACAAGTGGCAAAATACTAACAAGCCAAAACCAATCTCGCTTTACCAAAGCGTAGTATAAGAAAATGGCTGCTATGACTAGAAGACCTGCCAAACTTGACTTCGCATCTGAGATGACTTTTTCTTTTGTTAATTTTTTCATGAACTCTCCTTCGTGAACAACATTTTACTTTGTCAAGTTACCTTTACAAAATAAGTATAGTTTACTTTACATTAAATGTCAAGTCTGTTTTACAAAAAATGTAAAAAGTTTTTTACATTTTCTTAGCTCTACCTTTTCCTAAAAGAAAAAAACTGCCTAAGCAGCTTTTAAGATTAGTCCTTTATAACTACCAAACCAGTCAGGAGGAAAAAGAGAATAAAAATCATGGTGATGGTAGCGCTGGCTGGTGTTTCCCAATAGTATGAAAGGAAAATACCAGATACCATGCCGATGAAGCCAACGATGATTCCCAAGCCGATAACCGAACGGAAGTTATTGCCCAAGCGCATAGCAATAGAGGCTGGAAGTACCATAATGGTAGAGACTAAAAGAGCACCTGCTGCAGGAATAGTCAGGGAAATAGCGATACCCGTCACCACATTGAAAAGCGTTGACATAAGACGAACAGGTAAACCATCTACAAAAGCCGTGTCCTCATCAAAGGTCAGCACATACATAGGACGAATAAAAAGTATCGTCAATATGAGAACTGTCGCTGCAATGACAAAGAGAGCGATAACCTGCTCTTTGCTAATCGTAATAATGGAGCCAAAGAGGTACTGTTCTAAGCTGACCCCTGAAGAAGAATTAGACTTACTCATCAAAATCAGGGACAAGGCTAGACCCATTGACATGAGAATAGCTGTGGCAATTTCCATGTAATGACGATAAACTGTTCGCAAGTATTCCAAAATCACAGCTGCCACAGTCACCACCAGAATCGTAGTCCAAGTGGGATTAATTCCCATGATAACACCCAGTGCAACACCAGTTAGTGAAACGTGACTAAGGGTGTCTGACATGAGGCTCTGGCGACGTAAAATCAGAAATGTCCCTAGAATTGGTGCAAAGAGGGAAATGGCAACGACCGCCCAAAGAGCTCGTTGCATAAAATCATAGGCTAAAATCTCAGTGAACATGTTTTTCTCCTTCTTCATCCGTCTCATGGACGTTAAAGCAACGCCAAGGCAGGTCGTGATTTCTGACGAGGTGGATATTACGATCTGTAAATTCCTTAACTTCTTCAGGATCGTGTGTAATCATAAGAACTGACTTACCATGTTTATGGGCAGAGTGATGCATGAGCTCATAAAAGGTCTGAGCTGTTCCTGCATCCATACCAGTCGTTGGCTCGTCAAGGATAAAGATGTCTGGATCACTGGCAAACATGCGCGCAATAACCACACGCTGCTTTTGCCCACCAGAAAGAGCTCCTAAACGTTTATGACGGCTTTCCCACATGCCAACCGCTTCTAGACTAACTTTGATATGTTCTTCATCATGTTTAGTCAAACGACGAAACCAGCCCTGCCTTGGATAGCGACCTGAACGGACAAATTCATAAACCGTACTGGGAAAACCTGCGTTGAAGCTGGCAATTTGTTGAGGAAGGTAAGCAAGGCGTAACTTCTTACCGTCTTTATTGGTCTTAGAAATAGTAACCTGACCTTGCTTAGGTTTTAAGACTCCCAAGGTGGCCCTAATCAATGTTGATTTAGCTGCGCCATTTTCCCCCGTCAAGGTGACAAATTCACCACTATCTAGGTGATAGCTGATATCATTTAGCACTGGCTCAGAATCGTATTGAAAGGAAAGATTTTCAACAGTAATATAACGCATCTAGTCCTCCAATCTCTGTGACAGCTTGGTGATGAAGCGACTGATAACTTCCTGCTCCACATCCGAAAAATCTGCTAAAACTTCTTGATAAACAGACAAGGTCTTGTCGTGATGATGGCTGTGCTCCTCAGCAATCGGCGTCGCCTCCGCAGTCAAACTTAAATGCAAACTACGGCCGTCTTCTGCTTTTTTCATCGTCTCAAGCATACCTTTTTCGACAAGACTTTTGACCGCCTTTGTGACCGCCGCTTGACTGACGTTTAGCCTCTTGGCTAAGTCTGAACTGGTTAAATTTTCCTGTGAAAGAAGCATAAGAATATGCTCCTGAGTATTGGTCAACTTGACTTGACTCTGGCAGGACCCAATTAGCAATTCATGCTGGTTTTCAGCCTTTAAGAGGACTTGATTGATTAGAGCATCAAGTTGCATAGATAAGGTTTTCATTCTTTTCTCCTTTTTCTTAACTGGTTAATTATACCATAATCAAAATGCAGGGGCAAGATTTACCCCTGCAAAATACGAACTTTGTACACTTCCTTACAAAAACCTTTCATACTATTAACGACGCGGTCAGCCCGCTTTTCCGTTGGGCAGAGGGCAAAAACTGTTGGCCCAGAACCCGTCATCAAAGCCACGTCAGCCCCACATTTGAGCATCCGATCTTTGATTTTTTGGATAAAAGGCTTTCGCTTAATCGTCACATCTTCTAAGGAGTTCCCCATCTGAGCTATCATTCCTTCGTAGTCTTTAGCAAGCAGAGCTCTTTTTAGAGCCTCGATATCAACCCGAGAAATGGTCTCAGGGTCAATCTCAGGAAAGACTGTCCGCGTAGAAATACCAAAGTGAGGCTTGACCAAAACCACCCAGGAAGAAAGAGAGGTCTCCAGACGCTCCACAATCTCGCCCTTGCCAGTAATCAGAGAGCAACCAGCTTCCAGACAGTAAGGCACATCGCTACCAATCTGAAATCCAATCTCAATCATATCCTCTCGTCCCATATTAAGGTTCCAGAGCTTATTGAGTCCGCGTATAGTTGCTGCGGCATCACTTGAGCCACCACCCAATCCTGCACAGATGGGAATGGATTTCTGCAGGGAAATATCAAGGCCAGTGGTGATACCATATTTTTCCTTGATTAGAGAGGCAGCCTTATAAACATCATTTTTCTCATTGAGAGGCATTTTGTGATTATCAGATGTCATGATAATCTCGTCTGTGTCCAGAGATTTTAAAATCACATAATCATTCAAATCCACACTTACCATAATCATGGATAATTCATGATACCCATCCGAACGCTTTCCAGCAATATCCAAACCCAGATTGATTTTAGCTGGTGCTTTTTCAATGACTTCCATTTCGCTCCCTCCTTCAAGTGACTTTAACTCATTATACCATAATCGAGGGTACAAAAAAGAGGGATTTTCTCCCTCTTTGATTAAAGGTCAATTTCCACTTCCAGACCAAAATGATCTGACAAAACAGGCGTCTCTCCGCCATCAAATAGCACTTTAGAACTGATAACCGTCAAGTCTTGGCTGATAAAAGCGTGGTCAACCTTAAGCGCCTGCTGATTACCCTCCCAGCCATCAATATCTGCCAAGATGGTATGACTTCCCGATACTTTTTCAGCAACTTTATGACTATCGACCAGATTTAGCGGACTCTTTAAAATTAATTCGTAGCCTTCCTGATCCGTTGGATTGTTAAAATCTCCCATCAGTATAAGTGGATTTGTTTGGGCTAAAAGCTCTTTCTCTATAATTTCCCATTCAGCCTCAAACCCTTTTCCAAACCATGATAGATGAAGACTGACAATCGTCACAGCTCTGCCATTGACCACAGTATCCGCTAAGAGAATACGTCTAGTATGGTAGTCTGTCTCGTCATCCACCTCAGAGACCAAGAGCTCGCGCCCAGCAATCGGAGTCTTACTCAAAAGAGCCACTCCTTCATGGTAGCGATCAAAACCGATGTGGTTATAAGACCAAGACCACTCATAGGTGACGCCTTTTTCAGCCAACTTTTGCGTCAAGAGATAGGCATAGTGATCGGCGTGCAAATCTGGCGCAGAAGAAAGCGCCTGATAACTTTTTGGTACCTTCACTTTCTCTGACATCATCAGCTGATTGATTTCCTGCAAGCAAATAATATCATAGTCCTCTTTTAAGAGATGGCTAACCAATTGCTCCAATTTTTCTTCGGAATGCTCCTCCATCCATGAGTGAGTGTTTAACGTTAAAAGTTTCATATTGTCTTCTCCTTATATGGGAAAAAGCCGAGCAGACGCCCAGCCTTTCCTTTTACATCTTATTTATCAGTTGCTGGAATAGTCACTCCTGAATCCAAGATATCTTGAATGTCAGATTTGAGGATGTCCGCTTTTGGCCCATAAACCGCTTGAACGCCATTGTCTTTCAAGAAGAGACCAAGGGCACCAACTTTTTTCCAAGCTTCCTCATCTGCAACCTGTGAAGGGTCTGTAACCGTTACACGAAGACGAGTCATGCAAGCATCAACGTCAACGATATTGCTGCGGCCACCAAGAAGATTGATGATTTGCACACTTTGTGAGTTTGTATCAACAGTCGCTGTATCTCCTTCTTGACCAGCTTCTTCGTTTTCGTAGTTGCCAAGACGACCTGCAGTAGCAAGTTTGAATTTGCGAATCATAAAGTCTGCGATAAAGTACATAACAAGTCCAAAGAGGAGTGATACCCAAACGAAGTTGAGCAAGTCTCCGCCTAGCCCTGCTTTGATAGCCATAGGCGTACGTGTCAAGAGTTCAATATTACCAAATGAATGAACACGAAGGTGTACTAGGTCTGCCATAGCAAATGCTGCACCTTGAACGAAGGCATAGACAACATAAAGTGGCATAGCGACAAACATAAACATGAACTCAAGAGGCTCAGTAACACCTGTCAAGAAGACCGCAGCGGCTGCTGAGACGAACATCATTTTGTATTGTTTTTTCTTGTCAGCGTCAACATTTTTGTACATTGCAAATGCAATACCCATAAGGATACCAGTTGAACCAATCATTTGACCAACTTTGAAACGTGCCGGTGTGAAAGCTGCAAACAAGTCATTGTAAGCCGCTGTGTCACCTGCTTCTTTGAAGTTAATGAGGTCAGTTACCCATGCCAACCAAAGCGGGTCTTGTCCAAATACTTGAGTTCCTTGAGCTGCACCTGTAAGAACATCGTAAGTACCACCGAGAGCTGTATAGTTCATTGGGATAGTCAACATATGGTGCAAACCAAACGGCAAGAGCAGACGTTCCAAAGTACCATACAAGAATGGTGCAAGGAATGGTGCTGTTTCTTTAGAAGTTGCAATCCACATACCAAAGCCGTTGATTCCAGATTGGATAACCGGCCAGATAAAAGCAAGAGCAATAGCTGTCAGAGCTGAGCGCCAAATCACTACAAATGGTACAAAGCGTTTTCCATTGAAGAATGATAGGACATCAGGGAGTTTACGGTAGTTGTAGTACTTATTAAAAGCTGTCGCTCCAACAAAACCTGAGATAATCCCTACGAAAACACCAGTATTGATAGCAGGAGCTTCAAGGACACTTGTGAAGTAGTTAGCCACTTCCATCTTAGTACCAAGGAAGCTTGTCACTACAGCTTCAGGGTCAGCAAGCATGCTACTTGAAATACCGTAGATGGCACCTGTGATGCGGTTAATCAAAACAAAGGCTAAACCGGCTGCAAAAGCACCACCGGCGCGTTCTTTAGCCCAGCTACCACCGATAGCCAAAGCAAAGAGTAAGTGAAGGTTCCCAATAACTGCCCAACCAATTTGAGCAACAACATTACCAATAGTTGCTAGAGCTTGATTTCCTGGTGCAATCAGGGGAATTGAGTTCCCTATACTGACCATTAATCCTGCCGCAGGCATGACAGCGATAACCACCATCAAACACTTACCAAACTTTTGCCAAAATTCAAAACCGAATTTCTCTTTTAAGGTTTTCATAGTTCCTCCTATGTTAACGTTTGCATTATATTGCGCAAACGTTTGCGTTATTTGTGATAAGTTTATTATAGCACACTTTTTTATTTTGTAAAGCGTTTCCTAATTTTTTTATTATTTTTTCGAATTGAATGATATACCATTATGTTGTATAATTATCCTAAAATTCTTTAACCGATTTAAGGAGAACTACGATGACTTTTTCAACATGACTTTCTTACACGCTCGCCTGTATTTTACTGATTACTCCACCCGGCCCTACAGCCTCATATCTTGTCACCACCAGCATTAATCATGGCAAGAAAACCGCTTATGAAATCGTTTTGGGAAATTTCTTTGGAGGATTGTTTTGCATTATCCTGTCTGTTGCAGGGATTGGAACTCTGATTCAGACCTCTGATAGTTTATACATCGTCTTACGTCTACTGGGGGTCAGCTACTTACTCTACCTTGGCATCAAAAGTTTACTTGCGGCAACAAAAACCGAGCAAAACCTTGAAGCCATCGACCTTCCTGAAAAGGGTAAAGCCTTTAAAAACGGCTTTTTGCTAATCCTGCTCAATCCTAAAAATATCATTTTTCTGGCTTCTTTTTTACCACAATTCATCAATCAATCTGCTAACATTTTTAGCCAAATGCTCATTTTAAGTGCAACTTATCTTATCATTGGTCTAGTAAACGACTTTCTCTACAGTATCTGTGCTAGTTATTTAGGCACGTTTTTCGGAAAACATTCGGCCCTGTGGTTCTCTCGAATCGGGAGTTTCACTATGATTTTATCTGCATTGATTGTCATTATTCAACTCATTTAGAAGAGAACAAAAGAGGCTGGAACAAAGTCTAGCCTTCAATCATAATAGCGAACAAAACGGATTTCACAGAATTTACGAGATACTCCCCTTACAGCAGACTGTGAAAAAACAACTATTCACTAAAACATCATAAAGGGAGTATCTCGGTTCATTTTGTATTGTTCACTTCTTATATTTGCTTTATCAAATTGCGGGGCCATTGATGTCAAAGCCAACCATCAATATCATTTTGCTTCAGGTCCTTTCGATGAGCTACGTTCAATAATTTTATGGTTGATAACAAGCTTACCCTGTTCTGCTTTTGGACTGACTAGCTGTCTAGCTGCCAGTTCCCCAAGCTGATATGGAAAGACATCAACCGAGGTGAGAGAGGGATTGGCTAATTCAGTCATCAAGGAGTTGTTAAAGCTTATCATGGCGTAGTCGCTTGGTACTTTACCAAGTCCGACCAAGAGCTTTTGCAGGCGAAGAGCCAGCATATCATCAATGATAACAAAGCCCTGAACCACTTCTTTTGACAAATACTCTTCCAAGCGAACCTGATTATTTCCTCCATCTTGTCTTGGAAGATGAAGGCATTTAGGCGTTAGACCTGCTTTTTCCATAGCACAACAATAACCTTCAAAGCGATTGGATTGCACCAACTCGGCCATATCCGTGTAGGCATAGACGAGATTTTTATAGCCTTTTTCAAGCAGAAAGCGCGTTGCATCCTCTCCAGCTCTGCTATTGTCATTATCCACAAAAGTTACCCAAGGTGAGGGCTCACTGTAAGGCTGACCAACCACGACACAAGATATTTGCTCTCTTTGAATAGCCTCAAAGACTGGGTCATCTTTTTTGGCATAAAGGAAGATTAAGCGGCGAATGTTGCCACTGCGGATTAGTGTCTCAACGTTTTTGAGGAGCTCACTCTCATTACGACCAGTCGCCAAACTGACCATAAAATTGTGATCTGTACAGACGCTACTAATCCCTTGGATAATCTGCATGAAAAAGGGGTTATTTCCCAGAGATTCATGGTTTTCACGGACAGGTAATACAATGCCAACCATATTGGAATCCCGTTTAACCAGATTTTGAGCGGAATAGTTGGGAGAGTAATTGAGTTCCTCCATGGCTTGCCTAACCTTGATTTTGGTGGCCTCGCTAATCATGCTGTTGTCGTGGAGCACTCGTGAAGCTGTTGAGGCAGACACACCGGCCAATTTTGCCACATCTTTAATTGTTGCCATAATGGCTCCTTACTTGAAATTTTCTACAAAAATATGATAGCGTTTTCAATAAAGGATGTCAATCAAAAAGTAGTATCTCAATGATGAAGTACCACCACAAGTTAGATTTTTTGTCTAACTTTTGGGAGACCATCCATCATCAGCCACCACTCATATTTTAAGCGAAATGTAGCTCTAGCCACATACATGGACAAGAAGCGAGGTGAGGTGACAGTGGCATTTCCAATCATTTGCTAGAAAGCTGTCATTGCTTTTTAATAATCAAAAAGAGAATCATGATGATTCCCTTTTCTTACTCTAAAAAACACTTATCAAGGAGTGACAGTGGCTCTTCTTCACCAACTTTATCCCTACTCCCCTTGAATATAGGTCACTAAACTGTGACAAAACTGGCTGGTCGTAACTGGATTATCCCTCGTTAAATCCGTTGTGAAAATACCCTTAGCAAAGTTATCTTCAATAGCTTTCGTAACTAAATCGGCAACCTCTGTCCATCCCATATATTCAAACATCATACAGCCTGAAAGAAGAACCGAGCAGGGGTTTGCTAAGTCTTGTCCTGCAATATCTGGTGCTGTTCCATGCGTTGCTTCAAAAATAGCATGTCCAGTCAAGTAATTAATATTAGCTCCTGGTGCGATTCCAATACCTCCAACTTGAGCCGCTAAAGCATCGCTGGCATAGTCCCCATTCAGATTTGTAAGTGCTACAACATCAAATTTTTCAGGATTAGGGAGAATTTGTTGCAAAAAGTTATCCGCAATAATATCCGAAATGACCAATTTCCCCGATTCGAGTTCTTTGCCGTATTCTCGTTGGGCTAGTTCGTAACCCCATTTTCGAAAACCACCTTCGGTAAATTTTTGAATATTACCTTTGTGAAGGAGGGTCACCTTGGTCAAACCATTTTCTAGAGCGTAATCAATAGCCGAACGAATCAATCGTTCACTTCCTTCAATAGAAATGGGCTTAATACCGATGCTGCTTGTTTCAGGAAAGCGAATTTTGTGAACCCCCATATCATTTTGGAGAAAATCAATAACTTTTTTCACGTCATCACTGCCAGATTCCCACTCGATCCCTGCATAAATGTCTTCTGTATTTTCTCGAAAAATGGTAATATTTGTCTTTTCAGGTTCTTTAAGAGGACTCTCAATCCCCTTAAAATAGCGAACTGGACGAACACAAGCATAAAGATCTAATTCTTGACGTAAGGCAACATTAAGCGAGCGAATGCCCCCACCAACTGGTGTTGCCAAGGGTCCCTTGATGGCAACCAAGTTCTCTTTAATTCTTGCTAAAGTCTCATCTGGTAGCCAGGTTCCTGTCTGATCAAAAGATTTTTTCCCAGCTAATAGTTCTTGCCAGACCACTTTCCTCTGACCTGCGTAGGCTTTTTCCACTGCTGCATCAAAAACTAGCTGAGCATTTCGCCAAATATCCAAACCAACACCATCTCCTTCAATGTAGGGAATGATAGGGTGATTTGAAACACTGAGTTTACCATCTTTTAAAACGATTTTTTCTGCCATATAAAACTCCTTAACGCTTACCTATTGAAATATATTCTTGGTTTGTCTGCCCCAGATAACGTGATCTCGGACGGATTAGCTTATTATTTTTTTGTTGTTCCTGGATATGAGCAATCCAACCAGATACTCGGCTCATAGCAAAAATGAGCGTGAAAGTGGAACTATCAATTCCCAAGACATGATAAACTGTCGCTGAATAAAAATCAACATTAGGAATCAAACCCTTGGTATGTTTCATGTAATCCTCAATCTCACGGGATAATTGATACCAAATCTCATTTTCAATGCCTACTGTTAATTCTTTTGCCATTTCACGCAAATATTTTTCACGAGGATCCATAGTCTTATAAACCCGATGCCCAAAGCCCATGATTTTTTCATGTGACGCTAATTTTTCTTGCAGATAAGACTTGGTATCTCCGTGTTCTCGAATTTCTTGTAACATATCGAAAACCCGTTCGTTGGCTCCCCCATGCAAAGGCCCCTTAAGCGTCCCAATGGCTGTCGTGACACAGGAGTAAATATCTGATAAGGTCGAAGCACAGACCCTTGCTGCAAAGGTTGAGGCATTCAATTCGTGATCTGCGTGAAGAATCAGAGCGCGATTCAAGGCCTTCTCTTCTAGCTCTGTCGGTTCACTTCCCGTCAACATATAGAGAAAATTTGCCGCAAATCCCAAATCTTTGCGCGGAGCAATAGGAGTCTGACCCGAACGAACTCGGGCAAACGCTGCAATTATGGTCGGCATCTTCGCCATTAGCTGAATAGATTGGCGATACACAGCCTCTGGCGAATGATCTTCTGCATCAATATTATAAACCCCTAACAAACTAACCGTCGATCGCAAGATACTCATGTGATGTAAGTGTTGACGAGACTGCAATAAGATACATTGTTCCACAGCATCACTAATAGCATACTCTGAACGAAGTTCCTGAACAAATTTATTCAGCTCCATTACCGTAGGTAAATGCAGGTTCCAAAGAAGATAAATAACTTCCTCAAAACTCGCATTGTTATCCATAAATTCCGAAATATTGTATCCTGCATAAGCCAAGTCATCATCAATAATCGAACTGATTCGAGTCTGACAGGCTACCAAATCTTTTAAACCTCCAGTTGCTGTCATAACTTACTCCCCTCTAATTTTTTGCGCACTACCATCGGAAGAATCCCACCATTTTGATAGTAACGAATGTCCGCATCCGCATCAAAACGCACAATAGCTTGGAATCGCTTCTCACCATTTTCGTCGCGAGCGACAATATCTACAATCTCATTGATCCCTGGATTTTCTGAAAGGTTGATATCATAACTTTCTAAACCAGTTATACCAAGACTTTCAGCCGTTTCTCCTTCTAAAAATTGCAGAGGCAACAAGCCCATCATGACTAGATTTGAACGATGGATTCTTTCAAAACTTTCAGCCAAAACGGCTTTAACACCAAGCAAATTAGCACCTTTTGCAGCCCAGTCACGACTTGAACCCATGCCATAGTCTTTCCCTGCAATCACTAAGGTTCCAATCTTATTAGACTTATAATGCATGGCCGCATCGTAAATAGGAATAATCTCCCCCTGATAATTGGTATAACCCCCAGACTTACCCGCTGCTAAATGATTGTTAATGCGGATATTATCAAATGTCCCTCTCATCATAACTTCATGATTTCCACGACGGCTGCCATAAGAGTTAAAATCAGCATAAGCGACACCGTGATCATCTAGATAGGTTGCCGCAGGGCTGTTTAGAGCAATATTCCCCGCTGGTGAAATGTGGTCTGTGGTTACTGAATCTCCGAATTTTGCTAGAACCTGAAGATTTTTTAAAGGCTTAATGGCTAAATCTTCTCCCAAGGAATCAAAATAAGGTGGATTTTGGATGTAGGTTGATGCCACATCCCGGTTGTAAAACTGACTATTATCCGTTGGAATTTGATTCCACTTGTCACTGTCCGAAAAGACATTGCCATATTCTTTTGCAAAGAGCTCTCGGGTCACATATTTGTCAACATAATCAACAACCTCTTGTTTGCTCGGCATGATATCTTCCAGATAAACAGCTTGTCCATTACTATCAAAGCCAAGTGGCTCAGTTGTCAAATCAATATTGGTAGTTCCAGCTAGAGCATAGGCGACAACAAGTGGTGGACTAGCCAAGAAATTCGCTTTAACAAGAGGATTGATTCGCCCTTCAAAATTTCGGTTCCCCGATAAAACACCTGAAACCAATAAATCGGAGTCGATAATAGCTCTTGATACTTCTGGGAGAAGATTTCCTGAATTTCCGATACATGTTGTACAGCCATAACCGACAAGATTGAATCCTAATTTATCCAAATAAGTCTGAAGACCAGAATTTTCCAAGTATCCTGTTACTACTTTTGATCCTGGTGCTAAAGACGTTTTCACAGTCGGTGAAACCCTTAGTCCCTTTTCAACTGCTTTTTTAGCTAAAAGCCCTGCAGACATCAGAACATAGGGATTTGAAGTATTTGTACAAGACGTTATAGCGGCAATAGCCACATGCCCTGTCTTGATTTCCTCACTATGCTCCCCTATCTGAACAGTCACCGCTTTATCTATCTCTTCTTTGGAAAGCCCAAACCCTTGAACACCCGCCTCACGCACAAGGGATTCTTGAAAGGCTTTCTTGACATCCGCTAAATCAATCAAATCCTGCGGACGCTTTGGTCCAGAAATCGATGGGGAAATAGTAGACAAATCAAGTTCAATAACCTTTGTATAGTGTGGTTGAGTAGTTGGATCATAGAAAAGATGATTTACTTTGGCATACGCTTCCGTTAGAGCAAGCTGTTCTTCGCTTCGGTTGGTCAAACGCATATAATTTAGAGTTTCATCATCAATAGGGAAATAACCACAAGTGGCACCGTATTCTGGTGCCATATTGGCCACAGTTGCACGATCAGCTAAACTAAGATTTGCCAGACCATCTCCAAAAAATTCTACAAACTTACCAACTACCTTATGTTGGCGCAATAATTGGGTGACCTTTAAAGCCAAATCCGTTGCTGTTGCCACCTTTGGCATTTGACCTGACAAGCGCACACCGATGACCTCGGGTACAGGAAAATACGAAGCCTCACCAAGCATAGCTGCCTCAGCTTCAATTCCACCAACTCCCCAGCCTAAAACGCCAATCCCATTAATCATCGTGGTATGACTATCTGTTCCAAACATGGAATCTGGATAAAGCAGACCATCTTTTGCAATAACAACGTCACTCAAAAATTCAATGTTAACTTGGTGGATGATTCCAGTTGCAGGTGGAACTGCTCGATAGTTATCAAAGGACTGTTCTGCCCACTTCAGAAATTCGTAGCGCTCATTGTTGCGTTTAAATTCCAAGTCGATATTTTTTTCCAAGGCTGATGCTGTCCCGTTAAAATCAACTTGAACAGAGTGATCAATAACCAAGTCAACTGGAATTTCAGGATTGATAAGATCAGGGTTACCACCTTTTTTTGCCATAGCATCCCTCATAGAGGCCAGATCAACCACGACAGGTACTCCAGTAAAATCTTGCAAAATAACACGACTAGGCTTAAAAGGAACTTCCCCCTGAGGAGATTCTGCCGAATAGTTGACTAGATTTGTTATATGATTATTTGTAACATCAATTCCATCATTTTTTCTGACTAAGCTCTCTAGCAAAATACGAATTGTGTAGGGTATTGTATGAATATTAACAGATTCTTGCTGGCAAACTGCTGCAATATAAAAAAATTCATACGTTATACCATTGTTACTATAGGTTTTTTGAATGTTTCATTCATACAGATACCTCGACTTTCTATGTCGGATATTATACATCATTTTCTTAGGCTTGACAAGAAAAAACACAAATATATGTTACAAAAACTAACACAGTTCGTTTTTTGCGAACGTTTTCTTGTTTTTTAAGGCAGAAAACATGACATGGCGCCCAAATAAGATTTCAATCTAGCAAATAAAAAGTGCTAGAACTCCGCGTTCTAACACTCTAATTATTCTAGTTAAATGTCCCACAAACCAAAAACAATAGTGACCGCTACCACAAGCCTAGCTTCTCAATTCACATTCATAGCTTACAGCGCTCAGAACATAAAGTGGGGCCGTTTCTGTCCGCATAATACGAGGCCCTAGTCCGCAAAGAATAGCTCCCCGAGCTTGTAAAACTTCGACTTCTTTAGGTGAAATACCACCTTCTGGTCCAAAGATAAAGAGAAGTTTCTGCCCCTGTTCCACCATCTGTAATTCACGCGCCAAGACCGACATCTCACCAGTTTTAGCCGACTCCTCATAGGCCACAAAGATCTTATCAAAATCATCTAGTTGGGATAAAAAATCAGTCTTTGTCTCAAAAAGTTTGACTTTAGGTATGACATTTCGTTTGGACTGCTCAGCCGCCCCCTGAGCAATTTTAATCAGCTTGTCCTCTTTTTTGCCTAGTTTCTTACTGTCCCATTTGGCCACCGACCAGTCTGCTGGAAAGGCCCAGATAGCGTAAGTTCCAAGCTCAGTAGCTTTCTGAGTGATTAAATCCAACTTATCTCCCTTTGGAAAACCTGAAGCAATGGTCACTTGGACTGGTAGTTCTACGGTGTCAGTTAGCTCTTCGACTATAACAAAAGTGTGAGCTAGGCTGTCAGACACACGTGCCAAACGTTTGATTCCATCATCAAAAACCAATACGACTTCATCGCCCTCAGACAAGCGCATGACCTGAAACATGTGCTTGATGGTATCCTTATCGGTAATAGTAACTGAACTTTCAGCTCTGCCATTTACAAAATACTGCTGCATCTAACCTCCAATCACACCTGAAATGTCGTCAGTTTTCTTGAAGACACCTGCATTCCACTCACCTTGAATCAGATGGGTTTCAAGGAAAAAGCCTGCGCTTTCAGCCGACCCACGAACCATGTCCCACTTATCTGCGATGATACCTGACATAATCAGATACCCCTCCTGCTTAACCAGACGATAAGCGTCCTCAGTCAGATGAATAAGAATGTCTGCCAAAATATTAGCAACTATGACATCAGCCTCAATGTCAACGCCTTTGAGCAAATCACCCGCTGCCACGTAGATATTGTCCATATCTGGGTTCATATCAATGTTTTCTTGAGCCACGCGCACCGCCACATCATCTAAATCATAGGCGTAAATAGCCTTAGCCCCAAGAAGGGAACTTGCTATAGAAAGGACACCTGAACCTGTCCCCACATCAATGACGGTTTCGCCACCGCGAAGCACTTGTTCCAGAGAAAAGAGGCTCATCTTAGTGGTTGGGTGCGTTCCCGTTCCAAAAGCCATTCCTGGATCAAGTTTGATTACCTTTTCACCCTCTCCAGCCTCATAGTCTGTCCAAGATGGTACGATGGTCAAATCGTGGGTGATACGGGCTGGTTCGTAGTATTTTTTCCAGTTTTCAGCCCAGTCTTCCTCGGCCAAAGCTTGCGTTGAAAAGCTAATTTCTCCTGTCTCAAGACCAGATTTTCTAAGGAGGTCAAGACCAGCTTCCAGCTCTGCCTTTACCAAAGCAATATCCATGGTATCAGGATAATAAGCTGTAATCGCGATCATATCAGTCTGTTCAACTTCAGGGTAGAGCTCACCGAAATGATCCTCCTGCCCTAGATAATCAGCCGTATCGCTGATAGCAACTCCTTGACTGCCCGTCTCAATGAGGAGGTTTGAGACTGCCTCCTCCGCATCACGATGAATAGTGATGGTTAATTCTTGCCACATATTAGAATATAAGGAGCGATTAGGAGGAAGCAAAAAAATAAGGTCTGGATAGAAAGTAGCAATCTCTTACCCTTACCGCCTTTTCGCTAACTTCTCCACTGTGTTCTATGACACAATCGCTCAGTTCCTTTCTATATTTTCTAGAAAAGTTCAGATAAAATCTATTTACCGAACCACCTTTTTTATGATAGCCATTTCAATATTTTGGTTTTCTACCGATATCACTCATGACGAGCTGCTTCACCATGTGCCAATACCATCTAGCTCAGCAAAATACTGCAAACTTATCTCCTAGTATTTCATAAGTTGTCGAAAATAGCAACAAAATCGCGATGACTTTAAGCCAAAATCAAAGAAATCTAAGGTTCATTCTATATGACGATTAGACACTTCCAAATAATCTCTTAACCGTGTTTGCATACTGCCATAGACCTGGTTATTCACTAAAAACTCCTCAATCGGCATAAGCTTATAGGTCTGCCCCTCGTCACCAAAAATGATAGCATTGATTTGCTCTTGACTGATGGAGCCCACCATAAAAACAGAGGTCTGACTCGGATTTATCAGACCTGGATATTTTTTCACCCAATCAATGCTTTCTTTAGAAATACTGATACCTAGTTCTTCAAAAACTTCACGTTGAACGCACTCAAAGGGCGTTTCGTTCTCCTCACGACCACCACCTGGCAAATCCCAAGCATTAGGAAAAGGGATGGTCGGAATATCATCCCGCAAAATGCTAATCAGATGATTGTCATGCAGCAGGGCAATTTTAGCACCTGAAAACTCAAAGCGGTCATTTAATAAATCCATAAAATCAACTATTTGCTTTTTTTAAAGCTTAGAAAATAAACTGAGCCTAAAAAGCAGCTTGACAAAGCTGCTTTAGACTGAATACAAAGTCCCTATTTCTCATTTGCCGACTCGCTCTGCTAAACGATACAAGCAAAAGAACTTTACCGCGACGAACAAAGTAAGCTTTACCACAACTTCCACTATCTTGAGAACCGCATAAGCCTGCTTACTTTATGCAATCCAATAGATTTGAGACTTGGTCTCCAATCTCAACTAGGGAATTCCGGCAAAAAGTTGCTGACAGCCAACAAAGCTTAAGGCTGGGAACAAAACTAAAGTTTGTCTACATCATCAAGCGGCTTTTTCAAGCTACTTAGCCCAGGTCAGGCTTTTCCACTTCTGTCCATATTCCAGAAGTCCGTTACAGCTCCTTTTGAAGCTGACGATACGGTATGGGCATATTTACCTAGGACACCTCGGCTGTAAAGCGGTGGAATAACCGTTGTTTTCTTACGCTCTGCAATTTCTTCATCAGAGACATGCATGGTGATTTCTTTAGTATCTTGATCAACGGTGACCATATCTCCCGTACGTAGATAGGCAATTGGTCCACCATCTTGTGCTTCCGGAGCAATGTGCCCAACGACAAGCCCATAGGTTCCACCCGAGAAACGACCGTCCGTTAGCAGGGCAACCTTATCACCTTGACCTTTACCAACGATCATAGAAGACAATGAGAGCATCTCTGGCATACCTGGCCCACCTTTTGGTCCAACGTAACGTACTACGACAACATCGCCATCTACAATTTCGTCAGTCAAGACTGCTTCAATCGCTTCTTCTTCAGAATCAAAGACTTTGGCTGGACCTGTATGGTTGCGGACTTTCACACCAGATACCTTAGCAACAGCCCCTTCTGGCGCCAAGTTTCCTTTGAGGACGATGAGGGGACCGTCCGCGCGTTTTGGATTTTCAAGTGGCATGATGACATCTTGACCTGGAGTCAAGTCTGCAAAATTCTCTAGGTTTTCCGCAACTGTTTTACCTGTGCAGGTGATGCGGTCACCATGGAGGAAGCCGTTTTTCAGCAAGTATTTCATGACAGCTGGGACGCCACCGACATTGTAGAGATCTTGGAAAACATATTTTCCTGATGGTTTCAGGTCTGCCAAGTGAGGCACGCGTTCTTGGAAATCATTGAAGTCTTCCAAAGTTAAATCAACGTTGGCAGCGTGAGCAATGGCTAGCAAGTGCAGAGTAGCGTTGGTGGAGCCACCGAGTGCCATGGTGACTGTAATGGCATCTTCAAAGGCTTCACGCGTCATAATGTCAGATGGTTTGATGCCAAGTTCTAGCATGCGTACAACAGCACGACCAGCTTCTTCAATATCAGCCTTCTTCTCAGGAGATTCAGCAGGGTGAGAAGAAGAGCCAGGAATGGACATGCCCATTACCTCAATGGCAGTAGCCATGGTATTGGCAGTATACATACCACCGCAACCACCAGGTCCAGGACAGGCATTACACTCGATTTGACGAACCTCTTCAGCGGTCAAGTCACCGTTGTTCCATTTTCCGATTCCTTCAAAAACGGATACCAAGTCGATGTCTTTTCCGTTGAGATTTCCTGGAGCTATTGTTCCACCGTAGGCAAAAATAGCTGGAATATCCATGTTGGCAATAGCGATCATGGAGCCCGGCATATTTTTATCACAACCACCAATAGCCACGAAGGCATCCACGTTATGCCCCCCCATAGCCGCCTCGATAGAGTCTGCGATAATGTCACGCGAAGTCAACGAAAAGCGCATGCCAGGTGTCCCCATAGCAATCCCATCAGCAACCGTGATGGTTCCGTATTGAACAGGCCAAGCTCCCGCATCTTTGACACCTTCTTTAGCCAGTTTTCCAAAATCATGCAGGTGCATGTTACACGGCGTATTTTCTGCCCATGTTGAAATCACACCCACGATTGGTTTTTCAAAACTTTCGTCTGTCATACCAGTGGCACGAAGCATGGCGCGGTTAGGCGATTTTACCATGCTATCGTAGATTCCTGAGCGGTGACGGAGGTCTTTCAGATGTTTATCAGTCATTTGTCATCCTTCTTCCCTTGATTTTGTCTCTATTTTACCATAATTCTAACATTTTGGTTGAATTTTCTGTCAATTTCTTTGTTTCTAAAACTCTAAACACTTATTCGCTAAGAAACTTTGGCTAAACTGCTTACTTCTCCCAAAATAAGCTTTGCCAAACTCATCGATAAGCCCGTGGAATTCCTGAGCATCCTGGTAAGTAAATGGAGCCGGTAAGATTGATAATTCTTTATGCAAACTCTTGTAGTCGGTTAAATGTTCAACCCCCAAATGCCAGAAGAGAGTTCTAGCATACTTATCAGCTACAAAAGCTGGTTGATCAAAAAGATAGGCCAGATAGACATCCGCAGTCTCATCACCCACGCCGAACAAGGATAAGAGCCTCTCCCGCAAGTTATTTCCATAACGCTGGTTAATCGCTTCCCAATCTTGACCTTGTTCTATCACCCAAGCCGCTACACTCTGAAGACTCTTGGCCTTATTTTTCATAAAGCCTGATGGACGAACCAACTCTTGCAAAACTTCCGTTTCTAGTGCTAGGAGTTTTTGTAGATTATAGTTTGTCGCCTCTGCAATATTGTGACTAGCCCTGATAGCATTAGACTCCGTCGTGTTTTGAATGAGAATGGCCTCAACCAAGATCTGCTCCTTACTTTCTGCTGGCCACCAATTCGTTGGCCCCATTTCCTTTAGCATCAGTTGATAGAGCTGATAAAGATCCACTTTCACCTCTCACCTCCTCATTTTCTCACCGGAACGCGCCCAAAACTCTGCTCAGTCATCCCTGCATGTCCCAGCTGGTAAACCGCATCAGCTTGTTGTGTTATGTCGTCCCAAGGTTCCCTACCGATACGAACGACTACATCCACCGTTTTTTTGATTGTGCTTAGATATTTCTGGCCTTTTTCAGTAAAACCAAGGACATGGACAGCCCGAGGTAGCGGTTTTTCCATAACGTTGACTAAAATGTAAGTCAAAACACGACGAACACGCGCCTTGGTATAACGTTTAGTCGCTACTTGTTCCACAAGCTCGTCAACGGTTTTACTTTGGGAAATGGCAGAGCGGATACGGCTAGCTAGCTCCTCATTCACCTGAAAAATCTGCGTCAAATCAGGATTTGTCAGGATTTGATAGCGGAGCAGGTCAAAGTAATTTGCCCAATCCACCTGCGGAGATGATTGGAACAAGTCACCTGAGGGCATGTATTTTTCTACAAATCCCTTATCTTCTCTGTGAAGGCGCAAACTGGTTGCAGAGGCGTAAACGACATCTTTTTCTGTAGAATGATAGCTCGCTCCCTGACGCTGGATTGGGTGGAGCTTAAGCCTTTTTCCTGCGCAAGCCTTGGCGTAGGCTAATCCGAGAATATGATTGGGGGTCTCCCCTGTAAACCTTACCCCCGCAAAACTTTCCCACATCTTTTGCGTTTTCTGTGGATAAGTCATAGAGTCCGGCAGACTTTCTAAAAAGTCCATCATCTGCTCTGCTTTTTCCCCATAAATATCCGAAAAACGCTGATACTCAAGAGGCTCTTCACTGCCAAAGACCAGGGTATCAATACCCAGACGGGACAGGATATCAACCGCTCCCTGAGCAAAATAATCAGCCGACTGAACCGCGACTAAAAATGGCAATTCAACCACCAAATCAGCTCCGCTTTCCAAGGCCATTTGGGTCCTCGTCCACTTGTCAATGATGGCCGGCTCTCCCCTTTGGACAAAATTGCCCGACATGGCCACAATTTTCAATCCTTCAGCCTGAGAAAGTAAGTATTTATGCCCATTGTGAAAAGGATTAAATTCCGCGATAATTCCTGAGATGGTCATGAAATTTCCTCCAATTTAGCCTAGAAGCCAGGTCCCTGAAAACCAGTAAACAATCAAATCCGCTACAAATATGAATACTGAGAAGAAGATAAGTCCAGTCACTGCATAGTGATAAGCAACATCATACCGACAGGATCAATGCCAGCAAACCCCAAGCTAACGATAAAAAGCAAATTAGTCATAAGCTATTCCTCTTTACTTCCTACAAACAAAAAACCATCTTCTGCTCGTATCCCCAGGTTCCTCATCCTCAAAATCCGCATAGACCTTAAAGGACTTAAAACCGGCCTGTTCCAAGAGGATGTCGTAGGTCAGGATATCATAGGTCCGCTCCTCATGGACTTCGTCAAAGCGGGTGAATCGACCATCCTCGTCTTGGATGAAAAAGGTTAATTCATGAACCACGGAATGGGGCGCATCATCGGCATAAGAATCCCAGACCATGGCAAAATCTTCTGCGTTTTCATGATAGGAATAACCTGGAAAGACCTCATCTATCTGATAGGTCGAGTGGACATCAAAGATGAATACCCCACCTTCCTTGAGGTGGTCGTAGACCTGCTTGAAGACATCCCCCACCTCGACCTCGTCCTGCATATAGCAGATGGAATCCGAATAACAGGTCACATAATCAAAGGTTCCGACCGACGACAAATCCAGCATATTCCCCTGAACAAAAGGAATATTCACATGAGCTTTTTTGGCTCGTTTGGCTGCCAAATCCAGCATATCTTGACTCAAATCCAACCCCGTCACATCAAAGCCTGCCTGGGCAAAATGAAGGGACTGAATCCCCGTCCCACATGCCAACTCCAAGAGCTTGGCCCCTTCCTTTTTTGGCAAGTGGCGTAGGCTAAAGGCCGTCCATTTATCATAAAGCGTATCATCCATGATAGCATCATATACCGATGCAAATTTTTCGTAGTTTTTATTCATCAAATCTCACTTTTCTTCCTAACTGCAGTCTCTATTTTTGCCACTTCCATAGGTGGTGTCGGACGCCAGCGACTGCTTAACAGAATTCCGTGGCTACGCTTTGAGCTCAAGTCTCAAAATTTCTGAGTTTCATAAAAGCTGATTTCTGCACTTTTCAGCATAGCAAACGTGACGATAAGACTCGCTTCACTCCTCATGATGATAAAGTTACTTTCCTTTGTATCATTTAGTAGAAAACGGCAAATGAGACACTACCACCTTTTCTTAAGTCTGAAACCTTGTCTGATGACAAGGTTTCATGCTATGCGATATAGTCTGCCACGTCCACCAGAGGAGCTTCGTGCCAGAGTTTTTCAAGGTTGTAGTGAAGACGCTCATCTTCTGTGAAAATATGAACGATAACATCGTTAAGGTCAATGAGAACCCAGCCGTCTTTTCCTTCGGTATGACTAGCATCGCCCCCAGCTTCCTTGACTTTTTCACGAATATTATCTGCAATAGCTTCCAGTTGACGGCTGTTGGTAGCTGTCAAGATAACAAAATAATCTGTCAAGCTAGTTAATCCTGCCAAGTCAAGAGCCACAATGTCCTCAGCACGCTTTTCATCAGCGGCCTTAACAACTAATTCTAGTAATTCTTTTTTATCCATTTAATCCTCTTTTAACATATTTTCTAACTCAACTACCTGAGCAAAACGACCATTCCAGATATTTTCGTAATATTCAACCAACTGCTCTGCTGTGATTTTCATATCATCAAAAGTAGTCGTTCCACCTTTGATGACAGTCACATTATAGCCTAATTCAAATGCAACCTTGATTGTCGTATCAATACAATAATTAGTAGCCATACCAATGATAATCAAGCGCTCAATAGCTTGGCTATCCAGATAAGCCTGTAAATGAGTTCCCTTAAATGCACTATTTAAAATGCTTATCAAAGATTTTCTCACCATCTTCTGGAGCAATAGCTTCGTAAAGTTCCCAATCACGACTTCCTGTCAGTAGTTCATCATCATTGTGGCGAACGTAAATCACCTCTATGTTTTTCTCACGACAAGTGGCGATTGCTTTTTGCCAGACAAGCAGTTATCAACAGCATAGGGTTTAGCCTCTATCAAGGCGGTTTGAATATCAATCACTAAGAGAGCTGTTCCCATCTAGTCCTCTTTCAAATACTTACAAAATGCATTGTAGGTTTCAATCGTCTGCGGGAAAATGGGCTGCGCCTTACTAGCGAGATGTGCCACAGTTCGTGCCGTTTCAAAAGCAACTGCCTTGTCCAACTCTATTTGAGCAAGGCGACGGGCTTCATCTACGCCTGGAAAATTCCGACCTGGCTCAATGTAGTCGGCCACATAGAGCACTTTGTCAAGCAAGCTCATCTCAGCAGCTCCCACGGTGTGACGCTCAATCGCCCTTAAAATCTCATCATCTTGCAGATTAAAATCTTGGCTGATGATAAAGGAGCCTACAACACCGTGCCAAATATTATTCCCCCATTTTTTCAAGTCCGAATCCAAATCACAGTCATCAATGAGAGACAAGAAGTCCTCATCTGGACGCTCTTTGGCGTAGTCATGCAGAAGTGCCGCTAGGCTAGCCTTTGTCTCATCTGCTCCGTAGCGTCTAGCCAAGTCCATTGCCGACTCTTCAACACCGAGTACATGTGTAAACCTTTTCTCGCTCATAGCGCTTCGCACTTTTTCCAAAATAGCAGAGCGCGACAAGCCTGTGTAAGTCTCGTAACTCATTGATAAAGCCCCGCTTTCCTGATGTAATCAAGGACTGGTGCTGGTAGCATGAAGTTGGGCGTGTGTCCATTTTTAATCGAATCTCGGACTGCTGTCGAGCTAATATCCATAAGGGGGACATCCACCCAGATGACCGGATAGGAGGTACCAGCCTTGTATTTTGGACGTTGTACACCAACAAACTGAACCATCTCAACCAGCTCATCAATACGGTGCCACTTAGGCAAATATTCAACCATATCTGCTCCAATGATGAAGTAATAATCTGTATCTGGATTAGCTTCTGTCAAAAGTTTCATCGTATCATAGGTATAGCTGATTCCTTTTCGATCAATCTCGATTGGTTCGATGTCAAGTCCTTCAATACCGTTGATAGCAAGTAAGAGCATGTTAAGGCGGTGCTTTTCATCAATCGTTTCTTTTTTATCCACATGAGGTGGTTGGTACTCTGGCATGAGGTAGACAGCATCTAACCCCAACTGCTGCCGCACTTGGTCTGCTATAAGCAGGTGAGCATTGTGGACAGGGTTAAAATTTCCACCCAAAATACCTACCTGGCGACGACCCTTATCTTTTTCTTTGGTTTCAAGTTCAACCTTGGTAAAAGGTGTTAGTAATTCTATTGGCATAATTTCAGATCTATGGCTTTCTACCGTCGGTTTCTGACAGACTTAGCCTCTTTGTTTTATTTCTTGTTAAATAGCAGAGCAGTGACACGAGGTTCTAGCCTTGTGTGATTGCTTTGACTTTTGGTGAGAGTTTACGGTTTTCTTTTTTAGCAGATTCTTTATAAAGAATGAGGATGCGACCGATTTTTAGGACGGTATCACAACCAATCTCTTCTTCTAAAATTTCCGCGACTTCGTGAATGTCTTCGTCTGTATTTTGAAGAAGAGTGACTTTAATCAATTCACGGGCATCCAATGCGTTACGAACACTGGTTTTGATTTGGTCGTTGAGACCATTTTTCCCAATCTGAATGATGGGTTTGAGACTGTGTGCTTCCGACTTTAGGAAAGCACGTTGTTTACTTGTCAACATGTTTTTATTCCTTTAATTTTTCTTTTTGGTACCTCACTTCAATAGCAAGATTGAAAGCGACTAAATCATGATTCCACGCCTAAATTGAGAGCCTACGGCACTTCCTTTTCCTTCATCAAGAGGTTGAGACAATAGTCCTAGCCTTTTAACAGGATTGCAGATAGATACTTTAGCACAGTAGTTGATTGAAAGTTCTCATCCCTTGCTACACAATGGATAACCACCTTTTCTAATCAACTGTGCGGAGGTAGAATGACAAAATCGACATCGGCAACATGCCGATTTATCGATTTTTATCCCACTCTCTACCTTCTCACTAGAGCGACAGTTATCGGACATCCTCGCTTTGTTCACAAGCTATACAGACCTACTGTCGCAACGAGATGCTAAATCAAGGCTTTTCTTATCACGACACCGACACCTTCTGGTGCCCAAGCAGCAACGACCGTTGGAGCTGACGTTTTCCCGTTGATACGTACCCAGCCAAGCCCTGAAAAAACCACATCCGTCTTTTCTTTGAGAGTGAATTCATGACGAACTAACTTGGGAAAATCTATCCTTTCCTCATCATTCGGCGGTGTCAAGAGATTTCCTACATGTTTGTTATAGAAAGCATCTGCACCTTGAAGCTTGGTACGGTGAAACTGTAAATTATTATCAAAATAAGCTGTGAAGCCCTGCTTTTCCCCAGAAACAAAATCAAAACGGCCTAAACCACCCAAGAATAGAGTCTGCTCGGGATTGAGCTGATAAGTTTTAGGTTTGATTTCTTTTTTGGGGCTGACGTACTTAAGGTTTTTAGCCGTCAGGTAGTGTGCCATCTGGTGACGATGAATGATGCCCGGCGTATCAAAAATGTAACTTCCGTCATCAAGCGGAATTTCAATTTTATCAAGGGTCGTTCCTGGGAAGCGAGAGGTTGTAATGACGTCCTTGTTGCCTGTAATTTCTCTGATAATCGCATTGATGAGAGTGGATTTACCGACATTGGTCACACCAACAACATAGACATCGCGTCCTTTGCGCAATTTGTCAATGCGATCAATCAATTCCTTTATAGCATGATGATTTTGTGCTGAGGTCAAGATGACATCAACAGGTCGTAACCCTTCTTCGTAAGCACGTTCTGTCAACCACTGAGTTACTTTTCCATCTTTAACTGATTTTGGTAAAATATCTTTTTTATTTCCAACCAAGAGGATATCATTTCCTGAAACAAAGCGTGATAGCCCCGGAATAATAGATCCGTTAAAATCAAAAATATCAACGACATTGACAACCAAAGCATTGCTATCACCAACTTCGTGAAGGAGCTTGAGAAACTCGTCATCGGTGATGTGGACGTCCACAATTTCATTGTAGTGGCGCAAACGGAAACACCGTTGGCAATAAAGCTCACCTGTTTCCTCAGCCTTTTCAATACTTGATTTTGGCGTATAGCCTGCTGCTTTCTTGTCTGTGGATTGTATTTGAGATCCACAGCCAATACAAAATAGTTTTTCCATTAAATTCCTTTTTGATACATTATTTTTCCATACTTGTCTTCAATTTTTTTCCAGACACGACGCTCGCGCCAGCGATTCAATCGAGTATTCCAAGCATCAGATTTGACTAAAGGTTTGACTAAAATCGACTTGATTCCTGCACGGTGAGCCGCACGAATATCTGTCATAAGCTGATCTCCTACCATGACTACCTCGTTTGGGTCAAAACCATAACGCTCAATTGCCATGTTAATACCACGTGTAAAAGGTTTCATTGCCCGACTGACAAAGTCCACGCCAAAGGGCTGAACCGCACGTTCAACACGGCTATGCTTATTATTTGAGACTACCACTACGGGGATATCCGCCTCTGTCATGTCATCAAGCCACTCCCGAAGTTCAGGGGTGCCATCAGGATTGTTCCAAGCAATCAAGGTGTTATCAAGATCCACCAAAACCGCTCTAATCCCGTGTTCACGCAACATCTCAGGTTTCAAATCATACACTGCCTCAACCACAAAGGTGGGCAAATAGTCATCTATACTCATGCTTTCTCCCATAATATCATAGTTCCTCTTATTATAGCACATTCCCAGACTTTTGGGAAAGCTGACGCAAATACTTGGGAAAATGACAAAGCAGGCTAGCAAATCCCACTTGACATACTCAGACTTCGCAGAGCCTATCAAATGTGTCCACAGCTTACCCTTGCCAATAAAGACACTGGTCACGAGTATGATTGTACCAACCAAGGAAATCAAACAGGCATCATTTGGATTTCGTAACTTTTATACCTTCAAAACTAAAATTCTTATCGCTTTATTTAAACATCAAAAAAGAAAACCTACTTGACTCTCTCTTGAACTTGGCTTCTCATCAACCTACTACAGTTGACAAAGAGGCCCAAAAAAGCGAATGATAATAACTGGTTCAAAGAGACCAATCTTTCATTCGCTTTTCAATTTTTATCTATTACTTTAGAAAGTATTTACGAGAATTTTATGAGACTCACTCTTTTTCAGTAATATCTCCTTATCTATCACTCCCAAGTTGTCTCTGTCGTCTCTATACTATCTGTGGTAGCTGTCGTCGAACTCGTCTTTTGAGCATTTTCATCTGGATAGTAGGTTTCTGGCGAATAACCATAGAGATTTTCATAGAGAACAGCATTGGTATGTTCCAAATTTTCTAAGGTCGGTAAGCCCAATTCTGACTTGATACGATTTTGAGTTTCAAGCAAGTGCTTTGCAGTGACGATTTGATAAGACCCTCCATCTGCCAGAGTGGCATCCTCGCCGTGCAACTGATAATTTTCCAAGGTATCAAGCGAATCACGATAAGCCAAAAGACTCGGAATGGTTTTATCCGTCACTTCAATATTGGTTTGCATATTATTGCTGATGGCTTTTAGCACTTTTTTATAGGAACTGACACTGTCTAAGGCCAGCAATTTTTTAACAACCAAACCAATCACTTCACGTTGGCGACGCTGGCGCCCATAGTCTCCCTCAGGATCCTGATAACGCATCCGCGAATAAACTAAGGCTTGATCTCCATTGATTTTATGAGTCCCGGGAGCAACCCGTGCCGTATACTCAGGCTCCTGCTCCCCGATATAAATATCAAAATCAAAATGATTGGTCACCTTAATACCACCGACCGCATCGACCAAATCAACCAGTCCTTGCATATTAATCTGCATGTACTTGTCAATTTTAATATCCAGCAAGTTTTCAACCGTCATGATAGCCATCTGCGCTTCTCCTGAAGCATAAGCAGCATTTAGCTTTGCATCGACACCATTCATATCATTATCCGCTGATCCAGAAAGAGTTGTCAATATATCGCGCTCTAGACTAGTCATAGTAGTTCGCTTGGTTACCGGATTAATCGTAACCACAATCATGGAATCACTATTTCCAGCCCAAGGATCCTTACGATCCCCAGAACCCGTATCAACCCCCATCAAGAGCACTGAAAAAGGCTCTGTGTGTTCAATAGCCGTGCTGGTCGTTCCCGTATCTACCTCCTTGAAAGTCTTTCTAAACTCCTCTGTTGAGTAATTAAAAGCAGAGGTGAAATAGACCCCAGCCGCCACCACCGTAGTCGCAATAATAGCTAGCAACATTAAAGCAATTTTTTTTCCAAGTTTCATGTCTTTTTAATCCATCAGTCTTGCCATAGCATAAACGTCAAGAAATTCTCCATTCTTTGTTTTAGCACCACGCTTTTTAGTACCTTCAATGGCAAAGCCAAATTTTTGATAAAGGTGCACAGCCTTTGTATTGCGAACCTGCACATCAAGCTCAAGCCGACGCACTTGAGGAGTATTTTCTGCCCAGTCTATCAGAGTCTCCATCAAATAGCTTCCAATACCGTAACCTTGATAAGCGGACCTCACTGCGATAAAAATCTCACCAATATGTTCTGTTCCAGAAAAGTCATTTCCCGCCACGTTAAGCAGACCCACTACTTTATCCCCAACTTTTGCCACAAGACAGATGGCATTGTTTTTCTGCCCTTGTTGCAGGATAAAGTCTCTGACTTGTTTTTGGGACATGGCGGAGCTGTTACTGTCTCGGGTTAAGAAATCTGACTCTTCCTGCACCATCTTTAGGGTCTCAGCTAAGCTATCAGCATCTTCTGGCTGCGCCTCACAAATCAGAAGTTCCTGCTCAGCCATTTCCAAAAGCCTCCAAAAGCACCCGACTCTGACTGCCGTTTGCCTGAAAATCCAACTGCCTACCCTCTCCAAAATGCGCTAAGCGAATCTCCAAATAATCTGCAGGTAAATCAGTCAATAGCTCCCCCCACTCGATGACAGTCACCCCATCCCCGTAGAGAAAGTCATCTAAATCAACCGAGTCTGGATCATCCCCAATGCGGTAAACATCTAAATGGTAAAGTGGCAGACGCCCCTCATACTCACGAACAATCGTATAAGTCGGACTCTTAATCATCTGCTCAATCTCAAGTCCCTTTGCAAGACCCTTTGTAAATGTTGTCTTTCCGGCACCCAAATCACCACTCAAGACCAAAACCTGGCCAGCTTGGATAAGCTTGCCCAACCTTTGTCCAAGAGCAATCAATTCATTTTCATTTTGACTGTATAACATATGGTCTATTCTACCAAAAAGTTATCCATGCGTCCAAATATTTTCAAAAAATAAACCCGCCGAAGCGGGTTTAAGATAGTACTGACCTACAAAATTGCCAAAATAACAAAGTTTAGAATAAAGAGAGCGGTCGCCCCCCAAAGGATTGGGTGAATCTCTTTTGCCCTACCTGTCGACACTTTTACCAAGCAGTAGAAGATGAAAGCCGCCGCAATACCGTATGAGATAGAGTAAGCTAATGACATGAAGAAGGCTGCAAAAAAGGCTGGCAGAGCTTCTTCAAAATTGTGCCAATCCACATCCAAGAATGAAGATACCATCATCACTCCGACAATGATAAGAGCTGGAGCTGTTGCAGCTGCTGGTACTACACCAATAACTGGCAAGAAAATGATTGAAAGCAGGAAGAAAATCGCAGTTGACACAGCCGTCAAACCAGTGCGACCCCCTTCAGCGATACCTGCCGCAGATTCAACGTAAGTAGTAGTATTTGAAGTTCCAAAGAGAGCACCGATTGATGTTCCGATTGCATCTGCAAAGAGAGCTTTATCCATCTTAGAAGAGAAACCTGATGAATTTTCAAGAGCTGCTTCATCCTCTTCAGAGAAAATACCAGTTTTTCGACCTGTTCCGATAAATGTACCAAGGGTGTCAAACGTATCAGAAAGGGAGAATGCAAAGATGGTCATCAAAACCAGTGGTAGGCGTGAACTATCACTAAAGAGCGTGCGCATACCATCAAAAGCTGCTAGGAAGGTTGTCCCTAGTTCAGCAAAAGCTGAACTGATATTATTTGAAAAATTGATGTGAGCAACATCAACCACACCCATAGGAATACCAAGGAGGGTTGTGACAATAATTCCGATAAGAATTGCTCCGCGGACATTTTTAATGACAAGAACTGCTGTCACTAAAAGACCGATAACTGCCAAAAGCACTGCAGGATCTGTAAAAGTCGAGATAGCAGGAACCACACCACCATTAGCGGCGATAGAGTTCACTCCATTTGACAAATCCGCTGCCGCTGGAGCCGCACCGTTGATGGTCACAATATTAGCACCAGAGAGTGAAAACTCAATGATATTGGCATTTTTAAAACCAAGATAAGCGACAAAAACCCCAATACCACCACCGATAGCATGTTGAAGGCTAACTGGAATAGCTTTAATAATACTCTTACGAACCTTAGTCACTGTGATAAAAATATTAAAAAGACCGCAGATAAAAACCATTGCCAGTGCTTCTTGCCAAGTAAAACCAAGACCGAAGACAACTGTATAAGTGAAAAAGGCATTAAGCCCCATACCCGGTGCCAGAGCATATGGTACATTGGCAAATAACCCCATGATAAGGGTCGAAATAACAGTTGCGATAATGGTCGCAAGGAAGACTGCTTGTGTTGGCATTCCGGCCGCACCCAAGATAGATGGATTGACAAAGAGAATGTATGACATCGCAAAGAAAGTTGTCAGTCCAGCCATGATTTCAGTAGACACGGTTGTTCCGTTCTCTTTCAATTTAAAAAACTTTTCCATGTGAAAAATTTCTCCTCAAGTAAAATAAAAAATTATTCGCTAAATACGAACGACTTAGATAGTTTATCACTTTTTCGTTCATTTTTCAATGCTTTTAACTTAAAAAACAAAAAAATCATATCGTTTCCGAAATGATTTCTTTTCTCTACTACAATAATTAATCTCCCAATAAAAGGGCCAGGATCATTTGAATGGCTGCAAAGCCTAAAAGGAAAGTCAAATCAATGGTCGCCATGTTAGCCCAAACAATCTGAACAAAGTTCAAAGGACTGGCAATAAAGTCCATCCAACCCGCATTGCCCGTTCTCATAAAATGGATGGCAAAGCCAGCATACAGAGTCGCCATTGCCATGATGGCAAGTTCAGTATAGATTCCTAGTTTGAGAACTTTCATCAGCGACTTCAAACTAACAGTAGCTGCTGCCAAAGCAAAAAGGAGACTAGCTAAATAGGTCAGAAAACTAGGGAGATCGCCTGCTGTCCAAATCTGATTTCCACTCCAAGAAACTGAAGCAATACTAAATAATTGATAGAAGGTTATCGGATAAAAATAAAACCAAGCTCCTGCTGTGGACAAACGAATCACGCCGTTATTAGAATTTATCCCCATCAGCCCCAATTCTAGGGTGATAAAAGATGTTACCGTATTGATGAGTAGCCCATCAACGCTGGGCTGAAAAACCAAAATACTAATAACTAAAAAAACAGCAATAATATGCCCGAAAATAATCTTATGCATGTTCCTAACCTATTTCTGAGAAGTTCACTCCCATTATAACACATTTTGTACTAGTCGCTAGACTTTAGCAAAATTTTTATCACTTCCTACTATTATAATAAATTCAGAAAATTCTTTCAATTCAAAATTTTAATCAGTATATCTTTTTTATACTATACTTGAGCTATTGCTATTTATTTTTGGCTTTTAACTCCTTTTTTGAGAAAATCCTTGCATTTTTGCTGAAAACGTTTTAGAATATAAACCGTTCTTGAATTTGTTGTTCAAAATTGTAGATATTTGTCAAGAGTCCTTGGCAGGAGTTTTCAAAAAAGAACACAAAAAATAAGTATAAGGAGGAACTCAAGAATGGGTATCGGAATCGTTATCGCAAGCCACGGTGAATTTGCCGCTGGAATTCATCAATCAGGTTCGATGATTTTTGGTGAACAAGAAAAAGTTCAAGTTGTAACGTTTATGCCAAGTGAAGGTCCAGATGACCTCTATGCTAAATTCAACAACGCCATCGCTCAATTTGACGCCGAAGATGAAGTGCTTGTTTTAGCCGATCTTTGGTCAGGATCACCTTTCAACCAAGCTAGTCGCGTTGCAGGGGAAAACCCAGACCGTAAGTTTGCCATCATAACTGGTTTAAACTTACCAATGCTTATTCAAGCCTATACTGAGCGCATGATGGACGCCTCAGCAGGTGTTGAACAAGTAGCCGCAAATATCATTAAGGAAGCTAAGGATGGTGTTCGGGTTCTTCCAGAAGAACTTCAACCTGCAGAAGTAGCTGCAACTCCTATCAAAGCGGAAACACCTCAAGGAGCTATCCCAGAAGGAACAGTTATCGGCGATGGTAAATTAAAAATTAATCTTGCTCGTATTGATACGCGTCTTCTTCATGGACAGGTTGCCACCGGATGGACTCCAGCATCAAAAGCAGACCGCATCATCGTGGCATCTGACACCGTTGCTAAAGATGAGCTACGCAAGCAATTAATCAAACAAGCTGCACCAAACGGTGTCAAAGCAAACGTTGTTCCAATCAAGAAATTGATTGAAGCTGCTAAAGACCCTCGTTTTGGCGGTACACACGCGCTCATTCTCTTTGAAACTCCGCAAGAAGCTCTTCAAGCGATTGAGGGTGGCGTACACATTGAAGAACTCAATGTTGGTTCAATGGCTCACTCAACTGGTAAAACTATGGTCAGCAACGTTCTTTCTATGGATAAAGACGATGTGGCTACCTTTGAAAAATTGCGTGACCTCGGCATCAAATTTGACGTCCGCAAAGTACCAAATGATTCTAAAAAAGACTTGTTTGAACTCATTAAGAAAGCAAATGTGCAATAAATTATCATCAAGGATTATGACACAGATAGGCATTATAGGAGGAGCCCATTAGACTCTTTCTAGCCTCTCACTTGTAAAATGATGTGACTCATTATTTGCTTATATTTATTATTTTCGAAAGGACTTAAGAAAATGGATATTACTTTAATTTCCGCTATTCTCGTGGTCATCATTGCTTTCATGGCTGGACTTGAAGGCATCCTAGACCAATTCCAATTCCACCAACCAATCGTTGCATGTACACTTATTGGTATGGCAACTGGTAACCTCTCGGCAGGTATCATGCTTGGCGGTGCTCTTCAAATGCTTGCTCTTGGTTGGGCAAACATTGGTGCTGCGGTAGCTCCTGACGCTGCCCTTGCTTCTGTTGCTGCTGCTATCATCTTTATTAAAGGTGGCGATTTCTCTAACGTTGGTATCAACGTTGCAACTGCAGCCGCTATTCCTCTTGCAGTTGCTGGGCTTTTCTTGACAATGATTGTGCGTACAATCTCTGTTGGTTTGGTTCACGTGGCTGATAACGCTGCTAAAAGTGCTGACTTTGCTACTGTTGAACGCGCTCACTTTATCGCACTTATCCTTCAAGGTCTTCGTATCGCTGTCCCTGCCGCCCTCTTGTTGGCTATGCCTGCCGAGGCTGTTCAAGAGGTACTTAACATGATGCCAGAATGGCTTAAAGGTGGTATGGCTGTCGGCGGTGGTATGGTTGTTGCCGTTGGTTACGCCATGGTTATCAACATGATGGCTACTCGTGAAGTTTGGCCATTCTTCGCTCTTGGTTTCGTCTTTGCAGCTGTAACTGACTTCACACTTATCGCTCTTGGTACTATGGGTGTAGCAATCGCCCTTATCTACCTTAACTTGTCTAAAAAAGGTGGCAACGGTGGAGGCTCTGCTTCTGGTTCTAACGACCCAATCGGCGACATCTTAGAAGATTACTAGAGAGGAGAACAATCATGACAGAACACGTTCAATTAACATCTGCTGATCGTAAAAAAGTTTGGTGGCGTTCACAATTCTTGCAAGGTTCTTGGAACTATGAGCGTATGCAAAACTTGGGTTGGGCTTATGCTTTAATCCCAGCTATCAAAAAACTTTACACTAACAAAGAAGACCAAGCTGCTGCCCTTGAGCGTCACTTGGAATTCTTTAACACTCACCCGTATGTTGCCGCACCAATCATTGGTGTAACACTTGCCCTTGAAGAAGAAAAAGCTAACGGTGCGGAAATTGATGACACAGCTATCCAAGGTGTTAAAATCGGTATGATGGGACCTCTTGCCGGTATCGGTGACCCAGTTTTCTGGTTTACAGTACGTCCTATCCTTGGAGCCCTTGGTGCCTCTCTTGCACAAGCAACAGGTAACCTTGTTGGTCCTATGCTCTTCTTCTTCGGTTGGAACATCATCCGCATGGCCTTCTTGTGGTACACTCAAGAATTTGGTTACAAATCAGGTAAAGAAATCACTAAAGACATGTCTGGCGGCATCCTCCAAGATATCACAAAAGGGGCTTCTATTCTTGGTATGTTCATTCTTGCCGTTTTGGTACAACGTTGGGTATCCATCAACTTCACGGTTGATCTTCCTGCAAAACAATTATCAGAAGGGGCCTTCGTTGTCTTCCCTGAAGGGGCTGTAACTGGCGTTGAGCTTAAAGGTATCCTAGGACAAGCCCTCAGCGGCATGAGTCTTGATCAAATGCAGGCTCAAACCCTTCAAGGCCAAATCAATGCACTTATCCCAGGACTTATGGGGCTTCTCTTGACATTTGCATGTATGCATTTGCTTAAGAAAAAAGTTTCTCCAATCGTCATGATTGTTGGACTCTTTGTTCTTGGAGTTGTCGCTCGCGTTCTTGGCATCATGTAAAAAAGTTTTTCTAAAGAAACTCCTATATAAAAGCCTTTTGGTTCTTCCAAAGGGCTTTTATCACATCAGATAGACGATATGATATAATGGTAATTGATATGACTCAACCTTTATTTTTAATTTCTCAAATGCAACCCAAAATTTGGGGAGGCACAAAGCTTCGTGATTACTTTGGTTATGACATTCCTTGTGAACAGACAGGGGAATATTGGGCCATCTCAGCCCACCCAAACGGTGTATCTAGGGTGGCAAACGGTGAATTTGCCGGTCATACTTTGGATAAACTCTATGTCCAACAACCTCAACTTTTCGGAAATCCCAAGGACAAGGTTTTTCCCCTTTTAACAAAAATCCTTGATGCCAATGATTGGCTCAGTGTTCAGGTGCATCCAGATGATACTTATGCCCTCAAACACGAAGGCGAGCTGGGTAAGACTGAGTGCTGGTATGTCATTGCAGCTGATGAAGGAGCCGAAATTATCTATGGTCACGAAGCTAAATCTCAGGACGTTTTTCAAGAGATGATTGAAAAAGGGGACTGGGATAACCTTCTGACACACGTCCCTGTCAAAGCTGGTGATTTCTTCTACGTCCCTAGTGGTACCATTCATGCTATCGGTAAAGGTATCATGATCCTAGAAACCCAGCAATCCAGCGATACCACCTATCGGGTTTACGATTTTGACCGCAAAGACGATAGCGGACAGACTCGCGAACTTCACTTGAAGCAATCTATCGATGTTAGCTACATTGGCAAACCACAAAATAGTCATCCTGCTACTTTAAAAGTTGGCGATTTGACCTCGACGCTTTTGGTATCCAATGAATTCTTTACAGTTTATCATTGGCAGTTACAAGGCAGAGCAGATATGGAGCAGACAGCTCCTTATCTACTGGTCAGCGTTCTCGATGGTTCAGGAGAAATCACCTGCGATGGCGTCAGCTTTTCTCTGAAAAAAGGAAAACACTTCATCCTCCCAAATCAGGTGACAAAATGGACTTTTTCAGGTAATCTTGACATTATCGCCAGCCATATTTCAGAAGAATAGGAGAGCTTATGGCACAATCATTAAACAAATCAATCGAATTCCAAACCACGGGGGTTTCCTACTTTGGAATTGGCAGTAAGGTTGGAAAATTCCTAATCGGGGACACCGCTCTGGAATTTTATCCCGATGTTAATGTGGAACAATACATCCAAATTCCATGGTCTAACGTGACACAAATGGGGGCCAATGTGACTGGTAAAGGCCAAAAAATTAGCCGCCATTTTGAAGTTTATACTGATCAAGGAAAATTCTTGTTTGCTTCCAAGGACTCGGGTACCATCCTCAAAATAGCTCGTCAACATATCGGAAACGATAAGGTAGTCAAACTCCCAACCCTGCTCCAACTCATCTGGCGCAAAATCAGCCGTAAAGGCTAAAAATGCATAGGCCAGCATTTATCAGACTTAAGCTTAAAACTTAGCCCTGAACATTACAGGCAGCCGACGACACCGAAGGAAGGGGCTAAATAGAGCTTGTCCACATCCTCAAACTGTCCAATGGACAGTTTCAGACTGAAGACAAAGTCCTTAGAATTGATTTTCTAAGGGCTTTTCTTCGTATTTAGGAGTATAATATAAGAAAAAGGACTTATGAGGTTCTCCTATGCTACACAAAGAAAAACCTGACTATAACCGCAATCAGTACGGTTTCTATACCCTTGACCAGCTTGTGCCTGCAGATCATTTCCTGCGCCAAGTGGAAGCTGTGATTGACTTCGACTTCATTTATGACCTAGTAGAAGATACCTATTCGTCTGATAATGGTCGTCCTAGTCTTGACCCTGTCATGTTA
>NZ_AUIP01000013.1 GCF_000423765.1 Streptococcus porci DSM 23759 | reverse complement strand
GCATATTTGGAAGGAGTATTTGGAACAGTGCGAGGATATTCGTCATCAAAGAGGGATGAAGGAGCTCTACCAACATCGGAAAGAGACGATTGAACGGCTATTTGGCACAGCCAAGGAATACCATAATCTGCGCTACACGAGGGAAAAAGGCAAGTCCAAAATGGAGGATAAGATTGGACTGACTTTGGCGTGCTTAAATCTCAAAAAACTAGCTAAAAGGATGGCAAGAAGGCCTTTTTATTTTGTCCAGATGGGGTGGTTTCAGCATTAAAACAGCCATTTTTCTCTAAAAACAGTAAAAAAGACAAACACCAAAACGATGTTTGTCTGCAATCTGAACAGTTTTCATCGAAAACTGTTTTTTTTTAACGACTTGACTATAACCTTACGTCACCCTTTATACTGTTAGGAATAGGAGGAGAATAAATGACCATTCATATGGTTGGATACACAAGCCTTCATCTTAGGTGGTAGGTGAAAAATTCTACCTTAGAACAGTCTCGTTTTTCCTTTTTCCTACGAATAATCAAGTGTAGGGCAAAAGCCTTAATACTTGGAGGAAAACATTATGACAAAAAAACAGCTTTCATCATCTCTACTCTTAGCAGCAACGGTTCTTGGACTAGCAAGTAGTTTACCAGTCTTTGCAGAAGAAGGTGGGCAGACAGAGGCTACAACAATTCAAGAAGTAACCAAAAGTCTACCCGATATAGCTGTTTCGGTAGCAACCAGCATGCGTGAGGGAAATCGTTTCATGGACTGCATTGTTGAACTTTCAGAAGGTTATACAGAAGATGAATTGGTAGCAACCGCGCGACTTAAAGATGCTAGTGGTAATGTGATTAACAGCGTCATGTATCCATTTTACAAAGGAGGCACATATTTTGCTTGCTGGTTTATCATGGACGGACAGCCTGCTGGAACTTACACCGTTGAGGTTAGTGTAAGCCTGCCCAATACCAGCACCACCTTCTACGGAAGTTCAACTCCGCTCAACTACACTCCGACATCTGTTTCGGCACAGCCTTCTTCTCCTCAGGAAAAAGAGCAAAGCAGCTCAGACGAAGTAGCAGTTACAGCAAGTAGTGGCATTGTCGAGCAACCAGCCCCAGCCCAAGTGGCAGAGCAGGAAAATCCCCAGGATACAGTCGCAACGAAAGCTGCAACAGAAAAAACGTCAACGACACAAGCGCAGGAGAGGACAAAAGCACCGACCACACAAAAACAAGCAGCGACTCTCGCAACTCGTTCCAAGGAAACGAAAAGCAAGTCACTTCCCCTGGCTCTTGCAGCGAGCTCATTCTTAGGAGTAAGCGTCGTTGGAGGTCTCCTCTATTTTCTGAAAAAGATTAAATAATAAGTGTTCCCTAGCGGAGCACTTTTCAGTTGATGTGATATAATAAGATTATGAAAAAACAGACTAAGACCGAACCAAGTACCGATATTGTTTATGGCATTCATGCTGTGACAGAAAGCCTTCGGGCCAATACTGGAAATAAACTCTACATTCAGGACGATTTGCGTGGCAAAAATCTTGATAACATCAAGAACTTAGCGACTGAGAAAAAGGTTTCCATCTCTTGGTCACCTAAGAAAACGCTCAATGAGATGACAGGAGGAGCAGTTCATCAGGGATTTGTCCTACGCGTTTCTGAGTTCGCTTATGCAGAACTTTCAGAGATTTTAGAAAAAGCAGAAGCAGAAGCTAATCCTCTCATCCTCATTCTTGATGGTCTGACCGACCCTCATAACTTTGGGTCAATCTTGAGAACGGCTGACGCAACTCAAGTAGCAGGTGTCATCATTCCAAAACACCGTGCGGTAGGGGTGACGCCAGTTGTATCCAAAACCTCGACAGGAGCTGTCGAGCATGTTCCCATTGCCCGAGTGACCAATCTTAGTCAGACCCTAGACAAGCTGAAAGAGCAGGGCTTCTGGATTTTTGGCACCGACATGAATGGTACCCCATCTCATAAATGGAATACCTCAGGAAAACTCGCACTCATCATTGGCAATGAAGGAAAAGGCATCTCTGCCAATATCAAAAAGCAGGTGGATGAGATGATTACCATTCCTATGTCAGGACACGTACAGAGCCTTAATGCTAGCGTTGCAGCTGCGGTGCTTATGTACGAAGTTTTCAGAAATAAACTCTAACATGAAGAAAAAACTCAGGCTAGTTGATGGCTACAACATGATTGCTTTTTGGCAGGAGACAAAGCAGACCTTTAGCACCAATCAACTTGATCAAGCTAGAACTATTTTGCTTCAAAAGCTCAATCATTACGCCAATTTTGAAGGTATTGAGATCGTTTGCGTTTTTGCCCAGGGGTGCTTACGAGTTTCAGCATGTGGATTGGAACAACGAGTGAATGCGGTCAAATCTAATATAGATGCTTTCGCTGAAGTGATTGATCAATCAAAACATTTCCTTAGCCATATCGGAGAAGACCAACAAGCTCTCTTGAAAGACTTCATGAAGTCCCTTGAATAGAGAAAGAGGCTGGGGCAAAATTCAGTTTTGCGTCCGATTTAAAAAAGCATATAGAAAAAACGCATGAAGTTAATGTTTCTAGAACAAGAATTCATGCGTTTTTAGGATTAGAAAGACTTTAGCCGTTCTCTGCTTGCTTTCTAAGGATTAGTCTAAAATGATGACACCATCTTCAATTTTGAACGGTTCAGCAATGTTAATGTGGTCGTAGAACATGATACCGTTGAGATGATCAATTTCGTGTTGTACCACGATGGCATTGTAGCCTTTAAACTTAACCTTTTGTGTCTGACCATCCTTGTCCACATACTCAACCGTAATGCGAGCATGGCGAGGAACATAACCCTCAACTACACGATCTACAGATAAGCAGCCTTCGCCGTCAGCTAGTGCAGCTTGTTGCACCGAATGCGCCACGATTTTAGGGTTGTACATGACAGCCTGCAAGCTATAAGCCTCAGCAGGAGGATTTCCCTCCTCGTCTTCTGGATTTGGCACTAGGCAGGCGATGACGCGTTTTGACACATCCAGTTGCGGAGCGGCCAGCCCGACACCGCCACGCAGACCTAATTTTTCGGCCATGATAGGGTCTTGAGAGTTTTTCAAAAACTGCATCATTTTTTCACCGAGGATAATATCGCTATCACTCAATGGCAGGGCAACATCAGCAGCTTTTTTACGAAGAGTCGGATGCCCCTCGCGAATAATATCATCCATGTTAATCAAATGCGCCGCTTTAATCAGTTTGTCTTGAGCCGTCATAAAAAATCTCCCTTACTTAGAATCATGTGTCTAGTGTATCACAAAAAACCTTATTAGAAAAGGCAGAGCCGTCTATGCTCTATTAAGAGAGCATAAAAAGTTGACTCAGCTCTACTATTTTGCTAAAATATAAAGGTCTATAGGACAAAATAACTCTTTCTTGGTCGTAGGAATGCCAGCCTGTGACTCGGATGGAGCCAAATAAAAAGGAGACTTATCATGGCAATCTCAAAAGAGAAAAAAAATGAAATCATTTCACAATACGCACGTCACGAAGGTGACACTGGTTCAGTAGAAGTACAAGTTGCTGTCCTTACTTGGGAAATCAACCACTTGAACGACCACATCAAACAACACAAAAAAGACCACGCAACTTACCGTGGATTGATGAAAAAAATCGGTCACCGTCGTAACCTTTTGGCATACCTTCGCCGTACAGACGTTAACCGTTACCGCGAATTGATCGCCTCACTTGGTCTTCGCCGTTAAAATAAGGTATCAAGGCTGTTAAATTCTGTACGAAAAGCAGGAAACTCATGTTGTGTGCTCGTACACAAGGAAGTGCCACTTTTTGTCAGGATTTTAGGTCGGATTCAGTTAAACACTCTTGATTAAGAGTGTTTTTCTTTTTTCGACATTTTGTTTATGCTCACCGTGTAATTTTTTATGAGAAAGATATGATTTCTTAACAGATAAAGTCTCTCAGGTTTCTTTGTAAGTTTCGAAGTCCTCAGCTCGCGTATTTTCCCATGAAAAACTTTTGACGAATAGCTTTTTTTAGCGTAAAATAGTAAAGAGATAAAATAGGGATAGAATGACCTTGCTTAGTAGGCTTCGTCTCTTAAATTAAGGAGAAGACCTTTGGAATTAGAAGTATTTGCTGGACAAGAAAAAGATGAACTGTCAATGATTGAGGTGGCGCGTGCCATTTTGGAGACTCGCGGTCGTGGAGATGAGATGTATTTCAGTGACTTAGTCAATGAAATTCAAAACTATTTAGAAAAATCTGATGCTACTATCCGTGAAGCTCTACCATTTTTCTATTCAGATTTAAACACAGACGGGAGTTTTATCCCGCTTGGCGAAAACAAATGGGGGCTTCGTTCATGGTATGCTATTGATGAGATCGACGAAGAAATCATCAGCCTTGAAGACGAAGATGAAGATGCGCCAAAACGTAAGAAAAAACGAGTCAATGCCTTTATGGATGGCGATGAGGATGCTATTGATTATTCTGATGACGATCCTGAAGATGAGGATTATGACTCTAGCCGTGAAGGTTTGGAGTATGATGAGGACAATCCAGATGATGAAAAATCTGAAGTTGACTCATATGATTCTGAGTTAAACGAAATCATTCCAGATGACGATTTGGATGAGGACGTTAATATCAATGAAGAAGATGATGATTACTCAGATGATGAAGACGTTGATGCCTAAGTGAAAACGGCAAGAAAAATCAGTTCAAATGAGCTGATTTTTTCATTTTGAGAAGATGAAATCTTATTGACCAAGACGGACAATAATAGGGTATCAGTCCATTTTTAATGACAAAATTTTTTGAAAGTGATAGGATAGTAACAATTTAAAAAGAAGTGGAGGAATTGATGTGTCGTATTTCGAAAAATTTTTAAAGACTAATCAAGCCTATGCGGATTTTCACGGGACTGCCCATCTTCCCCTAAAACCAAAGACGCAGGTGGCAATCGTCACTTGCATGGACTCTCGTTTACATGTTGCACCAGCTTTGGGATTGGCACTAGGAGATGCTCACATTTTACGTAATGCGGGTGGTCGTGTAACAGATGATATGATTCGTTCCTTAGTGATTTCCCAACAGCAGATGGGGACGCGTGAAATTGTGGTTTTACACCATACGGACTGCGGTGCTCAGACTTTTTCTAATGAAGATTTTGCTAAGCATATTCAAAATACCTTGGGTGTCGATGTGAGGGGGCGTAATTTTTTGCCTTTTACGGATGTGGTGGAAAGTGTTCGTGAAGATATGGAGCTTCTCAGACAATCGCCTTTGATTCCAGAAGATGTGGTGATTAGCGGTGCGGTTTATGATGTAGATACAGGCTTGATGACGGAAGTCAGGTAAGGTTACGGTAGCTTTTAGAAAAAGCAATGGTTTCTTTAATGATTTGGAAGAATAAGGCGGAAAGAACTCAGCTCATCTGATATACTCCCCTTATAGTTTCTAGTGAAAATTTTTGTTTTTTCACTAGAAACTATAAGGGGAGTTTTATTATGTCCAAAAGAAGTCCAAAGTCTGTCTCTGAGAAACTAGAAATTGTTCTACTCTACTTGGAAACTGGGAAATCAATTAGTTGGCTAGCTAGGCACCATGGGGTGTCTAAAGACACACTATCGAACTGGGTTCGGAAGTACAAAGAAGTTGGTGTTGAGGGGCTAGAGGAAAGCCGTCAATGGAAGAAGTATAGTAAGGAACTAAAGGAACAAGCTGTTTCCGACTATCTTAATGGCTTGGGAAGTCTCAAAGATCTGACCACAAAATATGGAATTTCTGACCCTTATGTTCTCAGATTATGGATAAAACGTTATACTAGTGGTAAAGAACTGAAAACTACTAGTAAAGGAATGAGACGCATGAAACAAGGACGCAAGACAACATTTGACGAACGGGTTGAGATTGTCAATTTTACCCTTGCCCACGAGAAAGATTACCAAGGAGCTGTTGAGAAGTATGGTGTTTCCTACCAACAGGTCTATTCGTGGGTCAGAAAGTTTGAGAAGGACGGTTCTAACGGTCTCCTAGATCGTCGTGGGAAAGGCCTGGAAAGCAAGCCTAATCTGACTCCAGAAGAAGAGTTACGCCTCAAAATCAAGCAACAGGAAGAACGGATTAAGTATCTTGAAATGGAGAACGGCCTGCTAAAAAAGTTAGAAGAAATCAAACGACGAAACCGACGGTAAGGCTTGGTCGCCACTTGGAATCCTTCCAAGCGATTAAAGAATATGCGGATGAACAGGAAGAGGCTTCTATCAGCCACTTGTGCCGTATTCTAAAGGTATTTCGCTCAGGCTATTACAAGTGGTTACAACATCAGGAAACAACTTCTGAACAGGAAAATTTAGGCTTGATGGATGTCATCAAGGAACTTCATAGCCAACATAATGGTATTCTCGGTTATCGTCGTATGACGCGATTTGTCAATCACAAGCTTGGAACAAGCTACAACAAGAAACGTATTCGACGATTGATGCACATTTTAGGAGTTCGCTCCATTATCAGAAGAGCTAAGGGCTACTGTACCAAGACCAGCTTTGTCAATGTAGAGGACAACGTTCTCAATCGTAATTTTACAGCTACTGCTCCGAATCAGAAATGGTGTACAGATGTGACTTTCTTGAAGTATGGTCTCGGCTGTAAAGCCTATTTGAATGCTATTAAGGACCTTTACGACGGCTCTCATTGTCGCTTATGTGGTTGGTCACTTTAATGATAACGAATTGGTATTGGAAACACTTCGTAAGGTACAAAAAGCTAATCCTAATGCGACACCATTAATTCACAGCGACCGAGGTTCGCAGTATACTTCGAAAGATTATTACCGTTTAACTACCCAGTATCAGATGACCCGCTCCATGTCTCGTGTTGGTAAGTGTATTGACAACGCACCAATTGAGAGTTTCTTTGGGCACTTTAAGACGGAGTGCTATGATTTGAAGAAATATAAGACCTTTGAGGAGCTAGTATCAGACATTGATGCCTACATCTACTTTTACAATCATCAACGTTTTCAAGAGCGCAACAACGGCCTTGCCCCTCTTGAAATGAGGAACAAGGCCGTCGCCTAATCTTTTATTATTTCATTGTCTACTTGACAGGGAGCTGTTCATTAAAATGACGGGATTTTTAGCTTAGCTCTTATTGCCTTGAAAAGATGGCAAGCGTAGCAAATGCTAGAACAAGAATAAAATATTTTACGACAACTTATCTTTCGAAAGAAAAATAGCGTGACAAGGCTGATTTTTTTCGCTCAAAAGTTTGGAATATGCTATAATAGTAAAGATTGCGGATGGGTTCGCTAGATAGAAAAATGGAATAAGGGATCCTGTCCTTTCTTATTCTTACTTCAAGGAGAAAAGCATTGGTTAAAGATATTCGTGTGCGTTACGCACCAAGTCCAACGGGACTTTTACACATTGGAAATGCGCGTACTGCGCTGTTCAACTACCTCTACGCTCGTCATCATAATGGAACTTTTATCATCCGTATCGAGGATACTGACCGTAAACGTCATGTAGAGGATGGTGAACGTTCACAGCTTGAAAACTTGCGTTGGTTGGGGATTGACTGGGATGAAAGCCCAGAAACACATGAAAACTACCGTCAGTCAGAACGTTTGGAACTCTACCAGAAATACATTGACCAGCTTTTAGCAGAAGGTAAAGCCTACAAATCATACGTCACTGAAGAAGAATTGGCTACAGAACGTGAACGCCAAGAGGCTGCTGGTGAAACACCACGTTACATCAATGAATTCATCGGTATGTCTCAGGATGAGAAAGCTGCCTACATCGCTGAACGCGAGGCGGCGGGTATTGTGCCTACTGTTCGTTTGAAAGTTAATGAAGCAGGCATTTACAAGTGGACTGACATGGTTAAGGGTGATATCGAATTTGAAGGTGGCAATATCGGTGGTGACTGGGTTATCCAGAAGAAAGACGGTTACCCAACTTATAACTTTGCCGTTGTTGTTGACGACCATGATATGCAAATTTCACACGTTATCCGCGGAGATGACCATATTGCCAACACGCCAAAACAACTCATGGTTTATGAAGCGCTTGGTTGGGAAGCACCAGAATTTGGTCATATGACTCTGATTATTAATTCTGAAACGGGTAAGAAATTGTCAAAACGTGACACAAATACCCTTCAATTTATCGAAGATTACCGCAAAAAAGGTTACCTTCCAGAAGCTGTCTTTAACTTTATTGCTCTTCTTGGCTGGAATCCAGGTGGAGAAGAAGAAATCTTCAGCCGTGAGGAACTCATCAAACTTTTTGATGAAAATCGCCTCAGTAAATCTCCAGCCGCTTTCGACCAGAAAAAACTGGACTGGATGAGCAATGATTATCTTAAAAACGCTGACTTTGAAACAGTCTTTGAACTCTGTAAACCCTTCTTGGAAGAGGCAGGGCGTTTGACAGACAAGGCTGAAAAATTGGTTGAACTATACAAACCACAACTCAAATCGGCTGATGAAATCGTACCATTGACAGACCTCTTTTTCGCTGATTTCCCAGAATTGACAGATGCAGAACGCGAAGTCATGGCTGTTGAAACGGTTCCAACAGTACTTGAAGCCTTTAAGGCAAAATTAGAAGCTATGTCTGATGAGGAATTTGTGACAGAAAATATCTTTCCACAAATCAAGGCAGTTCAAAAAGAAACAGGCATTAAAGGAAAAAACCTTTTTATGCCAATCCGTATCGCCGTATCAGGTGAAATGCACGGACCAGAATTACCTGACACCATCTATCTGCTAGGCCGTGAAAAAGCCATCAAGCATTTGGAAGACATGCTCAATCAATTATAAGTAAAATTTATCTAGTTTTGAAAACTATACTGACCCCAAAAAGTTAGACAAAAAATATTAGTGAGAGGATTTAGTTCTGTACTGAACAGGGCTAAGTCCTTTTAGTTTTGCTTTAAGATGTTTGTTATAGTAAAAAATATAGTCGGTGATGGCTTGTTCCAGTTGCTCTAGAGACTTGAAAGTCTTCTCAAAGCCATAAATCATCTCTGTCTTCAAGATACCAAAGAAAGATTCCATCATGCCATTATCCGTGCTGATTCCGTTGCGAGACATGGAGGGACGTATGTCTTTGCAAGTAAATCACGATAGGCTTCATATTGGTATTGTCAGTCTTGGTCACTATGGAGACAGAGTGAAGTCAATAATTTCGCTGCTATAGCTCCCCAGAATAGGCGATACATAAAGTTTCTCGGAGCAACTTGGCAGACCTCAACCTTTTATTGCTCTGGAAAATGGCAGAGCTCTAGATATGGATGCTTGGTGGCGAGCAGTTTCAGAGCTTCCTTCCTTAAAGGCTCCCATGCTTTTGGTATATGATCAATTCCCAAGGATAGCTACAATGAACGTTCAACGCTTGCAGTTGGAAGAAGACTTCAAAGAAGGAAATGTTTTATTAAGTGGTAACATGAAAAGAAGGCTAAGACAAAAGTCCTAACCTTTTAACATGATTGCAGATAGGCGCTTTGGCGCAGTGGTTAATTGGAAGTTCTCATCTTTTGCTGCGCAGTGGATAGCGACCATTCCGATCAACTGTGCGGAGGTGGGCCGACAAAATCGACATCGGCAAAAATGCTGATTTCCCGATTTTTATTCACTCCCCTTATTTTATTCTTTAACTTTTGCAATCACATGGCTGTAATTGACTGAAAAAAGTGTTGCTAGTAGTGCTTTAATAGTATCACCTGGGATGAATGTGAGGTTTGACCAAAGAGCTGCGCTAAGAGACATTTTCGTAGCTTGCGCTAACCATATTGCCCCTAAAACATCGACAAATAAGACGCCAGCCAACCAAACCACAACAAAAGTCAACAAGAAATTTTTCCTAGGAACTTTGGACAGCCCAATACCAATTAAGAGAGGGACAAAAATCCATGAGATTACATAACCAGCAGTAGGTCCCATGAGAACAGGGATAGTATTATTACCACCAGAAAAAGCAGGAAAAATCATCCCTAGAAGTAAGAAAAGTAAGACAGATAGCGTCCCACGATTAGCGCCTAGGAGGATTCCAGCAAGCATGATTCCTAAGTTTTGAAGGACGATAGGAACGGGGATGAAACCTAGAGGTATACCGGGAATGTTTCCTAAAATGATGATAACTGTTGCCATCATGGCAATATAGACTAAATTCCTGACTTTTGAAGACATGCTAAACTCCTTTAAAATAGATAGAATAATGTTTTTTGCAGTTGGGGTTAAAGCGGTGCTGGCACTTGGGACAACTCCCTTTTTGATAGTCATCAAAGGAAAGAGTGGACAGGCAGTTTCCACAGAGAACGGGTTTTTCAGCAGAATGATTGGATGCCTGGAAGGCGTGACTTTCAAGTTCATCGTGGCAGAGGTGGCAAGCATAATAGCACTGGCACGCTTCACACAGGAGAGCTACTATATCAAGTTCAGTATGATAGTGGCGACAACGTCCTGCCTTGTCTAGATTGAGTCCTTTAACTTCCATAGTCATAGTTTAATCGTTTTAAAGAATCTTGTCAACCTAATTTTAAAAAAGGTTGACAAAGTAACGGATTAGCTAGATTGTCATGAAATGAGCTGTAAAATTATTTTTGGATTGGTCTATAATGATGTCAGCATGAGCTAGTTGATTTTCAAAGTAGGTTTGGTATTGTTGTCGGCGTATGCTATGGCTTTGGTAGACAAATTCTTTGTCTCGTCCACGCTCACTGGTATCTCGTTTTAGACGACGCCTTAATTCGGTTTCGCTGTCCGTAAAACAAGCGATGGAGAGGTCGAAAAGCTCTGCTTTGACAAAAGCAGAGGACATTCCTTCCACGATAAGAATGGGTTTCTTAGCCTCTAAAATAATACCGGGTGCCCAAGGCTGGTCAATGGTTAAAATGTCTATACCATTTTTCAGAGCTGTGATATCTAGAGTCAAGCTAGCTAGCTCATGAGCGCAAGGCATGCTGGCGGTGATTTTTTTGCTCTAGAAAGGTAACGGGTCTGACTAGTTGCCGCAGTTTACTATCCAAGATATATGGGTCTGTCTCTAGGAGATTAACATGACTAGGGTTTGACTTGTTAACCAAATATTTGGATGAGGTTGACTTGCCGGAAGCGCCATGTCGAAAATTCTAATGATATGCGTCTTACCGTCAGTTAGGTAAGATTTGAGCCAATTCAGCAGTTGTTCTTTATCCATTTAAAGCCCCATTCTAAATTCTTGTGCAAAGTATTCGTCTAAAATGACCTGATGCTGGTGGCTGGCCAGGTTTAGCTCTGCGATTTCTTTTTGAGAGAAAAAGCCAAGGGCTAAGGTTTCTTCGTTTGTGAAGTTGCTGATGTCGTAGGGCTCCTGTGCCTCCACTTCGTAAACAATGCCGATGGGTTGAGCAATGTCGCCACTCGGATAAGAATCCTCAAAATTGGTGTAAACATTTAAGAGGCGTGTTGGTCTGATAGAAATACCAGTTTCCTCAGTGAATTCGCGAATAAGCGTATCAACGGAATTTTCACCAAGTTCCATAAAGCCACCGATAATCCCCCAAGTCTTCTTATCGCCTCGTAGTTGCAAGAGGACTTTACCGTCATCGTTAGTCAAAATGCCAGCAGCAAAGGTTAAAATAATCTTATCGTGCCCAACTTTTGAGCGGATAAATGAAATGTAGTCCATCAAGTCTCCTTATTAGTAGTTGTTTTTCATCGTTGCAACATCTTCACTAGTTATAATAGTGTAAGCTGCATTCTTTTCTTTGTACTGACTCATCTTAGCAAAGTCTGTCTTGTGAAGTATGGATTTTAATACCATTATGTTAGCACTGTGTGTTACCACTAGAACATTTTGATCAGTTCCCACATCTATATTTTCCAGACAGCTGAGTGTTCGTTTTAAAAGTTCATTGTAGCTTTCTCCTTGTTCGGGTCTTGTGTAGCATCTGTCGACAGACCACTTAGAATAGGTATCGCTATTTTTATTTTTAATTTCTTTCCAACTTTTTCCCTCCCAAATGCCTAAGTTAATCTCTTTTAAGTCTGACTTGGTCAGGAGTTTTGCTTTTAGATAGTCTTGTATAATTTCAGCAGTCTTTCTTGCTCTCTGCAAGGGACTGGTGTAGATTGTTGTGATGTGAAATGTTTCCTTCAAAATTTGTGCAACTTCTTTAGTTTGTTGCTCACCGACTTCATTTAGAGGAATGTCTTTTTGTCCCTGAATTTTTCCTTCTTTGTTCCAATCGGTTTCGCCGTGTCTGATTAAAATGTATTTCATTAAATAATCTCCTTGTTTGTTAATCAGTATATCAAAAAAATCGAGCCAAAACTCGATATTACCTACTTTAGAAATTGCGTCCATTTGAGCCGTAGCCGTATTTTTCGATGAAGTCCTGACGAAACTCCAGAAGATTATCGTCCATAATAGCCTGACGAACATTCTTCATGAGATTGATAAGGAAGTGGAGGTTGTGGTAAGAAGTCAAGCGGATACCGAAAGTCTCATCAGCCTTAAGCAGGTGGCGGATATAGGCACGGGTGTAGTTCTTACAAGTATAGCACTCACACTTAGGATCAAGCGGTGTAAAATCTTCAGCAAACTGAGCATTTTTTACGATAAGGCGTCCGCGACTGGTCATGCAGGTTCCGTTACGGGCGATACGAGTTGGAAGGACACAGTCAAACATATCCACGCCACGGATAACCCCGTCGATTAAGCTATCTGGGGCACCTACTCCCATCAGATAACGCGGTTTGTTTTCAGGGAGAAGTTGTGTTGTAAAATCAAGCACAGCGTTCATTTCTTCATGCGTTTCACCAACGGCCAGTCCTCCGATAGAATACCCTGGGAAATCCAAACTGACAAGGTCTTGGGCAGACTGACGACGCAAATCTTCAAAACCCGCACCTTGAACGATTCCAAAGAGGCCTTGGTCATGAGGGCGGCGGTGAGCTTTGAGTCCGCGTTCAGCCCAACGGCTGGTGCGTTCGATAGATTTTTTGACATAGTCATAAGGTTGGTAAAACATGGGACACTCATCAAAACTCATCATGATATCAGAACCGAGATTGTTCTGGATAGAGATAGCTTTTTCAGGGGATAAGAACATCTTACTCCCATTTAAGTGGTTTTTAAAGGTCACTCCTTCTTCGGTAATATTTCGGCTATCAGCCAAAGAATAAACCTGAAAACCACCACTATCGGTCAAGATAGCCTGATCCCAGTTCATGAATTTATGAAGACCGCCAGCCTTAGCAATCAAATCATCTCCGGGACGTAGCCAGAGATGGTAGGTGTTTGATAGGATGATTCCTGAACCCATCTCTTTCAATTCTTCAGGGCTCTGCGTTTTGACCGTAGCCTGCGTGCCAACCGGCATGAACATGGGTGTTGGGAAGGTCCCGTGAGGCGTGATGATTTCCCCGAGGCGGGCTCCCGTATGTTTTTCTTTCTTAATTAAGCGATACTTAATCGGATAATCTACCATAATTTTCTCCTTTACTTCAGGAAAAACAGTCCTGAGTTTTTAGCCTTACTATTCTACCAAAATTGATTGAACTTGTCAGTCCTTTTTGACTTTTGAGAAAAGCCGAGCAGAAGAAGATTAGATTTTTCCAAAAACTCTTACAGAATATTAGGTGATTTCCGAAATTTGTGATATAATAAACAAGTATAAATATATTATAAGGAGTCTATCTAATGGCTAAATTGACTGTTAAAGACGTTGAATTGAAGGGCAAAAAAGTTCTTGTCCGTGTTGACTTTAACGTACCTTTGAAAGATGGCGTTATCACTAACGACAACCGTATCACTGCGGCTCTTCCAACAATCAAGTATATTCTTGAGCAAGGTGGACGTGCAATTCTTTTCTCTCACCTTGGTCGTGTGAAAGAAGAAGCTGACAAAGAAGGTAAATCATTGGCTCCTGTAGCAGCTGACTTGGCAGCTAAATTGGGTCAAGACGTTGCTTTCATCGCAGGTGCTACTCGTGGTGCTGAATTGGAAGCAGCTATCAATGCTTTGGAAGATGGACAAGTTCTCCTTGTTGAAAACACTCGTTTCGAAGATGTTGATGGTAAGAAAGAATCTAAAAACGACGAAGAACTTGGTAAATACTGGGCTTCACTTGGTGATGGTATCTTCGTAAACGATGCATTTGGTACTGCACACCGTGCACACGCATCAAACGTTGGTATCTCAGCAAACGTAGAAAAAGCAGTAGCTGGTTTCCTTTTGGAAAACGAAATTGCATACATCCAAGAAGCTGTTGAAACTCCAGAGCGCCCATTCGTGGCAATCCTTGGTGGTTCAAAAGTATCTGATAAGATCGGTGTTATCGAGAACCTTCTTGAAAAAGCTGACAAAGTTCTTATCGGTGGTGGTATGACTTACACATTCTACAAAGCTCAAGGTATCGAAATCGGTAACTCACTTGTAGAAGAAGACAAGCTTGATGTGGCAAAAGCACTTCTTGAAAAAGCGAATGGTAAATTGATCTTGCCAGTTGATTCAAAAGAAGCAAATGCATTTGCTGGATATACTGAAGTTCGCGATACAGAAGGCGAAGCAGTTTCAGAAGGCTTCCTTGGTCTTGACATCGGTCCTAAGTCAATCGCTAAGTTTGACGAAGCGTTGACTGGTGCGAAAACAGTTGTTTGGAACGGTCCTATGGGTGTATTTGAAAACCCAGACTTCCAAGCTGGTACAATCGGTGTAATGGACGCTATCGTGAAACAACCAGGCGTGAAATCAATCATCGGTGGTGGTGACTCAGCAGCAGCAGCTATCAACCTTGGCCGTGCAGACAAGTTCTCATGGATCTCAACAGGTGGCGGTGCATCTATGGAGTTGTTAGAAGGTAAAGTATTGCCTGGTCTTGCAGCTCTTACTGAAAAATAGGCGGTAAGTTAGCTCAAAATATCTGGGAGATATTTTGAGGTGGGAAATAAAAGAAGCGAAGCTTCTGTCAAAAATGATTCCGCAGCTTGTCACTTTGTTTTTATTGGGTGACAACTTCAAATAGTCTACTGGACTATTTGAACCCTGCAAGGCCGAATGGGTCGGTCACAAGTGAAGCGAAGTGAACGACCATTCAGCTACTGCACACAAAAGGTGAAGGCTCAAATGCAACGGATTTCCGTTGCATTTTGTGCATTGCGCAGAGTTTCTACGAAACAAAGCGAGTTAGAAAATTGAGCAAGGTGTAAAGTCCTTTCAGGACTTGCAACATGGGCAGAGAAATAAGGTTACCACCTGTTAGAGTCTGCAAAATTCTGATTTTGTAGAAAAAGGAACAAAATCCTAACGAGAACAAAAGGGTAGTTTTGCCTACACTTTTGTGATAGTGAAGATATTTACGACGCGGTGGTGGCGCTTCCATGGAACTCCTTGAGGGGAAAGTCTTGCCGGTTCTTGTAGTTTTGACTGAAAAATAATTAGATTTAAATATGCTAGGGATTGCCATTCGTGCCCCTTTTTGATAAAGGAGAAAATATGTATGCTCTCATTGGTCTTTTTGATAATCATTTGGAACAGACGATTCATAAGGTTTGGCAGGGCTTGAGTCAACTAGGCTTATCGCAATACGCTTATGAGGTGGATATATCGTGAGCCACATATGACCTTGGCTTCGTTTGATATAGAAGATTCTAAGTTATTCATTGAGCAGTTGCAGACAACTTTAACAGGCCAGCCTCCGATAGATTTAACCTTCAATCATCTATCTTCGTTTGTCGGAATGAGGATTGTGACTTTAAATCCAATTAAAACCCCTGCATTAGTAGACTTTCATCAGAATTTACATCGGGAATTTCAATTTGACCAATTGGAAGAATCGCTTTATAATCCTGAGGATTGGATACCACATATTACTTTAGCGAACCGTATTGCAGATGAAAATATCTCTAAAGTCTATCATTATTGCCTAGAGACCCTTATTCCAATCAAGTCAAAAATGACCTCTATCAAGTTAATTGAGATTGAAGAATGTGGCAAAATTAAGTCATTGTTCGAATATTTTTTATCCTAAAAGATGCTGCTTAAAGAACTAGTATCTTTTTTGTGTTTTGTGGCAGATATTTTGCATCCAATTGTCCCAAAATTAGTGACTTCGTGTTAAAATAAGTATATGTGGAAAAATTATCGGTTTGACCCTAAAAAGTTTCGTTTAGGCTTGAGAACCTTGAAAACGGGGATTGCAGTTTTTTTTGTCATCTTACTGTTCCAGTTTTTAGGCTGGGAGGGCACCAATATCGCTGCTTTGACGACTGTCTTCAGTCTGCGAGAAGATTTTGGAAAAAGTTTGCACTTTGGAAGTTCTCGTATTCTGGGAAATACTATTGGTGGCTTCTATGCCATTTGTTTCTTTATTCTGAGTCAATTTTTTCATGGGCAAGCTTGGGTTTCTTTGATTTTTGTTCCCATCTGTACCATGTTGACCATCATGACCAATGTCGCTATGTCAAATCAAGCTGGTATTATTGGTGGTGTGGCCGCTCTTTTGATTATTACCTTATCAGCTCCAGTCGGTGGGCCGATTCAGTATGCTATTGTCAGAGTCTTTGAGACCTTTATAGGTGTTTTTATCGCTATTTTGGTCAATATTGATTTAGATAAAATCCGAACGATTAAGAAAAAACACAAATAACTCAAATCATGTCACAAAATGTGACATGATTGCTTGACAGAACTTTTTTAAACCCCTATAATATTAAGAGTAACAGGAGCATTTTCGTGAAAGAAAAAGAACTAAGGCGAACATTAGCTGTTTTTCCAATCGGAACCGTTATGAAATTGACGGATTTGACAGCAAGGCAGATTCGCTACTATGAAGATCAAGGTTTGATTTTGCCTGAACGAACAGAGGGCAATCGTCGTATGTATTCATTAAATGATATGGATCGTCTCTTAGAAATTAAAGATTTTCTATCGGACGGGCTTAACATGGCTGCCATTAAGCGTGAATATGAAGACAGAAAAGCCAAAAGTCAACAGAAGAAGCCCTTAACGGACGCTGACGTTCGGCGGCTTTTACAAGATGAACTCCGCAACCAAGCTGGTTTTGGAACTCCTAGTACCCATCTTGGAAGCATGCGTTTCTAAGAGATTATCGGATTACCACACGAGAGGTGTGGTGAGTAACTTTAGTCAAAATATTTTATGGAGAAATTAAATGGCAATCACAGTAGCTGATATTCGTCGCGAAGTCAAAGAAAAAAACGTCACTTTCCTTCGTCTCATGTTTTCAGACATTTTGGGAGTGATGAAAAACGTTGAAATTCCTGCAACTGATGAGCAGTTGGATAAAGTTTTGTCAAACAAAGCTATGTTTGACGGTTCCTCTATTGAAGGTTTTGTTCGAATCAATGAGTCAGACATGTATCTTTACCCTGATTTGGACACATGGACGGTCTTCCCTTGGGGGGATGAAAATGGAGCTGTCGCAGGCCTGATTTGTGATATCTATACAGCTGAAGGTGAGCCTTTTGCGGGAGACCCACGTGGCAATTTGAAAAAAGCATTGCGTCATATGGAAAAAGTGGGTTATAAATCTTTTAACCTTGGACCTGAGCCAGAATTTTTCCTTTTCAAGCTAGACGAACAAGGAAATCCAACTCTTGAGGTGAATGATAAGGGTGGCTACTTTGACCTAGCTCCGACTGATTTGGCAGATAATACTCGTCGTGAAATCGTAAATGTTTTGACTCAAATGGGATTTGAAGTAGAAGCATCTCACCATGAGGTCGCAGTTGGTCAGCATGAAATTGATTTCAAATATGCTGACGTTTTGAAGGCTTGTGACAATATTCAAATCTTCAAACTTGTTGTTAAAACGATTGCACGTAAGCATGGACTTTACGCAACCTTTATGGCGAAACCTAAGTATGGCATTGCCGGCTCTGGTATGCACTGCAACATGTCTTTATTTGATGAGAATGGGAACAATGCTTTCTTTGATGTCAATGACCCACATGGTATGCAGTTGTCAGAAGATGCTTATTACTTCCTTGGTGGTTTGATGAAACATGCTTACAGCTATACAGCTATCATCAACCCTACAGTCAACTCTTACAAACGTTTGGTACCAGGCTATGAAGCACCTGTTTACATCGCTTGGGCAGGACGTAATCGCTCACCATTGATTCGCGTCCCAGCTTCTCGTGGCATGGGGACGCGTTTGGAACTCCGTTCGGTTGATCCGATGGCTAACCCTTACCTTGCGCTGGCTGTTCTTCTTGAGTCAGGACTGGATGGTATTGAAAATAAAATTGAAGCACCAGCACCAGTTGAAACCAATATCTATGCCATGACAGCTGAAGAGCGTAGAGAAGCAGGCATCATTGATTTACCGTCAACTCTTCACAATGCACTCAAAGCTTTGCAGGAAGATAAAGTGGTTAAAGAAGCACTTGGCGATCATATCTACTATAATTTCCTTGAGGCAAAACGTATGGAATGGGCATCTTATGCAACCTTCGTTTCACAATGGGAAATTGATAACTACCTTGATATTTATTAAGAGAAAAACCCTCCGATTGGAGGTTTTTTTTGACATGAAAAATTCCCTGAGTTTGTGAGAACTCGGGGAATTTTAGAGATATTATTCATCTGGTGTCAAAATCATTGGAATGATAATTGGTTCACGTTCGGTTTTCTCGTAGAGGAATGGGCGCAGGGCATTAACAGCAGCACCACTGACTGTCTGGATACTGGCATCTTTATTCTTAAGAGCGACGCGGATGGCGTTGAATAGCACCCGTTGACTTTCGCGAATAAGGTCTCCAGATTCGCGCATGTAAATGAAACCGCGACTGAGAATGTCTGGCCCTGCCAAAATCATTTTTGATTTAAAGTCGACAGTTGCAACAGCTAGGACGACGCCATCATCGGACAGGTCTTTGCGGTCTCGAAGAACGGCGGCTCCAATTTCGCCGATACGGTTTCCGTCTACATAAACATCCTGGGCGTTAAATTTACCTGAAATGCGAGCAGAGTCCTTGGTCAGGGCGAGTACATCACCGTTTTCCATAATAAAGATATTTTCTTTTGGTACACCGGTATCGACAGCCAGTCCGGCGTGGACTTTTTGCATACGATATTCGCCATGAACGGGCATGAAGTATTTCGGCTTCATGAGACGAAGCATGAGTTTTTGCTCTTGCTGGCCACCGTGACCAGAGGTGTGAATATTGTTAATCTTGCCGTGGATAACTTCAACCCCAGCTTCTTGAATGGTGTTGATTAGCTTGTTTACGCTGGTGGTGTTACCAGGGATGGGGCTAGATGAGAAGATAACAGTGTCGCCAGGTTGCAGGGTGACTTGACGATGCATACCGTTAGCAATGCGTGCCAGTGCAGCCATTGATTCCCCTTGAGAACCTGTACACATGATGAGAATTTCACTGGCGTGATAGTTTTTCATCTCGTTAGGGTCGATGATGGTTCCTTTAGGGACTTTGATGTAGCCAAGTTCTACACCGTTGACGATAGCTTTTTCCATGGAACGGCCAAAGACGACAATCTTACGTCCAGTCTTGACGGCGGCCTCAGCAGCCTGTTGCAGACGGAAGATATTTGAAGCAAAAGAGGCGAAGATAATACGACCGTCAATGCCTTCGATAATCTTCATGATAGATTGACCGACAACTTTTTCCGAATTAGTGAAAGTTGGCACTTCTGCATTGGTTGAGTCTGACAGTAGGCAGAGAACTCCTGATTCGCCGAGGGCAGCCATACGGTGGATGTCTGCAGGATCTCCCACGGGAGTCCAGTCAAATTTGAAGTCTCCGGTACAGACCACCTTGCCTTGTGGCGTATGAATGACAATTCCCAGAGGTTCTGGAATAGAGTGGGTAGTGCGGAAGAAGGTCACACTGAGATTTTTGAAAGTCAGCTCAGTGTTGTGGTTGATTTCGTGAAGTGTGGCGTCACGGAGTAATCCGTGTTCTTCTAATTTTCCTTTGATTAAAGCTAGCGCCAGCGGGCCAGCGTAGATTGGGATATTAGCCTGCTTGAGGAGGAAAGGAATACCACCGATATGGTCTTCGTGTCCGTGGGTGATAACAAGTGCCTTAACACGATTTAAGTTTTCAACGATGTAAGAATAATCAGGGATAACATAGTCAATACCGAGCAAGTCATCTTCGGGGAATTTAATGCCAGCATCAACGATGACAATTTCATCCTGATATTCGATACCGTAGGTGTTTTTCCCGATTTCACCCAGACCACCAATCGCATAAACCCCAACTTCATGTGGTTTTAGATTGATATTTGACATATTAAAGCTCCGTTAGGCTAAAGACGCCAGTCTCTTTTTCATAAGCTAATGACTTGTCATCCAAAAGTTGGATGAGCTCAATATTGTAGCCTGTTTTTTCTTCTACTAGCTTGCGAACTTTAATGCGACCTTCAAGTTCTGTTTGAGCGTCAACCTCCAAGTAAAGAGTTTTAGTCGTTTCACGACGTGGGCTACGGTCTTTGGTCTCTTGATAAAATACTTTATAAATCATTAATTTTCCTTTCTTTTGAGCGGGCTGACTATGCAAAAAGTTTCTCAAGATAATGACTACCTTGAACGTTTTTATTCAGTTTTTAGTCTAATTTAAATTTTACCCGAGTTTACAATTATTACAATTATAACATAAAGTCTGCTTTGAGTAAAAAAAAGGCTTAAAAATCTTAGTGAATGTTTGCCATCATGATTTGTGGTATAATGAAACGAATCACTTTGAAGAAGATAAGGAAAGGACGAATAGCTCTTAATTATGAAAGTATTGGCATTTGACACATCAAGTAAGGCTATGTCTGTGGCTCTTTTGGAGGATTGCCAGCTCTTGGCAGAGCACACCCTCAACGTCAAAAAGAATCACAGCATTAGTCTTATGCCCGTAATTGATTTTATGATGAAGCAGGTTGGTTGGAAGCCGACTGACTTAGAACGTATCGTAGTGGCTCAAGGACCGGGGTCCTACACGGGTCTTCGGGTGGCTGTAGCAACTGCTAAGACTCTAGCCTATACCTTGGCTATTGATTTGGTTGGTGTGTCAAGCCTCCATGCTCTTTGTCCTGAACGCTCGGGTTTACTTGTTCCTATTATAGATGCTCGTCGCAATAATGTCTATGCTGGTTTTTATGACAATGGCAGAGCGACACAACCAGATTGTCACATCAATTTTTCTGATTTGCTAGCGATGTTGAAAGGACATGAAAAAGTGGTTTTTGTTGGAGAGGTTGAAGCTTTTCGTAATCAGATTGAAGAGGTTCTGCCACAAGCTCAGATTCAGCCGACCTTGCCCTCGGCGGCTCTGATTGGGAAACTTGGTCAAAAACTTAAACCAGTAGTTGCGCATGCTTTTGTTCCAGAATATCTGAAAAAAGTAGAAGCAGAAGAAAATTGGCTAAAAACCAACCTTGAGACGAACGCTGACTATATCAAGCGAGTGTAAGATGAGAGATAGAGCTAGTGAAGTATTTGAGGTTCTGACAGATGTTTATGGGGCCTCACCTTGGAATTTAGAACAAATTTTATCGGATTTAGAACAGGAAAACACGGACTACTTTTTTGAATATGCTCTCGGTGAATTGGTGGCTTTTTTATCTATTCAAAATCTCGTAGGTGAGCTTGAAATCACTAACATAGCAGTCAAAAAAAACTTTCAAGGTCAGGGGCTTGCCAAGCGCTTGATGGATCAACTGGAGGGACGACTGGAGGCCGTTTTTCTAGAGGTCAGGAAAAGCAATCTGCCGGCGCAGTCTCTTTACCAAAAATACGGCTTTAAAGCAGTCGGTAAACGCAAAAACTACTATCGTAACCCGTGTGAAGATGCCATTTTAATGAGAAGGGAAGGACGTTTTGGATAGATATATTTTAGCAATAGAATCATCATGTGACGAGACCAGCGTTGCCATTGTTAAAAATGACAAGGTGTTGCTGAGCAATATCATCGCTAGTCAGGTGGAGAGCCACAAGCGCTTTGGTGGTGTGGTACCAGAAGTGGCCAGTCGCCATCATGTTGAAGTTGTGACGACCTGCATTGCAGATGCTTTGGAGGAAGCCCAAATAATGCCCGAAGATTTGTCAGCCGTAGCGGTTACTTACGGGCCGGGTCTGGTAGGTGCTCTCCTAGTTGGCATGGCAGCGGCTAAGGCCTTTGCCTGGGCGCACGGTTTACCCCTCATCCCCGTTAATCACATGGCTGGTCATCTGATGGCTGCGAATCAAACTAAAGAAATCCAGTACCCCGTCATGGCACTGCTTGTTTCAGGAGGGCATACGGAATTGGTCTATGTGGAAAAAGCTGGTGCTTATGAGATTATCGGAGAGACGCGCGATGATGCTGTCGGAGAAGCTTATGATAAGGTAGGGCGCGTGATGGGATTAACCTATCCAGCTGGGCGTGAAATTGATGAATTGGCGCATAAAGGAAAAGATATCTACAACTTTCCGCGTGCTATGATTAAAGAGAATAATCTGGAGTTTTCATTTTCAGGGCTCAAATCAGCTTTTATCAATCTCCATCACAATGCCGTTCAAAAAGGGGAACGCTTGGTGATTGAGGACCTTTGCGCTTCCTTTCAAGAAGCGGTTTTGGACATTTTGATGAGTAAAACCAAAAAAGCTTTGGAAAAATATCCTGTTAATCAACTCATTGTCGCTGGAGGTGTTGCTGCCAATCAAGGGCTCCGTGAACGTTTGGCTCAAGAAATGTCGGAGGTTGAGGTTGTGATTCCGCCACTCCGCCTTTGTGGTGATAACGCCGGTATGATTGCTCTGGCTGCAGTGGTTGAATTTGAACAAGGTCGTTTTGCTGATTTAGAACTGAATGCAAAGCCAAGTCTTGCTTTTCCAATAAAATAAAGTTAGCTTTTTCAGCCTAGCAGCATTGTCTGTGTCCATTGTCTTTGTTATAATAAAAGAAAAGTGAAAAGGTGGTTTCGTATGGAAAAGACTTTTTTTATCATTAAACCAGATGGAGTTAGTCGTGGCTTAATCGGGGATGTTCTTCATCGCATTGAACGTCGTGGTTTTGTTCTTGAACGCTTGGAATTGCGCCAAGCCAGTCCTGAACTACTTCGGGAGCATTATGCTGCCTTGGTTGACAAACCTTTTTTTCCAGAAATTGAAGACTATATGACCTCGGGACCGCTTCTGGCGGGGGTGATAGCTGGCAATCGTGTGATTTCATCATGGAGAACTATGATGGGAGCGACCAATCCCAAAGATGCCCTACCAGGCACCATTCGTGGAGATTATGGTCAAGCGCCGGGAGATACTGGCGGAATCCTTAATGTCGTTCATGGATCGGATTCAACTGAAGCGGCGAAAAGAGAAATAGCCCTTTGGTTTGGAGATCAGTAAGTCGAAGAACTTCTCGGGGGAAAAAATAAGAAAATAGCGAAAATAGTTGACTTGAAGTACCGTTTATGATATCATACTAAACGGTACTTTTTACTTTTGGTCTCTCAAAAGTGTACAGAGACGTGCTGACAAATGTTGCAAAAGTGCACACAGGATTGAGGATGTCACCAATCGCTCATCCAACCAGAATTAAAAAACACAGGAGAAATATAGATGCCTACTATCAACCAATTGGTACGTAAACCACGTCAATCAAAAGTTGAAAAATCTAAATCACCAGCTCTTAACGTTGGTTACAATAGCCACCGTAAAGTTCAAACAAACGTTTCTTCACCACAAAAACGTGGTGTTGCCACTCGTGTGGGAACAATGACACCTAAAAAACCAAACTCTGCCCTTCGTAAATTTGCTCGTGTACGTTTGAGCAACCTTATCGAAGTTACAGCTTATATCCCAGGTATCGGACACAACCTCCAAGAACACAGTGTTGTTCTTATCCGTGGTGGACGTGTAAAAGACCTTCCAGGGGTACGTTACCACATCGTTCGTGGTGCACTTGATACAGCAGGTGTAGCTGATCGTAAACAAAGCCGTTCTAAATACGGTGCTAAACGCCCTAAAGGCGCTAAATAAGGAAGGGAGATAAGATAAATGAGTCGTAAAAATCGTGCTCCAAAACGTGAAGTTTTGCCAGATCCATTATATAATTCTAAACTTGTAACACGTCTTATCAACCGTGTTATGCTTGACGGTAAGCGCGGTACTGCTGCGTCAATCGTTTACGGTGCTTTTGATTCAATCAAAGAAGCTACTGGTAACGATGCAAACGAAGTGTTTGAAGCAGCCATGGAAAACATCATGCCTGTTCTTGAAGTTCGTGCCCGTCGTGTCGGTGGTTCTAACTACCAAGTCCCAGTTGAAGTTCGTCCAGAGCGTCGTACAACACTTGGACTTCGTTGGTTGGTTAATGCATCTCGCGCTCGTGGCGAACACACTATGGTTGAACGTCTTGCTAAAGAAATCATGGACGCTGCAAACAACACAGGTGCTTCAGTTAAGAAACGTGAAGATACACACAAAATGGCAGAAGCAAACCGCGCATTCGCACACTTCCGCTGGTAAGATAGGATATTTTAGCGTTAAACAAATGCTAGCCAAAATAGGAAAATCGACGAAGAAACTTCGGTTTCTAGGAGGTTTTATCTTTTTGGCAGACATTTGTAGCTAAAATTCAACTAAGATTAAGATACGAGGGCGTCAAGCAACTCCTAGACAAAATAGGGAAGCGAAGCAGATTGCTGTGCAATCAATGAGGTTCATCTTTTTGTCAGTGAGTTGTAGCCCGAGTTCAATTAGAATGTGAGGACGTTAAGTCAGTTCTACATAAATCAATTGAGATTATGGTAGCAACTTCTCGTTCAACCATCACAAATTGGATTGGGGCTTGCCTCATCCACTTTACACCATTAGTAAGAAATCAAGCGGGTGGGATTTGCCCACTCGCTTTTCTTAAAATATGGTATAATCAGAATAGAAAATTAAAAATATAGGAGAAACAACCTAATGGCACGCGAATTTTCACTTGCAAAAACTCGTAACATCGGTATCATGGCCCACGTCGATGCCGGTAAAACAACAACAACAGAGCGTATCCTTTACTACACTGGTAAAATTCACAAAATTGGTGAAACTCACGAAGGTGCGTCACAAATGGACTGGATGGAGCAAGAACAAGAACGTGGTATCACTATCACATCTGCTGCAACAACAGCTCAATGGAACGGTCACCGTGTAAATATCATCGACACACCAGGACACGTGGATTTCACAATCGAAGTACAACGTTCACTTCGTGTTCTTGATGGTGCGGTAACCGTTCTTGATTCACAATCAGGTGTTGAGCCTCAAACTGAAACTGTTTGGCGTCAAGCTACTGAGTATGGAGTTCCACGTATCGTATTTGCGAACAAAATGGACAAAATCGGTGCTGATTTCCTTTACTCAGTAAGCACACTTCATGATCGTCTTCAAGCAAATGCTCACCCAATCCAGTTGCCAATCGGTTCAGAAGATGATTTCCGTGGTATTATTGACCTGATCAAGATGAAAGCTGAAATCTATACTAATGACCTTGGTACAGATATTCTTGAAGAAGATATTCCAGCTGAATATCTTGAGCAAGCTGAAGAATACCGTGAAAAATTGGTTGAAGCAGTTGCTGAGACTGATGAAGAACTTATGATGAAATACCTTGAAGGTGAAGAAATCACTAATGAAGAATTAAAAGCTGCTATCCGTACAGCGACTATCAATGTTGAATTCTTCCCAGTATTGTGTGGTTCAGCCTTCAAAAATAAAGGTGTTCAGTTGATGCTTGATGCGGTTATTGACTACCTTCCAAGCCCACTTGACATTCCAGCTATCAAAGGTATTAACCCGGATACAGATGAGGAAGAGACACGTCCAGCATCTGATGAAGAGCCATTTGCAGCTCTTGCCTTCAAGATCATGACAGACCCATTCGTAGGTCGCTTGACATTCTTCCGTGTGTACTCAGGTGTCCTTAACAGTGGTTCATACGTACTGAATACTTCAAAAGGTAAACGTGAGCGTATCGGACGTATCCTTCAAATGCACGCAAATAGCCGTCAAGAAATTGAAACGGTTTATGCCGGAGATATCGCTGCTGCGGTTGGTTTGAAAGATACAACAACTGGTGACTCATTGACTGATGAAAAAGCCAAAATTATCCTTGAATCAATCAACGTTCCAGAACCAGTTATCCAATTAATGGTTGAACCAAAATCTAAGGCTGACCAAGACAAGATGGGTGTTGCCCTTCAAAAACTTGCTGAAGAAGATCCAACATTCCGCGTTGAAACAAACGTTGAAACTGGTGAAACTGTTATCTCTGGTATGGGTGAACTTCACCTTGATGTCCTTGTTGACCGTATGAAACGTGAATTCAAGGTTGAGGCTAACGTAGGTGCTCCTCAAGTATCTTACCGTGAAACATTCCGCGCTTCAACACAAGCACGTGGTTTCTTCAAACGCCAATCTGGTGGTAAAGGTCAATTCGGTGATGTTTGGATTGAATTTACTCCAAACGAAGAAGGTAAAGGATTCGAATTCGAAAATGCAATCGTCGGTGGTGTGGTTCCACGTGAATTTATCCCAGCGGTTGAAAAAGGTCTGGTAGAATCTATGGCAAACGGTGTCCTTGCTGGATATCCAATGGTTGACGTTAAAGCGAAACTTTATGATGGTTCATACCACGATGTCGACTCATCTGAAACTGCCTTCAAGATTGCAGCATCTCTTGCTCTTAAAGAAGCTGCTAAAACAGCACAACCTGCTATCCTTGAGCCAATGATGTTGGTTACAATCACAGCTCCTGAAGATAACCTTGGTGACGTTATGGGTCACGTAACAGCACGTCGTGGACGCGTCGACGGTATGGAAGCTCGTGGTAATACACAAGTTGTTCGTGCTTATGTGCCACTTGCTGAAATGTTTGGTTATGCAACAGTTCTTCGTTCTGCTACTCAAGGACGTGGTACCTTCATGATGGTATTTGACCACTACGAAGACGTACCTAAGTCAGTACAAGAAGAAATTATCAAGAAAAACAAAGGGGAATAATTCTCCTTAAAAGGCTGGGATTCATGATATACTCCCCTTATAGTGGACAGTGAAATAACAAAAAAATTTCACTAGAAACTATGAGGGGTTTTCATATGTCAAAAAGAAGTCGAAAAACAGGCTCTTTGTCAACTGTAGTGGGGTGATGAAAAGCTAACATCTAGAGAACGAAATTCGCTTTCTCTTTCAAGCTCTTTAATGCAATTAAAACCCGCTTTTAAAGTTGTATCTTCCTAAACCAAAGATATTTCGTTTAATAACCTTGAGGTCAAAGAAGACAATCCTGTGTATGTTAAACGAGAAGATTGTCTTAGAGTTTGGTCGTATGATTAAAGAAATATGAGGTTGAGCAAAAATTCAACTTTAAACATAAACCGTAAATAAGATTTGTTCTCTAATATTCAGAGTTCAAGAATGTTCGCTTTTTACGATAAATTAGAGCATTTGAAATACTTGGTGCTAGAAAATTTTAAAATCGACTATTTGAGGCTGGTTTCAATAGTGATATCCATAGATGCAAGGAGACTGTCAGCCACAAGATCTTTCTTCTAAGTAGTTTTGGAATTGAAATGAAGAAATGGCGCAATAAAGTTGTGAAAAGACTAACAAAAAAAGGTGAGGAAAGCGGTTTAAGAGTTTGCAATTTATTGTCATAAGTTATATAATAGAAGTGTTGAAAGTTGCTTGTAAAGATTCAAGTTAAACTTTTCACAATTGCTAAAGGGGTAACCCTTAATAAAATATTTACTTGATTTTCATAAGGAGGAAATCACACATGGTAGTTAAAGTTGGTATTAACGGTTTCGGTCGTATCGGACGTCTTGCTTTCCGTCGTATCCAAAACGTTGAAGGTGTTGAAGTTACTCGTATCAACGACCTTACAGATCCAAACATGCTTGCTCACTTGTTGAAATACGATACAACTCAAGGTCGTTTCGACGGTACAGTTGAAGTTAAAGACGGTGGATTTGAAGTTAACGGTAAATTCGTTAAAGTTTCTGCAGAACGCGAACCAGCTAACATTGACTGGGCAGCTGACGGTGTAGAAATTGTTCTTGAAGCTACTGGTTTCTTTGCTTCTAAAGAAAAAGCTGAGCAACACATCCACGCTAACGGTGCGAAAAAAGTTGTTATCACTGCTCCTGGTGGAAACGACGTTAAAACTGTTGTTTTCAACACTAACCACGATATCCTTGATGGTACAGAAACAGTTATTTCAGGTGCTTCATGTACTACAAACTGTTTAGCTCCAATGGCTAAAGCTCTTCACGATGCTTTCGGCATCCAAAAAGGTCTTATGACAACTATCCACGCTTACACTGGTGACCAAATGATCCTTGACGGTCCACACCGTGGTGGTGACCTTCGCCGTGCTCGCGCTGGTGCAAACAACATTGTTCCTAACTCAACAGGTGCTGCTAAAGCTATCGGTCTTGTAATCCCAGAATTGAACGGTAAACTTGACGGTGCTGCACAACGTGTTCCAGTTCCAACAGGATCTGTAACTGAGTTGGTTGTAACTCTTGACAAGAAAGTTACTGCTGACGAAATCAACGCTGCTATGAAAGCTGCTTCAAACGAAAGCTTCGGTTACACTGAAGATCCAATCGTTTCTTCAGACATCGTAGGTATCGCTTACGGTTCATTGTTTGACGGTACTCAAACTAAAGTTATGGAAGCTGATGGCGAACAATTGGTTAAAGTTGTTTCATGGTATGATAACGAAATGTCTTACACTGCACAACTTGTTCGTACTCTTGAGTACTTCGCAAAAATCGCTAAATAAGATTTTTTAAAGATTGGAAATTTTCCAATCTTTTTTTCTATAGAAATATCAATCTGCTAAATGGTCCAGAAGTGTGGAATTTTAGTCAAGACTCTCTTTACAGATACTATATTAAGTTGTAAAATGATGGTATTAGAATTCAAAGGAGTATTTGCATGGCTATTGATACAAAGGTCGTTGAAAAGATAGATGGGAAAGAAGTCATTCAGGTGCGTTTGCGTAATCGTAACGGTGTCACGGCAAGTTTTTTAACACTAGGTGCTACTTGGCAGGAGTTTTTGGTGCCAGCTGAGGCTGGTGAGGAAAAAAATCTCTTGCTAGGCTTTGATTTACCTAGTGATTACGGGCGTAATACTCTCTATGCAGCCCAGACCATCGGTCGTGTAGCAGGAAGGATTGCTAAGGGGCAGGCTAGAATTGATGGGCAAGTGTATCAGTTGCCGGTAAATAATAATGCTAATTGTCTGCATGGAGGTCCTGAAGGTTTTCATAAACAGATTTGGGATTTTGAGTTAGTTGAGAGTGATACTTCTTCAAGCGTTATTTTCACTTATAAGGCCAAGCAGGAAGTAGATGGTTTTCCTGGCGACATGGGTGTGGTGGCTCGATTCACCCTGGATGATGACAATCGTCTAACTATGGTCTTTACGGGGAAAAATGCGACAGAGACGACGCTTTTTAACCCCACAACCCATCCTTATTTCAACCTGAGCCAGTATCAGGATTTGCGGAGCCATTATTTGCAGGTACAGGCTGATTATGTCTTGGAAACGGATGATGAATTGATTCCATCGGGTGCTTTTTGCGAGGTATCGGGGACTCCATATGACTTTAGGGAGGAGCAAAATCTAAGCGCAGCCATTTCTCGAAATGATGGCTTTGATGATGCTTTTGTGGTCAATAGCGGAGCAGATAATCCCATTGTAGTGCTTCGAGATGAGGAAAGCGGTGATCAGCTGAGCATTTATTCTGAGCGCCAGGGAGTGGTAGTCTATACCATGAACTCTCTGGAGGATGGTGTCTTTTTCGCTCGTGACAAGGGATTACCTGGGCGTGCTCAGGAAGGGGTGGCAATTGAACCACAGCATCTCCCAGATGCAGTAAACCATGAGCATTTTGAACAGATATTCTTATCACCCAATGAAGAGAAATCTTATGAGATTGTCTTTGTTTATGATAATACGAAATACTAAAGGAGCTTCCATTTTGGAGCTCCTTTAGTATTTTTTACGTAGATTAGTGGGAGATTTTTTGAAGTGTTGTTTAAAAGCTTTTGAAAAATAAAGGGGATCAGAAAAACCGACTGAGTAAGCGATGACTTTGATTGGTTCGTCGCTAGTTTCGAGAAGAAATTTAGCACGATTCATTCGAACTTGATTGAGATATTCTTTTGGAGGCATCTGGTATTGTTCGCTAAAAGAGCTGGTTAAATAGCTGCGATTCACAGCTAGTCTATCTGCAATTTTTTGAATGGTTAGATTTGAAGAAGTGTAGTTTGTCTCGATGATTCTGCGGCAATCTAAACAGAGTTTTTCTGTTTCGTGCATAGGTTTTATTGTTTCTTCTGGCGCCAGGGCTGATAGTTGATAAAGAAGCTCATAGACGCCACCTAGGAGGTGAAGGTGGCTCGCTGGAGAAGCGTCAAGTTTTTCAGTTTTTTGAATAATTTCTTTGACTAATTGATACAGTGTAAAGGTATTTCGATAAGCTGAGCACTTCAAATATCCCTTGTTATAAAGGTTAGATAGTCTAAAGTAATCAAGCGCTTTGCTGCCGCTAATTCCTAGCCAATAGTAAGACCAAGGATTGTCAATGCTAGCCTCGTAGTAAGTCAATTCGTTTGGCTTGAGAAGAAAAAGGTCTCCTGCCTTTAGGTGGATAGTTTCGCCTTTGTAGCAAAAAATACCTTCCCCTTTTTCAATATAGTGAAGGACAAAGTTCTCTCGGATAGCTGGTCCAAACCCGTATTTGGGTTCACATTGTTCAAATCCATAAAAGTCGATGGTTAGGTCAATAGTGTCATTTTGAAACTCAGAAAAGATCATAAAAATTTTACCTCACCTAACATTTTACCATATTTACATAACGAAACTCTATTTTTTAAAGCGTTTTCATAAAGTAGAATATAGACATGAAGAAAAGGAGAAGACAATGATAGTATTTCAAGAAGAAAATCAGATTTTTCACTTAAAAACCAGCCGCTTTTCCTATGTTATGCAGGCTTTGGAGAATCGCCTACTTGTGCATCGCTATTTTGGTAAAAGGGTTGAGCGATTTAGTGAGAGTCATCAAATCATTTATCAGGATAGAGCATTTTCGCCTAACCCTACGAGCAAGGATAGAACATTTTCGCTAGATACTTTACCGCTTGAGTACAGTAGCAACGGTTTGGGAGATTTTCGAACATCTGCTATTGAGGTGCGTAGCGATTTTGGAACTTTGCTGGATTTAAAATATCAAAAGCACCGCATTTTTCAAGGGAAAAAGGTGCTAGATGGACTACCTGCGAGTTTCGGTGATGAAGAAGATGTTGAAACGCTAGAGATTGATCTCTACGATGAGGTGACGGGGGTAATAGTGACCCTTTCGTATAGTGTTTTTGAAGAGGCTAATTATCTGGCTCGTTCGGCTAAGATAAAGGCAGGAAAACATCAGGTTCACCTTGAGAAAGCGCTGAGTTTGACGCTTGATTTTCCTCACAAAGATTTTGATGTTCATACTTTGACAGGTCGCTACGGCTATGAGAAAGAGTGGACGAGAACTCCTTTGACTCAAGGGAAATACAGTATCGGTAGTATTCGTGGTGCTTCTAGTCACTCGCGGACCCCCTTTATGGCTCTAACCAGTCCAGATGTGACCGAGGATGATGGAGAAATTTATGCTGCTCAGTTGGTTTATAGCGGAAACTTTACAGCTTTTGCTGAGACGACAGCTCTTCAAACGACTCGTTTGGGTATAGGGATTGATGATACTAAATTTAATTGGGTTTTGGAAGCGGGGCAGTCTTTCCAAACTCCAGAAGCTCTGATTACTTATACGCCTCATGGATTGACAGAGTTGACGCAACAGAGTCATTGCTTTATTCATCAACATCTGATGCGTGGCAAGTGGGCATATAAGGCTCGTCCAATTCTAATTAATAATTGGGAGGCTACCTACTTCCGCTTTACAGAGAAAAAGATAGAAAAGTTAGCTGGACTGGCAGCTAAGGCGGGTGTTGAACTATTTGTTTTGGATGATGGTTGGTTTGGAAAACGTAATTCAGATACTTGTTCTTTGGGAGATTGGGTTGAGAATCGTGACAAGTTGCCAAGTGGGCTGAAGGGCTTATCGCAGATAGTCAATCGTCTGGGAATGTCATTTGGACTTTGGTTTGAGCCAGAAATGGTCTCTGAAGATAGCGACCTTTATAGAGCACATCCGGAGTGGGCAATTCGGACGACAGGCTATGGCAATACTTATAGCCGTGAGCAGTTGGTGCTTGATTTGTCTCAAAAGGCGGTTCAGGATTACATTATTGAGAGTGTATCCAAAGTTCTTGATTCGGCAAGTATCAGTTATGTCAAGTGGGATATGAATAGAAATATCACCAATATTCCTGAAACATTGGCAAATCATCATCGACATGAATTTTATCATCGCTATATGTTGGGTCTTTACAGAGTCTTGGAAACATTAACGCAGCAATATCCAGAGGTTCTTTTTGAATCTTGTGCAGGGGGGGGAGGCCGAAACGATTTAGGACTTCTGTACTACATGCCCCAAGCCTGGGCTAGTGACAATACTGATGCTATTGGGCGCTTGTCCATTCAGGAAGGAACTAGTTTGATGTTCCCAAGTATCAGTATGGGGGCGCATGTATCAGCTGTACCTAACCACCAAACAGGTCGAGTAACGCCATTGGCAACACGTGGGAATGTGGCCATGCTAGGAAATTTGGGTTATGAGCTAGATTTGACAACCTTGTCAGAGAAAAAACTTGAGGAAATTTCGCAGCAAGTTGCCACGTATAAAACCATCCGTGAGACAGTTCAATTTGGTCGCTTTTACCGTTTGACAAAAAGGGATAATACGCACGCTTATACTTATGTTAATGAGGATAAGAGTCAGGTGGTATTTACCTTCGTAAAAGTCTTGTCCCAACCAGAAGCACCACTGATTACGGTAAAACTCAAAGGATTAGATGAAAAGGCTCAGTATTATTGTGAAGCTCTGAATGCGACTTTCGCTGGTGATGAGCTTATGAACATTGGCTTAGTCATGCCCTATGTTCAAAAAGATTATTTTAGTGTACAATATGTTTTCAACAAAATTTAGGAGGACGTTGATAATGAAAATGAAAACTTTTTTGAAATGTGCAGCTGTCTGTGGCTTTGCATCATTCTTGGTAGCTTGCGGTAACGATAGCTCTAAGAGCGACGCAAAAGAAATTGAGTTTTTCTCTCAAAAAACGGAAATGCAAGCGACTTTACAAGAAATTGTTGATGACTACAACAAGTCACAAGATGATGTCAAGGTTAAATTGACAAGCGTTCCAGATGCTGGTACCGTCCTAAAAACGCGTATTGCTAATGGCGAAACACCAGACGTTATCAATATCTACCCACAAAATGCCGACTTCAAGGGGTGGGCTGCTGATGGTCAATTTGTTGATTTAACAAAAGAATCTGACATTCTTGGGAACCTAAACGAAGGAGCAGCAGAGGCATATGCGGTCGATGATAAAATCTACAATGTGCCTTTGACAACAAACGTTTCTGGTATTTATTACAACAAAACAGCTTTTGAAAAATTAGGCATTCAAGTTCCAAAATCTTTAGCGGAATTTCAAGAGATTGTGAAGAAGATTAAAGATGACGGCCAAACGCCATTTGCAGAAGCTCTCGGAGATTCATGGACTTTTAATGGATTTGCACAATTAGCATGGATTCAAAGTGCAGGTAGCCCAGAAGCTGCCAATAAAATTCTTCGCTTTAGCGATAAAGGAGGCATCAAAGCTGACGATGTTACTAAAAATGTAGCAAGCTATCTTGATCTTCTCGCAGGTAATGGACAAGCTAACTCTGATGGTGCGCTTTACGCTGACACAGTAGCAGCTTTTGCGGAAGGTAAAGCTCTCATGATGGCCAACGGTTCATGGGCGCTTACGGTAATTAATCAGCAAGAGCCAAATTTTGAAGTAGGTTTCTTTGCAATGCCAGGTTTGACTACAGATGCACCAGTCATGACTGTTGGGGCTGCTGATATGGCAGTATCTATCTCAGCTGATTCAAAAAATGTAGAAGCTTCAAAAGACTTTGTTAAATACTTCAGCTCAGCAGAGGTCTTCCAAAAATACTATGATGTTGATGGCTCACCAACATCTGTTAAAGGTGTAAAAACAGAAGGTAAATTCAGTGAGTTGGCAGATGTAGCCTCACTTGCCTTTACAGACCAACAAGCTATCTGGTTGCATTCAGAATGGACTTCAGAAGAAACTTTCTGGGATGCTAACGTTTCATATATCAAGAGCAAAGACTTAGATGCTTATATTAGCAACCTCAACACATTCTTTGACACAATGAAATAATAAGTGTGTTTAGTAAGGTATTGAAAATCAGAGTCTGGGATAAAATACCAGGCTCTTTATCTTAGTGAACTAGGAGGACAAGATATGAACAAACAAGGTTTCATAAGTAAATACTGGGCATATATTTTTGTAATTATTCCAGTTCTTCTTCAAGCTATTTTCTTCTTTTACCCTTTGGTAAATGGCTTGATTTATTCCCTGACAGACTGGACTGGTCTTACCCGTAATTATAATGTTATTGGTTTGGATAACTACGTTAAAATTTTTCAGGATCAAGCTTTCTATAAAAGTCTAGGTTTCACCCTTCTTTTTACGGTTGGCTTGGTTGTTGGAGAAATTGTTATCGGGATTTGGCTGGCGACGCTCCTGAATCGTAAAATTAAGGCGGTTGGCTTTTTCCGTACTTGGTATTTCTTTCCAGCGGTATTGTCAACGGTGACGATTGGTTTGATTTTTAGTCAGCTCTTTAATTATGGCTTGCCTCAGGTTGGAGAAGTGTTGGGGATCGATTGGCTAAGTTCTAACCTTTTATTCCAAGAAAAATCAGTTTTCTGGTCAGTGCTTTTTGTAGCTCTTTGGCAGGGATTGGCTATGCCGGTTGTTATTTTGCTATCTGGTTTGCAATCTATTCCAGAGGACATTAAAGAAGCTGCAGCTATTGATGGTGCCAATAAGCGTCAGCAATTTTTCCAAATTGAGCTACCTTTCTTGTTGCCATCAATTTCAATGGTCTTTATCTTGGCTATGAAATCTGGTTTGACAGCTTTTGATTTGATCTATTCTTTGACTAAGGGTGGTCCGGATGGTGCGACTAAGACTCTGGGGCTTTTGGTTTATGACAATGCCTTCACCAACAACCAGTTCGGCTATGCAAATGCTTTAGCGGTAGTCTTGTTTGTCATTATAACCATTATTTCGGTAGTGCAAATTACCCTTTCTAAAAAGTATGAAGTGTGAGGTAAACGATGATGAAAACTAAAAAACAGAATAATATCATTCCTTACATCGTACTGCTTACAGGGATTTTGCTTATGTTGATTCCTTTAGCAGTGACTATTATTAGCTCTTTTAAGACGACTAAAGAAATCACAGGTAACTTCTTTGGCTTGCCTGAAGAATGGACTCTATCTAATTATGAACGCCTTTTCAATGATGGGATTGTTCATTATTTCCTTAATTCAGCTTTTTTAACAGTTGTTAGCGTAGCTTTGATTATCGCAGTTATTCCGATGGCGGCTTTTGCCATTGCTCGACATATGGATCGCAAGAAAATCTTTGCGATTATGTATACTCTCTTGATTATAGGTATGTTTGTACCATTCCAAGTTATTATGTTGCCAATGGCTAAGCTAATGAGTAATCTTCATATGACTAATCTGGTTGGCTTGACAATCCTTTATCTGACCTATGCTATACCTCAAACACTCTTTCTTTATGTAGGCTACATAAAGACTATTGTACCAACAGAGATGGATGAGGCGGCAGCTATTGATGGTGCAGGACGTTTTTTGATGTACCGTAAGATTATTTTTCCGCTCATGAAACCCATGCATGCAACGGTATTAATCATCAATGCTCTTTGGGTTTGGAACGACTTCTTGATGCCACTTCTAGTTCTCAACCGTGATTCTAGTACATGGACAATGCCCCTCTTCCAATACAACTATCAAGGACAGTATTTTAGCGATTACGGACCAAGTTTTGCCTCTTATGTCGTTGGGATTATTCCGATTTTGATTGTTTATCTCATTTTCCAAAAGAACATTATCTCAGGTATGACAAGCGGATCGGTCAAGTAAGTGTTAAGTGTGATAAGCAGCTAAAGCTGCAATCACACTACGGGATGTCCTAGAGGAAGATTCCTAAGGATTTTGAAAAAATAAATTGAAGGGCTGTCATTAATCAGCTCTTCTAAAATCAAGGATAATTAAACGTTTACAAGAAAAGGAGACCTTATGGGTATTCAAAATAAAACCATGTTAATCACTTACTCAGATAGTATGGGTAAGGATTTGAAGGAACTTGAACAAATCTTGGACAAGTATTTTGGGGAGGCGATTGGTGGTGTGCATCTCTTGCCATTCTTTCCATCCACTGGTGACCGAGGTTTTGCTCCAGTTGATTATGATGAAGTTGACCCTGCTTTTGGAGATTGGGATGATGTCAAACGATTGGGAGAAAAATATTATCTCATGTTTGATTTTATGATTAACCATATTTCGCGCCAGTCAAAATATTACAAAGATTATCAAGCAAAGCATGAAGACAGTGAATACAAGGATTTGTTCCTAAACTGGGATAAATTTTGGCCTGAGAACCGTCCAACGCCAGCTGATGTGGACTTGATTTACAAGCGTAAAGATAAGGCACCAATGCAGGAAATCATTTTTGCAGATGGGTCAACAGAGCATCTTTGGAATACTTTTGGTGAGGAGCAGATTGACCTTGATGTTACCAAAGAGGTAACGATGGACTTCATTAAAAAGACCATTGAAAATCTGGCGGCTAACGGTTGTGACCTTATTCGTCTGGATGCTTTTGCCTATGCTGTTAAGAAATTGGATACCAATGATTTCTTTGTAGAACCAGACATTTGGGACTTGCTCGATAAGGTACGTGATATTGCCGCCAAATCGGGTGCAGAGCTTTTACCCGAAATTCACGAGCACTACACTATTCAATTTAAGATTGCCGACCATGACTATTATGTCTACGACTTTGCTCTACCAATGGTGACTTTGCATGCCCTTTATTCTAAACATACGAATCAGTTGGCTAAGTGGCTAAAAATGAGCCCGATGAAACAATTTACAACCCTTGATACGCATGATGGTATTGGCGTTGTGGACGTTAAAGACATTTTGACAGATGAAGAAATCGAGTTTGCCTCCAATGAACTTTACAAGGTGGGAGCAAATGTTAAGCGTAAGTACTCCTCAGCTGAGTACAATAATTTGGATATTTACCAAATCAACTCGACTTACTACTCAGCTCTTGGTGATGATGATAAAAAATACTTCCTTGCTCGTTTGATTCAGGCTTTCGCGCCAGGAATTCCTCAGGTTTACTATGTTGGTTTCTTAGCTGGTAAAAATGATTTGGAACTTCTTGAGAGTACAAAAGAAGGGCGAAATATCAATCGTCATTATTATACAGAAGAAGAGATTGCTCAGGAAGTAAAACGTCCAGTCGTTAAGGCTTTGATTGATCTCTTTACCTTCCGTAATAAGTGCGCAGCCTTTGCCCTAGATGGAGGTATTGAGGTAGAAACTCCAGATGAAAACAGCATTCTGATTACACGCCATAATGCTGATAAGTCGGTTATTGCTAAAGCGAGTATCAATTTAAAAGAATTAACTTACCTAGTGACTGAAAATGGTGAAGAGAGACGTTTTTTCTAAGGATAACCTCTTAAGAATCCCTATAGTCAGGGATTTTTTAGAGAAGTTAAAGCAAACGCTTGCGTACTTTTTCTAAGTAAGATATACTAGTCATAAAAAGATAAGAAAATGAGGTTAAGTATGGAAAAACACTGGTGGCATAAGGCCACAATTTATCAAATCTACCCTAAGTCTTTTATGGATTCGAACGGCGATGGGATTGGGGATTTGAAGGGTATTACGAGTAAGTTAGATTACTTGCAAAAGCTTGGAATTACAGCTATCTGGCTGTCCCCTGTTTATCAGAGTCCTATGGACGATAACGGCTATGATATTTCAGATTATCAGGCTATTGCTGATATTTTTGGAGATATGGCGGATATGGAAGAATTGCTAGCGCAGGCTAAGCAGCGTGGCATTAGGATTATTATGGACTTGGTGGTCAACCACACGTCGGATGAGCATGCCTGGTTTGTGGAAGCGCGTGAGTATCCTGATAGTCCAGAACGTGATTACTACATATGGCGTGACCAGCCAAATGATTTGGAATCCATTTTTAGTGGCTCTGCCTGGCAATACGATGACAAGTCAGGTCAGTACTATCTCCACTTTTTCAGCAAGAAGCAACCGGATTTAAATTGGGAAAATGCTACGCTACGCCAGAAAATTTATGATATGATGAACTGGTGGATTGACAAGGGAATTGCAGGTTTCCGCATGGACGTCATTGACATGATAGGAAAAATTCCTGATCAGAAGATTGCCAATAACGGTCCGAAATTGCACGATTATCTCAAAGAAATGCATCAAGCGACCTTAGCTGGTAAGGATTTGCTGACGGTAGGTGAGACTTGGGGAGCGACACCAGAGATTGCGAAAAAGTATTCGAGTCCAGGTGAAAAAGAATTGTCCATGGTCTTTCAGTTTGAGCATATCGGCTTGCAGCATAAAGAAAATGCACCCAAGTGGGACTATGAAAAAGAGCTGAATGTGCCAGCTCTTAAAGAAATCTTCAAAAAATGGCAGACCGATCTTGAATTAGGCCAAGGTTGGAACTCCCTATTCTGGAATAACCACGACCTACCTCGTGTGTTATCCATCTGGGGGAATACTGGAGCTTACCGCGAAAAATCTGCCAAAGCGCTAGCCATTGCCCTCCATCTTATGCGCGGTACACCTTACATCTATCAAGGTGAGGAAATTGGCATGACCAATTATCCCTTTGAGAATTTGAGCCAGCTCAATGATATTGAATCTCTTAATTATGCACGAGAGGCGATGGCAGATGGAGAAACAGAAGTCAAGGTCATGGATAGTATTCGTATCATTGGTCGTGACAATGCTAGGACGCCTATGCAATGGACTGCTGGCGCCCAGGCTGGTTTTTCAAGCAACACCCAGACATGGCTTCCGGTCAATCCAAACCATGCAGATATTAATGTTGAAGCTTCGCTGGTTAATCCAGATTCCATCTTCTACACTTATCAAAAACTTATCAAGCTTCGCAAGGAGAATGATTGGCTCATTGATGCTGACTTTGAATTGTTAGATAGTGCAGATAAGGTCTTTGCTTACAAGCGTAAGACGGTTGAAGCTAGCTACTTGGTGGTTATCAATCTTTCGGATCAGGTGCAGCCATTTGAATTGCCAGTTTATCAAGAAATCATCATCTCGAATACTGAAGTCGAAAAAATAGCGCAAAGTAGCCAACTTTCAGCTTGGGATGCCTTTTGTGTTAAGCTCGCGTAATGACCATACAAAAAGACTAGAACAAAGTCCTTGTCTTTTAACCTTGTTGCAGTTAGGTACTTTGATACTGCGGTTGATTGGAGGAACTTCTCCCTTTTCACACAATGGACAGGTCCTTGCTAATCAACTGTGCGGAAGTGGGAGGCACAAGTCGACAATCGTCAACTGACATCAATCAAGGTCTGGAGATAGATTATTTCAAATCAAACACCTGAAAATTGGATGGTGGAGACAAAATTAAAATCGGCATTCTTGCCGATTTTAATTTTGTCCCTCTCTCATTTTTTGCTTTGAAGAGAAGCCCAGTCAATTTCTTGGTTTTTGCTGAGAAATTGGCGATCGTAGTTGTTAATTTTGCGGAGGACTCTAGCTGGACTACCAAGGGCAATAACGTTTTTTGGGATATCTTTGGTGACTAGACTTCCAGCTCCGATAACAGAGTTATCTCCAATAGTAACACCAGGCAGAACGATGACTCCGGCTCCCAACCAACAGTTTTTCCCGATAGTGACAGGAAGATTGAACTGGTAAGCTTGTTCACGAAGCTCTGGTAGAATAGGGTGACCAGCTGTTGCGATAGTAACGTTTGGTCCAATCATGGTGTTGCTACCGATGGTGATTGTGGTATCATCAACTAGGGTGAGGTTGTAGTTTGCATAGACTTGGTCACCTATCTGACAGAAATGACCTCCCCAGTTAGCGTGAAGAGGAGGTTCGATATAGACATTTTCGCCGACTTTAGCAAACATTTTTTAAGTAAATCGCTCCGCTTTTTTCCTTCGGAAGGCCGGGTATGGTTAAAATCATAGAGAAATTCCTGACAGAGACTTTGCTTTGTCAGAATATGGGGTCAGTAGGGATGTAGAGCTTGCCTTGGTGCATGGTGAAACCTACTTGCTACTTGAACGTAAGGTGAGAAGGGTTGCGACAGTCATCATAACTGGAAGATCTGGTGCGAAATTCTGTAGATGTTGCTCTAGTGTATTCATAGCAAGAATACCCATTTCTTCCGTAAAGACGGTAACACTGCTGAGTGGGGGATAGACCTGTTTGGCAACAACGGTATCGTTAAAGGAAATGATACTGACGCGGTCAGGGATTTTAATCTCGGCTTCTTGCAGGGCTCTAAGGGCACCGATTGCAAGAGCGTCGCTGGCAATAAAGAAAGCGTCCGGTAGGTCATCTCCCAGCGTTGCGATAGCTTTTTTCATCAAATGATAGCCGTCTTCAGTTGAAAATTTTCCAATAAAGACATAGTCAGAATTGTAGAGACGATGCTGACTCAGGTAATTTTTAAAGGTATAAAAGCGTGGGTCAATTAGTGGAAATTCATGGTCGGCGGTCAGCTCCTCGCCAGTCAAAATCCCAATATGTTTGTGACCTCTGCTGATAAAGTGATTGAGTACATTGACCACGGAATTAGTAAAATCTGTCGTGATGCAGGTATGACCTTGGCTAAGTGTATCGCTATCGACAAAAATAAGATTATCATTGATGGTTTCTAGTTCCTTGATTTGGGAATTGCTGTATTTTCCAATGGCAATAATCCCATCACATCCTCTAGCGGCATCTAAGGGGGAATCATTGAAAAGACGGATAATCTCGTAGTTTAATTCAATAGCTCGGCGCTCGATTCCGATGCGGATAGAGTAATAGTAAAGATCGTTGATTTCTTCGGACTCGGTGTACCACTGGATGATAGCGACTTTTTTATTTTCATTTTTAGCGGTAAGATTTTTTTTGTATCTGGTGTAGCCTAGTTTATCAGCAGTTTGGAAAATTCGTCGTCTGGTATCTTCGCTGACTGACATGGACTCGTCGTTGTTTAGCACGCGTGAAACAGTAGCGATTGAAACTTTTACTTGCTCTGCGATATCCTTAATCGTTGCCATGTTTTTTCTCCTTGAAATAATCTATGCTAATAGTATATCATAAAATTCTTCTTATATTCGCTCCATAAACTAAAATTTTACTTTTAAAAACCTGCTTCAAGAACCGACTTTCAGATAAAAAGATAAAAATATTATTGAATTATAAGTAAAAAAACAGTAAAATGATTAGTGAAAAAATATAGGAGGGCATTTATGAAGAATTTAATCACCTTTACTTCTGAAACTAACACTTTTCATCTATCTAACGACCATCTGTCCTATCTTTTTATGGTTGACGAGGGAGGACTTTTGAGTCATCTTTATTTTGGGAAAAGAGTTAAGCGCTATCATAATCAGTTGGCCTATCCTCGTATTGACCGAGGGTTTTCAGGAAATTTATCAGGGATTTCTAAACGAGGTTATTCAAAAGATACCTTACCTCAAGAATTTAGTGGTAGCTATTCAGGTGATTACAGAACACCGGCTTTGATGGTGAGGGGAGATTCTGGCAGTTGTTCGGTAGATTTTCGCTATAAGAGTTACCGCATTGAAGCTAGAAAACCTAGTTTGCTTGGACTGCCAGCGACTTTCGCGACAGATGATGAAGCTGAGACTTTGGTGGTGACTCTGGAAGATAGTTTGTTACATTTACAAGTAGAGCTTTCTTATACCATTTTTAGGCATCAAGCTATCATCGCTCGTTCATGCTCTGTCCTAAATAGAGGGGATAGGTCACTTGTCGTTGAGAAAATGGCATCCATGCAATTAGATTTTGTCGCTAAAGACTTTGATGCCATCTGTTTACCAGGTGCCCATGCTAATGAGCGTCATTTGGAGCGTGAGCCCATTGGTTATGGGTTGAAAAACTATAGCAGTAGACGAGGCACTTCGAGCCACCAGATGAATCCTTTTCTGGCTCTAGTAGACAAAAGGACAGATGAGCTAACTGGCTCGGCCTATGGTTTTCACTTTGTTTACTCGGGAAATCACGCATTTGAGGTGGAAAAAGATCAGATTGGACAAGTTCGTCTGGTGATTGGAATCAATGATTTTGGTTTTAATTGGACCTTAGCAGCAGGAGACTCTTTTCAAGCTCCAGAAGTCTTGATGACTTACTCTGATTCTGGTTTGAACGGTATGAGTCAGAATTTCCACCACATCATCCGAGACAATCTTGTGAGAAGCAAGTACAAGCATGCTGAACGGCCTATTTTAATCAATAACTGGGAGGCAACCTATTTTGATTTTACGGAAGAAAAGCTGCGCCCGATAGTTGATGAAGCTAAGAAGATGGGAATCGAGATGTTTGTCCTTGACGATGGTTGGTTTGGTCATAGAAATAATGACCAGTCTTCACTGGGAGATTGGCAGGTCTGGGAGGACAAGTTTCCAAAAGGATTGAAGCATTTTGCAGACTATGTTCATGATCAGGGACTCCAGTTTGGGCTCTGGTTTGAGCCTGAAATGATTTCAAGAAAATCTACGATGCTGGTCTCACAGATAGCAACAGTGACTGGAGCCAATGGCTGAGCGACTTTAATACAGGTGTGGTTTGGTCAGTTCCGACAGGCAACTGGATTACCCCATCAATCACAGCTCAAGCAGACCAAGAAGGCAAATGGGCAGTTGTCCCATTCCCACGCCAAGAAATGGAAAAGTCTGTAAATGCTTCAAACCTTGGTGGTGCATCTATCTATGTTCTTAACGTTGATGGAAAAGAAGCTGCTGCTGAATTTTTGAAAGAAACCTTCGGTTCAAGTACAGACCTTTACAAGACACTGGTAGAAAATATTGGAGCTATCGGTTCTTATATCCCGGCAACAGAAGCAGGTGTTTATGACACTGAAGCGAAATACTTTGGAGGACAAAAAATCTACAAAGACTTCGCCGAATGGTCAACTCAAATTCCAGCTGTTAACTACGGTGAAAACACATATGCAATTGAGGACATCCTTATCAAAGGATTGCAAAAATATTTGGGCGGAGAAAGCATTGACAAAGTCCTTGAAGATGCCCAAAAAGAAGCTGAAAATCAGTTGAAATAATCGCATGTTAACCAAATGATTTAGGATATTAAAAGCAGATGCTTGATAACTAAATTATTTGGTTATTTTATTCAGAAAGTCGGAGTTTAGAATGAAAAAAATGAATCCATTTTTAAGATCAAAACTTGCGGGATGGTTATTTGTTATCGTTCCGACTCTATTGATCGTCCTGTTCTATTTTTACCCAATGATTGAAGCCTTTAAATTGTCTCTTTCATCAGGTAAGGGGAATAATTTAAGTTTTGTTGGACTTGCTAACTACAAACGCCTCTTTAACGACCCAGTCTTTATCAGTGCTTTGAAGAACACCGTTTTATTCCTAGTTGTTCAAGTGCCAATTATGGTTATTTTGGCAATCTTCTTCTCAGTTTTGCTTAATAATAAGGCTTTGAAGTTTAAGGGACTGTTTCGGACGATTGTCTTTCTGCCTTCTGTTACTTCCTTGGTTGCTTATTCTATCGTTTTCAAATACCTCTTTTCCAACGATGGAATCATGAATAAAATCTTGACCTCGCTGCACATTTTACAAGAACCAATCATGTGGCTGGATAATGTTTTCTGGTCGAAAGTCGTTATCATTATTGCGATTACCTGGCGCTGGACAGGTTATAATATGATTTTCTTCTTATCTGCTCTGCAAAACATTGATCCAGAAATCTACGAGGCTGCAGATGTGGATGGGGCTAGTGCGGTTAAGAAATTCTTTAACATTACCATTCCTCTTTTGAAACCGGTTATCTTGTTTACGACCATCACGTCAACAATTGGTACGCTTCAATTATTTGATGAGCCTATGAACATCACACAGGGCGGCCCCGGTGATGCGACGACAACAATTTCGCAATATATCTATAATTTGAGTTTCAAATACACACCAGACTTTGGTTATGCAGCAGCGGTTTCTTATGCTATCGTAGTCTTGGTAGTGATTCTATCTATTATTCAAACGCGTGTGGGAGGTCGAGATGAAAAGAGATAAACCAAAAACAATTGCAACTTATATCTTTTTAATCCTCATGTCCATTATTTTTGTTTTTCCATTTTATTTCTTGGTAGTCAGTGCGACCAATAGCAGTATCGATGTGACTAATGGGCGCATGTTGCCAGGTGGCGAATTGTTCACTAACTTGAAAAACATTTTTAGTCAGACGGATATGACAAATGCACTGAAAAATTCTACTGTTGTAGCTCTTTTCCAGACAGTTTTAGCTCTCCTGATTGGCTCAGTAGCTGGTTATGGTTTTGAAGTTTACCGTAGTAAGGGGAAAGATATCGTCTTTAATATCATTCTTTTGTCTATGATGGTACCTTTCGCAGCAATCATGATTCCTCTTTTTCGACTTTTCGGGAAAATGTCTATGATTAGTTCACTTGTTGGGATTAACTCCTATGCTTCAATTTTCTTGCCCTATATTGTGACAGCTTTCTTGATTTTTTACTTCCGTCAAAACACCAAGATGTTTCCTAAAGAATTATTGGAAGCTGGTCGAATTGATGGTGTGTCTGAAGCAGGCTTATTTTTCAAAATCTATATGCCAACCATGAAGACGACCTATGCCGCGGCAGCTATTATCACCTTCATGAACAGTTGGAATAACTATCTCTGGCCATTGGTTGTGGTTCAATCTACGGAAAAACAAACTGTGCCACTCTTGATTTCACAACTTGGTTCAAGTTATTCTCCAGACTTTGGGATGATTATGGCTGCGGTTTTGGTTGCGACTGTGCCAACTTTGGTTATCTTCTTCGTGCTGCAGAAACAATTTGTTGCAGGTATGCTGGGTGCTAATAAGTAGATGAAATAAGTCTGGGACAAGGATTAATCATTGGCGTTTTTTCCGATTTCGATTTTGTCGTCTCATTTTCATACGGTTGATTAAGAAGGGGACATCCAATGTGTAGCAAGGGACGAGAACTTTCCATTGCTACACTGTGCCAAAGCCCTTGTCTGTCATAATATTAAAAGGCTAGGATTTTTGTCTTAGCCTTTTCTTTGGGAGGTAAAGGCAAGTAAAAAATAATAAAATTTTTACTATATTCCTTGATTTTTTTACTAATCTATTTTATAATCTAGGTAACAATTTATCAATTTAATGAGGATCAGTATCCTCGGTATCTTAAATTAAGGAGAAAGATTATGAACATTGAGCAACTGACACAGGCTTTTGAGGCAAGGTTTGGAACGGAACCTGATGCAACCTTTTTCTCACCAGGTCGCATCAACCTCATCGGTGAACACACAGATTACAATGGCGGACACGTATTTCCAGCGGCGATAACACTTGGCACTTATGGCGCTGCTAAAAAGCGCGAGGACAGAACCTTACGTTTTTACTCAGGCAATTTTGAGGAACTGGGTGTCATTGAAATTAGCTTGGACGACCTTGTTTTTAAAAAAGAAGATAATTGGACTAACTATCCAAAAGGTGTCATAAAGTATTTGAAAGAAGCAGGGCATGAGATTGAGACAGGGCTTGACGTCTATGTTTTTGGTAATATTCCAAATGGCTCTGGTTTGTCATCATCGGCTTCGCTAGAACTTTTAATTGGGGTCATCTGTGAAGAACTCTTTGACCTAAAACTAGACCGTCTTGATTTGGTAAAAATTGGTAAACAAACTGAAAACAACTTTATCGGTGTCAATTCAGGCATCATGGATCAATTTGCCATCGGCATGGGAGCAGACAAACAAGCCATTTATCTTGATACCAATACTTTAGAGTATGAATTGGTTCCGCTGGATTTAGGCGATTATGTGGTTGTTATCATGAATACCAATAAACGTCGTGAATTAGCAGATTCTAAATACAATGAGCGACGTGCCGAGTGTGAAAAAGCAGTTGAAGAATTGAATGCCTTGCTTGACATAAAAACTCTCGGGGAACTGGACGAAGCCACTTTTGATCAGTACGCTTATTTGATTAAAGACACAAACCGCATCAAACGTGCTCGCCACGCAGTTTCAGAAAATCAACGTACCCTGAAAGCTAAAGAGGCGCTAGTTGCTGGTGATTTGGAGCAATTTGGTCGTTTGGTCAATGCTTCTCATGTTTCTTTGGAGCACGACTATGAAGTGACTGGTGTTGAGCTTGACACTCTGGCTCATACTGCTTGGGAACAAGAGGGTGTTCTAGGGGCTCGCATGACAGGTGCTGGCTTTGGTGGCTGTGGTATTGCCATTGTTCAAAAGGATAAGGTTGCTGCCTTTACTGAAAATGTGGGCAAGATTTATGAAGAAAAAATTGGCTACGCGCCAGCTTTCTACATAGCAGAAGTGGCAGGCGGAAGTCGTGTTCTCTCAAGGAAGTAAGATATGAAACTTTTAGATAGCTTTGTCGCCGGAGTGATTGCTAATAGCGACTACACAGAAATGGATACCATTTACCTTGCTAATCGCATCCTTGCCTTGGTGGGTGAGGCAAATGCACAGCAGGAAACTCAAGAAACTACCCTCATCAAGCTGAAAGACCAATTAGTCGAGCTTGCGGTCGACAATGGTCGCTGTGCAGATATTCAGGAGGAGAAAAATTGTCTTGGTGCAGAGTTGATGAATTTTATCACTCCAATTCCTAGTCAAGTCAACGGTAGATTTTGGAAAACATATCAAGAAAATCCAGAGCAAGCCATTGCTGATTTTTATGATTTAAGCAAGAAAAACGATTACATCAAGGTTGAAGCCATTGCCAAAAACCTTGCCTTTTCTACTCCGTCGAAATACGGTGATATGCAGATTACCATTAACTTATCAAAGCCTGAAAAAGACCCTAAAGCTATTGCAGCAGCTAAGTTGGTGGCAAGCTCTGATTATCCTAAATGCCAACTCTGCATGGAGAATGAAGGTTATCAGGGGCGCATTAACCACCCAGACCGTGCCAATCACCGTATTATTCGGATGGATTTGGGTGAGGAGAAGTGGGGTTTTCAGTACTCCCCCTACGCTTATTTTAATGAACATTGTATTTTCCTCAACACCCAGCATGTCCCCATGGTCATCAGTAAGGACACGTTCAGTCAATTGCTTGATATTGTGGACATCTTTCCGGGATACTTTGCTGGCTCAAACTCCGATTTGCCGATTGTTGGTGGCTCCATTTTGACCCACAATCACTATCAGGGCGGTCGTCACACCTTCCCTATGGAAAAAGCGGAGCTAAGCCACAGGTTTACCTTTAAAGGCTTTGAGGAAGTGGATGCAGGGATTGTCAACTGGCCCATGTCAGTCATTCGTCTGACCTCAGATGACAAGGATAAAGTCATTGAACTGGCTGAGAAAATTCGTCTTGCTTGGAGAGATTACTCTGATAAATCGGCAGATATTCTTGCCTATACAGATGATACGCCCCATCACACCGTAACGCCGATTGCTCGTAAAAAAGAGGGACGTTTCCAATTAGATATTGTTCTCCGTGACAATCATACGTCTGAAGAACATCCAGATGGTGTCTACCATCCTCACAAAGATGTGCAACACATTAAAAAAGAAAATATTGGTCTCATTGAGGTGATGGGTTTAGCCATTTTACCTCCAAGGCTAAAGGAAGAACTGCTAGAAGTTGAAAAATATGTTCTGGGCGAGTATAATGAAATAGCTGACTACCACAAGGATTGGGCGGATAAGATTAAAGCCTCCAATCCTCATGTAACGGCAGAAAAAGTTTCATCAATCGTTCAAAAAGCTGTTGGAGCAACCTTTACACGTGTTCTTGAAGACGCTGGTGTCTACAAAAATACAAAAGATTTTATGCGCTTTGTGGAGCATGTAGGGCTTGGTTAGGAGCAGAAAATGAAAATTGAACATGCGGCAGCGTATGTCCATGATTTGGAAAAGGTCAAAAGCTTTTTTGAAACCTATTTGGGTGCTAAATCCAATCAGCGTTATCATAATCCTAAAACATCAATCCTATTTTCTGACTTTTTTAGACGGTGCTCGGTTGGAAATCATGACCAAGCCTAATCTGACGGATAATAATCCATCTATCAGTCAGTTCGGTTTTAGTCATCTGGCTTTCAGCTTGGGAAGCAAAGAAGCTGTAGATGAACTAACAGAAAAATTGGTCTCGGCAGGATATGATTTGATAAGTGGTCCCCGTATAACAGGTGACGGCTATTACGAGTCAGCCCTTGTTGTTGTCGAGGGGTTACAAATTGAATTAACACTTTAAGTTAAAAATAAAGAAAGGGAGAAGATGCTTGGTGGCTGTGAGCTCGGCTAGCAGTGATTTCCTAGCAACTTCTAAATCAAAACTATGGCAGTACTTGTGCTCGGTGGAGCGGGTTATATCGGTTCACATATGGTGGATAGACTCATTTCAGAAGGGAAAGAAGAGGTCGTCGTTGTTGATAATTTGGTGACTGGTCATCGTGCAGCGGTTCACCCAGACGCAAAATTCTATGAAGGTGATCTTTCTGACAAGGATTTTATGCGTCAAGTTTTTAAGGAAAATCCAGAAGTTGACGCAGTTATCCACTTTGCAGCTTATTCCCTTGTCGCAGAGTCAATGGTGGAGCCACTCAAATATTTTGATAACAATACGGCTGGCATGGTCAACCTTCTTGAAGTCATGCGTGAATGTCATGTCAAGCACATCGTTTTCTCATCAACGGCTGCCACTTATGGTATTCCTGATCAAATCCCTATTTTGGAAACAACGCCGCAACGCCCAATAAACCCGTATGGTGAGAGCAAACTCATGATGGAAACTATCATGAAGTGGTCTGATCAGGCTTACGGCATCACCTTTGTGGCTCTGCGCTATTTCAACGTTGCTGGCGCCAAACCAGATGGATCAATCGGTGAAGACCATGGTCCAGAGACTCACCTTCTTCCAATTATCTTGCAGGTTGCTCAAGGGGAGCGTGAGAAAATTATGATTTTCGGTGACGACTACAATACCCCAGATGGGACAAACGTCCGTGATTACGTTCACCCATTTGACTTAGCGGACGCTCATACTTTAGCGGTTGATTATTTGCGCAAGGGCGGAGCTTCTACTGCCTTTAACTTAGGTTCATCAACAGGATTTTCTAACTTACAAATCCTTGAAGCAGCACGTAAAGTTACTGGTAAGGCTATTCCAGCTGAATTGGCTAATCGCCGTCCTGGCGACCCAGACACCCTTATCGCCTCCTCAGAAAAAGCGCGTGAGATTTTGGGCTGGAAACCTCAATTTGACGATATTGAAAAAATTATCGAGACAGCCTGGACTTGGCACTCAAGCCACCCACGCGGTTACGATGATAGACATTAAAAGGGAAAAGGCCTCTTGCGGGGCTTTTTTGCATGAATTCTTTTCCAAAAATAGCAGAGCGGTGCTCTTTGTGATATAATAAAAAAGATTATGAATAAAATGGAGAAATCAGATGAAAATCACTGAAGAAGAAGTTCGTCATGTGGCAACGTTGTCGAAGTTGTCGTTCTCAGACACTGAGACAGCTGCATTTGCGACCACCTTGTCAAAAATTGTTGATATGGTTGAACTTTTAAATGAAGTCGACACAGAAGGCGTAGCCATCACGACGACCATGGCTGATCGAAAAACAGTTATGCGTGAGGATATAGCAGAACAAGGTACAGAGCGCCAGCTTTTATTCAAAAACGTACCAGAGCAGGAAGACAATTACATCAAAGTACCAGCAATCCTAGACGATGGAGGTGATGCTTAATGACTTTTAATCATAAAACCATTGAAGAACTCCATGACCTTTTGGTTAAAAAGGAGATTTCTGCAACTGAATTAACCCAAGCAACGCTTGAAGATATCAAGGCGCGTGAAGCTAAGCTTAATTCTTTTGTCACCGTTGCAGAAGAGTCGGCATTGGCTCAGGCAAAAGCTATTGACGAGAAAGGAATTGATGCTGGCAATCTTATGTCTGGTATTCCTTTGGCTGTCAAAGACAACATCTCAACAAAAGGCATTTTAACAACAGCTGCTTCAAAAATGCTTTACAATTATGAACCAATTTTTGATGCGACAGCGGTTGAAAAACTTTATGGAAAAGACATGATTGTCATCGGTAAGACCAACATGGACGAATTTGCCATGGGGGGGTCTGGTGAGACTTCTTACTTTGGTGCGACGAAAAATGCCTGGGATCAGACCAAGGTGCCGGGAGGCTCCTCCAGCGGTTCAGCTTCGGCGGTGGCTTCTGGTCAGGTTCGTCTGTCTCTGGGTTCGGATACGGGTGGTTCCATCCGCCAACCTGCGGCCTTCAGCGGTATCGTAGGGCTCAAACCGACCTATGGCACGGTATCTCGATTTGGCTTGATTGCCTTTGGTAGCTCGCTGGATCAAATTGGACCTTTTTCTCAAACGGTTAAGGAAAATGCCCAGCTTCTTAACGTGATTGCAGGAGCAGACAGCAAGGATTCAACCTCTGCACCAGTACATGTAGAAGACTTTACCAGCAAGATTGGTCGAGATATCAAGGGGCTCAAGATTGCTCTGCCAAAAGAATACCTTGGTGAAGGAATCGATCCTGAAGTCAAAGAAACCATCGTCAAGGCTGCCAAGCATTTTGAAAAATTGGGGGCGACCGTTGAGGAAGTCAGTCTACCTCACAGCAAATACGGGGTAGCTGTTTACTACATCATAGCATCCTCTGAAGCCTCTTCAAACCTACAACGTTTCGACGGTATCCGTTACGGCTATCGCACTGAAAACTTCAACAATCTTGACGATATCTACGTCAATACCCGTAGTGAAGGTTTTGGAGAAGAAGTCAAACGCCGTATCATGCTTGGAACTTTCAGTCTATCATCGGGTTACTATGATGCCTACTTTAAAAAGGCTGGTCAGGTGCGTACCTTAATCATTCAAGATTTTGAAAAGGTCTTTGCGAACTATGATTTGATTTTGGGGCCAACGGCTCCGACCGTAGCCTTTGGTTTGGACACGCTTAACCATGACCCTGTGGCTATGTACTTGGCGGATCTTTTGACCATTCCTGTCAACTTGGCAGGTCTTCCAGGGATTTCGATTCCTGCTGGTTTTGTCCAAGGCCTCCCAGTTGGTCTGCAGTTAATTGGTCCTAAATATTCAGAAGAGACTATCTATCAGGTAGCGGCAGCTTTTGAAGCGACAACAGACTACCACAAACAACAACCACTTATCTTTGGAGGTGAAGCCTAATGAACTTTGAAACAATTATCGGGATTGAAGTCCACGTAGAGCTCAACACCAACTCAAAGATTTTTTCTCCATCGGCTGCTCATTTTGGTCAAGACCAGAATGCTAGCACTAATATCATTGACTGGTCCTTCCCAGGTGTTCTTCCGGTCATGAATAAGGGTGTTATTGATGCTGGAATCAAGGCTGCGCTTGCGCTTAACATGGATATCCATAAGAAAATGCATTTTGACCGTAAGAACTATTTCTACCCTGATAATCCAAAGGCCTATCAAATTTCACAATTTGATGAACCTATTGGCTTTGATGGCTGGTTAGAGGCTAAGTTGGAAGATGGTTCAACAAAAAAAATTCGTATTGAACGCGCCCACTTGGAAGAGGATGCGGGTAAAAATACCCACGGTACAGATGGATATTCTTACGTTGACCTCAACCGCCAAGGAGTACCTTTGATTGAAATCGTTTCTGAAGCGGACATGCGTTCGCCTGAAGAAGCCTATGCTTATTTGACAGCCCTCAAGGAAATTATCCAATACACTGGTATTTCAGACGTTAAGATGGAAGAAGGGTCTATGCGTGTCGATGCCAATATTTCCCTTCGTCCCTATGGTCAAGAGGAATTCGGTACCAAGACAGAGCTGAAAAACCTCAACTCTTTCTCAAATGTCCGTAAGGGTCTTGAGTATGAAGTAGAACGTCAAGCTAAAATTCTTCGGTCTGGTGGCGTTATCCGTCAGGAAACTCGCCGTTATGATGAAGCCAGCAAGTCTACTATCCTTATGCGTGTTAAGGAAGGTGCTGCTGACTACCGTTATTTCCCAGAACCAGACCTACCGCTCTTTGAGATTGACGATGCCTGGATTGAGGAAGTGCGTAGGGAACTGCCGGCCTTTCCAGCTCAGCGCCGTGCTCGTTACACTGCGGAGCTTGGCTTGTCAGACTACGATGCTAACCAATTGACAGCAACTAAGGCTCTGTCTGACTTCTTTGAAAAAGCCGTTGAGCTTGGCGGAGATGCTAAACAAGTTTCTAACTGGCTTCAAGGTGAAGTAGCTCAGTTCCTCAATGCTGAGAGCAAGACTATTGAAGAAATCAGCTTGACTCCTGAAAACTTGGTTGAAATGATTGCCATTATCCAAGACGGCACCATCTCTTCTAAGATTGCCAAGAAAGTCTTTGTTCACTTGGCTAAAAATGGTGGTTCAGCCCGTGAATACGTTGAAAAAGCTGGTTTGGTGCAGATTTCTGATCCAGAAGCTCTCATTCCAATTATTTACCAAGTCTTTGCCGATAATGAAGCTGCAGTTGCTGACTTCAAGTCTGGTAAACGTAATGCTGATAAGGCCTTTACCGGATTCCTTATGAAAGCAACTAAAGGACAGGCTAACCCACAAGTAGCTCAGCGCTTATTAGCTCAAGAATTAGCTAAATTGTTAGAAGGCTAGGCCAATCATTCTATGCAAAAGTCCAAATGTCACAATTTGGGCTTTTTAGGTTCTTCTATATGATGATAAAAAGAATAGCTTAGCGACCGTGAAAATTGGTTATACGTAAGGGCAATCAAGATAAGACTATACGTCGCAGATGCAGGTAGCGCTGTCTGCCTCAAATCAAGGCAACAAGATCTGAGTTTAGTTTTCGAAAAGTCTTAGAGCTTTGGCGATAAGCAAAACTTATCTCTGCTATAATAATTTTATATTAGTCAGGCTCTCTAAAATACGGTAAAATAGGGGTCATTATTAGAAGAAAACTCTAAAAGATTTAAGAAAGCGAGGCAGCATTATGACAAAACCAATTATCGTTGGCATCACAGGAAATGAAAAGGAAATGCCCGCCATGTCAGGCATCCGCTACGATGCTGTCTCGCGCCATCTCTCTGAAGGGGTCAAAGAGGCTGGTGGTGTGCCTATCATCATTCCTGTCGGGACGCCGGAGCTAGCCAAAACTTACATTAGTATGATTGATAAGCTAATCCTTTCAGGAGGTCAAAATGTTGATCCGCGTTACTATGGGGAAAGCAGGGCTATTGACTGTAACGACTATAACCTCGAGCGTGATGAGTTCGAATTTGCCTTGGTTAAAGAAGCGCTAGCGCAGAAAAAACCAATCTTTGCTGTCTGTCGAGGCATGCAACTATTGAATGTCGCTTTAGGTGGCACACTTAATCAGGAAGTAAAGAACCATTGGCAGTCTGAGTACCAAGGCACCCACCATGAGATTACCGTTGTCAAAGACAGCCGCGTCAGCCGTTTGCTCAAAAATGGAAGCCGTATCAACTCAATCCACCGCCAGTCTGTGAAACATTTAGCACCAGATTTGAAAGCAACAGCTCATGATCCGCGTGACGGTACCATCGAAGCATATGAAGGAAAAAATGGAGCACCACTTCTAGGACTTCAATGGCATCCGGAACTCTTGTTGGAAAATAAAAATAGCCAGAGTCAAAAACTCTTTAACTATCTAGTAAACGAACTTTAAAAATTAAGGGAAATGCTTCTTGTAGGGTGTTTCCTTTTTATAATTTGTGATACAATGAGAGAACTATCTTTGGGAGGTTATCATGTCATCTACGCTTAAAGGATCGATTATGGTGGTTGTTGCTGGAATTGCTTGGGGAATTTCTGGAGTTTCGGGACAATATTTAATGAGCCACGGCATTCCTATCAATCTTTTAACCAGCTTACGTCTATTCATTTCAGGCCTCGTTTTGACTGCTTTGATATTACTCACACAACGTCAGCGCTTTTTCCAAGCTTTAAAAAGCAAGCACCTTTGGCTAGGTGTCATTCTTTTTAGCTTTTTTGGACTGTTACTTAATCAGTATGCTTATTTATCTGCCATTCACTATACCAATGCTGGAACGGCGACAGTTTTACAATACATGACCCCGGTGCTAATTGTTGTCGCCTTTTGTCTCAAAGACAGGAGTTTACCGACGATAGGGGATAGTCTCGCCATTTTTCTAGCTGTCCTTGGTACCTATATCATTGCTACCCATGGACAAGTCACCAATCTTGCAATAACACCAAAGGGGCTGTTCTGGGGAATTTTATCAGCCTTTACTTATGCCCTCTATATCCTTATCCCAGCCAAGCTCATAAAGGAGTGGGGAAGTCTTATCGTCATCGGACTCGGTATGATGATCAGTGGAATCTTTTTCCCAATCGCTGTCAAGGCGTGGCAGTATCCTTTTTCTTTGACTTGGGGAAATGGGCTGGCGCTTTTTGGTATTGTTGGGGTTGGGACAATTTTTGCCTATACTGTTTTTCTTAAAGGAACCACCATTATTGGAGCGGTAAAAGGAAGTCTCTTAGCTTCTGTTGAGCCGGTAGCGTCTGTTATCTTTGGCATTCTCATCATGCACGAACATTTTTATCTGATTGATTTAGTTGGAATGACGCTTATTATGCTGGCAGTTTTCCTGATTTCCTATAAAGATTTAATCGCTGAAAAACGAGCGACAATTAAAAAGGTCTAGATTTTTTGAACTGTACCCCAAAAGTTAGATTTTTTCTTTCTAACTTTTTGGGGTCAGTACATTTTTTCTAGGCCTTTTTCAATTATGTGATTTTAAAACAGTCACATTCCATTAAAAGCGGAAAATTCTTTGAACCAAGATTCCCAAGAGTTTACGATGTTTAAAAGTCAATATTTAGAGCGTTCAGAGGGTCTGACTACATCTTTGCGAAGTTTGTGACGGATAAAAAGCAGCGAGGAGTACACACATTGAAAGACAGTAGCAAAGGTACAGACTGGTGAGCCGGGACTTTGCATATTCAGATAGCGTATAATGGCTGTACAGAAAACTGTTATTAGTATCTATTTCTTGAAAATATAACTTAGCCATTTGTCTAGCCGTTTTTTCAGACCATTCCCCAAGTTGAACCATATTTTTAATATATTCAACACGTTCAGCTAATTTTCTAGAATATAACTCATATAAATGAATACCTTCATTAATAGCCTCTTTAAAGTCATCAACAGTATTAATAACCTTATTATCATCTTCACCAAAATATACTTTTTGATAAAACTCAATGATTTTCTTAAATCAGACAGAAAACCATTCAAAGCTGAAACTGATTGATCATCATTTTTTGAATTATAATATCTAGCAATTTGATTTATATTGATTCCAATTTTATGCAAATCAGTTTCAATCAAACCTACCTTTTCAGACAACTTTGAAATTTCCGAAATAATACCAAAGTATTGTTCATCTGTCATCATTGAACGCTTGTTCAATTCTTCCATATCGCCAAAATTTGCCTACGTATCATCTCCGACATGCTAACCCTGTATAAGTTAGATATCTCTTTTATGATACTTTTTCCTCGTTCGTTATCCGTAATTTAATTTCTGAATCAAGACTCATAGTAATACCTCACTTCGTCATTTTGTTGGTCAACGGTTTCGAACCCAACTTAAAAAGCTGATGCATGTTACACCAGCATTTTTATTTTTCATTCTTTGATATAACTAGTATTCCTATAAGAATTAAAACCATCAATCCATAAAATATTTTCTCATATCGATACCCATCTGAAACTATAGAATTAAAAATTAAATAACTACTAATTACAAAAATAATTAAATACTTATTTTTTCTCATATTAACTCCAATATGTCTTAACATTGATATAATTTTTTTCATAACAAATACCTCATCATATTTTCACACTTCTTTAACAAAATAACTTGATTTATCAGATACTCTCCTTTCTAACAAGTTATTTCTATTTTTGTGAACGTTTTTACGGTACGATCAAAGGATTGATGACAAAATAATATCAAGCAAATGTGATATCTGATAATAGAGGGATTCACTTGGAAACGATGAACTAGGGGAATAGCAAAGCCTTTTTTGTTTTCATTCATAAAGGCAAGGTTATCAACATAACCTATTTTATAGAAAAAATACCCCAGTTGTTAGAGTGTCTGTCTAACTTCTGGGGTGCGGTTTATTGACGGGTGGTTATGATTATAAGTCTTTAAAGAAGGCGTCGTAAATAGCACGGACAGCTTTTTTCTCATCTGCCGTTTTAATCACAAACATGATGGCAACTTCGCTAGAACCTTGCGAAATCATCACAAGGTTGATTCCCTGTTCAGACAAGGCACGGGTGGCAGTAGCGGTTACCCCAATGTGATTTTTCATGTTTTCACCAACAATCATGATGATAGATAAATCACGTTCAATCGAAACCTCATCAACTTCCAATTTACGAGTGAGTTGCGAAATGATTTCTTGCTCTTTGATTGGCGTTAATTCGCGCCCACGAACGATAATTGACAAATCATCAATCCCAGTTGGCATGTGCTCAAAACGGATGTTTAAATCTTCCAAAATTTGAAGAACCTTACGTCCAAAACCGACCTCACGGTTCATCAAGTATTTGGACATGTTGATGCTGACGAAATCATCGTCACCAGAGATTCCAACCACAGGAACACTTTCGCCAGAATGTTTAAGAACGATACGGGTACCAGGGTGATCTGGATTATTTGTGTTTTTGATAACAAGGGGAATTTTGCCACGGTAGGCAGGAATGAGAGCCTCGTCATGAAGAACGGAGAAACCAGCATAGGCAAGTTCACGCATTTCTTTGTAAGTCAATTCTTTGATAGAATGTGGTTTATGAACAACTCCTGGATGGGCGGCAAAAATTCCGTCAACATCGGTAAAGTTTTCGTAGAGGTCAGCCTTAACGCCCGCTGCGATAATAGACCCTGTAATATCAGAGCCACCACGAGAAAAAGTACAGATTTGATTGTCTGTCGTCACACCAAAGAAACCAGGGATAACCAGAATTTCATCACTGTTACGTAGTTCTTCAAGTTTGTCGTAACTAGAAGGCAAAATACGAGCATTTCCGGGTTCGCTGGTCACGATGAGTCCTGCATGCTTGGGGTGAATATAGTGAGCGTTTAGCCCCTCTTGACGGAAATATTCAGCAATCAACTTTGCGTTGTTATCTTCGCCAGCAGCCAAAAAAGTGTCGTACAAAAACTCATTATTTTCGATTGGCAAAGTGGCCAAGTCTTTGATAGCGGCAGCGATTTTTTCTAGAATAGTAGAATGAAGACCTAGTTCATCAACGATTGATTTGTAACGATTAATAATCCAATCTTGATCAGCAGTCACGTCACGGTCTGATCGATAATGTTTGTAGTATTTGATCAGTGCATCGGTTACCTTTGTATCTTCTGCATTCCGCTTACCTGGTGCCGACACGACAACAAATCGACGTTCTTCATCGCTTTTAACAATCCCTAGAACTTTTTTGAGTTGCTCAGCAGAGGCCAAGGAACTTCCACCAAATTTAATAACTTTCATGTCAATCCTCTAAAAATATAAAGTGAATCAATTATAGCAAAATTCTGATAATTTGTCAGTCTTTTTTGAATTATTACGACACGAACGTTTGGATTTTTACGTTTTTTTCTTGACAGATAATTCCATTGTGATATAATTTGATATAGAAATTATTTACTTTTCAAATAAATAATTTTAAGAAGGAGGTTATATGAACTTTCAAACCATCCTATACCAAGTATCAGGTGATTTAGCAACAGTGACCTTTAATCGCCCCGAAGTCTCGAATGGTTTCAACATTCCTATGTGTCAAGAGATTTTGCAAGCTCTTAAGCTAGCTGAAGATGACGCAAATATTAGGCTAATTTTAATCGAAGCAGTGGGTAAAATTTTTTCCGTTGGAGGAGATTTGTCAGAGATGGAGAGGGCTGTTGAAGCAGATGACATTCAGTCATTGGTCGATATTGCCAAGTTGGTTCAGGACATTTCTTATAAGATGAAGCAACTCCCTAAACCAATCATCATGGCTGTAGATGGCCCAGTTGCTGGTGCAGCTTTTAACATGGTTTTGGCAGCAGATTTCTGCATTGCCAGTGAGAAGGCTAAGTTTATTCAAGCTTTTGTCAATGTTGGACTTGCTCCAGACGCGGGCGGACTTTACCTGCTTATGCGCGCGGTCGGTATGAATAAGGCTACGCATTTGGTCATGACAGGAGAAGCGGTGACTGCTGAGAAAGCTTTGGATTATGGCTTTGTCTATAAGACTTGCCTATCAGAAAAGCTAAGCACGACCACTCAGCAACTGATTAAACGGCTCAAGCGTGGCTCTTTTAACTCTTATCGAGCCATGAAAGAGATGGTTTGGCAGAGTTTTTTCACAGGTTGGAAGGATTATGCTGAGCTGGAATTAAATCTTCAAGAAACGCTAGCTTTTAAGGAAGATTTCAAGGAAGGTGTCAGGGCATACGCAGAACGTCGCAGACCGAGTTTTTCAGGGAAATGGTAAATTATTTTCTCTTGTCAAATGATTTATAATATGATATGATTTGAATATCAAATTATAAAGGAGTCTCAAATGGACTTTCATCAAATCAACAACTATCTGGTTGATATTTTTAACAGAATTTTAGTTATCGAAGAAAACACCTTGCGTAGCAGTCCTTTTAACGACTGTACTATCAAAGAAGTGCACACCATTGACATCATCGGAAAAAGACGTCTGGTCACTCCTAGTGACATTGCTAAAGAACTCATGGTGACCCTAGGAACGGTGACTACAGCTCTCAATAAGCTGGAAAGCAAAGGTTATGTCGTTAGAATTCGCTCGCAAGAAGACCGTCGCGTGGTTTACTTGAATTTGACTAAAAAAGGTCGTGTCGTTTACCATCTTCACAAAAAATTTCATCGTGTTATGATTGACCAAATCCTTGAAGGAATGTCAGAAAATGAACTTCAAGGGCTGGAACGTGGACTGGTTAATCTCCATACTTTCTTGGAGGAGAGACGCTAATGGCCTTTGCAAAAATTAGTCAGGTGGCGCACTATGTTCCTACTCAAGTGGTAACTAATGATGATTTGGCTAAAATCATGGACACTTCTGATGAGTGGATTTCCAGCCGTACAGGCATACGAGAGCGCCACATTTCAGTCCATGAAAACACCAGCGATTTAGCTGTTCAGGTAGCACGACAGCTACTTGACAAAGCAAAGCTTTCCTCGGAAGAACTTGATTTTATCCTTGTGGCGACCATGTCCCCTGACTCGACCATGCCCTCAACGGCAGCCAAGGTTCAGGGAGCTATTGGTGCCAAAAAGGCTTTTGCTTTTGATTTGACAGCTGCTTGTTCAGGTTTTGTTTTTGCCTTGGCAACAGCTGAAAAATTCATTCGTTCTGGCACCTGTCAACGAGGTCTGGTCATAGGAGCCGAAGTTCTCTCCAAACAGTTGGATTGGTCAGATCGCTCGACGGCTGTTCTCTTTGGGGATGGGGCTGGTGGTGTTCTTTTGGAAAAAGCTGACGCACAGTATTTTTTGGCGGAATCACTCAATACTGACGGTAGTAAGGGTGGCTTGGTCAGCGGACAGACTGTGCTACAATCACCATTTTCAGAACATCAAGAGCCTCTTAATCCTTACATTCAGATGGATGGAAGAGCTATCTTTGACTTTACCATTCGTACAGTGTCTAAGAGCATCGTGGCAATCATGGAGGAAGCTGGTGAGCCAGATTACCTCCTTCTCCATCAGGCTAATGAGCGCATTTTAGATAAGATGGCGCAGAAAATTGGTGTTGATCGAGATAAATTTCTGGCAAATATGCAGCGCTATGGCAATACTAGCGCTGCATCAATTCCTATTTTGCTTTCAGAAAATGTGGCAAATGGAACCCTTAAATTAGATGGCTCGCAAAAAATTCTTCTGTCAGGATTCGGCGGAGGTTTGACTTGGGGCAATTTAATTGTTAAAATCTAGTTAATCTGTGTAACTACACAAATATTTATTTAAAAAGAGGAGAATATCTCATGGCAGTATTTGAAAAAGTACAAGAAATTATCGTTGAAGAACTTGGTAAAGAGGCTGAAGAAGTAAAATTAGAAACTACTTTTGATGAACTCGATGCTGATTCGCTTGATGTCTTCCAAGTAATCTCAGAAATCGAAGATGCTTTTGACATCCAAATCGAAACTGAAGAAGGACTAAACACGGTTGGTGACCTTGTTGCCTACGTTGAAGAAAAAACTAAATAGATTTTGTCTTGTCAGTCCTAAAAAATCTTCACTGATTTTTTTAGGAAATAGTCAATTAAATAGGAGAGCAGGTTGTGAGTGATATCCAACCTTTCTTCTTAAACTCATACTTTGACTCTCAAATCATTATACGAAGTGTATCTATTAGAAAGTTAGTAGAAAAAATGAAATCTCAAATTACAGAACTTCTAGGAATTAAATATCCTATTTTCCAAGGTGGCATGGCCTGGGTTGCAGATGGCGACTTAGCTGGTGCTGTTTCAAATGCAGGAGGTCTAGGCATTATTGGTGGTGGAAATGCTCCTAAAGAAGTTGTAAAAGCTAATATTGATAAAGTCAAATCCATCACAGACAAACCTTTCGGCGTTAACATTATGCTCCTGTCACCATTTGCGGATGACATCGTTGACTTGGTTATTGAAGAAGGTGTCAAGGTGGTGACAACAGGAGCAGGGAATCCAGGGAAGTATATGGAGCGTTTTCATGAAGCCGGGATTACTGTGATTCCAGTGGTACCATCTGTGGCTCTTGCCAAACGCATGGAAAAACTAGGGGCAGATGCTGTCATTGCTGAGGGCATGGAAGCAGGTGGACATATCGGCAAATTGACAACAATGACTCTAGTTCGCCAAGTGGTGGATGCTGTTGACATTCCAGTTATTGCAGCAGGTGGTATTGCGGATGGAAATGGAGTTGCGGCTGCCTTTATGTTGGGGGCGGATGCTATCCAAGTCGGAACTCGTTTCGTTGTTGCTAAAGAATCGAATGCTCATCAAAACTTCAAGGACAAAATTTTGAAAGCTAAAGATATTGACACGGTTGTTTCAGCATCAGTAGTTGGTCATCCAGTTCGTGCTATCAAAAATAAGTTATCAAGCAGTTACGCTCAAGCGGAGAAAGATTTCTTAGCAGGAATAAAAACGGCTGAGGAAATTGAAGAGCTTGGGGCAGGGGCTCTCCGTAACGCAGTTGTAGATGGGGATGTTGTCAACGGATCAGTCATGGCGGGTCAAATTGCAGGGCTTGTGCGTAAAGAGGAAAGTTGTCGAGATATCCTAGAAGATCTTTATTATGGCGCTGCGGAGGTTATCCGCCAAGAAGCCGCTCGTTGGGCAGATGTTCAGGAATAAGTATTCCATGTTTAATTGGAGGGAAAAATGACAAAAAAAGCCTTTTTATTTGCTGGTCAAGGAGCTCAAAAATTGGGTATGGCTAGAGACTTATATGACGCTTATCCCCTTGTGAAAGAAACTTTTGACAGAGCTAGTCAGCTTTTAGGCTATGATTTGCGTAAGCTAATTGATACTGACGATGTGAAACTCAATCAAACACGCTACACGCAGCCAGCTATTTTGACGACTTCAGTTGCTATTTATCGGCTATTGGCTGACAGTGGTATTCAGCCAGACATCGTAGCGGGACTTTCTCTTGGAGAGTATTCAGCTTTGGTAGCAAGTGGGGCACTGAACTTTGAAGATGCGGTAGCTTTGGTTGCTAGGCGTGGAGAATTTATGGAGACAGCTGCTCCTGCGGGCAGTGGAAAAATGGTCGCTGTTATGAACACGGATCCAAACTTGATTGAAGAAATCTGTCAAAAAGCTTCTGTAAAAGGTGTGGTGACGCCAGCCAACTACAACACACCAGCTCAAATTGTTATTGGCGGAGAGGTTGAAGCGGTAGATTATGCGACCGAATTGCTCAAGGAGGCAGGTAGCAAACGTTTGATTCCACTTAATGTATCAGGCCCCTTCCATACGGCACTTCTGAAATCAGCGTCTGAAAAATTGGCTTTTGAACTTGAAAAAGTCAACTTCTCGGATTTTGCGTTACCCTTGGTCGGAAACACAGAAGCTAAAATTATGGAAGCAAGTCAGATTAAGGAACTCCTAGCCCGTCAGGTGATGGAGCCGGTACGTTTCTATGAGTCAATTGCAGCTATTCAACAGTTTGGTGTGGATGAGATTGTTGAAATAGGACCTGGAAAAGTTTTATCAGGATTTATTAAAAAAATTGATAAAAATCTTCCGGTGACATCAGTTGAAGATTTAACAACTTTAAAGAATCTTTTGGAGAATGATTAAATGGAAATTCAAAATAAAAATGTTTTCGTAACGGGTTCCACTCGAGGTATCGGACTTGCTATCGCTCATAAATTTGCCAGTCTTGGTGCCAATGTTGTTCTTAATGGACGTTCTGCTATTTCGGAAGACTTGCTAGCGCAGTTCGCTAAGTATGGAGTGAAAGTCCTTGCTATTTCTGGTGATATTTCTCGATTTGAAGATGCTGAGCGCATGGTCAATGAAGCTGTGGCCGAGCTCGGTTCTATTGATGTGCTAATCAATAATGCAGGCATTACCAATGATAAGCTCATGTTAAAAATGACAGAAGAAGACTTTGAGTCTGTTCTTAAAGTCAACCTAACTGGTAGTTTTAATATGACAAAATCAGTCTTAAAACCGATGACAAAGGCAAGACAAGGCGCTATTATCAACCTGTCATCTGTTGTCGGTTTAGTGGGTAATATTGGGCAAGCAAACTATGCTGCTTCAAAAGCAGGGCTGATTGGTTTTACAAAATCTGTGGCTAAAGAGGTTGCTGCTAGAGGAGTCCGTGTCAACGCTATCGCCCCTGGCTTTATTGAGTCAGACATGACTGATGCTATCCCAGAAAAAATGAAAGATGCAATGCTCTCGCAAATCCCAATGAAAGTGATTGGGAAACCAGAGCAGGTTGCAGAGGTTGCAGCCTTCCTTGCTCAACAAGAGTACTTAACAGGACAAGTTATCGCCGTTGATGGTGGTATGACGATGCATGGCTAGCTACAATGGCAAAATTCTAAGGAGATTAAAGATGACCACAAACCGAGTTGTAATTACAGGTTACGGTGTGACCTCGCCGATTGGCAACACACCCGAAGATTTTTGGAATAGCCTTTATGAAGGCAAAATCGGTATCAAACCAATCACAAAATTTGATACGTCTGAGATTCCAGTTCACAATGCTGGTGAAATTCAGGATTTTCCATTTGATAAATATTTTGTCAAAAAAGATCGTAATCGCATGGATGAGTATTCACTATATGCCATTTATGCAGCTCTGGAAGCTTTGGAAAATGCTGGACTTGATATGGAAAAAGAGGATAAGAATCGTGTTGGCGTTATTGTATCGTCTGGCATCGGTGGTCTTCAAGAAATGCAAGAGCAGATTATTCGGATGCATGAAAAAGGTATCAAACGTATTCAGCCGATGTTTATCCCTAAAGCACTGTCAAATATGGGAGCAGGCAATATTGCTCTTCGTATCGGAGCTCAAGGTGTCTGCAAATCAGTGACTACGGCTTGTGCTTCTGCAAATGATGCTATTGGTGAAGCTTTCCGTGACATTAAATTTGGCTACCATGATGTGGTTTTGGCAGGTGGCGCTGAAGCAACTATCAATGAAATTGGTATTGGTGGCTTTAACGCGTTGACAGCCTTGTCAACGACGGAAGATCCGACCCGCTCAGTTATCCCATTTGACAAAGATCGTAATGGTTTTGTTATGGGTGAAGGGGCAGGTGTCTTGGTGCTTGAAAGTCTAGAACATGCTCAAAAACGTGGGGCAATTATCTTGGCTGAAATCATTGGTTATGGTTCAAACTGTGATGCTTACCACCAAACGACACCAATTCCAGATGGTTCAGGCGCTGCAAAAGCTATTCGTCTTGCTCTCAAAGAGGCAGAGATTTCCCCAGAAGATGTTGCCTATGTTAATGCCCATGGTACGTCAACCCAAGCTAATGAAAAGGGTGAAAGCCAGGCTATTGTCTCGGTACTAGGAAAAGAGGTTCCTGTATCTTCGACCAAATCATTTACAGGGCACCTTCTTGGTGCAGCTGGAGCGGTTGAGGCTATTGCAACGATTGAGGCTATGCGTCATAGCTATATTCCAAAGACTGCAGGGACGCAAGAACTTTCAGATGATATTGAAGCAAACGTTGTTATTGGAAATGGACAAGAAGCAGAAGTCAAATATGCCATTTCAAATACCTTTGGATTTGGTGGGCACAATGCTGTTCTTGCTTTTAAACGCTGGGAGGATTAAAAGGTGAAAATTAGCGAAATCAAGGATTTGATGGCTCAGTTTGATCAGTCGAGCCTCCGTGAATTTACTTATAAAAAAGATGGAGATGAGCTTTCTTTTTCGAAAAATGAGCAGAGCATGCCACAAGCGCAAATGGTAGAACCCACAGCACCAGCTGTTCAGGTGGCAACTCCAGAAGCTGCGCCAGCTGTGACCGAAAAAGAAGAAGTAGCACGTCCAGTCTCAGCTCAATCAGAGGCGGAGGGTGACATTGTTGAGAGTCCGCTTGTTGGTGTTGCCTATTTATCACCTGGACCAGATAAGCCGGCTTTTGTATCAGTTGGTGATTCTGTTAAGAAAGGGCAAACATTACTCATTGTAGAAGCTATGAAAGTGATGAATGAAGTTCCAGCTCCTCAAGATGGCATCATTACTGAAATATTGGTGGCCAATGAAGAAGTGGTGGACTTTGGAAAAGGATTGGTGCGCATCAAATGATTGATATTAACCAGATTAAAGAGGCTTTGCCACATCGCTATCCATTTTTACTGGTCGATCGTGTTTTGGAAACGTCGGAAGATGAGGTCGTTGCCATTAAAAATGTAACCATCAACGAACCTTTTTTTCAAGGGCATTTTCCACAATACCCTGTTATGCCGGGGGTTCTAATCATGGAGGCTTTGGCTCAGACAGCAGGTGTTTTGGAATTGTCGAAGCCTGAGAATAAAGGCAAGTTGGTCTTTTATGCGGGTATGGACAAGGTTAAGTTCAAAAAACAAGTCGTTCCGGGGGATCAATTAGTCATGACAGCTAAATTTGTCAAACGTCGTGGAACAATTGCTGTGGTTGAGGCTAAAGCTGAGGTGGATGGCAAATTAGCAGCTAGCGGAATCTTGACTTTTGCCATTGGTAATTAGACCTCCAAAAGGAGAAAAGTAAAGTGTTCAAGAAAATTTTAATTGCTAATCGTGGTGAAATTGCAGTGCGTATCATTCGTGCTGCACGTGAGTTGGGAATTGCAACGGTAGCTATTTATTCTGAGGCAGATAAGGAAGCTCTTCATGTTGCACTTGCTGACGAGGCAGTTTGTGTTGGTCCCGCAAAATCAACAGATTCTTATCTGAATATGAATGCGGTCTTGTCAGCTGCCATTGTGACTAAGGCTGAGGCTATTCACCCAGGCTTTGGTTTCTTGAGTGAAAATTCAAAATTCGCCACTATGTGTGAAGAAATGAATATTAAATTTATCGGCCCTTCTGGAGCAGTCATGGATAAAATGGGTGACAAAATCAATGCTCGTTCAGAAATGATTAAGGCAAAGGTGCCGGTCATACCAGGTTCTGATGGCGAGGTTTTCTCTACTGATGAAGCGTTAGCGATTGCTGACAAGCTGGGATACCCAGTCATGCTCAAAGCCTCTGCAGGGGGAGGCGGAAAAGGCATTCGCAAAGTCAACAGCCATGAGGAATTAGCGCCAGCTTTTGAATCGGCCTCTCAAGAAGCTCAAGCAGCTTTCGGGAATGGAGCTATGTATATTGAAAAGGTTATCTATCCAGCTCGCCACATTGAAGTACAGATTTTGGGTGATTCCTTTGGAAATATCATTCATTTGGGTGAACGAGATTGCTCATTGCAACGAAATAACCAAAAAGTATTAGAAGAAGCACCCTCTGTTGCCATCGGAAAAACCCTTCGCGCTCAGATTGGGGAAGCAGCAGTTCGTGCTGCACAAGCCGTCAACTACGAGAATGCGGGAACCATTGAATTTCTTCTTGATGAAAAAAGTGGTGAATTTTACTTCATGGAAATGAATACCCGAGTTCAAGTTGAACATCCCGTGACAGAGTTTGTCACAGGAGTGGATATTGTTAAGGAACAAATTCGAATTGCAGCAGGGCAAGAACTCTCACTAACTCAAGATGAGATTAAAATTTCGGGTCATGCTATTGAATGTCGTATCAATGCGGAGAATCCCAAATTTAATTTTGCACCAAGTCCAGGTAAAATTACAGATTTATATTTACCATCTGGCGGTGTGGGGTTACGCGTTGATTCAGCGGTTTACAGTGGCTATACTATCCCACCCTACTATGATTCTATGATTGCAAAAATCATCGTTCATGGTGATAACCGTTTTGATGCTCTCATGAAGATGCAACGCGCCCTTTATGAACTTGAGATTGAGGGTGTGGTCACCAATGTTGATTTTCAATTAGACCTTATTTCAGATGGTCATGTCATTGCTGGAGATTACGACACCAGTTTTCTGATGGAAACTTTTTTACCAGCTTATACAAAAAATCTAGATTAAGTGTTAGACCGCCCTGCCTGTTTGGACCTGTGGTAGGGCTCTTGTTTTGCCCAAATAATTGCATGGGCTGTAACTTTGAATCTAAGGAGAAGATATGGGATTATTTGATAGAAAAGAAAAATACATCCGCATCAATCCCAACCGCTCGATAATGCGGGCGGTTGAGCGTGAGGCGCCAGAAGTTCCTGATGAGCTTTTTGCCAAATGTCCTGCTTGTAAACACATGATTTACCAGAAGGATTTGGGTCCGGCTAAAATTTGTCCCAAATGTCATTACAATTTCCGAATTTCGGCTCAGGAGCGTCTAGCTCTGACAATCGATGACGGAAGTTTTGAGGAGCTTTTTGATGGTATTGAAACGACTGACCCTCTCCGTTTTCCTAATTATCAGGACAAACTGAGAGCAACCAGGGAAGCGACAGGACTGGATGAGGCGGTACTGACTGGTTTTGCTAAGGTGGGGGGCGCAAGTATTGCGATAGCAATCATGGATGCCAATTTTATCATGGGCTCTATGGGGACAGTTGTAGGCGAAAAGCTGACGCGCCTTTTTGAAATTGCGACTGAGAAGGCTCTGCCAGTAGTTGTCTTTTCAGCTTCTGGTGGTGCCCGCATGCAAGAAGGCATCATGTCCCTCATGCAGATGGCCAAGATTTCAGCTGCGGTCAAACGTCATTCAAATGCGGGGTATTTTTATCTGACCATATTAACTGATCCAACGACAGGAGGGGTCACTGCCTCTTTTGCGATGGAGGGAGACATTATTTTGGCAGAACCTCAAGCTCTGGTGGGCTTTGCTGGACGCCGAGTCATTGAGACGACAGTTCGTGAAGAATTGCCAGAAGGTTTCCAAAAGGCGGAGTTTTTACTGGAACATGGTTTTGTAGATGCTATTGTCAACCGTTTGGAATTGAGGGCTACCATTGCCCAGCTTGTGGCTTTCCACGGAGGTGAAAAATGACTACAGTAGGACGCATTTTAAAAGAGGCCAGAAGTCAGACTCGCCTGACAGCTCTGGATTATGCACATCTAATTCTTGATGATGTTATCGAACTACACGGAGATCGTCAATTTGGGGATGATGGAGCAATCGTCGGTGGGCTTGGTCGTTTGGCTGGTCGGGCTATCACTTTTATAGGGATCCAAAAAGGGAAAAATCTGCAAGAGAATCTCAAACGTAATTTCGGGCAACCTCATCCAGAAGGCTATCGTAAAGCGCTTCGTCTTATGAAGCAGGCTGAAAAATTTGGTCGTCCAATCTTAACATTGATCAATACACCAGGTGCTTATCCAGGTGTCGGTGCTGAGGAACGTGGGCAGGGCGAAGCTATTGCTCGTAATCTCATGGACATGAGTGACCTTAAAGTGCCAATTATCGCAGTCATCATCGGCGAGGGTGGTTCTGGAGGAGCGCTGGCGCTGGCTGTGGCAGATAGGGTTTGGATGCTAGAAAACACAGTCTATTCAATCTTGAGCCCAGAGGGCTTCGCTTCCATTTTGTGGAAGGATGGTAGTCGAGCATCCGAGGCGGCAGAACTAATGAAAATCACTGCAGGCGAACTGCTCAACATGAACATCATTGATAAGGTGATTGCTGAACGAGGCTACTTTTCAAGTGAGATTGTTGAGGATTTAAAACATCACCTCATTGAAACCTTTGATGAGCTCAGCCAACTAGATACGGAAACGTTGCTAGAGGAACGTTATCAGAGATTTAGAAAATATTAGAGTAGGAAGATTGGGAATACCCAATCTTTTTGTCATGCATTTTTAAGCTGAAAAAGAGGCTGAAATTTGCTATAATAGTGGGATAGATAAATGCTGTTTAACGACGTGAACGGTCTGATGGTTCTTGTGCTTTAAGTGTATAGAGGTGGTATGGTATGGCAAAACTAATTCCGGGACGAGTGAGAAATGCTGGCATTTCCCTTTTTGAGGAGGGAAAGGTTTCTTTTTTGTCGAAAAAAGATGACGGTTTGCTTTTGAAAGTGGGAGACCAAGAGTTAACATTTGCTGAAGATGACAGTTTGATTTTCTGTAGTTGTGATTTCTTTGCCGGGAAAGGTTACTGTAAGCATTTAGCAGCTGTTGAGGCCTTCTTTAAAAATGATCCTGAGGGAAAAGATTTGGCTGCGCAGCTTTTCTCCAAAGAAAAAGAGCAGGAAGTTAAAAGGGAGGAAACCTCTTTTGGCTCGCTTTTTTTGGATGGCCTTGTCATGAATGAGGATGATCGCGTCAAATATCGTCTGTCCGCTGAGGGGGCGGAGGCTTTTTATAGTAGGGAAATTCACTGGACCTTGCGTCTTAATCGGCTGCCAGACGACCGAGCTTATGTGGTTCGTGATATTGTCAGTTTTTTGCAGTCGGTAAAAAAGGAAACTTCTTACCAGATTGGTAAGGGGTATTTTGAGCCACTTTCTTTTATTCAGTTTGATGAGCAAAGCCAGAGGCTGATTCATTTTTTGTGGAAATTGTTGCCGGAGGGAGATCGTTCCAATCAGGAGCGACTTTTTCCAAGCCAGGGGCGTTATTTGAATCTTCCTGCTGGTTTTTTTGAAGAGGGGGTGGAACTGCTTCAAAATCTTTATGATTTTAGTCTTGAGCTAAAAGGTGCTCATTTTCACCAGCTTCTTTTTGACGATTTGTCGGCAGAAAGTGGTCTTTATCAGTTTGAGGTTCTGGTTCATCGACAGTTTCTGGAGTTGATTGTGGCTGAGAAGCAGGCTCAGGTTTTCTTTAATTTTGCCTATCTTTATTATGGAGGGATTTTTTATCGTCTCAGTCGGCGTCAGCAGAAAATTGCGCAGGCTTTGACTAGCTTGCCTATCGGTGCTGATTTAAAAAAACACCTGCATTTTGATTTGGATGATCAAGCCAAATTGGCTACCAGCCTCTTGGATTTCAAGACTCTCGGTCAGGTCAAGGCGCCTAAGTCCTTTGAAATACGGGATTTTAATGTCCTCTTTTTTTTAGAAATGCTAGGGGAGGAGACACTTTTACTTCGTATGACCTTTGATTACGGAAGTGTCAGAGTATCTAGTCGAGATGAACTCAACCAGCTACCTTTTACCAGTCACTTTAAAAAAGAGGAGAAGATTATTCGTGTTTTGCGAGAAGAAGGTTTTCCACTGGGCTTTTCCAGTCAGAAAAATCTGTCGACCCCACAGGAAGTCTATCGCTTTTTCAGCCAAACCTTACCGCGTTTAGAAAAACTGGGTCAGGTAACCTTATCAGAAAGTTTGGCTGAGCGAGGGTTTTCACAACCTCCTAAGTTGACCATTGATCGACAGGGTGGACTTTTGGATATTAGTTTTGATTTTGATGGAGTAGAGGCTAGTGATGTTGATGACGCTCTGTTTGCTTTGATGACTCAAGCTCCTTATTTTGTGGGAAAAACTGGGAATTTGGTCATCTTTGATGACGCGACGCGAAAAATCAGTCAAGTTCTGAAAAATCTACGCAACAAAAAACTAGAGCAGGGTCATGTCCGTATCAATCAGGCCTCAGCCTTTCAGCTCATGGAAGTTTTTAAGGATAATGAACAGGTTTCCTTCACTGAGAGTTTTAAAGCTTTGGCCTTTGACCTCAGGCATCCAGAAAACTTTGCTCTGCCAGCAATTAAGGTTCAGGCGCAGGTTCGTGACTACCAGCAACTGGGGGTGAAGTGGCTGTCTATGCTTGCTCATTATGGTTTTGGTGGTATTTTAGCTGATGATATGGGGCTTGGGAAAACGCTTCAGGCCATTGCTTTTTTGTCTGGTCGCTTATCGGGTAAGGACAAGGTTTTGATTTTAGCCCCCTCCAGCCTGATTTACAATTGGAAGGATGAATTTGCCAAGTTTACACCAAATCTTGATGTAGTGGTTTCTTATGGACACAAGTTTCAGAGAGAGCTTTTGATTGCTGAGGGACATCAGATCATCGTAACCAGCTACGCCTCTTTCCGTCAGGATTTTTCGGAATACAGCAAGGCTACGTATGATTATTTGATTTTAGACGAAGCTCAGGTCATGAAAAACAGTCAGACCAAGATTGCTCAACATCTGAGAGATTTTGAGGTTAAGCACTGCTTTGCTCTATCTGGGACACCAATTGAAAATCATCTCTTGGAAATTTGGTCCATTTTTCAAATTGTTTTGCCGGGCTTTTTGCCAGGCAAGAAGGATTTTCTTAAGTTATCAGCTAAGGAAGTGGCTCGTTTTATCAAGCCTTTCGTTCTCAGACGTCGCAAGGAAGATGTTCTGCCTGAATTGCCTGATTTGATTGAAATGACCTATCCAAATGAGTTGACTTCTGAACAGAAGGCGGTTTATCTGGCACAGCTTCGGCAGATGCAGGAATCTGTCCGTGGGGCAACAGATGATCAAATCAATGGTCGCAAAATAGAAATTTTGTCTGGTATTACCAGACTGCGTCAAATTTGTGATACTCCAAAACTTTTTATGGATTATGAGGGTGACAGTGGAAAATTGGAGAGCCTGCGTCAGCTTTTATCCCAAATCAAAGAAAATGGCAAACGTGCTCTCATCTTCTCGCAATTCAGAGGAATGCTGGATTTAGTGGAAACAGAGCTTTCGGATCTGAATATGACAGCCTATAAACTTACAGGCTCAACGCCAGCTAAAGAGCGTCAGGATATGACACGAGCCTTCAATAAGGGAGCTAAGGATGTCTTTTTAATATCCTTAAAAGCGGGAGGTGTCGGCCTCAACCTGACTGGGGCTGATACGGTGATTCTCATTGACCTCTGGTGGAATCCAGCAGTGGAAATGCAGGCTATAAGTCGTGCCCATCGTCTGGGGCAAAAGGAAAATGTTGAAGTTTACCGTCTGATTAGTAAGGGAACGATTGAGGAAAAAATTCTTGAGCTTCAAGAAAATAAAAAAAATCTGGTCACCACTGTTCTTGATGGCAATGAAAGTCGTAGTAGCCTGAGCGTTGAGGACATTAAAGAGATTTTAGGAATTAGCTAAAAGTAAGAGAGCTAGCATAGGGTTGAAATTGCTTCTTTATAGTAATAAAGAAACAATTCAATTCACAAAAAAAGCCCTTCTAGGGCTTTTTTTGTCTCTATTTTTGAAAAATATAATTTTAAATAAAAGGGAAAACTCTTTTGGTTAAATAAGATTATCGTTGTTAACCAAATATAGCTTTTAGCCAATCAAGCATATATGGTCTAAGTAATGGGATTATGAATAGCCCTACAATTATACCTAAAATAAAGATTTGTAACATTTTTTTTGAAGGTCTTTGATTCATCTATGGACACATTCCTGAATGATCTATGACGACTCCAGGGCATGTGTATGGACCACTTTTTGGAACGACAACTTGCCTTGCGCCATTTCTTACTTGTTGTAAAATATAATTGTGAACCTTACCTAATCCCCAAGCAACCCATTCAGAAGGTGCTTTTCCTGTCGCATACTTTATTGTACCCTCTATAACCCAACCAACAACCATTCCTCCAAAAAAGATTGCTATAGCGCCTGTCGCGCTACGTTCTTCTATTTTTATTGGAGCACTTTCATTGTTAGTGATTATCTGATTTTCTATATAGCTATCAATTTCTGTAATTTCCTCACTCTTGATTTCATCTGCATTTACCGTTAAAGTAAGTAGGGGTGCGCTTGCATTGAAAAGTATAGATAATAGCGATAAAAAGGTAATTTGTTTAATGATTTTTTTCACAGTTGGTCTCCTAATGTTTGTATGTTATTTTATACAGTGGAGATGTTATATAGAAAACTGAGCCTCCTTATTTAAATTGAGTTTTCCCTATTTTTTCAGATTTATTTTACATCTGTTTGAAATAAAAATCAAATGTTTATATGCGTTAATAAGGCTGAAAGCTCGTACCCCTTTTTGGGGTGCTTATCTTGATACGAATAGAAATATTATTATTCGTGCTGAGGATTATATTTGTTCGGTACGTTATGTAGAAGATTTTTGAATTGGATGGTATGATGGCTCTCTGAATCAAACTTTACTTTTAAGACGGATTCCATGTTCGTCTTTTTACTTTTGATAAAATAGTAAATTTAGTTTATAATAGGTGTGCTACTATTGTCAGTCGGCGTTAGTATGTAAAATGACCGATTAGAAAGGTGATTCTGTGAAACGATTTCCTCTTGTGGCGGATGATGAACCAGTTGTCAGCCCGCTGAAGCAAATGGCCTTATATGATAATGAGGATTTGATTACGAACATCCATGGTGATTATCAGGATAAGGATTATCAGGATGTGACCAGAGACTATCAGTTTGTAAAGGACGTTGCAGAGGTTCAAGCAACGGCTCCAGATCGTGTAGCAACGATTGAAGCTGGTAAGTCCTACGCTTCTCAGGCGCGCCAGGAAGCTAGACGTGATGTTAAGCAGAAGCGTCAAGCGTTCCTAGCTAAGGAGTCTAAGAAATCGGTCAAACCAACTTTCAAAAAAGAAGTCAAGCAAGCGCCGACTGCTAAATTGGTGCAGGTCAAGGAAGGACTGACTGGTCTAGCGCGTGTAGCTAGTAATTTGCAGCAAGATAGCTATATTTTAGCTGAGTTACCAAGGACTTATGTGCCAGGTCAGACTGAGGATGTCCCTAAGAAGCATAAAAATTCCTACGACTTCTTGAAAAAAAGCCAAATTTATAATTACGAAGAAAACCAAAGCCGCAAGGAACATCGGGTGGCTCAAGAGCTCAATCTTAATCGCTTAGACTAATTTGACGTCTCTATTTAGAATTTTAGAAAGGGATACGTTCAGTTTGACTGGACACTGGACTTGTTTGTAGAAATCAAGTTCTTTCATATCTTACTCATCATGACAAAAAATTATCATTTTATTGGAATCAAAGGCTCAGGTATGAGCGCCCTTGCTCTTATGCTTCACCAAATGGGTCACAAGGTGCAGGGCTCAGATGTGAAAAAGTATTATTTCACGCAACGTGAACTTGAGCAGGCGGGGATTCCGATTTTGCCCTTCTCAGCTGAAAACATCACAGAAGATGTCGAATTGATTGCAGGAAACGCTTTTAAAGAAGGTAAAAATATCGAGATCGATACGGCTATCGCCAAAGGCTTGCCGTTCAAACGTTATCATGAGTTTCTTGGTAACTTTATGCGCCAATTTACTAGCATGGGGGTGGCAGGTGCCCACGGAAAAACATCAACGACTGGTCTATTGTCTCACGTTTTGAAAAACATTACGGATACTTCTTACCTGATTGGTGATGGAACAGGTTGTGGTTCTGAAAAAGCTCAGTATTTTGTCTTTGAGTCAGACGAATACGAGCGCCATTTCATGCCTTACCACCCAGAATACTCTATCATTACCAATATTGATTTTGACCACCCAGATTATTTTACTAGCGTGGACGATGTTTTCAATGCTTTTAATGACTATGCGAAGCAGGTGACTAAAGGACTTTTCCTCTACGGAGAAGACGCATACTTGCGCAAGATTACCTCTGATGCGCCAATATATTATTACGGTTTTGAAGATAATGACGACTTTATTGCTTATGATTTGGTTCGTACTACAAATGGTTCGGATTTCAAGGTCAGACATGATGGTAAAATTCTAGGGACTTTCCATGTTCCGGCTTTTGGAAAACATAATATTCTTAACGCAACAGCTGTTATTGCCAACCTTTATGTAGCTGGCTTTGATATGGCTCTAGTGGCTAATCATCTTAAATCCTTCTCTGGTGTTAAGCGTCGTTTTACTGAGAAAATCATCAATGACCAAGTGATTATTGATGACTTTGCTCACCATCCGACTGAAATTATTGCCACACTTGATGCAGCTCGTCAAAAATACCCAGATAAGGAAATTGTAGCTATTTTCCAACCTCATACCTTTACTCGGACGATCGCTCTCTTGGATGAGTTTGCAGTTGCATTGAATGAGGCTGACGCGGTTTATCTAGCTCAGATTTACGGTTCAGCTCGCGAGGTGGACAATGGTGATGTCAAGGTGGAAGATCTGGCTGCTAAAATTCATAAGCCGGCAACTGTTGTAACCGTTGAGAACGTCTCTCCGCTTCTCGATCATAACAATGCTGTTTATGTTTTCATGGGAGCTGGCGATATTCAGCTTTATGAGCGTTCTTTCGAAGAACTTTTGTCAAACCTAAGCAAAAATAACCAGTAGATTCTGGTATTGGCGAGTGATTTCACTTTATATCAGACGAAAGGGCAGGACCTAGTTCTAGCCTTTTCCTTTTAACACTAAAGAAGGGAAAAGATGACATTGACCATGCTGATTAGATATGTGATTCCTGAGGATTGGGAGGAGATTTGTCAGATCGAAGCGGGAAATTTTTCAGCTCAGGAAGCGGCGACGCCAGCAGATTTACGTAACCGTATTGAGCATCTGAGCGACACTTTTCTGGTAGCTGAAATTGCGGGTCAGGTAGCGGGGTACGTGGTAGGACCAGCGGTTTCTCAGCGTTATCTCAGCGATGACCTCTTTCACCAAGTTGTTGCCAATTCGGAGCAGGGTGGTTTTATAGCTGTGACGAGCTTGTCAGTCTCTAAAAAATTCCAAGGGCAAGGCGTTGGAACTGCCCTGCTTGCTGCCCTAAAAGACCTAGCTGTCGCTCAAAAACGAGCAGGCATTACCCTGACCTGTCATGATTATTTGATTGCTTATTATGAAGCTAATGGCTTTTCTGATGAGGGAGAATCTGAGTCCACTCACGGTGGTGCCTCTTGGTATAACTTGGTCTGGGAAAACCCATCCATTGACAAAAAATGAGAAAATGTTCAAAAAATCTCTTGGAAATAGTCGAAAAAGCCCTAAACAGTTGATTCCAAGCGCTTTTTAAGATATAATGGCGAGTGATAATATGAGGAGGGCAAAGCTTGACCGAGACGAATAAGGACAAGGATGTTCACGCAAATATTGACGGGATGAGTTTTAAGGAAAAAATCTTAGCAGACTTAGCCGCAGCCAAGCAAGAACGTCAACGTCAATACCAAGAATGGCAACAAGCAGTAAAGGCAAAAGAACATCAGCCACAAGATGTAAACACCGAGACAGAAGAAATGTCTAGGTCTGTTTCAACAAATTATGATGACTCAACGTTTGAACTTGATCAGGATGTAGCAGAACTTGAGTCTTTTTCATTGAATACTGAGCCGTCCGAGGAGGTTTCCAAGAATTTAGATTCTCAAGTTGATCAACAGTTGGTTGGTGATCCAGAGGAAGTCCGTCTGGCGCATGAAATTGAAAATTCAGAAGCAATGGACACGGTTGAAACAGAGGAAGATATTAATAGCGCAGCCCTTTCTTCCGAAAGAGAAATAAGTGACAACATAGAAGCAACCAAGGAACAGCCAAATCTTAGGGAGCTGGTTCAAAATCATGACTTGCCATCAGATGAGGAACTATCTGTGTGGCAGACACAAGCCAAAGAGTCCAACTCTAAGGAGCTGGATTATGATGATATTGAAGAAGTAGGAGTAAAAGAAATGAGCCGAGAAAGTCGCAGGAAAACGAATCGCCTTGCAGCTAAGATTTCGACCGTTTTTGTTAGTCTTTTGGTTTTAGTTATTTTAGCGGGAGGCTTTTTCACTTATCGCTATGTCACTAGCGCCATCGCACCTTTGGATAGCAAAGATAAAAACTATATTCAGGTGGAAATTCCATCTGGTTCTGGGAACAAACTGATTGGTAAGATTTTGGAGGACAATGGAGTTATTAAGGACTCCACAGTCTTTAATTTCTACACTAAATTTAAAAATTATAGCAATTTCCAAAGCGGTTATTACAACTTCCAAAAGAGCATGTCATTAGATGACATTGCCAAGTACCTGCAAGAAGGTGGCACGGCTGAACCTCAAAAGCCCGTTTTGGGGAAAATAGCAGTACCTGAAGGTTATACCCTCAAACAAATTTCTGAGTCTGTTACTTTAAATGCCAATACCGAGGAAACTACGGACAAAACTCCCTTTAAAGCAGAAGAATTTATGGCTACTGTGCAGGACGAAAGCTTTATTGCTGAAATGGTCAAGAAGTATCCCAAACTGTTGGACAGCCTACCAGAAGCTAAGGACGTGAAGTATCGGTTAGAAGGATATCTTTTCCCAGCTACTTACGATTATTATGAAGGCACCACTATTAGGGAGATTGTTGACCAAATGTTGGCGGCTATGGATAGTAATCTGTCACCTTACTATGCTAGTATCACTAACAGTGGCATGTCCGTTAATCAAGTTCTGACCATGGCTTCTTTGGTTGAAAAAGAGGGAGCTACGGATGATGATCGTGAAATGATTGCAAGTGTCTTCTACAATCGTTGGAATATCGGAATGCCTCTTCAAAGTAATATTGCTATTCTTTATGCTATGGATAAGCTTGGCGAGAAGACGACCTTGGCAGAGGATGCTGCTGTTGACACTAGCATCAATTCTCCTTATAATATTTACTTGAACACTGGTCTCATGCCAGGTCCAGTTGATAGCCCAGGGATGTCTGCCATTTTAGCAACCATCAATCCAGCTAACACTAAATACTATTACTTTGTGGCTGATGTCACAACTGGTGCTGTTTATTTTGCTGAAAGTTATGAAGAACATTCGGCAAATGTTGAAAAATATGTTAACAGCAAACTAAACAACTAAAAAGATTAAAAATAAGAAAAGAGAAAATATGGCTGAAAAAACCTACCCTATGACCCTTGCTGAAAAAGAGCAACTTGAAAAAGAATTAGAAGAACTTAAATTGGTTCGTCGTCCAGAAGTTGTTGAACGTATTAAAATTGCTCGTTCATACGGAGATCTCTCAGAGAACTCTGAGTACGATGCAGCTAAAGACGAGCAGGCTTTTATTGAAGGTCAAATCGTTACGATTGAAACTAAAATTCGTTATGCTGAAATTGTTGATAGTGATGCTATCGCTAAAGACGAAGTGGCTATCGGAAAGACTGTTGTCGTTCAAGAAATTGGTACATCTGACACGGACACTTACCATATCGTAGGTGCTGCTGGTGCGGACATCTTCTCAGGTAAAATTTCTAATGAGAGTCCAATCGCTCAAGCCCTGATCGGTAAGAAAAAAGGTGATACTGCGACTATTGAGTCACCAAATGGAAGCTACGAGGTCAAAATCGTTAGCGTTAAAAAGACAGCATAAACAACATTAGCAGAGAAATTCTAGCAAAGCTAGAATTTTCTTTTTTGAATTTGTTTACAAATGTAGATTTATCGTTTGCATTCTCCGCGAGTATGAGGTATAATATATTTACAAATGTAAATATAATTTGAAAGGAGATTGGATGTATAAGATTTCAGATTCTGAGTGGGAAGTCATGAGAGTCATCTGGGCCAAGGGTCACACTAGAAGCTCAGAGATTATTGACGTCTTGGGAGCTAGGTTTTCTTGGTCGGATTCGACGATCAAGACTCTGCTTGGTCGTTTAGTTGATAAGGGATTGGTCTCTAGTCAACGCCAAGGCAGAGCATTTGTTTATAAGGCGGAAATTTCGGAAAATCAGGCCCATCGTGACGAGATAGATAGTGTCCTTGAACGGATTTGCGTGACCGAGCATAGCGGTCTAATCGCTTATCTGATGGAGAAAATGCCTATGACTTTATCAGACATTGCCTCTTTAGAAGCTTTGCTATTGTCCAAAAAAGAAAATGCTGTGGAGAAAATAGTATGCAACTGTGTGCCGGGACAATGCCGCTGTGCTCACCATGGGGAGGGAACTTATGGCTAATGTGAAAGAAACCTTTGTAATTGATGGGATGACTTGCGCTTCCTGTGTTCTTAATGTGGAAAATGCGGTAAAAAAACTAGATGGCATTGATTCGGCTGTGGTCAATCTGACAACGGAAAAGATGTCTGTAGATTTTGATAATCAAAAAGTTTCCCAGGAGATGATAGAGCAAGCAGTCCTTGACGCTGGTTATGATGCCCACATTTTTGTGGAAGGTAAAGAACTGAGTCAGGAAGAAAGGGAGGGACAGCGCCTCTCAGGGATGAAGACAAAGTTAATTTGGTCGGCAATCTTTACTTTGCCCCTTCTTTATATTTCTATGGGCTCGATGATTGGTTTGCCTTTACCAGCATGGTTGAGCCATGAAGGAGCGCCAGCAATTTTTGCGGTCGGTCAGTTGCTTTTAACCTTGCCGGTCATGCTGATTGGTTGGTCGTTTTACAGCAATGGTTTTCGCTCGCTTGTGAAAGGCCATCCTAACATGGATAGTCTGGTGGCAGTAGCGACCAGTGCAGCTTTTTTTTACAGTCTTTATGGCACTTATCATGTGCTGGCTGGCCACCACCACTTTGCTCACGACCTTTACTATGAGTCGGTAGCGGTAATTTTGACCTTGATTACCTTAGGGAAATTTTTTGAAACCTTGTCAAAGGGTAGGACTTCTGAGGCTATCAAGAAACTGATGCATTTGTCAGCTAAAGAAGCACGTGTTTTGCGCGACGGTCGGGAGCTGACTATTCCGATTGATCAAGTGGTTCTAGGAGACCAGATTATCGTGCGTCCTGGGGAAAAGATAGCAGTGGATGGCAAGGTTATCGCGGGTAGCTCTTCGGTTGATGAATCCATGTTGACGGGAGAGTCTCTCCCTGTTGAAAAATCAACTGAAGATAGGGTTTTCGGTGGCTCGATTAATGTGCAAGGTTCTCTGACCGTTGTGGCTGAAAAGTTAGGTGATGAGACCCTTCTTGCCCAGATTATTAAATTGGTCGAAGATGCTCAGCAAACCAAGGCGCCAATCGCCAAGATTGCCGATAAGGTGTCTGGAATTTTTGTTCCAGTAGTCATGGCTCTTGCAACTCTTTCTGGTTTGGCTTGGTATTTCTTAGGTGGTGAGTCCTTTACCTTTGCTATGACGGTGGCTGTGGCGGTTCTAGTGATTGCTTGTCCTTGTGCTTTGGGGTTGGCTACACCGACTGCTATTATGGTGGGGACTGGATTGGCTGCCTCACATGGTATTCTTTTCAAGTCGGGTGATAGCCTTGAGACTAGCCACCAAGTGGACACAATCGTCTTTGACAAGACAGGTACCCTTACTGAGGGCAAGCCAGAGATGGTTTCTTTCTATACTTATGACAATAGCCAAGCTGTCTTGCAACTAGTTGCTTCATTAGAAAGCCTATCTGAGCATCCGATTAGCTCTGCTATTGTCCAAAAAGCTAAGCGGGAAAATCTAGATTTGATAGAGGTTGAAGACTTTGAGTCTTTAGCGGGCTTTGGTTTAAGAGGGCGCGTCTTAGGACACGAACTCTTGGTCGGCAATCTAGCCTTGATGGTAAAAGCGGGCATCGACTGGTTAGAGGCCAAAGCTGATTTTGAAAACTTAACAGCAGATGGTCAGACCCCAGTTTTGGCAGCAGTTGATGGTCATCTAGTGGGGCTAATGGGGATAGCCGATCAACTGAAGTCAGATGCACGCGCAGCGATTTCAAAACTTAAAAAGTTAGGGCTAGATGTTATTATGCTCACGGGTGACAATGAGGCAACCGCGCAAGCTATTGCCCAAAAGGCAGGTCTTAATCAGGTCATTAGTCAAGTCTTGCCTGACCAAAAAGCTAAGGTGATTGCTGACTTGCAAGCTCAAGGCAAGCGCGTGGCTATGGTGGGTGATGGTATCAATGATGCCCCTGCTCTCGCAACGGCGGATATTGGAATTGCCATGGGAACTGGTACAGATATCGCAATCGAATCTGCGGACATCATTCTCATGAAGCCGGAGCTGATGGATGTGACAAAGGCTTTGAAAGTTAGTCGAGTGACTCTGACAGCTATTAAGGAAAATCTTTTCTGGGCCTTTATCTACAACGTCCTAGCTATTCCAGTTGCTATGGGTATTCTTCATCTCTTTGGCGGCCCCTTGCTCAATCCAATGCTGGCAGGTCTTGCTATGAGTTTTAGCTCGGTGTCTGTTGTGGCTAATAGCCTGCGCCTAAAGATGAAAAAAATTTAGGAGGAGATTATGTCACATCATCATTCTCATCAGTCTGGGTCGAGTAAGTCTATCTTTATCGCCTTTATTGCCAATCTGGGTTTCTCCATTTTGGAATTTATCTTTGGTATTCTTTTTAATTCCAGCGCTATTTTGGCAGATAGCATTCATGATTTTGGGGATGCCTTGGCTATTGGTTTGTCCTATTATTTTGAAAAGCTGTCGCAGCGTGGCAAGGATAGTCAGTACACACTGGGTTATCTACGCTTTAGCCTTTTGGGGGCTATGATGACCTCGGTTATCTTAATTGTGGGCTCTGCTTTAGTCATCTTTGAAAATGTCAGCAAGCTATTTCATCCAGAGCCTGTCAACAGTCGAGGGATGCTGGTTTTGGGAGTTATTGCTATTGTCGTTAATCTCTTAGCTAGTCGTATGCTTGATGGGGAGCATTCTGAGCAGGAATCGGTGCTCAGCTTGCACTTTTTAGAAGATATTTTAGGCTGGGTGGCGGTTGTTCTTGTATCTATCCTTTTACAGTTCACAGATTGGAACTTTTTGGATCCTCTCTTGTCCGTGGCTATTGCGGTCTTTATCTTATCAAAAGCCCTGCCAAAATTCATCAAGAACTTGACCATCTTTTTAGAGAAACGACCGGCTAGTCTGGACTTGGAAAAGTTAGAAGCGCAGCTTTTATCTATAGAAGGTATGGAAAAAATCAATCAACTTAACGTCTGGTCCATTGATGGTCATCATCATATTGCTATGGTGCATATCCAGGTGTCAGAAGGTGTGCCTAGTCCTCTTGTGCGTGATCAGGTGCATCATCTCTTTAAGGAAAATGCGATTATCGAGTCAGCCATTGAGTGCGACAAGTCCGACTTTGAGCACCAACACCATTGTTTATAAAAGTTAGAAGGGAAAAAACAAATGAAAACATATCACATCTCAGGCATGAAATGCGACGGCTGTGTCAAAACAGTAACTGAAAAACTCTCTAAGGTTCCGGGCGTCAAGTCTGTTCAAGTAGATTTAGACAAAAAGCAAGTCACAGTCGAAGGAAAAGCTTTGAAATTCTTGCTCAAAGGGGCTTTAAAGGGAACAAAGTTTGAACTGGGAGACGAGCTTTAATTTTGAAGGAGATCGCCTAAAAATGCGATCTCTTTTTAATTTTTTGTAGGTCTTTTCTTTCTCGCCAAACAATGGTAAACTAGGAAAGCTGAAACGAAAACACTCGTGATTTGGGTGTTTAGAAAGGGATGACAAAAGAGCAAACTTGCTCTAGGTTTCTTAATTTATGGATGGTACTTTTTGGAATATTTTGAGTTTGATTGGCACAGTTGCGTTTGCTTTGTCAGGAGCTATCGTTGCAGTGGAAGAGGATTTCGACATTTTAGGAATTTTTGTTTTGGGCTTCATGACGGCCTTTGGTGGTGGTACCATCCGGAATCTCTTGATTGGACTGCCCATGTCTGCCCTTTGGAGTCAAGGGATGGGCTTTAATGCCGCCTTGATTGCCATGATTTTGCTAATTCTTATGCCTCAGTTCGTGACTCGTCACTGGGAAAAAGCAGGGCTTCTAACTGATGCCATTGGGCTTGCGGCTTTTTCCATTCAGGGAGCTATTTTTGCGGAAAAACTTGGACAGCCTCTGAGTGCCGTTATTGTGGCAGCTGTCTTGACTGGAACTGGAGGCGGTGTTGTTCGAGATTTACTGGCGGGGCGAAAACCAGGTATCTTGAGAAGTGAAATCTATGCAGGTTGGTCAATCGTGGTAGCAGTACTTATTCATTTTCATGTGGTTCAAGGTGAAATCGCCTACTACCTCTTGGTCATTGCCGTGGCAGCTCTTCGCGTCTATAGCGTCAAACGAAACTGGCATCTGCCCAAAGTCAAATGGACTAAGTAGCTCTGCCATTTTTAACAAAAAAGAAAGAGAAGAAAGATGGTGGGATTGGTAAGATTTTGCTGTACCGCTTTTTATTCTATGCTATAATAGAGTTGAATAAACGAGGTAATGCTATGATAAAACTAATTGCAATTGATATGGACGGAACTCTGTTAAATCATGACAAGAAGATTCCAGCTGATAATATTTTAGCTATTCGTAAGGCCGCAGAAGCGGGGATTAAAGTGGTGATTTGTACAGGTCGCATGCAACCCGGGGTCATTCCTTACTTTGAGCAACTGGATTTTGCCGGACATGATGAATATGCTATCTTAAACAATGGTTGCTCAGTTCATCATACTTCGGACTGGAGTTTGCAGTCTTATTCTGAGCTCTCTCATGAGGATGTAGCCTTTTTGGCAAAAGCTAGCGCAGACTACCCTGGAGTTTATCTGACCTTTGCGGATCAGAAAGGATACACGGTTTTGGAAGATAAGGTTCCAGATATCGTAGCTTACGATGCAGGGCTGGTCTTTACAGAGGCTAAACCTGTGACGCTTGAAACTGTTTTTGACCATGAACCTATTTTTCAAGCCATGTACTTGGGTGAAAAAGAAGAATTGGACCTTTTTCAAGCTGAACAAGGAGCCAAGTTATCAGAAATTTTCAGTACCGTACGCAGTCAAACCTATATCTTTGAAGCAATGCCAGCAGGTGTGACAAAAGCAAGTGCTCTAGCGAAATTAGCTGAAGAGCTGGGCTTTTTTCCAGATGAGGTCATGGCTATTGGGGATGCTGATAATGACCTTGAAATGCTAGCTTTTGCCGGTGTCAGTGTGGCAATGGGAAATGCTAGTGACAAAGTCAAAGCAATGGCAAAATTTGAAACGGCTAGTTGTGACCAAGCAGGTGTTGCCCGAGCTATCGAAGACCACGCCTTGCTGTAGCTGAGGCTGGAAAAAATTCTGGGACTATGCTATACTGAATATAGTTTGAAAATTAAAATAAATCTCTTGGAGGAGAACAATGACTTGGAAAATTGTAGCCGATTCAGGCTGTGACTTTAGAGAATTAGAAAATCTAGCAGCAGGTGCCCAGTTTGTCTCGGTTCCTCTAACCATTCAAATTGGTTCTGAGGTCTATGTGGACGATGGCGGTCTCGATATTGACCACATGATGGAAAGCATGTACGCCTCGTCTGCTGCAGCAAGTTCTGCCTGCCCAAGTCCAGATGCGTATGTTAAAGCCTTTGAAGGAGCTCAAAATATCCTAGTTTTCACCATTACAGGTGGATTATCAGGTAGCTATAATAGTGCTCGTGTAGCTAAAGAAATGTTTCTTGAGAATCATCCAAATGTTAATATTCATATTATCGATAGTTTGTCAGCTGGGGGGGAGATTGACCTCTTGGTGACTCATGCAAATACTTTGATTGGAAAAGGATTGAGCTTTGACGAAGTTGTTCTTGGGATTGCCGCTTATCAGGCAAAAACTAAATTAATTTTTGTCCTTGCAAAGGTTGATAATTTAGTCAAAAATGGTCGTCTGAGTAAGTTGCTAGGGAAAGTTGTGGGACTTCTCAATATCCGTATGGTTGGTGAAGCAAGTTCGGAAGGCAAACTAGAACTTCTTCAAAAGCCTCGTGGGCAGAAAAAGGCGGTTGCGGCAACAGTTGAGGAAATGCTAAAAGCTGGTTACCAGGGGGGGAAAGCTATTATTGCTCACCGTAGTAATGATAAAATCTGCCAGCAAGTTCGTGAAGCCATTCAGGATAAGTTTCCAGACGCAGATATCCAAGCTATTCCAACATCTGGACTCTGTTCCTTCTATGCTGAAGAAGGTGGCCTCTTGATGGGTTATGAAATTGTTTAAAAAGATCCCCAGTGGTATTTTTGATAAGAAAAGACACCTGTTCAAAAAAGCAGGTGTCAATTTTTTTTAATTATTGAGTGGCTGTTTCAGTGCTTGCAAAGCTTGTTTCAACGTAGGTGTTTTGAGTGGCAGCTTGAATAGCAGCTGAGACAGCGTCAAGTCGTTTTTGAAGCTCTGCTTTCTTACCTTCATTGGTTACGAGGTTGATAGCGTTTTGAGCAACTTCAACGTTATAGAGAACTTGGTAGCCTTCTGCATTAGCAACAGCTGTCTCGGCGGCTGTTTGATTAGCTAATTCGGTGGTAATAGCGTCAAGTCGTTTTTGAAGCTCTGCTTTTTTACCTTGGTCGGCTACGTTTGATACTTGTCCTTGGAGGCTGGTCAGTTTTTCGTTGTTTGGTGCTTTTTCCAAATCTGCAATGGCAGTTTCCAATTCAGCTAGTTGCTTTTCTTCGGGTGTTATTTCTCTTTCAGTGTTTTCTTTTGCGGTCGAAACCTGTGTAGGTTCTGATGTTTTAACTTGATAGCTACCGTAGTTACGCCCAAATACTAGGTAGAGAGCGGCTAACGCTCCCAAGACGAGCACGCTGAGAAAGAAATAAAGAAATTCGCTTTTTGATGATTTCATGAGACTTCCTTGCTATAAATAACAAAATAATACATTATATATTATATAGTAAAAACTAGAAATTTCAATGTTTTTGCTAAAATTTGAAGAATTTCTGAATATTAGTGAAATTTAGGCAGTTTTTCTGTGATTTGGAGAATATCATAAGGAAATTTAGCTCCAGAAAATCAACTTTTTACTTGACAAATCGCTTGTTATACTAGTATAACAAGGCTTGACTTTACAGCCAAGCCTTCCTAAAAAGTAAAAAAAGGGGCGAAAGATATGTGTCCGAAATGTGGAAATTATCAGGTTGTTAAAATTGGAGATAATCACTCTGGTTTAGTGTTTTCAAGTGGCAAGCAGGCTGAAACATATTATCAGTGTAAAAATTGCTATCATAAATGGATTGAACATAGATAAGTTTTGGAGGAAATATGCTAGATCAAGAGGATTTGCAACTAATCGAGAAATTTAAGGCTGAAAATTTACAAAAGAAAAACAAAATTGTTGAAGAATATCGACATTACGATATTCCAAATGGCTATAAAAATGATCGTGCTAAGGAAGCGCCGACCTATGAGCTCTACCTTATGAATAAGATTGAGTTGTCGCCGGAAGATAAGAAGGCCGTTGATGAATTAGGCGAGAAAGCAGGAAATTTTGAAAGGTTTCGGCATCTGACTAGTCAAGTAATGACCTCTGAAAAGTGGTATCAATCGGTTTATGGAATTGGATTTTTTGCACAATTTAACATGAATGAATTGAGCTGGTACCTCTACGATGCGGCTATCTTGATGAGTAAATTAGAGGGAGCAAATAGGTGGTTTCAATTTCTGGAGATTTCCGAAGTTGAGAGGCGGAAAAAAGGCAACTACTTATGGTGGATTTTAGGGTTCCTTCTGTTCTTATTTGTAGGTGAACTGCTGTCCTATGGCTTAAAGAATGCCCATATGCTTCTAATTTACATAGTATTGATGTTGGGTCTAGGATATTTTATTAAAAATAGCCAAGAACGAAAGAAAGAAGGTAGAACTATCTCATATTCAAAAAGAAAAACAGGAAGCTCAAGCCTGTATAGATTGGCATTTTCAAAAGGCAGGGGAACATCCTCTTATTCAGCAACAAGCTCAAAACAGTTCCTCCTTCTTTTTTGACACCATGCGGATATATGTTAATGAGGGACGAGCTAGAACGCTTCAAGAAGCCCTAAATCTTTTCCATCAAGAAAATCAATACAATCAACTAATGCAACAACAAGAAACAGCACTCCAGCAGACGGAACAAATCCAGAAAATGACGACCTTCAATACAGTCTATAACATATTAAAAAAATAGACAAAGCTTGATTTTTCTGCTATACTATTGACCATGAAAGAAGGTTATTTTGATGAAGCCTTAGCGAGTTCGGGAGGGTGCAAGCCGAGCGGTGGATAGAAGTAACAGGCGCTTTCGGTCACAATCAAACAATAATGAAGTAATAAATTAGGGTGGAACCGCGTTCTCAACGCCCCTATGTCTGTTGACAGGGGAAGAGAATGTGGTTCTTTTTGTCGATCTACCATAAAAAAACGGAGGATATTATGTCAAAGAAACTTACATTTCATAGTGTCAGTGGCATAGTCTCCTTTCAGTCGAATAGTCACACGCTCATCGCTAGGACGACTGAGATAGACGCTGTACTAGTTCGCCTTTCCTAGCGGTATCGGCTAGGAAAGGCGAACGTCGCAAAATCATCGTCATTTAGTTTATCTTTTATTACGTCGTTAACTCGCTTTGCCGTACTCCAGTACAGCCTGCAGCTCGTTGCCTAGTACTAAAAGTAAACCAAAAGACTTATAATTAAAGAAAGAGGAAATATATGTCAAAGAAATTAACGTTTCAAGAAATCATTTTAACCTTACAACAATTTTGGAATGAGCAGGGCTGCTTGCTCATGCAGGCCTATGATACGGAGAAGGGAGCGGGTACTATGAGCCCTTACACTTTCTTGCGTGCTATCGGTCCTGAGCCATGGAATGCGGCTTATGTGGAGCCGTCTCGTCGTCCAGCAGATGGTCGTTATGGGGAAAATCCAAACCGTTTGTATCAGCACCACCAGTTCCAAGTGGTTATGAAACCATCTCCATCTAACATCCAAGAACTTTACTTGGAATCTTTGGAGCGTTTGGGCATCAATCCCTTGGAACATGACATTCGTTTCGTTGAGGACAACTGGGAAAACCCATCAACAGGTTCAGCTGGTCTAGGCTGGGAAGTCTGGTTGGACGGTATGGAAATCACGCAGTTTACCTATTTCCAACAAGTTGGTGGTTTGGCGACAGGTCCTGTCACAGCCGAAGTAACTTATGGTTTGGAGCGTTTGGCATCCTATATCCAAGAAGTTGACTCCGTTTACGATATCGAATGGGCAGACGGCGTCAAATACGGCGAAATCTTTATTCAGCCGGAGTACGAGCATTCAAAATATTCCTTTGAAGTATCCGACCAGGATATGCTCCTTGAAAACTTTACCAAGTTTGAAAAAGAAGCAGAGCGGGCTTTGGAAGAGGGCTTGGTTCACCCAGCCTTTGACTATGTTCTCAAATGTTCTCATACCTTTAACTTGTTGGATGCCCGCGGTGCCGTGTCTGTAACCGAGCGTGCAGGCTACATTGCCCGTATCCGTAACCTTGCTCGTGTCGTTGCCAAAACCTTTGTGGCAGAGCGGAAGAAACTTGGCTTCCCACTTTTGGATGAAGCAACACGAGCAGAATTGTTGAAGGAGGACGCAGAATAATGACAAAGAATTTACTTGTTGAACTTGGCTTGGAAGAAATCCCTGCCTACATCGTAACCCCAGCCATGCACCAGTTGCGTGACCGCATGGCGACTTTTTTGACAGACAATCGCTTGGCTTTTGACAGCATTGATGTCTTTTCAACGCCACGCCGTTTGGCTGTTCGTGTCCGTGGTTTGGCGGACCAACAGACAGATCTGACGGAAGATTTCAAGGGTCCTGCTAAGAAGATTGCCTTGGATGCAGACGGAAACTTCACTAAAGCTGCAGAAGGCTTTGTCCGTGGCAAAGGCTTGACGACAGCTGACATTGAGTTCCGCGAGATCAAGGGCGAAGAGTATGTTTATGTGACCAAACACGAAGCAGGCCAGCCAGCTAAGGCTGTCTTGGCGGGCATTCCAGAGGTCTTGAAGGCTATGACCTTCCCTGTCAGCATGAACTGGGCGTCCAACAAATTCGCCTACATCCGTCCTGTCCACACCTTGACCGTTCTCTTGGACGATGAGGCACTGGATATGGATTTCTTGGACATTTCATCAGGTCGCATCAGCCGTGGTCATCGTTTCCTTGGAAATGAAACCGAGATTGCAAGTGCAGATTCTTACGAGGCAGACTTGCGTGCACAGTTTGTCATTACAGACCCCGCAGAGCGTCAAGATATGATTGTCGAGCAAATCAAGGCTATCGAGGATAAACACAATGTGACCGTTGAGATAGATGAGGACCTGCTCAATGAAGTTCTCAACCTGGTCGAGTACCCAACTGCCTTTATGGGTTCCTTTGACACCAAATACTTGGAAGTGCCAGAAGAAGTCTTGGTTACTTCTATGAAAAATCACCAACGTTACTTCGTGGTGCGGGATAAGGCTGGCAAACTCTTGCCAAACTTCATCTCCGTCCGCAACGGTAATGACCAATACCTTGACAATGTCATCAAAGGAAACGAAAAAGTTTTGGTGGCTCGTTTAGAAGACGGTGAGTTCTTCTGGCGTGAAGACCAAAAACTCAAGATTGCTGACTTGGTGGAACGCCTCAAAGTCGTGACCTTCCATGAGAAAATTGGCTCGCTTTACGAGCACATGGCACGCACAAAAGTCATCGCAGAAAAACTGGCTGACTTGGCTGGCTTGTCTGCGGACGAAAAAGCAGATGTGGCGCGTGCGGCGGACATCTACAAGTTTGACCTCTTGACAGGCATGGTCGGCGAGTTTGATGAACTGCAAGGGATTATGGGTGAGAAATATGCCCTTCTTGCAGGGGAAAAACCTGCGGTGGCAGCAGCAATCCGTGAGCACTACTTGCCAAACTCAGCAGAAGGCGAATTGCCTGAAAGCAAGGTCGGTGCGGTCTTGGCACTGGCTGACAAATTTGACACCCTCCTATCCTTCTTCTCAGTTGGCTTGATTCCTTCTGGCTCAAACGATCCTTACGCTCTTCGTCGTGCGACACAGGGGATCGTTCGAATCTTGGAAGCATTTGGTTGGGAAATTCCGTTGGATCAGTTGATTGCGGAACTCTACAGCTTGAACTTTGCCAGCTTGACTTATGACAACCAGCCAGCTGTTATGGACTTTATCCGTGCCCGCGTTGAGAAGATGATGGATAAGGCGATTCCGAAAGACATCAAAGAAGCCGTTCTTGCTGGTTCAACCTTCGTTGTTCCAGAAATGTTGGCAGCAGCGGAGAGCTTGTTTGAAGCCTCTAAAGCAGACAATTATAAGGCAGCTGTTGAAAGTCTTTCACGTGTCTTTAATTTGGCAGAAAAAGCTGACGCTAGTAGCCAAGTTGACAGCCACCTCTTTGAAAATGAGGCAGAAAAAGCACTGGCACAGGCAACTGATGACCTAGTCCTCTCAGGCACTGCAAGCGATAGAGTCGCTCAGCTATTTGCCCTAAGCCCAGTTATCGATAACTTCTTTGATAATACTATGGTCATGGTAGACAATGAGGCAGTCAAAAACAACCGTTTGGCACTTTTGGTAAACTTGACCCAAAAAGCGAGAGCTGTGGCAAAATTCAACCTTTTGAACACCAAATAGGAGGATTTGATGGAACAAGCAAAAATTGATCGTATCAACGAATTGGCACGTAAGAAAAAAACAGTCGGTCTGACTGGGGCTGAGAAAGTTGAGCAAGCTAAACTTCGTGAAGAGTATATTGAAGGCTATCGTCGTTCGGTACGCCACCATATTGCTGGCCTTAAGATCGTGGATGAAGAGGGGAATGATATCACACCTGAGAAACTCCGCCAACTCCAACGTGAAAAAGGCTTGCATGGCCGTTCGCTAGATGATCCAAATTCATAAAAAATAACTCCCTTGCAGTAAGGGAGTTTTATTATTTGGACAACTTGTCAATTCGGTCTTTGTTAGCTCCTAGAGCTCGTTCGTATTTGCCGGTTTCATTGGCTGTGAAATAGCTGGCACCAACGAGCTTGTCAGGGAGATACTGCTGCTTGACCCATTTTTCTGGATAAGCGTGGGGGTATTTATAGGCGGTAGCGTTGCCCAGTTCCTTGCTTCCTGTGTAGTGACCGTCGCGCAGATGTCTTGGGATGGGAAGGTTACCAGATTTGCGTAGGTCAGCTAGAGCAGCGTCCATGGCTAGGTAGGCTGAATTAGACTTCGGAGATAGGGCTAGGTCAATCACAATATTAGCAATAAGAATCCGTGCTTCTGGAAATCCGATTTTCTGAGCAGCCTCAAGAGCTGTTACGGTATGAATTTGAGCGTCAGGGTTAGCTAGACCGATGTCTTCATAGGCAATGACTGTCAGGCGGCGAGCTAAGCTTGGTAAATCACCCGCCTCAACTAAGCGAGCAGCGTAGTGTAAAGCTGCATCGACATCAGAACCACGGATGGCTTTTTGCAGGGCGGAGAGCACATCGTAGTGGCCGTCGCCGTTTTTATCCATAGTAATGTAGCTACGCTGGAGACTGTTTTCTACGGTGTCCAAGGTGATGTGGCGACTGCCGTTTTCAGATGCTAGGGTTGACATGACTGCCAAATCTAGGGAATTGTAGGCAGAGCGCAGGTCGCCATTGGTTGCTGTTGTGATAAAATCGAGGGCATCTTCGTCTAAGATGACTTCAAAGGTAAAACCACGCTCCTTGTCTGAAATGGCGTGCTTGATAGCAGACTTGATATCGTTGTTAGATAAGGGCTCTAGTTCGAAGATTTGTACTCGAGAGCGAATGGCTGGGGTGACGGAGAAAAAGGGGTTTTCAGTTGTCGCTCCAATCATGATGATGTTGCCATTTTCTAGGAGCGGTAACAGAAAGTCTTGTTTGGTTTTGTCCAGTCTGTGAATCTCGTCTAAAAGCAGAACCAAGCCACCTGAAAACCTTGCTTCTTCGGCGATTTCCTGCAGGCGCTTCTTGCTATCTGTTGTAGCATTGAAGGTGCGAAATGCCCACTTGGTAGTTCCTGCGATTGCGCTAGCGATTGAGGTCTTTCCAATACCGGGAGGACCGTAGAGAATCATAGACGACAGCATATTGGCATCAACCATACGGCGAATAATTTTGCCCTCACCGACTAGATGTTGCTGGCCGATAACCTCAGAAATATTGCGTGGGCGCATACGGAGCGCTAAATTATCAGGCATTATCTTCCTCCTAATCTTTGGCAAAAATCAAGGCAATAACCTTCTCCCCATTAATTTTAAAATGTTTTCTCGGTGAGGCCAAATTCTTGATAAGGAAAATGGCAGAACTGTCGTTTTCCGTGACCGACATAATCAACTTGTGCTGGTCCTGTGCTTTTTCTTTTGTAACGACTGTTTTCAGACGACTTTTTCCGAAACAAGAGCCTGAGTAATCTTTATCGCTCGAACTCTTGAACAATGCCATATGTTTATTGCTTGGGAAAACATCTTATAGTCATTTGAATCAGCTTTGAGACATCGTTACTTTGGGTTGTCGCACTCTAGTACTACCGGCACCTGAAAACTAATTCATTCGACTATAAGGACTAAAATCTAAAGTTTGACCATCTGATAGCTAGCTTCAACGGCAAAAAGTCATGCTCTGTAGCTGATTTCTATCCAGATTATGTTTTGTCAAACCCAGTCATAGGTTGGAGAGGTCTGACAGTCTAGTCAGTGTTTTGTAAATTTAGCATATCATTTTTATCGCTATCGGTCATTTGTCTGACCACTATTCCTTGTATCTTGTAAACTATGCCTTAATGCTACCAAAAAAACATAGTCTGAGGCGGCATCAATTTATAAGAAGAGTTCTTCTAATTTTCTTGCCACCCCGTCTTCGTTATTCGTCCAAGAGATTTGGTCATCGGCGAAGTCCAACAGCATGGGATTGGCGTTTTTCATAGCATATCCAGTCTTTGCTAAGGCAAGCATCTCGGTGTCATTGTGCTCGTCACCAAAGGCGATAAGTCTATCCTTATCAATGTTTAAAACCTCCAGCAGATACTTGAGAGCGTAGGCCTTGTTAATCCCTTTGGGAGAGCATTCAAGGATGTTTAGAGGTCCACCCCAAGAGTCAACCTCCATTTCTTGGGAAAAATGCTGGCGCAGCTCTTCAGCCAGGGCGTACTTATCATCAGCTCTTGTTTGAAAGAGAATGGCGTTTGGATTTTTAGTGATTTTGTCTGTTTTTAGAACCATCTTTTCGGTAATTTCTGGCACGCCAAACAGTTGAGGCTCAATAGTCTCAGGGAAATCGGTTGTGATGTAAAATTTCTTACGGTACTCACTAGCGATGAAATCAGCTTCGATCTGTTTTGCTTGTCCCAGAAGCTCCAAAAGATACTGGCGGTCGATAGTGACGCTGTGCTCATAGGCCCACTTGCTCTCTGGAATGTGCGTCAGTGACCCATTAAAGTTAATCATGGGTGTGTGGAGTCCCAGTTGATGATAGTAAGGGAGAGCAGTACGATAAGGGCGACCGGTGGAAATGATGATTTTATGCCCCTTTTCTTGAATTTTTTGGAGGGTCTCAACGGTGTAATCCGAGATAGTCTGGTCACTTCTAAGGAGCGTCCCGTCTAAATCAATAGCAATAATTTTCTTAGTCATGGAGACTATTATAGCAAAAAAACTGTCCATTGGACAGTTTCAGATTGCAGACAAACATCGTTTTGGTGTTTGTCTTTTTTACTGTTTTTAGAGAAAAATGGCTGTTTTAATGCTGAAACCACCCCATCTGGACAAAATAAAAAGGCCTTCTTGCCATCCTTTTAGCTAGTTTTTTGAGATTTAAGCACGCCAAAGTCAGTCCAATCTTATCCTCCATTTTGGACTTGCCTTTTTCCCTCGTGTAGCGCAGATTATGGTATTCCTTGGCTGTGCCAAATAGCCGTTCAATCGTCTCTTTCCGATGTTGGTAGAGCTCCTTCATCCCTCTTTGATGACGAATATCC
>NZ_AUIP01000012.1 GCF_000423765.1 Streptococcus porci DSM 23759 | reverse complement strand
CGGCTTTTAGACCTAAAAAAACTGTAGCTAAACCAAGTAAAAAAGAATCTACCACACCAAAAACAAATCAATCAATAGAAGGAGCAGATATGCACTTTACTTTTACCGTCGACGGAGACAAAAACTGGAATAAAGGCACCGTTTACTATTACAACGGATCTAACAATACAATCAAAGGGCTATCACATCCAGACGAGTGGAAAATCATCAAAGAGATGTTTAAAGAGTCTACTGGCCGAGATATGCCTCACAAAAAATGGACTAGCAAAGCACCTTGGTACGTGCGCTTTATCGGCGCGACAGGCGCTAAACGAGTTTAATAATCACACAAAGCCCCTAGCAGATTGCTGGGGGCTTTTTTTGCTACCGACATTGATGTCGGTCAGCCTGACAAAATACAGTAGGAGATAGTAAAATACAGTAGATTTGCGGTAGATTTTCAACCGTATTTGTTTGGAAAATAAAAAAACATTGTTAAATCAACGTTTTTAGACCGTTTGGAATTTACTTGGAAAATAACTTCGGTGTATTATTGACAAGATCGCCATTCTGTCAATAATGGTCGCTGGAATTGATTTCTATTTTGACAAAATGGGCAAAATGAAAAAAATAGCAAAAACCCTCAGCGTTTGCCGGGGGTTTTTGCTATTATGACGGACATTTTCAAAAATGTCTGTTATAACGGACTTTGTTTTGCCCCTTTGATAAAAAATAGTCACAAGGGGCAAAAAGGGGGCATAAGTTCAAAACTTACTATATTTTATGTAGTAAAACATGATAGGTTTTAAACTTACAAAGCCTTATTTTATAGGCTTTTTCCCTCTTGAAACTTTATGTAAACGTTACTTTCAGTTACTCTTAAATAATAAATTAGAGTATATTTGAGGTGAGAATCCTAATAGTTAGGCTTTTTAAAGCCTCTATGGAGATTTTAAATGGTGTGGAATCACTTGATTCCCCACCACAAACCCCACCACGATTTCGCGTGGTGGGGTTTTGTCATAATTTAGATTATCGAGCAATCAGAATTCTTCTGGTTGCTTTTCTTTTTAAAGAATTTTTATAGGAGGTGTCTATGAATGCTCTCTTGTTTGATGAGCGACCAATTGTCGCAAATCCTGTCTTGGCTAGAGAAATAGGTTTGAATGAAGCAATTGTTCTCCAACAAATAAATTTCTGGCTTGAAGTTAATAAACAAAATGGGAAAAATTACCATGATGGTAGATATTGGACATATAATTCTATTCGGGCTTGGCATGAGTCCGATTTTTCATATCTTAGTTATGAAACAGTTAAGAGGACTTTTTCAAAACTAGAAAAAGCAGGTTTTCTTTTAACTGCCAATTACAATAAAGATCCAAGAGATAAAACCAAGTGGTATTCATTGGACTTAGAAAGAATTTTTGAATTACAGGAGATGGTAAAAATAAAAAGAAATCAAATTGCAGAGAAAGCATTGGATGAAGGAATAAATTCTACATTAACCAATGCATTGGGTCAAAATGACCCAATGGAAAAGTTCAATTTGACACAATGCACTCGTTCAAAAAGTTCTACTGCATTAGGTCAGAACGACCCAATACATGGTGTCAATTTGAACCAACCATTACCAAATAATACAACAAATAATACAACAGAAGATACTTCATTTTATATCAATCAATCTATTGAGGAGGGGGATGAACTTGAGAAATTAAAGAAACAAGTACAGTATGAATTATTAGTACAGTCAGGTTGTCGAGAAAAATTATGTGAATGGGATGAGGTTCTACCAGTGATAGCTGATGTGTTTTATCAGCTTGATGGAACAATTTCTATCAATCAGATGCGATTGCCGATTGACTTTGTAAAAGAGCGATTTAGACAGCTGACAATGTATCATATTGACTACATCTGCGAGTGTTTATCGAAGGTCGATACAAACATTCGAAATATCCGAGCTTATATTTTAACAACAGCTTTTAATGCACCTCAGACTATTGGTGCCTATTATTCAAACCAAGTGAAACAAGATTTTGGAGGAAATAACTTATGATTTCAAAAAAATGTAAATTTTGTCTGCGTAAATTAACAATTGGACTGGTTTCTCTTTCCATAGGACTTATATGTCTTAATTCTACACAACTTTCATCTGTAAATTCATTTACAGTATATGCCAATGAAGTAATTTCTCATCGAAATGATGTAGATGGGAGTAGTAAAGATTGGGGTACTCTAAATGGGAATCAATTCGTTGTTGATTATACGGATACAAGTTTGGAGATTTCTAAGGGGGCACATTCGAGCCTTACTGAGAATTATCAGGCTATTCGTATTCCTGAAGCTTATCCATACAAATTATTAGTCAATGGACAACCTAAAACTTTGTCAGATTTTAGGCGTGATAAACTCGGTAAGCTAATCGCAGAGATTGATGGTCGTGAAGTTCCATTATTAGATTATGGAATGGTTGAATATCAATTGAACCGTTATTTAGGTCAAGATATTTATAATATTTACGGGAACCTTTCTTACACTGCATATGCTTTTCTAACAAGTCGAAATTCTCATCACGGGTATTTTGAATTGACAGAAGCAGACAATGTACGAGATGCAAATGGTCAATTAGTCACAGGATTTTTTCAGACTCCACAATACTATGAAATGGCTTCAGCATATCAGAAATCAAATGCAGGCTATTTAAAAGTGCAGGTTGGTGACAAGGAGTTATCAACTAACATCATTGATGGTAGACTAAAGGGGTTGAAATCAGCTACTAAAAAATATTTTTTAGTTTTAAACAGTGAGTTTTCAATAGAACCACAAACAGGGAAATCTATTAAGCATTTGAAAGAACTTACTGAAGAGGAAGTTCAACAATTGAATCTGACCGACCAAAAAGTAAATTCGAATATTGAATTTATAATTGACGGAAAAACATACAAGACGAGTGGAAGAATCAACTCATGGAAAAACTCAACAATAAATCCGTTAAAAACTCGACTTGCGATTATGTCGATTGGAGATGGAAGCAACCTACATGGATTTGATTTATTTGCTTCTAATCACAACTATATTGAGGTTGTTGAAAAAGCTGAAAACACTCCTGTTATTCCTGAATCAATTGCTAAGAAAATTGAGTATGTAACAGAGGATGGAGAAAAAGTTGGTGACGGACATACAATTACCGGCAATAAAGGTGATGAGGTAACACTTGAAGTGACACCACCTAATGGATATGTATTTTCCACAACACCTCCAACAAGTATAATACTTAAAGATAATAGCCCTTATCAAATCATTGTGAATGAGGTAGTTGGCCGAGAGACCGTTGAAAGGAAAGAGGAAATTGACTACCAGGTAATACGTCAAGAAAATTCAGAAATGTATGAAGATGAAGAAGTTATTGTAAGTAAAGGTAGTAAAGGTATCAGAATAATTCAAGAAACATTCGAAACAAGAAAAGGTGCTAGAACACAAAAATTGCTTGATACGAAAACTATCATAAATAAAGAAGCGGTAGACGAAATCATTCAGTATGGGACGAAACAAATTGAAAATGAACAAGTAATAACAAGAACAGAGATTGTACCATTCGATGTAATTGAAGAATCAGATCCAAATATGTATGAAGGTGAAGCTGTAATTGTTACTGAGGGTCAGAACGGTGAGGTAACTATCCATGACCACTATAAAACGTTTAAGGGTGTAAGAGATCCTGAACCATTTAATTCAGAATCTACTGAAACGAAAATAAAAGTAAATAAGGTTGTAAGAATTGGAACTAAGAAAACAGAAGGGGAGACAACTGAAAAAAACAGTGAAATAACCCCATTTGGAGTTCTTGTTGAGGGAGATGATTCGTTGTATGAAGATGAGCGAATTATTGTGAGAAATGGCGTTCCAGGGCTTGTAGATTTAGTTACAACTTACAAGACAAACAAGGGGGAGAAGGTTGGTGACCCAATCAATATATCTGAAAGTGTTGTAAGAGCACCAGTTGATGAAGTGGTTAAAGTGGGAACAAAACCAATAGAATCTATCACTAGTTCTGAAAAATTGGTTGATATTCCATTCGAAGTGGAGAAAAAGATAGATGACACACTTGAAGAAGGCATTGTGAAAACTATTCAAGAAGGCAAAAACGGTCAGAAAAGAGTGATTGTCGTTACGAATTACCTAAGAGGTGTTCAAAATGGTGATGTCCAAATTGAAGAGGAAGTCATTTTGGAACCAGTAAAAGAAATAATATTGGTTGGTACAAAGAAGGTGCAAAAACAGAATCAAACTCCGAACAAAAACGAGACTGATGATAATTCAAAATCTCCAATCCTACCACAGGTAACAGAGGGTGATAATGGTAAACCCAAAAATCAAGAGCCCAATCGATCTGTATCAGACTATCCAGTGAAATCAAAAGAGAAAATTAGTCAAACGCAGGCGAATGGTAGTGATAATTCTGACAAGAAAATAGTGTCTGAAAAATTGCCAGAAACTGGAGAGACAGTTCTAAATCCTCTTTTAGTCATAGTAAGCAGTTTATTGTGCCTAGTTACTTCAATAGGAATGATAATGTGGAAGGATAAGAAGTCAGATGATAAATGAGGATGTTGGAAATCGTTTAGTTACATTAAATCTTCGTCTGGCGAAGGTATCAGCTAAATTGATAGTAGCAGCTTTAAAAGTATTGGCTAAGGAGGCAGAATCAAAAAAGTTATCAGTTAAACAATATTTATCACATAAAAGTGAACAAGGAGAGGTTCCTTTAAAAGATTTGGTTGGCAAGGGTTCACTAGAGAATATCCCTATGAAACATCCTGAATTACTTGAGTTAAAAAAGGAGCTAAATAAACATGGTGTTCGGTTCTCTATTTTAAAAAACAAAGAGAACAAAAACTTTGAAGTATTTTTTCAAGCGAAAGACACAGCTATATTAGAACACTCATTCAAACAAGCAGTTCAAAAAGCTGAAAGGAAAACAAGAATCAAGCAGTCAACCTTGAAAAAAATCAAACAGTATCAAAAATCTCTTGGAGAACAGATTATCAAACCGAAAATCAAACAAAAACATCAAGAACAGTCATTGTAGGAGGTGATAGGATTGAAGTGATCGAGCAAATTAAACTTGACATTCTAAATAGTATTCCAATTGGAGATAGGCGAACACTTATTAAAAGTTTTATTCCCTATCTTCTTTTTTTCTATCTTGGAACCTGTTTAGGCCACCATATCCGAAGTTTTAAAGGGGGCGATGTATTAGATAGGCTATTTCAAGCAATTTTAGAAATTGAATCTATGAGTTGGTTATTCATTCCAAGTTTTGATGATTTGCTTCTCGGTATTGGTTTATCTATAAGCGTTTGGGGAGTGATGTATTCAAAAAAGCGTCATGCAAAAAAATTTAGACATGGAGTTGAATATGGTTCTGCAAGATGGGGAGATGGGAAAGATATTCAACCATATGAGGATCCAATTTTTGAGAATAATATTTTGTTGACAAATAGCGAAAAGCTAACTATGAATTCCCGACCGTCAAACCCAAAGTTTGCCAGAAATAAAAATATTCTGGTGGTAGGTGGCTCAGGCAGTGGTAAGACTAGATTTTTTGTAAAACCCAATCTTATGCAAATGCATTCGAGTTACTGTGTAACAGACCCAAAAGGGACGATAGTTTTAGAATGTGGCAAGATGTTAGAAAGTAACGGTTATCAGATAAAAATCTTAAATACAATCAACTTCAAGAAATCCATGAAATACAACCCTTTCGCTTATTTGAAAAGCGAGAAAGATATTCTCAAGTTAGTTCAGACAATCATTGCTAATACTAAGGGTGAGGGTGAAAAAGCTGGAGAAGATTTTTGGGTCAAGGCTGAGAAACTTTATTACACGGCACTTATTGGTTATATCTACTATGAAAGTCCGAAGGAAGAACAAAACTTTAATACTTTACTTGCAATGTTGGATGCTAGTGAGGTGCGTGAAGATGATGAGAATTTTAAGAATGCCATTGATTATCTATTCTTAGCTTTAGAACGGAAAAAGCCTCATCATTTTGCTGTTAAACAGTACAAAAAGTATAAGTTAGCAGCTGGGAAAACTGCAAAATCAATCTTGATTTCTTGTGGTGCAAGGCTAGCACCTTTTGACATTGAAGAGTTGAGAGAATTGATGAGTGATGATGAGTTAGAATTGGATACACTTGGTGACCGAAAAACGGCACTCTTTGTCATTATTTCTGATACAGATGATACATTTAACTTTGTGGTTTCCATTATGTACTCGCAACTATTCAATTTACTCTGTGACAAGGCGGACGATGTTTATGGAGGTCGATTACCAGTACATGTACGTTGCCTATTAGATGAATTTGCCAACATTGGTTTAATTCCACGATTTGAAAAGTTGATTGCTACCATTCGTTCTCGTGAAATTTCTGCTGCTATCATTCTTCAAGCAAAATCTCAACTTAAAGCCATTTATAAAGATAATGCAGATACAATTATAGGAAACTGTGATACCGAGTTATTTCTTGGTGGCAAAGAAGGAACTACTCTGAAAGAATTAGCGGAGAATTTAGGTAAAGAAACAATCGATCTATACAATACTAGTGAAACTAGGTCCAATCAGAAATCATTTGGTCTGAATTACCAGAAACTAGGAAAGGAGCTAATGTCACGAGATGAGTTAAAAGTCATGGATGGTGGAAAATGTATTCTTGAGATTCGTGGTACACGGCCGTTTTATTCAGATAAGTATGATATTACCAAGCATAAGCATTACAAATTATTAGAGGATTTTGATAAGAGAAACAAGTTTGACATAGAAAAGTATCTCAAGAAAAGAGGCGGAGTCAAACTAACTGAGAATACAAAGGTTATTCAATTGTAGGAGGTTGCTTATGAGGATTAGAGCACCACCAACATACACAAAACGTAAAGAAAAAAATAGAAAGAGGAAAATTATGGAACATGAAATGATAAATATTAACGCTCATCTTGTAAAAGATGTTGTGTTTTCAAGTTTTGAATCCGAGGATGGAATTGTCCCAGTTGTAAATTTCTCCCTTGTTAAAAAATATGGAAAGGGTAAGGAATACACTAACTGTTCTGCCTATGGTGATAAGGTTGAGATTGCAAAAGAATTTGAAAAGGGAGATCTTATCCATGTTTTCGGTTACTTTAAAGAAAATCGTAAAGGTGATAAGGTATACAAGAATTTTATTGTTAAATCAATGTATAAAATTGAACAAGATGAAATGGAGGAAGAGTAATGGATTTTTTCACACAGGGAGTGGATGTTTTAAAAACATTGGTTATCGCAATTGGCGGTGGTTTAGGTGCCTGGGGTGTTATTAACCTCATGGAAGGTTATGGTAACGATAACCCAGGAGCTAAGTCACAGGGGATCAAGCAACTGATGGCAGGTGGTGGCATTGTGTTAATTGGTTTAAAACTAATTCCTCTGCTTGCTAACTTAATCCAATAGGAGGAGCTATGTTTGATATATTTGGAAAACTAGAAGAGATGATTCAAGAAATTCTTTTGGATATGATAAAAGGGACTTTGACAAGTATGTTTACTGACTTGAATCATCAATTAGACTTTGTATCTGGTCAGGTCGGTCAATCGCCAAGCCAGTTCAATGCTGAAGTGTTTTCCTTTATCAAACACATTAATGATAGTGTTGTACTACCAATAGCTGGTTTGGTAATTACAGCTGTATTATGTTTAGAATTGATCCAAGTAGTGATGCAAAAGAACAATATGGCAGAAGTTGATACGTTTGAATTTTTCAAATATGTCATTAAGATGTGGGTTGCAGTATACTTGGTTTCCCATGCTTTTGAATTTGCCATGGCAGCATTCGATATGGGTCAACACATGATTGGACAAGCAACAGGAGTCATTCATGGCGAAACATCAATATCATCCGAACAGATTACAGCAATGGTTGACAGTTTAAAAGATAAGAATATTGGAGAATTAGCTGGTATTGTTTTTGAACTTCAAGCGGTTAAGCTAACGATACAGATAATTTCCTTAATCATTCTTATCATCACTTATGGAAGAATGTTCGAAATTTATGCTTATAGTTCGGTTGCTGCCTTGCCATTTGCTACCATTGGCAATAGGGAATGGGGCCAACTTGGACATAACTACATTCGTGGACTGTTTGCATTGGCTCTGCAAGGTTTGTTCCTGGTTATCTGTTTTGGAATCTATGCAGTATTACTTAGAGGTGTAAAAATGACGGATATTCATATGTCCGTCTTTTCCATTTTAGGTTATACAGTTCTGCTAGGATTCATGATGTTGAAAACTGGTACACTTGCAAGGTCGATTATGAATGCCCACTAGAGAGGAGAGTTTATGGCCTACGTTCAAATTCCAAAGGATTTATCCAAAGTAAAAACTAAAATAGCATTTAATTTAACCAAGCGTCAGTTAATTGGTTTTTCATTGGCAGGCTTTGTTAGTCTGCCTGTTTATTTATCAATTAGGGAAAGTGTTGGAAATGATTTGGCAATGTTAGTCTTTATTATTCTTGCTTTCCCATTTTTATTTTTAACTTTTTATGAAAAAGATGGGTTAACGAGTGAAATCTATCTAAAGTATATTTTCTTACAACAACACTATCAGCCATGTGTGCGGTATAAAAGAGCACTTTATAAAGCAAAATTCAAGGAGGAGGTACATGAGACCAGAAAGAAAAAGAAAACAGGCACAAGAATTTCTTGAAGTGAAGCAGGCCCAACTAAAAAAGATACAAAAGGAAACAGCAAAACAGGAAGGAAATTCGTTTGTTGCTTCTATAAAATCATTTTTTGAATTAGGTGAAAAATGTTTTACTGTAGAAGATACAATTCCTATTGAGACAGTGTATGAGAATGGGATTTGTCGACTAACTGATGGCTATTTTACTAAAATGATTGCTTTTGAAGACATCAACTACCAACTAGCATTGGAAGAGCAACGAGATTACATCTTCAATCAGTTTGCTTCGTTTTTAAATAGTTTTGATAACAATACCAGATTGCAACTCTGTTTTACGAATCAACTTGGAAGGTTAGAAGAATTAGCTGATGCAATTACAATCCCAATTAAAAATGACGGACTTGAGGAAATTCGAAGTGAGTTTAGGACTATGCTTCAAAATCAATTGGAGAAAGGAAATAATGGATTAAGGCAGACAAAGTATATCGTTTTTGGTGTAAAAGAGGATTCGTATAGGCAAGCAAAGGTTGTATTATCAAGGCTAGAAATTGACTTACAATCTCATTTAAAAGGGATGGGAATTCGTTCTACTGTATTAAACGGTTTTGAACGTTTGATTGTACTTCATCATATATTGAACCCGACAGAGCACTTATCTACATTACCTGATGAAATGGAAAATCGGGATTGTCGTTCTATAATCGTACCAGATAAAATTCACTTTCAGAAGAAGTATTTTTCAATGGATAATGTCCTATGCCAGACTAGTCATGTGCAGATATTAGCATCAGAATTGTCTGATAGATTCTTAACTGAATTACTTTCACTAGAGGAGAATATGGTTCTATCATTGCATATTCAAGCCTTGGATCAAGTTGATGCGATAAAGTTAGTCAAACGTAAGTTTACCGATGTGCAACGGATGACGATGGAAGAGCAGAAGAAAGCTTATCGTTCTGGTTATGATTTAGATATTATTCCTTCAGACTTAATGACCTACGGTACTGATTTGAAACACCTATTGAATGATTTACAAAGTCGTGACGAGAAGATGTTTCTCGTTTCGTTTATCATTCTAAACCAAGGATTCTCAAAAGCTAAACTGGACAATGCAGTCTCCCAGTTGGCGACCATCTGCAGTCGCCACAATTGTATGCTGAAATGTTTGGATTACCAACAGGAGCAGGGCTTAATATCAGCACTACCATTAGGAATGAATTGCATCAAAATAAAGAGACAATTAACAACTTCAAGCACGGCCGTATTTATTCCGTTTACGACTGAAGAATTATTCATGACCTCTAGTACATCCATCTATTATGGTCTAAATGCTATTAGTCATAACTTAATCATGGCAGACAGAAAGAAACTAAAGAACCCCAATGGTTTAATCTTGGGGACGCCAGGGTCTGGAAAATCATTCTCAGCAAAGCGTGAAATCACCAATGCTATCTTAGTAACTGATGATGATATTCTCATCTGTGATCCGGAAGGAGAGTATGGTGCTTTAGTTGAAGCATTTGGTGGAGAGGTTATTCATGTATCCGCAAAATCAAAAGATTACCTAAATCCCTTGGATATTAACTTTAACTATGGGGATGGGGATGCACCATTGAAGGATAAAGCGAATTTTATTATGTCTATGCTTGAATTGGTTGTAGGTGGTTCTGGTTTAACTGCAGCAGAAAAGTCAGTTATCGATAGGTGTCTTCCAAAAATTTATGAAGCGTATTTTGAAAATCCGATACCAGAGAATATGCCAATTTTACAAGACCTATATGAATTATTGTTAAAACAGGAGGAAAGTGTTGGCCGGAAATTAGCGACTGAAATGGAAATTTATGTGACAGGTTCCCTTAATGTTTTCAATCATCGTTCAAATGTTGACTTGAATAAGTCCCTCTTATGTTTCGATATTAAAGAGTTAGGAACCCAATTGAAAAAGATAGGTATGTTAGTTATTCAAGACCAGGTATGGAACAAGGTTTCACAAAATAGGCAGAGCCAAAAGTCAACTCGCTATTATATAGATGAATTTCACTTACTACTAAAGGAAGAACAAACAGCTCAGTATTCTGTTGAAATTTGGAAGAGGTTTAGGAAGTGGGGAGGTATTCCAACTGGATTAACCCAGAACGTGAAGGATTTATTGGCAAGCAAAGAAATTGAAAATGTTTTTGATAACACCGATTTTATCATGATGTTAAACCAGGCTTCTGGCGATAGAGAAATATTAGCTAGAAAGCTAAAAATTTCACCTTATCAGCTCAATTACGTGACAAACTCTAATGCAGGTGAGGGGCTACTATTCTTTGGGAATACCATTGTCCCATTCCTAGACCAATTTCCTAAGAATACACTCTTGTATCAAAAGATGACTACCAAACCAGAGGAGGTCAAGAAAGGCTAGGTGAGAAATGGGAAAGTCAAAACGAATGGTCCGAGAGACCAATAAGAAACGCTATTCTAAATCTAAACCTGATATAGGACAACGGAAAGAAGTACAAGATTTTTCTGGGAGAGCGGTTGATGAGAAAGTTCGCTTTCAGCACCAAATTATTCATAAGGGAAGTAAACTAGAGTGTAACCATCTTAAAGGTGATACGTCAGAAAAAAAGAATCATATTCACAAAAAATCAAATGATAAATCCCTGCAAGCACATTCTAACAATCAAGACGCAAACAAATCAACTATACAACTTGATAGTTTACGAACTAAAATGGTTAATCAGGAAAGTTCGCAACAGTCTCATCTACCAGAAAGATTACAAGTTGAATCAAGGCCACCGACACAGAGAAGACAAGTTCAATTAAATCAACGTAATTCTTTTGAAAATCAAAAATTTTCACAAACACAGAACGACTACGCAACTACTGTCCAGACTAGTTTACATTCCGAAATCAAAACAAGTTTTGAGGAGGATATTCAACCACCCCCTCTTGAGATGGATGGCCGACCTCCTGAACTTGTAAGTATACATGAAGACTTTGTTAATTCAACTGAATTATATATAAAGAAGCATGGGGATATAGAGTCAAAAACTAGTCATATTCAGGGAAAAAGCGTTTCTCTGAGCAATCAGTCAGATGTTAGAAAAAATCCCGAAAGTCCATTTCGTAGATTTGAGACTAATCAAAGTAGAATCGTTGATGCAGACTCAAAGTTTTCCCATCGTAGAAATGAGGGGGAAACAAAACTTATTCATCACCAAAGCCAAGAAAATACTTCTCAACTTAGAAAAAAGAAGAGAAGAATACACGGTCAAGGTGAGTTAGTTAAAGAGCGTGGCAATATTTTCTCAGATAGACCTTTATCACCATTTGAAACTGGTTTAGAGTTATCTCAAAATGAAGCAGATTCCACTGGTTTTGTTGAGACAGCTTCAATAATTGAAGGTGATAGGAATGTAAAAGTTAATGATGATTCTATTCTTTCAAGTCGGATTATTCCGGGCAATAGAAACTCTCAAATCATCATTTCTGATGAATCAAAAAATCCGAATATCAGAAGAATGTTTGTAAAGAATAGTCAGCACCTTCAAAATGATAAAATGGTTACTCTAATTGATGAAGCTTATCAAAGTTCAGAGCAATTTCAGCCAAATCTTAATGATAATACAATTACGGTTGGACAAACAGATCTGTCTATAAATGCCTGGTCAAAAAAGTTACATCAATCAAAATTTAGCCTATTCTCAAGTAATATTCTGCAATCAAATGCTGTCATTGAAAAGGTAAAGATTGGAGAGAATCAGTTTTCAACACGAACAAGAAAGCAATCTTCAAGTAGACAGGTAAAAAAGGAAGCAAAAGTATTTGTTGATAAGGGATCTATTCTAGATTCTACTAATAACAAAGATAGTCAAATTGATTCTTTAGTATCCAAACCCACGTCAAATACTAGCCTACTACCTGTTGATAGAAGACCAACTTATGCTTTGACAAAAACAACTATGAATCAAACATATAAGGGGCGTCTTCCGTCAAAAAATAACATTAAGGTAAAACCAAATAAACCACTCAGATTTCCAAATGGACAGGCACAGGTACACGAAAAGATAAATTCATTAGTAAATGAACCTATTGAATTCGTCAAGGATAGGAAGAATAACCGTTTATTAAAAAACATTGAAAAAAGTAAACTTGGTCGAATCCAAAGAACTCCATATAAAAAAGTAATGTCAGTAATGGCCAATAGTGAGTTTCTAGCAGCTAGTTATCTTCAAGCGGGGGCTGAGGAGAATGTGGCAGTGGATGCAACAACAAAAGCGATGAATATCCATGCAACTACAACTATGAAGATTGCCCAAAAATCTAATCGAAAAAAGACTTTGAAGAAACTGACAAAGAAGGCAAAGATTAGACAATCACAGTTGGAGTTTCGACATAAGTATCGTTTGTTGAAGGAAGATAAAACTTTTAAACGGCAATCATTCTACCGCAAAGCGATGTATCGTCATCGAATGAGGCAACAAATACGTAAGAAACACCTTCCTAGATTCAGAGACAGGATAAAAGAAGAAGCAATAAAAATACTTAATCAATTCGTTCAATACATTACCACAAAATGGAAGAGTATGTTAGTTTTGGTTTTGGCTGTATTTTCACTGTTGACGGTTGTTTACTCTAATAGTCAATTTATGTTCGGTGCTCTATCATCAGTTTCTTACCAACTTACCACTACATCTTATTTATCTTCAGAGGAAATGCTAATTGCCTTAAATCACATTTTCTCTACTTATGAATTGACATTATCCAATCAGTTGACGAGATTGAAGGAGTCGAAACCTGGATATGATGAATACATTGTAAAAGGTAGGGAACAAATTGGCCATGATCCGCATGTCTTATTAGCCTATCTGACAGCTCGTTTCGGTGAAATAAAAGACCAAGCAAGTGTTGAACCTGCGATGAGACAATTATTTGAGCAGATGTATCATGTTTCCTACCATGAGGAGAAGGAAATCCGGTACCGAACAGTCAAGGAAGAAGTGCTTGACACAAGTGGGAAGAAAACTATTGTAGAAAAACGAGTTCCATATTTGTATCGAAAATTAGTCGCAACGGTTTCAAAAAAAGATATGGATGGTCTAGTTCATGAAATATTTGCGAGTAAGCCACATAATTTAGAACATTATAAGATACTACGAGAATCGAAAGGGAACTTAGAAGCTTCTTTTCCTTCAGGTACAGGAATCAGTCTTCCAGGAAATGTATCATCAGTTTACGACGTAAATTTGACAGGTGGTAATTTTCCACCACCAAATCCTAGCCATGTTGCAGCCTTAAATGGTGGTTACCCTGGGCAATGCACCTGGTATGTATATAATCGCTTTTCACAACTTGGAAAGCCAATCCAACATTCCCCAATGGGAAATGGAGGAGAGTGGGCTTTCTACGCTGCAAAATACGGTTATACAGTTAGTCGGGAGGCACGAGCTGGTACCGCAGTATGTATGCCACCAACTGTACCCTATGCGGACCCTACCTACGGTCATATTGCGTTTGTCGAGCGAGTTAATCCTGATGGAAGTATCGTTATATCAGAAATGAATGTTAAAGGGGAATTCGTGATTTCAACAGGCTATCTTCCTCGGGAGATGGCGGCACAATGTTATTACATCAATTTTGGATTATAAGGAGGAATATATGCGTAAAGATATTCAAATGTTGCAAAAAAAGAAAGAAAAGTTACTAGAAAAAAAGCAAAAACTTGACCAAGATTTGGCTCAGGTTTTGCAGGATGAACAAGATTTAATTTATGAAGAGGTCATCGTTGTCTTTGAAAAATCAAATCTATCACTTGAAGAATTTACTAAAAAAGTTCTATTTGAAAAGGAGTTGTCGCATGAAACGATTAAGTAGTTTTGTGAGGTTGGCTGGGTTGGTTATGCTTTTTGGTGGTTGCCAAACTATTTATGCAAGTTCTCCAAATCTAGACACAAATAGTCAGCCAGTAGCAGTTTCGGTTAATCCTCAAGCCTCAGAGCAAAGCAATGCTAAGGGGCAAGTTACAGAAAATGTTGATGCTAATAATCAAGATTATGAAATTACCGAATCTGTTGCAACTAAGCGACAATTTGTCACATTCACGAGTAAATCAGGTAAGGTGTTTCATCTGATTATTGATCATGATAAAGGTGGACAGAATGTCCAATTACTAACAGAAGTTTCAGAACAGGATTTGCTTAACCTAATTGAATCAACTAATACGGTTGCAGTCAAACCACAAAAGACTGAAGAAGTTGTCGAAGAAAAAACTGCCAAGAAAGAAGAACCGAAACAAAATTCTTCAGTTGGTAGCTATATTATCATAGGTCTATTTCTTATAGGAGTTTTGTGTGCAGGTTACTATATGAAGGTCATTAAACCCAAAAAAGAACACAACTTTGAAGAGTTTGAAGAAGATGATGATTACGTAAGTGAAGGAGAAGAGGAAGTTTGACATTGTTTTCCTTTTTTGTATAATGACTATAGAGGTATTGAAATGGATTTAACAAGTAAGCAAATTAAAAATTTATCACATAGTAAATGGTATCATGCTACTTTAAAAAGACATCTTCCGTCTTTGTTGAAAGGGATAAAGGTAGATTTCAACTTAGGACATGAACTCGATTTTGGTGCTGGATTTTATATCACTTCGGATTTTCAACAAGCTCAAAAATATATCAATCGTTTGGTAGAATTTCTAAATGCCAATAATGCTAGTTCGAAATTTTTGGGGAATGTGGATGAGGAAGGGATTATTTTAGAGTTTGAACTGACAGATTTTCCTTCCATCTTTACAAATTCTAAATACAAGTGTCACTATTTCAATAGTCATAAGGCTTCTAATGATGTAATAGATTTTGCTGAGTTCGTGTTTCAGAATCGGCTTCGCTCAACGGAGCTTATTCATCAATTTGATTTTATCTATGGAGTTCAGACAGATGATAATCCGACTGGTTTACTTCAAAAATATAAGGCTGGAATGGTTTCAAAAGCAGATGTTTTAGAAGAATTTCGTAAGCCATTCTCATTTAAGCAGTTATCCATTCACAATCAAGACTTTTGTGATATAATGAAGGTAAATAAGATATATTTATCTGAAGATGGAAAGGAGTTAGACCAATGGTAAAAACTGTGATTAGCCCTGTTGATTTGTATAGTAATGAATTAGCACAGGCTTTGTTAGAAGCATCTAAATACAGACTTGAGGCTAGTGTTGCACATCAAATTGCAAGACAGTATGCAAGTCAGGTAGATTTTGAAGATCCAATCTTGATGCATGTTGGGGTTAACTCCATCGCAAGCACCTTGATTGATAAAATAAAACCTGAGTATTTTCAGACTTAAAAAAACTTTTTGATACTTAATCATTAGAGCGATTAGAGAAATCTAGTCGCTTTTTTCTATTGTCAGAAAGGAGGAAAAATGTATTTTTTGGATTTATTTGCAGGGATAGGAGGTTTTCGATTAGGACTTGAACAAGCTGGTCACATTTGTGTAGGTTTTTGTGAAATAGACCGCTTTGCTCGAAATTCCTACCAAGCTATTTTTGATACGGGAGGAGAAGTTGAATTTCATGATATACGAGAAATATCCAATAAGTCATTCCGAAAGCTCCGAGGAAAAATTGATTGCATCTGTGGTGGATTCCCTTGTCAAGCATTTTCGCTCGCTGGACGAAGATTGGGATTTGAAGATACTAGAGGAACTCTGTTCTTCGAGATTGCTAGAGCGACCCAACAAATCCAACCACGGTTTTTACTGCTTGAAAACGTTAAGGGCTTACTCAATCATGACCAAGGGAGGACGTTCCGAACTATACTCACCACGCTTAATGAACTGGGGTATGATGTTGAATGGCAAGTACTTGACAGCAAATATTTTGGTGTCCCTCAACACAGGGAAAGAGTCTATATTATTGGACATTCTAGAGGAAGAAGTCGACAGTTCATTTTTCCTATCGGACGAAAAAGTAAACAGACTAATTTATCAAGTCCAACATGTCTAGGAAATATAAATCCTTCAGGAAGTGGGTTAAATGGAAATGTATATTCATCGAGCGGAATTTCGCCCACTTTGACTACTAATAAAGGTGAGGGGGTAAAAATTGCTTATCCTATCCTAACACCTGATAGATTGGTTAAAAGGCAAAGGGGACGGCGGATGAAAGACCCAACAGAACCCATGTTTACGTTAACGGCACAAGACCGACACGGAGTTGTCTTGGAAAAACGCATGCCGAGAAAACGAGGACTTTACATACGTTCAAATACAAATAAGGGATTCGAGATTGCTATTGAAGGTGACTCGCTTAATTTTGCTTATCCATCATCAAATTTTCGTAGAGGACGAGTTGGAAAACAGGTTGCTCAAACCTTAGTAACTGGTAACTCTCTTGGAGTTGTAACGAATCAATTGCGGATTCGTAAATTAACTCCAAGAGAGTGTTTTCGTTTACAGGGTTTTCCTGACTGGGCATTTAGTCGAGCCAGTAGTGTTTCTTCCAATTCGCAATTGTATAAGCAAGCAGGTAACGCAGTAACGGTACCTGTTGTTTATGAAATTGGCAAGCGATTAGCCGCTATAGAAAAGGAGGTAAAAGCAGTTGAAAACCATGAGAGTTGTTGAATTATTTGGAGGAATTGGTGCTTTTCGGAAAGCACTACTAAATCAGAAGGTCCCTCATGAATTGATAGACTTTGTTGAAATAGATAGGAATTGTGTAAAAAGTTATAACGTCCTCTATAACGAGAATTTTATTCCTCAATCCGTTAAAGGGTATTCCTTACCAAATGTTCAGATTGACCTGTTAATGCATGGTAGTCCTTGTCAGGATTTTTCACGTTCTGGACTAAAAAGAGGGGGAAGGAAAGGTTCGTATACGAGAAGTTCACTATTGTTTGAGACAATTATGATTTTAAAAAATGCTGTCAAAAAACCTAAATGGGTCATTTGGGAGAATGTCGTAGGTGTACTCGATAAGAAAATGAAGCCAACATTTGAGACCTATCTATCTGAACTAGAATATTTAGGCTATTCATCTTGCTATTGGGTTTTGGACAGCTATGATTTTGGAATACCTCAAAAACGGAAGCGTGTCTTTGTAGTGAGTTTTCTTGGCGAAGTTAACCCATTTGATTTTTCAAAATTGGAACGCATGAAATCTCCGTCGATTCAGGTATTTTTGGAGAAAGATGTAGCCGAGAAGTATCTGGTCACCCAACCTTCAATTCTAAAATATATTGAAAAAGCTTGTCAGTCAGTTTTTACTGAACGAGTTCATATCATTCAAGATTATTGCTATACCATTTCTACGAAGCAAACACGAGTACCAAATGCTGGGTTTATTAAACTTACAAATGGGAAATATCGCTATCTAACAGAAAGAGAATGTTTCCGCTTGATGGGATTTACTGATTTAGACTTTGATTTATTACGAACTGTATATCCAGAAAAAACCAACAAGAAATCCAGTATCCTCTATCAACAAGCCGGAAATTCCATAGTAGTACCAGTTCTAGAGGCAATCATAAAACAAATTTATCAGAAGGAGTTAATCAAATGAAACTATTACACAAGAAATCAATTTACGAGAGCAATTACGAAGAATCTTTACGACATGACAAGGAGATAGACGATATTATATCAAAACTTTTGTCGCTACCAGATTACCAATCGGAATTTCAATTACGATTCGAGGATGATTATCATAAGGAAATGAATGTTCCTTTAGACTATGAATCATTTCTTCATAATATTTTCGATTTTATTGCGGAGCAAGACATAAAAAATGGAGTTGATGTTCTTTTGACTGACGAAGGAAATCTTTGCTTTATGGCTTACGGCCAGTCGTATACCATTCGCTCTACTGGTGTATCGGATGTGGTTCGAACTTCTGTAACAGTTATCTCTAAAGATGAAGATGATAATAAAGTGGATTTTGGTCAGCACTTTGCTTGTCCAGTCCCTGAAAAAGAGCAAACGAACAAACCTAAGTCCGAACATGTTTTATAGGGATAGAAAGGAGAAGTCATGCGAGTTGAAGATTATGCCAACTATGTCGGAGACTTATCCAGTTACTATCTCTCAGATGTTGATGCTTATCAGAGACTGTTAGCACGCTTGGGCTTTGTTGTTGGCTTTGACTTTCAAAATCAATTGAGCATTATTCATCAGAGACCGACAGCCAGTTTATGCTCAGACTTTCAATCCTGGAAATCAGTTGACCATATTGTTAGACGAGGTCAAAAAGGGATTCCAATTTTATTAAATAAACAATCCAAAATGTCAATTGGATATGTATTTGACATAAGTCAGACAGTTTTGACGAATAGAGATAACAAGCCAATTGTGGAGTGGCAATATGAAGCAGGTCAGGATCTATCCATTTTAGCAGACCTTGTTCATGAGAGACTATCGCTTAGACCAGAAAATGAGGTTGCTGCAATTCGCTATCTTGCAAATCTTGCAACGAAAGGTATTGGTTCAAAAGTTCTTGTCGGAATGCATTTAGATGTGGAAACCGAATCAAACTTATTACGCTTTATTGAACAAAGTTTTGAAGCTGTATTATCAAATAGACTTGGAATTGCACTAAAATTGAACCAAGACTTGCTAGAAAATGGTCTCGGTCAATTTAGCCCACGTCAGTTTCTGATATTTGGTGATTATTTGACCAGAATGTCGCAAAAAATTCTCAGGATTATTCATCAAAAAAAGTATGAGAAAATTGCATTAAAAGAGCAGACAAAAGAACTGATTGAGCGGTATAATGAGGTTGTAGAAGAAAGAGGAGGACAAAGAGATGAATCAAGCATTACTGATCGAGAAGATGAACACGACCTTGACAGTCAACGACTTCAGTCACTGTCAATCAACAGAGGAGATAGTAGAGGTGATTTATCGTCTAACATTACAGACCCTTCGAACCAATCAACAGATTCGGCACGAGATTGGGAAAGCTCTCTACGCCAAGGAAAGATTGGAGTTCCTGAGCAAGGAAGAGAACAAGACCGAACTACTTTTGGAATTATATCATACAGGACAGCTGATTCCACATTTGATAGCAGTGGAGAAAGAATCACAGAGCATGGCGGAACAAATAGAAAGTCATCTGATTCAAGAATGGAAGTTGACCGAGGACTTGAAGACCAAGGATATGTTGAGCTGGATCAGCCAGATGAACAATCTTCGTCAATCCGTCAAGGAACAAGTCAGGGAGAATCTAATTTACATTTAGATAAAATATCACTTGAAGAATTGCATGATGTACTTCGAAAAGGTACTGGTACAAGAGGTGGGCGACTTAGAGTTGCTCACTTTTTTTCTAGTCAGGAAGATATAAAAATTCAAGCTCAGTTTTTACAAAAAGAATATGGGTGGGGTGGTGCTACTGGTCCTAATTTTCCTATTTCCTACAATTATGACTCCAGAGGCTTACACTTGACAAGAAAGGCTGATGGTTATAATGAAACATTTAGTTGGAGGAAAGTTGCAGGTGAAATTGATAGACTTTTAGAAAATGAAACCTATCTGTCTGATGACGAAAGCAAGCTTTACCAATACAATGAACAGATATTCTCTAATTTTCAAGAATCACCATTATTTGAATTTGATAAACTGGACAATGGTCAAGTTAATGTATTTTTGGAAGATGAACTTGTAGCACGAATTGATACAGTTGGTCAGGTTAGCTATGTTGTAGAGTTAGAGGACCGTTTTAAGTTTGAAATTGATGAGTATGTTCAAAACCTAGAAACTAGTTTGCTGATAGAAAAAATCAGTCAGCATGAGCAGTTGGATCTCTTTGATGATTCAGCTTTTGATGATAGTAGTGTTGATGACACAATATCTGTTGCGGAAGTTATAAATTCAGCAGACCATCTCACTCCTTCACAGTCCACTAGGAAACCTGATTTATTAGACAACTACATTCTAGATAATTTACCACATTCACTCTCTCCCTCCGAACGCTTAGACAATAACTTAGAAGCGATTCGAATCATAAAAAAATTAGATTTGGAAGGTAGACGAGCTACTTTTGAAGAACAGAAATCACTTGCCTTATATGTTGGATGGGGTGGTCTGGCTGATGTTTTTAACGAGGAGAAAACCGGACAATGGTTAGAAGCACGAAATGAACTTACAGAATTGCTTAGTCCAGAAGAATTTCAAGCAGCCAAGGAATCCACCTTGACTGCTTTTTATACACCACCAATGGTCATTGACGCTATTTATCTGGGATTGAAGAATCTTGGATTTGAAAATGGTAATATCTTGGAGCCTTCTTGTGGGGTTGGAAACTTCCTCGGTCGAATACCAAGTGAAATGGGGCATTCAAAAATCTATGGTGTAGAGTTGGATAGAATCAGCGGTAGGATTGCACAAGAACTATATCAAAAATCCTCTATTCAAATACAAGGATACGAAGATACAAGCTTTTCAAATAATTTCTTTGATGTGGCAGTTGGAAATGTTCCGTTTGGTGATTTTAAAGTTTCGGATAGAGATTATGACCGAGAAAAATTCTTGATACATGATTATTTCTTTGCCAAGTCTATAGACAAGGTTCGCAGTGGTGGAGTGATTGCATTTGTGACCTCTTCTGGAACCATGGACAAACAAGATAGTCGAGTCCGTCAGTATCTGGCCAATCGGTGCGATTTATTGGGGGCCATTCGGCTACCAAATTCAACTTTTAAAGGTTTGGCAGGAACTGAAGTTACTAGTGATATTCTTTTCTTGCAGAAGCGAGATGTGATTCGAGAGCAAGATGTTGACTGGATACATTTAGCAAGAGATGAGAATGGATTTACTTACAATAAGTATTTTGTAGATCATCCAGAGATGGTCTTGGGTAAAATGACAGAAGTGTCTGGGAGATTTGGTCCAAGTTTAGCTTGTATTCCTAATGAGGAAAATTTGAGTGTGCAATTGACAACTGCCGTTGAAGAAATTCAAGGTGAGATACCAAATATTAAAATCCATCAACAAATCAATGATGGGCAGGACATACTTCCAGCTTTGGATCATGTTAAGAATTTTTCTTATACCATGATAGATGGAATTCCCTATTTTCGTGAAGATTCGGTGATGATTCGGCAACACATGACAGACAAGGAAATCAATAGACTAAAAAATTATCTAGCGGTTGTCGAAAGTCTGAAGGAAGTCATTCAACTCCAAAAAGAAAATGCTAGTGATGAGTTAATTCAAGAAAGTCAACATAGGTTAAATAAAGCTTATGATACTTTCAAAGCCAATCATGATTATATTAACTCTACACTAAACCGTAGGAATTTGCGAGAGGATAGTAACTATCCATTAGTATCATCAATTGAGAAACTGGATAAAGGTAAGTTTGCAGGGAAAGGGGATATTTTCTTTAAACGGACGATTGCTAAAGCAAAAGTTGTCGAGCATTGTGAATCTAGTCATGAAGCTTTGATACTTTCAATTTCAGAAAAGGGAAGAGTTGACTTTGATTATATGACTAAGTTGACCGACAAACCGAGAGAAGTTCTCGTAAAAGAGTTGAAAGGCGAGATATATCTCGATATTCCCTACATATATCCCGAAACAACATTACTTCCATATTCAGATAAAGGGATGGAAGAAATGGGATTAACGTATGTTCCGGCAGACCAATACTTAAGTGGAAATATTCGTGAGAAAATGGCAATCATGGATTTTTACATTGAAAGGTATCAAGCAATTGAAAATCCAGATAAGGATGTGCTTGATAATATAATTGAACTGAAATTTCAGCGAGATAAACTTCAGGGAGTCATGCCTAAAGAGTTGACCGCAAGTGAAATATCGGTACGACTTGGTGCAACTTGGATTCCTACATCAGATATCAATCAATTTATTTTTGACACTTTACAGCCAGGTTATTATGCCAAACAAGCAATAAATGTTCATTTTTCTCCTTTTACATCAGAGTGGAAGATAGATGGCAAGACCCAGGATAGTCGCAATGACTTAGCAAATTTGACTTATGGGACAAGCAGGGTAAATGCTTATCGACTTATTGAAGATTCATTGAATTTGCGTGATACTAGAGTGTACGATACTGTCTATACTGATGGTGGTGATAAGAGACAAGTTCTAAACAAGAAAGAAACTATGTTAGCAGGTGAGAAGCAGGAACTTCTCAAAGAGGCTTTCAAGGATTGGATTTTTAAGGACCAAAGGCGAAGACATCGTTTAGAAAAACTCTATAATGAGAAATTTAATTCTATACGAAATCGTGAGTATGATGGGCAATATTTATCCCTTGAAGGAATGACAGCAGATATAAGTTTACGTCCTCATCAAAAAAATGCTATTGCGAGGACACTATACGGCGGCAATACACTTCTAGCTCATGTTGTTGGAGCAGGTAAAACCTTCGAGATGGTTGCCAGTGCTATGGAAAGTAAGCGTCTGGGCATGAGCAATAAAGCTTTGTTTGTTGTTCCAAACTACTTGACGGAACAAATGGGACGGGAGTTTATGGAGTTGTATCCAGCTGCCAATATCATGGTGGCCACGAAAAAAGATTTTGAACCTGCCAATCGTAAACGGTTTGTTGGTAGGATAGCGACTGGTGAATATGATGCAGTTATTATTGGACATACTCAATTTGAGAAGATTCCAATGAGTAAGGAATATCAGGAGCAGCACTTAAAACGTCAAATTCAAGATATAGTTGAGTTTATTGAAGAATATAAGTACCAAAGAGAACAAAACTTTACTGTCAAGCAACTTGAGGGAACTAAGAAGAAATTAGAAGCCAAACTAAAAAAATTAAATGATGATTTCCGTAAGGATGATGTTGTCACCTTTGAAGAATTGGGAGTTGACAAACTATATATTGATGAAGCTCATAACTACAAAAATCTTTATCTTTATACCAAAATGCGAAACGTGGCAGGAATTGGCCAAACTGAAGCTATGAAATCTTCAGATATGTTTATGAAGTGTCGTTATTTGGACGAGTTGACAGGTGGAAAGGGTGTTGTTTTTGCGACAGGTACACCAGTGTCAAATTCGATGAGTGAACTCTACACAATGCAACGTTATCTCCAATATGATGACCTGGAGAAAAAAGGTTTACACCACTTTGATTCCTGGGCTTCTACATTCGGTGAAACAGTTACTGCCATCGAACTATCTCCAGAGGGTGACTCCTATCGTAGTAAGACACGATTCTCAAAATTTTATAATTTGCCTGAACTCATGTCCTTTGTTAAAGAAATGGCTGATATTAAAACTGCAGACCTTTTGAATTTACCAACACCCCAAGCCCATTACGAAACAATTTTAACCAGACCTACGAACCATCAGAAAGAAATTTTAAAGACTTTATCTGAACGAGCTGATAAAGTTCGGAATAGAAAAGTTGAGCCTCATGAAGATAATATGTTGCGAATAACAAATGATGGAAAAAAGATTGCCTTGGATCAACGGTTAATCAATACCTTACTACCAGATGATCCGGAGAGTAAGGTCAATGTTTGCACAAAAAATATTTTTTCTATTTGGGAAAAATCGAGCGAACAACAGTCAGCACAGCTAGTTTTTTGTGATATGTCTACACCTAAAGGGGATGGAACATTCAATCTTTATGATGATATGAAAGACAAGTTAATTGAACTAGGTATCCCAGAAAATGAAATAGCATTTATACATGATGCAAATAATGAAAAGCAAAAGGCAGAACTCTTTGCCAAGGTCAGAAGTGGAGATGTTCGCATTTTATTTGGTTCTACGTCTAAAATGGGAGCAGGAACAAACGTTCAAAGTAAACTAATAGCCTTACATGATTTAGATGTTCCTTGGAGGCCAGCTGATTTGGAGCAACGGTCTGGTCGTATTGTGCGTCAGGGGAACGAAAACAAGGATGTCTATATCTACCGTTATGTGACCGAGAATACCTTTGATGCGTACCTTTGGCAGACCATTGAAAATAAGCAAAAGTTTATCTCCCAAATTATGACCTCAAAAACACCTGTGCGCGTGGCTGATGATGTTGATGAGAATACCTTGAACTATGCAGAAATTAAAGCACTTGCGACTGGTAATCCACTTATTAAAGAAAAGATGGATTTAGATGTTGAAGTATCGAAGTTACGAATGTTGGAATCCAATTATAAATCTAACCTCTATCAGTTGGAAGATAAAATTGCAAAACATTATCCATCAGAGATTATTCGATTAAAAGGGCAAATTGAAAAAGCAAATGAAGATATTAAAAGACGTGAGCCTAAATTACAAGGTGATGGCCTATTCAACGGAATAGAGATTTTAGGTAAGACTTATTCTGACAAAAAAGAAGCAGCAGAAGAATTGATGAAAATTTTACCATTGGTTCCAGCTGAAGGCAGTATGCCTATTGGCAACTATCGTGGATTTGAGCTTTCAGCCTTCTTCAATCAGATTGCTCAAGCAATGGATTTTGTGATTGAGGGAAATCTTTCTTACAATGGTCATTTTGGTGAAAGCCCAGAAGGCAATATTCAGCGTTTAGACAACGTTTTGGATCGGATTGATGAAGAACTATCCAAGCTAGAAAATAGACTGTCAGATGTCCAATACAAGCTCCAGGTAGCAAAAGAAGAGGTGACAAAACCATTTGAAAAGGCTGATATGTTAAAAGAAAAGACCTTGCGTTTAGCAGAGGTCAATCGTATCTTGGACATGGGCGAAGTAGAAGAACTGGATAACCCCAATCCCTTACTTGAAGATGTTAAAGCAGCGATTGTTGACTTTATGGATCGTGAGTATGGCTCCAGAAAAGAATCAAATCAAAGTAAAGAAGAACAATTCAATGATATATTCTCAACTGGAGATTTAGTCTACTTAGCCAAGAGCAAAAGTAACGTTGGTGAATATGATATTGAGTATAGTGTGGACTTGTCCAATTTTTCTTGGAAATTAACCTTCGCAGATTCAGATATTCGTACAGGTCAGTTTGATGGAAGTACACCAGAGGAGCAAGCCCAGCATTTTAAGTTATTTTTAGAACATTCAACCAAAGACGATTTGCTATCAATTGATGAGAAAACAACCTGTCAAATGCTCGGTTTACCTTATACGAGAGAGTCGCTTAATCATGACATGGATAACGATGGAATTGCAGACCGTTATGACCATGATATTAAGGATAGTGATGCCTTTGAATCAACTTATGATGTCGATGGAGAGGAAAAACGACCTTCCACATTAGCACAAATTCAAGCTTTTAAAGCTGAAGTTGAAGAACGTGACTACAAAAGTCAGAAGAAAGAAAAAATAGAAGAGGAGCAAGTAATATGAATTTTGAAGAAATGAAATCAACTTTAGAAAATATGTTGAAAGAAAACTATGCAGACTTTACCAAGGCCATTATTTCAATTGAAAAGGATATTTCAGACCCAGACCTGTTGGAACAAGTCTACCAGGCCTATATGGATGATGATTCAATTTCAGGTTTGTTGCATTCCAATATTGATGCTATTATTGAAACATTAGAAACTGATAAGAGCCAAATATCCCTAGTTAATGTTGAATTTGTAGGCAATGTTACGAAAGATGTCGAGGTTAACGTATTTCGAGGTGCGGATGGCGAGGATTTTAAAGTTGCAAATTTTTCCATAGCACGCAATGATGAAGAAGGGAATACACAATTTACGAAGGTAATAGCTTATAACGGACGGGCTGACTTTGCAGAGCAATTAAAGAAAGGGGATTTTGTCAAGTTAACAGGTCAGATGAAGTATGATGAGTATGAAGGCAAACTCTTCAATAACCTTGTTGTTAAGAATATAAAAATCTTAAAAACGAGAAAGAAATCCCTGGAGGAGAAGGCTGCGAAAGAAGAGAAACCTTCAACGTTAGGAGCATTGAAAGAGTATTCCCAACAAACAAAATCAGAACAAACTAAACCTAAACAGGATAAAGGGATGGAGTTATGAAATAAGCTAGACTTCCGATTTTGGAGGTCTAGCTTATTTTTTCGGTCTGGAGTAAAGTGTTGTGCATTGCTTGGTTTGATGGTCAATTTCAATTATCTCTAATACTGTATACCTTACTTGATTCATTGTGTAGTCACGAGTTGATTTTTCAAAGGTTGAAACAGGTATATACTGATTTGGCTCTTTGGAATCTCTCTGTCTATCAAGAAATAGATAACCGATTTTATTGTCGAACGTAAATTCTAATAGATACTCCCATCGAATCTTGCTTCCCTTGATTGGATATAGTTTTGTAAATCGTACTGATAGAGTTGGTGAAGAAAAACTTTCTCTGAGTATTTCGAGAATACGCAACCTTCCACATATATCAGTAAAACCTTTTGAACTAGTTAGCAATTCTTCAGAGATCGTTTTGTTCAAAATCAAATTATAGATTTCGTGCTTAGATCTGGTTGGTAAAGATAAGCCTCTTAACTTATGTATTCCTGCTAAGTGTACAAAATGTTCCTCAGCAAATGTAAGATTGAGCGTTGTTTGCTGTCCTTTTCGCCCTAAAACAATTTGATAGGTTTTCGAAAGGAGTTTTTTATAATTTCTTGCGGATGAGAGTAATAATGATTCCATGTATTTCCTTAGAAAAAAGGACAGGATAACCTGCCCTTAGTAATGAGTGTTTTCAGTGTTGGCTTGAGGTGTTCACACACAACCCTGGTAAAGCTCCAGCCACAGTCAAACCAACCGACCATAGACTTTCAACGCTTAGTAAATACTCTTGTTATCTACAGTTTTATTATATAGAAAATGTTCTATTAAATCAAGTATTTTACAAAAAAATAACTATTCTGCAATTAGTCTCAGGATAAGTTGAAGTTAGAGATTAGTAGGTCTTGTTTTTACTCCTAGATACTGATATAAACGAACAAGCCTATTATCTTTTAGTGATTCAACATTGAACATAAAATAATGGTCTTGATAATCTTTAGCGTTTTCTTTGTTCAATTTGAAATAGGATTTTTGAGATTTGGCCATGGCAAGCATAATATCATCTGTTAAAAATGTTAGTGGTGTATCTAGAGCAGAATAGCGATAGAAATCCGCTTCAAATTTTCGGTAACTGTCACTAAAATAGTCCATCTGGAGTTGATTCTTATTAAAATCAAGCTGATTCATACTCTACCTCCAAGTCTATTGCAAGAATATCAGATATTTGGATACTGATGTAGCCTTCTTTTGTTTCAAATGAAATCGATTGAAAATTCAAGTTCTTTACTTTCCCTACATAAGTCCTACCAGGAACTGTCAGAATACCAGTTAATTGGTGGCTATATAGTTGATTGAGTAGCAGTAGTTTATCTGCCAAACTTAACTCACTTGAATAATCAATGCGATTGCGTTTTTGTTCTAAACCCGATATATGTTCTGATAAGAAAAATCCCATCCATTTGGCCATCTTTCGGTCTTGATATTCTCTAGCAACCTTAAATGGCAGATAACTTCTATCAATCATTTTAATCCCTCCAATCCTCCAGCGGAATGTCCGCCGACTAATCTACTGCGAGCAATTGCCCTTGAATTTTCTAATAAAGAACTAGCTTTCTGTACAGCAAGAAATCCAAATCGATCACGAATGGAATCAATGGTTGTCTCCAATTTTTCCTCTTTTTCGCTTTTTTCAAAATTATCAAAAAGTGAAATCACAGCAAAGTTTTCATCCACCAATCCATCATACCTTACAGCAATGCTTCTAACTGCCCCTCCATCGTACTTAGAACGAAAGAGAGAAACAACTTCATCTTGAAAAACAAGCGTACGATTATTGGGGTTAATTTTTCTCTGAACATTGATTGATTTCTTGTTTTCGAAGTTTGAATAGCCTACATTTATGGCAACTACGGTTGCTTTTTTGTGTCTTCTGCGTAGCCGAATCGCGACTTGCTCTGCCATTTCACGTAGGACAAGCTCTATATCGCTTTGACGTGTATAGTCTTTGTGAAGTACTTGTGAATTACCAATCCCAACCTCTTTCGGTCGATAGGGTTCATGGACATTACTTTCATCAATACCATTAGCATGAAACCAATGTTGCACGCCAATTACACCAAATTCTTTTTTCAAGATAGTAGGGTCACAGTTGGCCAATTCTTTGATGCTGTAGATTCCCAATTTGTTTAGTCGTTTTTCTGTTCGTAAACCTATTCCCCAAAAGTCAGTCATTTTTGGAATATTCCAGACCTTTGTTTCAACATCTTCATAGGACCAATTGGCACGCATGGTAGCAGTGGTTTTAGCTTCATTATCAAGTGCTAACTTAGCTAGAAGTGGATTGGCATTACTCATTCCAACAGTTGAATAGACACCCGTTTTTTCCCAAATATCGTGTTGAATTTTTGCTGAAACCACATCTAACTTATCTTTGCGACTTAGAGATTTGTCTTCAACAAAATAATTTAGCGATGAAGTTAAGTCTATAAATCCTTCATCAATAGAATAGGGCAGAATATCTGTCGGATCTGCATAATTTTGAAATACCTTTTGTATTTCAAGATTTTTTTGAATGTACAAGTCCATTCTGGGTGGCACTATAAATGTACGCTTGGCCCAATTTTCTATGAAGGAAACAAACTTTTCATCCGTTGGCAATCCTGAGATTTTAGCACGGTAGTAGTTAAATTTTCTTGTCTGAACATCAAAGGGGAGGTCGTAGGCTCTACCGACATTTCCTTTACCAAAGACTTTTTTGAACATTGGAGAAGAGGCTAAAATTAAACCAGAAGAGTTGTCAGCCCTACTCATGACACAAAGTGAAGTATGGAGAGGGTGAAGTCCTCTCTCTACACATTCGATTGATGCGTAGAAGGATTTCATATCAACAAAAGCAATATCGCTACGTGGTTCTTTTGAATAGTCGATATAGCCCATACTATTCACCTTGTTTTTAGTTTTGCTAGTTCATCGACCAATTCTGTCAGATGGTCTGTTACGTCGTATTCTTTTTTTTCAAGAGATAAGATAATGCGGTCTTCCTTGAGGTAAATCATTTCTTTAACAAACTTTGACATCTCCTACCCTCCAATCACAGGCATGAAGTGCCCTACAACCTTGCCAACAATTCTGATTTCATCTTCAAAGGGGATAAATTTCTCGGCAACATCTGGATTGATAGAAACCATTCTAAAGCCGTCTTCTTCACGATAGAGTTTCTTGATGTAGAGAGCTCCATTCCAGTTTAATGCATAGACAGCCCCATCATAATCAAATCCAGTAGCTCGAATCAACGCAACCTCTCCGTCTTTGTAAACAGGTTCCATTGAGTTACCTGAAATCCAAGTCGCTATATCAAACCCTGAATATTCATCTTCTGAATAAACAGTTTCTGTTTCATACTCATCAAAGAAACTTTCACCTGGTCCGGCAGATAATTGAATTTCAGAAAGCACCTGATAGGAGAACAGTGACACAACATTTTCAGCAATGGATTGAGATGCTAACAGTTGTTCAACATAATCCTCGGCAGCTAATTTATTTTCTTCTGTGAGTAGAAGATAGTTTTGAACGATAGTATATTCAGATTCAAAAAATGATTCCTCTACGTCGAAAATATCAGCAAGTATGGCAAGATTCTTTTGATTTGGTTTGGTTTTTCCGCTTTCCCAGGCACTAAAAGACATGCGACTAATATTCAGTTTTCGTGCTATTTCAGCTTGTGAGAATCCTAATTCTGTTCTTTTTTCTTTTAATTTTTTTGGAGAGAACATGTTTACTCCTTCCGTTGTCAGTTTATAAACTTACACAAAGTATAAAATATTTTTTGAATTTTGACAAGTATTAGTTAAAAAAATAATTCAACAACTCCATATAATGAGCGGACAAATTATGAGAAATGCAGTAAACTAGAAGTGCGAAAGGAGTGATACTGTTATGATTTTGTTGAGTTTATATGGGCTAATTATTGTTGCAGCAATTTGTCTTTTCTTTTTCTTTGCAAAGACTTCTGTTAAGCTTACTTGTTTTGCAATTGATTTCGTTGCGGTATTTATTTATACAATTTATCTTTTACACGGACCAGTATCTAGTAAACTTTCTAGCGGAAATATGACTTATTTTTGGGATGTTTTGTTTGGATTGGCTTCAATCGTGGTCTATAGTTTTCTAATGTTGTTGTTGACCATTTACTTGCCAAAGGTAAGTAAGATTATCAATTTCGTCATAGTATATTTTGGTGTAGGGATAGGTATTTGTTTGGCAACTGATTTCATAACTTCCCTGCTATCAATCTTTAATTCAAACATTGAAGCAACCTATCGGTTACAGTTTTTGAATAATGACCTTGCTAATGATGTATTTTACTATATACTATTCTTCTTTGTTTCTATACCTGTATGGAAGAAGCGGATGGATTATCTAGCTGGTGAATAATCTTAAATATTGCGATTTTGTTCAGTTTCAAAGTAATAGTCAATATTTTTCTTGTGCTGATATAGTTTGTTGAATTGAAATTTTATTTGAGAATACTCTGTCATAAGGGTATTCTTTTTTTCTTGCAAATGTTCTAACTGGGATAATATGTCTTTTGGATTGGCTGATTTATTATTGAGTGAAAGGTCTTGTTTGGCCATTTTGTAGGCAGTAATTTCTTTCTGATATTCTTTTAAGAACTGGCGATTATTTGGTTGCTTCTGATAATGATGATAAATGAGTCTATTCTTCTGTATGACGTGAAGATTTTCCATTATCTTACCAAGTTCCGTCATTTCTTTATCAATTTGCTTAACTTCATCTTGAATCGAGATTTGTTTATCAGCAATAGATTCGATGGCAAGTTCTAAATCATTTTTTGTTTGAATACCTAGGTTTCTCAGTTCAACTAGACCTTGTGCCATGGATTTTAAGTTGTGTTTTCTCGCCCAAAATTCCAATCCTTTTTTATCATTAATCTTACTTGTATCAATAAGTTGTTGAGGCGGATTATTCTCAATTCTTTTTTTCAATCTCTCCTCAGTATAGTCGGATCCAATTGTTTTAGAGCGTGTGAATCTAGAAGCATTTTTACATTTGAAGGCAATGTGTTTTCCAAATTTGACTTCGCATTTTGATTTCTTCATACGGTCAAGAAAGTCGTCCCATGAGTTCGAACGTGAAACATTTAGGTCGATAAGAAATTGTAAATATGACTTCCAACCTTTACCATTTTGGCTTTGTTCCCACTCATAATGGGATTTTCCCCTGGTTTTGTATTTCTTGCGATAAGTTTGATAATGTTCATCAATAATTGACAATTTGTATTTTTTGCATAAGCGATCACTAGTAGACCGTATTTGATGATAGGTCCGTTTATTGCTTTGATAGCATTTCCCAGTTTCAAAATTGACATTATTAAAAATAATATGATTATGAATATGGCCTTTGTCAATATGAGTAGTAAGTACAAATTCATACTCATCTTTCAATATATTTTTACAGAGTTCTAATCCAATTTTATGGGCAGTTTCTTGGTCAACTTCACCTGGTAAGAAGGATTGGATCAGGTGTCGAGCTAGTACCGTTCCATTTACTTTATTCTCTTTTCGAGTTTGTAAGAATTGTAAATGAGCAGTGGTAGGGAAACACATGTGTGTCGAAATGAGCGTTTGATCATCTGTTTTTTTCTTCTCAAGGATGTAGTCTATTGCAAAATGCAGAGTAGATTTAATGGGGTGAATTTTAGTAACAGCCATATCAAATATCCCCCTGATTTGTTCTGTTGTAGAGTATGTTTTGTAGTTTATTGAGTTCCTTACTCAAACGATGTATTTCGTTTTGAATCGTCATAATATCCTCTTTATAAACAAGGGAGTAAGTATTGACCTTCTTGGCAATTTGGTTGACATTAGTGGAGGTCTTGGAAAGGAGATGTTGTAACTCTCTAAATGGTTGCATATCGACTTCATAAATCGATGTTTCAAGGATACACTTGAGGACGAAATGTCGCATTGATTTTGACCGAGATTGTCCATATTTTTGTCGCACTTGAGCAAGTTCTTTATCCGAAAGTCGAATTTTTAATTGGTTTGGTCTAGTACGTTTTTCCATTGTCTATTCCTTCCTATCGGGGTCTTAGGGTTCTCCCTAACAAGTAAAATATAACGAAAAAAGCAGAGCCAAAGGCGTCTGCTTCGTTAATTTTATCGTAAGTGGGTACCCACTTACTGTGCTTGCTACAAGAGTTCAAAGTTGTAGAGCGGTAAGCTGATATATATCATTGTATCATAAAATTCATTAAAATTGTTTAACACATCATAAATTTTACAAGTTGGAAGATAAAAAAGTTAGGTCACTTCCATTATGCCATGAGAACGCCGGGCAAGAAGATTATTTCCATTCCCAAGTGGGCCTATGCTCAAGTCGGTAAGCAAATTATGAATGCCCAGAAAAAAGATGGCCACTAGGGTGGATTAGATGTGGTTCGCTTTGCTGACTTGCAGTGCAGTCAGCTATATATCGATAAATCCCAGGGAGCGACCATTTTAGGTGTAGAAGAGGACGACATTGTGGGAGCTATTCACGATTCAGTCAAGTTGTCACTCGAGTCCCAGAACAAAGAAATGGTTGAAATGAGGGCGGAGTAAAAGGAAGGTACTTGAGCACCTTCCTCCCTTATCTTTTATCCTTCCGATAATGGAGTGGAGTTTGTCCAGTAAACTTTTTGAACTGGTTTTGAAAGTAGGATTGACTGGAGAAGGCCAAATAGGTACTAATATGGCTGATAGGCTTATCGGTAAATGCCAGCAGTTCCATGGCTTCTTCCATTTTAGCTTCTAGAATAGCCTCGTTAATCGTCTTCTCAGTTTCCTGTTTGAATTGCTTACTGAAGAAGGAGTAGCTGAAACCAACATGGTCTGCCACCATTTGAACAGTCAGAGGTAGATTGGTATGGGTCTGAATATAGTTAAGGGCCTGCTGAACTGGCTGGCTCAGACGAGACTGAATCTTGCAATCTGCTACCCGTTGTACAAAATCCATATACATGGTGTAGCTAAGACCGTAAATACTAGCCTCATCTGTCATATGCTCGCACTTATTGATATAGATATCACTGAGCTGATAGGCTTTTTCAATAGATAGCCCTCCCTCAATAGCCGCACGAACGGTTTGGGTAATCGCAATAATGAAGATATTTTTCAACTGCCTCAGAAGATTGTCAGACAACTGACCAGCGTGATAGGCCTGGTCCTGGTAGACCAATAACTCATGGAGTTTCTGGACATTGCCAGTCTTCACCGCCTGAATTAACCGCTTTTCAAAATAGTAGGTGTTGTGGTGGCGTGCCTCTTCCTTGGCATCGTAGAGCTGGTCAGTTAAATCCTCCTGAATGCTCTGCTGGCTTGGATGAACAAAGCCAAAGCGCTCAAAAATATTGATTTGCTCCTGCTTCACGGCAGTATAGGCCTGATCTAAGATAAAGAGACTCTGGTTGATAGAAGTTATCGGAATTTGCCGTACACTTTGTTCCATCAGCATGGTATTTTCTTGGGAAATAGCAAAGCAATCTAGGAAGTCTTTCATTTCTTGCTGATTAGGCTTGCTAGTGCAGAAAGGACCAAAAACAAGGCTTCCATTTTCATTTCCAAGTTCAATCTTGTAAAAAATAGAAAAACCAGTTGCGTAGAAGATACCTACTTCATCCGTTTCTTCAAATCGGTCAAGTAGTTTACCTAAACAACCTAACTGATCTGGAAAGCAGACTACTAAATGTTTCTCAGTATCAAAATAGGAAACAGGGATATAGTGGGCATGGTAAAAAGAATTACAATAGTTTAATACATCAATCATAATTGTATTTTACATAAAAAAGTTGAATTATACAATATTATTGAGAAGAAAATAGATATAATCAAAAAAAACGTTTCAAGTGACACCCTTGATGAAAGAAAGGAAGAGAGAATGATTACAGTCAGTAAACTTTATACGGAGTATATAGAAAATCCAATAGCTGTAACCAAAGGAAATCCACGTTTTTCTTGGAAACTAGCCTCAGATTTGCCAAACTTACTTCAGGAGGCTTATCAGCTTACTGTAGTAAACGAAGATGGGAGTGTTCTTTGGGATTCTGGACGAATACTTAGCCAGAAAAATATGGCACAGATGAAGGCCTCAGAAAGCTTACAGTCTAATCATCGTTATCAAATCAAACTGGAACTGTGGTTTACGAACGGAATGACCGTGACCTGCGATGATTTCTATTTTGAAACTGGCTTACTACAGATAGCTGATTGGCAAGCCAAATGGATTGAGCCTGCTCCTTTGCCACAACCAGCAGTTGATGCTATAGCAGAAGCTACGGCTGAATGGCTGGCCTTATTACCAAAAATCATGACTGGGGATATGAGCGATTTTAAAACAGATGAAGAGCTCATGTCTCAATTTCCGCTAAGCCCCTATGACCCTGCAGTCCAATTTCGTAAGGTCTTTACTTTGGAGCAAACAGTACAACAAGCAAAAGTTTTTATGACCAGTCACGGGATTTATGAACTGAAAATCAATGGCAAAAAAGTCAGCCACGCCCTACTAACACCTGGTTTTACTACTTACGACAAACGATTACGTTACCAAGTCTACGATATTAAGGATTACTTAGTGAAAGGTGATAATGTCCTTGTGGTTACAGTGGCTGACGGGTGGTACAAGGGAAAAATCGCATTGGGTCGGGGACGTGAGTATGGTGATGTACTTGGCTTATTGGGCCAAATTCAGATTGTAGATGAGTTGGGCCAGGAGGTACTTGTGAAAACAGATGAGTCATGGACTTATAGTTATAATGGACCCGTACGACATGCAGATTTATTCCTGGGGCAAAAGGTTGATGCTAGATTAGAAAATCTGGCCATTCATCTACCTAACTATCAGGCAGATGAATGGAAGCTAGTAGAATTGGCAAGCTACTCTCTAGAAAACTTGGAAGCTCAATTATCTCCATATGTTTCCGTTATCAGAGAAGTAAAGGCTGAAAAAATCTGGCTGGCTCCTAATGGCGATACCCTTGTTGATTTTGGACAAAATTTAGCAGGTCAGTTACATGTGAGATTGCAAAATACTCAGGAAGGTCAGGAGCTTCGTTTTGAGCACGGTGAAACTTTGGATAAGGAAGGGAATTTTTATTATCCTTTCACCGGTGACCACAGAGGCCAAATGGATGAGTATATCTGTGCTGGTCGTCAAGAAGAAATTTTCCAGCCTCAATTTACCTATCATGGATTTAGGTACCTGAGACTTACTGGAAATATCGACTGGAAAAAAGAAGACTTCACAGCTTTAGCCATTAGTTCTTCCAACGTTGAAACCGGAAGTTTTGAAACGGATAACCTTAAAATCAATCGTCTACAAAAAAATATCCAGTGGAGTCAGTGGAGTAATAATATCGATATTCCAACAGATTGCCCTACACGAGAAAAGGCAGGCTGGACTGGGGATGTCCTTGTCTATGCTAAGACAGCCCTTTTCAACCAAGACATGTTTGCTTTTTATGATGACTGGCTCAAGAGTATTCGCGCAGAGCAAAGAGAGAATGGACATATTATCCATACAGTTCCTCAGATTAAAAATTATATCCAGCAATCTTTTGCAGGTTCACTGGGCTGGGCAGATGTTATCTATGACCTACCTCTAACCTTGCATACTGTCTATAACGATTCTACAGTCATAACTGAGAATCTTGATGCTATGAAAAAGTGGTTTTCAGCAGTTAAACAAATGGTCGCTGAATTACCTTATGGAGTTTCTGCAGATGACCTATCAGAGACTGACTTGAAACATCAGCAGCATGTCATCAATACTGGTTTTCATTTTGGAGATTGGATTATTCCCTCCGTTGTTAACGAAGCAGGATTTACAGACGGCCCCATGTCTTCCTTCCTAACCATGAACGTAGTGGGAACCTGTCTGGTTGCTGCAGGGGCGGATAAGTTGGTAAGTATTGCTGAGATTCTTGGTGATACAAACCTTGCTGAAGATGCTCGTCAGTTTGCTACCGACGTCCGTCAGGCCTTTCAAGCTATCTTTGTTAAAGAAAACGGACTCTTAGAGCAGGAAATTCAAGGGAATTATGTGTTGGCCCTAGCTCATCAAATGGTTCCAGAGGTTGATGCTGTCCGCTTTGCCAATCGTCTCAATCAACTGATAGCTGAAAATGATTACCGTCTGGATACCGGCTTCATGGCTACTCCACTGTTGTTAGAAGTTTTGAAGGCCAATGGTTATGCAGATACTGCCTGGACCTTGGTACTTCAGGAAAAATGTCCTTCTTGGCTTTATGAGGTCAATCAAGGAGCGACAAGTCTATGGGAAAATTGGGATGCCATTCGACCAGACGGGCAAATCAATCCTGTTTCCTTTAACCACTATGCTTTTGGGTGTGTGGGCGATTTCCTTTACAAAGAGGCTTTAGGATTAAAACAAACCAGTCCAGGTTTCCAGGAAATTGAAATTTCGCCTGACTTTGATGCACCATTTAATCAGGTTTATGGACACTATGACAGTCCATATGGGCGAATTTCTATAGCTTGGGAAAAACAAGGAAATCAGGTAATTGTCAAGACAACATTACCATGCAATACTCGAGGACAGCTTGTACTTGGTTCAAAACGGATTGAATTACAGAATAATCTTGAGGAAGTACACATACTTTCTCTATAGGAGAATAAGATGAGCTTTCAAAGTTTTTATTAAATATTTATATGTAACTGCGACCAGCTGTTGACAAAACAACAGGTCCATATGATTACGAAAAAGAACAGCGAGAAAATGCCAAATACAGTGGCAAAATCGACTCCAGTCTCTAGTATGAAGAGTTGGAAATACAAGGTCAGATTATCGAGTATTATTCCAAACCTGGCAATCCAAAATGGGTCTTCTATATCCGCGGAGGTGGTTTTACGACAGGTATTGCCGGTGAGCGCCGAGCGGTTACCCAGTATATTTTAAAAGAGCTGGGTTACGACTGTATTTCTGTCAATTATCGGCTGGCCCTTTAGCACAAGTGGCCGAGACAGATAGATGATGTCTATGCAATCTTTCTAGATTTAGCCAAGTGTAGTCATAACTTGAGCCAAGCTATCATCATGGGCGAAAGTGCGGGTGGTACCCTATCCTTGGATCTAGGCCTCAAACTTCGAGATGGCAAACACATCCTGCCACGCGCCATTATTGCCCTTTCCCCACCAACCAACCATGCAGACGAGCTCCCGTCTCATCTGTCAAATAGAGCGATGGATTACATGTTGAGAGGTAATTACATTAGCTACCAACAGAAAGAAGCAGTTTATGGTTGGGCTGTGGCTAATAGCAGAGTTGCCTTGCTGGATCTTTACATCTCAACATAATTTGCAGACTATACAGGCATGCCACCAATCTTACTATCAGTGTCTTCCAGCGAGGTCCACTATGATGATTCAAAACTGCTTTATGAAAAACTGAAACAGTAAGATCATCGAATCGCTATTGATATTCAAGACAAGCAGTGCCATGCCTTTCCATTTTTACCAGAAGCGAGAAAGAGTTTGAAAAAAGCTTTGGATTTTGTAGAAAATTGTAAAATTAAATTGTAATTTATACAAAAAAATTGATTTTTACAATATTTTGCACTAAAAACACTATAAGATAGTATTGTAAACGTTATCAAAGGAGAATATCATGACAGAAAGAAATATCAAAGAACTGGTCACCCAGATGACTCTGGAAGAAAAAGCAAGTTTGTGTTCTGGTAGAGATTTTTGGAATACAAAGGCAGTTGAACGCTTAGGGATTCCGTCAGTTATGTTATCAGACGGTCCGCATGGCTTGCGCAAACAAGAGAGCGAAGGCGACCACTTGGGATTGAACGAAAGTATTCCAGCAGTCTGTTTTCCAGCAGGCTGTGCCATTGCATCCAGCTGGGATAGGGAAGTAGCCAAGCTACTAGGCCAAACCCTTGCAAATGAATGTCAGGCTGAAAATGTGTCCACTATTTTGGGACCTGCCATGAACATCAAACGGTCGCCACTATGTGGTCGAAACTTTGAATACTTGTCAGAAGATCCCCTACTTTCTTCTGATATGGCCAGTGCTTATGTCCAAGCAGTTCAGAGCAAGAATGTGGCAACCAGTCCCAAGCATTTCATGGCTAACAACCAAGAATTTCATCGGATGACTAGCGACTCCATTATGGACGATCGAACCATGCGTGAAATCTATCTAGCTTCATTTGAAAAGATGGTTAAGGAAGCAAAACCTTGGACCATGATGGGAGCTTACAACAAGCTGAACGGAACCTATCTTTGTGAAAACAAGCTAATCTTAACAGATATTCTCCGGGATGAGTGGGGCTTTGAAGGCTATGTGATGACCGACTGGGGTGCTATGAATGACCGAGTAGATGGATTGATAGCGGGCTGTGAATTGGAAATGCCAGCTATGTCAGACCGTACTGACAAGGAGATTGTAGCAGCAGTTGAGTCAGGTAAGTTGGACCAATCTATTCTTGACCAAGCCGTAGAGCGTTTCTTGACAGTTATCTTTAATTATGTGGACAATCGCGATGAGTCAGCTGTATTTGACAGGGAAGCTGACCACAAGGTTGCTCAACACTTAGCAGAAGAGTCCAGCATCCTTTTGAAAAACCAAGATGCCATTTTGCCACTGAAAAAGGAGCAAAAGGTCGCCTTTATCGGTCAATATGCCCAAGAACCACGCTACCAAGGTGGCGGGTCTTCCCACATCAATAGCTTCAAAGTCGATTCAGCATTAGAAGCTGCTAAGGACTTGTCTGTTAGCTATGCCAGAGGTTATGATGATAGATTGGATGTGGCAGTAGAAAACCTCGAAGAACAGGCGCTCGAACTAGCGCAACAATCCGATGTGGCCGTACTCTTTATCGGATTACCAGACCGCTATGAATCAGAAGGGTATGACCGCAAGCACATGCAACTACCAGCTAATCAGGTTGAATTGCTAGAGAAAATCAGTCAGGTGCAGGAAAATCTAGTTGTCGTTCTTCATAATGGCTCCGCTATTGAAATGCCGTGGATTGACAAGGTTAAAGGGCTTTTGGAAGTCTATCTCGGAGGGCAGGCGGTTGGTCAAGCTACTGTCAATTTGCTCTATGGCGAGGTCAATCCAAGTGGACGATTAGCTGAGACCTTCCCCCTTCGTCTTCAAGATACTCCAACATATTTGGATTACGGCGGAGAAAATGACAAGTCCTATTACCGAGAAGGTGTCTTTGTCGGCTACCGTTATTATAGTTCTAAGGAAATGCCAGTCCTATTTCCATTTGGTCATGGCTTGTCCTATACCCAGTTCAGCTATGGTCAGCTGGAGCTTAGCCAAAAGGAACTAACAGATGCTGATACACTTGCTGTCACTGTTCGCGTGACTAACACAGGGATTTGTTACGGAAAAGAAGTAGTGCAGGTCTATGTGGCAGCGCCAAACAGCAAGATTATCCGTCCAAGCCTAGAGTTACGGGCCTTTGACAAAATTGGACTTGAGCCAGGCGAAAGCAAGACGGTAACAGTCGAACTGGACAAGAGAGCCTTTGCTTACTGGGATATGGATAGACAGAACTGGACTGTTGAAGAAGGTGACTACACAATTATCATCGGTCGGTCAGCTGAGGAAAAAATCTTGGAAGCAAGTGTCCATGTCGCTCCAGCCCAACCTACAAGAAAGGTCTTTCACCTGAACTCAACGATTGGAGAAATATTGGCGGACAAACATGCCGGTCCAATCTTTGAACAGATGATGGGCAGTGCACTGGGAGGCAATGCTGAAGCTCAACAAGTGGCTGATAGCCAGTCAGATGCCGTCAGTGCAGAAATGATGCAAGCCATGATGGAAGGAATGCCAATCAGACAGCTTTTGAGCTTCGTACCAGGGATTGAAAAGTCTATGCTAGAAGGACTTGTTGCAGTTTTGAATCAATAAAACAGTTATAACCTACACATAGGAGGAAAAATATCGTGGGTAAAAAAGACAAACATGCCATCCGCTACGACCGTGACGGGATTCAGAAGGTGATGCGGATTCGTGATTATTTTGCGGACTCCTTGGGAATGTTCTCGCTTAACATCATCACAGGTTTGGCGGGCCAATTGACCTACTTCTATACAGATAAGGTTGGCTTAGCAGCAGGGGCTATTGCGACCATCTTTATGATCAACCGTATCATCGATGCCTTTACAGACTTGTTTATGGGTTCTATTGTGGACAATACTCCTCCAGGGAAAGAACGCTATCGGCCATGGCTTTTGAAAGCAGGAATACCAGCTGGTCTTCTATTGGTGACCATGTTCATCATTCCACCAGGTCCAGATTGGTTCCAACTGGGATATATCATGGTTATGAACCTCTTGATTACAGATATTTTCTATACAGCAATTTCACTTCCTTATGTTTCCCTTCAAATCGTGCGGACCAACAGTCAGGAAGAACGAAGCAATATGGGTACATGGCGAGCAGCAGCTGGCTATGTATCAGGTATGATTATTGTTATCGGGGTTATTCCAATTACAAATATGTTGGGTGGAGACCAATCAGCATGGATTAAACTAGCTGCCTTCTTTGGAGCTATCATCGTTCTCTCCATGCTTCTTTGCTACAAGTATGCACGTGAATCAGCAGTAGATGCACGCCAAGAAACTGCAAAAGAAGTAGTGAAACATACTCATGTTGATGAGGAAGAAAAGCTTACCTACAGGGAGGCTTTGGCAAAATTAGGTCGCAATAAATATTGGCTCTTGCTACTTGTCATCAACTTTGCTGCCCAAGTTTCATGGGGGATTTCAGGAGCCTCTAGCACTTACTATGCAAAATGGATTTATGGTAATGACAACCTAGTTGCCATCATGGGTGGTTTGGGCTTGCTGGCAACCTTGCTTGGCTTTGTACTATTGACACCTCTTGTGAAAAAATTGGGTCCAACGAAACTCTTGACAGTTATGGCTTTGATTACCACTGTGGTTACTGCTGCACGTGTTATCAATCCTGACCATTTTGTATTTAACACAGCCGTTGGCTTGATTACAACCTTTACTGGTATTCCAATTATGGCTTTGTCAGGTGTACTCATGGCCATGGTCATTGACTACAATGATTATCTCTTTGGTACGAAAATGGTTGGACGTTCGAGTGCGGCTCAAAGTTTTACAAACAAGATTGGTAATGGTCTTGGTGTATCTATCATTGGTTGGAGTTTGGCAGTTGCTGGTTACAATGCAGAGATGACAGTTGCAACTGAGGCTGTCCGTCAGGCAATCTTTACTTTTTCTATCTATGTACCATTTATTTTGAGCTTGGTCAGTTTTCTATGCTTTCGTAAGTTTGACTTGGAAGGTCGAATGGTTGAAATTTACGCAGCTATTGCGGAACGTCGTGGAAATACAGAGACAACAGATGCAACCAGTGTACAGGTTGCAAGCCCACAAGCAACTCCAGTTTCAGACGAAGTTCTACTTGCACCACTTGCTGGTAAAGTAGTGACACTAAGTGATGTCAGCGATCCAGTCTTCTCAAGTGGAGCCATGGGACAAGGAATTGCTATTAAACCAAGTGACTATGCAGTCTATGCACCAGCTGATGCTGAAGTGACTTTAGCCTTTGCGACTGGTCATGCCTTCAGTTTGAAGACAGAATCTGGTGCGGAAGTCTTCATCCACGTCGGTGTCAATACCGTTACCTTGAATGGTGAGGGCTTCGAACTCAAGGTAGAAAATGGTGCTAAAGTCAAAGCAGGTGACCTACTAGGTACCTTTGATAAAGAGAAAATTACCGCAGCAGGCTTAGACGATACAACCGTTGTTATTGTAACCAATACTGCTGACTACCATGCTGTCTTATCATTAGCGAGTGGACAAGTTGAAATTGGAGACAGACTACTCAAAGTAAGTAAATAATCTTCAAAAAATAAAAAACCTATTCTTATTTGTTGGAAGAATAGGTTTTTGCGTGCCTGCGGTATTGTAGTGGGGTTACACCGTGCTTTTTTTTGAAGACGGTCTGGAAGTAGGATTGACTGGAGAAGGCGAGGAAGTTGCTGATGTCGCTATCAGCTCTATCAGTGAAGAGAAGCGAATCTTTAGTTTCAAGGAGTCTGAGCTCGATGATATAGTCGCTCAAGTTTGTGTCCATTTCGGACTTGAAAATACGGGACAGATAAGAGCGTTTTTGATAGAGGGATTGCGCCAGGTTATTGACGGTCAACGGCTCAATGATATGAGTAGCAATGTAATTGATGACTTGCTGTACAAGTGGTCCGACGGTTTTAACTGTCTTTAGAGCAGCGACCTTTTTAGTCAATTCAAAGAGAAAGGATTGTAGCTATTCCATAATATTCTCCAGATTGGATAATTTCTCCATTTCCCAGAGGACCATATCCCTGAAATGGTAGGTAATCTGTGGTTCTAGTCTACCTTCAATAGCTGCGCGTGTAGACAGGGTTGTTGAGGCAATATGGAGGTTTTTGATTTGTCGGAGATTATCGTCAGAGACGATACCAGCATCAATATTTTCTGGGTTTTCCATGAGTTGTTAGAGTTTTTCCAGATTGCCTTCACGGACATAGGAGAGATAGCGTTGTTCAAACTCCCAGGTGGTATGAAGAATCCATATCTTAAAAGTTCAGAATGGGGTTGGCAGATTGACCCTATTGGGTTAGGATTAGTATTAAATGATTACTATGATCACTACCAGTTACCGCTTTTTATCGTTGAAAATGGGCTAGGTGCGAAAGATGTACTTGTTGATGGACCTAATGGTCCAACTGTTGAGGGTGATTACCGCATAAACATCTCAGACAATTGGCTGAGGTAATTGAGGATGGCGTGGAATTATGGGGATACACTACTTGGGGACCGATTGATCTGGTTTCAGCAAGCACGGCGGAACTCAGCAAACGGTACTGATTTATCTACGTTGACCGAAATGATGACGGAAAGGGAACGCTTGAACGATTTAAGAAAAAATCATTTTGGTGGTACAAAGAAGTGATAGCTAGTAATGGACAAAGTCTATTTTCAGAAAAAAATGGTAGAATATAATAAAAACATAATACGAGGTGAATTGTGAGAAAAATCATACTAGTTTTGGCAACTTTAATGAGTATCTTTGTATTAATATTTGTGATTGTACAACAAAAGAATGGAAATGTAGAAAATCAGATGACTAGCCGAACATCAACCAGTGAGTCATCCACAGAACAATCGACAGCACTGACATCTGAAACAACAACATCTTCCTCAACTTTTGAACTCAAAGCTACTGAAGACATCGTTTCTGAAACCTATATGGTTGAAAGAGAAGGTGTTAACTTATATGGTGTAGTAACAGCATCTCGCAACTATAAAAACGAGAAACGACCGCTTGTCATCATTTCACACGGTTTTAACAATACCTTAGAAATGTATGAAGAATACGCCGATAAACTGGCTCGTATGGGATTTATCGTTTATCGCTTTGATTTTTATGGCGGAAGTCATAACTCAAAAAGTGGCGGAACAGATATGTTATCTATGTCTGTCTTGACTGAAAAACAGGACTTGTCAGCAGTAGTTGACAAACTCTCAAAAGAATCGTTTGTCAATCCTGATGCAACAACCTTACTTGGAGCTAGTCAAGGAGGAGTTGTATCGACTCTATATGCAGCAGAAAATCCGACAGTTATAAAAAATCTTGTTTTGATTTTCCCAGCCTTTGTTCTCTTTGACGATGTCAAAGAAACTTATGCCAGTTTAGGTGTCTCGTCAACGGATCAGATTCCAGCAGTGATTACACATAAAAATGCTCAACTTGGTGCCGTTTATCTAAAAGATGCACTTGGCATTAATATTGATAGTGAAATAAAAAAAGTTGAATCCCCTGTTCTGATTATACAAGGAACCAATGATGAAGTAGTGCCCTATCGGTATGCTGTTGAGGCCAATCAATTATTTCCATCATCGAAACTTGTAACTGTAGAGGGTGGCGTACACTGGATTGACAATAACTTCAATCAAGTTGCTATTCCAGCAATTGAGCAATTTTTAAAGAAATAGACGTATTCTATTTTTTGACGGTATTCTAACAAAGCTAGCAGCCTCAAACTGCTAGCTTTTTCTTTTCTCCTTCGGTCCATGGCCGAAGGTTTCTTTGTATTTTTCGTAAAAATAGGTTTTATTACTGAAACCGACACTGAGGGCGATTTCTTGAATAGGGAGTTGGGTCGTTCTCAGTAATAATTGAGCTTTCATCAGTTTGCGTTGATTGACCAGTTGGGTGAAGGTTTGGCCAGATTCTGCTTTGATGAGGTTGCTCAGATAGTTTTTATTAAAACTCAGTCGCTGGGCCAGGTTAGTGAGACTAATTGTAGCGTATTCACAATCAATAATTTTCAATATTTGAGCGTAGGTTGATTCTTCTAAGTGTAAATCAACAGTTTTTTCAAGGGTTGGCAATAGTCGTGCTAATTGGTAGAAAAAGAGTGGCAGGTAGTGTTTCAACATCTGTTGGGAAAATTCCTGCGGTAAAAAATATTCGGTCATCATTTCCTGTAAAACTAGAATATCAGGATATAAGTAACTTTTTTATTCGAACATATTAATTGATTGGTGTATTAAATTCTCTTCATTTCGATACTCTTGTGGTGTTGAACCTGCTATTTTTTTAAATTGTTTTTGGAAGTAACTTTGACTGGAATAGCCAACTTGACTAGCTATTTCCCAAATTGAATAATTTGTCAGAAGAAGGAGTTCTTGTGCTTCAGAACAGCGTTTCTTATTAATAAAATGAGTAATAGTCACTCCGGTAACCATTTTGAATTTTTTTGATAAATAAGGAGCAGAGTAACCAGTAATTTTTGCTAAGAGATCCAGACTAATCTCTTCAGAATAATGATCTAGAATATAGTCAATACATTTTCGAACATTGATATCTTGTTTCTGACTGATTATTTGGTCACGATTCAAATGATTATTAACCCTTTCGCAGTAGTCCAATGCCATATGCCAACTGACAGAATTCAATTCATCAATAGTTTGACAGTTCTCGATTTTTTGGGCATATATCCCACCTAGGCGATATGCAGTAGCGGAGTCAAGTCCGCCTTTGATAGCTGCTCTAAGTGAGATACTATTTAAGATTAGTGTAGCATTTTTCAAGTGTCTGAATGTATTTGAGGCGAGTTTTCCTAGCTGGTAAGTATTACTTAGCAATATTTCTTTTAAGCGTTTACTATTTCCACGACTTATTACTAAGAATATTCTCTCTTCAATGTCTGAGGAATGGAAGTTATTTTGTAATTCAAATTGCTCCTCATCTATTTTTTCTACTATTTTTTCACTAATGTTAATTTGAAAATCCGTAAAACTTATTTCCTTCTTTTGCATCAATTGTTTAACATCGACAAGTTGATGATTGACTGCATTTTGAAATATGCAAAGTAAACAGAGAAACATTTCCAAAGAAATATATTCAAGGGAATATATTTTTTCATTTTCGGCAACATCAGCTTTTATATTTACTTTTTCTAGGAAAAATTGAATATCTTTTTTTGAAAGTTCGCTTATTAATGCAGGACCGATACAAAGATGACTCTCATCAGATATTGGAAGGACTCCATATATTAGAAAATCATCTGTAACATGATAATAGAAATCTGAAGTGAGATTATTTCTAAAATAGCCATTTGCAAAACCTTGGGGCATATTTACCGAAAAGATACAAGTTTGTTTTTTGAAAAGTGAACAAGGTACATTTGATAATTTGCTCTGTAGTGTTAGAAAATGTGTTAATTCGTTTTCATTCATTGAGTTACTCCAAATTTAAATGATGTTAAAATAATACAATAAATGTTAATAAAATGCAAGAAACCGGTTACGTTTATAATTATAATAATGACATAAAAAACAAGGAGGATCAACGATGAATAAAACAGTTGATAGTAATCCAAGTGACAAATTACACTTGGGAAAATTTTTAGCATGGAAGGGAAGAGATGTTTCTTCGTCCGCAGTTCAAGTTATTGTTCTTGGGTATCTTATGCTTTTTGCAACAGATACTTTACACTTGTCTCCTGCATTTGTTGGTGGGCTACTGATGATTAGTAAAATCATTAATGCCATCACTAACCTTTTCGCAGGTTTCTTAGTGGACAACACTAATACAAAACTTGGCAAGGGTCGTCCATATGAAATTGCGATTATTGGCGTTTGGATTTGTACTGTTCTACTTTTTAGTTGTCCACCTGAATGGTCAACTACAGTCAAGTCTATCTGGATTGTAATAATGTATTTCTTTATTTTTTCTGTCTTTAACTCGCTTTTAACAGCAGCTCAAACCCCATATATGATTCGTGCTTTTCCTAGTAGAAACCAGGTGATTAAGGTTTCATCTTATGGTGGTGTAATATCAATGTTAGGAGCGATGATAGTAAGTATTACATTTCCGATGATGATGGGAAAATTAGCAACATCAGGTGCTGGTTGGAATAAATTAATTCTGATTTATGCAATTCCATTGTGCATTATTGGTATCCTTAGATTTATTTTTGTTAAAGAAGATACCTCAATCTATGCTGGTGCTAGTTCAGAAAAAATCAAAATAAAAGACGTTGTGACAATGTTTAAAGCCAATAAATTCCTTTGGTTTTATGCGGGTATGATAGGTCTTTTTAATATCATCCAGGGGATGGCGGTCCAAGCTCAGTATTTTAAATATGTAGTCGGGAATATTTCTTTACAAGGTATTATGGGATTTTTAACAATCCTAATGCTACCAATTATGTTCTTCTTCCCCAAATTAATGAAAAAATTGAGTGTATCTCAGTTAATTCAATATAGTGCAATCATTTCAGGTGTTGGTTATCTAATAAACTTCTTTGCTAAAGATAGCATTCCATTATTAATTGTGGGCAGTCTCCTTTCAGGTTTAGCGGTCTTACCTCTTTCTTATCTTGGAAATGTCATTATTATGAATTTAGCAGGTTATAATGAACAAATTGGACTGCAACGTATGGAAGGTAGTACAAATGTAAGTGTTGGGTTTGTTGGTGCAGTATTTAATGGTATTGGTACAGGACTTGTTGGACTATTACTTGGTATTTCAGGTTATATTGGTTCAGCGAATGTTCAATCTGAAAGTGCTTTGTTTATGATTCGAAGTATCTATGCATTGATTCCACTAGCATGTATGTTCGGTATCTATCTCTTTTCAAAAAAACTAGCCGACTTGGAAAAGGTAGTGAAATGAAAGTAAAGGAGTATAATGAAAGCGATACAACAATTACAAATAGGTAAGGACTGCAAAACGTATCAGCAGACTTTACAAATGTTGAAAGAATTGAAAAATGCTGGTTTTGAGGGTATTGAATTAAATAGCTTTATGCTTACACCATTATCTTTCAAGATTAAAACTCTTTTAAAACTTAGTGGTATGTCAATTGGAAATTGTGATAGATTAGACTGGCATAGATTGATCGAAGAATCACATTTAAAGGTTGTAAGTATTCACGAAAGTATAGAAAGCTTAACAACAGATCGTAAAACTGTAATTAAAAGAGCAAAGAGTTTCCACACGAATAATATAGTTTTAACAGGAATTAGAAATTTTAATTATCAATCACAGGAAGAAGCAGACAAGCTCATAAGTCAATTAAATGAAATTGGTCGAGAGTTAAAATCAGAAAGTTTAAACTTACTCTATCATAATCATAATGTTGAGTTAATGAGATTAAATTCTGGAAAGAGTTTTTTTGAATATCTGATTGAGAAAACAAATTCAGATTTTCTAAATTTTGAATTAGATGTGTTTTGGTTAGTGGAAGCTGGTGCAGATGTGAGTCACTGGATAACGAGGATTGGTAGTCGTTTAAAACTTTTACACCTGACTGATCGAGGTTTTCGAACAACAAAAACTAGTCAAAATTCGATTCAGAAATCCGACTGTGTTGAATTAGGATTTGGAAATATGAATTTAGAATCGATAATTTGTCAGAGCCAGCGATATGGTGTTGAAGGAATCGTCGTAGAAACTCATAGAAATTGGGTTGAAAAAAGTGGCTTTAAATCTGCTAAGGTAAGTATTGATTATCTAAATAAATTTTATTAGAGGTAGTAAAATGGAAAATTTAAAAAGCTATTTCATTACGAGTAATAGTTCTGAGTATGTTGAAGGAGAAGTGAATCATTTTTCTCAAGTCTGTCAATTAGAAAACAGAATTTCGAAAGCAAGTTTAGTGATAACTGCTCTTGGAATTTACGAAGCCGAGATAAATGGTAGTAAGGTGGGAAATCAAATTTTTGCACCGGGATTTACCTACTATCCAAAAGATTTGTTTTATCAAGAATATGATGTTACGGACTTATTGAAGGCAGGGACAAATACACTCGATGTATATCTCGCACAAGGATGGTACAGTGGTCGTTTCACTCATGAAAATATCACTCAAATCTATGGCGATAAGACAGCGGTCTCTTGGGTGCTCTCAGTTCATTTTGAGGATGGCTCACAAGATACCATAACTTCAAGTGATGCAGTCGTGGAGAAAGTTTCACAATACCAATACGCTGGTTTTTATGATGGTGAAATTCGTGATGACCGAATTGACCCCGTTATTATTGGAGAAGCAGTAAAGTATACTGGTTCAATCCCTGAACATTTAAATCTAACACAATCTAAAGTTATCTTACAGGAGAAAATTCCAATTAAAGAGGTCATTCGTCAGCCTGATCGAACTATTATTGATTTTGGACAAAATTTTGCAGGAATTATTGAGTTAAATACTAAATATTTAAATTTTGGAGAGACCATTCATATTCGACATGGGGAAGTACTTACAGAAAATGGGCAGCTTTATACTGATAATTTACGTAAAGCAAAAGCAGAAATTATTTATACTTCTGATGGAAATGAAAAAAAATATCGGCCGAGATTTACTTATATGGGCTTCCGTTATATCGAAATTTCAGGGGTAGAATACAAGGATGGACTGGTAGAGGCTAGAGCTCTCTATAATGATATGCGTAGAACAGGGTACTTCAATACCAGTCATGAAAAACTTCAAAGAGTATACGAAAATCAACTGTGGGGTCAAAAATCCAACTACGTTGAAGTACCGACAGATTGCCCACAACGTGATGAACGGATGGGGTACACTGGCGATGGACAGGCTTTTGCACGGACTGGTGCATATAATTTTGATAGCGAAGACTTTTGGAAGAAATTTTTCAAAGACATTGCATTTTCACAGGCTGATAATAGTGAAAACTATGTCGCTCCAACAATTCCAGCAAATGGTCCTGGAGGCATTGGATTCTTAAATATGTTGGGATGGGGGAATGCAGTAACCATTATTCCTGAGGCTATGTATCAGCAATTTGGGTCAGAAGATTTACAGGTTCAATACTACGACAATATGAAAGCGTTTATTGATTGTGAGATTGCGCACCTCGGAGAAAATAATCTATGGTTAGCTCCTAACTTAGGGGACTGGTTAATGCCTGATAAAGATATGGCTTGGATGGCAACGAATAATGGACCTGTTTCAAATTCTTTTATTGTAAACGATTTAAACATTTTTTCAAAATTAGCCAAACGGTTAGGTTTTGAAGAAGATTATCTATACTATCGCAAAAAATATGAACAAGTTCAAAAAGCCTATATTTCTACTTTTGTAAGCGTAGATGGTACAGTTGTTGGAGATTACCAAGGTGCATATATTATGGCATTGCAATATGTGTTAGAACCAGGTGAGTTGCGAAACAAGGTTGCAAAAAAATTTGTAGAAAACGTTAGAGAAAACGGGATTAACACAGGATTTTTCTCAACCGAATATTTATTACCATTATTGGTTGAAAATGGAGAGCCTGAATTAGCATATGATTTATTACTTCAAGAAGATTGTCCGGGTTGGATTTATCAGGTCAATAGAGGAGCAACAACTATCTGGGAGCGGTGGGATGCTATAAAACCAGATGGTCGAATCAATGACGATAAAGTAATGCAGTCAGATGGGAATATGGTATCTTTTAATCATTATGCATTCGGAAGTGTTGGAAGATTTATTTATGAATATATTTTGGGAATTAAACCAATGTTACCAGGCTATAAAAAAGTTCAAATTAAACCAATCATGGATAGCCGGTTAGGTCAAGTTTCAGGAAGTTATAACTCCCGAAATGGTAAGATTTCTGTTGAATGGAAATTGGATGAAGATGGCACTGGGCACTTAAGTGTTGAAACTCCAGTAGAGTCTATAATCGAATTGCCAAATGGAATGTCTCAGCAAGTATCGGCAGGGAATTATAAGTATACTTTTTAGGAGGAATTAATCATGGTATTTTACTTAGGTACATCAACAGCTGCTCACCAAATTGAAGGGAATAATATCTATAGCGATTTTTGGGCACAGGAACAAATGGAAAACTCAATCTTTGCGGAACCATCACTAGATGCGGTAGACCACTATCATAGATTTAAAGAAGATATTGACTTGATGGCAGATGCAGGATTTAATGCATATCGATTCTCAATTGAATGGGCTAGAATAGAACCTGAAAGAGGAAAATATTCTAGCGAGGAAATAAACCACTACAAGGAAGTAATTGATTATTGTCACCAGAAAGGAATCGAGCCATTCGTAACCCTCCATCATTTTTCAAGTCCCAAATGGTTAATTTCTGAAGGTGGATGGGAAAATACAGAAACTGTCGATTATTTTAGAAGCTATACACAAGTAGTGATGGAAAATCTTGGTCATCGGTTGAATCATGTGTGTACCATTAATGAAGCCAATATGGGGTTACAGTTGGCAGCGATTATGGAACGTCTAATGAAACAAAGTGGGCAGTCCTTGCAAGTAGGGGTAAATCCTTTGATGGAACAAATGAAAAAACAACAGGAGGAAGCTTGTCGTGTATTTGGATTAAAAGAGGGTGAACAAGCTAATACATTTTTATCCAATCGTACTAGAAAAGGTGATCAGATTATTATTGATTGTCATCTTGCAGCGCGTGATGTAATTAAGAGCTTGTTTCCTGAAATAAAAGTTGGATTAACATTAAGCCTTCATGATTTTCAAGTTGCGGATGATAGCTTAGAAGCTTCTGAACATGTGGCTAAACGATGGAATGAAGAATTTTTACACTATTTGCCATACATTTTAAAAGACGACTTTCTTGGTATTCAAAATTATACTCGAGAAATTATAGGAAAAAATGGAGTTCAAAAAGCTCCTGAAGGGGCTAGTTTAACAGATATGGGATATGAAAATTATCCATATGCACTAGCAAATGTTGTTAAAAAAGTTGCAAAAGATTATAGCGGTAACATTATCATTACTGAAAACGGGATTGCTGCAACAGATGACACAATTCGAGTTCATTTTATTAATGAAGTTTGTAAGGACGTAGAACAATTGGTTGCAGAAGGTTATCCAGTCCAAGGATACTTCCATTGGAGTTTGCTGGATAATTTCGAATGGCAACGAGGATTTGCAATGCAGTTTGGTCTGGTAGCTGTTAATCGGGAAACTCAAGAAAGAATGCCTAAACCAAGTCTAACTCAACTAGGTAGAAAATTTTCAAATTTGAAAAAATAGGATATAATTAGAAAACATATTGGAGGAAACAAAATGATTATGCAGGATAAGATTGATAGTTCAATTTATAATCGCTCGAAGATTAGCACAATAGTACTTTCACAACTACATTCTGTTTCCTCCATGTTATTCTTTACGTTATTAACTTATATGAGCTACCTGGCAAATGTTGGCTATGGAATTACAGTAGTAGTTAGTGGATTTATTCTAACAAATACTCGAATTTTTGATGGCCTAATCGATCCATTGTTAGCTTTAATGATAGATCGCTTTAAATCTCCATTTGGTAAATTACGTATTTTTATGGCTTTAGGGTGGCTAATTAGGGCGCTTTCAATCTATTTGCTTTTTGTCCTAGGAATCGATAATCAATTAGGAATTATCTTTTTTATCTGTACTTATCTTTTGTTTATTTGTGGTTCCTCAATTTCAGATATTAGTGGAAGTATGATAGGTGCCGTTCTAACTAATGATCCAAAACAACGGGGAATATTACAGCTTGTTTCAACGCTATATAGTTACTTAACTCCATTGCTAACTATTTTATATGTAACGATAATTCTTTTGCCAATGTTTAATAATACATATTCTGAAGCTTTGCTAAGTAATCTTGCGCTAAAATTATTACCATTAACCTTATTATTTACAATTTTATCTATAATATCCTTATCAAAGATTGATACTCCAGAACGATTTCGTGGTTTGGATAGAAGTTTTCAATTGGGAAAAATAGGCTGGAATGATGTATTCGACATTCTAATTAGAGATAAGTCGTTTCAAAAGTTGCTTGCCACCTCAATATTTACAAAATTTGCCCAACAAATTTCAGGACAAACGATTGTGACGACGCTTTTATATGGGATTGTATTAGGAAACTATCAATTAGGAACCATTATAAACACCATTTCCTTGTTGCCATCACTTTTCATAGGAATGTTTATCCTTCGTTATATAGAAAGACATGGTGCAAAAAAAATAAGTTATTATTCAATGTTGGCTAATATATTTTTCCTATTTATGAGTGCTATTTCTGTATTTTATTCCAAAGCTGGTATTTCAATAGAAAATCCGATTTTTGCATGTTTCTTCTTTTTTCTACAATTACTAACGAATGCTTCAAACATGATCCTAATTATTACAAATGGGATTCTAAAAAATGATATGGTTGATTATGAGCTTTATAGAACAGGTAAGTATTTCCCAGCTGTAATTAACGGTGTATTCAATTTTTTAGACCAATTTGTTAGCTCAGCGACAACATTGGTTATTGCTGGAACTATTTCATTTGTTGGTTATCAGGATACAATACCACAACCTTCTGACAGATTTACAGTCGAAAAGAAATGGATAACATTACTAATTTGCTTCGGTATTCCTATTCTATGTAATTTAATTTCCGTATATTTTATGAGTAATTTACGTATGGATAAATTTGAAATGCAGTACATACAACAAAGAATATTTCATAAACGTAAAAGCTAGCAGCCTCAAACTGCTAGCTTTTTCTCTCCTCCTTCGGTCCATGGCCGAAGGTTTCTTTGTATTTTTCGTAAAAATAGGTTTTATTACTGAAACCGACACTGAGGGCAATTTCTTGGATAGGGAGTTGGGTTGTTCGCAGTAATAATTGAGCTTTCATCAGTTTGCGTTGATTGACCAGTTGGGTGAAGGTTTGGCCAGATTCTGCTTTGATGAGGTTGCTCAGATAGTTTTTATTAAAACTCAGTCGCTGGGCCAGGTTAGTGAGACTAATTGTAGCGTATTCACGATCAATAATTTTCAATATTTGAGCGTAGGTTGATTCTTCTAAATGTAAATCAACAGTTTTTTCAAGGGTTGGCAATAGTCGAGCCAATTGGTAGAAAAAGAGTGGCAGGTAGTGTTTCAACATCTGTTGGGAAAATTCCTGCGGCAAAAAATATTCGGTCATCATTTCGGTTAAAATTTGTCGGACAGGGCTATTTTCTTCCGTATGCAACAAAAGGAAATTGTCCCGCTTGAAGTGTTGAGAGGAATCTGACAGTAAGAATTGATAAAGTAGGCTGTTTTCACCCTGAAGTTGCTTGAGCCAGTTGATCGATACATCCTTATTTTGAAACAAAATGTTAATCAGGATATCCTCGTCCCCTAATGCCTCAATGGAATGCCGGCTTTCCACATCCATGAGCAGAATATCTCCCTCTTTCAGCTCAAATTCCTGGCCGTTAATCTGCTGGCAACAACGCCCCTTATAGACATAATTGATCTCTAAAAATTGATGGGTATGCTCTGGATAAGCAGCGTACCGGCTATGTTTACTGATAAAAATATCTTTATTTTGAAAAAAGAAATGTTGAGAGAGTTTTGGTGTCTGACTTGCGGATTGTATGTCCAAATAATCTGCTACGAATCCCTGTTTTTCCTGCAAGAGTTCATGCTCTGTTTTTCTTAATAATAACTGTTCTAACTGATTCATTTCGTTTTTTCCTAACTGTAAATTTGATACGTTTTCAATGTTCTATCGACATTGTACCATAAACAGAAATAAGGTTAAATAGAAGTATCAAAAAACAAAGGAGAAACCTCATGACCTATCATGTTGCCATTGATATTGGAGCATCTAGTGGCCGTGTGATCTTAGCAAATAAGACTGATGGATTGGAATTAAGAGAAATTTATCGTTTTAAAAATGGATTTGAGAAGTCAGACGGACATGATAGATGGGATATTGACCAGCTGGTTGATAATGTACTGATTGGGCTAGAAAAAGTGAAACAAAGTGGGGTAAACACCTGTACAATTGGTATTGATACCTGGGCGGTTGATTATTGCCTACTTGACAAAAATGGCAACCTACTAGCTCAACCAATTGCCTACCGGGATGCTAGAACTCAAGGGGCGATGGAACAAGTCTTTCAGCATATCTCAAAAGAAACCATTTATCAGAAAACAGGAATCCAATTTCTAAATTTCAATACCCTCTATCAGCTCTTTGTCGAAGACAGAAGTTTGTTGGAAAAAACAGATAAAATTCTTATGATTCCTGATTACATTGCCTACAGATTGACAGGAAAGATGACAGGAGAAGTGACTAATTGGTCAACGACCCAATTTATGAACCTTGAAACACGCACTTTTGACAAGGAGTTGTTGGAAGTGATTGGTATCGAGAATAGCAAGTTCCCTGATTTGATTGAAGCGGGTGGTTTCATCGGTCGGTTAGAAGTAGATGGATATGATCTACCAGAAGCACAAGTGATTGCGGTCGGTACACATGATACCGCATCGGCCGTTGTGGGGGTTCCAGCGACTAGCGAGAACTGGGCCTATATTAGCTCAGGCACCTGGTCTTTGATAGGTATTGAATCTAAACAGTCTATCGCCAATCAAGACAGCTATCTAGCCAATTATACAAATGAATGGGGCGCTTATCAGACATACCGATTCCTCAAAAACATTACAGGTATGTGGTGTGTCCAAGAAATTGCACGCCTGACCGATTATCGCTATTCCTTTAAGGAAATGGCAGAGCAGGCAGCCCTTGTTGAGCCATTCCAGCAAGAGATTGATCTGAATGACGATCGATTCACTAATCCTGAAAATATGATAGAAGAAATCAAAGAGGCTTGTCATGAGACAGGACAAAAAGTGCCTGAATCTATCGGAGAACTGGTTATGGCTGTCTATTCCAACTTAGCTAAGGCCTACGGACGAGAATTGAAGCAAGTTGAAGCATTAACTGGTCAGACCATTAACTGCCTTCATATCGTAGGCGGTGGCTCCAATGTCAGCTTGCTAAATCAGCTGACTGCCAACGTCATCGGAAAAGAAGTGGTTGCGGGGCCTGGAGAGGCAACTGCAATTGGCAATATCCTAGTCCAGATGATTGCGACAGGGGAGTTTGAAAATCTTCAAGAAGCTAGACAATGGTTAGCAGGAACATCTGAATTTGAAACATTTATACCACAACTGTAAGGAGAAAGAAATGAACGCTGAACAATTGAAACAAGCATATCAAGTTGCTAAAGAACGTTATGCAGCTATTGGAGTTGATACTGATGCTGCTCTAAAAAAACTTCAAGAAATCAAGATTTCAATGCATTGCTGGCAAGGAGATGATGTCAAAGGCTTCTTGTCACCAGAAGGAGACTTGACTGGTGGTATCATGTCAACAGGAAATTACCCTGGTGCAGCAAAGAACCCAGACCAGTTGCGTCAAGATTTGGAAAAAGCCTTTAGCCTCATTCCTGGCCAGCATAAACTCAACCTTCATGCCATTTATCTAGACACAAATGAAAAAGTAGACTTGAATGAAATCGAGCCAAAACATTTCGAAAAATGGGTAGCTTGGGCTAAGGAACAAGGCTTGGGACTTGATTTTAACCCAACGTTCTTTTCGCATCCGATGATGAAAGACGGTTTTACTTTGTCCCATCCAGATAAGGAAGTTCGTGACTACTGGATTGAGCATGGCAAACGTAGCCGTAAGGTTGCTGAGTACATGGGGAAAGAACTAGGTCAAGTTTGTTACAACAACTTCTGGGTGCCAGATGGTTTCAAAGATAATCCAGTTGATCGACTCAGCCCTCGCAAACGTTTGATGGAATCATTGGATGAAATTTTCGCTGACCATGTGGATGAAACCTACACACAAGATGCAGTGGAGAGCAAATTATTTGGACTTGGAGCAGAAGCCTATACCGTTGGCTCACACGAGTTTTATATGGGATATGGCTTGACTCGTGGTAAGATGATTTTGTTAGACGCAGGACACTTTCACCCAACTGAAGTTATCTCAAACAAACTGTCTTCATTAGCACTATTCGGAAAAGGAATCATGCTCCATGTTTCACGTCCTGTCCGTTGGGATTCTGACCATGTGGTCATTATGGATGATGAATTGCAAGATATTGCCAAAGAGTTGGTCCGCAATGACTTGTTGGATAAGGCAGTGATTGGTCTTGATTTCTTCGATGCTACCATCAATCGAATTGCAGCCTGGGTTATCGGTACACGCAATACCCAAAAAGCTCTCTTGAAAGCCTTGCTTGAGCCCACACAAGATTTGAAAGATATGGAAAATGCATTTGATTTCACCTCCCGTTTGGCCTACACAGAAGAGCTGAAAGATTTCCCGTATGCAGATGTATGGAATTACTTCTGCTTGCAGAATAATGTACCTGTTGGCTTGGACTGGTTAACTGAAGTCCGTCAATATGAAGAAGATGTTTTAAGTAAACGAAACTAGAAAGAGGAACATGATGACAAAATTTATTGATTCACCCTATGTAGAAACCATGCGAGAAGTGACTTACCAGTCTTATCTTAGATACTGGGATGAGCGAAATGGTGGCAATGTTTCCTGCCGGTTAACCGAGAAAGAAGTGAGCCCTTATGAAGATGTGCATGAAGTCCAATCCACGCATGAACTTGGCTTTGATGCATCAGCATTAGCAGGTCAGTATTATCTTGTTACAGGGACAGGTCGCTATTTTAGAAATGTGACTAAGCAACCCCTACTTGATTTAGGATTGGTCAAAATTTCTGAAGATGGTCACCATTACGATATTGTTTGGGGATTTGAAGATGGTGGCTTACCAACCTCAGAGTTTCCAAGTCACTTGATGAGCCACATTGAACGCCTGAAAGTTAACCCTGAACAACGTGTTGTCTTCCATTGTCACCCGACCAACTTGATTGCTTTGACCTTTACGCAAGATTTGGATGAACGTCACTTGTCTCGCTTACTATGGAAGATGCAGGCAGAATCGCTGGTTGTCTTTCCAGAAGGAATCGGAGTTATTCCTTATATGACTCCGGGCACAACTGAAATTGGAAAAGCAACAGCAGAAAAAATGTCCGATTTCTCAGCAGTCATCTGGCCACATCATGGACTCTTTGCTTCTGGTGTCTCTCTTGATGAAACCTATGGCTTGGTGGAAGTTATTGAAAAAGCAGCTATGATTTATAGCCAAGTGGGGGCACAAGGCGGTGTTATCAAACAAGAAATAACAGATTCAGAACTAAAGGAATTGGCTACTCGTTTTGGTGTAACACCAAAGGAAGAATTTTTATAGAAGTAAGATCAAAGTAAGCTAAGCTATATCATTGGAATACAAATAATAATATACCAATTTGGAATAAAAGAGAATATTCGCTTTATTTACCTATATACTGATTATAGGAGTGAACGAATGTGAGGTACAGACGTATAAAAGACTTGAGAGAGGATGCAGATTATTCGCAACAATATGTTGCTGAAAAATTATTTTGTACACAAGCCACATATTCTCGAATTGAATCTGGAAAAAGAGGATTATCGATTCCAGACTTAATTCGACTCTCAAATCTCTATAATGTCAGCACCGATTATCTTTTAGGTTTGTCTGATTGTCCAATTAGAATAAAGAACAAGATAAAATAAGTCCCTCCCGGTCCTTTGAAAATTGAATAGACCAAGGTGGGACTTTACTTATTTGTCGAGCAGTTGAAATAGATACGCGATGATATGAGCGAAAAATATCTGTTTCTAAAATTGGGATGGAATCCAATTTGCCATGACACAAATAATGTTAATGATACTTCTGAACGTTCAGGCTCTAGTCGAAAAATGGAGCAGGTGAGATTCCTATGTTGATGTCCAAATCAACCCACCAATGTCGTGAAACTTAGTTCTGAGTAACATTCATTCGGAAATTTTTAATAGATAGAGGTATTATATGAAGACAATAACTCACAAGGAATTAATGAGATTGGGTTTTGCAAAAACTACAGCTAGAAAAATAATACGTCAGGCCAAAAATATTGCAATAAAGAGATTCGAAGAAGCAGACAAAAATAGTAAAAATGCGGTAAAATTAAGTAAATCTCCATTCGACAATAGGCGATTAGACTTAGCACCGCTATCTATTGTTGAAGAATTATTAGGTTTCTCCCTCGTTGAATACGAGGAGATTAACCATGACTAAACGTTATAAAGGTGTTAATAAAGATAAGAAAGGCAGAATATACATACAGACAGAATTTAAATCAAATCCCGTTACAGGTAAAAGACAAAGATATAAAAGTTATTTAAACAGATGGGGGAAACCTTTTGATTCAGAAAAGGAAGCGTACAATGAATTATGTAGAGTGCGTGCAGAGTATCATGATAAATTTGAATACTCAGATTATGATATTTCATATTCGACATTCATGAATAGTGTTTTCCTACCATATTACAGACAAACTGTTCAAGGATTAACTTATCGTACTGCCATGGTACATTTTGAATTGTTTATTAAAGAATTTGGTGATACAAAACTAAGAAATATCACACCAAGAATGTGTGAGCAATTTAGAGTAAAAATCATTGCCAATTATTCACCAAACTATGCCAAACAACTATGGTGTAGATTTAAACAATCTTTAGGATATGCAGAACGTTTAGAGTATATAAAATCTTTTCCATGTAAAGCGTTAGATAATCCAAAAGGAAAAAGACCGGAAACTAAATTCTGGACTTATGAAGATTTTTTAAAAGTTATTCAGCAATTTGACTTAACTGATTATGAAGATCATTTAAGATATGTAACAGTTTGGTTATACTATATGACTGGAGTTCGAGTAAGTGAAGGTTTCGCGTTGATTTGGTCTGATTTCAATGCTAAGAAAAAAACACTTCATGTCCAATCAACACTTGAAGCGATTGGGAAAGGTCAGTATTTTAGAAAATTACAAACAAAAACTGACGCAGGAAAACGTTACATATCTTTAGATGACGAAACGGTAAGGATATTAATGGAATGGAGAAAAATTCAAGTTTCGAACTCAAAGGATAATTTTATCCTTTCTAGATTCGGTGAACCCATGGTAAAAAGCACCTTATCAAGAATGCTAAAAAGATACGCACTTAAAGCAGGCGTTCCTATTATTACAGGAAAAGGATTAAGGCACTCACATGATTCATTCATGATAAATGTTCTACATTTAGATGTTGTAGCATTATCACACAGATCAGGAAGAATTGATAAAGCAACCACCTTAAATACCTATTCACATTATTATCAAGTAGATAATACAATTGGTGGACAAATTCAGGAAATTTTGGAACAAAGTGGAGTTGCAAAAACACAATCAAATAAAACTGTTGCACACCCCACCTCACACCCCACCACAACCAATAGATAGGTAGCTGAAATACTGATAATACAAAGAAAAAATGAAAGAATGCAATTGTTACTCTTAAATAATAGAGTATCGCAATTTGATTGCGGAAGCCTAGTAAATCAAGGTTTTAGAATTGCTTAGAGCGATAAAAAATCGGGAGAATGTTATTATTCTCCACCAAAACCCCACCAAGATTTAATCTTGGTGGGGTTTTATTTATGGTATAATATGTATATATATCGTTAAGGGTAGAGAGCAGTAGTTCATCTATGATGCAGGTCTGCTACTTTGAGGATAAGTGAGTGCAACATTGGTATGCTAGCAAACGTATTTTAGTCAATTATGGCTAAGGAGGAGTAGGGATGACTGTGATTAGTGTCCAGCATTTGACCCGAGACTATGGCTCTGGGAAAGGGATTTTTGACTTATCTATTGGTGTTGATCGCGGTGAAGTTTTTGGCTTTTTAGGACCAAATGGTTCAGGAAAAACAACAACTATTCGTCATCTTATGGGATTTATCAGGCCTCAAACAGGAAGTTGCCAGATTGATGGTAAGAATTGCTGGGCAGATAGAGAAATTATCCAGAGAAAGCTCGGCTACATTCCCGGTGAAATTAGCTTTTTTGACGATATGACGGGGAAAGAGTTTCTTCAATTTCAGTTGGAATACCGCAAGATTAAAGATGATACAAAAATGAGAGAAGTGATTGAGCGATTCGAACTTGATCCTAGAGGGAGAATCAAAAAGATGAGCAAGGGGATGAAGCAAAAATTGGGTATCGTATCTGCCTTTATGCATGACCCTGAAATCTTGATTTTAGATGAACCTACTAGTGGGCTTGATCCTTTAATGCAAAATCGATTTATTGACCTTGTAGAAGAAGAACGAGAAAAGGGCAAAACTGTTTTGCTCTCCAGTCACATATTTGAAGAAGTTGAGAGGACTTGCAATCGTATCGGGATTATTAGAAATGGTAAGTTGGTGACGGTTGATTCTGTGGAAAATTTAAGAAATCGTCATATGCGATCTTATACTGTTCAGCTGCATTCCTCTGAAGAAGCAGAAGCTTTTGCTAAAGATTTCAATGGAGAACGCCACGGAAATAACGTGACCGTTGTGACAAAACAGGGTTTAGAGTCAATCTTTTTGACTTATTATGGAGGTGAGCCAAATGATTAACCTCACTTTATATAAGCGTGAAATGAAAAACAGTATTAAGATACTGGTCATTTTTGTAGCAGTGATTTCAATGTATATAGCCATCATAATTGGTATGTACGATCCCGAAATGATGGCCTCACTTGACCAATTTTACGATATGATGCCAGAATTGATGTCGGCAGTTGGAATGACTACTGGAGCGACAAGTTTGTTGGGATTTATGATTTCTTATCTATATGGATTTATCCTGCTAGTATTTCCTATGATTTTTGCAATTATCCGTGGGAATAGCTTGGTTGCAAAATATGTTGAGAAAGGGTCAATGGTGGCACTCCTAGCTTCCCCAGTTAAAAGGAGTACAGTTGCTTTGACACAGTTATCGGTCTTGTTAAGTGGCATTGTCCTTTTAATTGCCTATGCGACAGGACTTGAGTTAGCTGTTGCACATGCGAAATTCCCAGGTGAGTTAGCGATTTCTGAACTTTTTAAGTTAAATAGCGCATTGTTATGCTTGCATTTGTTTATCGGTAGTATCTGCTATTTAGCTACTTGCTTTTTTTCTGATACTAAATACAGTATTACTGTTGGTGCTGGGATTCCAGCTTTAATGTATGTCCTTCAAATGCTTGCCAATTCTGGAGAAAAAGCTGAATTTATAAATAAAATGACCTTTTTCACTTTGTTTGATCCAAATGGAATAGTGGCTGGTGATAGTAATGCGACACTGGGAGCTATTGTTTTAGTTGTAGGAGCGGTATTACTCTACACTTTAGGTGTTCTGGTTTTTTGTCGTAAGGATTTACATATATAAAAGCTATTGAGATGAGGGCAGCATTCCTGACGGTTGGAGTGCTGTTTTGCTTTCTCATCGTAAACCGCTTTTTTATCTTTGTATAACATGTTATAATAGTTATGCAGGAAAGGAGTGTTTATGGATAAAAGACGCTTAAAAAGACGACAAAAGGAATGTCGTCGTGCATGGATTTTATTCACCCTCTTATTATTGACGGTTCTTTTTGTGTTTCTATTGGAGAGACGTTTAAATAGTGGTGATGTTGTTTTAAATAATACCGTCAAGTCCGCTTTAAATTCAAAAGACGACATATCCAATTCTGACAAAGAGACTCAAACGGCTCGTATTGTGGCTAATGGGGATATTCTTCTTCATAATGTTCTTTACACATCGGCCTATCAGGCTGATGGTACTTATAACTTTGACCCCTATTTTGCCTATGCTAAAGAATGGATTGAGAAAGCAGATTTGGCAATCGGTGACTATGAGGGGACTATTAGTCCGGACTTTCCTTTAGCGGGTTATCCGCTATTCAATGCGCCGGCAGAAATTGCGCAAACCATGAAAAATACGGGCTATGATGTGGTTGACTTGGCGCATAATCATATTTTGGATTCTCAGTTATCTGGTGCACTCAATACAGTTGACACCTTTAATAAGCTAGGACTTGATACCATCGGTATTTATACAAAAAATCGAGACAGTCAAGATTTTCTGATTAAGGAAGTCAATGGAATCAAGATTGCCATCTTAGGTTACGCATACGGCTATAATGGCATGGAAGGCAACCTGACGGCCGAAGAATACCAAAAGCATATGTCAGATTTAGACGAGACAAAGATGAAGGCAGAGCTTGAGCAAGCTGAAAAGGTAGCGGACGTTACCGTTGTCATGCCTCAGATGGGGGTTGAGTATGCTTTGGAGCCAAGTGCAGAGCAGGTCACACTCTATCATAAGATGATTGATTGGGGAGCAGATGTCATTTTCGGAGGTCATCCTCATGTGGCAGAGCCATCAGAAATTGTCGAGCATGATGGTGATCAAAAATTGATTATCTATTCCATGGGGAATTTCATTTCTAATCAAACCTATGAAATGCTAGGAGATTATTGGACTGAACGAGGCCTCCTTATGGATGTTACCTTTGAAAAGAAGGACGATAAGACCATCATTAAAACTGCTAAGGCTCATCCTACCATGGTCTGGGCTTGGGGCAAGGGGGACTATGATGTTGAAGGCTATGAACATTTTGACTACCGTGTCCTGATTTTAGAAGATTTTATCGAAGGTGGTAAGTACCGTTCAGAAATCCCAGCTCCTATTCAAGAAAAAGTTGACATTGCCTACAAAGAAATGAACAATCTGGTAGGTCTAAATTGGAAGTAAAAGAAAGCTAACGAAAGTTGGCTTTTTTTGAGCGCTCGTGGTAAAATAGGTAAGGATTTTATGTAGAAAAGAAGAACTGAAATGAATTATTTTAACGTTGGAAAAATTGTGAATACGCAAGGCTTGCAAGGCGAGCTACGTGTGATGAGTGTGACTGATTTTGCGGAGGAACGCTTTAAAAAAGGTAGCATTTTGTCACTTTTTGATGATAAGGATAACTTTGTTATGGACATAGAAGTTGCCAGTCATCGTAAGCAGAAAAATTTTGATATTGTTAAGTTTAAAGGTCTTTACCACATCAATGAAGTTGAAAAATATAAAGGTTTTTCACTGAAAGTTGCCGAAGAAAATCTGACTGAGCTAGAAGATGGTGATTTTTATTATCACGAAATCATCGGGCTAGATGTCTATGAGAAGGATATTCTCATTGGTCAAATTAAGGAAATCCTACAACCAGGAGCTAATGACGTCTGGGTGGTAAAGCGTAAAGGGAAAAAAGACCTGCTCCTGCCCTACATTCCACCGGTTGTCTTAAATGTGGATATTGCTGGTAATCGTGTGGATGTGGAACTCATGGAAGGTTTGGATGATGAAAATTGATATTCTAACCCTTTTTCCTGAAATGTTTGCACCGCTTGAACATTCCATTGTCGGTAAAGCTAAGGAAAAGGGATTGCTGGAGATTAATTACCATAATTTTCGAGAGAATGCTGAGAAAGCTCGCCATGTAGACGATGAGCCCTATGGTGGCGGTCAAGGAATGTTGCTTCGTGCTCAGCCTATTTTTGATACCATCGAGAAAATTGACGCCAAAAAGCCCCGTGTGATTCTCCTTGATCCTGCGGGGGCTACTTTTGACCAAGGCTACGCTGAAGACTTATCAAAAGAGGAAGAGCTTATTTTCATCTGCGGTCATTATGAGGGCTATGACGAGCGCATCAAGACGCTTGTGACCGATGAGATTTCTCTTGGAGATTTTATTTTGACAGGTGGAGAATTGGCAGCCATGACCATGGTTGATGCGACGGTGCGCCTCATTCCAGAAGTGATTGGTAAAGAGGCTAGTCATCAAGACGACTCCTTCTCATCAGGTCTTTTGGAATATCCTCAATACACGCGTCCCTATGACTTTCGTGGCATGACTGTGCCTGATGTCCTCATGTCAGGACATCATGAGAATATCCGCCTCTGGCGTTTGGAACAAAGCCTGAAAAAAACCTTAGAGCGCAGACCAGATCTGCTGGAGACTTACGATTTCACGGATGAAGAAAGGGACATTTTGGATAAGATTAAGAAGGAGGGGGACGTTTGAAAAAACGATTTTGGGCCTATTTGTTAGGAAATATCATTTTAGCTTTGGGGATTTGCCTTAATGCTAAGGCAAATTTGGGGATGTCGGCTATTATGGCTATCCCTTATGGGCTTACGGATATGATGGGCATTCCTATTGGTATCACTAGTTTTGCTATCTATACGATTATGGTAGTCTTACAGCTAGTATTACTGGGGAAACATTTTGCTGTCTCCCAGTGGCTACAGCTAGTTTCCAGTTTTATATCTAGTCTATTATTGCAGATTTTTGATAGTTTTATTCAAGGACCGCAATTACTGACTGGCAAGGTTTCCTTTTTATTGATAGGTATCCTATTGACTGCTATTGGGGCTTCCTTGACAATTGTTTCAGAGCTTTTTCCTGGTGCACCAGATGGCCTAGCCAATGCTATCGGAATCAGTCTAAAAAAAGGTTTTGGTATTGGGAAAAATCTTTTAGATGCCATGTGTGTCCTACTGGCGGCTATTCTTGGTCTTGCTACTGGTCAGGGACTCCTTGGTATGGGGATTGGAACCATTGTTGCTGTTGTTTTGACAGGGCAGATTATTTCTTTGGTTCATCCCATTTCCTTAAAGATGGTGGCTTAGATGCGCCTGATATTTTTACATGGATTAGGGCAAGGTCCAGATAGCTGGGAGAAAGTGATACAAGCTTTTCCGGACGATAAGGTTTCTTGTCTGGAACTTTTTGACAAGGGGCGTTTACCTAAAAATCTAGATATCCTAAGTCAGTGCTTACATGAAATGATTGAAGATTTTGAGGAAGATACTGTGGTCATTGGCTTATCTCTAGGGGCTATGTTAGCCTTGTCTTTACTTGAACATCCTAGTACTTATCTCAAGGGGATAGTTGCTTGCGCGGGGCAATACCGTTTCAAACATAATAAAGCTTATCAGTTTCAAGTGAGCTTATTTAGGTTATTTCCCAAATCCTTTTTTAAAAAGCATGGGGTGGATAAGGCCAATGTCCTATCCTTTTATCAGGGAATGGCTAACTTTGATTTGACTGAAACCTTGAAAAGGTCTCAAGTTCCCTGTCAGCTAATTTGTGGTGATAGAGATAAGATCAATCTTAAAACTTCAAAAGAGTTGTTGGCTCTTATGCCACATGCTAGGCTGGCGATTCTCCCCCGTACAGGGCATGAGAGTAATAAAGAAAATCCAAAGGGACTAGCACAAACCATTGCCTCATTTTTGCAGGAGATTGGCTCTAGGTAAAGGAGGAAGCTTATGACAGCATTGCTAATCAGGCGAGCAGAAGTAAGCGATGTTTCTGCAATCATAGACATTTGTAGTGCTGCTTGGCAGTCAACCTATAAAGAACTATATCCACAGAGTTACATTGACAGGGTGATTGCCGACTACTATCATAAGGAGCGTGTGACTAGGGAGATTAGGGGAAACACCCCTTATTTTCACGGTTATTGGGTAGCAGAAAAGGATTATCAGGTCATCGGCTGTATCGGTGGTGCATTGATGAGCAAAAAGTAGGTCACATCTATGTGTTTTATATGACACCAGAGCTTAAATGACAAGTGATTGGCACGGCCTTATTAGATGGTTTTATTGCCTATCAAAAAGAAGTTTATGGGATAAAGGAACAATGGATTAGTGCGCTTACGGAAGGCAATCATATTGGGCAAGCTTTTTATGAAAAACAGGGCTTTGTCTTTCAATATGCTAAAGATAATAAGGCGATAGAATGTGGGCCAAGCTCGCTCTATCTGCGACGACAGTTGTAATTAGAAATAGAGGACGTATGACAGAAAAAATTTATGACATCACCATTATCGGAGGAGGACCAGTCGGTCTTTGGGCAGCCTTTTACGCAGGGCTTCGCGGTATGGACGTTAAAATCATTGAGAGTTTATCTGAGCTAGGGGGACAACCTGCTGTCCTCTACCCAGAGAAAAAAATCTATGACATCCCAGCTTATCCTGTCACAACTGGGAATGAGCTTACCGAGAAATTAGTTGCTCAGTTGGAGCGTTTCAAAGATAGCACAGCTATTTGTTTAAAAGAAGAAGTGCAAAGTTTTGAAAAGGTTGGTGGAATCTTTCATATTCAGACCAATAAGGCTGAGCATTTGTCACGCTCAATCATTATCGCTTGTGGAAACGGAGCCTTTGCGCCACGTCCCTTAGGGTTAGAAGATGAAGAGCTCTATGCGGATACCAATCTCTACTACAATGTTCACAAGTTGGATCAGTTTGCAGGTAAAAAGGTAGTCATCTGTGGAGGCGGAGATTCAGCAGTTGATTGGGCCAATGCCCTCGAGCCTATCGCTGAGAGTGTGACGGTGGTTCATCGCCGAGATTCCTTCCGTGCCCATGAGCATAGCGTTGAGGTCATGGAAAATTCAACTGTTCAAGTTCTAACTCCTTACTTCCCCCTTTCTATTTTGGGGGAAAATGGCAGAGCGACCTGCTTGACTGTCCAAAAAGTCAAGTCAGAGGAGACAATCACCCTACCGCTAGATGCTCTAATTGTTAGCTTTGGCTTTTCAACAAATAATAAAAATCTCAAAAATTGGAATGTAGACTACAAACGCAGTTCAATTCACGTATCACAGACTTTCCAAACCAGTCAAGAGGGAGTCTTTGCTATCGGTGATGCAGCTGATTATGAAGGAAAGGTGGAGTTGATTGCCACAGGATTTGGTGAAGCGCCGATCGCAGTCAATGAGGCTATCAAATATGCCTATCCAGATAAGGATAATCGACCAGTGCATTCCACTTCGCTTATTAACGACTAATGATGATGACCGCCTTTCTCAGGAGAGGCGGTTTTGCAATTCTCTTCTTATCCAATAAAACTTGTACAAAAATTCTAGGATGAGCTGTTCTGAATTTTGCTATACTCTCAGTGAGAGGTGAAGAAAGGAACTGAACCCGAGCTTTCTCGTCGTTCTTGGTATTGTCATAAATGATGCATCACTTTAACCAAACTATGAAATATCTAGAAACTGTGCTGGATTCGGAGATAGACTATAAGAAGATCCAACAGCTATCAGGTTATTCTTACGCAATGTTTAGCCGGCTATTTTCGGTCTTAGCTGACATGACTTTGACAGAGTATTTGCGCAATCGTAGGCTTTCACAAGCTGTTTATGATTTGACTCAAACGTCTGATAAAATTATCGATATTGCTATCAAATACGGCTATGATTCGGCGGATGCTTTCAGCGCAGCCTTTAAGAAGTTTCACAATTCTACACCCTCTCAAGTTAGGCAATGAAAGGCTTACAAGATCTTTCCACCCATTCAATTATCACTGAAAATCACAGGAGGAAAAGATATGGACATCAAAATTGAAAGAAAAACAGCTTTTACAGTAGCGGGGATATTACTGGAAAATATTACGAATAGTCTTTGCCCGTCAGCATGGGACAAGCTCTATGATAAGCATTCTCTTGCAGGGTTAGAAAGTCTCGGAAATGGGCAATCTTATGGTGTTTGCCTAGATGTTAAAGAAGAAAACCTAATCAACTACATGGCAGCTTACGACGTGACTGATAAGGAAAAAGCTAAAGAATTAAATCTCTTTATCTTAGAGGTAGAGGCGGCTGAATACGCCGTCATCCCAGTTAAAGGTTCGATTCCAGACTCTATTCATAAAGCTTGGAAATATGTCCTAGAAGTTTTCTTCCCAGAAACAGGATACCGACACTCAGGAGCGCCAGATTTTGAAGTTTATAGGGAGGGTGACATGTACCACCCTGACTACGAGATGGAACTCTGGATACCAATTATCAAATAATAGGGAGAGCCGTTTACTAAAAGACGGCTCTTAACAATTTTTTGAATGTTTTTGATAGATATTGCTTGACTTTGGAGGAAAATGATGTAAAATAAAACTGTAAACGATTGCAAAGGAGGTGTTCCTATCTTAAAATCTGAGCGTAAGCAGGTGATTATGGACAAGCTAGCAGAGGACAAATTTGCCACCTTGGAAGAGTTGGTCGGCTTACTCGAAACCTCGGAATCAACGGTTCGAAGGGATTTAGATCAATTAGAGGCAGAAAACAAACTGCGACGTGTTCATGGCGGTGCGGAAAGTTTACAGGCTCTGAGAGATGAACCCAGTAATCTTCAAAAATCTGTCAAAAACATTCAAGAAAAGGCAAAAATTGTTAATCGAGCGCTAGCAGAAATTCATCCCAACGATGTGATTTTTGTAGATGCTGGTACGACAACGGCACTCTTGATTGAGGCATTGACAGATATGACAGTGACGGTGGTGACCAATTCGGTTCATCACGCGAGTCACTTGATTGACAAGGGGATTAAGACCATTATTATTGGCGGTTTTGTGAAATTAACCACCGATGCTAGCGTTGGTCAAGCAGCGGTAGCGCAAATAGAACACCTTAATTTTGACAAGGCTTTTCTGGGCATGAACGGCGTTGACGCTGGCTATTTGACTACTCCTGATTTTGAGGAGGCTATGGTTAAGAGGGCAGTTATTGACAACGCTAAAGAGAGTTTCATTCTAGTTGATCCGTCAAAATTTGGGCAGGTCTCCTTTGTCAAAGTTGCACCTATTGAAAAGGTAACGCTACTGACCTCTGAAAGCAGCTCTGCCATTTTCCAAGAAATAAAAGAAAAAACGAGGGTAATTGAAGTATGATTTATACAGTAACCCTAAATCCTTCTATTGACTTTATCGTCCGCCTGGATGCTCTGGAAATCGGAGCTGTCAACCGTATGGAGAGCGATGATAAGTTTGCCGGAGGAAAGGGAATCAACGTCAGTCGCATTCTGCAAAGGCTGGGATATGACAGTACAGCAACTGGGTTCATGGGCGGATTTACTGGTCGCTTTGTGACAGAAGGTTTGGCTGCTGAAGGCATCAAAACCAAGTTTGTTCAAGTTGACCAAGACACCCGCATTAATGTCAAAATTAAGGCGGACCATGAAACAGAAATCAATGGTACGGGGCCAATCATCACAGACAAACAGCTGGCTGAACTGGAGGAACTTTTATCTCAAGTGACACCAGAGGATGTCGTTGTTTTTGCAGGTTCGGCGCCAAGTAACCTCGGTAATCAGGTCTATAACCGACTGATTCCTCTGGTGAAAAATGCTGGCGCTCAAGTGGTTTGTGACTTTGAAGGCCAGACCTTGCTAGATAGCTTGGTCTACCAGCCACTTTTAGTGAAACCTAATAATCATGAACTGGCAGCTATTTTTGATGTTGAGCTTAATGGCATTGACGATGTTGAAAGGTATGCTCGTCAGATTTTAGCCAAGGGTGCTCAAAACGTTATTGTCTCAATGGCTGGTGACGGAGCCCTTCTAGTCACTCCTGAAGCGGCTTATTTCGCCAAACCAATCAGAGGACAGGTGAAAAATTCGGTTGGTGCTGGAGACTCGATGGTGGCTGGCTTTACAGGAGAGTTTATAGCATCTGGTAATCCACTTGAGGCCCTCAAATGGGGTGTGGCTTGTGGTACAGCAACTGCCTTTTCTGACGATTTGGCAAGTATTGACTTTATTAAAGAGACTTTTGAAAAAGTAGAGGTAGAAAAACGATGAAAATTCAAGATTTATTGAAAAAAGACTTGATGTTGCTTGATCTTCAAGCTATCACTAAAGAAGCGGCAATCGATGAGATGATTACCAATCTAGTTGAAAAAGATATTGTCCACGACTTTGAGACCTTCAAAAAAGGCATCATGGCTCGTGAAGAGCAAATGACAACTGGTCTTGGTGATGGTATTGCCATGCCACATGCTAAAAATATTGTGGTAGCTGAGCCAGCAGTTCTCTTTGCCAAATCAAGTAAGGGTGTTGATTACGCATCACTTGATGGGCAACCGACTGATTTGTTCTTTATGATTGCTGCTCCTCAAGGGGCTAACGATACGCACTTAGCTGCTCTAGCTGAATTGTCACAATACCTTTTGAAAGATGGGTTTGCGGACAAACTTCGTGCGGCTAGAACTCCAGAAGAAGTGATTGCTGTCTTTGACGCTGCTTCTGAGAAAGCTGACGCTGAAGCAGTTGTAGCTCCTGTTGAAGGTCAAGATTTCATCGTCGCTGTAACAGCATGTACAACAGGAATTGCCCACACATACATGGCAGAAGAATCACTTAAAAAAGTTGCTGCTGAAATGGGTGTAGCTATCAAGGTTGAGACAAACGGTGCGTCCGGTGTTGGTAACAAATTGACAGCTGACGATATTGCCAAAGCTAAAGGGGTTATCATTGCAGCTGACAAGGCAGTTGATATGCCCCGTTTCAATGGTAAACCGCTGGTAAACCGTCCAGTAGCCGATGGTATTAAGAAAACAGAAGAACTCATTAACATCATCCTTGAAGGAAAAGCTGACACTTACGTGGCTAAAGAAGGAGAAGCAAGTGTCCAATCAGAAGAAAAACTTTCTGCTGGTCAAGCCTTCTACAAACACTTGATGTCAGGTGTTTCTCAAATGCTTCCATTTGTTATCGGTGGCGGTATCATGATTGCCCTTGCCTTTCTATTTGATAATATTTTGGGCGTTCCAAAGGATCAACTTGGCAACCTTGGTTCTTATCATGAAATTTCATCAACCTTTATGAAGATTGGTCAGGCTGCTTTTGGCTTTATGATTCCAGTTTTTGCTGGATATGTGGCCTACTCAATCGCTGAAAAACCAGGTATGGTAGCTGGTTTCGTTGCAGGTGCCATTGCTTCAAACGGTTTGGCTTATGGTAAAATCGCATACGCTGCTGGTGGCGAGGCAACTTCAGGTCTTTCAGGAGTTCCTTCAGGTTTCCTTGGAGCACTTGTTGGTGGTTTCCTTGCTGGTTATCTTGTCCTTGCTCTTAAGAAATATGTTAAAGTTCCCCGCTCATTGGAAGGTGCAAAATCAATCCTTATCTTGCCTCTCTTTGGAACTATCTTGACAGGGCTTCTAATGTTGGCTGTAAACATTCCAATGTCAGCAATCAATACTGCCCTTAATGATTTCTTGAACGGACTATCTGGTAGCTCGGCGGTTCTTCTTGGTCTCCTTGTCGGTGGTATGATGGCTGTTGATATGGGTGGTCCAATCAACAAAGCGGCATATGTCTTTGGTACCGGTACTTTGGCAGCATCAGTAACAAGCGGTGGTTCAATCGTTATGGCAGCTGTTATGGCTGGTGGTATGGTGCCACCATTGGCAGTATTCGTTGCTACCCTTCTTAACAAGGATAAATTCACATCTGAAGAACGCGATTCTGGTTTGACAAACATTATCATGGGTCTGTCTTTCATTACAGAAGGTGCGATTCCATTTGCGGCTGCTGACCCAGCACGTGCTATCCCAAGCTTTATCGCAGGTTCTGCCCTTGCAGGTGGACTTGTTGGACTTGCAGGTATCAAATTGATGGCGCCACATGGAGGTATCTTCGTTATTGCTTTGACTTCAAATCCATTCCTTTACCTTGCCTTTGTTCTTATCGGAGCAGTGGTATCTGGTGTGCTGTTTGGATACCTTCGTAAAGCTAAATAATTGATTAGGAAAAGCTCGAAAGGGCTTTTCTTTTTTGTTATAATAATAGAAAAACGGAGATTGGGATTATGGGTGATGTGCATTTCCTATTTGTTCACGTTTTTATGGGGCTTGTCTTTGCCCTTATCGTCTTTCAGTTGTTGAGGAGACTATGGACTTGGCACCAAAATAATCAGTTGCCGCAGGAAATCGATATGGCCAAAGTAATCACCAAACGCCAGTCTATTTCAGGTGGTAATCAAAGTCGGGCGGTCACTTGATATTTTGTGACTTTTGAATTTGGCGATGGTAGTCGCAAAGAGTTTAAGGTGCCTTCGAAAATTTTTGCCTATCTTGCTGAAGGAGATTTGGGAAAACTGACTTATCAAGGAACACGATTTATCTCCTTTGAGAGATAAGGGAGATGCAAGGAAGGAGGAGTCATGCAAGAAGTTTGGCTCAGATACCTACAATTAAAACGATTTTTCAATCTATCTTGGTCAGCGCAAGCCCTTCAAAAATTGGGACAGTTGACAGTGATTGATCCCCGTCTAGGTTCGCCAAGCTTTGAATGTCTCTGGCAAATTGACAAAAGGCAAAAAGGACCAAGGGACTTGCTCGTATTAGTGCTAGAACTTCTAAATTTCTCTGAGTTGACAGGAGAAATTGCCCAGACGCAGTCTATCCTTTCTAATATCTATCCTGACCTGTCACCAGATTCTTTTTTTTGGAGGGAGATTGCAGAGCTGGTCGATCAAGCTTTTCCTGGCGACAGCTTGTCTCAAAAGGAGAAGTTTGCTAGACAGATTCATCAGCTACGCTATGTGATTTCTAGCCATCAGGCGGAGTATGTTCGCCAACATTTTCGTAGAGGGAAGATGACAGATGCTGAAAGTCTAGCCAAGTATCTGAGCAATCGTTCCTACGATTTGACTGAATCGGCTCGTTTACACAATAAGTTGGCTTTTAGAGGTGGTAAGGTTCATTTTCCCGATGGCAAAAGGAGTTATAATATCAAAATTTTGCAGCATTTTCACACAGAGTTTATTCTGAATAGTTCGGGGAGATTTCTCAATGAACTTGATCCTGAAATGGTAACTGAGGCTGGAATTATCAATGGCGCTAGTTTTAACTATGCCAGTCAAAATAACGAGCGCCATTGGGAACTCGATGTATTACCAGTCAACCATCATGATCCAGATTTTCGGAGACGAGCTCGGACAGATTTCAGGGCCCCCGATATTTTTGAATACAGAAAGTTCAGAGGAGATTTTGCTAGATTTGGGCGGTCATGTCTTTTTTGGGTTCGTAAAGAAGCTCGGACTTTTGCTAAAATGATAACTAAATAGTAAGTCGTTTTAGTCCTAGAAGCATGATTTTTCATTATTTTGAGAGTCTGTCTAAGAAGGTGGAGGCGACTTTTCATGAAATCTGCTGTAAGTGGTAAGAGTTTTTAGAAATAGAAAATAATCCTGTATTTATGAGGAGAACGGAGAAATCTGTTCTCCTTTTTGTTCGCTTAAAATTTCATAAAGAAGGGAGTCTTACCATGAAGGGATTGGAAATAGTGATGGATATTGAGACTTTAGAAGTCTATGAAGTCATTGATCACGATCAAGAAGTGAGTTCAGAATCAACTGAGGAAGAAAAAGAATTAGTCTTTGATAATCGTAGTGATATTGTTAAAGTTTATCAGTTGGATCTATTTGAAGAAATGAACTTACTTAATACATCTTGAATAGTTTAGTTAATGGATAACATAGCTAGGAGGACATAATGGTTAGGAATGAGTTTTATGATCAATTAATCAATAGTGAACCATTAGGTTTTATTGATCCTCTGAGTGATCTAGGAGAGTTCGATTCTATTCAGATGAAGTTCTGTGAACCTGTTAGGAATTTGAAAAACAAATATTCAGGTAAACCTTACAATCTAAACTGGCAGAACAAAATAGAACAGATGAGAGCACTGTATATTCAGTATCAGAAAAGCTTGATATTGGAAGATCAGGAACAAGGTGTTCACAACAGAGTTAGGAATAAAGAATCTAAAGAGCATGTTAATGAGATTGTTACAACTTATCTAAAGCTTGGATTCAGGTTCAAAGAGATTGAAGCTAGGATTTCACTATTTAATACACGCTTACGAAGTAACTGGAAAAGAAGTGACTACGTTACAACAATAAGCCCTGAATTTTATTTGAAGAGAGACTTACAGGATGGTTACAGCGTGCCGAATACGACTCTTCCCAGAAGTATGAAAATTAACTAAAGGAGAAGTTAATGATATCACAAGAAGACATTGATCAACTGGTTGAAGACTGGGTAGAAACTGGTTTTCCGATTGAACTAAAGCAGTTGATACCTGATGATGAGGAACTGGAAACAGGGATTTGCAGACGTTGTGCTTGTAATTGGGTTACGCCTTGTATTGATGAAGAACACGGTGCTTGCTGGTGGATTGATAAGAATAGAACACTATGTAGCCACTGTTTCCATGGATGGAACGATGAACCTTATCAGATGAAGGTTTACTATCGACCAGGGCGTGACTGGCTAAAAAGAGATAGAGAATTTGCTGAGGGAATATTGAGAAATCCAAAGTATCACTGGGTTTATGATATGGAACACGATGTGCTATGTGTAGTTGGTTTAGGTGATCATATTGGAGCCGTTAGATTTATTGTAAGGAATTTCTATGGTATTAACCGTATTTACCGTGAAGAGATTCCAAAATGGCAAGAAATCATTGCTAATAATATGATTTTCTATAATGCAATGGTGAGTGATTCTGAACATTATGCTAGATATTTGCCAAGAAAGTATCGTTGAGAGAATTTATATGGAAAATAAAATCGTTCAAAAAATCCAAAATCTTTTGGAACTAGCCTATGATGCACCTAATGATGAAGAAGGACAGACAGCCCTTCTAATGGCTCAGAAGCTCATGTTTAAACATAAGTTGTCGATGAGTGATGTAACGGCTACTAAAACCAAAAATAATATAGGTGAGGCAGTTGGGACATGGGAATATAGAATGCCCTGGTGGCAGGAGGAATTAGCTGCAATTCTAGGAAAAAATTTCCGATGCCAAACAATTAGAAGACGGAAGATGGATGAAGGCATTACTCAGGTGATTTTCTTTGGCTATCGGTCTGATACTGAACTTTGCACTAGAGTATATGAAGGAGCGATTTTATATCTTAAATATCGATTAAAACGGCTCTTGCCTACTGTTACAAAGTCAAGGTGGAAAGACTATAAGAAATCTTATCTATTAGGTTTCTTAGAAGGTCTTGATCATCGCTTCAGAGATCAGGTTCAGTCGTCAGAAGAGTATGCTCTAATGGTACAGGTTCCTGAAGAGGTTCTAGAAGAACAGCGACAGCGTATGGGAGACCTAAAAAGTAGAAGCCTTAAAATGGCATTTGACGTTGATTATGAGGCGTATCTTTCTGGTCTTGAACAGTCAAAGGAAACAAAGTTGCTGTCAGAGGAATTATTAAATGGATACCAAATCTAAACAGATAAGAGAGCTTCATAAAAGGCTTCCAATTACTGATGGAGGGATTCTCGTAGATGAATTTTGTCAATATAAAGACATGGCTGTAATGCTAGGTCTAGAACTAACTGAATTCAAGGGAAAATTAGCTTATAAAATCATTAATAGTAAGGAAACAGATGAACTTAACTAACATCTACAGCTTGATTCTAAAAGATGGTTTAAGAAACTATAAATTTAAGAATAGTCACTTAAAACCAGTTTCTTCAGTTGAAGAAGGAAATCGAGGAGCAATCTTTGGATATCGTACAAAAGAAAAAATGATAAAAGCACGCGGTGTTGTTTTGACATCAATGGAATCTATTTCTGAGAATGAGGATAGATTCACTCACTGGACACCAAATGTTTACCGTTTTGGTAGTTACAGCGATCCCAAACGTCAAATTACACGTGGACATTCTGAAGATAATTTAAGACAAATTAATACATTCTATATTGATTTTGACATCACATCTTCAGCTGAAAAGATGACTTCTGGAGATATTTTAACAGTTTCCATTGATTTAGGCTTCATGCCTACGTTGATTTTAAAATCTGACAAGGGTTATCAAGCATATTTTGTACTGGATAAAGCAGCATATGTGACAACTCATTCACAGTTCAAAGTAGTAAAAGTGGCCAAGGCAATCTCTCAAAATTTACGTAACTATTTTGGCCAAACATTGCCAGTTGATATGACGTGTAACCACTTTGGTATTGCACGTATGCCACGAACGAACAATGTAGAGTTCTTTCATGCTGACTATACTTATTCATTCCAGGAATGGCTAGATTGGTCTATGAAACAGTCTGATCTACCGTTTCCAAGTAAGAAACCTAATTTAACGGTTATTGCAGGTTCTGAAGGAGTTAAACAGGTAGATGAACCCTGGTATGGTTTACTGCTGAGAGAAGCCAATATTAGAGGAGCTAAAGCATTGATGGGAAGAAACAATGTACTCTTTACTTTGGCACTGGCTAACTTTTCAAGTGGTGTCTCTCAGAGCGATTGTGAGGCTGTTTTAGCCGATTTCAATGAGCACTTGGCCGAACCACTCTCTCAGGACGAGTTCCTAAAAGTCGTTGGCTCAGCTTATTCAGGGAAATATGAAGCTGCTAGTCGAGATTACATCAAATTACTATGCAAAGCTTGGGTCAATGAGAATCTGAAGGGCTCAGATTTGTTTATCAAGCAACGCTGGTATAAATTTAAGAAGAAACGTGCAGATCGTAAGCATAGCCACCTACATGAGTGGAAAGCTGATATTATGGCTTATTTAGAAGTTTTTTATCAGTCTGAGGATCCTTTTATTCAGACGACTAAAAAAGCTATTAGGGAAGAGTTAAATATCCCTGAACGTTCATTAGATAAAGTTCTGAAGGCTCTTAAAGCTGATCGTAAGATTTTCTTTGCGGTTAAAGCTGGCCGTGGTGGTGGGATTAGATTAGCTTCTGTTAAAGCTATTGTTTTTTCCCTTATTCAGGTGAAAAAAGAGCGTCAGGAGGCTTATTTTGCAAACATTGCTACTTTCTTTGATGAGAGTATAGGGTTCACCAAAAGGGTGATAGAAGGGGTTAAAAATGGGCTTAAACAAGCAAGACAACTATCTCTATTTGAGGCTGACATTGGTTAATTGATAAAACCCGCAAACTGCCATTACATTTATATCTCTGATAATGAGAGCAGGTTTGAGAAGGGGAAAAAACTAATATGAAAATAATTGATAGGAGAATTTTATGTGGACGTGGATTATTGTAATTAGTTTAGTTATAGCAATTTTCTGTTTGGCATTATTTCTGTTAGGATGGCTTATCAGTAGTCATCAGATTAGATATGCAGAAGGTTATGTTATGGAATTTGAAAATGATTATAGGGCAATTGTAGATCAAACTAGAAAGGGAGAAGAATAGATGGGATACGTTATTTTTAGTTTTGAAGATGGAGATTATCTCTATGACAACAAGGGAAATTTATTAGTCTTTGAGAGTAGAGGATTAGCTTGTCAGTACATGCAGGTGCATTATCATATTCCTTTACCAGTTCAGAAGACTAAGAAAGTTATTCACTATTCAAATTATTACCAGGCACCGTTTAAAGTTCATAGAGTTTGTTAAGAAAGGGATAACGAGGAGGAAGAAAATGGATAATATCAAGGTGTTACGTGGCTATTATCTTACTGGTTTAGGTCAAGAACCATTAGCTTATTATTTTAAGATTACAGATGATTTTCCTGAGTTTGAGGTAGTGAAAGCTGGAGACATTGCTTTGACCTTTTATCAAAATGGAGATGCTATTACAAGCATACCTGCATTGATTAGAGTAGATGCAGTTATTGAGGGAGAAAAACAGGTTTTAGAATTTCTTAAAAGTGAAAAGAAGGACCATTTTCCTATGCTGCCGCTTGTTTCTCTGTATGAACAGTTCGATCCGTTACAATTTAGTACCATGATGACTGTTTTTGATAACTTAAAATCAGAGATCAAGCGCTTGGCCAAAGTGAACTATGTTCAAGGAGACTTATTCGATTTTATGCAAGGAGGTGAAGGATAGTGGCTAATAGATTTGAATGGGCTAAAATGATTTTTGGCACGATAGCAGCAGTCAGTTTGCTATTTTTCACAGTTATTGGTGTACAGACAGTTTGGACTAGGTACTTTGTTAAAGGCTATGATAGACACCTTACGGAACAAGTTTATGTGGATGCTGTGATCAATCAGAATGCTAACTTAGTCTTTTATAGACATGGCTGCCCTTATTGTGAAAAGGGGAAAAGGGCTGTCATTGAAGCGGCTGAGAAGAGTGCTTATCCAACGTTTTATATCGATGTGGAATCAGCAGATGGTCAAGTCTTGGTGAAGAAATATCAGGTAGAAAAAGCAGCGACTCTAGTCACAATAAGAGACGGTAAATTCAAGCTTTTTCTCTATGCTACTAAGGATAAAGCAGGTAAGATTCGGTCTGATAAGAAAGCCATTAAGGAGGCATTGAATGATTATAATTCTTAAGGCAGCTGGGCATTATCTTTTCCTTATTGTTCTTGTTTCAGCTTGGGTATTTCCTCTTTTTGAAGTTGAAATTTACGATAACTTTGGTAACAAAAAACGAACACGCTACTTAAGCCTTGCAGTTATGATGTTGGTCAAAATATTTCGACCAAACAGTCAGGTGAGGTGGCTATTATCAGGAAGGAGTAAGACAGATGACGATACCAAGGAGAAAGAATAGGACATGGGATCAGAAGAAAAAGCGACGTGCTTCTCATAAGTTAGGGAAACAGTTTAAAGGTCCTACTAATAATGAAAATTGCGAACCTATGAATCCTTTATTAAAAACAAAAGTGTTATTAGCTACTAATAAAGAGTATAGGAAAGCTGCCGCTTCACAATCATTAGGGAGTTTATTAGTATTTAGCACAATGATTTACTTTTTTGTAGGAGTCTTGTATTACTTCAGTATAAAGATGTTAAAATCGTACGCTCATCAGGTTGTTTTGAAGGTTGCAAGTTTAGGATTTTTGAAGCCATCAGATGCAGATCAGTTTCGTGAACCTATAGTTTGGGAAGTATTTAAAAGGTATACCATGGGAAAACCTATTATTGTTGGGATAGTAATACTGCTTTTATTAGTGATTGGTGTTTTTCTCAGCGTTAAGGGTGAAAAAAAGCAGACTATGATTGCTACTAATACCAAGGATGAGGACTTAAGGAAAGATTACGAAAAGTTAATAAGAAAGGCTGTGTAACTTATGATTGACACTATAAAGAACCTGATTGAAAAGATAAAATCCAGCTCTATTGCTAAACCTTTTATAGGAATTAAGAGGTGGTTTCAAGAAAATGTTATTAAGCGTAAATTAGTTATTTTTTCAATACTATTTACAGCTTGGATAAGCTTATTATTGGGAGCTTTCTATTCTCCACAAAGACTAACCTATACTGATGAACAGCTAAAAACTAAAAGGTCTTTTGAGAATGGCACAGGTGAGATTAGACTTTCTAGTCAAACGTATTCGCCTTCGACAGGTGTTATAGTTCTACAATTTGAAACAAAAGATTCTACCTCTCCAGTGGATCGTGGTATTGATACCAAACGTCTTAAATGGGACTTATATGCGCAGAATAAATCTGCTGATACAACAATGGAAATTGTACCGATTGTAGATAATAAAATTTCAGTGATCATCAGAAATGTACCGGATAATTTTGGAGCCTATGCGATTGATATTGCGAATAAAACAGTTTCCACTAGCTCAATTGATATATATATTTCTAGCCCTTCAGATGAACAAGAGAAATCTGTGAAAACAGAAGATACTGAAGATAATGTTGTTCAGTTCTATGTAACGACTCAAAATAGTAGGCTTAAAAAAGAAAAGATAAAAAGTGTTTCTCGTGAGGAATTTGCCTTATCAGAAATCACAGAAGAGAAGTCTTTTCAAGAAGGTCAGATCAAAAAGTTGAATAACTCAATCAAACAGCTTAATGCTTCAATTGAAGATGATAATTCTCGTAAAGAGGGCCTTCTCAAAGAAGCAGATTACCTATCTGGCGATGATTTAGAAACCAATCAAAAAGATATTGCTACTATTGAAAGCAACATCGAAACTAAGAATAGGTCTATTGAAACTGCTAATCAAAATATTGAAAAGGTCCAAGCTAAGATTGACAGCCTAGAGAAAAAAGAGGCCGCTATTAAAGATGGAACCTTTGAATTTTCTAATCCGATTGAAACAGTAGAAATGAAATAAAGGAGTAAAAAATGAGCATTTTAGTACCAATTAATATTTGTATCGCTTTGTGGATCTATCCCATGTTTATTATCTCATTTCACCGGAGAGAACCGTTTGTATGGATATGGTGTCTATTGGTTTTTGTAATAAATTTTTTAGCGGCATTATACAGTATTTTGTTGGATTTTCATTTGCTAAAACTGTAAAGGAGTAAGAGATTGGAAAATAAAAGGATTAGAGACCTATTGACCACATTTTCAGAAGACAAATTAATATTGAAATGAAAGGAAAAGTAACATGAAAAAAATTACTTCAAAATGGAAATCACTAAACAAAAACGGAATCAAATTATCTCTTATTTGTGGCTTAAATTGGCTCATTAGATTTGTTGCTAAAAGTCAGTTTTATCTCTTCTCAGCTGGTTTTTTAGGCTTGCTGATGTATTACCTTCCACAAGATTATCGAGTAGTTGCAATTGGTCTTATAGGATATTTTCTAATGGCTAATGTTATCTTCAATTTTGGTTATGGTACGTGGTTACAAGATTTTAGACGTATAAAATTATCATTAAAAGAATTTATATTTTTGCTTGTTTTTCTAGCAGAAGCTGACTATGCTTTCGACCATACAATATCTGAACAGATGGTAAATAACTTATACAAGTTCTGGATTATAAGTGCCGCTTTTGCAATTTTAGGAAATATTCTTCTACCAAGATTATTTAGGTACTATGTCTTGAAAAATATCATTGATAAAAAGTATTTAGGTATTCGGAAATTAACAGATGATTTGCCACCAGAAATCAATTTTTACAATGATGTAGATGAAGCAGATGCAGATAAACGGATGCGACAAATTAACCAAAATGTGATCAAACAACCATATCAAGATGTTGTTGAATTGAGCTTTTTAAATAGAAAAGTAACAACAGGTATCCATCACAAAACGGATCTTATTACTAAAGAAGTAGAACGAATTTTTGAAGATGTTGATACCATCTATTATCCTGTTTTTAGAGTTTATCCTTTTGGAATTGAGGAAAATTTTGACCACACATTAATTCAATTTGAGCTTAGTCAAAAAGCTGCATTTACGAAACATGAGAGCCCTTGGAACAAATTATCCAAGCCAGTACATTGAATAGTCGAAAGACTACTTTTAGGAAAGAAATGCTTCTCTATTTTGGCCTCAATCGCTGATTGTGTTACTCCCTAATTTTGATATTAGGGAGTTTTTATATTTTCTATGATTTGTCCGCTTAACGCAAGAAATTTTGTTATCCCTTATACTAAAATTATCAAAATGAAGGAGGCTATTAAATGGCAAAAAAAGATCTTACTAAAATTGATTTGGAACTAGAAGAGGCAAAGAAAAAAGTTGCTTCTTTAGAGAATGAACGGAAGCTTGTGGAAGAAAATTTTCAAAAACAAATTGGTAAAATTTACGTTCAGATTCAATTGAAAAAGGACAAGAATCAGTCCTATGAATCAATCCTTGATGATCTAAAAACAGAGCTTGCAATTATTAAAGAAGATGAAAAGCAAGACGTGAGGCTGCTAAAAAAGAGCGAGAAGAGGGAGAATAAAAAAGTTAAACTTTCTACCTTTCCAGCTGAATAATCACCACATTTTGACAGTTGAATACTGTGTGTGTTTGTGGCTGTTACGGTGTGTCTAAGTGTGTATATTGAAAGATACAGTGTGCTTAGGTGTGTAACCTATGTGTGTGTAAGTAGGCGTAGCCGAGAAAATTACCGGTAACGGAAACGTTGATACTATCAACTCCACACGGAACGTGGGGACAGTTTCCCTTATGCTCTTTTCTAACACAGCACACCCCAAAAGGCATTAGCCGTAGTAGTGTGTGTTAGTGTGTGGAAAAACCGCAAAAGTAGAACCAGTTTGGTTCGTGACGTTGCGAGGTTGAGGTTTTCTTTTTTGCTTCTTTTAGCTTTTGCCTCGTCAAAAGAAAAAAGAAGGGCGCTCTGCTTTGTAGAAAGAGAGGTAACTAATATGGCTAAAAGCCATCAAACAAGGATTGAAATTCGAGGGCTATCTATTCGAGAGATAGATTACTTAAAAGCTCTTGCAAGAGAAACTAAAGCAAAATCATTTAATGAATTTTTACTAGTCATGTGTCGTGAAAAAATTGAAAAAGGTCAATTTAATTTAGTTGAATCGAACTATCTTGCGTATTTAGAAAACATGAAATTGACATCAGATCATATTTTATTGTTGGCTGAAAAACAAACAAATCTATTATCTGATTTTGAAACGAAAATGGCTCGCTATGCAGATCATATTTCGAGATGGTTAGAATATGAGGGTGAGGTGGAAAGAAGTGACTAAAGAAATAAAAATTAGATCCATTCCAGAAACGACATGGACCCAGTTACACATGATATCAAAAGAATATGAGTATCCGTCTTTTAACGAATTTATGCTTGCTCAACTTCAACGAATTGTTGAAAATGATGGATTGGATTTGTACGATAATAAGTTTGCGGAAACTCTGGCAGATATTAAAAAACAACAGTCACAGATATTGGAACTGTTACTAAAAAATGAAATCAAGTTATTAGCTTACAGTGCCAAGCAAGATATTGTTGAAGAGTTGACAACAGACTGGTTGCGATTTATGGATGATGTTGATGCGCTTGCTGCTGAAAGAGAGGCAGGAAGGCGCTCATGAAAAAGAACAAATTCTTATTAGTCAGTATTTTATTTATTGTCATATTGTTAGTGCAGCCACAAAATTTTCAATCTCTAAAAAGTGCATTTACTCAAAATGATCTGGCTAGTCAGTTAAATATTTCGGATTCACCTGAAGAAAAAAATGGTGATTTAGGCAATGCTCACCAGACACAAAATGAAGAATTGAAAGGTAAGGTGTTTGATGGGAAACATCAGGTTATTGTGGTGAATGATAAAGCACAATTTACTGATGAAGAGTTGAGTCTAGAAAATGGTTCATGGGAAAAATACAGTAACCTAGATTTCTTGAATCGTGTTGGGGTTGCTGAAGCAATGTTGGGCCAAGAGTTGATGCCAACAAATGAACGTGAAGATATTTCATCCGTAAAACCGACTGGATGGAAGAATAAAAAAATCCTGTTTAATGGAAAACAAGATTATTTGTATAATCGGTCACACTTGATTGGATTTCAACTAAGTGGTGAGAATGCTAATGTAAAAAACCTATTTACAGGAACACGTGCCCTTAATGCAAACTTTGATGATGAAAAATCGTCAATGGTTTACTATGAAAATTTAGTCGCAAATTATATAAGAGAGACAGACCATCACGTTCGTTATCGAGTAACGCCTATTTTTAAAAATGTAGAATTAGTTGCTCGTGGTATTCGTATGGAAGCACAGAGTGTAGAAGATGAAACAGTGTCGTTTGATGTTTATATCTTTAATGTTCAATCAGGATATGACATTAACTATCTGACAGGAACTTCAAAAAATCAGAGTAAGGAGAAGCAATGACTAGAAGAATCAACGTCTATTTTAACGAAGAGACATTACAGAAGTTTACTGAAATCAAAAGTTATTTAGAAGAAGAAATGGGAGGAAGTCTGAATCGTCAAAGTCCTAACAACTCAGCGACAGTAGTTAAAGTGATTCATGCCTTTCATAAACTCTTTTTGGAAACAGGAGAAAGACAGCCATTTTCCGAAAGACTGTCTCGGCTGGAAAAAAAATTGACCAACTCAGATGAAGGGCGTGCTTTAAAATCTATCCGTCGTCAATTGGATCAGCTACTTTATTTAGAATTGACTAATTTCCATGCCATTACAAAAGGCGATGATTTTGATATTCAAGATTTAGAGTCTGTTCATTCTCGCTTTGATCCAGCTCAGCATGAATTGATGGCTAGAATTGATGACCTCATTAAAGAAGATGTGGCACGTGGCCAAACAATTAAAAACTCACATTAAGGATAATTAAAATGGCTGATATAGTTGACATATATTTAGAAACAGGAGATTTTCATGAGGCAGTAAAGCAATCTGGATTACCGACTCATATTGCTCACTTGAAATTAATTAAGAGTGGTTGTTTGAAAATTCAAGATAAAATTCAGTACGGATCTCGAACGGCTAAACTGGGAGGAATGGCAGAAGAACTCTTTCAAAAGTATGTTCCAGAAGCAACAGATGCTAATAAGTACTTTAAGAAAAATAATCCTGTTTATGATTTTTGGTTTGATGGCTTGACGATTGATGTTAAGTATAGTTCTCTACATAAAAAGAAAAATGGAAACTCTCAACATTGGCAATTTAGAACAAATGGCAGTCAAGATTTTATTGTAGCATTTCTAGAACGTGAAAGCGGCTCAGAATTGCATAAGCCAAATATTTTATTAGTTCCTATGCAATTTATTGAAGCTAAAAAAGAGTTGCATGTCTCTCAAACTGGACCGTGGTTTCAAGATTTTAAAGTAGAACCTGAAGAACTCCAGCCTCTACTGAAAGATTATGTTCAATTAAGGAAAGATGGATTGTTTTGACTAAGAAAGGAGCATAAGTGATGAATGTATCATCTAGTCCTAATATTACATTTATGCTTCAATATACAGAGGCTAATCCTCAGTATGTGGATTATACAAATCGTGATGAAGCTGTCAAAATTGACGAAGAATTGTCCTTAGAAACAAACAGGCAAATGATTGAAGGATTGACTGAAGACGAGATGACTCGTATTCAGGAAGCTGTTCCTGAAACTCAGTTAAATTTTAGGGAATACATTGATTATATGAACCGATCATATGCAACAGAAAACCAATCAGAAGAAATAACAGCTGTCTTTACTCAGGAAGCAGATTATCTCCAGAAACGTCGATTAAACGACCTAAAAAATAAGTTAGAATCAGCTTACCAAAATGGCTCACTTCTTTGGCAAGGTGTTATTTCGTTTGATAATACTTTTCTTGCTGAACAGGGATTGTATGATGTTGCAACTGGCCAAGTTGATCAAAAAGCGATTAAAGCGGCTATGCGTGATATGATGCCTACACTCATTCAGAAAGAAGGGCTTTCTACTTCTGCCTTTTGGTGGGGGAATATCCATCTGAATACAGATAATATTCATATTCATTTTGGACTGTCTGAGGTTGAATCTAATCGTGACAAAATTTTCTATCGGCCTCGTGGACGTATGGAGTACAAAGGAAATTTTTCCCAGAAAACAATCAACCGTTTTAAGAGTGGTATCTATCATGGACTTCTGAAAGAAGAAACACGATCAAACCTTATCAGAAAAGAGCAGGTTCTTGCTAACTTAAAAACTGACTTAATGACTTCAGTTTACCAGGCGGACAAAATCACCTCTTCAGCTGAAAAAAATTTTTTGGAACAGGCCTATAATCACTTGCCGCTAAACAAGAGGTGGCGTTATGGATCTAATGCCAGAGATTTTGCGGTTAGTAAGTTTTTTCTTGATCGTTATTTAGATTCCTACTTGCAAAATGAGGGGAGTGTTGCCTATCAAGAATTTCTTCAAGAGACTAGAGAATTGCTAAAGACCTACACTGGGGTCTATTCGGCTGAAAAAAATCAAGTCTATGAAAAAATCCGAAAGGTTGATGGACAAACAATTCGGACATTGGCTGAATCCAAAGGATATGATTTAGAACATCATTTAGCACGTCGTGTGATGGATTTAAGGGAGCGTTTAGCTAATAATATCTTACGATCGTTCAGAGAGGCAGCGCCACAAATTCAGGACGTTCAGCTGGAAAAAAATTTGAAGAACTTTTCTGTTTTGAATCAGAAAAAAATTTTGGAACAACTACCTAAAGCAAGTGTAGTAAAAAGTCAGAAAGCTTGGCAGAAGTTAGGTTATTTTGTGAAACCTAGAGAACAACCACTTGAAATTATAAAGCCAGTCTATGAAGCTTACGATACGGATGGTAAGGGAATTGGTCAGCCAGAGTTTGTCCTAGATTATGTTTATGACATTAGCCAGCTAACAGAAAATATTCAGATGAAAACCTTGACACTAAAAGACTTGTCCTTATTGTCATCAAATGAATTAAAAGAGTTGGTGGATGCTGCTAAGTTAAAGCCTAACCCCACAGAGAAAGAACGTCGTGAATTAGGTACTTATCGTTATGCGTTGAAACTCAGCGTGTTAGAAGCTAGTCAGAAGGAATTGCAAGTTCGTCAAAAACTACTTGAACAGATCCAGCCACTAGCTTCTGATCAACCATTTGTGAATTTCAAGAAACAATCGATAACTCAGGAGTTGCAAGCTATACAGTTACAACTCACTCCGAACTATAAGTTATCTGAAGATGAGCAGTTGCTTAAGCAGCGGTTAAAAGGTCAATTTGAGGATAGTGTTGCATTGCCTATCAATAAAGCTACTGCGGGCACGATACAGCTCCCTATTAGGCAGCTGAGATCTGAGATAGGGTTTGTCAATCAACTTCAAGATGATGGGATTTTAATGCTTCTGAAAGGGGTGACAACCTCAAAAGAGGCTTATGTTGAGGAACTTCAAACTCACATCTCTATTTTTCAGTTGAAATATCAAATCAACACGAGAAATCAACAGATGAATCAATTATCTGATGAATCAGCTATCAAAGAGATGAAAATCGCTAATGCACAAGGTTTTACAGAGTTAAAGCGTTTATATGCCAAATTACAACCAAATGAAGAGAATCAAAGTCAGATTACTCAAGCTGTTTCTAAGCAATTACAAGAGCGTAAAGTCATCAAAAAAGCTCAAATGCAACAGTCACAGGGAAGTGGTAGAATCAATACCGACTTTATGAGACAACTAACAGCTTCTCTTAAACGGTCACAACAAGCAAGTAAAAAAGCACTGATGGAACGTGCACGAAGCGATGAACGTGAGGAGCAAGAGGAACGCAGACAAGCACAACGCTAATAAGTCATTGATAAGCTATCAATGGCTTTTTTGCTGAAAAATCCTGTGAGTTGTCCGCTTAATGTAAGAAAATCCATTATCTCTTACACTAAAAGTAACTGTAGAAAAGGAGGTGAAAACAATGTTACATTTCCCAGGTGTCTCAGAAGAGGAATTTGATTTTGAAGCTGAATGGTTGGTTAGGGCCATTGATGATACTCAAAAGAAAATTCTTTTTTCCGGACAAGGAAAAAATGGTGATCTAGAATTAGAACTTGATTTTCAAGATAATGCAGAGCATTTTGAAATTTTTTCGGTTGGAGAGCTAGTTCAATTACCAAAAGAAATTTTTGTTGTTCCTGAAATATCACCATATCAGCCGACATATGAGTGTTTTTAGTGAATGAAAGGAGTTTTTATGGCAGAAGAACATACACAACAACAATCTCCACGTGGGAAAAGCCGTCGTGAGAGAGTAGAACATGCCAGGTCTCGTGATATTTTAGATGTTGCTAATGAACTTAGCATGGAATTGGTTCAATCAGGCCGAGATTATCGCTGGAAAGAGCACGACTCTATGGTGATTTCACCTAAAAAAAACATGTGGAATTGGTTTTCACGTCATCAAGGTGGTGATGTTATTGCTCTAGTTCAAACTATGAAAGAAGTCAACTTTAATCAAGCAATTGACTTTCTCAATGATGGTACCTTTAAAGAATTTACTCACGTAGAACGAGTACAAGAGCCGTTTACCTACTATTTGCAGCCTTATGAGCAGCCATTTGAAGCTGCTAGAGACTATCTAAAAGAACAACGTGGCCTTTCTGATGAAACGATTGATTTTTTCTTAGAAAAGGGAGTCCTTGCCCAAGCTAATGCTAAAGTTAATGGCAGTATTGAGCCAGTAGTTGTTTTTAAGTCATTTGATTTCTCAGGTGAAATTGTAGGGGCTACTCTGCAAGGTAGTGAAGAAAATTGGGAGAAATGGCCAGAACGTGGATATGCTAAGAATATTGTCAGAAATTCAGATGGTATTACTGGTATGCACGTTGATATTGGGCAACCTAATCGCCTTATCTTTGCAGAAAGTGCTATTGATTTGATGTCTTACTATGAATTGAATAAAGAAAAACTACAAGATGTCAGATTAGTATCGATGGACGGCTTGAAAGAATCTGTGGTAGGAAGGCATTTAGCACAGCTTCAGGCAGATATTTCAGGTCGTCCGCTTCGTTGGACTCATGATCAATTAGGAGAAGGATTACAGACAGCTATTGACAATAATTTCTTTACAGATGGAAAACATGCAAACTGGATCACTCTTGCCGTTGATAACGACGAAGGCGGTCGCACCTTTATTGACTCTCTTCAGAAGAAAGGGGCAGCCATTATTTCTGACTTGCCAGAATTGCAAGCAGGTCAAGAAAAGACAGACTGGAACGACTATCTCCAGCAGGTCAAAAACCCAGAATTATCACAGAAACCACAACTAGAAGTGATTTTTGACTTCTCTGAAAATCGCAGAATCGCTGAGAAATACAAGCAAGGAGACATTATTCCTTATCAAGAGTTTGTCTCTGACCTCTACCAGGAGAACAGTCTAGCGACTTTTGACCTTGGTTATTTTAAGACGTATTTTGCTCTTCAAAATGAACATGGTGAGATTCTTGTAGAGTCCTTCAGATACGATATTGGCACAGAAAAAGAGTTGTTATCAGAACAACTCTCACAAGCCTTGCCAGCAGAGTATCTCCAGATAGCTTATGACGCCGACTTGCTGGTATCAGGAAAAGAACAAGAAGCGGTTGTTGTTCCAGAAGAAAAAGAAAAGTCTCTTGAAATGACTCAAGAGACGATAAGCGAATCAAGGCAACAAAAAAATGCTGAGGGTACAATCGGGGATTTTCCTGATAACAATCAGGAGGCAGCACCTCTACCTGAAGCGAACCAGTCGCAACCTTTGAATGACTTGTCACCAAATCAAACTCAGCCTCAGCCTTTATTACATTTTAGCATAAATAAGGACGGGCAGTCAATCAATAAACGTAATTATCACGCTATTAGTGATAAGGATTTGGTGAAATTGAATCGTTACGCTGGGACGTTACAACAAGCTGCTAACTGGTATCTCAATGAATTAGCAGATAGTAAAATCTATTATTTCTATCAAGAAAATGACTCTGTCCAGACGCTTCAGGTGACATTTGATAAGGATAAATTTCAACACTTAACAGGAGTTTTTCCATATAAGGAAGGTCAGTCAGCAGAGCAAACATTGGAAGATTTTGCTAATGGTAATGGTGCTTTTGATACAATTCTCTTAGCAAATAAAGGTGCAGCGTTTGATAAGTTAAAAGTCTTGCCTGAATTGCCAGCAATTGTAGAATCAGATTCATTTTATTTTGGTGATCTGTCTGAAGTTCCAAAACTTCATTCTTTAGATTTGGATAAAGCCATTAAATCTGGGGATGAAGATATTATTTTGGCACTTAGGACTGTTGATAATACTACTTTTCCTGCTAGTTTGATGAAGCTACGTACAGGATTAAAAAATCAGTTAGCACAAACAGCTGACGAAAACATTATTTTGGGTGTTTATAGAGAAAGAGATGGGCAAATTGATCAACTGTCAATCAATGAAGAGTTTGTCAAAGATGGTGGTCAAGAAATGTTATCAATTTTAGAAAATAAGCAATATGAAGAGGCTCTTGAACCGAGTCAAGAAATTGTTCAAAGCGATACTATCTCAGCTGAACTTTTCACACAGGTGCTAGATGCTGCATATAATGTAGGAGATCCTAGACAACTGGGAACAGAACTACCTGAAGAGTCAAAAGCTGCATGGGAGCATTACTATGAACTTTCTGATGGTCATGATGGAAACTTTACTGCTGTGATTGCAGCAGCTGACCAGCAGGAGCTAGTTGATAAATCGTCACATTTCTATCAAGAGTGGCATCAAGACCGTATCTATAATGAAACTTACCATGTACGTCTTCAATGGTCTGAAATATGGCCAGACGGCCCTCAGATTCCATTTAAGGAAACAGAGCTTGTAGAGTATCAAACATTTGCTGAAGAGCTTTACAAGCAGAATAGAGCCTTCTACGACCGACATCAAGAAAGTTTGGCAACAGGAAATCAAGCAGATTATGTACCGTTTACTAAAGTTAAATTTGACGTGTATGCTCCTGGAGGCATACTAATCAAAGATAATATCCGCTATGATATTGGTGATGAAACGGAACCTATCTCACGCTTGTTGGGGCTGGGATATCGTCGTTTAGAAGGACAACCTGAGTTAGCAGCTATCGACGAAAAGATTCTTTCTCAGCTGGAAAATCAAGAAGTGAATCAGGAAATTGCCACTGAAGCTAATGAGCAGAGCTTGAAGAGGCAAGACATTCTTTTAGATGAGACAAATAATCCTAGAGAACATTTCCAATCTCCTAATCAAGAAATGAAAGTTAGTTTAGCTCAAAGGCTTGAAGAGATTATGGCTGAAGAATCAGTTAAAAATCCAGTCAGAGAAAATGAGCAGGAGCATCCTGTGACATCTGATGAACCATTTGATTATACCAGCGCATCCGCTTTTGAAATCAGTGAACATGCTTTCCAAAAAATTCGTGAATACACACAGTCACCTGAGGATCTAATGGAGTATATGGATTTCATGAGTAAATTCCCACAGCTATCTCCTAGAAATGTAGCCTTAATTCATGAGCAGTGGAGCGGTGCTAATGCTGTTGCAACCTATGATCAGTGGCAAGCTATGGGAGAAACTTTAGGTATTAAACCAGACGATGTTATCCAGACAAAAGCGACGTACACCAACAAGAGGACTGGTGAAACGAAAGAAATAGTACACCAAGGACTGTCAGTTAAAACAGGCGAGAAGTCTAAAATTACGCTTTTTAGACCAGTTATGGCTAAGATGATTCCAGTTCTAGATGAACTTGGCCAACAGCTAAAAAATGATAAAGGCAATCCAAAGTACAAAAAATTGTCTGATGCTACGCCACAAGAAAAAGCTCTTGTGAAAGACGGCAAACTTTCTGTACGTCAATTCCAAGAAAGGGATCCGAAAACAGGGTATCCTCGTTTTACCACTTACAAGGTCTTTGAACTATCACAAACTACACTTAAACCAGAAAGTTATCCAAAAGCTATGCCAAACCGTCATTATAACTTTAATACCGATAAGGTTAAGACTAAAGAAGTACTTGAAGGCTTATGTGATTATGCTGAAAGCATTGGAGTTTCTATCATGAAAGATGAAGCTCATGTTCTTGGAAATGCGAAAGGTGCCTTTTTTCCAGGAGAACAATTAATTTTAATTAATCCAGATAACACGCCTGGAGAAAAAATTGCAACAACGATTCATGAACTGGCTCATGCAACACTTCATAATCCTAGCCTTACAGATCAGTATAAAGAGTTACCTAAAGTTCAAAAAGAGCTTGAAGCTGAAATGACTAGTCATTTGCTTTCAAAGCATTTTGGTTTAGATACGACTGAGAAGGCTATTGATTATATGGCTAAGTGGACCGACAATTTACAAGGATTAAATGATAAGCAATTAGCGGACTCTTTGAAACGTATCCATAAAACAGTTTCTAAGATGCACAAGCAAATTGAGCATCACACGAAACCTTATCAGCAAGGAAAGAATCGGGGACAATCGCCAAATTTTCCTAAAGCGCCTACCAAAGGGCCAAGCCGTTAAGATAAAAGGTATTCTCAATTGAGAGTGCCTTTTTATATATAAGAAATGATACAAAAAGTTATATAACAAATTGTGTCATGACTCTTTTAGTTGTAAGGGTTTGTCCGCTTAACGCAAGAAATTCTATTATCTCTTAAGATGGAACTATTAAGAGAAAGGAGACAATTATATGGTGACAGTCATTTTGGCTGAAAAAGAAACACAGGCTGCTGCTTACGCAGAGAGTCTAGGAACAGCTAGTAAAAAAGGAAAAGTTCATATAATTAAACACACACCGTACTTTTCAGATGAAGTTCATGTTATTGCTGCTGAAGGACACTTATTTGAGTATGGTTTACCAAAGGATAATTGGGATTTAGATAAGTTACCCTTAGTCGATGTTTCATTTAAACAGACACTAAAGAAGGACAAAGATTCTAAAGAGACCTTTAAGCAGATTTATCAAGAAGTTATGGCAGCTGATCAGGTGATTATTGGTACAGATTCTGACAGAGAAGGGGAAAGGATTGCTTATTCGATTTTATCCCATATTCCTGAAGGGAAAAGCAAGGTAACCAAACGTCTTTGGGTTAACTCGGTTACCACTCGTTCTATTCAAAAAGCTTTTCAGGCACTTAGGGAACCGATGGAAACCTATAACTACTATTTAGAAGCTGAAGCACGTGCGCAATCAGATTGGTTAGTAGGAATGAATTTATCGCCTCTAGCAACGATAGATCTGCAAAATAAAGGACGACTTCCCAGAGGCAAAGGCAATAGCTTATCTGTTGGTCGAGTGCAAACTCCAGCAGTCCGTTTAATCTGTGAAAATGATTTAGCTATTCAGAATTTTAGACCCCAAACGTATTGGAAATTACAGTTGGAAGATAAAGAAACAGGTGTGATATTCTCTAATAAAGAGAAGTATTCAGATAGTGATGTGGTTCTGGCCACTTCACGACAATTAAGTCCGATCTCTATTGTCTCTTCAGTTGAAATGACGGAACACCAAAAAGCAGCACCTGCATTATTTAATCTCTCGGATGTTCAAGGGCTTGCTGCAAAATGGTGGGGCTTTGAACCTCTCAAAACAGAAAGGATAGTAGAAAGTCTTTATTTGAAAAAATACTTATCTTATCCTCGAACAGATACTCGATTTATTACTGAAGAGGAATTTGATTATCTAAAGACTTACATCAAGAGTTATCAAGATACTATCAGTTGCCATTTTGAGCCAGTTCATTTAGAACCAAGGGAAAATTACGTTGATCCTGAAAAAGTGGCTAAAACGAGTCACTACGCCCTTATTCCAACAGAAAATATTCCTAACCTAGTGACTTTAAAACCTGATGAGCGTTTAGTTTATGAAGCCATTGTTCGCAGAACGCTTTTGATGTTTGCCGCTGATTGTCGTTACAACACTACAACTGTTGAATTGGAAAATAAAGGCTTGATTTTTAAGGCAGCAGGTAGACAAATGCTTGATTTTGGTTGGGTCGCTTTTAGTAAACAAAAATTAAAAGGTAATGTTGAACTTCCAGATTATCGCACAGGGGATCAATTAGAAACGAAGGCACTGGTTCTTGAAGGTGTGACAAAACCACCTAAGAGAATTACTGAAGCTCAATTTATCAGTGAAATCTTACCTAAGTATGGTTTAGGAACACAGGCAACAAGAGCTGCTACGCTTAAAACGATTCAAGACCGTGGTTATATCACTAAAAATAAGAAATCAGGTCAACTATTTCCAACCAACAAAGCCTATCTCTTAATTCATTACCTTTATGATAATGAGTTTGCGAGTCCTGAAACGACTGGCGGTTGGGAACTATTCCTCTCTCAGATTGGAGAGGGAAAAATTAATCCACGTGAGTTTGTTGATGCGATCAAAGAAAAGCTAACCGATCAGATTGCAACTGCTAAAGGAAGGAATGATTGAAGTGGAAGATGAATTGAAGACCCCCTATCTTGATAAATACACTGATAATTTGTCAGCTAAAGTTGCTAAAAAATCAGACGACTATCAAGTGTATGGCCGTGATAAGGAAGTACAAGCAGTCATTATCTCTCTTCTCAGACGAACTAAAAATAATCCTATCTTGGTAGGAGAAGCTGGAGTTGGGAAAACAGCTATTGTGGAAGGCCTAACGCTTGCTATTATGCGTGACCAAGTTCCTGAAGCTTTAAAAGGTTTAACGGTTCGTTCCCTGGAACTATCCAGCTTGATGAGTGAAGAAGATGGTGGCTTCATTGCTAAGTTCAAGAAGATTATTGAGGAGATGGTTGCCACACGTGGTCATAATCTTCTCTTTGTCGATGAATTTCACACTATTGTTGGTGCAGGTAGTCAGGACGGTCAAGCCCTCGATGCAGGGAATGTTATAAAACCAGTTTTGGCACGTGGAGATATTCAGTTGATTGGAGCAACTACTTTAGATGAGTTCCATGATTATATTGAAACCGATAGGGCCCTAGAACGTCGGATGCAGCCTGTTATGGTTGAAGAGCCAACGATTCCACAAGCCATATCCATTATTGATCAAGCGAAAATAATTTATGAGAAATTTCATGGGATTCAAATTTCTTCTGAAGCTGTGAAACAAGCGGTACGTTTATCTGTTCGTTATCTAACAGATCGCTTTCTGCCAGACAAAGCTTTTGATTTGATTGATGAAGCAGCAACTATTGCTTCAGCTGAAGGAAAAGACAGTATTACAGAAGAGGATATTGCCCAGGTCTTGAAGGATAAAACTGGTATTCCTGTCACTACAATATTAAAAGGTGATCAGGAACGCTTAGATGGTCTGAAGGAAAAATTAATGAATCGTGTCAAGGGGCAAGAGGATGCTATTGATGCCATTGTGGATGCTGTCACGATTGCTCAAGCTGGATTGCAAGATGAGAATAAACCGATTTCGTCATTCATGTTCCTAGGGCCAACAGGTGTTGGTAAAACAGAGTTATCAAAGGCTTTAGCTGAAGCACTCTTTGATGATGAAAATGCCATGATTCGATTTGATATGTCCGAGTTCAAAGAGAAAGAAGATGTAGCTAAACTGATTGGTAATCGTGCAACGAAAACCAAGGGGCAACTGACACAAGCTGTAAAACAAAAACCTTATTGTGTCGTGTTGTTAGATGAGGTTGAAAAGGCTCATGGAGAGGTTATGGATCTTTTTCTTCAGGTGTTGGATGATGGTCGCTTAACAGATAGCTCGGGTCGCTTGATTAGTTTTAAAAATACTATTGTCATTATGACGACTAATATTGGAGCTAAAAAAATCATTAATAAATGGGAATTAAAAGGGAGTTTCCAAAATCTAACCGAACGTGATAGGCAACAATTTGAGAAGTCAATGATTAGTGAACTTGAAACTGAGTTTAGACCAGAGTTCCTTAATCGTATTGAAAATAAGCTTATCTTTAATCTTTTGGAACGAGAAATTATTGAAAAGATTGCAGAAAAAAACTTGTCTGAAATTGAAGATAGAATGAGGCGTCAAAATATGACACTCTCATATGAGCCTAGTTTAATTCAGTATTTATCTGATGTCGGAACCGATGTAAAAAATGGCGCACGTCCCTTAGAGCGTTTGATTAAAAGAAAAGTTTTAGCCCCTATTTCAGCTAAAAGTCTTTCTTTAGATAAAAGTAGGCAAACCTACAATATTCATCTATGGGTTGAGGGAGAGGCACCAGATAGCCAACATCGAAAAGATTTGAGACAAATTCAGCTAGATGTTGAAGGAGAAATTGGAGAAGAAGTTGATGCTCTTTTCAGCTGAAAAAAACTTTTTCCCCATGACTTGTCCGCTTAACGCAGGAATTTTCATTATCCCTTACACTAATAATGTCAATAAATTAAAGGAGGACTTTTATGAAAAGCAAATTGACACATTTTATCGATAAAGTGAAGACAAAAGGTAAAGGATACTTACTCAGTCTTTCACTCTTTCTATCAGGTATCATGACCAATACAGCCTATGCAGACGATCCGTTCGCTAAAACTGATGCACTGGCACAACAAGGTATTTCTAAAGTTCAAGGAATTGGTATTGTGACTCTAGGTCTTGCCGTTGTTGTAACCGGTCTAGTCTACGGTTTTGGCGGACGTGAAGTCAAAGCGGCTATCAAAAAACACTGGGTGGCTATTGCAGTAGCAATTATTGCGGTTTCAGCTGGTCCAAGTATTGTTGAATGGGGCTTTAACTTCGTGAAAGGATAAGGTGGTTACTATGGCATTTATCCCTTTCAAGAAAAGTAATAAATGTTTGGTGACTGATGATCTTTTTGTAGAGATAACCTGGGAAGAAGGAAAATCTCCAGAAGATGATAGTGAACTTCTAGGAATTATTGAAGGGTTAGATCAGCAGTATTTAGAAACCTTCCTGCATCCAATTGAAGAATCGTTGCCTTATGTGACGTTTTTTCAGGCGGAAATGCTTTTTCAAGCATTACAGGATGCTTATGGCCAGTTGCAATTGAACAAAGTTGCTATCTGTCACTTGGAAGGGAAAGAAGCTGTTTCAGAAGGAGAAGTATTTGCTAGTCCATTTGTTATTGATGGGAATTATCAAAATCTTCTATTGCCTTTGATTCAAGCCATTCTTACAGATACTGAGTTTCAGTCATATACTTACACTGAAAAACGTGAGTATTTTGTGAATCAGATTTATCCAGCTTACAAAGTAAGCTTAGGAATCCAAGAATCAAGCTTGCCCCTATTTCCAGTAGAAGGTGAACAAGTATCAACTGTAGCACCGACTTCAAAGAAAGTCTCCACAATGTCTGTGATTCCTACTCAATCAGTTACAGCACCAAAGGTTAAAGAAGCTTCTTTGAAAAAAGTTTACTTGTTAATAGGGTTTATAGCAACTTTAGCTGTTGGAGGAATCGTTTCATCTGTTATTGTATACAGGCAACTAACCAAGCAAAATGACCAAATTACTTATCTTTATCAGGAACTGAAAAACACTCAGAACCTCGTTAATGAAGAACATCAGATTGATGTGTTTAGTCGTTATTTCTTACCAAATTATTATTCTGGTAAGAAAGAAAATCTTGAGGAATTTCTTTCTGATGGAGATGCCAAATATACTGTTCCCAAAGAAGGAACTTTACAGTCAGTTATACTTGAACAACTGACCTATGAACCAGAAACTAAAGAATATCAGCCTACTTACGTTCTATCAGTTAAAGAAGGTGATAAAGCTAGAAGTATTCGTTTAAGTTTTACTGCTAAAAAATCTGATTCTGCTAAATATGGTTTTGTTGTGACAACTGAACCTAAAGAAGCAGACTATATCAACTAAAAAAAGAAAGGTATCTAACATGAAAAAGAAAAAAATATTCGCTACACTTGCGACTTCTACCCTCCTCATCTCTGGAGGAGTTGCTTTTGCAGATGAAACCACACCCGTAGATCCAACAATTCCAACAACAGAGATTGTGACATCCACAGAATCATCACCTACAACTCCAGTTGAAACCCCCACAGAAACGACTCAAGCTGTTGAGACTCCAACAGATCCTACTATCCCTACAGAGACAGTTGAAACTGAAGTTCCGACTCCTCCAGTTGATCCGACTATTTCAACGATCCCAGATTCTGAAATTATTGGAGAGGGTAACACTTCGACAGAAACGACTCAAGCTGTTGAGACTCCAACGGATCCTAAAAGTGGAGAGGATACTGAACCATCTACTTCAGAAGAACCAAAAACAGAACTTCCTAGCTCGGAACTCCCACAAACGGCTGAACAAGCAATCAAAGAAGGAAAACCTCAAGAGGGAACGACTTCAGTTGTGACTGGTCAGGTAGTTCAGTCTGTGACACCTGAAGTGCCTATTAGAACCTATACTGGAGCATCTATCGTTAGCACTCAGGCTGGCCAACTTGTGCTTAGCGATGGTTCAACTGTCGCCCCTGAAGTAATCGGAGCCGTGTCAAATGCAGATAAGACAATTACTGTTACTAAGGCAGATGGTACTAAAGCGACGCTTCCTCATACAGGAGATTCTGAATCTGCTCTTGGTTTGCTTGGCTTTTTCTTATCTGCGCTATCCGCCATCTTCACGTGGAAGAAGCGCCATCAAGCCTAAAATAGTAATCTATGAATTATTGGTGATGATATGAAACAGAAAGAAAAATTGAGAAACAGTAAATCCCAAACAGACAATCAAGCAGCACGTCTGGCTAAAAAAAGCCTTGCGATTGCTGGAACAGTTTTGTTGGCAACATCAGGAACTCTAGTTCATGCTGACGAAGTATCTACTGAAACGACTCAGCCAAACACCGTCTCAGAAGATACTACAAAAGAAGTCACTCAAGCCGACGTAGAAACGGCTAAAGATGTTGCTGAAACGGCAACCCAAGAAACTCGAGCTCAAGCAAATGTCGTTGCTGAAGCGGAAAAAGATGTGATGTCTGCCACTGAAGAAGTTGCTAGTGCTGAAACAAATCTATCTAAAGCACAAACGTTAGCTGAACAAGCAACTCCAGAAGGTATTGAACAAGCTCAAACTGCTATATCTTCTGCTGAGAAAGAAGTAACAGAAGCAGAACAAACCTTGTCAGACGCTAAAGAAGCAGAAATCGCTCAATCAGAAGTTGTTGCAACTAAAGAAGCTAAGTCACAGGCTAGTCAACAAAAGGTGGCTGAGAAAACTGTAGAAGTTGAACAAGCTCAAGCTAATCTTGATAAGGCACAAGCTATCCTTGATGGTACAGGTCAAGCTCAAGTTGTTAAAGAAGCTGAAGAAGCCTCTAAGACTCTAGCAGAAGATACAAAAGCACTAGCACAAGCTGAAGAAGCTTTGGCTCAAGCTAAACAAGCCGACGCTGAGCGCCAAGCCACTATTACAAAAAATCAAGAACAAGTAGCAGTTGCGAATGAAGCGCTTGAAACAGCCACAAGACTTGTGGTTGAGGCTGAAGAAGTCGCTGACCAAGCAATGAAAGTCTTGAAAACAGCTGAAGAAGCCTATATGGTTGCAGAAAATGACGTTAAGGGTATTAACACGATAACGCTAACTCCTGAGTACGTGGCAGCATTACGTGACTATGCGCTTAACTATTTTGAAAAAGGTGAAGAAGCTAAGGCTAAACTGGACGGGATGGCAAAAGATTTACGTTCAAAAAATGTTTTTAAGGCTAACGCTAATGATGATATGACTGTTTTAGATACTAATAACTTGTCAGAAAGCGTCCGCACAGAACTTTCCTTATTTGCTTCAGATTTACTCAATCAAATTCGTCAAGCCTTTGGAACAACTTCAACTAGCGTAACCAAAGGAGCTATCCGCCTAGCAGATCTAACAACAGATGGATATGTTGCTGACAACTGGTCTTTTGCTCAGACACGTACAATCGGACATGATGCCAAGGCGGTTAATGCTGCAGCTAAAGAAGTTGGACTCAAAACAACTTCAGCTGAAGATGAGGCTCAGGGATTCCAAAGTTATGAAAATATGAACACCTTTAGCAATCCAAGCGCTACAGTAACGCTTGCAAATGCTAAACGTAAAATCTATCAGAGCCTTATTAGTTTCATGTTTAATGGTTATGAGTATTTACATGCTGAATCAATTTCTGGTCTAACTAATGACACACGTTACTTGGGGATTGATCTATCATCTCGTTCTGATGCAAATTCTGTACATTTTCTACTGGTAGGAGATGAGGACTTGGTTTCAGAATCAACTTTTGATAAAACAGCGATTGCTAAC
>NZ_AUIP01000011.1:51084-102340 GCF_000423765.1 Streptococcus porci DSM 23759 | reverse complement strand
CATGGAACGAATACCATAAAAGCACTGAATCAGAGGAATTTTAACTAACATGACAGGGTCAAGACTAGGACGACCATTATCAGACGAATAGGTATCTTCTACTAGGTCATAAATGAAGTCGAAGTCAATCACAGCTTCCACTTGGCGCAGGAAATGATCTGCAGGCACAAGCTGGTCAAGGGTATAGAAACCGTACTGATTGCGGTTATAGTCAGGTTTTTCTTTGTGTAGCATAGGAGAACCTCATAAGTCCTTTTTCTTATATTATACTCCTAAATACGAAGAAAAGCCCTTAGAAAATCAATTCTAAGGACTTTGTCTTCAGTCTGAACAGTTTTCGATGAAAACTGTTTTTAACTATTCTCGACTACCTCAATACACCAATCAATCAACTCTTCTAAGCGCTCAACTTGATTAGTCATGTGAAGATAGCCCATGACCGCCTCAAAGCCCGTTGACATCTTGTAGGTGACGACATCAGTATTTTTAGCCTTGGTATGGCTGTTGGCATTACGACCGCGACGGTAAATATCTTCTTCTTTTTCGGTCAATAGCTGCGCTTCTAACATTTTAGAGATGAGCATAGCCTGCGCCTTAGCAGATACATAATGCGTCGCTTTGCGGTGCAGCTGGTTGGGCTTGGTCAGTCCCTGAAAAATCAAGTATTTACGAATATAAGTGGAATAAATAGCATCACCTTCAAAGGCAAGGGCAATTCCATTAATCAAATTAACATCAACCACCTTAGTCACGTGTCCACCTCACACCATCCTTGGTATCAAGAAGCTTGATGCCTTGCGCAGCTAATTGGTCACGAATAGCATCTGCGGTTGCAAAATCACGCGCGGCTCTAGCTAGCTGACGTTCTTCAATCAAGGCTTCAATATCTGCGTCTAGCACTTCCTCTTCAAAGACAATACCAAAGACGGCTAAAAGTTTGGCAAAGGTGTCCTTAACGGTCTGATTATAGTTGCCAGAATTAATCCACTTGGCTAGATCAAAAATGACTGTGATACCGTTAGCGGTATTGAAATCATCATCCATAGCCGCCTCAAAGTCAGCGACAAACCGAGCCAGTTGGTCAGCGTCAGCAACTTCTCCCACTGGTAAGGTATAGGTATTTTTCAAATACTTGAGATTGACTTCTGCATCGTGCACCGCTTTTTCCGTAAAATTCACTGGCTTGCGGTATTGTTGAGTGGCTAGGAAGAAACGAAGCACTTGCCCGTCAACAGTTTTCAGCATATCGTGAACAGTCACGAAGTTTCCAAGGGACTTGGACATTTTTTCATTGTCCACATTGACGAAACCGTTGTGCATCCAGTAATTGGCAAAAGTCTTGCCTGTCTTGGCTTCCGACTGTGCAATTTCATTGGTGTGGTGTGGAAATTCCAAGTCTGCTCCACCACCGTGAATGTCAATGGTATCACCGAGGATTTCCGTCGCCATAACCGAACATTCAATATGCCAGCCAGGACGTCCTTGACCCCAAGGACTTGACCAAGAGACTTCGCCTGACTTAGCAGATTTCCAGAGAGCAAAATCAAGCGGATTTTCCTTGATGTCGCCTTCGCCGTCCACACGACCGCTAGCACCCACTTCAAGATCGGCTAGAGTTTTATTGGCTAACTTGGCATAATTGCTGGACTTAGCCACACGGAAATAAACATCACCGTCTGCTTCATAAGCGAAGCCTTTGTCCACCAAAACCTGCACAAAATCAATGATTTCATCCATATAATCAATAACACGTGGATTTTTAGTTGCAGGCTTGACACCAAGCTGCTTAACATCTTCCATAAAAGCTGCAATGAACTTGTCTGAGAAAGACTTGGTGTCCATGCCAGCTTCAGCCGCACCTTTGATGATTTTATCGTCAACATCTGTAAAATTGGAAATATAATTCACCTTGTAGCCCCGGTATTCAAAGTAGCGGCGAATGGTGTCAAAAGCCACGACGCTACGGGCATTCCCAATGTGAATATAGTTATAAACCGTTGGTCCGCAGACATACATATTGACCGTATTATCATGAATCGGTACAAATTCACGCAGACTGCGGGTCATGGTATCATAAATTTTAATTGTCATAGCACTCTCTTTCTGGTGATCTTGATTTCCATTATAACATAAATCAGCCCCATAGGAGATGGAGCCGACCTTCCTTAATAATCCTTTAGGCTAATTCTCTCATTTTTATCATAGATTATCTCCGCAAAAGAGTTAAACCGCCTTAGCTGTTCTAACCGATAAAAATGCAAGGCTTCTTTCTGAGTAAAGAGTGAGACATCATGGATAATCAGAACATCAACTAGATTTTCACCTAAAAGTGGTGCCACGAAAGGATTACCACCTATAATAGTTGTAGCCACCTGCCGTACAAAGTCCACAACATTTGTCACGATAGGGTGATAATGGTTCAATGGGTGCTTGTCTTGCTGGATAAACACAAAGTCTACCGTCTTGTCTTTAAAGTTACCGCATCAGGCAAATTTGAATCGCCTCAAAAGTACACTTCCCCACTATAGTAACCGTCATCTGGTCATAAAATCTTCGTCACTCGTGCTGAGACACCAATCAATCATATGCCGACTCTCTGCTAAATGGTCATCTAAAGTCATGCAAGCATAGAAATATCGAGCTACCAATGAAACTCCTTTCAAATTTTTCACTAAGCACCGACCTTTTTCAGCAAGCTAGATTATAATTCCTTTGCAATTACTAATGCCACCTCGAAAAATGTCATGACATCGGTTGTGCGCTCCTCATGTCGCTTATCCCATTCTTCGTTATGGTGGTCAACGTAATCAGCCGTGTAAAAAAATTGATAAACATTGGCCTGTCGAAATTGTGCCCATGCCATGAGAGCTGAAGCTTCCATATCAACGACCTCTGCACCAACTGCCATACGACGTTTAACTTTATCAGCTGTTTCTCGGAAAAAGGCATCAGTTGTCCAAGTCTTGGTTCTGACATACTCTATTCCAGCATTATTAAAAGCCTTTTCCATGGTCAATAGCAGAGCTTCATTATAAGAGATTTCATCGCTAGCTGGGGCGTAGTGGTAACTTGTCCCCTCATCACGTAGAGCTACGCTTGGAATGAGAATCTTATCCGCCTCTATTCTCTTATCCAAAACCCCACAGGAGCCAAGAACGATAATGTTTTTGAAACCGTCTGCCCTTAGCTCCTCAAGATTGCCCACCGCAGAGGCTGCACCAATAATAGCCATCATGACAGCAACTTTCAATCCATCTTTTTCGTAGATATACCAAGGATGTTTGCCATTAAGGTCTGAAATGTAGCCACCTTGGCGAACATGCTCCATCTGACTTACCGTATCAACAATCTTGCCATTAAAAGAATAAATAAGCGTGTCACACACCTCAAACAAGCCTGATTCCACCTTTTTTAATTCAGGCTCAATAACCGCTCGTCCTGGTTCAAATTCCGTTAATAGCATAAAGCACCTCCTCATAATTTAGACTTTATCCAGTTCCACTGCAATCTTCAGAGCAATGTCAAAAAAGCGGAGCAAGTCTTCCTCTTCATGACCTTCGCGAACATCCCAGCCACCTTCATGATCAACAAAATCCGAAGTGTAGAAAAAGTGGTAAACGCTGGCATCTCTAAATTGTGCCCAAGCGGCAACCGATGACCATTCCATGTCCACAACCTGAGCTCCTGCTGCTTTTCGCCGTGCCACCTTATCTGGTGTTTCCCGATAAAAAGCGTCAGTCGTCCATGCCTTGCACGAAACGTGATGAATGCCCAGCTTGTCCAGAAGTCCCGTAAAATGAGCTAGATGTTCCTTAGAATAACCAATCTCATCAGAAGCTGGCGCGTAGTGATAGGACATCCCCTCATCACGCAGGCTTGAGGTCGGCACAATCAATTTATTGCTCTCCAAATTACCATCTAAAACCCCGCAGGTTCCGAAAATGATGAAGTTTTTAAAACCAGCTACTTTGAGTTCTTCCAAGGTTCCAACTAAAGCAGGTCCTCCCAGAAGAGCTTTCATCACTGCTACCTTATGATCCTCCCTGTCGTAGATGTACCAAGGCTGTTTACCATTGATATTGGATTTGTAACCACCATAAGAGATACCGTCCAGCTCCTTGACCATTTCAAAAAGTGATTCAGAAAAGGGCATAATGATGGTGTCACAGACTTCTTCTGCCTCCATTTCCCCCTTTACCGCAAAAATATCTTCAGGATTAATAACTGCACGGGCAGGTTCAAATTCGGTTAATAGCATAAGCACCTCCTCAAAAGTATTTCAACTATTATAACAAAAATAGAGAGAAAGAAAAGTCAATCTGATAATTTTTCAGACTGACTCTCACTGCTATAGATGCGACGACCGATGACTGGCCTCACGTAAATCTTCTAACTTCCGCAGATAATGTTCGCGGTGATCTTCCAAATCATGAATAACTTGGTCGTCTTTTTTGCCATGAACGCGAACAATTTTGGCAGGCATACCGACAACAGTCACATCGGCTGGCACATCTGCAAGAACAACGGCAGCTGCCCCTACCTTGGCATTCTCACCAATTTCAATAGGACCAATGACCTGAGCGTGGGCTGAGACCAGAGCCCCCCTACGTACTGTTGGGTGACGTTTGCCGACATCTTTTCCCGTACCACCAAGAGTGACCCCATGGTAGAGCATAACTCCTTCTTCTATCACAGCTGTCTCTCCAATCACCAGACCAGCCCCGTGGTCAATGAACACCCCAGGAGCAATCTCGGCCCCAGGATGAATCTCAATATTGGTCCAAAAACGCCAAAACTGACTATGCATGCGAGCCAACAATTTGAAACCCTTTTGCCAAAGCCAGTGAGATAAGCGGTGCGCCGCTAAGGCTTTGAGACCCGGATAGGTTAGCAAGACCTCCACAGTCGAACGTGCTGCAGGGTCTAATTCCTTAACAATATCAATGGATTTTTTCCACCACCCCATAGGCACCTCCGTCTAATAATTTTTATCTGGTGACTTGCCCCAGCTTAAGCCAGCTAGCTTGCTAGCCTACTGAGACAGGATATCTTGCCACATGATTTGTACATGTTTTTGGTCAAATGGGTCGATAACGACTCCCAAAGTATCCGCCAGGTCGTTTTCACCATCTACCGGACTTTTAAGATCTTTAAGCGTCCAAGCCACCACGACTCCTTTAGCTTCTTTGAAACGACCGCCAAAGTTCTCCTCCCGATACCATTTGGCGAAACTGGCCATATTAGAGAAGACTGGGACAAAGCTTCTGCCTTCTTGGTCTGATAGACTAGGAAAAAGGCGGTCACTACTACCATCTTCATTAGGGTAAACAAAGAGAGGAACCAGATAGTTCTTATCCAACCACCCAGCCTCAAGATTGCTATCACCCATAATCTGATTAAGGATAGTCGTGTAATGATTGACAAAGCTAATCAATTCACTAGATAGGAAGAGCCCAGAATTTCTCTTATCACTACCAGTCTTGAGGTTGAAAACCAATCCTGATAGTTGCTTGACAATAACTTCTTCTAGGACTTCCAGCGTCTTTCGTTCCACCCAATGTTGTTGAGCAGCGCTAGCTTGTTTTCCTTTAAAAATCTCAAGATCGGACAAATCGGTAAAAACAGGCGTTACCTTTTTGCCATCAATTTCAAGCGCATAGGGCTTATCGCTAGCTATCACCGCCTGCCCATGAAGTCCCATGACAAAGGACATGATTGCCAGAAAATCTTCAGGATCAGCGAGAAAATCACGGAGTTGCTGATCCAGTCTTTCAAGTCCTGTCATCTTAATCAGCCCGACTTTCTGTTGGTCGTTGTTTAGGTTCACGGAAATGTCCACCTAGACCACCGTTATGGTGGTTTTTGCGGTCATGACGGCGGTCGCTTGTACCATTATTATCACGATGGCGTGGGCGCTCTACCTTTTCTTCTGTCAAGCCTTCAGGCTTAGGAAGCAGGACTTTCATAGAGGCATCAATACGGCCTTTGTCATCAATCTTGATAATCTTAACATCCACTTCATCTCCGATTTCAACCAAATCTTCAACATTATTAGTGCGTGTCCAAGCCATTTCTGAAATATGTACCAAGGCATCCGTTTTCTCAAAAAGGTTGACAAAGGCACCAAATTTCTCAATGCGAACCACTTTAGCCTTGTAAACTTCACCAACCTTAGCTTCACGAACAAGATTTGCAATGATTTCTTTGGTACGGTCAATGGCTGCTTGATCAGGTGAGAAGATAGAAACCAATCCTTCTTCATCAATGTCAATCTTAACCCCAGTCTCAGCAATAATCTTGTCAATAGTTTCGCCACCTTTACCGATGACAATTTTGATTTTATCAACATCGATAGTAATCGTATCAATTTTCGGCGCAGTTGGTGCCAATTCTGGACGTGGTTCAGGTATGGTCGCTTCAATCAAGTCTAGGATTTCAAAGCGGGCTTTCTTAGCTTGTGCCAAGGCTTCTTCTAAAATCTGAGGTGTGATTCCCTCAATCTTGATATCCATTTGAAGGGCTGTGATTCCTTCACGCGTACCAGCAACCTTGAAGTCCATGTCACCGAAGTGATCTTCCAAACCTTGGATATCCGTCAAGACCGTATAATTAGTCCCATCTGAGATAAGGCCCATAGCAATACCTGCTACTGGTGCTTTGATTGGCACACCACCCGCCATAAGGGCAAGAGTTCCTGCACAGATAGAAGCCTGTGAGGAAGACCCATTTGATTCAAGAACCTCTGCTACTAGGCGGATAGCGTATGGAAATTCTTCTAAGCTTGGAAGAACTTGTTCAAGGGCGCGTTCTCCTAAAGCACCATGACCGATTTCGCGACGACCTGCTGCTCCATAACGTCCCGTTTCACCCACAGAATATTGTGGGAAATTATAGTGGTGCAAGAATCGTTTTTTATACTCCTCATCAAGTCCATCAATGATTTGAGTATCTCCCATCGGTGCTAGAGTCAAGACAGATAGAGCCTGAGTTTGTCCGCGCGTGAAAAGACCTGAACCGTGAACTTGTGGCAAGAAGTCAATTTCGGCGTCCAGTGGACGAATTTCATCTACCTTACGGCCGTCAGGACGGATCTTATCTTCTGTAATAAGACGGCGAACTTCTGCGTGCTCCATTTGTTCGAGAATCTCAGCCACGTCACGCATGATGGTAGCATAGCTTTCATCTTCTGCGTAGCGTTCTTCATATTCAGCCGTGACACGTTCCTTGACCGCCTCAGTTGCCACTTCACGCGCTTTCTTTTCCTCAACTTGGACGGCTTTTTGAAGATCCGCGTTGTATTTAGCAATAATTTCAGTTTGAAGGTCGGCATCTACCTGGAGCAATTCAACGTCTGCTTTTTCTTTACCGACAGCTACGACAATTTCTTCTTGGAGAGCAATGAGCTCTTGTATAGCTTTGTGACCAATGAGCAGAGCTTCCAACATGATGTCTTCAGACAATTCCTTAGCACCAGATTCTACCATGTTGATGGCTTCTTTGGTACCTGCTACGGTTAGTTCCAAAGCTGATTTGGCTGCCTGCGCCTTGTCAGGGTTGATGATAAATTCCCCGTCCACATAGCCAACTTGCACCCCTGCAATTGGGCCGTTGAAAGGAATGTCTGAGATGGAAAGAGCAAGTGATGACCCAAACATGGCTGCCATTGGAGCGCTAGCATTTTCATCATAGGACAGGACAGTATTGATGACCTGAACCTCGTTGCGGAAACCCTCTGCAAACATTGGGCGAATTGGGCGGTCGATGAGACGGGCAGTCAGGGTCGCATCTGTTGAAGGACGCCCTTCACGCTTCATCCAACCACCTGGGAACTTCCCAGCTGCATACATCTTCTCTTCATAATTGACTTGAAGTGGGAAAAAGTCACCTGTTGACATTTTCTTAGACATGACCGCAGCAGTAAGGACTGTTGAGTCACCATAGCGGACCACTACTGCGCCATTTGCTTGTTTTGCTACCTGGCCGACTTCTACGACCAATTTCTTGCCAGCAAAAACTGTTTCAAAAACTTGTTTTGACATGAAAAACTCCTAATTTTGAATTTGATACTCTGTTTTCTACAAAGACTGACTCGTGATAGGTCATGAACCCGTCTTTGCATAAAACTCAGTATCCCCTATATTTTATCACATTTTTAGGGAAATAGCTGAGCTTCTGACATGATTTTACAAGAAAAACAGTCAACTTTTTTGTCGACTGTTCGGTCTTTCGATGATTCTGTCACTTTGATTTTAAAAGAGTAAAAACAACCTAGAAGCACTTCCGAGGAAGTGCTTCTAGGTTGTCGTTTAAATATTTGCCCAAACAGATTCTAAAATGTTTGTCTGCTCACGTCCTGGACCTACTGAGAAGGTAGAGATACGGACACCGACCAATTCTCCGACACGGCGGACATAATTACGGGCATTTTCAGGGAGTTCATCTAGGCTACGGACTCCTGTGATGTCTTCAGACCAACCTGGAAGTTCTTCGTAGATTGGCTTACAACGTTTGAGTTGCTCGAGACTTGCTGGGTAGTGATCAATACGCTCTCCATCAAGATCATAAGCGACACAGATTTTAACCGTATCAAGACCTGAGAGGACGTCAATTGAGTTAAGGGAAAGATTTGTAATACCAGACACACGGCGACTGTGGCGCATGACTACAGAGTCAAACCACCCCACACGACGCGGACGACCTGTTGTTGTCCCGTACTCATGACCAACTTCACGGATACGTTCACCGATTTCATCGTGAAGCTCTGTTGGGAATGGTCCGTCACCGACACGACTAGTATAGGCTTTACATACACCTACAACCTTGTTAATTTTAGATGGACCTACACCTGAACCAATAGTCACACCACCAGCTACTGGATTTGATGAGGTTACAAATGGGTAAGTCCCTTGGTCAATATCAAGCATAACACCTTGTGCTCCTTCAAAAAGAACACGTTTGCCATTATCAAGGGCATCGTTGAGGATAACAGAAGTATCCGTCACATATTGCTTGATTTGTTGACCGTATGCGTAGTATTCTTCAAAAATGTCATCGAAATTAAGTGGTGTGCTGTCGTACATTTTTTCAAAGAGACGGTTTTTCTCTGCCAAGTTGATTTTCAAGCGCTCAGCAAAAATCTCTTTGTCCAGAAGGTCGGCAATACGGATACCGACACGCGCAGCTTTGTCCATATAAGCTGGACCAATACCTTTGATGGTTGTACCAATCTTGTTATCACCCTTAGCATCTTCTTGCAGCTGATCAAGTTTGATATGGTAAGGCAAGATGACATGAGCACGGTCAGAAATGCGCAAGTTATCAGTAGTCACACCTTCTTCGTGGAGATAATTAATCTCTTTAACCAAAGATTTTGGATTGACAACCACGCCATTACCGATGACGGAAATTTTTTCTGGGAAGAAAATCCCTGACGGAATCAAGTGAAGTTTAAACTTCTTACCATCAATTACAATCGTGTGCCCTGCATTGTCACCACCTTGGTAACGTGCAATCACTTCTGCATCTGCTGAAAGGAAATCTGTAATCTTCCCCTTACCTTCATCTCCCCACTGGGTACCAACAACTACTACTGAAGTCATAATTATCTTCCTTACTTTCTGATAAACCTATGGCAGGAATCTCACCTGCAAGTCTACATTACAATTTATTATAGCAAAAATTTAGAATTTTTTACAAGCATAAATTCGGATTTTAGCGATACTTGTCAATTATTTTCAAAACTTTAGTATAAATTCCGAACTTTCGTTTTAAACTCTTGGCTTTTCACCATTTTTTATATAAAATATAATTTGTGTAATATATCACAAAAAACAAAAGGAGTTTGCCATGAAGGCCTCTTTCAAAACCTTTCTTATTCGTAAAAATATTATCATCACAGGGCAACGTTACGCCATTGAAGCGCTAGCTGCTATGGCACAGGGACTTTTTGCCTCGCTTCTAATTGGGACTATCTTCTCAACTATCGGTCAGCAAAGCGGGCTCAGCCTTTTTACCGAAATCGGAACCTTCGCCTCTAGCATCAAAGGACCTGCCATGGCTGTCGCTATCGGCTACGCCTTGCAAGCTCCACCATTGGTGCTCTTTTCCCTACTCGCCGTTGGGCAAGCCGCGGACAGTCTAGGTGGGGCTGGCGGTCCCTTAGCCGTTTATCTAGTCGCTTTAGTTTCTTGCGAACTGGGGAAACTTGTCAGTAAAGAGACCAAGCTAGATATTCTCGTCACCCCTGCTGTCGCGATTTTTTCTGGTGTTTTGGTGGCAATGGCTGTCGCAGGTCACATTGGACGTGCTGCCATCTCACTTGGTAGTCTTATCATGTGGGCGACCGAGTTGCAGCCGCTATTCATGGGCATGCTTGTCGCAGTTATCATGGGAATTGCCCTCACCTTGCCTATCAGCTCCGCAGCGATTTGTGCTGCGCTGGGCTTGACTGGATTGGCTGGTGGGGCCGCTCTGGCAGGCTGTTGCGCCCAAATGGTCGGGTTTGCAGTCATGAGCTACCGTGCAAACGGAATCGGTGGGCTAGTGGCGCAAGGGTTAGGCACCAGTATGCTTCAAATGGGCAATATCGTCAAAAAACCTATCATCTGGCTACCAACCATCATCACATCAGCTATCATAGGACCAATCGCCACCCTCATTTTCAAGCTCGAAATGAATGGCGCAGCCATTTCCTCTGGCATGGGTACTAGCGGACTTGTGGGACAACTCGGTGTCTACTCAGGATGGGTTGCTGACATGGCTTCTGGGGACAAATCTGCCATTACCGCCATGGATTGGACAGGTCTAATCCTCATCTCATTTATCCTTCCTGCTGTCCTCACATGGTTCATCGCAGAGCTTTTCCAGAAAAAAGGACTCTTTAGTGACCAGGATTTAAAATTAGACCTATAAAAGAACCCAGCTTATCACGACGATAAGCTGGGTTTTATCACTCTATTTTTTAATTCACAGCCCAAATATAATAGGGAGTTTCGTCTTTTTTAAAATCAAAGACATCAAGTACTGACTGCGTTTCGAGGTTATAATACACTAACTTATTTTTTACAGTAAAGAGTAAATTTCCTGTCTTATCCAAAGCGAAGAAATCGACAAACGTCGAGTTGACATCCTCAACTATTCCTAACTGGCTTAAATCAATTATCTGTATTTCTTGTGTATCTATATTAAAAACTGTAACCACTGCTTTACCCAATTCAATGGCATTATGCTCTATAAAAATATAGTGTTTATGATAAGTCATTCTCATAGGAAAAGGCTCAGGCAATTCTAGGAACTCCGATTGTCCAGTTGTTAAGTCTTTGATAAGAAGGCGACTATCCAAAGTCAATTCTTTTGTTATATTATCTCTGATTGAATGCAGGGGAGCATAAAGCGTATTATCAATAGTTGCACTATTAACAAAACGATAGTGCTTATCATCGACATGATAAACAGGCTCTTCAGAAATAATAGATAAATCGTTTTCGTTAATCGTAATGAGATAATCTTCATACTTTTCTTCACCTAAATCTTTGGTAGCAATCAGCTGCAAATTTGATTCTAAATCAGACTGCCCCGGAACAAGGATAAGTGTCTCATTGAAAATTTTACTTTGAATTTCACGTCCGTTTTTATCAAATTGAGTCAAGCGACTTTCGGTAGTGAAATTCGTCCATGTATAGAAGAAATTAGCAGAGGATCCACTTCCACCATCAGCAATATTTTCAGTTTTTTCTGTATGAATTTTTCCAGTTTGAAAATCAATACTGACGATTCCCATAGGATAACTTGGAATATCCCACCCTTTAGAAAATAATAAATAACGATTATCGAAACTAGCTCTAGGATAGTAATAATAGACAAACTCAGCAAGTTTTTGCTCACTCTTTTCTAAAAGGTTTATTTTATTATCTTCGGTAACCAAAGTATATATTCCTTCGGAGGTGAGGAAATAGACATTAGCTTTATCATTGAGTTTGATTTTGCTTTCCGTAGAATTGTATAAAAAGAAATAGCATAATCCCACTATAACAATTAAGCAAGTTCCTAGAATAGTCGTGAGCTTTCTGAGCATATTCTACCTCGCATTCTTATAGATAACTGTTGTGTTCGGGTTTGTTAGCATTGAGATAATTAAGTAAAGATGTTTTTTCACTCTCTTCTCCTTTTAATCTCTATTTGTGATAAAATTATATCAATTAATTTAAGTGGTTACTTTTTTTGTAAACTTTAGTTACGAATAATTTGGGTATTGATGATGAAATGGAATTTTGGACAAACATATAAAGAAATTAGAAAATCGAAAAATCTTAGCCAACAGGAAATATGCGGAGAAGAAATATCTCGTGTTGCCCTCTCAAAAATAGAAAACTCTAAAGCTATTCCAAATATAACTCATATGATGTTTTTACTAGATCAAATTGATATGACAGTCGATGAGTTTATGTATATCTGCAATCTTTATCATCCCTCTGAGAGGCAGAGCCTTTTGATTGAAGCCAATAACTTATTAGTAACTCCCACAACCGAACAATTAAAAGTGTTGATTACGAGATGTAGTACCTATCTGGAATTGAATGATGATGTCCCTATCAAAAACCTTAAAGATGTTTTGGAGTTGTTTTTGTTTATTAGAACTAACGGTATCCAACGAGACAATCTTCGATATCAAGATCTTGTTCATAAAATATGGTTGCCCCTTCAAGAAAGAGATGAATGGTATATTAGCGATATTAGACTATTGAATGCTATTTTACATTACTTTCCAGTAGAAACTCTTGAAAAACTATCATCGTATATTTTTAAAAATTTAGAAAAATATAAAAACTATCGCAATATCAAGAATGATCAAAAAACCATACTAGAAAACTTAGCAACAATCTACCTAAAAGAAGGTTATCAGTCTCAATGCGAAACAATTCTGCTAAAATTATTGGAACTCTGCAAAGAAATGAAAAGATACGACGGGGTAGCTTTTGCAAAAGTAAGGTTAGGTATCTGTCAATGTAATTCTTCATTAATTGAGCAAGGAAAACAAATGCTAATCCTCTGCGAAGAAGCAAGATTACTAGATATTGCAGAAACTGAGATTGAACGCTATTATACTAAATAAGTCTGTATATACAGAACCCAGCTTATCGTTGCGTGATTTAGAATTATTTTGATAAATCACTAATAAAATAATTAATTCCATTTGACATGTTTTCAAAATATAAATTTAATTCATTCAATTATTTCATAATTACAAATAAATCTTCACCATGTGAATAAATAGTAAATCTAGAAGTCTTTTCAAGTAGAATAAGTTCATTGACATTCAAATTAGTAAAATCTTTTTGAATGAATTCAATTTTAGAATGAGTTAATTCATTATACCACATTAGATTGGGCCAATAGAGACTCTTGTTACTTGGTACTAATTTTGCAAGGATATTATAATTTTGTTTAGCATTTAAAAATGCAGTCGAATCATCAAAAAAATGATTTATATATACTTTCTGCCCTTCTTTTAAAACATAATGATTTAAGCTACTTGCCAATACAATACTTTGAGCCTCAAAGTCTGTTTTCTGATTATCTAAAGCACTTATATACCCCAAAGAAAATGTATAACTATAATAAACCAACAATACAATTGCAACTCTTCCTAAGTTACTCAAAAAATTTTTTGATAATTTTTGGGATAGTATAATCATTATAAAAGCTAAAAGTATTGCTAAGCCATATGCATAACGCGGTCTGACATCAGCAACCGGAGCCACACAAGCAATATAAATACCAAGTGATAAGATAGCCGAAATGACTAAACCCACCAAAACAACAACCATGTTTAAAAGTTTAAGCTTATTACTTTGAAAAACTATTTTAGTAACCATGATTCCAATGATTATTATCAATAAATATTTCCATAAACTTGGTAGACCTTCTCGATAGACTGTAAAGTAGGTAATTAAGTTGTTCCAAATCGTCATAGGTAAATCCGACAATTCAGCAAGTTTTGTTAAATCTCCCCTCTCTTCAAGTTGTGGATTGAACTTCATCTCAAATAAGTAAAAAATAGTAGCTATTCCGAAACTAAACACGCTATTTAAAAGAAAAATAAACCACTTTTGAATCGAGACTCTTTCTAAAACTAACTGCAACCAGAAAAGGACAACTAGAAACATATAAATACCTGACGAGCCTTGATATGAGTTAAACATCAAAAAAATACAAATTACTGAACTGAAGACAAATAAAAAATTGTTTGTTCTAAACCATAAAAATGGTAATATCGATAAAAATATTGAAATCACCATATACGGGGAATCAAACCTAAAGCTTAATAGCTCTAAACACCATGGATTGAGCCCGATAAATACGGAGGCAATTGCAGATGTCCAAGTCATTCTAACCCCATCAGAAAAGAGATAAGTTACTAAAACACTTGTTAAAGTGAGAATTATTCCAGACATTATATATGTTGTCAAACCTAAATCTGTGAGATGGCGACTTCCTTGAACAATCCAAGATCCTACCTCACTTAAATATCTCGCATAGTGAAGACCAAAGTTTGTTGCTCCATTCACCCTACGACTAATATCATCAATGTACGGATAGTTTATTGTCCCAAGAAAAATTTCAACGATTTGATAAAGTCCTAAAATAAGTAAAACTTTGAAAATATTATTTCTAATGTAATTTATAAAATTAGTGATTTCTAGCATTACTTTTCTCCTTTACAATATAATGAGGTCTTTTCTTAGTTTCAAGAAAAATTTTCGAGACATATTTCCCTAAAACACCTATTGAAAGAAGCTGAATCCCTCCAATAAATAAAATAATTGTCACTAGACTTGCCCATCCCTCTATACTACCTCCAACCGTTAACTTTCTAACGATTATGAATAATGCACCTATCATTGACATCTGAAAAGAACAGACTCCGCTCCAAGTTGCCACTCCTAGCAAGACATCTGAAAAGTTTATAATTCCTTCAAATGAATATTTTAATAATGTCCAAAATGACCAAGAGCTCGTACCTTTCGTCCTCTCTCTATTTTCAAAGCTAATATAGGTCACCCTATAACCAACCCAAGAAAATAGCCCTTTCGAGAATCTATTTACTTCTTGTAATTCCAAAATACTTTCAACAACTTGACGGGTCATCAATCTAAAATCTCTAACCCCGTCAACAATCTCAGTTTCGGATATCTTATTTATTAACCAATAAAATCCCTTTGCAAATATAGAGCGAATTAATGGCTCTCCTTTACGATTTGCACGACGAGTCCCGACTACATCAAATCCTTCTTGAATTTTTTCGAACATCTGAGAAATCAGTTCAGGAGGGTCTTGCAAGTCGACATCCATAACTGCTACAAAATCTCCAGTACAGGCTTCTAATCCAGCCAATAGAGCCGCTTCCTTCCCAAAATTTCTTGATAATGATATATAATTTATATTTTCTTTTTCAATTGAAATTTGTCGTAATTCGGATAAAGTCTCATCTTTAGATCCATCATCAATAAAATAGTATTCAAACTTTAGTTTTGAAACTAGTTTTAACTCCTCTTTCCGCATTGCTTCCATAAACGGTCTAATCGCACTTTCTTCATTGTAGCAAGGTATAATAATCGAAAGTCTTTGTATCATAATAATCTCCAATTTCTATACTATCAAGGTTAAGGGTTGACTGGTAAGTCAACCCTTGGTATACGTAGTATAACAAGGGTTTTTGCGTTTTTAAATATGCTTTATAGACTATCTTACAGTTTAAATAAAAAAATGACTTTCGATTTTGAAAGTCACTTTTCTTTCTATCAATCACTTATTACTAGCCTCAATCTTCTAAAAGATTCTTGTTAAATGTGGCATTTTTGGCATAGACACGATAGGTACCGTCTTCTTGTTCTTTGAAGCTAATATCCAATGTCGTAAAGCGACTAGCTGAACCTTTTTGGTAAAAAATTAACAGCTCCTTTGAGTTCTTTGTCATCGCATCTCCCCAAGCATTGATATAAGCTTCGTGTGGAAGACCTCCAAGGGCAATCACTTCTTCATATGTAGCACCTCCTTTTCCATGATTAACATCACCTACAGTAATTTGTGCGAATTTTTCTTCTGTCCACTTGAATGCACTACTTCCTACCTCCTCAGTAGGAAACTGTTCATCTGGTAGATTATAGATTGTCTTAGATGAGAGATAGTATTCGTCTCCATTTTTATAGAACTGAAGGCTCAATCTTCTTTGGTCATCGTATAATTGAAAGTCCCCTGAAGCGTAATCAAGGCTCAAGTACTCCTCTCCAAACCTAGATAATCGAGCTGAAGAACCTTTGCCGTGAGCCTTTATAATATCGGTTAAGCTATCCCCTGAGGCATCCACCTGTGTGCCAGTTTCCAGCTTATCATAATCAGCCATCCTCCAGTTAAAAGAAAAATTTTCTTTATCTGTCACAAGACTGCGTGTAAAAGCATTGGTGTTCTCTGATTCCGTTGTCTCAGTTGTTGTTCTCAACTGCTTGTCAGGCTTATAGTTAGCCACTTTTTCCATAGGACGGTTGGCGACCACCCAAACAGCTATCCCCGTCAAAACAACTGCTAATAAACCTAAAAGACTAAAAAGAGAAGCCCTTCTCTTTTTTAATGACTCTTGATACTGACGTTCAAATTCTTCCTGAACAAGATATTCAAGCTCTTGAAAACTTTCCTCTTCTTTAATTATCTTTTTTGCCATTAATCTCTGAATACTCCTTCTTTACTGGTTAAAACAAATTCTCCAAACTCGTCCTGCGTAAAATTTAATTGGACAGAATTGACCGTTGAAGTTGGGTCGTTATCTTCTTGATATACAAAAATGAGTTGACGAAAAGAATCAAAAGCCACTTGACTGGCGTCAGTTGGAAGTCCATAGTCAGCGACAATTTCATCTGGCTTTTGTCCTAGAGCCAAGGTATCCACTTTTTCTTGATTCCAATTAAAATTGAAATTCTCATCTGTAGCTACGGGATAGGTGTCATCTGGCAAAAAGGCAAAATTTTTGCTATAAAGACGATAGATACCATCTGAGTAAATAAATCTGAAAGTCACATTTTGAACATAATCCTCACTATAGTAAGTAGCGACTACTACTGACCTTCCATCGCTCACTTTTTCCAATTCTTTGTAGGTATCTGCCCGACCATACTTTTCTGAAATATCCTTTAAACTTGGCGATTGAGACTCTATATCGGAGACGACGATAGCATCGTAGCTATCAACTGTCCAATTAAAATCTTTCACTTCTGTTACATTTTTTAACTCAGAAAGGTAGGAGGCCTCTTTAGCAGTTTCCTCGTGAGGTTTTATCTCCGCTTCATCACTGCTTCCTTTAGGAGTAAAAGAGAGATAAAGGCCTGTTGCAACCAGCAGGATGAGGGGGGGAGAATAGGGCAAACTTTTTCAGCATTTTCGTATTTATTGAAGCCCTCTGAACCTTCCCCGAGGCTTCATTCAGAGCATCTTCAATTTCAACTGTATCTGGTTTTTTGTCATCATTACTCCTAGTCGGTTACTGTTCCTGATTTTTGATAAAGCAAAAAGTCGCCTGAGGCATCCTTTTTGAAATAAAGGGTAATGTTGTCACCATAGGAACTGCTAAGATATTGTACACCAAGTGTTAAATCATTATTAACAGCGACTCCCCAGATGTGATGGGCGGGCCCATAGGTTGCCAAAACATTTTTTAGTGAAGCGCCTCCCTTACCTGTCGAATCTCCGACAACTAAGGACTGAAAATCTTCAGTTTTCCAATCATGCTTCGCCTCTCCCACTTCTTCTTCATAGGGTACACCCGATAACCCAATACTGGTCTTAGAATTCAAGGTAAAACTACTATCATAGTCAGCAAACAAGAGTGTGACAGAGCTATAGGTATTTTCTGCTTCCCCTACTGCTTGATAGGTTACATAAATAGAATCTCGCTCTCCAGCTAAAGTGCTAGACTCTATTTTCGCAGGTTTTCCATACGTTTTGATAACATCTTGAAGTGTCGTTTTGGACATGCCTGAGGTGTTCCAGTCCAAGGTTTCATAGTCTTCATAAGTCCAAGAAAAGGCCTTACTTTCTATCTCGTCTGACTGTAAATATTGAGCGAAGCTATCAAAATCAGTATAATTTACCCTTTCTGTACTTCCCCAGAAGTAGCGGTAAACTAGTAAGCCTGAAACCATTACAAGACCTAAAGCTAGAGCATAAATCCACCATGGTTTCCCCTCTTTTTCCTCAATTTGTTGACGCTCTAGGTATTTTTCCAGATCTCTTTCTAACTGTTGAAAGTTATCACCACTTGGTCTATTTTTGGTCATCAGTATCTCCCTTTGTCTATTATTATAGCATAAAAAATCTGTTCAAATTTCTTGTCCAATCATCACTTTCTTTTTAAAAATCTATACAAACACTTGCTATTTCTATTGATGTTGAGATAAAATGATGGAGAGCTATTCCCGTAAAGAAAGGATCATCTATGTCTCAAAGATACTCTAAAAAGCCCTTTAGCTTTGGAAAAATCATCGGTATCTTGTTTGTTATCGCTCTATTTTCCGAATATCTGATTCCATTATTACTTTTTCTAGGTGCCGGTTATGGTGTCTACTATTTAACCACTCATAAGTCGGCTTTGGAAAAGAAGAACACCGCACTACGTTTACAGGATTTGAAAGAATTGATTTCCCAGTGCGACCGCCAGATTAAATTACTCGAAAGTTACTTGGATGATAAAAATGTTACCCAATACAGCATATTAGCACGTCAGGTTTTACCGCAACTTTCTACTATTAAAAATGAAGCTGACGCTTTAAAAAATAACATGGATCGCGACATTTATAAACGAGTCATGAAAAGAGCTAGCAACGAAGAAAATAATATCAAAACACAGTTGCAAGCCCTTAATATATCAGCAACTTCCTCACCCCTTTCAGACCAAGAAAAAGACATCTTGACACGCGCACCTGAGATCGCAGGAACCTATCAAAATATCCAGCGTGACCACATGGAAATTCTCGAAAAACTCCAGAGTGCTGAAAATGCAGCCGAGCTCCGTGCCCTCCACGACATCAACATGAAACGCTTTGAGGATATTCTAGATGGCTATCTAAAAATCAGAGAAAACCCTAAGAATTACTATAACTCCGACCAACGACTGGAGCAAGCTAAATCGGCACTGGAAAAATTTGATAAAGATCTTGACGAAACTCTCCGTGAACTTAATGAAAGTCAGCTCAGCGATTTTGAAATCAGCCTGCGCATGATGGAGCAAAAAACGAACGCCGACCCACTTTCAGATGCCTCTGATATCTACTAGCCCCACAACAGAAAGGACTTCCCATGACAGATACATTTAACATTGACATTGACGCTATCGCTAACAACGCTCTGACTAAAAGCGACAAAACAACACAAATCATCGAAACATCAACAGGTACAACAGGACAAATGGCTTTTTTAGAAAAGCTGACGCCCGAACAACAAGACGCTATCCAAGCCAAAGCACCAGCACTGGTCGATAGTTTTGTAACTGACCAAAACGCCCTGCTTGATTTCGGAACATCTGCTGTCGAAGGAGTCAACACCACTGTCAACCACATTTTGCTCGAACAGAAAAAATTAGAAATCCCACAAGTTGACGAACTCCTCTTGAACGCTAACCGTGAACTCAATGGCTTTGTCGCTAAGTACAAAGATGCCAAGCCAGCTGATTTGGAGAAAAAGGAGAACTTCTTCAGCAAGTGGCTCAAGCAGAGCAAAACAACACTTCAAGACTTCTACTTTGATGCCAAATCCATTGAAGACAAATTGGACGGCATGGCTGTGACCGTCGTCAAACAAGAAGATACCCTTGCTCGCAATATCGTTTCCGCTGAAAAATTAATTGAAGATAATACCAAATCTATCGAAAACTTGGTTGGTGTCATCGCCTTTATCGAAGCCACTCAGACCGAGTCAACAAACCGCGCCAGCCTTCTCCAAAAAGAAATCGCTCAGCTTGATAGCACCACACCAGATTATCAAGTCAAGAGCAACGATTTGGCTCGTATGACCGAGGTTATCAATACCCTTGAGCAACAACACACCGAGTATGTCAGTCGCCTCTATGTGGCTTGGGCAACAACACCACAGATGCGCAACCTCGTCAAAGTTTCTTCAGACATGCGCCAAAAATTAGGTATGCTACGCCGCAACACCATCCCAACCATGAAACTGTCCATCGCCCAACTCGGTATGCTCCAACAATCCATCAAATCTGGAGCAACTGCGGATGCGATTGTCAAGGCCAATAATGCTGCGCTGGAACTTCTGGCTGCAACAAGTAAAGAAGCGATACCAGCTATCGAACGGGCAGCTCAGAGTCCAACAATCTCTATCCAATCTGTCACAGCTCTGGCGGAAAGCCTTGTCACTCAAAACAATGGCATTATCGCCGCTATCGAAAATGGACGCAAACAACGTGCTCAACTAGAAAGCGCCATTATCAAATCTGCGGAGACCATCAACGATTCTGTCAAACTCCGCGATGAAAAAATTGTCCAAGCCCTCCTCAATGAAGGAAAACAGGTGCAACGTGATATTCACGATGTCACACCTGATGAAGTAAACGCTTAAAAGAGAAAAACGAGGCTCAAGCAGACCTCGTTTTTCTTCCCTTTATGTTATAATGGAAACACTATGGATAAACTTATAAAATCAATTTCAACATCAGGTTCTTTCCGGGCCTACGTGCTTGACAGCACAGAAACAGTTAGAACCGCTCAAGAAAAACACAAGACCCTATCATCCTCTACGGTTGCACTCGGTCGGACTCTTATTGCCAATCAAATCTTAGCTGCCAACCAAAAAGGGGACAGCAAAATCACGGTTAAAGTCATTGGCGACAGCTCATTTGGTCACATCATTTCAGTTGCCGATACCAAAGGACATGTCAAAGGCTATATTCAAAACACTGGTGTCGATATTAAAAAGACAGCTACTGGCGAAGTTTTAGTTGGTCCTTTTATGGGAAATGGCCACTTTGTTACCATTATTGATTATGGAACTGGAAACCCATATACTTCCACAACTCCTCTTATTTCTGGAGAAATCGGTGAAGACTTTGCCTACTATTTGACCGAATCAGAGCAAACCCCATCAGCCGTCGGCCTCAACGTTCTCTTAGATGCAGAGGATAAGGTCAAGGTTGCGGGTGGCTTTATGGTTCAGGTCTTGCCTGGAGCTTCTGAAGAAGAAATCGCTCGTTATGAAAAGCGTCTCCAAGAAATGCCTGCTATTTCAACTCTACTAGAGTCAGACAATCATATCAATGCTCTATTGTCTGCCATCTACGGTGAGGACAGCTACAAGATTCTCTCTGAAGAAGAGATTGGATTTGCCTGTGATTGCTCACGTGAACGTTTTGAAGGTGCTTTGATTACTCTTGGAAAAGCAGAGCTGAAAGCTATGGCAGAAGAAGACCACGGTGCTGAAATTACTTGTCAGTTCTGTGGCAAGACCTATACCTTTACCGAGCATGATTTGGAGGGCTTGATCAATGACTAAGCTCAGCTCTTCCTTCATGATTGGGACTGTTGAAATTCCACACCGTACAGTTTTAGCACCTATGGCTGGTGTCACCAACTCTGCCTTTCGAACCATTGCCAAGGAATTTGGTGCTGGCCTTGTGGTCATGGAAATGATTTCTGAAAAAGGACTTCTTTACAATAATGAAAAGACCCTCCACATGCTCCACATTGATGAAAACGAGCACCCAATGTCTATCCAGCTCTTCGGAGGCGATGCTGAAGGCCTGAAACGTGCTGCTGATTTCATCCAAAGTAACACCAAGGCTGATATCGTAGATATCAACATGGGTTGCCCTGTCAACAAGGTGGTCAAAAACGAAGCTGGCGCTAAATGGCTCAAGGATCCAGACAAGATCTACCATATCGTCAAGGAAGTAACTTCAGTCCTTGATATTCCCCTAACCGTTAAGATGCGCACGGGCTGGTCTGATAGTAATCTAGCCGTTGAAAATGCCCTAGCTGCTGAGTCTGGCGGTGTTTCTGCCCTTGCCATGCACGGGCGTACCCGTGAGCAAATGTACACAGGGCACTGCGACCACGAGACCCTAGCCCGTGTGTCAAAAGCAATTACAAAAATTCCATTCATCGGAAATGGTGATGTGCGTAGCGTCCATGACGCCAAGTACATGATTGAAGAAGTCGGTGTAGATGCCGTTATGATTGGCCGCGCAGCTCTTAACAACCCCTACCTCTTTACCCAGATTAATCATTTCTTTGAAACTGGCGAAGAATTACCTGATCTTCCCTTTGTCAAAAAGCTGGACATTGCAGAAGAACACCTGCGTCGCTTGGTTGATCTCAAGGGAGAAAAAATTGCTGTCCGTGAATTCCGTGGCCTAGCTCCTTACTATCTCCGTGGTACTTCTGGCGCTGCTAAAGTTCGCTCTGCTGTTGCTAAAGCCGAAACTTTCGAGGAAGTTCAAGAACATTTTGATGTATTGAGATAACATCTTAACAACTATCTATAAGGTAGTTGTTTTTCAGTACACAAAATGAATTATACTGTTGACTTTGAAATATTTTTGTAATATAATGTAACCAAATAGAAACAATAAAACAAAGAGGTTGCCTATTATGAAAACAAACCAAAAAATAACAGCTGTCGTTCTCCTTAGCTCTCTCTTTCTTTTAGGAGCTTGTGGCAAAAAAGAAAATAAAGACACCAGTAGCAACACCAGTGTGAAGAGCAGTAAGGTCGCCAAAGCAAAAGCTAATACATCAGAATCAACAACCAGTCTCTCTGAGACTGAGACAACATCCCTTCAAGCAGAAACCACTTCTGTTGCTAGTCTAGTAACTGAAAACCAGACTGATGAACAGACCGCTCCTCAAGCAAATTCAAGCATCGATATCACAGCTCTAGTCAATAACGACTTCAGTAGCATCGCCGGCTCTTGGTCAAACGACCTTGGTGAAACCATCACTATTGCTGCAGATGGACAAGTCACAAGCACTGAGCGTACAGTTCCCCATAAAATTGTTTACGGAGAAACGCACGATAATATTTTCTCAGCAGGTATTGGGGATCCAAACCAACTCGTTGGGGGAGCTGCTTTTATCGTCATTCCTGCTGGCATTCCAAATCCTCACTTTGGAGACACTACTCAGGCAGACCGTATTCTCATTGGACAATCTGAGGATGCAGATAAACACCCATTCACTCGAAATTAAAGAAGAAAGCCTCACGCCAAATAGACGTGAGGTTTTTTTAGACTATCTCAAACTTTAATTTCCCTTTAGACAGGCCGATTTTTAGGGTTTGACCCGCTGACAAATCTCCTGCGAGAATTAATTCTGACAGCTTGTCTTCGACTTGGGTTTGCAGAGTTCTACGTAGTGGACGGGCACCCATTTCCACATCGTATCCATCTTGAGCAAGATGCTTAAGAGCAGCGGGCTGGATTTTCAAATCCACGCCTTTTTCCGCCAATGCCTTGATTACAGGCTGCACCATAATCTTAACAATTTCCTGCATATGTTTCTGATCAAGACTGTGAAAGACCACCTTCTCATCAATACGGTTGATAAACTCTGGACGATAAGATTTCTTGAGTTCTTCTAGGATGCGCTTCTCCATCGCTTTATGGTCTTGGGACAAAGCTGGCGCACCAAAACCAACGGTCTTATCATCACGTAAAGCTGTCGCTCCTAGATTTGAGGTCATGATGATAATGGTATTTGAAAAATCAACCTTACGACCACGTGAATCCGTGAGGACACCATCATCCAAAACTTGTAAAAGAACATTGAAAATATCTGGATGAGCCTTTTCCACTTCGTCAAAGAGAAGAACTGAATAAGGTTTGTTACGAACCTTCTCCGTCAACTCACCCCCCTCATCATAACCAACATAGCCTGGAGGAGCACCATTGAGGCGACTTGCCGCGAATTTTTCCATATACTCAGACATGTCAAAGCGAATGAGAGCTGACTCATCATCAAAGAGGACTTCTGCCAGTGCCTTAGCAAGTTCAGTCTTACCAACACCTGTCGGTCCTAAAAACATGAAAGAGCCAATTGGACGTTTGCCTGTGCGGATACCTGATTGGTTACGACGAATGGCACGGCTGATAGCTGATACCGCTGCATCTTGTCCAACAACACGCTTGTGAAGCTCTTTTTCTAAGGTCAAATATTTCTGACTATCCGTTTGTCCCAATTTTTCAACTGGAATACCTGAAAGGCGACTAAGAGTTGTTAGGATATGATCCTCTGTAACTGGAATAGCTGAACTTTGTTTTTCTTTCTTACTTGACTTCAATAGTTTGCCAACCAGTTTTAAATCTCCTGCTAGAAGGGCTCGATCAAGTGGCGTTAAGGCTTCTACAGTCTCCTTTTTGGTCATGACTTGAACAGTGGCGCTAGCTTCATCCAGCAAATCAATAGCCGAATCTGGAAGCTGTTTGCCAGTCAGGTAACGGTGCGCAACTTTTACCGCTGTTGTAACAGCAGCATCTGAAATCGTCACATTATGAAAGATTTCATAGCTTGGACGAAGTCCCTTCAAAATGTCAATCGCATCGGTAACACTTGGTTCTTCAATGATAATTTTAGCAAATCGACGCGAAAGTGCGGCATCTTTTTCTAGATGTTTTTGATACTCCGACTGAGTTGTCGCTCCAACCATGTGGAGAGTTCCACGTGAAAGAGCGGGTTTTAAAATATTAGCTGCATCAAGAGTCCCATCAACACCACTTCCTGTTCCCATAATGGTGTGAAGCTCATCGATGAAGAGAATAATTTTGCCATCTGCTTCAATATCCTCAATAATTTGATTCATACGTTCTTCAAAGTCACCACGAAAGCGGGTCCCTGCAACAACTGACATCATGTCCAGCTCCAAGACCCTCATACCTTGAAGTTCATAAGGGATTTCACCTGTTGCAATGCGCTGGGCAAGACCATAGGCCAGAGCAGTTTTACCAACACCTGCATCTCCGACAAGGACTGGATTATTTTTTGTTTTACGGCTGAGAACCTGAATCATACGAGTAACTTCCTTATCACGTCCGATAACAGGATCCAACAGTCCCTGCTCTGCCATTGCCGTCAAATCACGGGTAAAATCCGATAGCTCACCTGCCGTTGAAGGTGGTTTCATCATATCTGAAAAGTTACCGCCAGATTTAGATTTCTTCGGCTTTCTGAGCTCATGGAGGGCTTTCAAGTTTTCCTTGGTGATGCCGGCATGGCGCTCCAAGGTCTTTCTCAAATCAATCAGACGCAGGGAATTCCCGTCATCTTTAACTTTGAAACCAGCCAATTCCAAAATTCGAGTAGCCAGAAGATCAACATTGACCAACATGGCAAAAAGGACATGTTCCGTTCCGACTTCATCGTTTCCCATCACTTTAGCAATAGCTGACGCATAGTCCAAAACTTCTGTCAATGCCTTAGATGATGGGCACAAAAGATTTGTTCTTGTCACCTTATCCTGCGGAGCTTTTCCCATAGCCAGAATAGCTGCTGCTTCATACTCCTCTAAAGGCACCTCATCCTCATACTCAGAAAATGTCAATCCCGCCACTGAATCATGGAGCGATACCATTGCTAAAAGCAGGTGCCAGGTTTCCAAATAGGAACTCTCATAACGTGCAGCCTGTTCCTGTCCAAGACGGAAAACCTCCTGCATTTTTATCGAATACTCAACCATACTTAACCTTTTCTATCTAATCTTTGAAGAATTTTGCGGAGTTGCCTTGCTCGAATTTGATTAGCATCCGCCCCTAAAATTTCATCGCTGGACACAACCAGCAACATGTTACCTTCTCGTTCTGTAATGACCCCTTGATCATATAGGAGCTGCATCAAGTCAGCAAATACCTGCTCACTAGGATTCTGGCAATGTTTACTGAGTAAGTCACCTAAAAAATGGTGCTGATCGGAGAAAGCAATCTTAACGATGCGAATGTAACCTCCGCCACCACGTTTGCTTTCTACTACATAGCCACGACTCTCTGTAAATCGGGTCTTAATCACATAGTTAATCTGACTAGGAACTACTTGAAACACCTCAGCTAATTGTGAACGTTGAATCTCAGCCACGCCAGTCTGAGCAAGTAATTGCTTGATGTGCTCTTCTATATAATCAGATGTGTTTTTTAATGCCATAGCTCCTCCTCTCCTTAGTCTCTAGTCACTTTGTAACGTTATATTTTTTGACTAATACTGACCTTATTATAACAGAAAAGGAGATATTTTTGTAGTATTTGCTCGATTTCCAAATCTTTAATAACTTCATATCCCATTTCCTATTTTAAGACAAACAGCCCATCTCATCAGAGTGGGCTGTGTTTTTAGATGGACAAGCGACAACTTGAGGGCTGGCGAAGAACCGCATTGGACAAATGCAACTCAGGATTATGATAATCTTCAGAGATGAGTTCATAATCTCTGAGTAATAAAATTGAATGGTATTGTTGCAGGTCTTCTACGCATTCTTCGCACCAGCGCAATTCTTTTTCATCCCAGAAGGCCGCCAAATAGGCCGAACGGCTTTCAAAATGAGAAAATTGCGTTTTCATGCTCTGCCATTTGGCTAGATAATCCTCTTTAGCTTCTTCAAAAGTTTTGAACTCCCGTGTTTCCGTGATGTCATTCTTCCAATCTTCCAAAAACCACCAAGGTTCAAAATCCCCAAACATGTTTATAACCTGATACATAATTAAGATACCGAGAGCGTTAAGAAAGCGAATCTCTTTTCTGATACTTGTAGTTCAGTTTCAACGACTAACTAATCTGAACAGAATGCATACTCTCTTTCCTTTCCACCTTTTCTCTAATCGCTCGCTTATTATAAACCATTTTATCTCTAATGTGAAAGAATATGCTCAAAAGGGATTTCTTCGTTCGGTTTACAAAAACAGTTCCTTGCGGAACTGTTTCGTGTTTTAGTCTTCTTCAGTTGTGACGAGATCTTCAACTGTTTGAGGTTCTTCAATGATTTCAACTTCATTGATGGCTTGTGGTTCGATGTTTCGGTAACGAGCCATACCAGTACCAGCTGGAATGATCTTACCAATGATAACATTTTCTTTAAGACCAAGAAGGTGATCTTTCTTACCACGGATAGCGGCATCTGTCAGGACACGAGTTGTTTCCTGGAAGGATGCTGCTGACAAGAATGAGTTGGTTTCAAGCGAAGCTTTTGTAATCCCCATAAGAACTGGGCGTGATGTTGCAGGAATGCCACCAGCGATAACGATATCTTTGTTGGCATCTGTAAAGTCAGCGATGTCCATGAGAGTACCTGGGAGCAGGTCTGTGTCTCCTGGATCCATAACACGTACTTTGCGAAGCATTTGGCGAACCATTACTTCAACGTGTTTGTCTCCGATTTCTACCCCTTGGCTACGGTAAACTTTTTGTACCTCAGCAAGTAGGTAGGTCTCAACTGACAAGGTGTCACGTACTTCAAGCAGGCGTTTGGGTTGAATTGACCCTTCTGTCAGAGCAGCACCACGTGCGATTTCGTCACCAACTTCAACCTTCATGCGAGATGTGAATGGTACCACGTATTCACCCATACCAGTCTCTCCTTGAACGTAAACTTTTTTGGTACGGGTTGAAGCATCCTCTTCGATTTCGATGACAGTTCCCTTAACTTCAGTGATCACAGCTTCCCCTTTAGGGTTACGTGCTTCAAAGATTTCTTGGATACGTGGAAGACCTTGTGTAATGTCGGTATTTGAGGCTACACCACCCGTGTGGAAGGTACGCATGGTAAGCTGTGTACCAGGCTCACCGATAGATTGAGCAGCGATGGTTCCGACTGCTTCACCAACCTCAACCGCATCACCTGTTGCTAAGTTGATACCATAACAGTGACGGCAGACACCATGACGAGTGTTACATGTGAAGACTGAACGGATAGTCACTTCTTCAACACCAGCTTTGACAATAGTTGCTGCCATATCTTCTGTAATCAAAGTATCTGGACCAACAATCACTTTTCCAGTTTCTGGGTCTTTAACAGATTTCTTCGTGTAGCGACCAATCAGACGTTCTTCAAGCGTTTCAGTCACTTCTTTACCATCAGTAATGGCACGGATAAGAAGCCCACGGTCAGTTCCACAATCATCTTCGCGGATGATAACGTCCTGGGCAACATCAACCAAACGACGGGTAAGGTAACCTGAATCGGCTGTCTTAAGGGCTGTATCGGTCATCCCTTTACGCGCACCGTGGGTTGAGAAGAACATTTCCAAAACGCTCAAACCTTCACGGAAATTAGATAGGATAGGAAGTTCCATGATGCGTCCATTAGGAGCTGCCATCAAACCACGCATACCGGCAAGTTGTGAGAAGTTAGAGATGTTACCACGAGCTCCTGAGTCCATCATCATAACGATTGGGTTCTTAGGATCTTGTGTTTCAATCAAGCGTTTTTCAAGGGCTTCTTTAGCTTCACGCCATGTTGTTGTAACAGCAACATAGCGGTCATCATCAGTCATGAGACCTCGACGGAAAGCCTTGTTAATTTGTTCAACTTTTTCATGGGCCGCTTCAATAATTTCAGCCTTGTTATCAATAACAGGGATATCGGCAATACCCACAGTCAAGCCAGCAAGGGTTGAATGGTAGTAACCCAGGTCTTTGAGACGGTCAAGGAAGGCTGAGGTTTCGGTTGTACGAAGACGTTTGAAGGTTTCAGCGATAATGTTTCCGAGATTTTTCTTCTTGAATGGAACATTGATTTCCAATGAATTAATGACTTCTTGGATATTTTGCCCTGGCTCAAGGAAGTATTTGTCAGGTGTCCCTTCTGTCAAGTTGGCATTGTTAGGCTCTTGAAGGTAAGGAATTTCTGCTGGAATCACATCGTTAAAGAGGATTTTACCAACAGTTGTCACCATGATTTTGTGAAGTTGGTTTGGCTTCCAAGGTTTGTTCGGCATGCTATCAACAGCGATACCAACGCGTGAGTGCAAGTGAACGTAACCATTTCGGTAAGCCATCACAGCTTCATCACGGTCTTTGAAGACCATACCTTCACCTTCACGACCAGCATCTTCCATGGTCAAGTAGTAGTTACCAAGAACCATGTCCTGAGAAGGCGTTACGACTGGTTTACCGTCTTTAGGGTTAAGGATGTGTTCAGCCGCAAGCATGAGAAGACGAGCTTCAGCCTGTGCTTCTTCAGAAAGTGGGACGTGGATAGCCATTTGGTCCCCGTCAAAGTCTGCATTGTAGGCCTCACAGACAAGTGGGTGAAGACGAAGAGCTTTACCATCGATAAGAACTGGTTCAAAGGCTTGAATACCCAAGCGGTGAAGAGTCGGTGCGCGGTTAAGGAGAACTGGGTGTTCTTTGATGACTTCTTCAAGAAGGTCCCAAATACGCTCGTCTCCACGCTCAACCATGCGCTTAGCCGCTTTGACGTTACCTGCCATCTCGCGAGCAACGATTTCACGCATAACGAATGGCTTGAAGAGCTCAATAGCCATTTCCCGTGGGACACCACATTGGTACATTTTCAATGTTGGACCAACGGCGATAACGGAACGTCCGGAGAAGTCTACACGTTTACCGAGCAGGTTTTGACGGAAACGTCCTTGCTTACCTTTCAGCATGTGACTGAGAGATTTAAGCGGGCGGCTACCTGGTCCAGTAATCGGACGACCACGGCGACCATTATCAATAAGGGCATCCACCGCTTCTTGAAGCATCCGTTTCTCGTTTTGAACGATAATTCCTGGAGCGTTTAGCTCTAAAAGGCGAGCCAAACGGTTGTTACGGTTGATAACACGACGGTAAAGGTCATTAAGGTCAGAAGCTGCAAAACGGCCACCATCCAACTGAACCATAGGACGAAGATCTGGCGGAATAACTGGAAGGATGTTAAGAATCATCCATTCTGGCTTGTTGCCAGATTTATAGAAGGCGTCAAGAACATCCAAACGACGAACTGCCTTGACACGTTTTTGTCCAGTTGCAGACTTCAATTCTTCTTTCAGCTCTGCGATTTCTTTTGGCAAATCAACGCGTTTGAGAAGATCTTGAATCGCTTCTGCACCCATTTTGGCAACGAAAGAACCGTAGCCATACTCTTGAAGTTTTTCACGGTATTCGCGCTCAGTCAAAAGTGATTTGGGCTCAAGTGGTGTGTCCATAGGATCAATAACCACATAAGCTGCGAAATAGATGACTTCCTCAAGAGCACGTGGACTCATATCCAAAGTTAGCCCCATACGTGATGGGATGCCTTTAAAGTACCAAATGTGGGAGATTGGAGCTTTAAGTTCGATGTGACCCATACGTTCACGACGCACCTTAGCACGTGTTACCTCGACACCGCAACGGTCGCAGACAATCCCTTTATAACGGATACGTTTGTATTTTCCGCAGGCACATTCCCAGTCTTTTGTAGGACCAAAGATGACTTCATCAAAAAGTCCTTCGCGTTCTGGTTTCAGCGTACGGTAGTTGATTGTTTCAGGTTTTTTAACTTCACCATAAGACCACGAACGGACCTTACTTGGTGAAGCTAATGTGATTTGCATAGATTTAAAACGATTTACGTCAACCACTAGTATTACCTTTCTTTTTTATCTTGAACAAAGCAGAGCTAAGTTCAATTAGACAGAAGTAGAGGTCGTAGGAGCTGCGAATAGATTTCTATTCACAAGCTCTTCCTCTCTTTAAAAATGTGATTATGCCCTATTCGGCATCTTCGTTAGCTGATTTTTCACCGTTTTCTGCAGCAACTTCTGCCGCCAAACGCGCTTCTTCTTCAGCTTGTTTTTGACGAAGTTTTTCAAGATCATCGACATGCATCACGTCATCATCTTCACCTTCATCAAGATCACGAAGTTCAACTTCATTGTTTTCATCATCCAAGACACGCATGTCAAGACCAAGTGACTGCAATTCTTTAACGAGAACGCGGAAGGATTCTGGGACACCTGGTTTTGGAATTGGTTTGCCTTTAGTAATAGCTTCGTACGCCTTAAGACGTCCGTTTACATCATCGGACTTGTAAGTCAAGATTTCTTGAAGGACGTTTGAAGCACCGTAGGCTTCAAGGGCCCAAACCTCCATCTCACCGAAACGCTGACCACCAAACTGAGCCTTACCTCCGAGCGGCTGTTGGGTAACGAGTGAGTATGGTCCGACTGAGCGGGCGTGAAGTTTATCATCAACCATGTGGTGAAGCTTGATCATGTACATGACACCGACAGATACACGGTTGTCAAATGGCTCACCTGTACGTCCATCGTAAAGAATGGTTTTGGCATCTGAATCCATACCTGCTTCTTTAACGGTTGACCAGAGGTCTTCTGAACTTGCACCATCGAAAACTGGTGTCGCAATATGGATACCCAAGTTACGAGCTGCCATACCCAAGTGAAGTTCCATAACCTGACCGATGTTCATACGTGATGGCACCCCAAGTGGGTTAAGCATGATGTCAACTGGTGTTCCGTCTGGAAGATATGGCATATCCTCAACTGGTACAATGCGTGACACGACACCCTTGTTACCGTGACGACCGGCCATCTTATCTCCGACCTTGATCTTACGTTTTTGGGCGATGTAAACACGAACCAGCATGTTGACACCTGATTGCAATTCATCGCCGTTAGCTCGGGTAAAGATTTTTACGTCACGAACGATACCATCTCCACCGTGTGGGACACGAAGCGATGTATCACGTACTTCACGCGACTTATCACCAAAGATGGCATGCAAGAGACGCTCTTCAGCAGAAAGATCTTTTTCACCCTTAGGCGTTACTTTACCAACAAGGATGTCACCTTCTTTAACCTCAGCACCGATACGGATAATCCCCATCTCGTCAAGGTCTTTGAGGGCTTCTTCACCAACGTTTGGAATTTCGCGAGTAATTTCTTCAGGGCCTAACTTAGTGTCGCGGGTTTCTGATTCGTATTCTTCAAGGTGAACAGAGGTGTAGACATCTTCTTTCACTAGACGCTCAGACATGATAACCGCATCCTCGAAGTTGTAACCTTCCCATGTCATGTAGGCAACGATTGGGTTTTGCCCAAGCGCCATTTCCCCACTTTCCATAGAAGGACCATCTGCAATAAAGTCACCTTTTTCAACAATATCGCCAACTTTAACAAGGGTACGTTGGTTATAAGCAGTACCTGAGTTTGAACGACGGAATTTTTGAATATGATAGACGTCAAGTGAACCATCTTCACGACGTACTTCAACCTTGTCAGCGTCAGAGTAGATAACTTTACCATCGTGCTGGGCGATAACCGCAGCACCTGAGTCGTGGGCAGCCTGGTACTCCATACCAGTACCAACATAAGGAGCTTTCGGGTCAATCAATGGAACAGCCTGACGTTGCATGTTGGCACCCATAAGAGCACGGTTGGAGTCATCGTTTTCCAAGAAAGGAATACATGCTGTCGCAACGGCAACTACCTGTTTCGGAGAAACATCCATGAAATCTGCAAGGTGGGCAGGATATTCTTGGTTGACCCCTTGATGACGACCCATAACGATTTCATTGGCAAATTTACCATCTTCGGTCAATGGTGAGTTAGCCTGAGCAACTGTGTACTCATCCTCTTCATCAGCAGTCAACCAAACAATTTCGTTTGTAACAACACCTGTCGCACGGTCAACCTTGCGGTATGGCGTTTGAATGAAACCATATTTATTAAGGTGACCATAAGATGACAAGTTGTTAATCAACCCGATGTTTGGTCCCTCAGGCGTTTCAATCGGACACATACGACCATAGTGAGTGTAGTGAACGTCACGCACTTCATATCCAGCACGGTCACGAGTCAAACCACCAGGGCCAAGGGCAGATAGACGGCGTTTGTGAGATAACTCAGACAGTGGGTTGTGTTGGTCCATGAACTGTGACAACTGAGATGAACCAAAGAATTCTTTAATCGCAGCTGTGACAGGGCGGATGTTGATGATTTGTTGCGGTGTCAAGACTTCATTGTCTTGTACAGACATACGCTCACGAACGTTACGTTCCATACGAGCAAGACCGATACGGAATTGGTTGGCTAGCAATTCGCCAACAGCACGGATACGGCGGTTTCCGAGGTGGTCAATGTCATCCACTTTTCCAAGACCTTCTGCAAGGTTGAGGAAATAGCTCATTTCAGCCAAGATATCTGCTGTTGTCAGAGCACGAACCTTATCACCAGGATTAGCATTACCAACGATAGTAACCACGCGATCTGGATCAGTCGGTGCCACGATTTTGAATTTTTGAAGGACAACTGGCTCTGTCACAACAGCATAATCATTTGGGGTATAAACAAACTTGTTAAGATCACCGTCAAGATATTCAGCGATGGAATCAATGACATCTCGCGTCATAACGGTACCAGCCTCAACCAAGATTTCCCCTGTTTCAGGGTCTACCAAGTTTTCAGCAATAGTTTGGTTAAGAAGACGTGTCTTAACATTAAGCTTTTTATTAATTTTGTAGCGTCCGACAGCAGCCAAATCGTAACGTTTTGGATCAAAGAAACGAGCCGCTAAAAGGCTACGTGAGCTATCGGCAGTTTTTGGTTCACCTGGACGAAGACGCTCGTAAATTTCTTTGAGAGCTTCATCAGTACGTGAGTCTGCTGGATTTTTGTGAATGTCCTTTTCAATGGTATTACGAACCAAGTCCCCATCACCAAAGATGTCAATGATTTCATCATCACCAGAGAAACCAAGAGCGCGTACAAGGGTTGTAAATGGAATCTTACGTGTGCGGTCAATGCGAGTGTAAGCAAGGTCTTTTGAATCTGTTTCAAGTTCAAGCCAAGCTCCACGATTAGGAATAACCGTTGAACCGTAACCAACTTTTCCGTTTTTATCAACTTTATCGTTGAAATAGACACCTGGTGAACGCACAAGCTGAGATACGATGATGCGCTCTGCACCGTTGATGATAAAGGTCCCCATCTCAGTCATGTATGGAAGATCTCCGAAGAAGACTTCTTGCGTTTTGATTTCGCCAGTCTCTTTATTAACCAAGCGGAAAGTGACAAAAAGTGGCACCGAATAGTGTGCATCATGCGCACGCGCTTCTTCCAAAGTGTATTTAGGTTCTTTTAATTCGTAGCCAACAAACTCAAGCTCCATCGTATCTGTGAAGTTTGATACTGGAAGTACGTCCTCAAAAACCTCGCGCAAGCTATTGTCCAAAAACTCTTGAAATGAGTCGGTTTGAATTTCAATCAAATTTGGTAAATCAAGAACTTCTTTGATTCTTGAAAAACTACGACGGGTGCGATGTTTCCCGTACTGAACGTCATGTCCTGCCAAGTGATTGTTCTCCTTTTTATGATCTGACACGTGGCTAAAGCCACAGTTCTTGCTAGTTTACACCAGCAACATCTCTGTCCTTCTTGTAATTTTCAGAACCTTTAAATCTTGATGACAAGAGCTAAGATTCCTAAAAATAGGCACAAAAAGAGCAGCTAAATCTGACTATAAAAGCTGGATTTAACTGCTGTAAGTCTTCTTGGACAAGATTTCAAGAAAACAGACGACAAATAATTTATATCATTTTATCATATTTTCTCGAAAAAGACAAGTTTTTTATTCTCTTGAAGTGTTTTCTGAAGTAGTGGTAGTGCTTGATCTGCTATTAGTGTTACCATTACTGCTACTTCGGTTTGAGGTAGTCGATTTTTGCTTGCTAGGTTCCTTAGGCATAAAGCTACTCCAAGCTTTAGCATAGTCGCTATCTGTACCACCAATGGCAAAGCGGTAAGTCATCGTTGGCGCTCCATTTTTAGCCCAATAGCTGGTCGTTGTGGCACCACCAACATTGATGCTGCGTCCATTCACTAGAACTGTTCCTGGTCTCAGACCAGTCGATGTCAGAACAGTAGAGGCAATCACGCTCGAATCCAATTCAAAACGCTCATTGACTGCAAAAACAGATGAATCCGCCTGATGAATAGCATTGACTAAATTAGCCACATAATTAGCATTGTTATTATATCCAGTCAATCCATCCATAGAACGATTATCATCATGACCCGCCCAAGAGCCCAAAGTCACACTTGGTGTCGCTAACATGAGCCAGACATCCCCTGTGGTATTTGTTGTTCCTGTCTTACCTATCCAGTCTGCATTTGCAAGACTTCCGTTCAAATTACTTAGACGCCACTGGAAAGTAGTCGTTTTGCCTGAATTGATTGGCCCACGTAACATCATATTCATTATGCTAGCTGCAGCTGGCGAAAAGACTTGGTCTGGTTTGCTTTCATGCTGGTAAATGACAGTCCCATCGCTGGCTGTTATCGACTCAACAATGTAATGTTTCAAATAAGCTCCGCCATTTGCCAGAGTTTGATAACCATTAGTCTGCTGAAGAACAGAAGTCTCAATTCCACCACCCAAAGGTAAGCTTTCGATGCCGTACTCAGCAATATCATAACCCATCTTCTTCATGTAGGACTCGACATCAACACCGTGATCGCGCAACATCTGATAGGTCCAGAAGGCAGGGATATTCCAAGAGGCATCTAAGGCTTCCTTGAAAGTAATCATGGTCGTTCCTAACTCATTACCGTGGGTAATCTGTTCACCACTTGAGAAGGTGGTCGGATAGTTGGACAGCACGCTAGCGCTACCCATCAAGCCTTGGTCAATCGCAATGGCATACGGAAGCAGAGGCTTGATACTTGACCCTGGTGAACGGAGGGAATCTAGAGCGTGGTTGTTTTGGTTTGTTGCATAATTACGACCACCAACAAAACCTAGAATGGCTCCCGTACGATTGTCGAGTAAGACATTTCCCATCTGCACCTCACCCGTGCCATCGTCAAGCAAATAACCGTAATTTGCGGCTGCCGACTGCATGGCATTGTAGATATTCGGCTTGATGGTGCTCTTAACAGTGTATCCACCCTGAGTCAACTCTTGGTAAGCGAGTTCTTGATAAGCTTCCTTCGTCGCATCATTTTTGAGATCCTGTTCAGATACCTTGTCGCGCTTAACCAGATAGTCGTACATCACTTCCTTCGCTTCTTTGAGGACAGCATAGTAAAGGTAGTCATGGCTATCCGAAGTTCTCGCCTCTGGCTGTCTGAAGTCTTGTTTCAAATCATAGGCCCGATAATTCTCATAATCTTCCTTTGTCAAAAATCCTGCGCGGTACATATTATAAAGAACATTTTTCTGACGATTCAATCCCCAGGCCATATCCTCATCCGTTTTAAAAGCACCCGTCGGCAAATAAGGTGAATATACAATCGGACTCTGTGGCAGACCAGCTAGAAAAGCCGCTTGCGGGATAGTCAAATCCTTAGCAGACACCCCAAAAATTCCCTGAGCTGCTTCTTCAATCCCTGCTATGTTTTGCCCCTTATGATTACGCCCGAAAGGTGACACATTAAGGTAATTGGTCAGGATAGTATCCTTGTCCATATTACGCTCAAGTTCCAAGGCATAAATGATTTCAGTAGCCTTACGCTTAAAAGTTGGATCATCTCCTAGAATCTGCTGCTTAATAAGCTGCTGAGTCAAGGTAGAACCACCACTTGACTCACCAATCCCAAGAACTGAACCTAAAGTCGCACGAAAAATCGCCTTAGGCACAACCCCTTTATGGGACTTAAAATTCTCATCCTCTGTCGCCACAATAGCGTTTTTAACATTTTCGGAAATCGCAGAGCTCTCTACCGGCGTTCTCAACAAATCTGTATCAATCTTTGAAATCAACTGTCCATCTGCATAAGTCAACTGAGAGATTTTCGTCAAATTGCTGACCTGAGCCGTCAAGGTCTCAGCAGTTGGAACTTCAACAGCATCGATCTGACTAGCCAAATAACCCAGACCAATCCCAGCACCCAGCAAAGCTAATAGAGCAAAAATCAAATAGGCAAAATCAACCAAAAATTTGAGCGTTCTCAAAAAAACAAGCCCATAGTCTTTCAGACTATAGTTATTAGAACGTTTCGCTGACTTTGAAGATTTTTTAAACCATTTTTTATCTTGTAAACTTTGCCAGATATTGGCAAACTTCTTTTTCCAATCGTTCATAAAATACCTCATTGTCTATTATAGCAAAATTCTATAAAACTTGCCTATTTTCTTTGTTTTTTGGTATAATAGTCTGACATTTATCAGTGATACTGTGTCACTAAAAACGAGCAGAGGCTCTAGATTACACCCTTAAAGTCTTTGTATCATAAAAAAGGAGAAAGCTCATGAATATTTTTGAAGAACTCAAAGCACGTGGCCTGGTCTTTCAAACGACCGACGAAGAAGCCCTAGTAAAAGCATTAACAGAAGGGCAAGTATCCTATTATTCTGGTTACGACCCAACGGCTGACAGTCTTCACTTGGGACACTTGGTACCGATTTTGGTATGCCGGCATTTGCAAAAAGCAGGGCACAAACCTTATCCTCTTGTGGGTGGGGCAACCGGTCTGATTGGTGATCCATCTTTCAAAGATGCAGAGCGCAGCCTTCAAACCAAAGACACGGTTGATGGCTGGGTGACAAAAATCCAAGGACAGCTATCAAACTTCCTTGACTTTGAAAATGGTGACAATAAGGCCGTTATGACCAACAACTATGACTGGTTTGGTTCCATCAGCTTCATCGACTTCTTGCGCGACGTGGGTAAATACTTCACTGTCAACTACATGATGAGCAAAGAGTCCGTGAAAAAACGTATCGAAACTGGTATCTCATACACCGAATTTGCCTACCAAATCATGCAAGGATTTGATTTCTACGAACTCAATCGCCAATACGGTGTAACTCTACAAATCGGAGGTTCCGACCAGTGGGGTAATATGACCGCAGGTACAGAACTCCTTCGTCGCAAGGCTGATAAAACCGGACATGTCATCACTGTTCCACTCATTACTGACTCAACCGGTAAAAAATTTGGTAAGTCTGAAGGCAATGCTGTTTGGCTTGATGCTGACAAAACTTCTCCCTACGAAATGTACCAATTCTGGCTCAACGTCATGGATGAGGATGCTGTGCGTTTCCTCAAAATCTTCACATTCTTATCGCTGGATGAGATTGCTGACATTGAGAAAAGATTTGACAACGCCCGCCATGAGCGTTTAGCACAAAAGATTTTGGCGCGTGAAGTCGTATCCCTAGTTCATGGTGAGGAGGCATACCAGCAAGCTCTCAACATTACTGAACAACTCTTTGCTGGAAACATCAAGGCTCTCTCAGCAAAAGATCTTAAACAAGGTCTCAGCAATGTCCCAAACTATGCTGTACAAGCTGATGACGACCTCAAGCTTGTTGAACTCCTAGTGACCGCAGGGGTCGTATCCTCAAAACGTCAGGCGCGTGAGGATGTGACTAACGGTGCCATTTACATCAATGGAGACCGCATTCAAGACCTAGACTATACACTATCAGATTCAGACAAAATAGACGACGAACTTACTGTTATCCGCCGCGGTAAGAAAAAGTACTCTGTCTTAACATTCTAAAAAGAAAATGGCCTCCACTACCGAGTGAAGGTCATTTTTATATTGGTCTAACGAAGGAAATGCCGAGCAGAGCAATCAAAAGAGCTAGATAAACTAAGAGAGCTAAAAATCTCTGCGATTTACTGAAAATGGATTTATCAAAACGGGTGAGTAATACAACCGCAAGAAGTCCTCCTCCTATTGCTCCACCAAGATGACCGGAAAGGCTGATACTTGGCATAAAAAAGTTAAATATCAGATTCATGACCAGTAAAAGCTGATAGCTTTGTCCCACTTGTTTTAAGTAGGGATTGCTACCAAAGTAGCCGATAACTGAGATAGCAGTAAAAAGTCCAAAGATAGAGGTCGAAGCCCCTGCTGAGACCACATCTGGCGTAAAGAAGACAACAAAAACATTTCCCATCACACCCGAAAACAGGTAAAGGATTAAAAAGCGCCAAGAGCCCCACCACTGCTCTGCCATTGCTCCCACAAAATAAAGGGATACAGCATTCATAATCAAGTGCTCCCAGCCGATATGGATGAAGATAGGGGAGATTACACGCCATAGCTCTGCTGGATAAAAGCGTAAATAATGACCATTGACACCACCAGCCTCAAAAATAGCCAAAGCAGTCGTCGAACGCCCCCAAAAGAGCAGCTGAATCACCAAAAAATAAACTATGGTCACCGTCAAAAGCGTGGCGGTCACAGGACTTTGCTTAAAAATCTCTCGTATCTTTTTCATAAAGTAATCCTTTCACGGGAATATCATAAGCACTTGGCTGAAAATGGCGGAGCTGGCTAGGATAAATTAGACTGATTGTTTGACCTTGATAATCAGCCAAATAACGATCGTAGTAGCCTCCCCCGTAGCCTATGCGATAGCCCGACTCGTCAAAAACCACGCCAGGCACTACAATCAAATCAATCTCTGACTTGGGAACTTCCACATCCGACTGAGGCTCCAAAAGGCCAAAAAACGTTTTTTCTAGCCCATTTGGTTCATAGTCCACAAAGATCATACGACCTTGCGGATAGGTTTTAGGAACAACAATCCTTTTACCATAGGTCAAGGCCTGCTCGATAATCAAGGAGGTATCAAATTCAAAATCAAAGGCTAGATAAAGGGCGATGGTCTTTGCCTCTTGATACATAGACAAGCTGACCAAGCGCTCACTCAGCACCTTATCATAAACAGACTTCATCTTCCTATCCTGAGATTTCAAAATGTCTAAGATTTCTTTGCGAAGTTGATTTTTTTCCATGTTCACATGATACCATGATTTACAGATTTTTTCATGGAAAAGTCATTGCCAATACCATCCTCTACAATCCAAAATACTTTATTTATCAGTTTTTTAGTTTATAATAACAACATAGAAATTAAATATATTAATCAACAGCACCTGCTACTTATGAAGGAGATTACGACAATAGAAATCATTGCTATTATTGCACCTTGGCTTTATTTTTCTAAATCAAAATGAAGGTTCAAAAAAGCTTTCATTAGTAGAACAGTTCAGACAGTTGCTCTTTTTTGTAAATAGGTATATTTACTGATATTATCCACAAAATCATTTATACAAGTTCAACTAATAATAGTTGGGTAATAGATACGATAAAAAGGAGTAGCCGTCTTCTAATTTTTGTCTCAATCCCATGTTTTCTTTTTATATTTAATACCATTTTTAAAAAGTCTTTTATCGGGTAACTAATAAACACTGCAAGAGCTTGTTAGCCTTTAAAATTGAATGACCTGTATAAAATATTTTTGAGCTCCTTATCCCTTGCAATTCTTATCATAAAAACGTAGAATACTGACCGAAGCGATTTTTTTATAGAAAGGCTTACGATAACGGTTTAAGCGTAAGATACAAATGTCTCTCTGATATGCAAGATTTAACTAAAGGAAAGCCTATTAAGGTTATTTTATTATTTACCATTCCACTACTAATTGGGAGTTTTTTTCAGCTAGCCTATAATTTTGCCGATAGCATGATTGTTGGACATACTCTTGGAAAAGATGCCTTTGCCAGTGTTGGGGCTACAGGAAGTCTCACCTTTTTGATTTTGGGGTTTGCTCAAGGTCTAACTAGCGGTCTAGCCATTGTAACGGCTCAAAAGTTTGGAGCTAAAGATGAAGTTGGGATTCGTCAGAGCTTTGTTCACGGTCTTTTTTACTCACTCTTGACTGGTTTGATACTCAGCACTCTATCCTTACTGGGTTTGCGCCAACTCCTTGTCCTCATGCAAACACCTGAAAATCTGATACAGCATTCTCAAAGCTTTCTGACAGCCATCTTTGGTGGCATGATTTTTACGATCCTATTCAACTTTCTATCAAGCATTTTACGCAGTTTAGGAGATTCAAAAACACCCCTATACGCCTTGATTATTGCCTGTATTATCAACATCATCCTCGATTTCTCCTTTATTTTGAACTTCCACATGGGAGTTTTTGGAGCAGGGCTTGCGACCATTATTGCACAAGCCTTCTCTGTTCTCTTTCTCTTGCTTCATATTAAAAAAGCGGTGCCCCAGCTTCATATTAAGAAAACTGATTGGCACCTGGATAAGAACAATTTAAAAGTACATGCACGCTTAGGTTTTCCAATGGCCTTTCAAGCAAGTATCATCGCTCTAGGAGCTATCACCCTTCAAGTCGTTCTCAATAAACTTGGAACCAATGCTATCGCTGCTCAAGCTATAGCTGGAAAAACCGATCAGCTTGCCATGTTACCAATGATGAATTTAGGGCTTGCTGTTTCAACCTTTACCGCTCAAAATTACGGTGCTAGGCAGTATCGCCGAATCTTGGAAGGTTTAAAACAATCACTCATCATCAACATCATCTGGTCTATTGTATTTGCGATTATCTTAGTGACCTTTAGTGACTTTTTCTCAGGACTATTTCTGTCTAATGGAAGTAAAGATGTCTTTGAATTAGCACTCATTTATTACACTATCAATGGTGCCTGCTATTGGATTTTAGCTGTACTTTTCATCCTCCGCAGCTTTGTTCAAGGACTTGGAAAAGGCTTTATTCCTACCTTAGCTGGGATTATGGAATTGATTATGCGAGGTGGGGTTGCCATTATCGGTATGATTTATTTTGGATTTTATGGAGTCGCTAGTGCAAGTCCTGCCGCTTGGTTAGGCAGTGTTATCATTCTCGTTCCAAGCGCACTCATTCTGACTAAAAAATTACGCCACAATGAACAAGCCTAGTTCCTTCTATGGGGTCTTTTAAATCTAAAACCTCCTGACCTGTGTGAGCCGGGAGGTTATTTGTTTGTCGTCAATTATTTTACCGAACCTTATATGCTAGAAAGGCTGAAATTTCTTCCACAGCAAAAGGCAGAGCATTTTCATCTGGACTCATTTTGGCATGATGCAAAGGATATGGGGTATCAATTCCCAGCCAGAACATAACGCCAGGAACTTTTTGGAGCAGATAACCAAAATCTTCTCCCGTCATAGCTGGCGGGCAATCAATTAGATTAACAGCTTTGCTATTGCCAAAGAAAACCATTAACTCATCTGCCAAATCAGGTTGATTTTCCACCGGTAGCCAAGCCCCCTGACGGAACTCCATCTCGACTTCCATATTGAAACTAGCCCCAACACCTTGAGCGATAGTCTTGACGCGATCCTGCATGAGCAAGCTCGTGTCCTGAGTCAGGGCACGGATGGTGCCTCGAAGACTGGCTGTTTCAGAAATGATATTACTCGTTACACCTGCATGAAGTGCACCAAAGGTCACGACACCGCCCTCAATAGGGTCAACATTTCGGCTGACCACTGTCTGAACTTGGGTAACAAAATAAGCAGCTGCAACCAATGCATCATTGGACAGGTGAGGAAAAGCCGCATGTCCACCTTTTCCTTTAAACGTGATGTAAGCCTCACAAGTGCCCGCAAAAAGAGTCGAACGGTTTGTAGCAATATCTCCCACCTTAAAATCAGGTCGAACGTGAAGGCCATAAAATTCATCTGGCAACCAATCTTTGAAAGCATCATCCTCATACATGAGCTTAGCTCCACCAAAATTTTCTTCGGCAGGCTGAAAAAGAAAGAGCAGGTTTTCTTTAGGCTGTCGCTCCGCCATTTTTTCCAAAAGCCCCAAGGCAATGGTCATATGAAAATCGTGGCCACAGGCGTGCATGCGTCCTTCATGGGTACTAGCAAAATCAAGCCCGGTTTCCTCAGTGATGGGAAGTCCGTCAATATCCGTCCGCCACCCAATCGTTTTGGTCGGAGCTGATCCATGTAAGAAAACTAAAATCCCTGTTTTCCAAGTTCTTTGCTCAATGAAGGCTTTCCCAGCCGTCAACTCGGCAATTTTTTCCAATAAATAGGCTTGAGTCTTATATTCTTCCAAACCAATCTCAGGAATTTGGTGTAAATCACGTCTCGTTTGAATTAAATCTAACATATTGTCTCCTTAGATGAAAAGGCTGAGCTACCTCAACCTTAATCGTCTTACAAATTTCTAAGAGCATCTTCAAGTGCTGTTTTTTGCTGTGTTTGCTCGTCAATTTCTTTGATAATACGAGCCGGAACACCAGCAACAACAACATTTTCTGGTACATCTTGAGTGACGATAGCTCCAGCTGCTACAACTGAACCAGAACCGATTTGAACGCCTTCGATAACAACAGCATTGGCACCGACCAAGACATTGTCACCGACACGTACTGGCTCAGCTGAGGCTGGTTCAATCACTCCAGCAAGAACCGCACCCGCTCCGATGTGGCTATTTTTACCAACTGTTGCACGGCCACCAAGGATGGCACCCATGTCAATCATTGTTCCCTCGCCAATTTCAGCACCGATGTTGATGACAGCTCCCATCATGATAACAGCATTATCACCAATGGTCACTTGATCACGGATAATAGCACCCGGCTCGATACGAGCGTTGAGGTTACGCTTGTCAAGCAATGGCACAGCCGAATTGCGGCCATCTTGCTCGACAACATAATCTTTATTTTCAGTTAAGTTGGCAAGAAGTGGCTCGATATCTTTCCAATCACCAAAGAGGACATTGCCAAGTTTAGTCACCTCAGCAGGGACAGCTCCCGCCAATTCTCCCTCAAAAGTCACCTTAACATTGGTCTTTTTAACAGCGTTTCCGATAAAAGCAATAATTTCCTGTGCAGACATTTTTTGTGCAGTCATGTTTTCCATACCTAGAGTGCTCTAAAAGTAAAAGGAAATGAGCAATCCGCAATCAAACAAATGAAGTCATCATTTTGAGTTCGGATTCTATCTCCCTACAAACACCCTTCCTTCCAAATTATTTCTCGTATGTTTGTCTATTATATCAAATGTTCAGAAAATTTGGAAATCAAAAAGACCTCGTTTTGAGGTCTAGGCATTATTTGATGTCAAGTTTAACAATAGCAGGTTTGGTATTTCCAAACGTAAAGGATGGTTCAATCTCCAACTCCATATCTCCAGAACCTATCACTCCAAAATGCTCAATAGCTCCTTCGAATGAACGTCCAGCTGATACGGTATCTATTGTATTGCTATTTGGATAAGTCTCCATCTTCTTGCCCGCAACATAAAGATCCATACCACCACCGAGTACATAATCCTTATCTGATAAATTATTAACATCATAAGTAACTTTCAGAACTTTTTCAGGGGTGTTTTTAACAAAAGTAGATTCAAATTGATTGCGTTCATCTGTCCACTCAACTTTGGTAATAGTGACTTCTGCAACACCTTCAAAAATAATTTTTTCGCCAACAGCAAAGGTCTTTTCCTCAGCTTTGGTCGTTTCTGTTGCCACTGTTGTTTCTTCTACTTTTTTAGGCTGGCTTGAACTGGTAGAACCACCTGAACAAGCTACCAATGTTGCTACCGATAAGAGTGCAAGACCTATTAAAGAAACCTTCTTCATTTCTATCTCCTTAAATACATAAATTTTACAAAACCATTGTATATATATATATATATTGTCAAGTGTTTTTGAACGTTTTTTCGTAAAATGGCATCAAAAAATCTCTCCTTAGATAAGGAGAGACTGGTTGTTATTATAGACGTGCATTAAGCTCTGCGCTAAGTTCTTCAAATCCTGGTTTCCCAAGAAGAGCAAACATGTTTTTCTTATAAGCTTCAACACCAGGTTGGTCAAATGGGTTGACAGCATTAAGGTATCCTGAAAGACCGATTGCCAATTCGAAGAAGTAGATAGCGTACCCAAGCGTGAAAGCATCTTGCTCTGGAAGTGTCAGGAACATGTTTGGTACACCACCGTCAGTGTGAGCTAGAAGAACACCGTCAGTTGCTTTTTTATTGACGAAGTCAACATCTTTACCTTGGAGGTAACCAAGTCCATCAAGGTCTTCAGTAAGTTCAGGAATAATCACATTTTTACGTGGTTTATCAACACGAACAACTGTTTCAAAGATATTGCGGTAACCTTCTTGGATGAATTGTCCAAGTGAGTGAAGGTCAGTAGAGAAGTTGGCTGAGGTTGGGTAGATACCTTTTTGGTCTTTACCTTCTGATTCACCAGCCAATTGTTTCCACCATTCACCGAAGTATTGAAGTGATGGCTCATAGTTTGCCAAGATTTCAGTCACATAACCTTTGCGGTAAAGAATGTTACGAACTACAGCGTATTGGTAGGCAATGTTTTCTGAGATTTTATCTGATGACAAGTCTTTACGTGCAGCATTGGCACCTTCCATCAATTCAGTGATGTTGGCACCTGAAGCAGCGATAGGAAGAAGACCTACAGCAGTAAGAACTGAGAAACGTCCGCCAACGTTATCTGGAACAACAAACGTTTCCCAGTTGTTAGCGTCAGCTTCAACTTTAACAGCACCTTTGACTTTATCGGTCGTTGCATAGATACGTTTGTTTGCTTCTTCTTGACCGTATTTTTTAACCAAAAGTTCTTTAAAGACGCGGAAAGCAATAGCAGGCTCAGTAGTTGTCCCTGATTTTGAAATCACGTTTACTGAGAATTCTTTATCCGCAACATACTCAACAAGATCTGCAAGGTAAGTTGATGAAATGGAGTTTCCTGCATAAAGAATTTGTGGTGCTTTGCGTTCTTCAGCTGTTTGAAGATTTGCAAAGTGATTGTTCAAGAAGTCAATTGCCGCTTTGGCACCGAGATATGAACCTCCAATACCAATAACCACAAGCACTTCTGAATCAGATTTAATCTTCTCTGCTGCAGCTAAAATGCGTGCAAATTCTTCCTTGTCATAGTTTTCTGGAAGGTCAAGCCAACCTAGGAAATCTGATCCTGGACCTGTCCCTTGACGAAGCATGCTATCTGCTACTGTGACTTGCCCTTGCAGATAATCAATTTCATGCTGTTCAGCAAAAGTTCCCAGAATTTTTGAATAATCAAAAGTAATATGTGTCATTGTTGTCTCCTCTAATTCTCTAATCATAGATAATCTCTTACTATGATACTCTTTTGTGAAAGAATTTTCAAGTTTCTATCACCCTAAAGACTTAATTATTTGTACTCGAGTGATTCGCCCTGCTTTCATACTGTCAACTCGTAGTGCCACATCCTTAAAATATACCGACGCACCGATGGTTGCTGTCTTTTCTTCTGCTTCTAAGCAACGTTCCATAAAGTCACGTAATAGCTCGCCTCGTTCATGTGGCTTTAGGTTTATCCGCGCTAGCACATTGACCATACGAACTTTCTGACTGCCACGAACGATGATACTGCTAGTGTCGTCAAAGCTGGTAAAAAGGTATTTTCTAGTGGCAAATAGCACTGCAATAGCAAGAACACTGTAAAGAGTGTTGAGTGGGGTGGCATGTGAAGTTACCAACTCCCTAGCTACCGCAAACAAGAGGACCTCAATAATTGTTCCAGAAGTATGTTTGCTGAGCATTTTAATCAACTCAACCCCAATGGCAATGGACATGGCCTGATTGAGAAAGTTTTGCAGGTAGTCTCCAATAGTAGCACTGGTAGTAAAAACGGAAGTTAATTCCACAAAGAGCCGTCCCGTAAGTGCCAAAAGCACCAAAATCAGGATAAGAGAAATCAAAATTTCAACATAAAAAGAAACTTCGTATAGACTTGTCTGTAAAAATTTTCGCATATTATGAATCATCAAGCGTATCCAGAAGACAGCAATAAAATCAAAATTAAAATTTTTAGTGCTTAACTTCCTACCCGCTTTAGTAATAACCAACCTTTCTAAAACGATATATCTTTTGATCTCAGAAGTATCTGAAAACGGTTAATTCCATTGTAGCTTATTTTAATCAATATAGCGAGTCGGAGTTCCCAAACGTTCGGTATTTTTAATTTCCATCTTAACTTTTCCTCTTAATTACTATTTAATCACACAAATCATTGCCAAAATTCAGAAAATTGTGATATAATGAACTAATTTTTATTTGGAGGTAAACCGATGACAATCTATAATTTCTCTGCGGGACCCGCAGTTTTGCCACAGGAAGTCTTGAAGAAGGCTCAAGCTGAATTTTTGGACTATTCCAACTCCGGCATGAGCGTTATGGAGCTGTCCCACCGCTCCAAAGAATTCGATGATATTATCAAGTCCGCCGAAAGTCTTCTACGTGAACTGATGGCTATTCCTGATAATTATAAGGTGCTCTTTTTGCAAGGCGGAGCTTCAACTCAATTTTCAATGCTTCCCTTGAATTTGGCACTTAATAAAAAAGCCTACTACGTGGTCGCTGGTTCTTGGGGAAAAAAAGCCTATACCGAGGCTGTCAAATTGTCAAAAACTCTGCCATTTGAGCCAATCCTGCTAGCTTCATCTGAGAATACTGTCTACGACCACATCCCAAGCATTGACAGCTCTGCTATTGATCCAGAAGCCGCTTACGTCCACATCACGACTAACAATACCATCGAAGGGACTGCCATTTACGAACTCCCTGAGACAAACGGCGTACCAATCGTGGCGGATATGTCCTCAAATATCCTTGCCGTCAACTATAATGTGGCGGATTTCGGGGTCATCTATGCCGGCGCTCAGAAAAATATCGGCCCAGCGGGGGTGACTATCGTTATCATTCGCGAAGATTTACTCAACGATGAACCCGCCCTATCTTCTATGTTAGATTATCGCATTCAAGCTGACAACGACTCCCTCTACAACACTCCTCCGACTTTCGGTATCTACATGGCTAAACTGGTCTTTGAACACGTCAAATCTCTCGGCGGCGTTAAAAAAATGGAGGAACTCAACCGTGAAAAAGCAGGGCTCCTTTACGACTTTATTGAGAAATCAGACTTTTACACCAGTCCAGTCAAAAATCCTAAAGACCGCTCTGTGGCAAACATCCCCTTTGTCACACCAAGTAAGGAGCTGGACAAAAAATTCAATTCTAAAGCTGATGCTGCCGGCTTCAAAAATATCAAAGGTCACCGCTCTGTGGGTGGCATGCGCGCTAGCCTTTACAACGCCTTCCCACGCCAAGGCGTCCTTGATTTGATTGACTTTATGGCAAAATTTGAGGAGGAAAACAAATGAGTGTTTTTTCAGTCAAAACCTACAACAACATTAACCAAATCGGACTCAAAGAACTAGGCAATAAATGCCAAATCGACGGTGACAAATCTGATAATCCAGACGCCTATATCATCCGCAGTCAGAACCTGCACGGTGAAAGCTTCCCTAGCAATCTAAAAGCTATCGCTCGGGCAGGTGCGGGGACTAACAATATCCCCATTCCCGAGGCGACAGCGGCCGGGATTGTCGTTTTCAACACACCCGGAGCTAACGCTAACGCCGTAAAAGAGGCTGTCATCACCTCAATCCTGCTATCGGCTCGCGATTATTTATCGGCAACAGCTTGGGCAAACACCTTGACAGGAGATGATGTCCCTAAACAAATCGAAGCTGGAAAAGCTCAATTTGCCGGTACAGAAATCTCTGGCAAGACCTTAGGTGTCATTGGGCTTGGAGCTATTGGAGCTCGTATCGCAAACGACGCTCGTAGGCTTGGTATGAAAGTGCTAGGATACGACCCTTACGTCTCTATTGAGACTGCCTGGAGCATTTCCAGCCACGTTAAACGTGTCAACGATTTGAAAGAAATCTTCGCCAATGCTGATTACATCACCGTACATGTCCCGCTAAACGCCGAGACTAAAAACACCTTTGACAGCGCAGCTTTTGCCCAAATGAAAAAAGGAACAACCCTCATCAACTTTGCCCGCGCTGAGCTTGTGGATAACTCCGCCCTGTTTGATGCTATCGAGACAGGAGTCATTAGGAACTACATTACCGATTTTGGTACCGAGGAGCTTCTCAATAAAAAGGGCATTACCGTTTTTCCACATGTGGGTGGCTCTACTGAAGAAGCAGAGCTGAATTGTGCTATTATGGCTGGGCAAACCATCCGTCGTTTTATGGAGACAGGCGAAATCACTAACTCCGTAAACTTCCCTAACGTCCACCAGACCCTTGATGCCCCTTATCGCATCACCCTCATTAATAAAAATGTGCCAAATATGGTAGCTAAGATTTCCACAGCTGTGTCTGAACTAGGGATAAACATCGCCAACATTATCAACAGATCCAAAGGTGACTACGCCTATACTCTCCTTGACTTAGAGGAAAGCGACCCTAGCAAGATTGACAGTCTCGTCAAATTATTTGAAGCTGACGACAACATCGTCAGAGTACGCTTAATCGAGGGCAAAAAATGACAGTAAAAGGACTCTTGGTTATGGATGTAGACTCCACCTTGATTCGCGAAGAAGTCATTGACCTTTTAGGGGAGAAAGCAGGGCAGGGACAGGTAATTTCAGAGATTACCGATCGTGCCATGCGTGGAGAACTCGATTTTTCCCAGGCATTGGAACAGCGCGTCAGCCTTCTCAAAGACCTGCCAACCACCATCTTCGAGAACATTAGAAAAACCATCCATTTCACAGACGGCGCTAAAGAATTAGTTACCGAACTTCATAAACGAGGCTATAAGATTGGGGTGGTCTCAGGTGGTTTTCATGAGATTGTGGATAAGTTGGTTGATGAATTAAACCTAGATTACGCATGCGCCAATCGACTAGAAGTGTCCAATGGAAGACTAACTGGGCGAACAGCTGGTCCTATCGTCACCAAAGAAACTAAAGTCGCTTGCCTAGAAAAATGGGCGGCTGAAAACAAGCTTAACTTAAATCAGACCATTGCCATGGGAGATGGCGCAAACGACCTCCCCATGATACATAAGGCCGGGATTGGTGTAGCATTCTGTGCTAAGCCAGTTGTCCGCCAGCAAGCCCCTTATCAAATCAACGAACCTAACCTCTATAAACTGGTTGATATTATCGATAGTATCACATCATAAATAAACATTAAAACTCTCAAGAAAACTTGAGAGTTTTTGACTGAAGACAAGGTAGCTATAGTCGAATGAATTAACTTTCAGACAAGGAGCTGAAGTGTAGGCAATACTAGAGTACGGCAAGCCGAAAGTGTCGATGTATCAAAGCTAATTCAAATAACTATAATTTCTCTTTATTGACCAGTTCTGTCAGATGACGTAAAGAGAAAAACAGGACTTACCGCCACGTTCATTGTTCCCAGGAAAAAGCCCTCACTAGGATGCTGCTCCTAATGAGGGCTTCTTACTTTGTTTTCATTTTCCCACAGGTGATTGCGTAGCAATCATCGTGGTTGTCCCAGACTCTTATATTATTTCTTAAGGATTGTCTTGATAGCGTTCAGGATTTCCTGATATGATTTTTCCTCTTTGCTTAAAAATGGCAAACCACGTTCCTTTAGGTAACGTTGACCCAGATTTTTATGTTTTTCCTGATAAGAAGGGCTAGTCACCACTAGGATATAAGCAATAAGAACGATGCAGATTGGAACAGCAATAAATGGTGCGGTAAAAATAGGTTTGATTTGTGCCGCATCAGAGATATTGGAAGCATTACCATCAACATTTTCAATACGATGCCCCTGACCAAAAGGCGATGAGTATTGATTCCATAAGGAGTACAAGTCACCAAGGTCAGGTAATCTTGTTTTGAATCTATGGTCAAGGTAGAAAGGTCCGTTGGTAGGACGACACGGATTTGATCTACCTCATAGGTCAAGGTCTCGTTGAGGACATGAATGGTAAAGATATCCCCTTCTCTTAGCTGATCTAAATCAGAAAAAAGCCGAGCGGAAGGGAGACCTCGGTGCCCAGACAAAACGCTGTGAGTCCCTAAACCTCCTACAGGCAGTGAAGTCCCCTCCAAATGTCCAATCGAAGTCTGTAAAACCGACTCATCTGTGCCATGAAATATAGAAAGCTTTACATTAATTTTAGGAATTTCAATATATCCCATGGTGCCATCATTATTGAAATTCAGTTCTTTATTATACTCTTCTCTATCCTTATCTGTGACATTCCAGTTGATAGGATGGGTGGCATTGTAGGCTTTTGCACTCTCCAAAATCCTGCTATAGTCTTCCTCCTCCATTTCAGCGCCTATTTCGCTGATAGTGGACAAGGTGTCTATGAAACCAATCGTCAAAAGTGTTCTTATCTCAAGTTGAATGACTGCTCCACTAGGTTCATTGAACAATTAGGAGATGCCTTGAAGGCTAACGTCCGTCTCCATAGCGTAGATAGTTTTGTTCAGACTTATAAAGCAACCCATCCTGAAGAAGTCATACCCTCTACCAAAACGATTTATCGTTATATCAAAGAGGGGCTGCTAGCTATTAAACCAATCGATCTGCCTAAGATGGTTAGTATCAGAAAACGTTCTAAGAAAGTCACGAAGACGAATCGGAAGACTTTGGGTAAGTCTATCGAAGA
>NZ_AUIP01000011.1:0-51074 GCF_000423765.1 Streptococcus porci DSM 23759 | reverse complement strand
GTTCTTGGCAAGAAAACCAAAGGTGAAGCTGTTATTTTGACTTTGGTAGAGCGCCAGACACGCTATGCACTGGGCGTTAAGCTAGAAGACAAACAGTCCCACACCATTAATAGTGCTGTAAGGCATCTTACCAGTCTGTATCCTATTGCATCCATCACAGCAGATAATGGTGCTGAGTTTAGTTTACTCTCAGACTTGGAAGCCGTTGATGTTTACTTTGCGCATCCCTATTCTTCACATGAGAGAGGCACAAACGAGAACTTTAATGGCCTCCTCAGAGAATATGTCCCTAAAGGAGTCTCACTTAATTCACTAACCTCTGAAGAACTGGACAATTATATCACTGCCATCAATGAGCGCCCAAGACGACTTCTTCAGTATCAATCCTCAAAATTTCTGTTTGGGCTAGCCCAAACAGCTTAACCTCTGGAACTCTAGCTATCAATGAACTTGTTGCACTTAACTTGACAACGTGCGTTTCTTTAAAATTGCAAATAATACTAGTTTTAACAACTCTATTCCTAGACTCAAAAAAACCCTTGTGACTGCTGTTTCTTCGCCGTTTTCACGACCTTTTCATTATAGTAAGTTATACTTTTTATATCAAAAAGTTTCATATAATCATTTATAGTTTAATATATTATTTCCAAAGAAAGATTTCATCCCAACTGTTTGTCTTTTATAGTTTTAGGCGTCTCAGTTTCAAGTTCATAAAAAAAATGACCCAAGGGGTCATTTCAATTAATCTTCGTTTACGAATGGCATAAGAGCCATAACGCGAGCACGTTTGATTGCTGTTGTTACTTTACGTTGGTTCTTAGCAGAAGTTCCTGTCACACGACGTGGCAAGATTTTACCACGTTCTGACACGAAACGGCTAAGAAGCTCAGTATCTTTGTAATCAACATATTCAATTTTGTTAGCTGCGATGTAATCAACTTTTTTACGGCGTTTGAATCCGCCACGACGTTGTTGAGCCATGTTTAATTCTCCTCTTTATATTTTTATAACGGGCAGTGCCCTTGTCCAATTCCTTAGAATGGAAGATCGTCGTCTGAGATGTCCATTGGATTTGAATTTCCAAATGGGCTTTCGTCTCGACCGAAGTTTGGTGTTGATTGTGCTGGTTGTGATTGGTAGCCACCAGTGGCATTCCCAAACGAACTATTCCCAGCATTGTAAGAACCAGCAGCGCCTTCACGTGTAGCACGACTTTCCAACATTTGGAAATTTTCTGCAACAACTTCTGTCACATAAACACGCTGACCTTGTTGATTTTCGTAGTTACGCGTCTGAATACGACCGGTAACTCCGATAAGTGCACCTTTTTTAGCCCAATTTGCCAAATGTTCAGCCGGTTGATTCCAGATGACACAGTTGATAAAGTCCGCTTCACGCTCACCATTTTGGTTTTTTCGGTTGCGATTAACAGCAAGGGTAAAGGTTGCCACGGCCACTTGGTTTGGTGTGTAACGAAGTTCTGCATCACGGGTCATACGACCCACAAGTACTACATTATTGATCATAAGGCACCTTCTTACGCGTCAAGTTTAACGATCATGTGACGAAGAATATCGCCGTTGATTTTTGACAAACGGTCAAACTCGTTAAGAGCTGTATCGTTAGTCGCTTCAACGTTAACGATGTGGTAAAGTCCTTCGCGGAAATCTTGGATTTCGTAGGCAAGACGACGTTTTTCCCATGTTTTTGATTCAACAACAGTTGCACCGTTGTCAGTCAAGATAGAGTCAAAGCGTGCTACCAAAGCGTTTTTAGCTTCTTCTTCAATGTTTGGACGAATAATATAAAGAATTTCGTATTTAGCCATTGATATGTTCCTCCTTTTGGTCTAATGCCCCCAGATCTTTGTCTGTGGGAAGTGAGGGATACTCACAAGGTATTATTCTATCAGATTCTTCCCTATCTTGCAAGGATTTTGTTGGTTTTTGAAAAAGGCTGAGCTTCTTCAGTAATCCACTATCATTTCAAGCTCTGCTCTGCTTTTTACTTAAACTCACGGTGAACAAAGAGTAGATAAGAAATACAAAGAAAAATAATCATGTAGACAAAAGCTACTATACTTGAGTGATTGATGAAGCCTGCCGAGCCATCTACTGTATTGGCAAGATTGGCAAATAACATGTATGGCTGATAGACCTCCGCATCAATTTTCAAGAGCAGGCTAAGAATCAACTTAGCAAAGGATTCAAACATGGTAAAAATAATGATGAATAGCGTATTCGTCTTATAAATCTTGTCAAACAGATTAAAGAAAACCAGAGGTATCGCAGCTATTGCTAAATAGTAAGGCATCTGGTAAAGCAAGCCTTCAAAGAGTCCTTTAAAAATAGTGTCTCCCGTAAATAGTTGATAAATCAAACCAGCAAAGGTATAGGCAATAAGAATGTAGAAAAGGCTGACAACCATACTCATTAACCAACGATAGGCAAAGGTCTTAGGGCGACTTTGAACTTTAATTAGACTATTGTTAATGGTACGTTGCACAAAGTCTTCACCAAAGAATATTTTACCTGGAGTGACAAAAAAGAGAGGGAGAAAGCCGGCAAAGAAAGGCATCATGAACGCTGCTACTCCTGTAGCAGGCATGTTTTGACGAGCAACGATGTAAGCAATTCCTCCGCTTAAAAGTAACAGAAGAATCAAGGAGATTAAACTCAATCGTTCTTTAAAAATACGGTAACAATCTGCTTTTAGAAATCTTAACATTTGCTTCTTCTCCTTACTGCAATAAACCTAAATAATAATCTTCAAAGCTTGATCCTGTTTGATAAACCCCCTTGATTTCAACCTTTAATTCTGACACCAAATCAATCAATTCTTGGACGGTTTTATCGGGCTTAATACTGAGATAGTCACCAACCATATCTAGAGCTATTCCTTTAGCCTGCAGAGCTGAGGCCACTTTATCATTATCATCGGTTTCTAAATGAATCCGATTTTCAACTTCTGCTTTAAGCGCAGCTTTTTCAACATCCTTAATCACCCGTCCCTTATGCATAATTACAAAGCGGTCAACTACCAACTCCAACTCTGATAAGATATGGCTAGAGATAAGAATGGTAATTCCATAGGTATCTCTGAGGTTAAGAATGATGTCTCGCATCTCTTTAATGCCTGATGGATCCAAGCCATTGATCGGCTCATCCAAAATCAAAAAGTCTGGAAAGTCAATAATCGCCAGAGCAATCGCCATACGTTGACGCATCCCAAGGGAAAAATTTTTAACCTTTTTCTTGCGATCAACATCTGACAAACCAACTAAAGCTAACACTTCTTTGATACGCTCATCTGCCTTAGGCAATCCAATCTGCAAAGCTACGTATTTCAGATTAGCATAAGCGGACATGTTAGGATATAGGGTTGGTGATTCAATCAATGCTCCAATTTTATAGTTTTGATAACGGTCAATCTTTCCTGAACTGGCATTGATAAGACCAGACAGAACGCGAATGAGGGTTGTTTTCCCTGCACCATTTTGTCCTACAAGTCCACAAATTTCACCTTTTTTAATGTCAAAGCTGATGTTTGATAACGCATCCTGCTTTCCATATTTTTTACTAATACTATCTATATGCAGCAATACCTCTGTCATAACGACACCTCTTTCCTTGATTATCAATCTTTTATGTATGCTTGAGTTCACACAATAAACATCTGTGTATTGATATTACCATACAACAATCTTTTGTGCAAGGAAAAATTTTATTAAAACGGATAAAAACACCTGCCGTCTCCGACAGATGCCCTTTGATTATTTAGTTATAGTTGAATCATAAGAAACTGCGACTAACGTTTAGAAATCTCCGTTTCTATACCGTGAACAATTAAATCTTAGCATTAGTACTCCTCCTACTAAGTCATGTTCTCTGAGCTTCAGGTGCTCGTGGTTAGACATTGATCAAAGTTGATGTGTCAAACTAGGCTTTTATGTTTATCGCTTGTTTAAGCTCCATAAGTTCCTGTCTAATATCATCTCATCTGATTGTTTTCTTACTGTTTCTGTAGGGGTCTTCTGAGACGTTACAAACTGCTATTTTTCTGTTTAATAATAGAGTTGCGAACTAACCATTTACTCTTGGAAGACCATTTTGATCTGTTTACTTATTATTTTTATAGAGCTTTATGATGAAAAACATTTGAAAGCTTAACTGTCACCGTTTTTATATCTTGCAATATGCACTAAGACCCTCCTGTATTGAGAACCTGTACTCATCAAAATCAAAACGCTTTTCATTGCTAAGACCATCTGCGAAGTTGGAATAAGACTTTCTTATTATTACTTCCGTCTTGCCTAGTCTGATTTGATTTTATAGAGTGTTACACACTGAGCGACAATAACATTTATCTTATTTTTTTCATTTACACTGAGTTACAATAACAACACATCTTATATTTGCATTGGACTCACTCCCTTGTGGCTATTTTATGCGACATGGAAACTGATATTGATATTCAAAGCTTACTATCAAACGCTAGCTATCATCTTGACTACTCTATGAGAGTTGACTCTGTTCCTATCTCTGTGATTAAAGGAAAATATATTATGTGCCAGATAGTCGTTTTTCTAGTCTGATTTGATTTTCCTTGAATGGTCAGTCTCCGTTTTTATATCTAGTTAGATTGAATGTCATAGGAGAAGCTCCTACGGAAATTGCTGTAAAGTTTTTGCCTACTGTCTATCGAGGCATGTCTCCGTTCTTATAGCGACCAATGTCAAAGGTTAACATATGCGCCACCTCCTGTATATGAGAAACGATGATTGAAGACTTAGTCTCCATTTGTGTATCTGTTGCGATTGAAGATTAGTATCAGAGTTACCTCCTTTCTTATCTTCCTTCTTTATGGTTTAAGTATAACGTAAGCGCTTTCTTTTGTCAAGTTTTTAGCTTCTTTCGCTTTTTCCGAACATTTTTTCTGAGGAAAAAAGCTGGCGCTGATTTGTTCTATCATCGTTCTGATTTGACGAACGAGAGAGCTTAAGATGTGCCACATTCTGACCTAAGAAAGTTGCAGAGACTTTTCAGCAAGAAAATAAAAACATTTTCTTTTGGAGCTCTGCCATTTTCCAAAAGAAAAAAGCTTTGGTACAATGAATTTATGATAAATTTGAGTGATTATGGAATTGACATGTGGGACTCTGACAAGATTGCAGATTTTCGTCGCACCCTGCTGGCTTGGTATGATCGTGAGAAAAGGGATTTACCTTGGCGTAGAACTTCTGACCCTTATAAGATTTGGATTTCTGAGATTATGCTTCAGCAGACTCAGGTAGTGACAGTTATTCCTTACTACAAGCGCTTTTTGGACTGGTTTCCGACGGTGGAAAACTTAGCTAACGCTCCTGAGGATAAGTTGCTCAAGGCTTGGGAGGGCTTGGGCTATTACTCTCGCGTCCGCAATATGCAAGTAGCTGCTCAGCAGATTATGACGGATTTTAGTGGTCGTTTTCCAGACAAATACGAGGACATCTCAAGATTAAAAGGTATTGGCCCTTATACGGCTGGAGCTATTGCAAGCATTGCCTTTGGCTTGCCAGAACCTGCTGTGGATGGTAATGTCATGAGGGTCATGGCGAGACTTTTTGAGATTAAGCAGGACGTGGGGGACCCCAAAAATCGTAAGATTTTTCAGGCCATCATGGAGAAACTAATTGACCCTGCTCGTCCTGGAGACTTCAATCAAGCTCTGATGGACTTGGGAACTGACATTGAGTCCGCTAAAAATCCTAGGCCTGATGAGAGTCCCGTCCGCGCTTTCAGCGCAGCCTATTTGCATGGGACTTACCATCTCTATCCCGTCAAAGCACCCAAGAAAAAGCCACGCCCCTTACAGATTCAGGCCTTTATCATTCAAAATCAGGCAGGTGAATTTTTGCTGGAGAAGAATGTCGAAGGAAGACTGCTAGGTGGTTTTTGGTCCTTCCCCATTGTTGAGACAAACCTTATCGCTAAACAATTAAATCTCTTTGAAAAGGAGACTGATGTTCTAGAAACCATCTCTCAGAAAAAATTATTTGAAGACGACTACCTGCTAACCCCGACTTGGTCTGATAAGACCTTTGCTCCCGTCAAGCACACCTTTAGCCACCAGAAATGGACCATAGAACTTTTAGAAGGTTTTGTGGAAAAAGCAGAGCTGACGAGTCCAAAAGAGTTACGCTGGGTATCTCCAGCCGACTTTGACGCCTACCCTATGGCTGCGCCTCAGAAGAAGATGGTGGCAGAAGTCCTAAAACCAAAGAAAAAATAGAACCGGAAAAGTACCACAAATAGAAAAAGAGGTTGGGCAAAACTAGCCTATAACTAAAAAAGACACAGGCAGATTGAGCTGATTCTGATGAAGTCTAGCTGAACTGTCTGTGTTTTTCTTTTTGTTTCTACTCTCTTGAACTAATTTCTTAGCCAATTTTGTTAGATTCATGCTCATTAGGAGGAATCCTATCTCCGTTTCAACCACTTTGTGGCCTCTGACTTTTAATAGGCTATCTCAACATTTTTGTTTTTCATTGAATTCAGGTACCTCTAAAGGGCATCCGAATCAACATTTTTATCCCATTTAACTCTGTGGTGGCTGTCCCGATATTTTTTAGGAGTCATGCCGACCACCTCTTTAAATTGTTGAATGAAGTGGCTCTGTGATGAAAAGGATAGATGGTTGGCAATATCAATCATCGAATCCTGACTGAATTTCAGTAGGTCTTTGGCAACTTCGATTTTTTTATTGCGGACGTAGGTGCTAAGGGAGACCCCTACTTCCTTCTTGAAGAGCCGCGATAGGTAACTGGTCGATACCCCATATTCAAGCGCCAGTTGTTCTACTGTGATGCGTTCCTTGATGTGACAGTAGATGTAATCTTTACAGGCTGCGATGTGCTTAGAAGTCACATCGTTTTGTTTTTTGCGCCGCATTTTTTCGGTAAAATCCATCACCATTTCATCGTGAAGGTTTTGAATTTCTTGGACGGTGTGCAGGTCATCTAATTTTTGAATGTAGAAGTCACTCAATCGAAAAGCTTGTTCCAATTCCATGCCGTTTTGACCACACATACGAGTAATCATGGCCGTGGTAATGACAAAGTGGTATTTGAGGTTGGTCACCATATTTCGTGACAGCTTTCCTACCCCCTCATTTTCCATGAAGCGCTCCTGCTCGCAATTTCGCTTGACAACTTCGATGTCTCCATTTGAAACTGCTTGGTAAAAGAGAAATTCTTCCGTCAACGGACGGTGAATGAGTTCATCAGAACCATCGCTTACTTCATAAAGGCGCCACTCTTCTCTATAACTCATTCTTCTGTCCTCCTGGCTTCTGACCTTGGCATGTGACCGCTTTTATTATAGCATATTTATTGGTTTTCAGAAAGTTTTTCATTATTTCTGAGAAAAAAGGAAAAGCTCCACACGGAGACTTTTCCAAGGTTTAGGAACTTTTTTGACTGGAATTGTAGCTTATCCATTTGTAATGACCATGCAGAGGCGTCTTTCCATCATAAGCCCCCAACCAATCATCAACTCCGATGCCTGGCCAAACATTAATCATGATTTTCCCTGGTGTTTCGGGGATATTGTCTATCGCGGTATAGACCGCTTTGCCATCGACATACCAAGTAATGTAGTCTTTTTGCCAGTCGAAACCATAGGTGTGAAAGTCCTCAGAAGCATCAAAACCCAAATCGTAGAGGAACTCATGCTCACCAACACCATCTGTGAAATAGTTGAACTGAACCTTTGTGGTGTCTCTCCCTAGAAATTCAATGTCAATTTCATCCCAAGGATTGCTATCACTTGGACCTGTGTAGGTAAAAAAGGAAGTCACAAGGCCTGGATTTTTGATGGCTTTCATACAGACCTGGTAATAGCCATAAGCAAAGAAGTCACGTGTCCGCCACTCACCTCCTGTGTAGGCTCCTGAGGCATCCTGATCGATTTTCAAGGACAAAATCCCATCTTGAAAAAGGACATTTTCTGGTTCAAATCGGCAATCAAACATGTGACCATTTGATCCCGTTCTAAGTTCCATGGTCTTCTCATTGTAGGTTTCAAAATGCGTCTTGAACTGCTTTTTATCTTCCATAGGTTCACTTTCTAGTGGTAATTAATGGTGATTTTTGCGAAGCGGCAACAGTGCCAAACCTGCTACTAGGGACAGGAATCCTAGGATGGTCAAGCCAGCATTTTCCTTTGTTCCTGTTTTTGGAAGAGTAGCTACTGCGCCTTGTGTTGTCGGTGTCTTGTCTGTTACAGGGGACTTTTTATCTGACTTGTCAGTATTAGCTTCTGGTTTTCTTTCAGGGTTCTTGTCGTTGTCAACAGGTGATTCGACGTCTGAGGTCTCACTTCCTTTGTCATCTACAACTGGTGGCGTATTCGGTGTTTCAGTGCCCTTGTCGTCTACAGCTGGTGGTGTAACCGAAGTTCCAGTGCCTTTGTCATCTACAACTGGTGGTTGCTCAAGAGTCACTGGTTCTGTTGCTGTATAGCGCATCCAATCATAACTTGCTACAAGTGGTGTTTTCCCATCAAATGCTTGCAACCAATCATCTACACCGGTTCCTGGCCATGCATTCATCATGATTCTACCAGGGGTCACTGGGATATTGTCAGTGGCTGTGTGCACCGCTTTGCCATCGACATACCAAGTAATGTAGTCTTTTTGCCAGTCAAAGGCATAGGTGTGGAAAGCTTCAGAAGCATCGAAACCTAAATCGTACACGTATTCATGCTCGCCATGACCATTTGTGAAATAGTTGAATTGAATCTTGGTGGTATCTTTCCCTAGAAACTCAATGTCAACTTCATCCCAAGGATTGTTGTCGCTTGGTCCCGTGTAAGTAAAGAAGGAGCTAACTGTTCCAGGATTCTTGATTGGTTTCATGCTGACTTCGTAGGTTCCATAGTGGAAGAAGTCTTGGGTACGCCATTCACCAGAAATAAATTCCACTGGTGCATTCACATCTGTCCCTTGATCCAGAGTCAGAGTCATCACCCCATTTTCAATCTTGACCTTGTCCGGTTTCCAAACAGCTCCGAAAGGATTGCCATTCCACCAGTCAGCTTTGGCCATAGTCCTTTCATCAAAAGACTCAAAATTAGTGCTATACTCTGTGGCGAGAGCTGGCGCTACTTCTTCTACCGTCTCAGCTGAGACTGCTTCTGTGACTTCGGTTGTTGATTCAACGTCACCTGCTGTTGTTTCGCTTGGAGCAGCTTGGACGGGTTCAGTAGCTTCTGTGCTGTCAGGTGTTGCTGCCTGGTTTTCTGTTGGAAGAGTTTCAGCCGGTGTTTCCCTTGTCTCGCTTATCGCCACTGGCTGAGGCGTAGCATCTTCTGCTGAAACAACTACGGCACCTGCGTGCAGGCTACAAATGGTAGCTGTTGCGCAAAGCCATTTTAACACTGTTTTCTTTGACATAAAAACCTCGCTTAAAAAATTTTTTGATAACAAGATTATTCTTTAACACCACCGAGGGTAACACCTGCAATGATGTATTTTGAAAGAAGGAGATAAACAATGATAATTGGGACGATTGCTACCAAGATCATGGTGTAGATTTTCCCCATATCAAAGTTCATGTAGTCAGCACCACGCAAAGTGGCAACCAAGATTGGCACGGTCATCTTGCTCTTAGATTGAATAACCAAGGCTGGAATGAAGTAGTTATTCCAAGAACCGACAAAAGTAAAGATAGCTTGTACGGCAATGGCTGGCTTCATAAGTGGCAAGACGATGGTGTTGAAAGTTCTAAATTCACCCGACCCATCAATTCGAGCAGCATCCACCATAGAAAGGGGTAGGGAGGACTGCATATAACTATACATGAAGTAGAAAACTGCTGGGGAGGCGATGGATGGGATAATCATTGGCAGAAGGGTATCGTACATGCCCATTTGTGTAATCAGTCTCAAGAACCCCATAGAAGTAACTTGAGTAGGCATGACGAGGATTGCCATAATAAAGGTAAAGGCAATTTTTTTGAGTTTAAAATCGTAAACGTATAAACCATAAGCTGTTAGGGCTGAAAAATAGGTACAGATAGCTGCTGTCGCCCCAGAAACTAAGAGACTGTTAAAAATGCCTCGAAACATTGGAAAGGTTCCATCGTTGGCAACCTTTTTCAGATTGTCAAAAAGATGGCTACCTGGTAAAGCTGAGAAACCCCTCTGCAATTCTGCATGAGAATGGGTAGCATTGATAATCAAAATATAAAAGAAGAAAAGGCACATAAATGACAGAGTTATGAGTACAAAATGTGCCACAAGACGCCTGATGCGGTTTTGTGCATTTGTTGACATGTGCTGACCTCCTATGCCTTTTTAGCCTTGTGTTTTATTTTTTCTCGTCCCGCTTTGATTTCGTTGTTGGTCATCTTATAGACAAACCAACATAGAATAGCGCTGACGATAAAGAGATAGACTGATAATGCTCCTGCCATACCGTAGTTCTTGCTCTTTAGGTGATTGTTTAAAAACATGATAAGGGTTGTCGATGTTCGGTCTGGTGCTCCTTGACCATTGGTCAAGATTTGTGGGACGTCAAACATCTGCAAGCCACCAATGATTGAGGTGATTAGGGTATAAGCAAGGATTGGACGAATCATTGGAAGGGTAATATAGAAGAAACGTTGGCGACTGTTGCATCCATCTATCTCTGCTGCTTCAAAAATATCCGGACTAATTCCCATGATGGCCGCCATTAGCATGATGGTACTGTTTCCAAACCACATGAGGAAGTTCATAACTGCAACCAGCGAGCGTGTCCCAAGCGCTGTCCCCATAAAGTCAACTGGCTCCTTGAACCAACCCAAAGATGTCATGATTGAGTTGATTGGCCCATTTGTTGAGAAAAGGGTAAAGAAGAGCATGGCAAAAGCTGACGCCATAATCAGGTTTGGCAGATAAATAATGACCTTGTAGATTCCTTGTCCCCGTAGCTTCAATCGAGCATCCACAAACCAGTTAGCCAGTAAAAGCGCAATCCCAATCTGAGGAATAAATCCCATCAACCACATAATCATCGTATTTCCAGCATATTTTAAAAGGTCTGAATCTAATAGTGCCTTATAATTGGCTAAACCAATGAAATTTGGCCCGATTTCTCTAATCCCAGATCGATAGTATTCATAAAAACTATAGCGAATGGTTTCAACCAGAGGGATAAAGGAAAAGATAAAGAAAGTTGCAAAGAAAGGTAAGATGAAAAGATATCCCCATTTCCCGTAATTAATACGTTTACGTTTTTGTTTCATTCTATTACTCCTTCAATAGATCTGCGGTGCTATCACACACCGCATTTTCTTTTAGTCTGGCCATTTCACTTCCGTGATTTCTGGGTAGCGTTCTTTAATGGCAATTTCAAAGTTTTCTTTTGCTTTTTCAAAACTTACTTTATCTTGTAGGTAATCATTGAAGTTGTTTTGAATCAATTCAACACTACCTTGGTCATAGGCTGATAGTGGTGCAATCTTGATGTTCTCAGCAACTGGTGCAAAATATTCAAAGGAATTTTGGCCACCAAGGAAGTCTGATTTGAAGTTATCATCTTTAGCAGCTTCTTTCATGCCTGATTGAGTATTGGTGAAGTCAAGATAGTCTTTTGAAATCTTCAAGAGGTTTTCTTTTTCACCAGTTAAGGCCATGATGATGTCCTTGACGTGTTTTGGATTGTCTGTACCAACAGCTCCGTGGATGTAAGAACCGCCCCAGTTGTATTCTTGTGGAGGAGTTGTTACTGCCCATGAGCCTTCAGCACCATCCCAGTTTGGTTTCAAGACAAAATCAATACCCCAAGCAGGGAAGAGGAAAGCGAAGGTCTTAGATTGTGACCCCATTTCCTTATTCCACTCGTCTGTCCATTGACCTTTGACAGTCTTCGTAAAGTAGCCTGCGTCTAGCCATTCTTTGGAATCTTTTACCCATTGCATAATCTCTGGTCCAACGTTAAGTGTTGTTTCACCTGCTTTTACCCACGGTTTTTTAATGCTATTACCATAGAGGCGGAAGGTGTCTGCTGGAGAGGCGAAGATTGTGTACCCTTTGTCTTTTAGGACTTTTGCAGTTTCTTTTGCACTTGCCCAATCGCCGACCTTTTTACCAACTTCAGCTGGATCATCTGTTCCAAACACTGCCTTGGCAATGTCGCGACGATAAACGATAACACCTGGAGTTGTTTGCCATGTCGAACCACGTTGAACCCCATCTTCGTCAGAAGCCGTAACTTTTGTAAAGCTATACTGGTCAGCCAAATCCTTGTCTGGATCAATACCCAGCTCTTTCAAAGGAATAGCTGCGCCAGCTTCTTTTGAAGAATATTTATTGACATAGTCGGTCTCTGACAAGAAAATATCAACCTTACTATCTGCGTCTGCTGACTCTTGGTTAAGCAGGGCTTCGTCGAGTTTTTGTTGATAGACACCATCTTGGTTTGGATTGACAATCCAGTGGATTTCAGTGCCGTCTTTCAAAGTTGTTACTGTACCATCTTTTGAGGTTTCTTCCACTTCCGGATAAACCGCCTCGACACGCTGACGGAATTCATCATTCCAAGAGTAGATGTTAATAACTTTTCCTTCCTCGCCAGAACTTGCTGAAGAACCGCCTGATTTAGAAGAGCAAGCAACCAAGGTCCCTGCTGCAAGAGCCATAGCGATAAAAGCGCTTACTTTTTTGTTCATGAGAGTTACTCCTTTTTTCTTTGAGGGACTTGCCCTCTGTTGTTTTTGTAATTGTATTATAGCTTGTCAAAGATGGTCATTATATTATTTTTTTGAAAAAAATACCACATTTTTGACCTGTCTTTATTTTTTTTACAAAAAACGAATACATTTATTTTACTCTATTTTTTAGCATATTTTTTTTAAAATCGACTCATAAATTGATATTTTCAAAAATGTAATCGCTTTATGTTTAGTTTTATGTCACTTTCTTCTATAATAAGGCTTTTTAATTTTGAAGCACCTGAACCCTTAGATTTTTTAGAAAATGTCATAATTGTGATATTTTTTTGCTTTTTCTTGTTTTTTATCTGAGGACTTTTCTTTACAATTTAATCATCATAATAAGATAGAAAGTGTAAGGAGAAGTTTTTATGAAACCATTGACATTTACAAATGACAATGGAGATTTTTCCATTCGTCAACCCGAAAACATCAGTTCCCTCTATTTTCCCCTCGCATCAGAAATGGGATTAAAGAGTGCTATCGCTCCAAACTTGGGTGGTGACGCTAAGATTGACCAAGAACATTTCCTACTAGAGCCCGTTAGTGTCGACGACCTGCACAACAGCCGCTCTACGCGAAATTTTTGGATTAAGACTGGCGATGGACTCCTAGCTTCCGTGACGGGTCAGTCCGCTCAACAAGAGGCTCAAAAATTTAACCCTAACCAAGAGGACAGTTGTATTCACGCAGGTTTTATGTGGCATCAGCTAGAACGTGACTTATCTGAGCTTAAGCTCAGGGCGGTGACGACTTCCTTTATCCCTTCTGATGATAATGTAGAAATCACGCAGGTAGATATCACAAACAAGGCTGACTTCCCGCAAGAACTGACAGCGACAGCAGCCATTCCCATCTTTGGGCGAAGCGCCGATAACCTGCGCGACCATAGGAATGTCACTTCCATGCTTCACCGCATCAAGACGGACAAGAAGGGTATCTATGTGACACCTACCATGTCCTTTGATGAGCGGGGGCACAGACTTAACCATCATACCTATTATGTTGTGGGCTTTGATCAAGACGGAAATACTCCAAGAACCTTTTTCCCTACCGTTGAAGATTTTATCGGCGAAGGTGGCAGTTTTACACATCCTCGTGCTTTGATTCAGGATAATGGCAGAGCTGGGGTTGAAGCTGGATTTCAGATTGATGGACGTGAAGCTATGGGAGCTTTCAGTTTTGAACCCTTTACCTTGGAAGCCGGTCAAACAAAATCCTTCATCGTCCTCCTTGGTATTAGCGAATCCCCTGAAAAAATTGAACCTGTCGCAAAAGCATATAGCACAGTCCAAAGCGTCCAAGAAAAGTTAGCGGAGACCAAAACTTACTGGCAAGAAAAAGTCAGTGTCAATTTTCAAACCGCAGACAAAGACATTGACCGACTGATGAAATGGATTTGTTTCCAACCCTTCTTGCGTCGTATTTTCGGCTGTTCTTTCCTTCCTCATCATGATTACGGTCGTGGGGGGCGCGGCTGGCGTGATCTTTGGCAAGACTGCCTTTCACTTCTACTCATGGAACCAAATCAGGTCGGCGATATGATTGTCAACAACTTTAAAGGGGTTCGACTGGACGGAACCAACGCTACCATTATTGGTGAGGGACGAGGCAATTTTCTTGCTGACCGTAATGGTATTGCCCGTGTCTGGATGGATCACGCGCTCTGGCCCTTGATAACCACCAAGCTCTATATTGACCAAACAGGGGATATTGGCATTCTCAACAAGCAGGTTTCCTATTTCAAAGATCCGCAAATCAAGCGGGGGACTGCCTTTGACCAGTTTTGGAGCGAGGCTTATGGAAATGAGCAACGCACACAATCAGACGACGTTTATATGGGAAGTATCTTAGAGCACCTCCTCATTCAGCATCTGACTGGCTTTTATGAAGTAGGACAACACAACATCTATCGTCTCCGTGGAGCTGACTGGAATGACGCCTTGGATATGGCTGAAGAAAATGGAGAGAGCGTTGCCTTTACAGCCGCCTATTCTGGTAATCTAATGGAGCTTGCGTCCCTTATTCGTCTCCTCGAAAATAAAGGAGGACTTGAATCCATTGAGATTTTAGAAGAGGTTGGACTTCTGCTCAAAAATGATGCTGATATTTACGACCAAATCTCACGCAAACAACAGATTTTAGATAACTATGTCAACCAGTGCCAACACAAGGTCAATGGTCATAAAATCACAATCTCTCTATCAGAGATTGCTCTCAATCTGATTCAAAAAGCTAACTGGCTCCGCCATTTTCTCCAAGAAAATGAATGGATTGACATCAATGAAGACGAGGGCTGGTACAATTCCTACTACGATAATAGCGGAAAGGCCACTGACGGTTATTACAAGGATATGCCACATATGATGTTAACTGGACAGGTCTTTAGCATCATGAACTATGTGGCAACCGATAGCCAAATCAGGAAAATCACGGTCAGCGCTGATCGTCACCTCTACCGCAAGGAAATCGGAGGCTACCGTCTCAATACCGACTTTAGAGAAGTCAAAACCGACCTCGGACGCATGTTTGGCTTTGCCTATGGCGAAAAAGAAAACGGCGCCGTCTTTTCCCACATGACAGTCATGTATGCCAACGCTCTCTATCGTCGTGGCTTTGCCAAAGAAGGTTGGAAGGCACTTAAATCGCTAGCTGACACCAGCCTTAATTTTGAAAGATCTCGTATCTATCCAGGTATTCCAGAGTACTTCCGTGCTGATGGTCGTGGTGTTTACCACTACCTAACAGGAGCGGCTAGTTGGTACATGCTAACTATGGTTACCGAGGTCTTCGGCGTTCAAGGCAAGGCCGGGGATTTGATTCTCTATCCAAAACTCTTGACCGAGCAATTCGATGACAAAGGCAGAGCTACTATCTTGACTAAGTTTTCAGGAAAAAACTTGGAAATCACTTATGAAAATCCTAGACGCAAAGATTTTGGACAGTATGTTGTCGTTGCTGCAACTTGTGACGGACAAGACCTTCCAATTACTGATGATGCCTTTGCCTTTATCAGCAAAGAGCAACTACAAAAACTCAACAACCACACACATCACATCACTATAACATTACAGTAAGGAACACTTTTCATGAAATACGGTTATTTTGACGATGTCAATCGTGAATATGTGATTGACAGACCAGATACTCCAACGCCTTGGGTTAACTACCTAGGTTCACCAGAGTACGGAGCAATCATTTCAAACAACGCAGGAGGTTACAGCTTTGCCAAATCTGGCGCCAATGGCCGTATTCTCCGTTATGTCTTCAACAACTTTGACCAACCCGGCCGCTACATTTATCTTCGCGATGATGATAGCCAAGACTTCTGGTCTGCTTCTTGGCAACCCGTTGGAAAGGATTTGAAAGACTACATCAGTAAATGTCACCACGGTCTTGGCTATACTAAAATGGTAGCTGATTATGCAGGGATTCATTCAGAAGCTACTTATTATGTCCCTAAAGGTAAAAGTTACGAGGTTTGGGCCATTGACGTGACAAATACTTCTGACCAAGAACGTCATTTGACTTTGACTGGTTACGCTGAATTTACTAACCACAGCAACTATGAGCAAGACCAAGTCAATCTACAATACTCTCTTTTCATTTCACGCACAGCTTTTCAAGAGAACCGTATTGTTCAACAAATTCACGGCAATCTTAACGCCCTTGAGGAAGATGAACAAGTTGACGAAAAAAATGTTACTGAACGCTTCTTTGGTCTAGCAGGTCATCCTGTTTCTTCTTTCTGTGGAGATAAAAAAGCCTTTCTAGGACGCTACAATGGTTACGATAAACCTGTCGGGGTTACTTCAGGTAATCTTGGAAATACAAACAACTACAACGAAAATCCTTGTGGCGCTCTTGCAAGCAAAGTGACCCTTGCCCCTAATGAAAGTAAGACTCTTGTCTTTGTGCTAGGCGAAAAATATTCTAATGAAGCGCAAGCTATTGTTGCCAGCTATGAAAATGCTAAAGAAACCGTTACTGCTGAAGTTGATGAACTCCGCGCAGAATGGAGCGGGCGCCTAGAGAGCTTGCAAGTCAAAACACCAAGTCCTGTCTTTGACACTATGATTAACACTTGGAATGCTTATAACTGTTACATGACCTTTATCTGGTCACGCGCAGCTTCTCTCATTTACTGTGGACTACGTAACGGCTACGGCTACCGAGATACTGTTCAAGATATTCAAGGGATTATCCACTTAGCTCCTGAAATGGCTCTTGATAAAATTCGTTTCATGTTATCAGCACAAGTTGATAACGGCGGTGGACTACCACTGGTTAAATTCACTCACAATCCTGGACACGAGGACACTCCAGACGACGCTTCCTACGTTCAAGAAACTGGACATCCAGCCTATCGCGCCGACGATGCCCTCTGGCTTTTCCCAACGGTCTACAAATATATCGCGGAGACTGGAAACACTGCTTTCCTTGATGAAGTTATCCCTTACGCCAATAAAGGAGAGGCTACCGTTTACGACCACTTAAAAGCTGCTATCCAGTTCTCAATGGATAATCTTGGGCCACATGGTATGCCAGCCGGACTTCACGCTGACTGGAACGATTGTCTCCGTCTTGGCGCACAGGGTGAATCGTCATTTGTCGCTTTGCAATACTACTACGCTCTTAGTATCTTGAAGATTTTTGCTCGCGAAAAAGCTGACGCAGACTACCTAACTTTCCTTGATTCTGAACAAGAGTCAATGGGACAAAAAATTCAGGAGCTTTGCTGGGATCATGACCGCTTCGTACGTGGCTACACTGAAGCAGGCGAGCGTATCGGAGAAGCTTGCGCACCTGAAGCCAATATGTGGCTCAACCCTCAAAGCTGGGCAGTTATTAGTGGCCTTGCTGACGACAGACAAGCCAAGCTAGCTATGGATAATGTCTTTAACCGCCTCAATACAAGTTACGGTGCTATCCTCATGGACCCTCCATACCATAAACATGCTTTCGATGGTGCCCTTGCTGTTATTTATAACCAAGGCAATAAAGAAAATGCAGGAATCTTCTCTCAATCCCAAGGGTGGTTGATTCTAGCAGAAGCCCTTCGCGGACAAGGTGAGCGTGCCTTCACATACTTTATGGAAAATGCTCCCGCTGCACAGAACGATCAAGCTGATATTCGTCAATTGGAACCCTACTGTTATGGACAATTTACTGAAGGTCCAGCAAGCCCTAACCACGGACATTCTCATGTTCATTGGTTGACAGGAACTGCCTCAACTGTTATGGTAGGTTGTGTCGAAGGTATCTTGGGACTTCGTCCAGACCTTGCTGGTCTCAAATTAGCGCCAGCCATTCCAAAAGACTGGGACAGCTTTACAATGGATAAAATCTTCCGTGGAAAAGTTCTCCATATCACTGTAGAAAATCCAAATCATAAAGAATCAGGTTTCAGCAAGCTTATGCTTAATGGTCAAGAGCTACCTACCCCTTACCTAGCCGAGGAGCTTCTCAAACCTGAAAACCATATCACGCTCGTACTTTAAACACAAGGAGAATTTCTCATGACAGCATATCCTGAATTTCCAAAAAACTTCCTTTGGGGCGGAGCAACAGCCGCAAACCAATGCGAGGGAGCATATGACGCCGATGGTCGTGGCTTAGCCAACGTCGATGTTGTACCAATCGGTGAAGACCGATTCGCCATCATCACCGGCCAGAAAAAAATGTATCACTTTGAAGAAGGGTACCTCTACCCAGCTAAAGAAGCCATTGATTTCTATCATCACTACAAAGAAGATATTGCGCTTTTTGCGGAAATGGGCTTCAAAACCTACCGCATGTCTATCGGTTGGTCTCGTATTTTTCCTAAAGGGGACGAGCTTGAGCCAAACGAAGCCGGGCTTCAATTCTACGAAAACGTTTTTAAAGAATGCCACAAATACGGTATCGAACCACTTGTAACCATCACTCACTTTGATTGCCCTATGTACTTGATTGAACATTACGGAGGTTGGCGTAACCGTAAACTAATTGAATTTTACCAACGTCTTGTAACGGTTCTTTTCACTCGTTACAAGGGCTTGGTCAAATACTGGCTTACTTTTAACGAAATCAATATGATTCTCCATGCGCCGTTTATGGGAGCTGGTATTTACATCGAAGATTATGAAAATCCTGATCAAATCAAATACCAAGCCGCTCATCATGAACTGGTAGCGTCAGCTTTGGCCACAAAAATTGCGCACCAAATTGACCCAGAAAACAAGGTCGGCTGTATGTTAGCTGCTGGGCAATTTTATCCAAATACCTGCAATCCAAATGATGTCTGGGCTGGACTTCAGGAAGACCGTGAAAACTACTTCTTCATTGATGTGCAAGCTCGCGGCCAGTATCCAAATTATGCTAAGAAAAAATTTGAAAAGCTAGGGCTAGATATCCATATGACAGAAGAAGACCTGACACTCCTAAAAGAACACACTGTTGACTTTGTCTCCTTCTCCTACTACTCAAGCCGAGTGGTTTCAACTGATCCAGAAAATGTTGAACAAACCGAAGGCAATGTATTTGCCTCTGTGAAAAACCCTTATCTCAAAGCTTCTGAGTGGGGCTGGCAAATCGACCCATTAGGCCTTCGTATCACCCTTAATACCATCTGGGATCGTTACCAAAAACCAATGTTTATCGTGGAAAATGGCCTTGGCGCTATTGATGAGCCAGATGAAAACGGCTATGTCTCAGACGACTACCGTATCAACTACCTGCGCGACCATATCATTGCCATGAACCAAGCCATCAATGAAGATGGGGTCGAATTGATGGGCTACACCACCTGGGGCTGTATTGACCTTGTCGCTGCAAGTACTGGTGAAATGTCAAAACGCTATGGCTTCATCTACGTTGACCGCAACAATGATGGAACAGGCACTTTCAAACGCAGTAAGAAAAAATCATTTGATTGGTACAAAAAGGTCATTGCCACAAACGGTCGCGACCTCGACTAATCGCGAAAGGAAATATGAATCAGAATGTCAAGCATGCGAAAATCGTCGAAACAATCTTTTGACACACACGCTTTTCTTCCTGATTCAACTTGGTAAGTAGATTATGAAATATTATCTAACCATTGATGTCGGTGGAACAAACATCAAATACGCCCTTATGCAGGAAAATGGAAAGCTCGTCTCTGCCGACAAATTACCAACTCCTACAGATTCTCTGGACAGCTTTCTAGCCAGCATTGACAGCATTATCGACCAACATTTAGAGCTAATTTCTGGAGTAGCTTTCAGCGTGCCTGGAAAGGTGGATACGACTACTGGAACCATTTATTTTGGCGGTGCGCTGACTTACTTAGATCAGCTCTGCTTGGCTCAGGTCATCAAGGACAAGTATGACCTGCCTGTCAGCGTTCAAAACGACGCCAAAGCCGCTGCCCTAGCTGAGATCTGGCTGGGAAGTCTCAAAGGAGTTAGTGACGCTGCCGTTATCGTTCTTGGTACTGGTGTTGGTGGTGGGATTATTTTGGACGGAAAGCTGCGCTCGGGACCCCATTTTCAGGCCGGCGAGCTCAGCCTGTCGGTGCTCGAAGCCAGTAAACCTGAGAGAGAAAAAATGGTCGGATTCATCGGCTCTGCCGTTCAGATGATTTCAGATGTCAATCAAGCTACTGGTAACAGCGACCTCAAAAATGGGCATTTAGCCTTTGAAGCTATTAAAAACGGGCACAAAGAAGCCCTAGCGATTTTCCAACACTACTGTCGCCAAATTGCCTATCTGATTTTAAACCTACAAGCCTTTCTTGACTTGACAACTTACGCTATTGGCGGGGGAATTAGTTCTCAACCGCTCTTGATTGACGAAATCAACCGCCAATTTGCCATCATCATTGAAGGCTCTCCCCTACTTAGCATGAATGTAGCCGATCTCTCTATTATCCCAACCCACTTTGGCAACGATGCCAATCTCTATGGAGCCCTGTACCAGCTATTGGAAACCACCGATTTAGCTTAAACCATTAAGATTCTGAGTCTGCCGTGATGGCTACCCAGAATCTTGTGTTTTCCAGCAACTGACGACAAAATACTTGCCCACTGACTGAGGATAGGATAAAATAGAAAGGTATCACTCAGAAAGGTTATTTCTAAACCATGAATTATCTTATCACGCTCCTCATCTCAATGATCCCTCTCATCGAACTCCGAGGAGCTGTCCCCTTTGGTATCGCCTCTGGCATTCCCTTCACCCAGGCTCTAGCTATCTCAGTTATTGGTAATATGATTCCCGTTCCTATCATCTTCTTCTTTGCTCGCAAGGTCTTGGAGTGGGGTGCTGATAAGCCATTTACTGGAAAATTTTTCACTTGGTGTCTTAAAAAAGGTCATAGTGGAGGCGAAAAGTTGTCCAAAGCCGCTGGTGATAAAGGCGTCTTCTTTGCACTCTTACTCTTTGTGGGCATTCCTCTACCTGGAACCGGTGCTTGGACTGGTACTTTAGCTGCATCCATCCTTGACTGGGATTTCAAACGCAGTGTCACAGCAGTCATGCTCGGTGTTATCCTAGCTGGTATCATTATGGGAAGTCTATCCCTTATCTTTGGTCTAAACACCTTTAGCCACTAAAAGTACTTTTGGGAAAAAGCATCCCTTAGACACAAAACAAAAATCCAAACTCAAATAGTAAAAGCGAGTTTGAAATCATATTTGTTGGCACTAGCCCAATAATATGAGACATACGACAAACACTCCTCTTTCTAGTAAACTAGCAAGAGGAGTGTTTTGTTATGGTCAAAAAAGTATTGGAAATAAACTAAGTGGCTCTAAAATTTCCCTAGTGGGTAAATCCATCGTGGAGATTATGAAGCCTTTTTGAGTGTAAAAAACTAAGTCAGCCTGCATAAAAGCGAAAAAAAGGCAGGGCAATCCCACCTTTTTTCTGTCTTTATAGACAAACTTAGTTGTTAAGAGCTGCTGCCATTGTTGCTGCAACTTCAGCTTCAAAGTCGTTTGAAGCTTTCTCGATACCTTCACCCACTTCAAAACGAGCAAATGCAACTGCTTTTGCATTTACACTGTCAAGGTAAGCCTCAACTGTTTTGCTGTCGTCCATGATGTAAACTTGAGCAAGAAGAGTGTAAGCTTGGTCAACTTGAGTATTGTCAAGCATGAAGCGATCCATTTTACCTGGAATGATTTTATCCCAGATTTTTTCTGGTTTACCTTCAGCAGCCAATTCAGCTTTGATAGCTTCTTCAGCAGCTGCGATTACTTCATCAGAAAGCTGTGCTTTTGATCCGTATTGCAAGAATGGAAGTGCTGGTTTACCAACCATTGCACGTGATTCGTTGTCTTGCTCAATTTTGTGGTTAAGCTGTGCCAACTCATCTTTAACGAATTGCTCGTCAAGTTCTGTGTATGACAATACAGTTGGTTTCATTGCAGCAATGTGCATTGATACTTGCTTAGCAAGGGCTTCGTCGCCACCTTCGATTACTGAGATAACGCCGATACGTCCACCGTTATGTTGGTATGCACCGAACGCTTGCTCGTCAGTTTTTTCAAGAAGGGCAAAACGGCGGAATGAAATTTTTTCTCCAATTGTTGCAGTTGCGTTGATGTAAGCTGCCTCAAGAGTTTCACCTGTTGAAGTTGTCAAAGCAAGGGCTTCTTCGTTGTTAGCTGGTTTTCCTTCTGCAATGATTTTAGCTGTTTCGTTAACCAAGTCAACAAATTGAGCATTTTTCGCAACAAAGTCAGTTTCAGCATTAACTTCGATAACCGCTGCAACGTTGCCGTTTACGTAAACACCTGTCAAACCTTCAGCCGCAACACGGTCAGCTTTTTTAGCTGCCTTAGCCATGCCTTTTTCACGAAGCAATTCAATCGCTTTTTCGATGTCACCATCAGTTTCTACAAGTGCTTTTTTCGCGTCCATAACGCCGGCACCTGATTTTTCACGCAATTCTTTAACGAGTTTTGCAGTAATTTCTGCCATGGTTTTTCTCCTTTATTTTTTACGAATTCTTTTGTTACTTTTCTTAGGTGGTGTAGGGTGAAGGCGACCACTCTAAGAGTGTTTTATTCCTTTTTGTGAGCAAATATCTCGCCCCTTGTCAACAATTATAGTGAGCTACTGACCTCCACTATAGCGAAAAGTAACTATAACCAGCGACCTCGTCGCCTTTTGAAAATCAATGAATCAAAACAGAGGACAGAGCAGGAACGCTCTGCCCTCTTGGGTTGGTTCAAGTTTTGATGCGTACGCTTCTAGCGGTCAATAGACGAGCCGAAGTGTACACGAGCTATTATCTATGTGCCACATGGCACTCGGACTAAAAAGCTAGTGATTTAGATAAATTTCCTAAAATCATCCGCTTTTCTTAAGACCACAGTAGCTTAATTCTTATTTACCTTCTACAACTTCTACCAATTCTTCGATTGATTCAGTTGATGCTGTTTCTTCTTCGAATGAAACCTCTGCGTCCTCACCTTGACGTCCTTCGATAATAGCGTCAGCCATTTTCGCAGTGATCAATTTAACAGCGCGGATAGCATCATCGTTAGCTGGGATAATCACATCGATGTCATCTGGATCAGCGTTAGTATCAACCATAGCAACTACAGGGATACCAAGTTTTTTAGCTTCTTTAACAGCAATTTGCTCTTTATGTGGGTCAACAACGTACATAACGTCTGGAATACGTGGCATATCTTCGATACCGCCCAAGAATTTCTCAAGACGAGCGCGTTGTTTGTTAAGAAGTGCAACTTCTTTCTTAGGAAGAACTTCGAAAACTCCTTCTTCTTCCATGCGTTTGATTTCTTTCAAACGAGCGATACGTTTTTGGATTGTTCCCCAGTTTGTAAGAGTTCCACCCAACCAACGGTGGTTGATGAAGTATTGACCTGCACGCGCAGCTTCTTCAGCAACTGCTTCAGCAGCTTGCTTTTTAGTCCCTACGAAAAGGATAACTGCGTCGTTTGCTGCTGCATCACGAACGAATTCGTAAGCTTGGTCAGCCAATTTTACAGTTTGTTGCAAGTCGATAACGTGGATACCGTTACGCTCTGTGAAGATGTACTTAGCCATCTTAGGGTTCCAGCGACGAGTTTGGTGACCAAAGTGAACACCAGCCTCGAGCAATTGTTTCATTGAAATTACTGCCATGAGTAGTTTCTCCTTTATGTTTTTTAGTCCTCTTTTAGATTTCAGCTTGCAGACTCACTCTTTCGAGCAACAAGCCCACAATTCATCTAAAATGAGTATTTGTTGTTAGACAACTTAGCTATTTTACCAAATTTCTTTGGTTTAAGCAAGATATATAGTGCTAATTTCTCACTTCTTTTCCTATTTCCTCTTCCCCTATATCTCTTTTTGAGGCAAATATCGATACTCTTTTAATAAAACGGGAACCAAAACAAGGAGAAGGAGCCCAAGCCATAAAAAAGTCTTAGAAAAACCTAAATAATCAATAACAAATCCAGTTAGAGGAAAAATGATGATCATAGATAGACTAAAAAACATACTATTAACACTTAACAGGGTCGCTCTAACATCACTTGGAATGTTATGTTGTAAATCATTCGTGAAAATAGGCAGAAAAAGAGCGTAGAGACCATCAGTCAAGAGATAAATTACAACATAGACAGCCGGCGCTTTAAGAATGGCCACAAGATAAAGTAAACCTGTTAAGCCCACGATAAAGGGAAAAATGACTACAGATTGGCACTTTTCTCCAATACGACTAGCCAAGAAGACCGCTCCAATGTTGATTCCACTCGAACAAAGCATGACTAAGCTGATCTGCCATGACGTCAAAGCCGTCAATTCATTTTGATAGTAAAAATAAAACATGCACATGAGGACACAGATAATCTGACTAGTCAAAAGCCATTTTAACAGGTTAGGATTGGACTTAAAAGTCTCCCTAACCGTCTCAATAATCACTGTTAAACTAGGATTTTTATCCCTAGAAACTTTAATACTAGGCTCTTTCATAAACCAAATCAGAACCATAGCCAAAATCGCAAACACTATTTGAATAACATAGGTAACATCCAAAAGTCCATGTACAAAAAAGCCAGATAAAACTGTTCCAAGGGTGCGAGTTGCTTCTGAAACACCTGACATAAAGCTAGAAATTCGCAGATACTTATTCTCAAGACCAGCCTCTTTAGCTGATTCAAAAAGCATCGCAGAGCTTGTCCCCGAGTCAAAATTATAGGCCCAAGCACTGACAACCATTCCCAAGGCATAAACCCAAAAATTACCAGATGCCACCAACATCAAGAGGGCAGATAATATACTGGCCAAACGACTCACATAAAGATTTGTCTTATAGGAAAAGCGATCTGCTAAGATACCAGAAGGTACTTCTGATAAAAGACTAGTCCCATGAAAAATACTCTCTAGAACACCTATTTGCCAGAGTGTCATGCCGTGTTGACTAAGGAAGAGTAACCAAAAACTGGTTATCCCAAAAAACGATAAGAATTCACTTGCCCAAAGAAGAGCAATATTATGACGGTAAGTTTGTTTAAACATGATTGGTTCCTTTAGTTTCTAGTAATATATAATAAAACACTTGTCGCTATAACTGACTGACCTTAAGGCCAGACTATCTCTGCTAGATTGCTCCTACGACCATAATGGCTTATCCTTTCCCTGAACTAAAGTAGTTATTGTCTTCAATCATGCTTACTGTCATTCCAATCTATTATAACAAAAATATAAAAACCTGTCTGCCCTTCAGGTTTCTAGACAGGTGCCTCATTCCGTGTTGCTCTTTCATGGAAAAATAGCTTATAGTACCTTTATCAATAGACGTTTACAAAATTGAGCCATGCATCATCTTCATTTTCCCCTTGACGAAGTGCACTTTTTACGATAGAATACTATCTGTTACGGCGGTATAGCCAAGTGGTAAGGCACGGCTCTGCAAAAGCTTGATCGTCGGTTCAAATCCGTCTACCGCCTTTCAATACCTGTTTTAACAGGATTTAACCTAACGAAAAGCCCGTAAATTCGGGCTTTTTTGTTTTTTTCGTCTGGTTAAGTTCGGTAAACTTTGAAAATAATTTGGGGAGAATTTTTTCAAATCGAGTCTCAGTTTTTCTATTTTAAGGTCTTTACGTCATATTTAAAATCTGCTATACTAGGAACAATTTATCCGAAGGAGGCGCTTATGAAAAAACTTGCCAAAGGTGACCATATCCGTATCGTCAGTCCATCTTCGTCTATTGAACGTTTAGGGGGCTTTGAAGCTAACCTTTCTGCCAAGGAAAAACTGGAAGAACTAGGTTTTCAGATTTCATTTTCGGACAATTATTTTGAAAATGATGTCTTTTACTCTGCCTCGATCGCCAGTCGTGTCGCCGACTTGGAAGCTGCTTTTGCCGATGACTCCGTTGATGCCATTCTAACCACCATCGGGGGCTTCAACTGCAACGAGCTTTTACCTTATCTAAATTACGATATCATTGCCAAACATCCTAAGATTTTTTGTGGCTACTCTGATACTACCGCCCTGCTTAATGCCATTTACTCCAAGACCGGCATGCAGACTTACATGGGACCAAGCTACAGTAGTTTTAAAATGATTGACGGCCAAAAATACCAAACTGAAAGCTGGCTTAGGGCGGTGACTTCGAATACCTACGACCTGACACCAAGCCCCGACTGGTCTAGCGATCCTTGGTACGACCCGACCCAACCTCGCCATTTCTTCCCGACCGAGTGGAAGGTTTACCATCATGGAAGAGCTTCAGGTACAGCTATCGGTGGCAACATTTCGACCCTCAACCTCTTGACAGGAACTGAATTTGCTCCTCGACCAAATGACTACATTCTCTTCTTAGAGGAAGCCGAAGATGATACTTATGAAATCATCCTTAGGCATCTGACAGCTATCTTTCAAGCCTATCCAGAACCAAAAGCCGTCCTCTTTGGGCGCTTTCCAAAAGAAACTAAGATGACAGAAGATATTTTCATGGCTATCTTGGAAAAATACCCTTATCTGAAAACCGTTCCAGTGATGTATGACTTGGATTTTGCCCATACACAGCCTCTTTTCACCATTACCATCGGTGGACAAGTGACCGTGGACACAACTGACAAATCCATTCATTTTGAAACAGAGTAAAAGAGCTGAAGCCAGCTCTTTTCTTATTTTTTCAATTTTTCAACATCGCGGGCGATAACCAATTCTTCATCTGTTGGAATCACCAAGACTTTAACCTTCGAATCTGGGGTTGAAATTTCTCCTGAAATGCCACGAGTTTCATTTTTTTCTGGATCAATGTGCATGCCAAACCACGACAGACCTTCAATGACATCTTGGCGCATGAGAGGCCCATTTTCCCCCATACCAGCCGTGAAAACAATGGCGTCAGCTCCGTTTAAAACCGCAAAATACTGACCGATAAATTTCTTGATTCGGTCAATAAAGATGTTATAGGCCAGCACCGCATGTTTATCTTTTGCCTGAAGTCCTGCCTCAATATCACGCATATCACTTGAAAGTCCAGACACTCCAAGGAGTCCTGATTGCTTGTTAAGCATGTTCACCACCGCAGCGGCATCCGCTAGGTCAGGAGCATGCTCTACCAGATAAGGAATGATGGCTGGGTCAATATCGCCTGAGCGAGTGCCCATCATTGGGCCCGCTAGCGGGGTAAAGCCCATCGAGGTATCCACAGATTGGCCGCGGTAATTGGCTGTAATAGAAATGCCGTTACCGATATGAGCCGTAATTAGTTTAAGTTCTTCGATTGGCTTTCCTAGATACTTGGCAGCTTCATTAGCAACATAAAAGTGACTTGTCCCATGAGCCCCATATTTACGCACCTTGTAGTCTGTGTAGTACTTCTGTGGGATTGGGTACAAATAGGTATGAGGCTGCATGGTTGTATGAAATGCCGTGTCAAAGACAGCCACCGACGTGATGTCAGGCAAAATTTCCTTAAAGGCACGGATTCCTGCAGCATTGGCTGGATTGTGAAGAGGGGCAAGAGCCGCTAAGTCTTCAATCTCTGCTAACACGTCATCATCAACTAGAACAGATTCTTTGAAATTTTCACCACCAGCAACGACACGGTGTCCAACACCAGTAATTTCGTCATAGCTAGCGATAATGCCAAATTGAATCAAATCATCAAGTAAGATTTTTACTGCCTGACCGTGGTCTGCAATATCCAGCGTCTGCCTTTCTTTTTTGCCATTATATGTTACGGTAACAATTGACTCCTTAAGACCGATACGTTCGACAACACCTGCTGCCAAGACCTCCTCTTCTGGCATTTTGTAAAGTTGCCATTTGAGACTTGAGCTTCCTGCGTTGATTGCAATTGTTTTTGACATTAATTCACCTCATAGTAAGCGTTTTCTTAGATTTTCATTATAACAAAAAGGCTTGGTTATGACAACCTAGCCTCTTGTTCTATTTATGCCTTTGTTTTCAAACGTTCAACGTCACGCGCGATGACCAATTCTTCATCAGTTGGGATGACAAATACTTTCACTTTTGAATCTGGTGTTGAAATCTCACCAACTGCTCCAAAGACGTTCTTTTCTGGATCAAGTTCCATACCAAACCAAGTCAATCCGTCTACGACAGCTTTACGAACCGGTGCAGAGTTTTCACCGACACCTGCTGTGAAGATAAGGGCATCCGCTCCATTCAAAACACCAAAGTATTGTGAAATGTATTTTTTCAAGCGATCAATGTACATGTCAAAAGCCAAGGTCGCATCTTCTTCACCCGCTTCATAACCCGCGATAATATCGCGCATGTCACTTGATGTTCCAGAGATACCAAGAAGACCTGATTCTTTGTTCAGGACGTTGACAACTGCTGCAGCGTCAGCCAATTCTGGACGATTTGCCACCAAATAAGGAATTAAAGCTGGGTCAATGTCGCCTGAGCGAGTTCCCATCATTGGGCCTGCAAGTGGGGTGAAGCCCATTGAGGTATCCACAGACTTACCGCCGTCAACGGCTGTGATTGACACGCCATTTCCGATGTGAGCTGTGATGACTTTGGTTTCTTCAACTGGTTTTCCAAGATATTTTGCCGCTTCTTGTGATACGTAGTAATGGCTTGTTCCGTGAGCTCCGTACTTACGCACCTGATTTTCAGTGTAGTAAGCTTTTGGTACTGGGTAACGGTAAGCCTTGGCTGGCATCGTTGTGTGGAAAGCTGTGTCGAAAACAGCCACGTTAAGCACTTCTGGCAAAACTTCTTCGAAAGCACGAATAGCAGCCACGTGAGCTGGATTATGAAGCGGAGCAAGTGCGCTCAACTCTTCGATTTCTAGGATTTCTTTTTCACCGATAACGGTTGATTCTTTAAAATTTTCACCACCAGCAACGACACGGTGTCCAATACCCGTAATCTCATCGTAGCTTGCAATAATTTCAAAACGAATCAAGTCATCCAAGAGAATTTTAACGGCTTGGTGGTGGTCATGAATGTCAAGGGTTTCAGACTCTTTGCGACCATCAAATTTAACGGTAGATACAGAATCAGCTAAACCGATACGTTCAATCAGTCCTGATGCCACAACAGTTTCTTCAGGCATATTGTAAAGTTGCCATTTCAGGCTAGAGCTTCCTGCATTGATTGCAATTGTTTTTGACATGATTTACCTCTTTAATAGATTTGCTTCTATTCTATCACATTCTTGGGTGAATTTCACATGGTCATTTGGCCCAACTTTTGAATTTAGTCATAAACTCTACTATAACATCTTGGTTTTGAAGATCTGTTATAGGATAGACAAAGGTTTCTTTTGGTGCACTGCTTTGTTTTTGCAAGATAAAGATAGCTTTTGCCTTATCTTTGCGACCAAATAGGCTTTCTGGCAGGGTAATGACTGCAAGGACACTAGCATAACCGCTCAGCCATTTTTTTAAAAGAGACGACTGGGGGCTGGTCAAAAGATCCGTCGGCGCCAAGAAAAGACCCAGACCATCAGCTTTCAGGTACTTGAGTGACTGTTCCATGAGTAGGTGGTGGGCATAGGTGTGCTCGCCCTTAGCGGCAGCTACGATGTAGCGGCTAGCAATGGCGTCGTTGGGGTAGTAACCGATAGGTAGGTCGCTGATGATAACGTCGCTTTCTTTAAGAATCTGCGGGCGAACAGCGTCTTCTTGGACAAAGCTGACGCTAGAGCCCATGACATCAGCGATTGAGGCTGAGAGATCAATAAGGAGGTCGTCTAACTCAATTCCCATGTAATCTAAACGTTTGCTAGTGTTTGCCATTAGAGTATGGGCCAGATTTCCTGTACCTGAACCAATTTCGAGGATATCTAGCTGATTCTTGTCAGTGAGAGTTTCCAGCAAAAAGAGCAGGATAAAACCTATGCTGTCAGGCGTGAATTGATGATTGGCCTGCAAGCTTTCCGTCTGCCCAGCCTTGATAAAGATGAATTGGAAGGCGCGACGCCATTCCTCTTGGGTCAATTCAAGAGCTCTTAGTTTGACATTGTTAGCAATAACCGTTTCAGACGCCCCTTCAGCACCTAGGTAAAAAGAATTTTGCTCAATCAGAGCATCATAAATGTTAGTTTTAAGGTCGTTTTCAATCAGTTGGATATTTTCCAAAATCAGCTCATAAGCTGCTTCTATCTTTTCAAAATTCATGGTATTATCATATCAAAAAATGGAAGTTTTGACAAAAACTCCCACTTATTCATCCTTGGTTTCTGTGGCTTCTTCAGCCGGTTCGACAACTGCCTCTGAAAGTCCTGCTTTTTCTTCCGACGCCACGGATTGAGCCGTTCTTTTTTCTTCAGGATTTATTTTTTTCTCCTCTTTTTCTGCTTTCTTTTTGAAAAAGTGGTACTGATAAGATTGCCCGTCAGCTAGGGTCACGGTAACAGCCAGGGTATCATTTTTCTGTATCCATGTGCTGCGCCCCTGTTTATAGCTGACTGCCCCGCTTTTGTCATCAGCTTGGTCTGCAGTCAACTGGGCTATCAAATAAGCTCTGGCTGATAAGGTCTGTGCTTGATTTTGCCGCTGAACTGCCAGTACCCGCCCCAGATAGAATTGCAAAAGTAAGACGAAAATGGCTGACATAAGGAGGGCATATAGTAGGACTCCGCCCTTAACTTTTTTCTTCAAAAGCATAGATAAAACTCCTTTTTAGCCCACCCACAAAGGTCAGGTGAACGGTCACACGATTTTTCTCTCGGGAAATGGCTGAGCTCTCTAGCCCAAATAGCATAGGCTGGTAGCCACGACCGTCAGCATTTGTCTTCCTAAAGTCGTCTGACTTGGACTTGCCAAAAGCCAGGTGTTTCCCGCCTTTTGAAACATAGAGCTTATTGTTTTCAACATTGATAAGGCTGGAACCCTCGAGTTCTGCATGCAACTGTTGGTAAAAAAGGAGCCAGTCTTCTTGGTGGTTGTCAGAAAGGCTGTGAACTTGGCTGGATAAAACTTGCGTCAGCCCTTGGTAAACTTGGACCGAACCGATGATAACCAGCAAAGATACCAAGCACTCTAAAAGGGTAAAGGCGGGTAAGCTAATTCTTTTCAAGACGGATGACCTCTTTTCCACTCTCTGTGATAAAAAGCCCTGCTTTTGTTCTTGTTACCTCAACGGAGATACCATTTAAGGTTATGTGAGTTTGCTTAGTCTGCACCGCCATTGCCGCCACAGCTAGTACTTCTTGCTCGTGTAGGCTCTGGGCTAGCTGCTTTTGATTGAGGTTGATTTGCCCCAAGATAAGCGCTACGATAGTGGCTAAAACTCCTAGCGCGATTAGGCTTTCAAGTAAGATATAGGCTTTAAGTCGTCGTTTTTTGATATTTACCACTCCCTAGATACAGTTGATAAGTGACGATGCCATCGTCCGTCGCAAAGCGAACCTTTGTTAGACTAGAGTTGCCACCCTTGGCGTCAAAGTTGATGATTTTTTCGTCCAAAAGGCTGACGCTGGTCGGGATAGCAAGGTCAGCATTGCTATTTCGGATGCCACTTGCTGTCACAGACAAAGTCACATCACTTTTTTGAGCTAGGCTTAGTTGTTGACTATCTCGGTAGAGATGCTCAAAGGAAAGGAAGAATAGTCTCTCCTCTACATCTTGGAAAACGCCCTGAATAGACCCTGACAGACTAATCACTAAAAAACTAGCAATGAAAAGCGTGAGCAGGCTTTCTAAAAGCGTAAAGGCTTTAAGATTTAGCTTTGTAATCATTGTAGGCCTTGGCTTGATCTTCGGTGATGTAGCCTTTGCTTTCTAAATCTTGTACAGTGGCGGATTGATGATGCTCCAACTCGTACAGCTCCATTTGGCTTTCCACCACTTTGACAACAGCAGCATTCCCTTTTTCTTGAACCACATCTTTTTGCTTGCTTAGATTTGGCACAAATAGGAGCATAAGAACACTAATGATTAGAAGAACCACGAGCATTTCTACCAGAGTGAACCCTTTTACTGTCGCTTTTGTGATGTTTTTCAATCGTTTTTTCATTAAAAATATCCTCCCATATTTTGATACATTGGTAGCAGCATGGCTGCGTAAATCATGACAATCATCAGCGCTACAAAGATAAAGATGATGGGCTGAATGATCTGTGTGCTCTTATTGAGTTTGGAGAAAAAATTAGCCCAAGTCTCTTCCGAAAAAATATCTAGCTCACTCCCCAGCTTGGACTTGACTTCCCCGTATTCGATGATGAGGGATAATTCTTTCAGGAAAAAGGGATAATCCAGTACTTTGCTATGAAAATCACGTCCAGATAGGAGAGCTGATTCCATGTCCTTGCCGATTTCTTGGAAGAGCTGTGATTTCTGCTTCTGCATAAGCTGAGTTATCTGCGCTAGCTCCACTCCTTGTCCGATTAGATTACCCCACTCACGGGCATAATAGGCTGTCAGGTAAAGTTGTGCTACTTTTCCCAAAAAAGGAAGGCGAGATAGATGCGTCCAAAGTTTGAGACGACTTTTTCGCTTGGTAGCTATGATGGTGATGAAAAGGCTGAGCAGGATAACTAAAAAACTCCCTAGAAAGATGGTTGGAAAGTTACTAATGAGAGTGGTTGCCCAGTTGCCGTCTTCTAGTTGGGGCAGCAGGTAATTTTTTAGTCCCAGCATGATAAGAACGAGAAAGCCCAGCAAAATAAGTGGATAGGTCGCTACTTCGATTAATTTTTTCTTGACCTGAGTCAGGTTAGCAAGGTAGCTGTCGATTTTTTGCAGACTTTTTAGGGTGTTGCCGTGGATATCAGCCAGAGACAGTTGAGTGACCACCTCATCTGAAAATCCCAGTTCTGCTAGCATTTCAGCCATCCCCCGTCCATTTAGGAGACTCTCTCGCATTTGCTGTGTTTGCTGGATCGGCAGAAGTTGACTACGTTCCAAGAAGTTGACCATTTCAGTTAGGGTAAAGCCTGCGCTCATGAGATTGGCAAAGAGCTGAATAACTTTACGCTGATCTTTCAGGCGTAATTTTTTCGATTTGTCCTTCTTTAGGACTGAGATATCCGTCTGCAACCAGTTGATCAATTTGTGCATTCCACTGGTCTGGTCGGTGGTTTTTGAAACTATCTTGGGCATAATCAATCACTCCTCCTTTTCCGATTAAACGTTGGTAGGCAATGCCGCAAAGACTGTTATTTAGTTCTTCTTTTGACACACCAAGTTCTAGAAGTCTGTCATAGACTCCTGGAATAGACTTGGCATGGATGGTAGAAAAGACCACAGTCCCTGTCAGACTAGCTCTGATGACCGCACGCGCTGTTTCGCTATCGCGGATTTCCCCGATTATGAGAACATCAGGTCTGTGGCGGAGCGACAGCTTTATCAAAGCATCGTAAGTCATACCGATGCTATCATTGAGCTGTAACTGGAGCATGGAAGGTTCTTTAATTTCAACGGGATCTTCGATGGAAATGACCTGATGACCAGAAAAGCGCTCTGCTACTAGCTGATGCATAAGGGTAGTCTTGCCACTTCCAACTGGACCCGAAAAAAGGTAGAGCCCTCGTCCCGCCAGTTTTTCCTTGATTTTATCAAGACCATCAAACCAATACTTGAGTTCAATGCGTCCGCTGAAAAGAATCCGAATAACCAGACTTTCCTGACCACGGTAGTCACCAACACTGGACAGACGTAGGCTGACTTTCTCAGCCTCATCAAGCTCATAATCGCAGGAACCAAGCTGACTGCGCCGCTTTTCTCCCACATTCATCCCAGCGACAAACTTAAAATGACTGATAAGACTAGCCATCTCCTCCTTGCTGTGTTCACCCATGAAGCGACGATTGTCGCCAATTCGCATATAAAGTTCGTAATTATTCTCTCTCGGTAGAACATAGATGTCCTGAGCATCCAATCCCACCGCCTGAGTGATGATTTTCTTTGCAAGTTCTTGTACCATGAGACCTCCTTATCTGACTATTCGCAGGCAACCAAAAAAATCCCACCTTATAGGCAAGATTTTTTGAGTTCTTACATTATTACCGGCTAGCAAGTTTTTGTAAGGCAGCTTCCTTACTGACGAACGGTCCAGCCAGCGGCACTAAACCATGGTAATCATCGAAGTAATCTGTGTCAAAAATAATTGGCGATCCGTCTGGATTTTCAAATTTTTGTTCTGGCTCAAATGCCATACCTAGGGTTTCAGTACTGATTACTGCTGTTTTGAGTTCTGGTAAAACATCGTATAGATTGGTATCGAGATACCAACCATCCTCTTTTTCCATAACAGCAATGGCTACCTCATCAACAGCGTTTTTAGCAAAGTTCACTTCTTTTTTTGATGGTTTGGCACCATTCATGAAAATATTGCCCCCAGTCCAAACTGGTAATGGTTTGTAGTAACGGTCACTCGGTGCAGACCCCATACCACAATATCCTTCAAAATCTTTGTTCCACTCTTCAAACGTTGGATAATCATTGAATGGGAAGGTGCCTACTTCTAGGTTATTATCGTCCCAGTCATCATCAATTCCCTTGAGGTAATCCATGATGGCTACCATTTCTGATCGCATTTTTTGTTGAATAAAGATATTATTGTAAAAACGATTATCACCATGTAAAAATGTCATGAAACCTGCAACTTCAGTTTGATGAGGAACATGATAAGGGGTATAACGTGGGCTCATCAAGGTCTTGGTACCGTTGTTGGTTCCTTTGCCGATTGCCAAAAGTCCGCCAGCCACGATATTATGAACCATGGCAACACCTTGAGCAGCAATTTTCACAGCACGGTCAGTAAGAAAAAGGTTATTGTCCAAAAGTGTTGGACCGTGAGAAACTTCAACAAAGACATCTTCTCCCATAGAGATGGCCGCTGACGCTTTCAAGGCCTCCTCATTGACAACGCGAGGAATACTATTATCATGGAAAAGATTCTGGCTGACGCGAGTTCCTTGAACTTGCCAGTCTAACCAAAGACCACGCGTACAGTGATGGATATGGTTTCGACGAATTTGTGCATCAATAGCCGCATGTAATTTAATCCCACCAATTTCAGCTCCATCAAGATTTTTCTTGTTATTGATATGGTGAATATGATTATCCTCAATGATAGAGAAGACACATCCCAAGTGTCCTACAATACCTGTTTGTCCACAGTCGTGAATATTATTACGACGGATAATATGTGAACCAATGCGTTCTTTAGTCCAGCCTTCACGTTGCGCTTGAAGAATCGCATCACGTTCTGTCTGAGTCCCGTCTTTATATTTCCATTTGCTCCATTTATTATCATTTTCAGGTTGGTAATATTTACCAAGTGAGATACCGCTACACTTAGCTTCATAAATGTGACAATCTTCGATAATCCAACCTTTAGACCAATGTGGGCCAATCATCCCTTCTTGTAGAGCTGTTGGCGGTGCCCATTGCACGGCTGCTTTACAGATAGTAAAACCTGATACCGTAATGAAGCTACGCCCTTCTTCTACTGGATAAAAGCAGTTCTTTCGGACGCTGATCTCAACGTTTTCTTCATTAGGATTGAGTCCTTGGAAGTTAGCATAGATGACCGTCTCATTTGTTGCTTCATCCTGCTCTGTATACCAAGTATATACTGTAAATTCTGGATCCCATGATTCTTCGTAAACTTCAGGATTAAGAACTTTTTCCAAACTCAACACTTCATAAAGTGATTTATCATTAAGGAAAACATCTCCTAAATGAGCAACCATAGTCTGTACGAACCAGTCACCGTAGACGCGTTCAACATAAGGATTAAAATCACCAAAAAGACCATTAGAAATGCGTGCTACCCACACATTACCATCATACTGCTCCCAATTTTTAACGGATTCTGCCCCTGTGATAATCGCACCTCCTTTCTCGACAGAGGTATAGGTGATACGCGCTTCGGCCGTCCCCCCATTTATCGGGTTAACATTTTCTCGGTAAATACCTGGATAAACTAAAATATCATCCCCTGGCTTTGCTAAATTGGCAGCTTCTTGGATAGATTTGAATGGATAATCTTTTGTACCTTGCCCACTTCGTGGCGCTTGTTGATTAACGTAATATTTCATTTTGTCTCCTCTATATTAGAGTTATTATTAAAATAGCATTATTGATGATATCTTTTAACTACTTCTAGTCTTTCTGAATAGAATTCGGTTTCCAACTACATCTAAAAAATATACTACACTTACACCAATGCTTCTTGCAATACTTCACACACTTTCTGATAACCTTCTATAGTTAAATGCAAACCATCTTTTGTATAATTTTTTTCCAGCTGTCCTTTGTCATCTAAAAGCAGAGGATAAATATCATAATAATGTACTTTACTATCCGTCTCAGCCAATACCTCTAGTTGAGAATTAATAGTAATAATATCTTTATTTTGTCTAATATCAACCATATCAGTATATCCTTCAATAATAGGATAGATACTAATAATATGAATTTCTGTTGCGGGATTCTCTAATTTAAGTCTATCGCAAATGTTAGTAAATGTCTCAACAATACTATCAGTACTACGATTATAAGCCAAATCGTTAGTGCCTAATAATATAAACACCTCACCTGCTTTTAAACCGCCCATAATTTCATCAAAATGCTCTAAAACTGTATCAGATCTGATTCCACTAATTCCACGTTTATACAAAATTTTTGAACTCTTAAGCATCTCTTCAATAGGAAATCCTTCTGTGATTGAATCACCTAAGAAGACAACTTGCCCTGTTTCAGCAAATTTATTTAATTTTGAAAAATTTTCGATCTTATTTAAAATATCATTTTGTAAGAATTCATAATTTAATTCTCTTACAATTTCCATGATTTTCTGATCCATTATTTCAGTATCCTAATAAGCTAGTCTATACAGTAAGAATGTGAAAACACCTTTTCTGTCTCACTCCTACAATTTAAATAAATCAACACATCCAAACTAATTCCAAGGACTCTGCTTTTCCAGTGGTAGCATAAATCGCTTAGATAACCATTTTTCAGCTAATTCGATCCAAATACGTACGGTATCATCTACTTCGACTATACTTGGAGCTGTCGCCTGTGTAGCAAGAGATAAACCATGCGGACCATCTTCAAATACATGTAATTCAAACGGAATACCCTTATTTGCTAAAGCCGTCGCTAAAATTGTAGATTGATTTACATTAACCAATTGATCACTAGTAGTTGTCCAAATAAACATTGGAGGTGTAGAGTCATCAATTAATTTAGCACTGCTAACACTCAGCAATTGCTCCTCAGTCGGATTTTCATTTCCCAAAAATGTACGATTTGAGATTTCAAAAAATCTTGTTCCTGATTTACCCTGACTTTTCACAAATTCTTGATGTACACAATAATCTGTCAAAGGATAACCAACTATAATAGCAGCAGGACGTGTTCTTTCTATATCAAAACTATTAGTTATGATTGGCTTATTCCAATAAACACCATAATTCGTAACATTATTTCCGCCTGCAGAGAATCCACATAAAATTAATTTATCTGTATCAACTAGCCAATCGTCAGCATGCTCATGAATAATAGAGAAGGCATTAGCGATATCCAACATAGGAGTAGGAAAAATAGTATCATCCTTAAAATTAATAGAATCCGAAAAAATACTATTATAGTCTTCTTTATCATCTAAAAGAACATGATACCTTAATACAAATGCGTGGTAGCCCATAGCTGCAAATCTAAGGGCGACAATCTCTCCTTCTCGATCAGAACAATTAATGTAAGCCCCACCAGGACAAATAATGATTGCTGGTCTTTTTTTCCCATTCAAGAGCTCTGGTGAATCTTCTAAAATATAAGATGTTAAATCCACATTATCTCGTTTATTATCTAAATTAAATTTTTTGATTAACATATATTACTACCTCTAGTTTTAAGTATGTTGAAAATATTGGTTAGATCGAATCTATAACGTTTGATCTTTTTATCAACCAATAATAAATCATACAAAAGCTTAAATAGTTGAGTCTCTATGTTATCTATTAGTTAATCTTAGAAATAAGTTTTTGTAGACCACTGAATTTATCTACAAATGGTCCAGCTAACGGCACTAGACTATGGCGATTATCAAAATAATCTGTATCGAAGACAATTGGTGAACCATCTGGATTTTCAAATTTTTGTTCTGGTTCAAAAGCCATACCTAGTATTTCTGTGCTGATAACTCCTGTCTTAAGTTCAGGTAAAACATCATAAAGATTGGTTTCTAAGTACCAGCCATCTGCTTTTTCAACAACGGAAATAGACACTTTATCTGTGGTGTTTTCTGCATAGTTAACTTCTTTAGTTGATGGTTTCGCGCCATTCATAAAGATGTTACCACCTGTCCATACAGGAAGCGGACTGTAATAACGATCACTTGGCGCAGAGCCCATTCCACAATAGCCTTCAAATTCCTTATCCCACTCTTCAAAGGTTGGGTAAGAATCAAACGGGAAGGTTCCAGTCTCAACATTATTATCGTCCCAATCATTTTTTTCAGCCTTAGATTTTTTCATAATTTCAACCATTTCAGGACGAAGGTCTTGTTGAATGAAAATGTTGTTGTAGAAACGATCGTCACCATGCAAGAAAGTCATGAAGCCAGCCACTTCTGTTTGGTGGGGCACATGATATGGTGTGTAGCGAGGACTACTAATACCTTTCGCACCATTATTAGTACCAACCCCAACAGCTACAAAACCACCTGCAACAATATTATGTACTAACGCAACACCTTGAGTAGCCATTTTTACTGACCTTTCAGATAGGAACAGATTATTATCTAAAAGTGTTGGACCATGAGAAACTTCCAGAAAAACATCTTCACCTACAACAACCGACACCGATAACGCTACTCTGTCTCCTTTAAATTCTTTTGGAATAGTATTATCATAAAAAAGGTTCTGACTAACACGAGTTCCTTGAGCTTGCCAGTCTAACCAAAGACCTCGACTACAATGATGGATATGGTTTCGACGAATTTGTGTGTCAATAGCCGCATGCAATTTAATCCCACCAATTTCGGCACCAGCAAGATTTTGTTTGTTATTAATATGGTGAATATGATTGTCTTCAATGATTGAGAAGACACAGCCTAGATGACCTACAATACCTGTTTGTCCACAGTCATGGATGTTATTACGACGGATAATATGTGAACCTATGCGTTCTTTCGTCCATCCTTCACGTTGAGCTTGTAAGATAACTTCACGTTCTGTCTGAGTACCATCTTTATATTTCCACTTACTCCACTTATTATCATTTTCAGGTTGATAATACTTACCAAGTGAAATTCCGCTACATTTTGCTTCGTAGATATCACAATCTTCAATAATCCAACCCTTAGACCAGTGTGGACCAATCATCCCTTCTTGAAGAGCAGTCGGTGGAGCCCATTGAACAGCGGCCTTACAGATGGTAAAACCTGACACAGTAATATAACTGCGACCTTCTTCCACTGGATAAAAACAGTTCTTACGGACACTTATCTCTACATTTTCCTCATTTGGATTCAGTCCTTGGAAATTTGCATAGATAATAGTCTCATCAGCAGTTTCATCTTGCTCCGTATACCAAGTGTAAATTGAAAAATCTGAATCCCATGATTCTAACTTAATCACTGGGGATAAAACATCGTCAAGAGTTTCAACTTCATAAAGTGATTTATCATTTAAGAAAACGTCCCCCAAGTGCGCTAAAATTGTTTGTACAAACCAGTCACCATAGACACGTTCAACATAAGGATTAAAATCACCAAAAAGACCATTAGAAATGCGTGCTACCCACACATTACCATCATACTGCTCCCAAGTTTTTACGGATTCTGCCCCTGTGATAATGGCAGCTTCTTTTTCTACAGACGTATAGGTGATTCTTGCATCTGCTGTACCACCATTAACCGGATTAACATTTTCACGATAAACCCCAGGATAGACTAAGACTTCGTCACCTGGTTTAGCTAAATTAGCTGCTTCTTGAATTGATTTGAAAGGATACTCCTTCGTTCCTTGCCCACTACGTGGCGCTTGTTGATTAACGTAATATTTCATTTTGTCTCCTATTCCGTTTCAGAAAGATAGACCACACCCAATTGTCGGCGACAATCATCTAACATATTCATAACATCTAGTGTACTTTCAAGACTAATTTCACTCTCTAGCTGACCAGATAAAATCTCATCAGCAACGATATCAGCTTGTCTTAAGAATAATAACTGATGTTCTGCTTGATAAATTTCCTTTTCATTTCCAAAGACACTGGCACTTTTTGCCATGTGAAAGTCTTTGATATGAAGTGTTCCATTTTCTCCAAAAAGTAGAAAATGTTCTCCACGTGAACCATTAATACCAACATACAATCTAGCTTTGAAATCGCCATAATCAAGAATGATTTCCTCATTTAAATCAACACCGTCTTTCAGTTCTCCTGTACAGGTGATGTTTTGAGGATACCCAAATAGCTCATAACAATAGCGAAGAGAGTAAACTCCAATATCCATAACCGCTCCACCAATTAATTCAATTGAGGTCAATCGTGGATTCCCATAATTCCAAATCATAGGAAGAGAATAAGAAACCTCTACATCTTGAACTTTACCAAAGCGATCTTCTTTTATCCAAGTCTTGACTTGTTTAGCCACATCATTATGCCATGTCCACATGGCTTCAGAAACATAGACCCCTTCTTGACGAGCATAGTCAATTACTTCTTGAGCTTCTTTTGCATTTACCGTAAATGGTTTTTCACAAAGAACAGGCTTTTTATGAGCAATACAGAGCTTCATAAATTCAGCATGACAATCTGCTGTAACTGCAATGTAAACCCCATCAACATTAGAATCATTAAGAAGATCTTCAACCCGTTCGTACACCATACCGCCAAAACGTTCTGAAAAACGCTCAGCTCTTGACAAGGTTCTATTCCAAAGTGCTACAATTTGGTGTTTATCCGACTGTTCAAGTTCTTTTGCGACGCTTTCAGCAATGCCACCACAGCCAATAAAGCCCCATTTGAATAATTTGCTCATCTCACGTCTCCTTTTTTATATGACAGGTATATTGTCTTTTAAATCTATAGTAACTATAAGCAATCGGTATCAAGGCTCCAATCCATGCAAGAGGATTAGCAATTGTGGCACCTACAAATCCAAAATGTTTTGCTAATATTACTGCAGCAAACATTCTCATGAATAGTTCTATAATACCAGCTATTGTTGGGGTCACCGAATTTCCAACACCTTGTATCGTATAGCGATAAATTAAGAGCATCGCTAAAAAGAAATAAATAGATGAATTTGTCACAAAAAACCATTTCCCTAGCTGCACAACTTCCTCTTGATTTTGTCCTACAAACAATCTTAGAAAATGTTCCCCAAAAAGTGCTAAAGTCAATCCTATCACTACACTAAAAGTAATTGACACTTTTAGACATTCTCTAACACCCATCCAAATACGATCATAGAATCGTGCACCATAATTCTGTGCAACATAGGTTGCCATTGCAACTCCAAAAGACATCATCGGCATAGTTGCCAATTGGTCAATACGACCAGATGCGGTATAAGCAGCTACAGAAGGCGCTCCCAACCCATTTAGAGCTACCTGTAAAGTGATAGCTCCAATCGCAATAATGGACATTTGAAATGCCATCGGAAAGGAAATGCGAACATGCAACCAAAAAAAGTCATTATCAATCTTAAATGAATCTTGGTGTAAATGTAAAATTGGTACTTTTAACCAAATAAAAATAATACAACTTACAAAAGAGAAGACTTGAGCTATAATAGTGGCAACTCCAGCGCCAGAAACACCCATATTTCCATAAACGATAAAAATATAATCCAGAATAATATTAATAATACATGCAGCAATTAAAAAATATAATGGCGTTCGTGAATCACCTATTGAACGTAGACTGTTTGACATAAGATTGTACAGCATCGAAGCTAACATTCCACCAAAAAGGATTCGTAAATAACTTTCAGATTCGTTTATAATTTCATTTGGAGTTTTCATCATTTCCAGAATGGTACGACAAAAAAATAAACTTAATATTGTCAATATGACTCCCACAACTATTGATATGATTATAGAAGTACCGAAACTTTTAGAAACAGACTGAAAGTCCTTAGCACCGTATTTTTGTGCTAAAGGAATCGCTAGACCTGACGCTAATCCGTGAGCAAATCCTAAAATTAAAAATGTGATACTTCCTGTTGCTCCAACAGCAGCTAAAGCACTCATACCAACCGTACGGCCGACAATAAAAGTATCAGCCATGCTATATACTTGTTGAAAAATATTCCCAATAAACAATGGTATAGCAAACAGTAGGATTAATCTCATTGGATTCCCTTTTGTCATATCTTTAACCATTTTTCACTCCATTTTCAAAATTATGATGCTATATTTTGAAGACTATTCGATTTCACACTGATGATTGACTATCAAGCATCATCAAATCATCCCTAGTTAATTACGCTCAATCTATCAATCACAACGATATTCCTTTGTTCATTTCAAAACATCATCTACAGATACAAAAGTATAATTTTCTCTTTGTAAGAATTCTAAAATTCGAGGTAAGGCTTTGACAGTCTCTGGAAAGCAGTGCATGAGAAGGATCGCCTGATTTTTACTTTCTTTAATTACATTATCGACAATCTCATCTGCTAAAATACCAGACCAATCTCTCGAATCTGCTGACCATAGTACGATTTTCTTTTGAATAAGCTCTTCAACACGTTTATCAATGTGTCCATAAGGTGGTCTAAAAAGAGTTGTTTCAACACCTGTAATATCAAAAATTGCCTGATCTGTTTTTACAATTTCTTCCACTACTTTCGTGTCATCTACCTCAAGTAAGCTAGGATGGGTCCAAGTATGGTTTGCTAACCAGTGACCTGAAGCTATCAAGTCTGTTAAGACATTCTCGTATCCTGATATTTTTTCGCCCCAAAGAAAAAATGTAGCTTTAGCATTATAACGTTGTAAAATATCAAAGATTTCCCTTGCTTCTAAATTTGGTCCATCATCAAATGTTAATGCAATTTTTTTCATTTTTACCTCTACGATTAAATTGATGGTAATCGTTCATGGATAACTTCAATGACATCTATATACCCACAATCATCTGAAGACGGGCTTGTGGTAAATATCCCTATAGTACATCCCACGAATCCACCAGCTACTTCTGTGCTTAAATAATGTACATCAATATTTTCTGCGACTATAATTTCTTTACCACAACTACAAACAATTGCTTTTAAAGCTTGTCCATTACCTTCAAATATTAAATCATTAACATTTGAAGGTAATTCTACTTCACCAAGACAGCTTTCTTCACCAGCTAAAGTAATCAATAGCCTTGATCGATATCCTTTCCCATTTGGTTCCAATGTCAACTCAACAAAATAATCATTATTTTGTAAAATCACAATACTGGCTCGCGAACCTATACCAAGATATGATTCTATCTGTGCTGAAAATCGATAATACATAGATTTTTGACGAGTGCCAACATATGTTGGACTCGCTAAGTCTCGTAATGTCATTGTACTTGGAATTAAACGTAACTTTCTACCATCTACTCCCCATTGATAGTTATTTGTATCAGGATTTCGCAAATACATAAACTCTGGAGAATAACTAGACATGCCAAAATGTGTTTTCTCCTCAACATCAACTAATTTCAAATAATGTTCTGATTCTACTAAAAGTCTTCCCTCTCCAACATTGACTACTGGCCAGCCATCTTCCCACGTCACTTCCGCTAGGAAAGTTTCTCGACCTAGATTACTATAGCCATCAAAAATCCTACTAGCAAGACAAGTCATATACCAACGCCCATCTGGTGTCTCCACTAAATCACCATGTCCTACATTGCATACTGGATAGTTTTTCCCAAGGTGACGATGGGTTAAAATCGGATTGTTTTTATTACCAATATAAGGACCTCCAACTTGTTCAGACCTGGCAATCGTTACACAATGGTTAAAACTAGTCCCTCCTTCTGCAATCATTAAATAGTAGTAACCATCTTTCTTATAGACATGCGGACCTTCTGGCCAAATAACATCTCGAAGAGCGCCTTTCCATAAGAAAGTACTCACACCAATTAATTGATGGGTTGAAAGGTCTAACTCTTGCAGCCAAACCTCCCAATCCCCATTGTAGGTAACTCCTTTAGGGTTTGGACGTGTTCCAACATAATAGCAGCGACCATCATCGTCAAAGAATAGACTTGGATCAATTCCGGGAGCATTATCAAGGTAATGAGGTTCAGACCACGGTCCTTTGGGATCAGTTGCAGTAACATAGAAATTTCCTCCATGTGTCACATTGGTAGTGATCATATAAAACACCCCATTATGATACCTAATACACGGTGCAAAAATTCCTTGTGAATGCTCAGCACCTTTTAAAGGCAATTGTTCCTCACGATCCAATACATTCCCTATATGTTCCCAATTAACCAAATCTTTACTGTGATATATTGCAACACCAGGAAAATAGGCAAATGTAGAAGTAACTAAATAGTAATCATCACCAACCGCACAAACCGACGGATCTGGTGAAAAACCTTCAATAATTGGATTACGATAGCTTGCCATATCAATAGACCCTTTCTCTATTAGAAACTCCGATAACGACCACTTAAGGCCATAAATGAAAATGCATATAAGAAATTATCATAATAACGATACTTACCAGTACGCATTTCCATATTCCACAAGCGCTCCACAAATACTTTAGCATTATCTGTCTCTTTATTTGCTAGAGAGGCTGCAGCCAAAGTTGCAATAAGACCAACAGGATGCCAAACCTGTGTTTCTGTAGGTTCCCCTTCAACAGTAAGAACATAACGATAATGTTCTGAATTTGCATCAATGAAAAATTCTTGAAGTTTTGCCAAACGATCTTTAAGTACCGCATCTTCACCATACCAAACCATATCATTAGCAACGTTAAGAGCAGTACGATAAGCATCACTATAAAAATATGGGTGTTCACTATCATATTGAGGTGAGCCGTCATACAAGCTATACTCAGGGTTCAATCCCGTTTCTGGATGTAAAGCTATTTTTAAAAACTCACGACTTGCTTGAGCAGCTTTTTTCCAAAACGGACGATCTTCTTCATTTGCATAAAGCGCAAATTGTTCATAAAAATGTGGTAAATGATAAGAAGGATCCGTAAAATCACAGTTTGGTATAAACTTGATTAAATAATTGTTAGGATCCCACATTGGGTCACCCGAATATTTACTACCTTTATGCAAACAATAGTGAAGCAGGTCACGCGCACGCTCAGAATAGTTAAAAATTCCTTCGCCATCACCCCAACGATTTGAAGCAAAGAAGAGATCCATCGCAAAAAATTCTTCACCATCTGGGGCAGGCCCATATGAGTTTTTTGTTCCCGAAGGATCAACAGACCAAGCAAAATAATGAGCATTTTCGCCTTCGTCCATATACATGTAAGTCATGACCCAACGCCATAGCTTATCAAATATATCCTTCCGATCATATTCAACAGCCATAAGCATTGCATATGACATTCCTTCGGTACGAACATCTATATTTCCAGTATCAACGACATAACCCATGCCATCTTCTGTTTCATAATATACTTTTGATTCTTCATCTTCAAAAATTGTAGTCCAAAGTTGTTTTACACGTTGGTCAATCTCCACTTCAGGATAACCATATTCTTTAAATAAATTTGTAAATTCCATAATAAATTCCTTGCTTTAAGTATCAAAAATAATACTAAAAATCATTAAGACACATTTTAAACTTATGATATTGTTGCTTTAACGGCACTAAAAATTGTTTCACAAGTACTGACAATCAATCGCAGTCCAATCACTATAAAGATAATAGCAGCAAATTGGAACAACCATGTCAGCGTTCCTAAAGCCAGAACAATTATCAAAAGTCCAAACGCTTTGGAAAGATTCATGGCAAGCATAACAAGTGAATTTTTGACAACTGTTGCTAAATTGTCTGAAAAACGAGCATTATAAGCTAATGACAAAAACACGACAGGTATTGCTAATAAAAGCACTAAGCCTAAAAAGACTTGGAGCCCATTAGACAATAAGGTAGGGTGTTGTAAAAGTTGTTGATAATTCAATATAAATGAAATCACTTCTATTAGAAATAAAAACCAAATCACAGTACTTTGTTTCCATGAAGATTTCAGTGCATTAAAATAATTTCTAAAAACTGCCTTATTTTGGTTCGTAGAGTAGTTATAGTACGTTTTATACAATGCACTAAAAGAGGCTCCAAACGTCACAAACGGTAGTGACGTGAGTAGACAAAGCCCTATCATTGTTAAATAATCTACTAAGGCACTAATTTTTTCTAATCTCTCAAGTGAACAATTTTTCTTGTACATAACCATCCCTCTTAATATCTATTCTTTAACTCCACCAATGGTTAAACCGCTTACAAAATAACGTTGTAAAAATGGATACAAACATACAATTGGAAATGCAGTTACAATTGTAGTGGCAGCCCGTACTGAAGCTGGTGTTACCATACTACCTGCTGATGCTGCATTTTTCATATCATTTGCATTAGCACCTTGAGTCATAACAGAAGCTAACAATTTCATCAGTTCATATTGCAGTGTACTTAATCTTTCATTAAATCCATTAAATAACATTGCATCGAACCATGAGTTCCAGTGACCAACGGCTACAAAAAGAGCTACAGTAGCTAAAACTGGCTTACATAAAGGTAAAATAATGCTTAAAAAGATTCTAATATGACCTGCACCATCAATCTTAGCACTCTCTATTAAACTTTCAGGTAAGCCATGAATGTAGGTACGGATGACTAACAGATTAAAGGCACTTACCAATCCCGGCAAAACATATACCCAAAAAGTATTAGTCAATCCAATTTTTTGTAACCAAATATAGCTTGGAATCATACCTGCATTCAAATACATTGTAAGCAGGAATAAAATAGTAATAGGAGTTCTAAAAACAAATTCTTTTCGACTTAAAACATAGGCTAAAAGAGCTGTCAAAAAAGTCTGAAGGAAAACCGCAATAACTGTTCTAGCCACTGAAATGACAGCTGCATTCATTAGCGTTTCTTTCGCAAAGACAGCCTTAAAATTATCAAAAGTAAACTTCCGTGGTAATAAATAAATCCCTCCACGTAAAGTATCCATACCATCATTGAAAGCAACCGCCAGAGTATTCAAAATTGGATATAACGTTGCAAGAACAAAACTTATTAAAAATACCCATTTGAAAATATCAAATAATCTATCTGAAATAGCTACTTTTTTCATACTCCCCTCCTAGAACAATGTTTCTTCACCGGCAGCTTTAGCTAGGCGATTCGCAACAGTAATTAAGATCACACTTACTAAACTGTTAAAGATACCTGCAGCAGTCGCAAATGAATAGTTATTGAGGCTGATTCCATATTTCAGTACAAAAATGTCAATCGTTTGAGAAACTTCTTGAACTAAACCATTACCCAAAAGATATTGAACCTCAAATCCTGCACTTAAAATATTACCAATATTAATCAATAACAAGATGAATATCGTTGGTTTAATACCTGGAAGTGTGATATGCCAAATTTTTCTTAAACGATTTGCGCCATCAATTTCTGCCGATTCGTAAAGTTCTTCATTGATAGCTGACATCGCTGCTAAGTAAATAATACTGCCCCATCCAGTACTTTTCCAAACATTAGAGAAGCCAACAATCCACCAGAAATATTTAGGTTCTGAAAGAAAACTGATTGGTTTATCAATGATATTAAAAGTCATTAACAACTGATTGAGAATACCACTCTCAGTACTCAGCACATCCATTACAATTCCTGTTACAATAATCCAAGATAAGAAGTGAGGCATATAAGAAATGGTCTGCATTACTTTTTTAACCCATTTATTTCTTACTTCATTAAGCAAAATGGCAAAACCAATTGAAAAAATGAATCCTAGAGTTAAATTTAACAAACTCATCCCAAGAGTATTTCTTACAACCCTCAAGAAGTTATCATCAGAAAAAAGTAGTTTAAAATTATCAAATCCCACCCACTCTTGGTCAAAATAACCACGACCTGGACGGAATTTTTGAAAGGCCATTACCCACCCAATAAGTGGAGCATAATTAAAAAATATTACATAGATAACAAATGGCAGAGCCAATAAACATAAATCCTTTTGCAACATCATTCGTTGAAAAAAAGTTTTATTCCCTGAAGTTTTTTGTTTTTTTGCCATTTTTTACCTCCTATTCATTCTTTTCTAGAAAATATAAGCCGAATGCTTTCCAAATTGAAGAACATTCGGCTTTCTTTATTTGGAATTAGTCAACTTTCTTTTGGATCTCTTGCTCCAACTTATAACGACGGTCAACTTCTTTAGTCAAAGCATCTTCATAAGCCTTGTAGTCAATTTTAGCATCGTAGTCCTTCATGTAATCTGACCAGTTTTTATCAAAGTTACTTGGACCACCAATGATGATTTTTGGCAACCATTGCATCTTCACATCAGTCATGTTTTGGTTGGCAATACCAGCAGCATCTGCTGTTGTCCATTTGTTACGTTCAGTGTAAATTGGGAACCAAGCAGAAACTGGATCTTGCAAACGCATCATGGCATTGAAATTTGGTGCATCATAGGCAGCAAGCACTTCTTTGTCAATATCAGACAAGGTCTTTTCAAATTCAGATTTTTGTTCACTTGGCCAAACAGCATTTTTACCGTCAGGAAGGTATCCTTTGTAACCAGGCATGTAACCAAATGGTACACTGTTTTTGTTGACATAGTCTGAGTCTTTCCAATTCGCATTTTGTTCTTCTGTACGGTAGAACATACCATCGTCATCCACTTCATAGTCGACGCCTTTTTCACCCCAGTTGCGGAGAATCATACCTTTTTCAGAGGCGATATCATCAAGCATTTGGAGAGCACCTTTGACATCTTTACAACTTACTGTGATTCCGATACCACCTTGAGTTGTCAATACTGGGCCTTCGCGGTATTGAGGTTGAACGCTTGGATCAAGAGTCAAGCCAAGTGGTACCCATGTCAATTCATCTTTACCTTGAGAAATCAAAGAGTTTTCAGCAGAGTCAATGTTCCAACCTTGGTCAACCATACCAAGAACACGTCCTGAAGATAATTTAGCGATGTATTGGTCATATTTTGCGGTAAAGGTTTCTGGGTCGATAACACCTTTATCGTATTGTTCAGATAAAATCTTAAAGTATTCTTTCGCTTCAGGAATCTTATCATAAACTTTTGCTTGACGAGTGTCCAAATCAACAATGGCAGCACCATCATTTGGATAGCCAGCCAAGAACATTGGAGGATTTTCAAGAGCGTAGTAGCGCCAGTCATCAGAGATGATTTCAAAACCAATATTATCTTGACCATCATCCGTCTTAGGATTAGCAGCTAGGTAGTCGTTGATTAGTTTGAAGTATTCATCTACAGTTTTGATTTCAGGGTAATTAGCCCATTTCAAAACACGTTTTTGAATCCAGAAGGCTTCACCATTATAAGCAGTAGACAGGTCAACCATACCATCACGTTGTGCAAATTGAGGGATGGTGTAGATGTGACCATCATTGTCTTCTTTTATCTTTTGCCATTGCACATCTGACAAGGTTGCCTTCAAGTTAGGGTATTCATCAAGATAGTCTTCAAGAGGTACGTAAGCACCAGCATCAATCATGGTAGAACGGGCATCAGAAGCATCGACAAGGTCTGGGTATTCACCACCTGCGACCATAACACCGATACGTTCTTTAGCTGTTTGACCAGTCAACCATGATACTTTCACACGCCACCCAAATTCTTTTGCGAAAGCATCATTTAATCGGGAATTATCAGGAACTTCTGTACCTGGAACAGCATTGAATGCAGTGAACTGTTTTGTGCCATCTTTATTAACAGCTTGTTCCCCAGCATCTTTTTTTCCACCACAGCCAATAAGCACCAATAGAGCACCTAAAATAACTGCTAAAAATTTTAAAGTTTTTTTCATGTCTATTTTCCTTTCAAAAATTAAATATATGATATTTGTAACTACAAAGTAAGGATTTCCTAAATCCTAGGCAATACCTCCTTTCCCAAAATCCTTAACCATCGTTACGATAATTGTTAAACTTATTGCCAATTATAAACCAATATAAGAAATTATCTCTAATGTTTGTTTGTTCGCTAAACTTACTAAACAAAGTATACAACTTTTGAAGATTTTTGTAAAGCGCTTTCTTTGTTTTATTTTAAAATTTTTTGCTCCCCGCGTTGTAAAATGAAGTGCAACAAAAAGACATGTTCGTCTGATATACTAGAATTCCCCAACTCAGTATAGAAAGCAGATGAACATGTCCAACACTCATTCTACCAAAAAATCATCCTATTCTCATCTCTCAGCCACAGAACGTGGTGAAATTGCTGCTTATCTTAAAGTGGGAAAGAAACCAGTTGAGATTGCTCGGCTCTTGGGTCGTCACCGTTCTACAATTTGTCGAGAAATCAAACGTGGTTCAGTCAATCAGGTACAGGATAAGAATGGGAGACGAACCTATTTCAGCGCCTATTTCGCTGATAGTGGACAAGGTGTCTATGAAACCAATCGTCAAAAGTGTTCTTATCTCAAGTTGAATGACTGCTCCGCTAGGTTCATTGAACAATTAGGGGATGCCTTGAAGGCTAACATCCGTCTCCATAGCGTAGATAGTTTTGTTCAGACTTATAAAGCAACCCATCCTGAAGAAGTCGTACCCTCTACCAAAACGATTTATCGTTATATCAAAGAGGGGTTGTTAGCTATTAAACCAATCGATCTGCCTAAGATGGTTCGTATCAGAAAACGTTCTAAGAAAGTCACGAAGACGAATCGGAAGACTTTGGGTAAGTCTATCGAAGAACGTCCGGAGTGTATCAATGACTGTTCT
>NZ_AUIP01000010.1 GCF_000423765.1 Streptococcus porci DSM 23759 | reverse complement strand
CATCCAGAAGTAGCAAGCTACCTCCTTCAGCGTTCTACTTGCATGTATTAGGCACGCCGCCAGCGTTCGTCCTGAGCCAGGATCAAACTCTCATTAAATTAATCGTTTGTCCGGCTAAACACTCTGGCTTATCCGTTTATTGTTTCTTGACAGGTTACTTTGCGTAACCCGCACTTGGTTCGTCTTGTTCAGTTTTCAATGGCCCTCTCCTAAGAGACAACTCCTATATTCTAACAAATAACTTGAAACTTGTCAACTCTTTTGTTAATTTTTTTTATTACCCCATGAGCTTTACCTCTCAAAAGACAACTCATATATCTTACCGAATTTCTTTTCATCTGTCAAGAGGTTTTTTGAAAATTGCAAAAAAACTTTCAGAAAAATTCCGGAATCTTACCTGATTTCTCTGAAAGTTTTTCTTTTTATGCTTCATTGGAATTTTTGTAGCCGTAAATAAAATAAATAGCAATTCCGATAATTGTGGAGATCCCAAAGGCATACCAAGTAATAGTTTGGTACTGACTCATCAGTGACAAGCAGATGATAATAGATAAAATTGGTAAAAATGGTACTAGCGGTGTTTTGAATTCTGACTGACTTGGCAACCCCTTGTCTTTACGTAATTTAATTAAGGCGATAGCCATGATAATTAAATAAGCTAGGGTACAGATACTAAGGAACTCTGCGATTGTTGTCAGCGGAAATACACCCGCACAAACCATGGATAAGATACCAACTGCGATAGTAGCGTTTTTAGGAACTTTGTGTTTTTCAGTTACCTTGCTCAGCGATTTTGGTAAAAGACCGTCACGGCTAATACTATAAACTGTACGAGCAAGGGCATAGGTCATTGAAATACATACTGTAATCAGTGTGAGGATGGCAACTACTGAAACGTAATTTCCTGCCCAATCTAAACCAATCTGACGCAAGGCGAAGGCAACAGCATCATCAACACCTAGTTCTGTGTAAGGTAGCATACCTGTCAAAATCAGTGTGACAATAATATAGAGGATTGTTACAATACTGAGAGAGAGGATAATCCCTTTCGGAATATTTTTTTGTGGCTCTTTAACCTCGTCAACTGCCATTGAAATTGACTCAAATCCCAAAAAGGCATAGAACATAAGTGATGCACCGGCTATAATACCTGTTTTTCCGCCATAAATTTGCCCAAATCCGTACGGAGCAAAATCAGACCAGTTACCTGTGTTAATGAAAAAAACACCTACTCCGATAAAAATTGCTAGAGCTGAGAATTTTAGAACCACGAGGGCACTATTAAATCGCAAAGCTGATTTTGAATTCATTAAAACTAAACCTGTAACAGCGAGAACAACTAAAATTGGTAATAAATCAAGATACTGACCTTTTGCTGGATCAAAGGTCCCATTGATAGCTGCTGGTAATGTGATTCCTTGATGAGCTAAAACACCTTTGAAGTAACCTGCCCAACCTACGGCAACACTCGAAACAGCTGTCATGAACTCCATGATAATGTACCAGCCAACTAGCCAGGCTGGAAATTCTCCCAGCGTTTCATAAACGTAGTTATAAGCTCCTCCATTTCCAGGAACCCGTGAGGCAAACTCAGCGTAAAAAAGGGCGATAATGCCAACTGCGATAGCAGAAATAATAATTGAGATGACTAGAGCAGGACCAGCGTAGATAGCTGCACCTTTACCAGTAATGGTGAAGATACCAGTCCCTACCATAGAACCCAAGCCAAGAAAAATTAAATCTGTAACACCTAGATGGCGTTTCAGCGGACTTTTGATGTTCTGGCTAACTTTTTTTCTAAATAATTGCATAAAATACCTTTATAACTCTTTTTTTATTATGTTTATATCGCCAAAGACGATAATTGTAGGACTAAAATATAGCAACCTATTTAGTGTACCATAGTTAAAGCAGTTGTGACAAGTAAAATGAGCCTGTAAAACAGACTCATTTATTATTATTCAGACATTTTTTCTTTGATTTCATCGTATGATAAGGCACGTACTTCTTGTTCTTCAACATCTTCAGGCATTTTTCCTGTTTCGTAAAGAGATTTGATTTGTGCGGCATCAAGTGTTTCATGTTTCAATAAAGCTTGCGCAATCAAAGCGTGAGTCTCACGGTTTTGATTGATGATATCTGCTGCTTTATCACGAGCAGCATTGAGAAGGTCACGAACTTCATCATCTATCATGCGTGCAGTCTCTTCAGAGTAAGTTTTTTCTGGTGATAATTGTCCTGCCATCATAGCGTGGCTACCTGCATACTGAACTGGACCAAGTTTTTCACTCATGCCATATTCAGTAACCATGGCACGCGCCATAGCGCTAGCTTGTTCAAAGTCATTTGAAGCACCTGTTGTTTGAACATTGAAGATAATTTCTTCAGCTACACGACCACCCATGAGCCCTGCTAATTGCTCCTGCATGTTTTCCTTAGAAAGAAGCATTTGGTCTTCTTTTGGAAGGGAAATCATATAGCCACCAGCGCGACCGCGTGGAACAATCGTTACCTTATGAACATCACGAGCATTTGATAAGACAAGTCCAACGATGGTGTGACCAGCCTCATGGTAAGCCACAATTTCACGGTCACGTTGGGAAACCTGACGGTCTTTCTTAGCAGGTCCTGCAATAACACGATCTTCTGCCTCATCAATGTCAGAGGCATCAATTTTCTTCTTATCACGACGGGCTGCAACAAGTGCCGCCTCATTCAAGACATTTTCAAGGTCAGCACCAACGAATCCTGGAGTTTGCTGGGCAACAACCTTAAGGTCAACGTCGTCAGCAAGTGGTTTATTCTTAGCGTGAACCCGCAAGATAGCTTCACGTCCTTTGACATCAGGTTGACCAACCAAAATTTTACGGTCAAAGCGACCTGGACGAAGAAGCGCTGGATCCAGAACATCTGAACGATTGGTTGCAGCAATAACAATAATATTTTCATTGCCTTCAAAGCCATCCATTTCGATTAAGAGCTGGTTGAGGGTTTGTTCACGTTCGTCATTGCCTCCGCCCATACCAGCACCGCGACGACGACCGACAGCATCAATCTCATCAATGAAAATGATAGCACGCTCTGCCTTCTTAGCATCTTCAAAAAGAGAACGGACACGGCTTGCACCAACACCGACAAACATTTCTACAAAATCAGATCCTGAAATAGAGAAGAAGGGTACTCCAGCTTCACCGGCAACAGCCTTGGCGAGGAGAGTTTTACCCGTTCCTGGAGGTCCCTCAAGAAGAACACCTTTAGGAATACGGGCTCCAAGCGCCTTATATTTTTTAGGATTTTTGAGGAAATCAACCACTTCAACAAGTTCTTGTTTTTCCTCCTCAGCACCTGCAACGTCTGTAAAACGAATCTTAATTGAATCCTTGTTAGATGTTCTCGCTCGACTACGACCAAAGCTCATTGGATTATTACCACCACGGCCCTGCCCTGCTCCCATCATATTAAACATGAAGAAGATGAGAATTCCCATGGGAATCCACAGGGATAGGGTACTAATCCAAGAGCCGACTGAACTTTCTTGTTTAACAGTGATTTCTGTACCAGCTTTATCAGCAGCAGTTTCCAATTTTTCAAGCGAAACATTGCTTGCAAGTAGTGTGCTGGTGAAATTTGTTACTTTTGTTGTACGGTTACCAAGGAAAGGGAATGAGTTGTCTGTTTCAACTTCTTGAGCTTTTGTATAAGTTCCTGAAACAGTAACAATCGCTCCATCTGGTTGGTAGGTAATGGTTTTAATTTTTCCTGACTCTAGCTGTTTGACCAGAGTTGAGTAGTTAATTTTTTGGCTCGCTGCACTCAAGTCGCTAAATAAGAACTGAAAGCTAAAAATAGCTGTCACTAGCAACAAAATAGTTACAAAGGAATTGCGCATGAGCCCATTTGGTTTTTTATTATTCATCTATTCTCTCTTATTTGTTGTAAATTTCCTCTTTTAGGACACCTACGTACGGTAGATTACGGTAATTTTCAGCGTAATCAAGTCCAAAACCGACGATAAATTCATTTGGAACATTGTAGCAAACATAGTCAGCATCAATTTCAACAACACGGCCTTCTGGTTTATCAAAAAGGGTAGCGATCTTGACTGATTTTGCTTTGCGGTATTTGAACATATCACGCAGATAAAGAAGAGTGCGACCTGTATCAATAATATCTTCAATAAAGATGACATCGCGACCTTCAACGTTCGTATCAACGTCTTTTAAAATCTTAACTTCACCACTTGAACTTGTACCACCATGGTAGCTTGAAACAACCATGAAGTCCATCTCAACCTGAGTATCAATATGTTTAACTAGCTCAGCCATGAAAGGCACAGCACCTTTCAAAACACCAACTAAAAGAGGGTTTTTCCCAGCATAATCCTTTGTTAGTTGAGCGCCAAGCTCTTTACACTTTGTTGTAATATCTTCTTCTGAGAAGAGAACTTTCTTAATATCTTGCTCTAACATGCCTCACCTTTTATAGTTTTTGAATATATAACGTAGCTTTCATTGTATCACTTTCAGCAAATTTTCTCAAATAAAGATTATTAGCTGTTTGCACAAATATAATCTGACCTTCTTGCTCGCCGACGATGGCTTGATTTCGTTCGTTTTGAGGAATCTTTTCATCAATAAAAAGCCTGCGCAGTTTTTTTGAAAAAGTCCCAAAATCAATTTTATCATGCATTTGTCGACCTCTTAGAGTCAAGGGTGCTCGACTAAAAAGAGCTATTCCATCTCCTTTTTCATGAAATGAAAATTGAAACCCCTGAAAAACTAAGGTTTCTTGAAATTTTAGCACTTTAGAAGTTAGAGTGCTATCGGTCCTAGGGCTGATTTTTTGAATAGTGAACCGTTGAGAGTTTTTCACTAGCTCATAATCCTTTTTGAGGGGAATCTGATAAGACTTTTTGTTTTCTAAATGGGCTAACAGGTCTAAAAATTGCGCCTTAGAGACTTGTAAGTCTGGAAAATGTTCTAGATATTCTCCTAGTAATACCTCTTTTAGAGCTGGACTTTGTGATTGAAAAAAAGTTAGGTCTGTCACGTCCATATTTCTGGTTAATTCAGACAAGGCTGATTGGAATATTTGATTTTCTCTAGCCAATTCCGTCAAGTAAGTAGAAAACTTTGGATTTTCTTTTTCAAGATTTGGTAGGTAGTCATGCCTGATGCGGTTCCTTAGGTAATTCAAACTTTTATTTGAACTATCTTCAAAATGAAAAACATTTGGAAGTTGGGATTTTTTAACTGTCAAAAAAGGTCGAATGAGTTGACCTGGACCAAACTCTTGAACAGCCTTGATTCCTGTCAAATGACGAAGCCTGCTTCCGCGAAGAAGTTTTAAAAGCATGGTTTCAGCCTGATCATCTGCGTGATGAGCAGTAACCAAAGCGGTATAACCTTCTTCTATCATAATTTTTTTAAAAAAGGCATAGCGAAAATCACGCGCAGCTTTTTCCGAAAAAGCCCCTGAGAAATGTGAATAGTAAAAAGGAAATCCTGAAGTCTCTGCTAATTGACGCAGGTAGTCCTCCTCACTGTCAGACTCAGGACGCTGTTTATAGTTGATGTGGGCGATGCCTAAACTGATACCAAGGCTTTCTTGATTTAAAGACAAAAAGTGCAACAGATTCATAGAATCTACTCCACCCGAGAGAGCTATTAGGACCTTCTGATGGCGGTCAAAAAGATGGTTTTTGGTGACCTCTTGTAAAAGTTTCTGATACATTATTTCAAAATGGTGTAAATATCCTTGGCGATGGCAGAAATATCATCGTAGCTAGTATTTTCTGTAAATATAGACAAAATGAAGGGTTCATCTGTGTAAACTATAGCAACATCGTGACGAAAATCATAGGCATCACCAATTTTATGAGCGACTGGTGCGTCAATAAATTTGGAGATGCGTTGATCATCAAATCGGGTATGGGTTAAATAATCAACAATCTGTCCATTTTGTTTATAAATAGCTGACATAACCTTGGCTGCTGTCTGAGATGAAACTTCACGTTTTTCCATATTCCAGTCCGCAAGGTTTGCTATAACATTTTGATAATCAGCTCCGTATTGGTCTGCTACATAATAAGCTAAAATATTGGTAGCCACGTTGTCTGATTCTTGAGCAACTTTTTTCATTAATTCTTCAATAATGTAGTCCTTATTATCAGCTATTTTGCTGATAGACCCGCTTCCAGTTGGATCAAAGGCTCCCTTGAAATCATGAACTTTAGCCACATACTTTACCTTGTCGCTTAGAGATATCTTTCCTTGATTTAACTGCTCTTGAACATAGTAAAGCAGAGGTAATTTGCTGATGCTAGCAGAATACATGACCTTGTCTTGATTGATTCCAGCAGATGCACCAGTTGTTAGTTGCTCCACATAAACAGAAAGTTTTGCTTTATTGTATTTACTAGATAACAGCTCTTGAACTTTTTCTATACGGTTATCGGTAGCTGATAAAAAGTTTTCTGAAATCCAGCCCTGCTGGTCGATGTAGTAATAAATTCCATCAAGGGTCTGTGCCTGCTTAGTCACATGTACCTTAGTGTAAGTTTTAAGTTTTGTGGGCAAAGACTGAGCTCCCATATAATAAGGTTCTTGATAGACAGCGAAGCCTTTTTCTAACCAAAAATCATCTTCAAAAGAGACTTCCGCTAAAACCGTATCATCAATGACAAATTGCTGACTTGCTGGTAGGTAAGTCCCATCTGATAATTCAAAAACTGGTAGCGTCTGCTGGTTTAAGATTAGACCAGTAATCTCAAGAGGCGTCTCAGGAGGAAGTAAATCTGAAAAATCACTTAACTCTGGGTCTGAATAAACTGCTACTTCTGTCAAAGTTTTCGGGTGCTCTGGAATACTGGTGTAGTCCAGTAACTGATTAGTAACCGTCTGAGTCACAAGATACTGAACCTGATTAGGAGCCTCTTCGACGTTTTTCTCGGTACTAACGATTTTTAGGGGAGCAAAAAAAACTGGCACTAAAAATAGAGCAAATAGTTTCTTCATTTTCTCCCCTCCTTATTATTTTTTATTGTGTCTGACTTTAGTAACGATTTCAGTCTGATTACGTTCTGTTTTTAAAGCTTGATTTTTTTCTGCTAGTTCTTCCAGCTTTTCTTCTGAATGAGCTAGAAAAATTTCTACTGTTTTAATTAAGTTATCCATTATTTTGGTAGTAGGTCTGGTGTGGAATAAACTACTTCTCCATCCCTTATGTAATAGTATTTAGCTCGCGCGTATTTGAGAATGAAATCTTCGTTTTTCAACTGCTTAGCCAAATCTTGTTTTTCATTCATCTGCTTTGTTAAATCTTCAACATCATCCTTAAGCTGAACAATGGTAGCCTTTTTTTCTTGCAAATCTACATAACTGGAAATCAAATTGTAAGTAGGTAAGACAAAAAGAAGGACGATGATTACCATGATAATACCAATAAAACGATGACGTTTACTGAGTTCTTCTTCCTCATAGCGACGACGCTGATTTTCATTCTGAATAAAGTCGTTATTCAATTGAACAACACTAGGCTTCTTGCTCATGATTTGCTATCCTTGTCTCGCTGATGATTTCATACATTTTATCTGCATCTTCTTTTTTGGTGGAGTCTTTCATTTCCAACACGCGCACAGTCAAGAGCTTATTCCCAAAGCGTACTTCAACTTCGTCCCCTGATTTAAGATTGGTGGAGGATTTCGCTAAAATACCATTAACTTTGATGCGCCCCTTATCAGCCACTTCCTTGGCAACTGTTCGGCGTTTGATAATGCGTGATACTTTTAAATATTTATCTAATCTCATATGTGACCTCTTTTTAGTCTATCGTTTTTATTTTATCACTTTTTTTCAAAATATCAGGAAAAAATATTTTTGTTAGAAGATTGTAATATGTGTACGTGGATTCGTATGTTATATAAAATAACACATTAATCTGAATTATTTATTTTGTGTTATATTTTATAACATTTTTTATTTAAAATATTGCTTTATTTTCTTTTTTTGTGTTATGTTATGTAATATATTTTAAGGGGTTATTTTATGGATACAGGTTCTATTGCATTTATAGTCATTTGTACTGCTATGGTTTGTCTCATGACTCCAGCACTAGCTTTCTTTTATGGAGGGTTGGGTCGAAGAAAAAATGTCATTAATACCATGATGATGTCCATCATTCCTATGGCAATTGCTTCTCTCTTATGGATTGTTATAGGATATTCTCTTTCATTTGGAGGAAACGGGAATTTATTTAGAAACTTTTCACATGTTTTCTTGCAAAATGTCTCCAGTCTGACTTCTAGTCGACATTTAATAATTCCGGATTTACTATTTTCAGCCTTTCAAATGATGTTTTCTATTATTGCTGTTGGGATTTTGACGGGGTCTGCAGTGGGTCGTATGCGATTCAAACCACTAATCATTTTTATTACAGCATGGTTGTTGATGGTTTATTATCCTTTTGCTCATATGGTTTGGGATGACGAATTACTAGCTCAATGGGGACTATTGATTTTGCTGGTGGTAATGTTGTTCACATCACTTCTGGAGTTTCTGGGTTGGTTCTGGCACTTGTAGTTGGTAAACGCCGTGACTTTCACAGTTTAGAACACCGCCCTCACAACGTTCCTTTTGTTCTTTTTGGAGCTGGGTTGCTTTGGTTTGGATGGTTTGGATTCAATGCTGGCTCTGCTTTAGCAGCTAATGGACTTGTTGCACATGCTCTCATGACAACACATATTTCTGCTGCCGCAGCTATGTTTTCTTGGTTGACTATTGAAATCATAATTACAGGAAAGCCTAGTCTAGTTGGTGGATCAACAGGATTAGTAGCTGGGTTGATTGCTATTACACCAGTAGCTGGATTCGTTCCCATTTGGGCTTCGTTGATCATTGGTCTTGCCGTCAGCCCTGTCTGCTATGCCGCTATTTGGCTTGTTAAATCCAAATTAGGTTGGGATGATGCTCTAGATGCTTTTGGTTGTCATGGGGTTGGAGGAATTTTCGGTGGTCTAGTTACAGGAGTTTTTACGACACCTCAACTAGCTCTCAATCCTGACTATATTGGATTTATATATGGAAATGGAAAACTTTTTCTTGTAACAATCGCAGCTATTATTTTTACTATCATTTGGTCTGCCTTGGTTAGTTTTGTCATTATTAAAACTATTGCCATCTTTATGCCACTACGGGTTAGTGACCGAGAAGAAGCAATCGGTATGGATGATAGTGAGCATAATGAAACTGCCTATCCAACCTTTATGGGATTAGATTCATAGGAGGATTGACATAAAAAAAATAGAAGCTATTATCCGTTCGGATAAATTGGAAGACGTAAAGGACAGTTTGGTGATGATTGGTATCAAAGGCATGACTGTTAGTCAGGTGCTAGGTTTTGGTAATCAACGTGGGTTTGAAGAAATTGTTCGTGGTCAACGTATTATTCCGACCCTTTTAGCTAAAGTTAAAATTGAATTAGTGGTAACCGATAGTCAGTTAGAAACAGTACTTGAAGCCATTACTCATGCTGTACGGACAGGTGATGTGGACGATGGTAAAATTTTTATTTTACCAATAGAAGATGTTGTTCGCATCCGCACAGGTGAACGGGGCAGCGATGCTATATAAGTGAAAAAACTTCCAAGAAATGTCTTGGAAGTTTTTTAGTGAGTCATTAATGCCAGAATATGAGTGCTGAAACCACCGTCCCAGCAAAGAAAATGATGAAAATAGCCATTATCAGACTAACAGTAAACCAAAATTCACTTAAAAAACTTGTTTTTACTTTTTTCGCCGGATTTAAAAAATTGAGAATATCAGCATAAGTTTTCAACTCTCGATTTTTCAGGATGTAGAACGCCTGAAAAGCTGAATAAATCATTGGTAGAGCCAATATCCATAAAATAGGAATCACTACTCCAGCAGGAAATAAATAACGAGTCGGTACAGCTATCGAAAAAATAAAGAATGAAAGACCTCCGATAATGATCCATTTCTTCAACTGCGATTGGTCAACTTGATGTTTCATAATATCCACATCTCCTTTGATTAGATTATCCAAGGAAACGTCGAAAAATGTTGCTATTAACAAAAGTGAGTTGATGTCTGGATAAGTTTTACCACGTTCCCAGTTAGAGATTGTTTGACGTGAAACGTAAAGTTTCTCCGCTAACTCCTCCTGTGAAAGGTTTTGACTTTTTCGTAAATCTACTAAACGATTGTGTAACTCCATTTCGATCTCCTTGATAATTTCAGTCTAATCATTTTTCTCAAGTTTACCATACAAAGGTTTTGTCAGACCAACTTTTTCTATGACAAAAGGCTTTGACAACTTGATATAACGCTATGTTTAAAGAGGTTTACAGTCTTGTCAATCTTTCCTTTTTCTCTCTTTGATTTGGACAAAGGCAGAGCCGAAAGTCATCAGTTCTTCTAAGATTTCATAATCTTTTTTATTTTTGATATCAAAAATCACCTCGATTTTTCCTTTGTGTTCACTGATGCGAGCTTTAAGATTTGTCTTAGACAAGGCCTCAAAGAAATCCTGAGTTAAGAACATAGCCTGTGCAGCTTTTTCAAAACGAACAGTTAAGTTGTGACCTTTTTTCTCAACAAACTCGGCAAAAACGGCAGCCATGTAGGCCTTAATTAAACCGATTTCAAGCAGATAAGCCACCTGATCTGGGTACTCACCAAAGCGATCCATGATATCATCTTGAAGATTTTGGTAATCTTCTTGCGTTTCAATTTCACGAATTCGTTTGTAAATCTCAATTTTTTGACGCTCGTCTGTGATGTAGTCGCTAGGTAAATAAGCATCAATTTGTAGGTTAATTTCAGCATTGCCCTTACGACGAGCTTGTGATTTACCCTGCTTTTTAGCAATCGCTTCCTCTAGAAGCTGGGAGTACATCTCAAATCCAACTGAATCAATAAAGCCACTCTGTGAAGCCCCTAAGATATTGCCAGCTCCGCGGATTGATAAATCTCGCATAGCTATCTTGAAGCCAGATCCCAGCTCTGTAAATCCCTTAATCGCGTCCAGCCTTTTTTCCGAAACCTCCGACAAAATCTTATCAGGTCGGTACATGAGATAGGCATAGGCGATACGATTGCTCCGCCCCACGCGCCCTCGAAGTTGATAGAGTGTGGAAAGCCCCATGTGGTCAGCATTTTCGATAAAAAGTGTGTTGACATTTGAAATATCAACGCCAGTCTCAATGATTGTGGTTGCAACCAAGACATCATAAACACCATCAATGAAATCCAGCAAGGTATTTTCTAAAAGGACTTCATTCATCTGACCATGAACAAAACCAATAGAGGCTTCTGGTACAAGTTCTTGAAGTTCAGAAACTTTTTGCTCAATAGTCTCGACCTTGTTGTAGACGTAGAAAATCTGTCCCCCACGATCCATTTCTCGCAGAATAGCTTCACGAATCAAACCAGGATTAGTCTCCATAACATAGGTCTGGACCGGATAGCGATTAGTTGGAGGTGTCTCTATGACTGATAAATCACGAATACCAAGCATGGACATGTGAAGAGTACGTGGGATTGGAGTTGCTGTCAAGGTCAAAACATCAACCTTTGTTTTGAGTTCCTTGAGAGTCTCTTTGTGCTTGACTCCAAAGCGTTGCTCCTCATCAATAACAATCAGACCTAAATCTGAAAATGTGACGTCCTTCGACAAAAGCCGATGAGTTCCGATAATAATGTCAATTTGCCCCTTGGACAATTTTTCCAGAGTTTCGGTCTGCTCCTTTTTGCTCTGAAAACGGCTGAGTACGCCTACATTGACTGCGTAGTTATCAAATCGTTCCTTGAAATTATTGTAGTGCTGCTGAGCAAGGACAGTGGTCGGTACCAGCACAGCTACTTGCTTATTATCATTAACAGCCTTGAAGGCTGCCCGCATAGCTACTTCTGTCTTACCAAATCCCACATCACCAACCAAGAGACGATCCATAGGACTATCAGATTCCATATCCTTTTTGATTTCAGCAACTGAACGTAGCTGATCCTCAGTTTCAGCATAAGGAAAATCATCGTCAAAATCTCTCTGACTGTCATCATCTGGTGAAAAGGCAAAGCCCTTGAGCTGGCTACGCTCAGCATAAAGCTTGAGCAAATCATCCGCAATATCCTCAACCTGCTTGGTCACCTTAGATTTGGTCTTTTGGAAACGACCGTCGTTGAGTTTGTTAATTTTTGGCTCTTTCCCATCAGCTGATACATACTTAGACAAGCTCTCAATCTGCTCAACTGGCAGGGAAATGCTAGAAGCATCCTGATACTGAATCGTCAGATAATCACGATGAACACCTGAAATTTCAATGGTTTCAATGCCTAAAAATTTCCCGATACCGTGTACCTGGTGAACCACGTAGTCACCTTTTTCCAGTTCGCTATAATCCTTCAAGCGCTCGGCATTATTGACATGTTGACGACGAATACGTCGCTTCACTTTCTTATGGAAAATTTCTTTTTCCGTAATCAGAACCAGCTTTTGATCTGCAAAATAAAAACCATTAGACAAGTGCCCCTGAACCAACTGAACTTGACCGACTTGAATATCATTTTCAGCTACTATCGGAAGATCTAAATCATATTCACGCAGGGTTTCCTGCAATTTTTCAAGACCAGCATAGGAATCTACTTGGATTAAAACCGTTGCTTGATTTTTCTGATAGCGGTTCACCTCATCCACCAACATAGGAAATTGATTGAAAAATTCCTGCATGGGGTACTGGGTAAAATTGTGAATCAGATTAAACTTGATATTTCCCAAACCCTTGTGAAAATTTGAGAAGAAAGTGGCTGGCTGATAAGCACGTAAGGCTTGGTAGCTGTTAGAAAAGTAGCTAAGGTCAGAAACGGCTTTTTCTTGTTGCAAATGATCAGTTAAATAGGTGGCAACTTCCAAATCAAAACGAGCATTTTTATCCACCAACTTCTGAAAATCATCAAAGAAAATAGGTGTGCCTTTTGGTATATAATCTAGAAGACTATAGTCTTTTTCATAGAAATAAGATAAAAATTTCCGTAAATCCTTATGTTTATGTCCATCCTCAGTAACGGATAAAATTTCCGACAAATAGGCATGAAGTCGACTATCATTATCAGCTTTCTGCAGGGCTTTTTCCAAACGAAAAATTCCCCTTTCAAAGTCATCCCGCGTCAAAATAATATCATCTGCAGGGCTTAGATGCACACTCTCTAAAGTCTCCAGAGACTTTTGGCTTTCAGTATCAAAAATTCGAATACCATCTATCTCATCACCGAAGAATTCCAAACGGAAGGACTGGTCACTTCTACTATCGTAGATATCTAGAATATCTCCACGGCGACTGAACTCACCAGGGCTCATAACCTGACTAACCTTGCTGTAACCCATATTAACCAGCTGGTGGCAAAGACTATCCAAATCATAGTCTTCTCCAATTTCCAAGGTAAAAAGCTGAGCTCTATAGTCCATAGGATTTGGCAAAAGGATACGAGTACCAACCAGACTAACCAAAAGGACACCCTCAGCAAACTCATCAAGTAAAAAGTTTAAGGCTTCAACACGAGCAATAGCCTTATCCTTAGAGGCTACGATAAATTCTGCCGCTGCCATGTCATCTGCAAAAAAGTGAAAAATCTTGTCCTCTCCCACCAGACTAGAAAGGTCACTAGCTAGACTTTCTGCCTCATTTTGCGTTGAGGTAACGATGACTAGCTTACCCCCATTTTGATTGAAATAAGAGGCGATTGCTAAAGTCTTCGTAGCACCAGAAAAGCCCATAACCAACTGACGCCCTAGCAAATTTCCCTTATCCTGCCATTCACGTAAGTTTTTATGTTGTCCAAAAAGTTCTAAAAGATTAGCCATTGTAGCGCCTCATGGTTCCCTCAAAGTCGTCCGTTTTTAGATAATAGCGGAGCGACTCCACAACTTTATCTAGGGTATTTTGGATAGTGATGTAATCATCAGTTTCAAATTTACCAAGAACATGGTTAACCACAGTCATACCAGCCCTGGGACGACCGATACCAATCTTGATGCGGTCAAATTCCTGAGTACCAATCTCAGCAATAATTGACTTAATCCCATTATGCCCACCAGCGGAGCCTTTTTGACGAAAACGAATCTTACCCACTTCCATATCAAGATCATCGTATATGACGATAAAATCCTCAATAGGGATATTATAATAAGCCAAGAGGGCACGGACCGCAAAGCCTGACAGGTTCATAAAAGTAGTCGGTTTAACAAGATAAACCTTTTCACCATCGATAAAGCTAGAAGTTACCTCTGCTTTGAAGGTTTTATTTTCAGAAAAGCTGACGCCCAACTCCTTGGCCAGCAAATCTAGAGCCATAAAACCAACATTGTGTTTGGTTTCATGATATTTTGAACCTGGGTTTCCCAAACCAACAATAAGTTTTACCATAATTAAGATACAAAGGAGCCTTTCGCTTGCGAATCTTCCATAGAAAAGTAGGACAGTCAACAAAGACATTGAAGTCTAGATAACTGTATCTTTTTTCTTAGGAACTAGCTCCTTGTTCAATTCCTTTCTCATTTTTATAAAACAGCAAAAGGGTTGGAAAAACTTTCCAACCTAGGTATTTTTTATATTTTTATTTTGTTCATTAAACGTTAAAGCGGAATTCCATGATATCCCCATCTTGAACAACGTATTCTTTTCCTTCTTCACGAAGGCGTCCTGCTTCCTTTACAGCCTTCTCACTACCGTACTTGATTAAATCATCGTAGGACATGGTTACTGCACGAATAAAGCCTTTTTCAAAGTCTGAGTGGATAATGCCAGCACACTGTGGTGCTTTCATGCCACGTTTGAATGTCCAAGCACGAACTTCCTTTTCTCCTGCGGTAAAGTAGGTGCCCAGTCCAAGCAAGTGGTAGGCTGCACGTGTTAATTTGTCCACACCAGATTCTGTTAATCCAAGAGCTTCCAAAAACTCACCTTTATCTTCATCGTCGAGTTCTGAAATTTCTTCTTCAGCACGCGCAGAAATCACCACCACTTCTGCATTTTCTGTTGCTGCAAAGTCACGGATTTGCTGAACATAGCTGATAGACTCAGGATTTGCTACCTTGTCTTCATCGACATTGGCAACATAGAGGACTGGTTTGGTGGTCAAGAGGAAGAATTGTTTGACGATTTTTTCTTCTTCCGGCGTGAAGTCAACAGTACGAGCAGATTTTCCATCTTCCAAGACAGGTTTGATTTTTTCAAGGACTGCAAATTCTGCCACAGAATCCTTGTCTTTTTGCGTACGGGCCATTTTTTCTACACGCGCATAGCGTTTGTTAATGCTCTCCAGGTCCGCCAAAATCAATTCCAGGTTAATAGTATCAATATCTGCGATAGGATCAACAAAGGCATCTTCACGGCCTTGTTCACGCATGACATTTTCATCGTCAAAAGCACGCACAACGTGGACAATGGCATCAACCTCGCGGATGTTGGCCAAGAATTTATTTCCAAGTCCTTCACCTTTAGAAGCACCTTTTACGATACCGGCAATATCGGTAAATTCAAAAGTCGTTGGGACTGTCTTTTTAGGGGTGATGAGTTCTGTCAACTTCTGCAAACGCTCATCAGGCACTTCTACCATGCCGACGTTTGGATCAATGGTCGCAAAAGGGTAGTTTGCTGCTTCCGCTCCTGCCTTTGTAATTGCATTAAATAAGGTTGATTTACCTACGTTAGGTAAACCTACGATTCCTGCTGTTAAAGCCATGTTTTTTTTGTTTCTCCATTCTCAATTCAATCATGAGTATTATACCAAAAAAATGAGAAAAAGGCTTGCTGAATAGCAAGAGCCACTAAAATAAATCGATTAATATTTTTATCCACATCACAAAGAGCGGCACAAAAAAGATGAGCCACCAGTATTCTGAAATAAGATCGATAAAAATGGCTAATCCATCTCTCTTCTCATACTTTCCAGTTTCAGGATTCATCACATATTCACGTCCTTTTAGAAGATGTAAATTGTCATCATCTTCTTCCACAATAACAAATTGCTCCCCCTTGACCAGTTCATCTAGGCTAATCTTAAAAATCTCTGATAGTTTGACCAAATTTCCCAAATCAGGTGTTGCATCACCATTTTCCCATTTCGAGATAGCCTGACGTGAAATAAATAACTGTTTGGCCAACTCTTCTTGTGAGATATTTTTCTCTTGGCGAAATTTTTTTAATTGTTCAGCAAATATAGTCATTACTGTATCCACCTTTCTTTTTTATAGCCTCATTATAACAGAGTGTACGAGAGCGTTTCTAGCACTTTTTATGGCAACCAAACGTTGCGCAACTTCTAGAAAAGCTTAATAGAATAAGGTTTCTACGGTTGCAGAACTTTTTTTATCTTCCGTTCAAAATCATGACGACTCATCATGACAATATGTTCACAGTTGGTGCATTGGATTTTTATATCTGCCCCCATACGGACAATTTTCCATTCGTTGGCTTTTTTACCAGTTGATTTAATGGTACAAGCATGAGGCTTTTTCATTTCGACAAAAGATCCTAATTGGTACATATTCTAATCCTTCTTTTTGTTTCTGCCATTATATCAAAAAAACACCCAGCAAAGAAGACTGGATGTTTTAGGAGATATGAAAAAGTTTTAGGATGAGTGTAGTATAAAGGACTTTCCTTAAACTAATCTTAAACTTAATTTGTACGAACTGGCGTAATTAACTGAACGAAATCTTCACCCTCATCACCTGGCGTCAAAGTGAATGGTCTCACTGGCGAAATAAAGCGAATAACAACAGTTTCACTTTTCAAGACCTTAAGCGCATCAATCAGATAAGTCGGGTTAAAGCTAATCGTCAAATCACTTCCAGACAAGCTAACCACATCAATTTCTTCGTTTACTTTACCGACCTCAGGTGAGTTGACGTGAGCAGAAACTTTTCCATCTTCAATTTCTAGTTTGACAGTACCGCTTTGACTAGCATTAGAAATCAGCTGAGCACGTTCCATTGATTGACGAAGCGTAACAGTGTTGAAGGTCACTTCTGTTTCAAAAGTATTTGTCAAAAGACGATCTGTATCTGGATAATTTCCCTCCAACAGGCGGGTGTAGAAAGAGGTATGCTCACTTCTAAAAAGAACTTGACTCGGAGATAGGAAAACTTCTACCTGTTCCACATTATCTCCAAAAACTGCTGAAAATTCACGTAATGAACGACTTGGAATGACCACATCAAAATCATCAGTAGCTTTTTCAAGCTCAATCTGACGTTGACTCATACGGTGGGAATCGGTTGCAACAGCTTTGAAAAATTTATGATCTTTCAAATTCATGTGCACTCCAGTCAAAATAGGACGAGATTCTTGAGTACTTGCTGCAAAAGCAGTTTGAGCAATGATATTCTTAAGAATTTTAGTCTCAAATAAAAGGGGATTTGTCGTTGTCACTTCTTGTAAACGAGGGTATTGATCCACATCTTTTCCTTTGAGAGTAATTTCAGACTTACCACTTCTCAGAACTACTTGATGATGCTCAATTTCTTCAAAATCAAGTGTTACATCTGGTAAACTAGACACAATATTAATAAAGAAATTAGCCTCCAGTAATATCCCTCCAGGCTGTGTAATCAGAAGTCCTGCATTGTCATCTTGACTAGAAATTGTATTTTCAATAGAAATTTGTCCATTTGAACCTGTTAAAGTAATAGTTGAACTTGAAATTTCTAATTTCAAGCTAGATAAAATCGGAATAGCATTTTTAGATGAAATAGCTCGTTTGGTAGCATTTAAGGCTTGTAGGAAATAAGTTTTATTGATTGAAAAATGAATCATGGATTCTCCTTTACTTTATAAGTATTAAGTTAGTAGTAGTAGTAGGTCCTGTGGATAAGGTGGAAAAGTCATCTTATCTTAGATAACTAGTAGTCTTTTAAATTGTGTATAACTTGTGGAAAAGTCTTCAATAAATCTCAGGTTTTCCACAAGTTTATCGGACCTTTTGCTTGAGAGTTTCAATTTCGATGCGAAGACTATCATCTGTTTTTAACATGTTTTTTATTTTATTATAAGCATGAAGAATAGTTGAATGGTCTCTGCCTCCGAATTCCTTACCAATCTTTGGCAGACTATTGTCAGTCATCTCACGGGAAAGAAAGATAGCAACTTGACGCGCTAAGACAATATTCTGATTTCTCTTTGTTGACTTGATTTCCTTCACTGAAACTCCATAAAACTTTCCAACTTCTGCCTGAATGGTATCTATTGGGATGACGGATATGGTCAGAGGTTCTTGTTTTTTTGCACGAATGGCTTCCGCAGCGATATCAACGGTGATGGTATCAACCTTTTTGACACTGGCTACCAGACTGATGTTTTTAAGGGCACCTTCAAGCTCACGTACGTTAGAATCAAATTGCCCTGCCAAGTATTCAATAGTAGCTGGGAGAAAGTGATAAGGATAGTCTTGAATTTTATCTTGCAAGATTGCAATTCTCGTTTCATAATCAGGTGGCGTAATGTCCTGGGTTAAGCCCCAACTAAAGCGCGAGACAAGGCGCTCCTCCAAGTCATTTAGTTGCTCAGGCGCACGGTCACTGGTCAGTACAATCTGCTTATTGTTATCATGGAGAGCTGTAAAGGTATTGAAAAATTCTTCTTGTGTCCCCTGTTTTTTAGCTAAAAACTGAATATCATCAATCAAAAGGACATCCAAATGACGAAACTTTTCTTTCAGTTCATCTGTCGTTCCAAGTCTGATGTGTGTGACAAATTCATTAATGAAATTTTCAGTAGTAATATATTTGACACGGGCGCGTGGATTGTCTTCAAGGACATTGTTACCAATAGCATTAAGTAAGTGAGTTTTACCAAGTCCTGGTCCCCCCCAGATAAAAAGGGGGTTATAAACGGTTCCTGGACTTCCAGCAACAGCTAGTGCCGCAGCTAATGCCCACTGACTCCCCTTACCAGAGATAAAATTATCAAAGCGATATTTTGGATTGAGGTCTGTCTCAATAACAGGCCCACTCAGAGCACTATTTGGAATCAAAGACTGCATAGGTGATTGAAATTCTTCATAACTATCAGTAACAGAATTTTCTTCAAAGGTATAATCAATCAAAATCTCCTGATTAAAGATTTCAAAGCCAGCAGTTAAAACAATATCAGTCAGGTTACTTTTCCAATAAAGCTCTTTTTTTTCTTCTAGGAAGATAGTAGCCACTTGATTTGAAACGCTTATAAGCCTAGCATCGGCAATAAAGAAATCAAAAACGGCCTGCGAAAACTTGTCTCTCGCTAATTCTAAGACCCTATTCCAAAAAAGGCGTTCATTTTCGGTCATCTCGTTTCCTCGTCTGTTCGTTAGTTGTTCTATTCTAACATATTTTAAAAAAGTTTTCCACAAGTATTTTAAAACTAATCCACATTGTCCACAAAAGTTTTCCACAGGATGTGTAAAACCCTCACAATCTTGGTTTACTCAACTTTTTAAGGGGGCTTTCCTGTTGAAAATCCTGTTTAAAAAAGAAAAAAAGTCAACAGCCTATTTTAGGCTGTTGATAATTCTGTGGAAATCGTCTTGGTTGGAAAAATGAATTGTCAACTTGCCTCTGTGTGCTTTGTTAGAGTAGATTTTAACAGGTAGGCCAAATCGCTGACTCAAATCTTTTTCATAGTCAGTAATAAAGGGATTTTTCTCTGGCTGTTTAACTTTTTTCTTTTTATTATTACCTAAAATAATTGCCTCTAGCTGTCTAACGCTAAGTTGCTTATCAATGATTTCCTTTCTCCAAAAATCTTGCTTTTCTGGATCATTGAGACTAAGTAGCACCCGTGCATGCCCTTGTGAAATATGGCCAGATTCAACAGCTTCTTGGAGTGCTTCTGGCAAATTTAACAAGCGGAGCAGATTACTGATATAAGGGCGAGACTTCCCCATATAGCGAGCTAAATCTTCGTGAGTAATCTGATTTTTATCAATCATCTGTTGGTAGGCCTTAGCTTCTTCAATAGGATTAAGATTGGAACGTTGAAGGTTTTCAATAATAGCCTGCTTCATGCTATCATCATCAGAAATCTCCTTAACAATAGCTGGAATCTCTGTTAATCCAGCTATTTTTGAAGCTCTAAGTCTGCGCTCACCTGCTATCAATTCATAACCAAATACAGCAGACTTTCGGACAATAATAGGCTGAATGAGCCCATTTTCAGCAATAGAATTTGCCAAATCATTCAATTCTTCTTGATTAAAAGTCAACCTAGGCTGATAAGGATTACGCTGAATTTGATCAATCTTTAAAATCTGTAAACCTTCTGTCATTGTCTCTCCTAATAAAAAACTACCTTTACACTATTGTAAAGGTAGTGATAAAGTCTGTCAACTTAATTTGTAGTCAACTCCTGTGTCGTCTTATCAAGCTTGATTGGAACAGTTTGTTTTTTACCATCACGGTAGAAGGAAACTTTGATAGAATCTCCAATGTTGTGACCATAAAGGATGCTCTGTAAATCGCTTGAAGAAGTGACTTCTTCACCATCAATTTCAGTGATAACATCATATTTTTCAAGCTTACCAGAAGCAGGCATATTGTCTTGAACATATGCAACCACGATACCGGCAGTCACTTCATCTGGTAATTTTAATTGGAAGATAAAGTTAGTTGACAGCTCACTGAGATTAGCCATTCTGATTCCAAGAGCAGGACGATTAACTTTACCATTTTCTTCTAGTTGTTTGATAATCTTGACAACATCATTTGATGGGATAGCGAATCCCATACCTTCAACAGAGGAGGTGTTTGTCATTGAGGTAGAGGTTGATGAAATTTTACTTGAGTTGATACCAATGACCTGACCTTGAATATTAATGAGAGCTCCGCCTGAGTTACCAGGATTAATTGCAGCATCAGTTTGGATAGCATTAGTTGAAATCACTTCACCTTGGTCATTTTGAGTCGTCACTGTACGGCTAAGGCTTGAAACGATACCTTCTGTAACTGAATTGGCGTATTCAGCACCCAGTGGGCTACCAATAGCAATCGCTGTCTCTCCTACAGTCAATGTATCAGAGTCCGCAAACTGAGCAACTGTTTTAACATTTTCAGATGAGATTTTCACAACCGCAAGGTCAGAATAAGTATCACTACCAACCAGCTCACCAACAACCTTAGTGCCATCAGCTAAAAGAATTTCAATTTGTTCGGCACCTTCAATAACGTGGTTATTGGTGACAAGATAGGCATATTTATCATCTTTTTTGTAAATAACCCCTGACCCCTCACTAGCAACTGCTAGTTCATTGGTCGAAGAGTTTCCAAAAACGTTTTGGAAAGAATTTTTTTGCGTGCTTTGATAGTTAATAACAGAGACGACAGCGTCTTGGACAGTAGCTACTGCAGTGGTTGTGTCGTTCGAATTTTTGTAAGCAACCTTACTGACACTTGTCGTTGAGGAATTTGTTGTAGCTGCTTTTGAATTAAAAAGACCAGTTTGTAAGACCAAAAAAGTGGCCACAAATCCCCCAGCAAAACCAGCAGATAGGATTAGGAACAATTTTAAGATAGAAGAATGTATTTTTTTCATGATGAAGACCTCCAATTTCCATCAGTTTAAGAAAAGTGGCTTAATTATACCTTAAAATTAAAAAAAAAGAAAGTTTCCACAGCTTGTGGAAAACTTTGTGGAAAAGAAATGAAATTTGCAAATATAACGGTAATAATCAGGTATATTCCTGTGGATAACCTCGCACAAAAGAGAGTTTTTATGGTATAATGCCCTTATGAAAATCAAAATGATAACCGTTGGAAAATTAAAAGAAAAATACTTGAAAGATGGTGTTGCTGAGTACCAGAAACGCCTCGGACGATTTTGTAAGCTAGAAATGATTGAACTTCCAGATGAAAAAACGCCAGATAAAGCTAGTGAAGCTGAAAATCAAGTCATTATGGACAAGGAGGCAAGCCGTATTTTAGGGAAAATTGCAGAACGAGAGTTTGTTATTGCTCTAGCTATTGAAGGTCAGCAATTTCCATCAGAAAAATTTAGTCAGATTTTAGAGGAAACAACTGTCAAAGGCTATTCAGATATTACTTTCATCATTGGTGGCAGTCTCGGTTTATCTCTTGAAGTCAAAAAACGAGCTAACCTATTGATGAGTTTTGGAAAGTTAACATTACCTCATCAACTGATGAAACTGGTTTTGATTGAACAAATTTATAGGGCTTTTATGATTCGGCAAGGAAGCCCTTATCATAAGTGAATCTTAAAAGTTGAGGAAAAATGAAGCATAAAATAAAAGATTATCGTGTTTTTGAAGGTTTACGTGTGGCAGCCTGTTTAACTTTTATCAGTGGTTATATTAATGCCTTTACTTTTGTCACCCAAGATGGGATATTTGCTGGAGTTCAATCTGGTAATGTCATCATGTGGGCCTATCATGCTGCTCAAGGTAACTGGCAAAAGGTCCTTAATTTTACCATCCCTATCGTCTTTTTCATGATTGGACAGTGTGTTACATATCTTGTTCGTCGCTGGTTTATAAAACATAATATTTTTTGGCATTTTGGTGCTAGCCTTATCATGTTGCTGCTTATCTCTATTACAACTCTAATGACTCCTATTCTTCCCTCCTTCTTCACTATAGCAAATTTAGCGCTAGTAGCCTCTATCCAGATAGAATCCTTTCGTAAACTTCGAGGAGCTCCCTACGCTAATGTCATGATGACTGGAAATGTCAAAAACGCCGCTTTTTTGTCATTTAAAGGATTGGTTGAAAAAAATACTGAGTTGAAAAAAGAAGGGCAAAATATCTTTTTGATTATCGCTAGCTTTGCTCTAGGAGTCTCCTTATCTACCCTTATTTCTAGTCGTTTGGGCGAATATGGGTTAGGTTTTATTATTTTTCCACTTATTTATATCAATATCAGTCTCTGGCGTGAGAAAAATTGGGAAGAAAGAGAGAAGAAAAAAGCCTAAGGAAAGTCCTTAGGTTTTTTAGTGATCCCAGCAGGATTCGAACCTGCGACCGTTCGCTTAGAAGGCGAATGCTCTATCCAGCTGAGCTATGAGACCTCAACTTTATTAGTTTACCAAAAATTGAAAAAAACTGCAATATTTAAAATAAAATGAAACAAAGGGCTAGACAAATTTCAGTTATCTGATATAATAGTATGAGTGTTAAGTAAACACCATGGTCCGTTGGTCAAGGGGTTAAGACACCGCCTTTTCACGGCGGTAACACGGGTTCGAATCCCGTACGGACTATAAAACTTGCTCCGTTGGTCAAGGGGTTAAGACACCGCCTTTTCACGGCGGTAACACGGGTTCGAATCCCGTACGGAGTATTTTTAAAACTGCTAAGGCAGTTTTTTTTTATAAACAACAATAATAAAGAGGATGGGTAATACTCATCTAATACTCACCTAAAGTCAAAATCTGAACACATCTATTGTTTATGGACAATACTTTTTAAAGTATCATTATCTAATCCTTGAATGATTTCTTGGAGCTTATCAATGACTGACTCCAATGTTTGAAAGGCTCTATTCTTAAAGCCTCGTTTGCGAATCTCTGCCCAAACTTGTTCAATTGGATTCATCTCTGGGGTATATGGTGGTATGAATGTAAATTCAATATTATCAGGTATTTCAAGTGCCTGAGATTTATGCCAAATGGCATTGTCCATGACTAATATGATGTAGTCATGGAGATAAGCTGCTTATAATTGTCGTAAAAATTCATTCATCCAATAAGACGGGTTTGCTTATAGGAATTTTGCTCAAGAAATTGCTTACTTGATTTTTTCTTGTACAAAGATTTTATTTTTAGACGCTAAAATCGTTTCGGCGTCTGCTTTCTTTGGATGTTCTGGACGGGGAGTTACTTTTGTTGCTTACTGCGTAAGCTCTATCTCCCACCTCAAAGAATCTCTTGATTCTTTGACCCATCCATGACGTTTCAATAGTTGGTAAAAACCATCTTTAGTCGTCGTACGACCAAGTTTATCTTGATAAGCTCTATAGAGGGATTCAACAGTTAAAAACTCTCCGTCTACACCAGAAGCTAACTGCTCACTCAAAAAAGCTTGTTCTTCTTCGACTGTCATATAAGAGTGGCGACGGCCTCCTCTAGCATCTGAGGTAAGACCTGTTAAACCATGTTCTTGATATTTCTTAGTCAATCGCCAAACGGTATCATGTGAGACATCAAGCATCTCCATAATGGATTTGTAGGGAGTATGAATAGACCTGAGATATACTACTTGAATACGTTTGTGGTAAGCTGATAAGGTTTTATCTTTTAGAGCTGTCTTAAGCTCTTTAATCATTTCGTTAGTAAATTCCATGTTTCTATTATATATCAGATTTTGAATTTGGTTAAGTATAAAAAGTCCTAAAAATAGAAAATAGCTTAGAATTTCGTCATCAAAAACGTTGATTCTAAGCTATTTTTGATTGCTCAAATTTTAACCGAAAGGCTAAAGTTTTAGTTTTTGCCCAGCCTCTTTATCTTTTAAGCCCATAAGGCCTTTACTTTTGCTTGTACTTCTTCATTTTCAAGGAATTCATCATAAGTTTCATCAATGCGGTCGATGACACCATTCTTAGAAATAACAACAATGTGGTTGGCGATAGTTTGAATAAATTCGTGGTCGTGACTAGCAAAGATAACAGATTCTTTGAAATCACGGACGCCATCATTCAAGCTAGAGATTGACTCCAAGTCTAAGTGGTTGGTTGGGTCATCAAGGATAAGTACGTTTGATTTAAGGAGCATGAGCTTAGATAACATAACGCGAACTTTTTCTCCTCCTGACAGAACGTTGACTGATTTTTTCACTTCGTCACCTGAGAAGAGCATGCGTCCCAAAAAGCCACGCAAGAAGGTATCGTCATCTTCACCTTTTGCAGCAAATTGGCGAAGCCATTCAAGAATTGATTCACCAGTTGCAAAGTCTTTAGTGTTGTCTTTTGGAAGATAAGATTGCGATGTTGTCACGCCCCATTTTATGGTACCTTCATAGTCAATGTCACCAGCAAGGGCACGCATGAGAGCTGTTGTTTGAATATCGTTTTCACCAATAATAGCAGTCTTATCACCTGGACGGAGAATAAAGCTGATATTGTCGATGATTTTTTCACCATCAACAGTAACAGAGAGATTTTCAACAGTTAAAAGGTCATTACCAATTTCACGCTCTGCCTTGAAATTGATAAATGGGTATTTACGGCTTGAGGGTACGATTTCTTCCAATTCAATCTTATCAAGCATTTTCTTACGAGATGTCGCTTGTTTAGATTTTGAGGCATTGGCGGAGAAACGAGCGATAAAGTCTTGGAGTTCTTTGATTTTTTCTTCTGCCTTGGCGTTACGGTCAGCTTGCAAGCGTGCTGCCAATTCTGAAGACTGCTTCCAGAAATCATAGTTTCCGACAAAGAGTTTGATTTTACCAAAGTCAAGGTCGGCCATGTGGGTACATACTTTGTTCAAGAAGTGACGGTCATGGGAGACGACAATAACGGTATTTTCAAAGTCAATCAGGAAATCTTCTAACCAAGCAATTGACTGAATATCAAGACCGTTGGTAGGCTCGTCAAGGAGAAGAACATCTGGTTTACCAAAGAGAGCTTTAGCAAGGAGGACCTTCACCTTGTCACCGTTAGCCAGTTCACTCATATTTTGGTAGTGGAGTTCTTCAGCAATATTCAAGTTTTGAAGGAGTTGTGAAGCTTCTGATTCAGCTTCCCAACCACCGAGCTCAGCAAACTCACCTTCAAGTTCTGCTGCACGAACACCGTCCTCATCAGAAAAGTCTTCTTTCATGTAGATAGCATCTTTTTCTTTCATGATGCCATAGAGTTTTTCGTTGCCCATGATGACCACATCAATGACGCGTTCATCTTCATAATCAAAATGGTTCTGGCGAAGAACAGACAAGCGTTCATCTGGACCAAGTGAGACATGACCTGTGGAAGGCTCAATGTCACCTGCCAAGATTTTGAGAAAGGTTGATTTGCCTGCACCATTGGCACCAATAAGTCCATAGGTATTTCCTGCTGTAAATTTGATATTGACCTCATCAAAAAGTTTACGGTCGCTGAACCGTAGCGAAACGTCTGAAACTGTTAACACAATTGTTACCTCGTATTTTATTCTATTCTCTCTATTTTAGCTAAAAAAGGGCTTTTTTTCAATAATAAGGCTAGTTTGGGAGTAAAATATCCTCATTTTCAGATATATATTTTTTAGTTAAGCTAAAACCACGTCCCATGACTTGGCTGGCAGGCATGATGACAACAAAGGCTGTCTCGTCAATGTTTAAAATAGCTTCCTGCATTTTAGGGAGTTCGTAGCTGCTTATGGTAGTCATGAGCAGCGTTTTCTGGTCAGATTTTAAGCCACCTAAAACTGGGATTTGGGTTACCCCTCGATTAGCCTTTTCAGTGATATATTGGCGAATGGCTCCGCTATTTTCCGAAATAATCATAATATTTTTGGATGAACTAAAGCCATGCTCCATAACCCCAACTACATAAGAAATAACCCCTAGGGCAATGATAGAATACATCACTGTGTCAGTATCAAAGGCAATAAATCCCATTGCAACACTAAAACCATCCACCAAGGTTAAGGAAGTTGCTAGAGAAAGCGGAGTGTATTTATTTAGAATTTGCGTAGGAATTCCAGTCCCACCAGTTGAAGAATTTCCCCAAAAGACCACACCCAGACCAATCCCAACAATAACTCCACCAAAGATGGCAGCTAAAAGAGGATTATGGGTTAGTGTAGGCAAACCAGCAGTTCTATTGATGGCAATGGGATAAATCCAAGAACCATAAAAGGTTTTGATAAAAGTCTCCTTTCCTAGAAATAGTAAGCAGAGTGCTAACAGTGGAACGTTAGTTACCAAAAGAAAGGTAGATGGATTCCAGTTAAAAAGTTCTTGGAAGCTAACAGATAACCCTACCATACCACCAGAAGCAATCTTATTTGAGAGGAACATAGTATTAAAACCAGTTGCAGCAATAAAAGAGCCCAGCGTTACCAGACAAAAATCTATTAAACGTTTTTTCATGAGAATCCCTTCAGTATATTGTAAAAATCAGCCTCTCTATTATCGCCTAAAAGGATTGGATTGACAAGATACTAACTTGACAAAAATCAATAAAATTCGTAAAATAAAAGCATTCAGAAAGAGTAATCTCACCACCATTTAAAGAGAGCTGACGGAGTGCTGCAAGTTAGTAATGGACGAGATAAAATGGGCTGATGTTTCACGTGAAACCAATGCATAAGTTTCAGGACTGGTAGTCCTTACCCTACTAATAAAGATGACAGTTTTGTAAATATATTGTAAACAACCTGTCAACTGAGGTGGTACCGTGTGTCTATTTGACTATGCCCTCACGTAGATTTCCTACGTGAGTTTTATTTTTCTTAAAAAGGAGTTTTTAATGGAAAATATCTATCAAAAGTTAAATAAACATCATGTCATAGGGAATGATAGACTCCTACTAGGTCCAGTAACTCGGAATGATGCAGGAGAGACATTTTTCTATGCTTCTGGCCAAGAAAATGTTCGCTGGACTTTTATAGCCAATAAGTCCTTAGATAAGACAAGGAATGTCATATCTTCTATAATCCTTTGGGGCGCTGGAGTATAGAAATCAAAGATAGCGAACAATTTGTTGGAGCCCTTGACATGTGCCACCTAGCAGAGAAAATTGGGTGTGTAGGGTTTGGTTACACTCTTAATAAAAAATTTTTGAATCAAGGATGACTGAATATACCTAAGCATTGTAAAACTGTTCTTTAAGGAGTTAGAAATGAATTGTCTAGTTGATAGACATGATAAGAACACCCCGGCTTCAAGATGAATGATGCAAAAATCAGGTATGATATTCAGCCATGAAGAATCTCAAGTAAAGATTGGTGAGAAAAAACCTAATAGGGTAGTGATTATGTGTCACTATCATTTAACCAAAGAGGACTATTTTAGTGTAAACATATAGTAAATAATATTGACAAAACCGTAAATAAGGAGTAAAGCATGTCAAAACAAATTATTTTGACGGGTGACCGTCCAACAGGAAAACTTCATCTAGGACATTATATTGGAAGTCTCCGAAATCGTGTTCTTCTACAAAACGAAGATAAGTACCAAATGTTTATCTTCCTAGCTGACCAGCAAGCTCTCACTGATCATGCTAAAGAATCTGAAATTATCAAGGAATCCATTGGCAATGTGGCCCTTGATTATCTCTCAGTAGGACTTGATCCAAGTAAATCAACCATTTTCATTCAAAGTCAGATTCCAGAATTAGCTGAATTGACGATGTATTATCTCAACCTTGTTTCTGTTGCTCGTCTTGAGCGTAATCCGACAGTTAAAACTGAAATTGCTCAGAAAGGTTTTGGGGAGTCCATTCCATCTGGTTTTTTGGTTTACCCAGTTTCTCAAGCTGCTGATATTACAGCCTTTAAAGCTAATTTAGTTCCTGTTGGAAATGACCAAAAGCCCATGATTGAGCAGACACGTGAGATTGTTCGTAGCTTCAACCATACCTATAAAACAGATGTCCTGGTTGAGCCAGAGGGCCTTTATCCTGAAAATGAGACAGCTGGCCGCTTGCCAGGTATTGATGGCAATGCTAAAATGTCAAAATCCTTAGGTAATGGTATCTATCTGTCTGACGATATGGATATGGTCAAAAAACGTGTCATGAGTATGTATACAGATCCAAAACACATCCGTGTTGAAGATCCAGGTCAGATAGAGGGTAATATGGTTTTCACCTACCTTGATGTATTTGGTCGTGATGAGGATGCCAATACCATTGCCGAGATGAAGGAACACTATCAACGTGGTGGACTTGGAGATGTTAAGACCAAACGTTATCTTTTGGAAATTCTTGAACGTGAATTAGCTCCAATTCGTGAACGCCGTTTGGAATATGCTAAAGATATGGGTGAAGTTTTCCGAATGCTAGAAAAAGGCAGTCAAGCTGCTCGTCAAGTTGCAGGACAAACTCTATCTGAAGTTAAGTCTGCAATGGGAATCAATTATTTTTAGAAAAGGATATGAATAAGGTTTCCATGAAGAAACCTTATCTTTTTTAGTAAAATGAAGTTCAGAAAGATAATATTAGTGGCTTTAGCAGGTCTAGTTATGACTTATCTTTTAATCCAAATTGGTGCAAAAATAGAAAAACAAGATTTAGAGACTAGACAAGAACCGATAACAATGGTCGTTGCAACAGATTTACACTACTTGTCACAAAAGTTGACAGATAATGGCAAATTCTTTACAGATATGATTGAGAATGCAGATGGAAAGAACATGGTCTACATAGAAGAAATCACAGATGCCTTTATTGATAAAATGTTAGATATTCAGCCAGAAATCTTAATCTTAAGTGGAGATCTTACTTTTAATGGTGAGAAAGAAAGTCACATTGCTTTAGAAAAAAAGCTGAGAAAATTAAGAAAAAAGGGAATTCAGGTCTTAGTTACGACAGGAAACCATGACATTAATCGCTCAAGTGCAGCTCAGTTTAAAGGTGATAGTTATGTACTGGTTGATAGTGTAACTAAAAATGAGTTTGCTAACATTTATCAAGAATATGGTTTACAACAATCTTTACATAGGGATGACAAGAGCCTGTCATATATTTATCAGGCTAGAAAAGACTTATGGCTCTTGTTTTTGGACACGAACAGCAATGGTGATAACTATTTATCTGCTGACAGCTTAAATTGGGTGACACAGATGTTAGAGGAGGCAAAATCTAAAGATATAAAGGTACTATCAATTACTCATCAAAATGTGATGGTTCACAACAAAAATTTTACTGAGGGATTTTTAATTGACAACTTCAGTCAACTTCAAAAATTATATCAAAAATATGATGTTATCATAAATTTCAGTGGGCATATCCACATTCAGCACATTTTATCCCAAGATTTTACAGAAATTGTTACCTCCTCTTTAGCAGTATCTCCTCATCAGTATGGTCTGATAGCTTTTGATGGAGAAAAATTAGATTATCAGTCAAAAAAACTGGATATTTCTGCATGGGCAAAAGCAGAGCAGTTGATAGATTATAATTTACTAAACTTTACAAACTTGTCAAGAGACTTTATGGTTGATCTTGCAAAGCGAAAATTTTCTGATTACCTCCCAAATAAAGAGATGAGCGAAGAAGATAGGGAGCTTTCTATGGATACCTTGGCTCAAATAAATGCTGATTACTTTTCAGGTAATTCAGTTGATACAACTGCCCATGAAAAGGGGATTAGGCTTTTACAGGATTATTATGGAGGGTTCACTTCTTCCTATTTGGAGACTATTTTATTAGAGATTGGTAGGGATAATCATCACCTATCCTTATCAATAACTGATTAAAATCTGATTATCGTTAAGTTTTAATAAAAAATTTATAGACAAGAAAAAAGTTATTCCGAATAATTGACAAATGATTTTATAATGATATGATAGAAAAAATAAAAAGTCTGTGGACATAAAAATAGAAAGAAAAGAGGCAGAAAAATGTCAAATTGGGACACAAAATTTTTGAAAAAAGGGTTCACCTTTGATGATGTACTACTCATTCCAGCGGAAAGTCATGTTTTACCTAACGATGTTAGCATGCAAACAAAGCTGGCTGACAATTTGACACTAAATATTCCGATTGTTACTGCTGCTATGGATACTGTGACTGATAGCAAAATGGCTATTGCCATTGCCCGTGCTGGCGGTCTTGGTGTTATTCATAAAAACATGTCAATTAAAGACCAAGCAGAGGAAGTCCGTAAGGTTAAACGCTCTGAAAACGGTGTTATCATCGATCCTTTCTTCTTGACACCAGAAAACAAGGTTCAAGAAGCTGAAAATCTTATGGCCACTTACCGTATCTCAGGTGTTCCTATTGTAGAAACTCTTGAAAACCGTAAGCTAATCGGAATCATCACTAACCGTGACATGCGCTTTATTTCTGATTATGAAAGCAAAATTTCAGAGCATATGACTTCTGAAAAGTTGATTACTGCTCCAGTTGGGACAGATTTGGAAACTGCGGAAGCTATTCTTCACGAACATCGCATTGAAAAACTACCTTTAGTTGATGAAAACGGTCGTTTATCCGGTCTTATCACTATTAAAGACATTGAGAAGGTCATTGAGTTCCCGAATGCCGCTAAGGATGAGTTTGGTCGCCTCTTGGTTGCCGGTGCTGTAGGTGTAACATCAGATACCTTTGAACGTGCAGAAGCCCTCTTTGAAGCAGGTGCGGATGCTATTGTCATTGATACAGCACACGGACATTCAGCTGGTGTTCTTCGCAAAATCGCAGAAATTCGTGCTCATTTCCCAAATCGTACTTTGATTGCTGGAAATATTGCAACGGCTGAAGGAGCTCGTGCTCTTTACGATGCAGGTGTAGATGTTGTTAAAGTTGGTATTGGTCCAGGCTCTATCTGTACAACACGTGTTGTAGCTGGTGTTGGTGTTCCTCAAGTGACTGCTATCTATGATGCTGCTGCGGTTGCTCGTGAGTATGGTAAGACAATCATTGCTGATGGTGGCATTAAGTATTCAGGTGATATTGTTAAAGCTCTTGCTGCTGGTGGAAATGCAGTTATGCTTGGTTCAATGTTTGCTGGTACAGATGAAGCTCCGGGAGAAACGGAAATTTTCCAAGGACGAAAATTTAAAACCTATCGTGGTATGGGTTCTATCGCAGCTATGAAGAAAGGATCAAGCGATCGATACTTCCAAGGCTCTGTTAATGAAGCTAATAAGCTTGTTCCAGAAGGAATTGAAGGACGTGTAGCTTGTAAAGGTGCTGTTTCTGATATTGTATTCCAAATGATTGGTGGGATTCGTTCAGGTATGGGATATGTTGGTGCTGCAAATATTCAAGAATTGCATGATAAAGCACAATTTATCGAAATGTCAGGTGCAGGCTTAGTTGAAAGTCATCCCCATGATGTTCAAATTACAAATGAAGCACCAAACTATTCACTGAAGTAAAAGAAAGACCATTGCTGTAAAGGTAATGGTCTTTTTTGTAAATATAAATTGACAAAAATTATTCAGAAACTTGACCGTTTTGAATATGAAAGATTTTTAAATCTTCTGGAAGTTCTTGTAAATGGCCAAGACTAGTAGTCGTGATAAAGCATTGTACATTTTCAGCAATAATATTATGCAACAACATAGATTGACGGTTATTGTCAAGTTCACTCATAACATCGTCAAGCAAAAGGATAGGATTATCACCTGTAACATTTTTAAACAAGGCAATTTCAGCCAATTTTAGAGATAAAATAAGACTTCTTTGTTGACCTTGACTACCAAAGCTGGCATTGATATCATTGATGAAAAATTCTAAATCATCTCGGTGAGGTCCTACTCCTGTATTTTTTTTGAAGAGATCGCGAGAGCGAGATTTTTTTAATTGCTCTAAAAAGTTTACAGATATGTCAATCTTATTGGTAAATCTGACAGAGGATAAATAGTTAAGGCGGAGGGTCTCAAGTTGATTTGAAATACTAAAATGATGTTTGCTGGCCTCTTTTTCTAGGTTATTGATAAATTCAAAACGGTGTTGCATAACTCGACTTCCATATTGAACCAGTTGTTCATCAAGGATATCAAGAAATGTTTCATCAATTTGCTGACTTGCTTTTAGATAGGAATTTCGCTGTTTTAGAATGTGATTGTAGCTAGAAAGATCAGAGAGATAGAGAGGCTTAATTTGTCCCAAATCAATATCAATGAATTTACGCCTTAAAGCAGGAGCACCTTTAACTAGCTGTAAATCTTCAGGTGCAAAGAGGATAACTGTCATTGTTCCAATGTAATCAGATAATCTAGCTTGCTTTAGATGATTAACTTTTGTGGTTCGTCCCTGATTTGTCAAGGTGATGTCAAGTGAGTTTTTACCATTTACACGATTGACAACTCCTGTCAACTTCGCATCATTTTCTTCAAAATAGATTAATTCTTTATCAGTTCTTGTACGGTGACTCCTCGTCAAAGAAAGAAAGTAAATAGCTTCTAGAAAATTTGTTTTTCCTTGGGCATTTTCTCCAATAAAAACATTAAGACTTGGAGAAAATTCAGCATTCAGTGATTTATAGTTTCGGTAGTTTGTCAGTGAGATACTCTCAATCCACATGATTATGTTCCCGGAAAACGAACAGGACGGTGGTCTGTGCTCATTTTGTTTTTGCTTTGTTTTTGTGATTTTTGAAGGGGTCTAGAAGTTGCTTGTTGCCTTTTACTATCTTTATTAAGTTTTTTGACCAAGGCGGTTACTCGGGCTTTTTCAGCTACTTCCTCTGCGTGAGCTAGACGTTCTTTATGACTGGCTTCCCTCAATGTAATTATAAGATTTTGTTTGGGAAGTTCTATGACATCCCCGATACGAATTTTTTTTCCTCGGCGTTCTTCTTTTTCGCCATTAAAAAGGACAAGATTTTCTATCAAAAATCCCTTGATAGCTCCACCACTCTGTATGAGTCCCAATTCTTTTAATAGGGCTTGCAAGGTAATAAATTCATCAAATAGCGTATATTCCATAAAATCCTCAACTTTCTGTAAAGATAATTATAGCATAAAATGTTATAATAGATGAGATTAAATTTAGAATAAGGAGTAGCATGAAATTAGCAGAGGGTGTAGATTTACATTTTATTAAAAGTCAGCAATTTAAGACCAATCATCTCACTTTTCGCTTCTCGGGGCAACGTCAAGAAAAATCTATTGCACGCAGAGCGCTTGTTGCACAGATGTTAGCAACGGCTAGTCAAGCTTTTCCCAATAGTAAGGCACTTCGGGAACATCTAGCTAATCTCTACGGAGCAAGTCTGTCAACGAATGTTACTACTAGAGGTCATATTCATATTGTTGATATTGACATTTCATTTGTAAGCAATCGATATGTTTTGGGACAGGAAGATCTGTTGGGGCAAGTCTTGCTAATTCTTGGAGAAATTCTCTTTCGTCCTTTAATTTTTCTGGAAAAATATCAGACTAAGACCTTCGATATTGAAAAAGCAAATTTGATTCGATATATGGAGGCTGATGAGCAAGATCAATTTTATAATAGCAGCTTAGGTTTACAGAAACTTTACTATCAAGGTAGAGCGTTACAAATATCAAAGTATGGAACAAGAGAACTGATTGAGAAGGAAAATGCCTTTACAGCCTATCAAGAATTCCAAAAGATGCTTAAAGAAGATAAAATTGATATTTTCCTTTTAGGAAATTTTGATGACTATCAGGCAGCTCGATATTTGGCCCAATTCCCATTGGCTGATAGACTGATATCTTTACAAAAAATTTACAGACAAGAATTTTCAAATGTTGTCAAGGAAGAGGTTATCACTAAAGAAACCAGTCAATCCATCCTACAACTGGGATATCACATACCTATTTATTATGGTCAATCTGCTTACTATGCTATGTTAGTTGCAGAAGGAATGCTTGGTGGTTTTTCTCATTCTAAACTATTTACAGTTGTCCGAGAAAAAGAAAGTTTAGCCTATACTGTTGGTAGTCGCTATGAAGCTTTTTCAGGATTTTTGAAAATCTATGCTGGTATTGAAAAAAATAGCAGAGCGAAAACCTTTAAAGTTATCAATCAGCAAATCAATGAGTTAAAAATGGGTCGCTTTTCAAGTCAACTTGTCAAGCAAACAAAAAAAATGATTATCAGCAATGCTAAAATGTCCATGGATAATCCAAAGTCACTAATTGAGCAAACATATAGTAATCTCTTATTTGGTGAAGAAAGCGTCAGCCTGTCAACCTTTATTGACAAGATTGATAAAATCACCAAGCATGATATTGTTACAGCTGTTGGCATGATGAAATTGCAAGCTGTTTATTTTTTGGAGGGAGAATAAGATGAGTCGTCTAGAAAAAATTGACTACCCATTTTTAAATCAAGAAATTTATTACCGTCACATGAACAACGGTATGAAAGTTTACTACCTTCCTAAAAAAGATTTTCAGGAACAGTCTGCTATATTGACAGTAGATTTTGGCTCAATTGACAAAAAGTTTACAATAGATGGGGTAGAAAGGGAGTTTCCAGCAGGAATTGCACATTTCTTAGAGCATCAATTATTTGAAGGTTCGGAAGGGCAAGATGTGGGAAATGAATTTACTCTGAAAGGTTCAGAAAGTAACGCATATACTACATTTGATAAAACTTCCTATTTCTTCTCTACAGTAGAATCTTTTGAGGATTCTCTGGATATGTTGCTAGAGTTTACAAGTTCTTTACACGTTAGTCAAAAAAGCATTGACAAAGAGAGGGGAATCATTGAGCAAGAAATTTCCATGTACCAAGATGATTCTGATTTTAGACTTTATAGTGGAGCTTTAGCAAACCTCTATCCTAATACCGCTTTAGCTATAGATGTAGCTGGTACTAAGGAATCTATTAGAGAACTGAGTATCTCTGATTTACAAGAAAACTTTGAAACATTTTATCGCCCAGATTTTAAAAGTTTAGTTTTAGTTGGAAATTTTGATGTTAAGTTGGTTGACAGAATAGTCCGTAAAAGAGAAACAAGGCGACGTAAGACTTTACCTAAAATTGAACGGTCGGCTATCGAACGGTTTAAGCCAATAGTTAAATCCTCTATTCAGATGGATGTAGCAGTTTCGAAGTTAGCTCTCGGATTTAGAGGGCAGATGATTGAAGGTTTGTCTTTGGTGGAACAAAAGCTGGCGCTTCGTCTTTTTCTTGCGATGCTATTTGGCTGGACCTCTCAACGTTATCAGGATTGGTATGATAAAGGGAAAATTGATGATTCTTTCGATATTGAAATTGAGATTTCAGATCGCTTTAACTTTGTCATTTTGATGCTTGATACGGAACAACCAATTGCTATGGCAAATCAGCTACGTAAAAATTTGACAAATGTTAGAAAAAATAAGGACCTAAATCACAATCATTTAAGCATAGTCAAAAATGAAATATATGGCGAGTTTATAAGAAGCTTGGATAATATTGAGGATTTAGGTCATCAATTTCTGCAATATCAGGATGATAACTATAGCTATTTTGATTTTCCAGATTTATTAAAAAAGCTAAACTTAGAGGCAGTTCTTGCTATTGGAGAACATTTTTTTGAAAAGGCAGATCGAACAGAATTTATCGTTTTTCCAAAATAGCATGAAAATACGACAATTTTTGTTATAATAGAAACACTTATAGAAGGGAAGTTCAGATTATGAATGGTAAAATGATTGGAGATATTTTACGTGAGGCTCGCTTAGGCAAACAGTTGCAACTCACGGATATTGAAAAAGGGACAGGTATCGAGGTTCAACTTCTTTTAGCCTTGGAACTGGATCAATTTTCCTTGGTGCCATCAGATCAGGTTGAATCTTATTTGAGAAGCTATGCTGAGATGATTGGTTTAGATGCTGATGAAATTTACAGTCAGTATCTAAAACAAGTTTCTTTTCAGGACACGTTGCCACATTTTTCATCAAAAGAAACGATATCTCATAAAACGGAGGTCAGCGAAGAGTCTGTACCAATGGAACGCATGGCAAATCGCCGTCGTCGTCGTAGCCATCGTGAGGTGACTCAGAAAAAGTCAAAGTTGCCAGCAATTCTACTAAGTTTATTTAGCTTGGCTATCCTTGTAGTAGTTGGGTATTTTATTTTTAAACAGTGGCCATTTATCAACACTGCTCAAGAAACAAGCAAAGAAACTACTTCATCGACAACAGAAGCGACAACGACTACTGAGACAACAACTGTGACGGAAGCAGTCTCAAATCTTAAAATGACAGTTCAAGAGGACGGAAGCTCACTCGCAACTGTTCAAACAAACAAAGAAAGTGTTGATCTTATTTTTACCCTAAAAGAGGGCGAGAGTTGGGTTGGTCTTAGTGATGGCACAAATGGGGAACAAGGAACAATCTTGACAGGAGAGCAAACTAAGTTTACAGTATCTGTAAACAAAGGAAGCTCATCTTTGGTTACAATTGGTTTACCACAATCAGTGACAGTAACCCTGGATGGACAAGAAGTTGACTTGACGAACCTTGTCAACTATAGTCCAGCCACCTTTACATTGACAGTAGAATAGGAAAAATTATGTTTAAGAAAAAGGAGAATATTCCCAATTTATTAACAGTTGGTCGTATTATCTTGATTCCAATATTTTTAATATTAGCCTCAATTCCAAATCATCTAATCTGGCACATTTTTGCAGCTCTTGTTTTTGCTGTGGCTAGCTTTACTGATTATTTGGATGGTTATCTGGCTCGTAAATGGCATGTGGTCACTAATTTTGGTAAATTTGCGGATCCGCTTGCTGATAAGATGTTAGTTATGTCAGCTTTTATTATGTTGGTTGGTTTAGATTTAGCGCCGGCTTGGGTTTCTGCTATTATTATTTGTCGTGAGCTTGCGGTAACAGGTCTTCGCCTTCTTCTTGTTGAGACGGGGGGTGAAGTTCTGGCAGCTGCAATGCCAGGAAAAATCAAGACTGCAACTCAGATGCTAGCCGTGATTTTACTGCTCTGCCATTTATCTCTTATTGGAAATATCATGCTTTACATCTCTCTCTTCTTTACCATATATTCAGGTTATGATTATTTTAAGGGAGCCAGTTTTTTATTTAAGGATACTTTTAGTAAATGATTGAGCTAAAAAATGTCACTTTTCGTTATGAAGAGGACCAAGAAAAGCCGACGCTTAACAAAGTGTCGTTTCACGTGAAACGTGGCGAGTGGTTATCTATTGTTGGTCACAATGGTTCTGGAAAATCAACAACAGTTCGCTTGATTGATGGTCTGTTGGAGGCCGAATCTGGTGAAATATGGATTGATGATGAGCAACTGACAGAAAAAAACATTTGGGATATTCGTCATAAAATTGGAATGGTTTTTCAAAATCCTGATAATCAATTTGTCGGTGCAACGGTTGAGGATGATGTTGCCTTTGCACTTGAAAATAAAGGAATCCCTTATGAAGAGATGGTCGTTCGTGTTCAGGATGCTTTAGAGTTGGTTGGTATGACTGATTTTAAAACCAAGGAACCTGCTCGATTATCGGGTGGTCAAAAACAACGTGTTGCCATTGCTGGAGCACTTGCTATGAGGCCAGAGATTCTAATCCTTGATGAGGCTACGAGTATGCTGGATCCTGAAGGCCGCTTGGAATTGATTAATCTGATGCAAAAGGTTCGTCAAGAGTATGAAATGACCGTCATTTCTATCACTCATGATTTAGATGAGGTTGCTCTTAGTGATCGTGTTATGGTCATGCAGGACGGTCAGGTAGAGTCCTATTCAACGCCGCGCCAGCTTTTTGCACGAGGAGAACAACTGATTGACCTAGGACTTGACACACCCTTTACAGCTGATGTTATCAAAGAATTGTCGGGAATTCTACCATTTAGCACAACATATTTAACAGAAAAGGAATTGGAAGAGGAACTATGGGGATTACTCTCAAAAATGTGAGCTACACCTATCAAGCGGGAACGCCCTTTGAAGGGCGTGCCCTTTTTGACGTGACTCTTTCGATTAAGAAGGAAAGTTATACTGCTTTCATTGGGCACACGGGTTCTGGTAAATCTACCATTATGCAACTTTTGAATGGTCTTAACCTCCCAACAGCTGGAAGTGTTACAGTTGAAGATAGGGAAATTACAGCAAATTCTAAACCTAAGGACATCAAACAACTCCGTCAAAAGGTAGGTCTAGTCTTTCAATTTCCTGAGAGTCAACTTTTTGAGGAAACTGTGCTTAAAGACGTAGCTTTTGGGCCACAAAACTTTGGCATTTCTCAAGAAAAAGCAGAGCAGACAGCCCGTGAAAAGTTAGCTATGGTTGGGATTTCTGAAGAACTGTTTGAAAAAAATCCCTTTGAATTGTCTGGTGGGCAAATGCGTCGTGTCGCCATTGCAGGGATTTTAGCTATGGAACCAGAAGTTCTCGTCCTAGATGAACCAACGGCAGGCTTAGATCCAAAGGGGCGTAAGGAATTAATGACCTTGTTCAAAGGGCTCCATCAATCTGGGCTGACCATTATTCTAGTAACCCATCTTATGGATGACGTGGCCGACTATGCAGACTTTGTCCATGTTTTGGAAAAGGGTAGACTTATTCTTTCGGGACGTCCTAAAGATGTTTTCCAGCAAGTTAATCTGCTGGAAGAAAAGCAATTAGGGGTTCCAAAAATTACAAAATTGGCTCAAAACCTCCAAAAAAGAGGCTATATGATGGAAACTCTACCAATTACCGTAGCAGAGTTTAAGGAGGTAATTGCTCGTGGATAAACTCATTTTAGGCCGCTACGTTCCAGGAAATTCCATCATTCATCGCTTAGATCCGCGGAGTAAACTGCTGGCTATGCTAATCTATATTGGAGTCATCTTCTGGGCCAATAATGTGCTTACCAATTTGATACTGCTGGTATTTTCACTTTTCGCTATCTGGCTTTCTGGCATCAAGCTGAGTTTCTTTTTACGTGGTGTCAGACCCATGATTGGTATTATTTTATTTACTACCCTCTTTCAGCTTCTCTTTACTGGAGGAGGTGAAACGCTATTTAGTTTTGCTTTTTTGAGAGTAACCACCTTCGGCTTGGCACAGGCAGGGATTATTTTCATGCGTTTTGTGTTGATTATCTTTTTCTCGACACTTTTAACCTTAACAACCACCCCTTTAAGTCTTGCGGATGCTGTGGAGTCGCTACTCAATCCGTTAAAAGTTTTGAAAGTTCCGGCTCATGAAATTGGTCTCATGTTGTCATTAAGTTTACGCTTCGTACCGACGCTTATGGATGATACTATGCGAATCATGAATGCTCAGAAGGCGCGTGGTGTTGATTTTGGGGAAGGAAATTTGATTCAAAAGGTCAAGTCTATCATACCTATTTTGATTCCATTATTTGCTTCCAGTTTTAAAAGAGCTGACGCACTTGCTATTGCTATGGAATCTCGAGGTTATCAAGGTGGCGAGGGGCGTACCAAATATCGCTTTTTAGAATGGAAATTTCCAGATACTCTTGCTATTATTGCCATTTTACTGGTATCAGCTCTGCTATTTTTCTTCAAAAATCCCTAAGACACCTAAATCAGGTGTTTTTTACATGTAATAACAATCTTCATGAAATACAAGACCATTGGAGAGTTATTTACAACTAAGTTTTGGATTTGTTTAAATAGATGGAGTACAAACATCTAGTATTGGGACTACAACACATTATTTAGTGTTTATTATTACAAGATATTGTGTTTATTTACTTTATTTTACACATAGATGTAAAGTGACTGTAATATATGTATGCTAAACTAAGTAGGTCTAAGATTAAAAAAGGAAATGAATTTATGTCATATAGCAGAGTCAAACGACGTGCACTAAAAAAACAAAAGCACAAACAAGTTGCCTTTGGGCTATTGTTTACAGGATTGACAGTTGGATTGACAGGACAATTTGTAAATACAGAGTCTTTTGTAAAAGTTTCTGGTGAAGAAAAAACATCTGAGGCTTTAGAGATTACAACCTTGGAAACCAGTGTCCCAATGACAATTGAGGCAACAAAAGCTGTTTCAACGGATGCACATGTGGTTGCTTTTGCGGCAACTAATCTCATAAAGTCTGTTAATTATCAGCAAGAAAGTCCGACTTACAGTGAAGTAGTTGATAATGCAACAGTTGGGCAAACAAGCTATACAACTCCTGTAACATATACTGTTCAAAACGTTTCAGCTCCTGCAAGTTACTCAGGTGTTTTGTCAAATGGAAATACAGCTGGTGCTATAGGAACAGAGGCAGCCGCGCAAATGGCAGAGGCGACAGGAGTTCCGCAATCTACTTGGGAGTATATCATTGCTCGCGAATCTAATGGTAATCCGAATGCTTCAAACCCTTCTGGAGCATCTGGACTTTTCCAAACAATGCCAGGATGGGGTTCCACAGCTACTGTTCAGGATCAAGTTAATACTGCAATTAAGGCTTATAAATCACAAGGCCTCTCTGCCTGGGGAGTACAATAATCAAAAAAGTCATTGAAGTTAAAAATCTTCAATGACTTTTAAAATGTCTAAAGGAGAGTGACAAATGTAATCGGCACCTGCTAATAGGAGTTCGCTTTCTAATCCAAAACCCCAGGTAACTCCAATTGTTTTTATACCAGTGTTTTTACCACCAAATATATCAAACTTTGTATCACCAACAATAGCAGCCTCTTGATGATTTATTTGCTCAGATGAGAGACAAGTTTTGATAACTTCAGTCTTGTTGGGACGTTCTGGCGTATGTCCATAAATACCTGTAAAGTACTTGTCAATCTTTAAATGCTTTAGCATAACATAAATCATAGGTTCATTCTTACTACTGGTAACATATAGATTGACTCCATTAACAACTAATTGCTCTAAAAGCTCTTGAATTTTTGGATAAAGTTCAGCTTCAAATACACCAAGTTTCTTGTAATATTCCCGATAAATCGTTACAGCTGTGTCAACATCATTGACATAGTGACGAAAGGAATCTTCTAGTGGTGGTCCGATAAGGGTTCTAAGAGTTTTTTCTTCTGGAAAAGGCAGAGCTAATTTTTTGAAAGTGTAGGCAAAAGATTTTTTAATGCCAAGGCTAGAATCAGCTAGAGTGCCATCCAGATCAAAGAGGATAGATTTCATGACAGTCTCCTGTAAAGATATTGTGAAGGCTAATAGATTGACAAGTTAGGTGTTCAAAAGTCATTTCTAAAATGAAGGGCATGAGCGATTTAATTTTGTCAAATGCATCGTAATCAAAGCTATCATCAAAGTATTTGATGATTGTTGAAATAGCAGTGCCATGAGATCCGATGAGAATGGAATGATCTACTTGTTCTACTAAAAGATTTCTCAAAGCACGGATGTTTCTATCCTGAACTTCTCTTAAGGATTCGCCATCTGATAATTTATAAGAGAAATCCGCCCACTGTTTCTTTGTAAATTCTGTAAAGTTTTCAATCCAAACATTATCAATTTTTCGCTCTCTAAAATCAGAAATCGTATGAATATCTAGTGCTAGCTTTTTTGCAAGGGGCTTTACAGTATCATAAGCTCTCTTGTAAGGGCTTGAGAAAATCATGTCGACCTTCTTGTTTACGAAGAAGTCAAGCAAAAATTGACGATCTTGTAAACCTTTTTCGGAAAGTTCTCGATTAAAATCATCATGGTTATCATAGTTGGGCTGACAGTGGCGTATGAAGTAAAGTGTGGTTGTCATTTTTCGAAAATCTCCTCTGCATAATGTCGACCTGTCGGTGTGGCTGCAAGTCCCCCCTCAGCAGTTTCTCGAAAAGCAGTTGGTAAAGCAGAGCCGACTTGATACATGGCATCAATGACTTCATCAACTGGAATTTGGGACCGAATACCAGCGAGCGCCATATCCGCAGCGATAAGAGCGAAACTGGATCCCAAAGCATTACGTTTGACGCAAGGAACCTCCACTAATCCAGCAACAGGGTCACAAATGAGTCCTAACATATTTTTAATGACAAAGGCAACAGCCTGGCTAGCTTGAAAAGCACTACCACCAGCTGCCATAACAAGAGCAGCTGCAGCCATGGCAGAAGCAGAGCCGACTTCAGCTTGACAACCCCCTTCAGCTCCAGAAATAGAGGCATTGTTTCCAATTACTAACCCAAAGGCCCCAGCTGTGAAAAGAAAGTTTAGTTGTCCCTTGTCATTTAAATTTAGTTTGTCAATGGCAACTGACAGAACTGCTGGCAAGCAACCTGCAGAACCAGCAGTAGGGGTTGCACAAACTAATCCCATCTTAGCATTAAGTTCGTTGACTGCCATAGCATTACGTACAGCTGTTAAAATGGTTGTATCGGAAAGGGATTTTCCTTTGGAGATGTAGTTGTCCATCTTGACAGCATCACCACCGGTCAATCCTGAAATTGATTTTGTAGGTGTTAATCCTTCTGAGACAGAGGATTTCATGACTTCAAGATTTCGTGACATAATATAGGTAATTTCATCACGGCTTCGACCAGTCATCTCAATTTCTGTAGCAATCATGAGTTCTGCAACTGAGCCATTATGATAAGCGTCAGCTTGTTCAACTAGTTCTTTTATGGTGTAAAACACGTGTCAATCTCCTGTCAATCTAATCGAAAAAGTTTACATTGTAAAGGTTTGGGATATCTTCAATTTCTTGAACACATTTTTGACAATCTCTAGAATCCACCTCAATGATCATAATGGCTTTCTGCCCCTGGCTTTCTCTTGTAACAGTCATTTGAGCGATGTTGATACCATGTTTTGAGAGGCTATCGGTTACTTTAGCAATCATTCCAGGTACATCTTGATGAACGACAATGAGAGTTGGTGTATTCATAGATAAGGAGACAGAGAAACCATTGAGTTCAGTCACTTGGATGTTGCCACCTCCAATCGAGATGCCGGTAATACTCATGCTTCTGTTTCCTTTTTTGACAGTAATTTTGGCAGTATTGGGATGGGGAGCATTACTATCTTTTAAAATTTCCCAGTAGATTTTAATGCCACGCTGATGGGCAATTTCTAGTGAGTTTTTAATATTAGGATCGTCAGTATCCATTCCCATAATTCCAGCAACCAATGCCTTATCAGTGCCATGTCCTTGGTAGGTTTTGGCAAAGGAATTAAAAAGAGCGAAAGTAACGCTGTCAGGAATTTCTCCAAAAATTGAATGAACAACTTTTCCGATACGGACAGCTCCTGCTGTGTGGCTAGATGATGGGCCAATCATCACAGGTCCGATAATGTCAAAAACGGACTGAAATTTTAGATTTTTCATGTATTTCTCCAAGAATATAATCGTTATTGTCATTATAGCAGAATTAAGGAGAGATGTCTGAGTATTTTTTAAAGCCTATAGTTGGAAACAAGATTAAATACTGCTATAATAGAGCGTGCCTAATTTGTCAAAGGCATGTCAAAATCGACCTTCAAATCGATTTTTGATTAACTAGACCCTTCAAGTCTATGTTTACTAAATTATTTGATGGGAGGATTATCTATGACTGATAATTCAAAGACACGTGTTGTTGTCGGCATGAGTGGAGGAGTTGACTCCTCTGTTACAGCCTTGTTGTTAAAAGAGCAGGGCTACGATGTCATTGGTGTTTTTATGAAAAACTGGGATGACACTGATGAAAATGGTTTTTGTACGGCTACAGAGGATTATAAGGACGTTGCAGCCGTTGCTGATCAAATTGGTATTCCTTACTACTCTGTCAACTTCGAAAAAGAGTATTGGGATCGGGTATTTGAGTATTTCCTAGCAGAGTATCGGGCAGGTCGCACGCCTAATCCTGATGTCATGTGTAATAAGGAAATCAAATTCAAGGCCTTCTTGGATTACGCCATGACTCTGGGAGCGGATTATGTGGCGACTGGGCACTATGCACAAGTGTCACGCGATGAAGATGGCACTGTTCATATGCTGCGCGGGGCAGATAATGGCAAGGACCAGACCTACTTCCTCAGCCAACTCTCACAGGAACAGTTGCAGAAAACCATGTTTCCGCTCGGCCATTTACAAAAGCCTCAGGTGAGGGAAATAGCAGAGCGAGCAGGCTTGGCGACCGCTAAAAAGAAAGACTCGACAGGCATCTGCTTTATCGGTGAGAAGAACTTCAAAGAATTTCTAGGGCAGTATTTGCCAGCCCAGCCTGGTCGGATGCTGACGGTTGACGGTCGTGATATGGGAGAGCATACCGGCCTTATGTACTATACGATCGGCCAGCGGGGCGGGCTTGGTATCGGAGGACAAATCGGTGGGGACAATGAGCCTTGGTTTGTTGTCGGAAAAGACCTGTCTAAAAACATCCTCTATGTCGGACAAGGCTTCTACCATGAATCTCTTATGTCAACTTCTTTACAGGCTAGTCAAGTACACTTTACACGTGATATGCCTGAGGAATTCACCTTGGAATGCACAGCTAAGTTCCGCTACCGTCAACCAGATAGTCAAGTGACTGTCAAGGTGAAAGGTGATAAGGCAGAAGTGATCTTTGCAGAGCCACAACGAGCAATCACACCAGGACAAGCCGTTGTTTTCTATGACGGACAAGAATGCTTGGGTGGTGGCATGATCGACATGGCCTATAAAGATGGAGAGGCTTGTCAGTATATTTAATCAAAAATAAAAGCTTAGCACCCTCGTGCTAAGCTATTTATCTTATCCCCAGAAAGCATCTTCAGCTTTTTGGTCGGCTGAGAAGAGCCAAACTTCCTTGATTTTACCATCTTCCATACGGAAAAGATCGATACCATTCATGTTTAGTTCTTCACCATCTGTTCGAGTACCGAGGAATGTTACGTTAGCGGCAACAAGAGTATCATTATCTGACACCCAGTTTGTCACTACTTTGAAAGTTCCATTTGTTTTTTCGGCGAAAGTTGCTAGATGTGCTCCGAGTACTTCCTTACCAATTTTAGCACCAGATGTTGAATGATTTCCGGGTTGATGCCAGATAATGTCGTCAGCCATAGTTTCAAAAAGAGCTGCAAAATCACCAGCGATGAGAGCATTGTTATAGGCATTAAAAATTTCCAAGTTTGTTGACATTTGATGTCCTCCAATTTTTTTGATATAGTACAATTATAGTGGAAGTAGTCAATTATGCAAGTAGGTACTTTTGCATTTGTTGGTATCAAAAGTAATACTATTGTGATAAATAAAGGAGAAGTTTTTTGAAAAAAGTTAGTGAATATGGTATTTGTCCTTTTGCAACAACACAAAAAGTCTTGAGTGGTAAGTGGGGATTGGTGATTATCTACCAACTCAGTACAGGAACGAAACGCTTCAATGAATTACAGCGACTGATTCCAGGTATCACTCAAACCATGTTAACAAGGCACCTTAGACAATTGGAGGAGGATCGCATTATTAGTCGCACGGTCTATGCAGAAGTCCCCCCTCGTGTAGAGTACAGCTTGACTGAAATGGGTGAAAAATTTCGTTCGGTGCTGGATGCTGTTGAGGCTTGGGGCTTAGAATATATTGAAACGTTAACGTAACACCAGATTTGAAATTCTACAAATCTTTTGATAGAATAAGAGTAACAATTATCATGATGGTCAAAGCTCATGGGAATTGTAGGCTTTTTTGTCCTGCAATTTTCGAGAGTTTTGGCTATTTTTCTGTAAAAGAGGAAGGATTCAAGAGGTGCTGACATGGATTTTAGAACTCGAATTGATGCTCATAGTTTTGGTGTTAGGGTATCAGCTCTTATCTTGAAAGATGACAAGATTTATCTTGCAAAATCTCCCTACGATGGTTATTATCTACTAGGTGGAGCGATTTTAGTTAATGAATTGACAGAAGATGCCCTAAAACGTGAAATTCGAGAAGAAGTTAATCTTGATATTGAGGTTGGGAAATTAGCTTTTATCGTTGAAAATCAGTTTGCTTTGGAAGGTACCAATTATCACCAAATTGAATTTCATTATCTAGCTAACCCTTTATCTGAGCCTAAGACAGAGACTGTAGAGAGTGGGCAGACTAGAAAATGTGAATGGGTTTCGCTGGATAGGCTTTCAGATATTGACCTCAATCCTGCTTTTCTCAAAACAGCTTTGAAAAACTGGGATGGACAGATTAAACATTTTGTAAATAGATATGGAGAAGAATAAATGACACACGAATTTGTTGAATATTTTGACGTCATTGTAGTCGGTGCTGGGCATGCTGGTGTTGAGGCTAGCCTTGCGGCAGCTCGTATGGGTTGTAAGACTTTGCTTGCAACCATTAACCTAGATATGCTAGCGTTTATGCCGTGTAACCCTTCTATTGGCGGTTCTGCTAAAGGAATTGTTGTGCGCGAAATCGATGCTCTTGGGGGCGAAATGGGTAAAAATATTGATAAGACCTATATCCAGATGAAAATGCTGAATACAGGTAAAGGTCCTGCAGTTCGGGCTTTGCGTGCGCAAGCAGATAAAGTACTGTATGCGCGTGAGATGAAGCATACAGTTGAGCGACAAGAAAATTTGACCCTGCGTCAATCTATGATTGATGATGTGTTGGTCGAGAATGGCAAGGTTGTCGGTGTCTTGACAGCTACAGGTCAAAAATACGGTGCTAAGGCTGTTGTTGTCACAACAGGAACAGCCCTACGTGGCGAGATTATCTTGGGAGAACTCAAATATTCATCAGGCCCTAATAATAGCTTGGCATCAATTACTCTGGCAGACAATCTTAAAAAATTAGGTCTTGAAATTGGACGCTTCAAAACAGGGACACCACCTCGTGTCAAGGCGTCGTCAATTGATTATTCTGTTACAGAAATCCAACCTGGAGATGAGAAACCCAATCATTTTTCGTTTATGTCAAAAGATGAAGATTACCTTCAAGACCAAATTCCTTGCTGGTTGACCTATACTAATCAGTTCAGTCATTATATTATCAATAAGAATCTTCACCGTGCTCCAATGTTTTCTGGTATCGTTAAAGGGGTAGGTCCTCGCTACTGTCCATCCATTGAGGATAAAATTGTCCGTTTTGCGGATAAGGATCGCCATCAACTCTTTTTGGAACCTGAAGGTCGAGATACAGAGGAAGTTTACATCCAAGGACTATCAACTAGTCTTCCTGAAGATGTTCAGCGTGAGCTGGTTCATTCTATCAAAGGTCTGGAAAATGCTGAGATGATGCGCACAGGATATGCAATAGAGTACGATATTGTCCTGCCTCACCAACTTCGTGCAACCCTCGAAACCAAGATCATCTCAGGGCTTTTCACTGCTGGTCAGACCAATGGGACGTCTGGCTATGAGGAGGCTGCTGGTCAAGGTCTTGTTGCTGGGATAAATGCTGCGCTGAAAGTTCAAGGTAAACCTGAGTTAATTTTGAAGCGTAGTGATGCCTATATCGGTGTTATGATTGATGATTTGGTAACCAAGGGTACACTAGAACCCTACCGCCTTTTGACATCACGTGCAGAATATCGATTGATTTTGCGTCATGATAATGCAGATATGCGCTTGACACCAATCGGTCGTCAAGTGGGCTTGGTTGATGAAGAACGCTGGCAAGTTTTCGAAATCAAGAAAAATCAATTTGACAATGAGTTGACAAGATTGTCAACTAAAAAATTAAAACCTGTCAGGGAAACTAATGAAAAAATTGAAGCAATGGGATTTAAAGCCTTGACAGATGCTGTTACTGTAAAAGAATTCATGCGTCGTCCAGAGATTGACTATGCAACAGCAGTAGAATTTGTAGGACCAGCAGCGGAAGTTTTAGATAGCAAAATCATTGAACTTTTGGAAACTGAAATCAAGTATGAAGGTTACATCAACAAAGCGCTTGACCAGGTTGACAAGATGAAGCGCATGGAGGAAAAGCGTATTCCAGCTAATATTGACTGGGATGCCATTGACTCTATTGCTACAGAAGCTCGTCAGAAGTTCAAGAAAATCAATCCTGAAACCATTGGGCAAGCTAGTCGTATTTCTGGTGTCAATCCAGCAGATATATCAATTTTAATGGTTTATCTTGAGGGAAATAATAAGGCACGTAGAAAAACGGAATAGGACAGATACCAGCCTTTATTTTAGGGCTGGTTTGTGTTATAATGGGGCATTAAGAGGTTTAAGATGAAAAAATTTCGTTTGGCTGCTATTCATTTGATTTTGGTTGGATTGATTCTCTTTGGAATTTTGGCGGCTAGTCTTCGTCTGGCTGTTGATGATACGGGGAGAATTCTTGTCTTTTTCGCTGTTTCTGTCATCGTATCTGCTCTGCTATTTTATCAGAAAAAAGCATATGAGGAGTCTGATTTAGAAAGAATTGAGCGCCTCAATGAGGAGACTGAACAGAGTCTCAAACAGCTTTTGGATACCATGCCTGTGGGGGTTATTAAGTTCTCTCCGAACCTGTGGTCAGTCGAGTGGTTCAATCCTTATGCGGAGTTGATTTTTGCAGATCAGGAAGGAGATTTCAATGTGCCGTTAGTGATTGAAATCCTGACCGAACACAAAGAGAGTCCAATAACGATTCGTGAGATAAATGGTAAAAAGTATAGCCTGACGGTCGATTTTACAATGGGCATGCTCTATTTTTATGATAATCTGTCTGAAAGTCGTATCGGTGAAGCAGTATCAGACACTAGTCCTGTTATTGGGATTATCTCTATTGACAACTACGATGATGCTACAGAAAATTTAGCAGATGCTGAGGTTTCTCGCCTGAATAGTCTGATTGTCAAATTTGTAGCGGAATTTACACAGCGCTATAACATTTTTTATCGCCGTGTTGACATGGATCGTTTTTATTTCTTCACGGATTATGCAGTGCTCAATCAACTTATGGATTCAAAATTTGCCATTTTGGAAGAATTTAGGCAAGAAGCTAGAGAGCTCAATTTGCCTCTGACAATGAGCATGGGGGTTTCCTATGGTGATGGCAAGCATGATGAAATTGGGTCAATTGCTCAGAAAAATCTCAATATGGCTCTGGTACGTGGTGGCGATCAGGTTGTCGTTAAAGAAAATGATGAGCATAAAGACTTTATTTACTTCGGTGGTGGCACTATTTCAACTGTGAAACGTTCCCGAACCCGTACGAGAGCTATGATGACAGCTATTTCTGATAGGATAAAAATGGTAGATCAGGTATTTGTCATGGGGCACCGTAATCTTGACATGGATGCTCTGGGAGCAGCAGTTGGTATGGAGTTTTTTGCTTCAAATATCATCTCGAATACTTATGCTATCTATGATGATCAGCAGATGTCACCAGATATTGCCCGTGCAGTTGAGCGCCTTAAAGCTGATGGAAATACTCATTTAATCACTGTCAATGAAGCTTTAGCCCAAATTACCGATCAGTCCTTATTGATTATGGTTGACCACTCTAAGACGGCTTTGAGCTTGTCAAGGGAAGTTTACAATAGGTTTACAGAAGTTGTCGTTGTTGATCACCATCGTCGAGATGAGGACTTCCCAAAAAATGCAGTATTGTCATTTGTTGAGAGTGGTGCCAGCTCTGCCAGTGAGTTGGTGACAGAGTTGATACAATTTCAGAATGCTTCTGTTAAGTTGAGTAAACTTCAGGCCAGTGTGCTTATGGCAGGTATCATGCTTGATACCAAGAATTTTTCAACTCGGGTGACTAGCAGAACCTTTGATGTTGGATCTTATTTAAGAACTTTGGGTAGTGATAGTGTGGAAATTCATAATATCTCTGCCATAGATTTTGATGAATATCGTATTATCAATGAATTGATTTTACGCGGAGAGAAACTTTGGGAAGGCATTATTATTGCTAGTGGATCTGAAGATAGAACTTATAGTAATGTTATTTCTAGTAAGGCGGCCGATACTTTGCTTGATATGGCAGGAATTGAAGCAGCTTTTGTTGTCACAAGAAACAGTCAAGGGAATGTTTCAATCTCTGCTCGTAGTCGCAGTAAAATCAACGTGCAACGCGTGATGGAAGAGTTGGGTGGAGGCGGTCACTTTAATCTAGCTGCTTGTCAGCTCGAAAATCAAACGGTATCAGAAGCTCTGCTATTGCTTAAAGAAAAAATACAAGAAGAATTAGAGGGGGATTAGTATGAAGGTCATTTTTTTACAGGATGTTAAAGGTAAAGGGAAAAAGGGCGAGATTAAAGAAGTTCCTACTGGATACGCACAGAATTTTTTAATCAAGAAAAATCTTGCCAAAGAAGCGACAAGTCAGGCTATAGGAGAGTTGACAGGTAAGCAGAAGTCAGAGGCTAAGCATGCAGCAGAGATTTTGGCTGAGGCTAAGACTTTGAAAGCTGAATTGGAAAAAGAGGATCGTCGTGTAATCTTCACTGAAAAAGTAGGTCCAGATGGTCGTACCTTTGGCTCCATAACCGCTAAAAAAATTGCAGAAGAGTTGCAAAAACAATTTGGGCTAAAAGTTGATAAACGTCATATTGAGTTAGATCATCCAATCCGTGCCATCGGTTTGATTGAAGTTCCTGTTAAACTCCATAAAGAAGTTCAGGGACAAATCAAATTACAGGTCAAGGAAGTTTAGATTGACAAGAAGGTGACACTATGTAAAGGAGGCAGATTTTGTCAGAAGTCCAAGAATTGCGAGTTCAGCCACAAGATTTGCTGGCTGAGCAGTCGGTTTTAGGTTCCATTTTCATTACGCCTGATAAATTGATTTCGGTGCGTGAATACATTGAACCTGAAGACTTTTATAAGTATGCGCACAAGGTCATTTTTAAGGCCATGATTGCCTTGAATGATCGCAATGATGCTATTGATGCAACCACTGTGCGAGCTATGCTGGATAGCCAGGGGGATTTGCAAAATATTGGTGGGATTTCTTATTTGGTGGAGCTAGTTAATAGTGTTCCAACATCTGCCAATGCAGAATACTACGCTCAGATTGTGGCTGAAAAGTCCATGCTACGTCATATTATCAGTCGCTTGACAGAGACTGTCAATCAGGCTTATGATGGTAGCAATCCTTCTGAGGATATTATTGCCAGTGCTGAGCGGGCTTTAGTTGACATCAATGAGCGTAATAACAGCACTGGTTTCCGAAAGATTTCTGATGTCCTAAAAGTCAACTATGAAAATTTGGAGGCGCGTTCTCATCAAACATCAGATGTCACTGGTTTACCAACTGGTTTTCGCGACTTAGATAAGTTGACAACAGGTTTACACCCTGATCAGCTGGTTATTTTAGCCGCTCGTCCTGCAGTCGGAAAGACTGCCTTTGTGCTTAATATTGCTCAAAATGTTGGGACTAAGCAACAAAAACCTGTGGCAGTTTTCTCTCTCGAGATGGGAGCTGAGAGTCTAGTTGATCGTATGTTAGCGGCAGAAGGTATGGTTGACTCTCATTCGCTTAGGACAGGGCAATTGACTGATCAAGATTGGCAGAATGTCACCATGGCTCAAGGCGTCTTAGCTGAAGCACCAATCTATATTGATGACACTCCTGGGATTAAAATTACTGAAATTCGTGCTCGCTCACGTAAATTGGCTCAGGAGACAGGTGGATTAGGTCTTATTGTCATTGATTATTTGCAACTGATTACGGGAACTCGTCCAGAAAACCGACAACAAGAGGTATCTGACATTTCTCGTCAGCTGAAAATTTTGGCAAAAGAGCTGCGCGTACCTGTAATAGCTCTTAGTCAGCTGTCTCGTGGTGTTGAGCAACGTCAGGATAAGCGGCCGGTATTGTCCGATATTCGTGAGTCAGGCTCTATCGAGCAAGATGCGGATATTGTTGCTTTCTTGTACCGAGATGATTACTATCGTCGTGAGGGTGACGATCAAGAAGATGCTATTGAGGATAATACCATCGAGGTTATCCTTGAGAAAAACCGTGCCGGTGCGCGTGGTACGGTTAAACTTCTTTTCCAAAAAGAGTATAATAAATTTTCTACCATCGCACATTTTAATGAACAATAACAGAAGCTGTATAAGCTTTTAATGAAAGAAAGAGAGAAACTATGAGTGACGCATTTGCTGATGTAGCAAAAATGAAAAAAATCAAAGAAGAGATTAAAAATCACGAGGGTCAGTTGGTTGAGTTGACTCTTGAAAACGGGCGTAAACGTGAACGTAACCGTATTGGGCGTTTGACGGAAGTTTATCAATCGCTTTTTATTGTGGAATTTACTGATAATACTGATATTCCTGGAGCTATCAATAACACCACTGTTGAATCTTATACGTACTCCGATATTTTGACAGAGAAGACTTTAATTCGTTATTTAGATTAATTGATGGAGGGGCTTTATAAGTCCTTTTTATAGTCTCGGTGTGATGTAACATTCTAAAAGTGAGGCCTTTAACATGAGAAAACTACCACATCAGATTATCTACTTAAGACTTTTCAGTTACTAGCTAGAAGCAAGTTGGAAATTTTATAAGGATGTTTTTGGTTGGATCTATGGGAATGGGGAGATGGTTATAGTGATAGTTCCAGCGGTTTGACTAGCGATATTGGAAAGACATTTGGGCGTAAGTTCTATTACTCGGTCCTTATGCTGATAAGCTGGAAGAAAGTCTTCAAAAAGTTAAAGCTTCTGGAGGGAAAAGTGAAAAATAGTTTTGACTTCCTATACGTGTGCCATTTTCATTTAATTTAAGGTTCTAGCAGGAAATAAGTGTTAGTTTGGTCTGATAACTGAAAATTAGCAGTAAAAAGGCTTTACATTTTTTGTTGTGTGTGATATATTAAAGTTTGTGTGAAATAATAGCAAAGCAAAATGAAGCTCGTCAACAGAAGGTCAGCAAGAAGAGTAATCGTTGCTGTTTCGATGAAGATCTCCTGCACGAATCAGGTTTGCTTAAAAGATTATTTCCTCAAAATTGAGAGATAGCTCTGCTATTTCTGAGAAAATATTTAGAGGAGGACATTATAAATGTCACGTTATACAGGTCCATCATGGAAACAAGCTCGTCGCCTTGGTTTGTCATTGACAGGCACAGGTAAAGAATTGGCACGTCGTAACTACGTACCAGGTCAACACGGCCCAAACAACCGTTCAAAACTTTCTGAGTACGGTTTGCAATTGGCTGAGAAACAAAAATTGCGTTTTTCATACGGTTTGGGTGAAAAACAATTCCGTAACTTGTTCGTACAAGCTACTAAAATCAAATCTGGTACAGTCGGTTTCAACTTTATGGTACTTCTTGAGCGTCGTTTGGATAACATAGTTTACCGTCTTGGTTTGGCAACGACTCGTCGTCAAGCGCGTCAATTTGTAAACCACGGTCACATTCTTGTTGACGGCAAACGCGTTGATATCCCTTCATACCGCGTTGAAGTTGGTCAAGTGATCTCAGTTCGCGAAAAATCAGCTAAAGTTCCAGCAATCCTTGAAGCTGTTGAAGCTATCGTTGGTCGTCCAGCATTCGTATCGTTTGATGCTGAAAAACTTGAAGGAGCACTTACTCGTCTTCCAGAACGCGACGAAATCAACCCAGAAATCAACGAAGCCCTTGTTGTTGAGTTCTACAACAAAATGCTTTAATTTTAAGATTTATCTTACAGAAAGCCTACAACCGTGGGCTTTTTGCTTTGTCTTAAAATGTTGATTTCTGGGTTTGCTCCCCTTTTTGCTGTTATACCATTTAAGTATAGGAAAACCAGCTTTTGGGGCTGGTTTTTAGATCATGATGGGTAGGATGATTTTGAGTTTGACCCAGTTATCTTCTTTGGTGAAAGTCATGTGCCCATGGTATTTTTGGCAGATGTATTGAATACTCTTGAGGCCTATGCCGTGGTTTGTTTTATCTTTCTTTGATGTTTGAGGGAGATTGTTTTCATGGATGGTTAGTTCGGATAAGTCGTAATTGTCGAGTTTGATAATGGCAAACTGTCCACGATTACTTACTTTTAGGGAAATAAGGCGTTGCTCTGGATTGTTAATCTTCTCGACAGCTTCGATGGCATTGTCAAGGGCATTTCCAAAGAGAGAGGAGAGGTCCATTGCATCCATGTGATTGAGGATTTGCCCTTGAACTAAACAGGTGAAGGTGATGTCATGCTGTAAACAGTAGCGACTCTTTTGAGAAATAATGGTGTCAAGTACGGGGTTTCCAGTGTCAACCTTTGATTCAAATTCTCTGATGCTAATTTCCATATCGCGGAGGTAGCCGGCACGTTTTTCATGATTTTCTTCGCCTTTGATGATTTGAATCTGGTGCTTTAGGTCATGGACTTTACGACTGATAATATCACTATTTTCACGATAGGCACGGTACTGATTGTACTGAAGTTGAAAGGCATTTTGCATGGCAAGGAGTTCTTGTCGGAGGTACTCGTCTCGCCTGTAGGATTCCTGAGTCAATAAAATCAAGAGACCAGACAAATTCATCATGCTTCTGAGAATGAAAACATTGCTAGAATCCTTAAATCCAAGGGGTGTGTCAGATAAAAGAAATCCGATATTACTGAAGAGAAAGATTGACAGGGCTGTAAAGCTAGCGATGAGAATTTCTTTTCTGCCAATCATACGCTCCGTATCGGTGCTGTCAGCATTTTTTTCAAGGATTGCCAGACTTGTAAAGCTTATCAGGTAGGCCAAACTCATAAAAATGATTTCAGCTCCTAGCACCGCTTTTCCCACTCCAAGAGCTAGAAGGCAGTAGAGATGCCAACTGAAGGCGGCCACCAGTTCTGCAGCAACAAAAGCTTTGGCGGTAAGGTAGAAGCTGAGCTTAAAACTGGTGCCAAGTAGGTGAAAACTGAAATACATCCAAGTAATGTTGACGAACATGCCTGGAAGCCAGAGGTAAAGTGGTAGTTTTCCCGCTAATAGCTGCAACCCGGCTTGTCCGAGAAGAACGAGGAGGGCTTTTAAAGCAATTTGGAGAGAGAAACTTTCTTTTTTTAGGTGAGGGAGGCTGATGATAAGGACAGCACCAGCTTCGGCAAGGGCTGTGTAGAGTCTTGGAATGTCTGGGAAAATCATAGAATCTCATCTCCAATGTAGTTGGTTAGAGCCTCCATGAAGGCTTTTTTTCTGGGGCGACTGATTTGAAGCTTTTCACCACTGATATAGGCTAGGCTACCGTCAACTTTCTCGATGTGGGCCAAGTTGACGATGTAGTGGTTGTTTGAACGAAAGAATGACTTCTGATCTAGAAGTTGCTCCATATTTTTCATGGAGTTAAGGGTAGAGATGGTCTTTTTCTTAGTGTGAATATAGACGTGGTGACCTTGATTTTCAACGTAGAGGATGTCATCCTGCTTGACTTTGATGGTTTGCCCCTTGCTTTTGATAAAGATAACTTTTTCTTCGTGGCTAGGGAGTTTTCTCAAGATTTTTTTGAAATGTTCTTCAAAAATGAATTGTGTTAGTGGCTTGAGGAGGAAGTCAATAGCTTCGACAGAATAGCCTTGGATAGCGACACCAGAATGATTGGTCACAAAGACAATCAAGACATCTTTGTCTAGCTCACGTATCTTTTTAGCAGCAGACATGCCATCTAGCACTGCCATTTCCACATCAAGATAAATGACATCATATTTAGGTTGGTAGTCACTGGTGATGTGGATGCCGTCATTGAAAAAGTCGATTTTGAGAGGAATGTTTCGTGATGTACAAGATGTGTTAAGATAGGAAGCAAGGCGCTCCTGCTCGTTTTTTTGATCTTCAACAATGGCAATTTTCAGCATCTGATAGGACTTCCTTTCTAGCAAGTGGATAAGAATAAAGGGATGGTTTGCCTGTCTAGTATAGCAAAATTTAAAAGGAATTGACAGGTTATGAAGTGAAAAAGACAGAATGTGAAGTAAGGGTTTTCATTTTTTTGTTGAGGTGGTAAATTGTCTGTGTAAGCGCTTCTCAAAAAAGAAAATTTTAGGAGGAACACACATGAGAACAAGAAAACACGCTAAAACAGCTCTTACAGCAGTTGTGGCAGCAGGTTCGGTTTTCACACCAGTTTCAGCATCTGATTATGCTGATTCATACCAATCTTGGGATGCGGCAAGCATTGTTAAGACGACAATGATTTGCGCTATTGTAGCCATCGTTGCGCTTCTAGCTTTTGCTGTTTACCGCATCATCAAAAACAAATCACTCAAAGGTAAGAAGAAAAAAATTGGTTTTACCCTATTATCTCTTCTTGGGCTTGTGGTCATTGGAGCTAACTACGCCCTTAATATGTTTGTCAATGTTGTTGATACTTACTTTGCGCCATCTTATGCAGACGATGGAAAAATTGCTGACGCAGAAAAAGTGTCAAAAGACTTGGTAACTGAGATCCAAGAAGAAGGAACAGTTCTGCTTGAAAATAAAGACCAAACCTTACCACTTAAAAAATCATCAAAAGTCAATATCTTTGGTATTTCATCAGTGGCTGTGACTTACGGTGGCTCTGGTTCAGGTGCGGCAGATGAATCAAAAAATGTAAACTTGCAACAAGGTCTTGAAAGTGTTGGTTTTGAAGTCAATTCAGAATTGACAGATTTTTATAAAGAAAATCTTCCTAAAAAAGAAGGAGGAAATATCTTCTCGCTCAATGGTGGTGACTATAATATTTACGAGCCAGCTAAGGATAAGTATTCAGAAGATTTGCTGAAAAATGCCAAAGCGTTCTCAGATACCGCAGTGGTTGTTATTTCTCGTAATGGTGGTGAGGGTGCAGACCTTCCACAAAACATGGCGGAATACCAACAAGGTGATAAAGATAAGCACTATCTTGAGCTTCAGGATGTTGAAAAAGACATGTTGAAGACTGTGACTGAAAACTTCGACAAGGTTGTTGTCTTAGTTAACTCGTCAAATGCCATGGAGTTAGGCTTCCTAGAAGATGCAGGTGTAGATGCAGCTCTTTGGATTGGTGGACCAGGATCAACAGGTCTTAATGGAGTAGCGAAAATCCTTTCTGGTGAAGTTAACCCATCAGGTCGTTTGGTGGATACTTACGCTTACGACATGACCTCAAATCCAACCTATTGGAATACCGGTGACTTCTCCTATACTAATATTAGCTATGAAAAAACGCCTTGGGGTGCTAAAGAACCACAAACATTTAACTACAAATTTGTTAATTACCAAGAAGGTATTTACCTTGGATACCGTTACTACGAAACCCGCTTTGTAGATAATGCTACTGGCAAAATGGACGAAGCTGCTTACGACAAGGCTGTCCAATACCCATTTGGATATGGACTTAGCTATACAAACTTCGATAAAGAAATCACTAGCATGAAAGAGGCTGGCGATAAGATTGAAGTTACTGTTAAAGTAACCAATACCGGTGATGTCGCTGGTAAGGATGTTGCTCAAATCTACTACACAGCACCATATACAGCTGGTGGAATTGAAAAATCTCATGTTGTTTTAGCTGGTTTTGACAAAACTAAAACCCTAGAACCAGGTCAAAGCGACAACCTGACCATTGCCTTTGACCGTGATGATTTGGCTTCATACGATTACAAAACTGAAAAAGCTTATGTGCTTGATGCAGGAAAATATGAAATCAAACTCATGAACAATGCCCACGACGTGATTGATTCAGAAACTTACACAGTTGCTTCAAAAGAAGTCCGTAAACAACGTAGCTCTGATAAAGCTGAAGTAACTAATGCTTTTGAATATGCTATTGGTGAGATTAAATACCTCAGCCGTAACGACTGGGCAGGTACTGAACAAACTGAACGTACCAAAGACCAAGAAGCAAGCGCACAAGTCGCTGAAGAAATCGATAATAAAAACTTCCGTATTGACGAAAACTCAGAAACTCCAGTTAATAACGTAGCGACGAAAGACAATAACCTTCGTTTGGTTGACCTTGTCGGTGCTGACTACGATGACGAACGTTGGGACAAATTGGTTGCTCAAATGTCTGTTGATGAGATGACCAAATTGATTGGATTTGGTGGCTATGCGACTGGTGCTGTTAAGTCAATTGATAAACCTGCAGTGGTTGATCTTGATGGACCTGCTGGTATCAACGGTATCTTCCAAGGTATTAAAGGTATTCAATATAACTCAGAAGTTGTGGTTGCTTCTACTTGGAACACCGATCTTGCTGAAAAAATGGGAGATGCCTTTGCTAAAGAAGCTTTGGCACACGGTATCGTTGGTCTGTATGCACCAGCTGTAAACATTCACCGTTCACCATTCTCAGGACGTAACTTTGAGTATTACTCAGAAGACCCTCTTATTTCTGGTAAAATGGCTAGCGCTCTTGTAGCTAAAGCCTTGGAAAATGGGGTTTATACCTTTACCAAACACTTTGCCCTTAATGACCAAGAAGATAACCGTGAAGGTGTTGCCACTTGGTCTAACGAGCAAGCTATACGTGAAATTTACCTGAAAGCCTTTGAGATTCCCGTCAAAGAAGGTGGCGCGACAGCTATCATGTCATCATTTAACCGTATCGGAACTCTTTGGGCTGGTGGTAATAAAGACCTTCTTGACACAGTGCTTCGTAAAGAATGGGGCTTCCATGGTATGGTCATCACAGACTATGACGGTCAAGAGTACATGAGTCCAGACCAAGCCATTCGCAACGGAGGTGACCTCATGTTGTCAACCCTTGGAGATATGCCAACAGCAGTTTCAACAGGTACAGAAGAAGGTGTGACAGCTCTTCGTCGTGCTTCTAAAAATATCCTCTACACAGTTGCTCATTCTGCAGCCTTTGACATCTATAAACCAAAAACAAAATGGTGGATTGTTGCTCTTGTAGCTGGAAATGTTGCTCTTATTGGCTTGACAGGTCTTGGACTTATCAAGGTAACTGGCAAAAAAGCTGAAGACGAAGTAGCTTAAAAGTTTTGAAGGCGTGAGAAATCACGCTTTCTCATTTTAAGGAGAAAGAGATGAAAGAATGGATTGACAAACACCCAGATTTGTGGGAGTTTATTAAGTTTAATGTGTTATCAAATGTGGCAACGATTACGAATTTTTGTATGCTCTGGTTAGGAAGTCATTTTCTTTTTACATCTTTTTCAAAGCAGAGCTTTAATTGGTTTATTTTTCAATATCCAGTTAAGAACGGTGGTTTAAATGGATTTTTGTCCTTCTTGTTGGCCTATGTGGCAGCGCAGGTGGTGAACTATATCGTACAACGTAAATTGGTTTTTGGGGCTGAAAATGACATTTCAAAGACCTTACATTGGTACATTTTGACCGTTGTGGTGGCGGGAATTTTATCAATTGTCTTACCCCCTTACACTACTGCACTTTTCCAAAGTTGGGGAATGGGTCTTGGTTGGGCGCAGACCTTAGCTAACTGGGTTAATATTATCGTTCAGGTCGTCATCAACTACCCGATGATGAAATTTGTGATTATGAAATGATGAAAAGGAGCTTAGAGCCTCGAAGCTGTAGAGACAGTATCTTTTTGCCACTTCCGTAAGATTGTCAGATGCCAGAAACCTCTTGGTGGAATACTAGGGCTAAGTTTTGAGTTGAAGTTTCAAATGTTTCGGATTGCATAAAGGCTGGTCTGAGCAGTTTTAAACGCAGTGGAAGTGGCACAAAGCCTCGTTTGGCTCGTCATGGTGAGCCTCCTTGGGCTTATATTATCTAGCAGAGTGATGTGAGAGACAGGTGATTTATCTTTAGTCTAAGTCTCTTTATCTTGCTTTGCAATCTGTGCTCAAAATCAGTCAACCTATGAAGAAAGCGTTTTATTTTCTGAGCCTCTTTGCTATCATAAAGTTAAGAAAAAAATCGAGGTGTGTATATGTTGAAACATCAAGAGATTATTGACCGATTAACGTTGGCGCAAAAGGCTGCGCTTATGTCAGGTCGGACGACTTGGGAAACGGTAGATTTTGAAGAGGAGGGTGTGCCTAGTATCTTCCTATCAGACGGGCCTCATGGCATTCGTAAGCAGGAGGGGGCGGGTGACCATTTGGGCCTCAATGCTTCTGTGCCAGCGACTTGTTTTCCGACAGCTGCGACCCTTGCCAATAGTTGGGACCAGGATTTGCTCGAGGAGGTTGGCTCTGCACTTGGAGCTGAGGCTAATAAATTGGGTGTTAATGTTGTTCTAGGTCCTGGACTTAATATTAAGCGCAACCCTATGTGTGGTCGTAACTTTGAATATTACAGCGAAGACCCTTATCAGGCTGGTAAAATGGCTGCCGCAATGATCCGAGGCATTCAATCACAAGGCGTAGCTGCTTGTCCAAAACACTTTGCAGCCAACAGCCAAGAACTTAAACGGATGTCGTCAGATTCTGTTGTGGATGAGCGTACCTTCCGCGAAATTTATACGACCGGCTTTGAAATTGCGGTCAAGGAAGGACAAGCTAAGTCTATCATGACAGCTTATAACAAAATCAACGGCATCTATGCTAATGAAGACCGTCATCTCTTGCGCGACATTCTACGTGATGAGTGGGGGTTTGATGGTTTTGTCGTTTCAGATTGGGGCGGTTCAAATAATCATGTTTTAGGCGTTGAAAATGGTAGTCACTTGGAAATGCCAAGCACGGGAACAGTTGGACAGAGAGAGCTGATTGATGCGGTGGCTTCTGGACGTCTCAATGAGGCGGAGCTAAACGAGCGCGTGGATGAATTTTTAGATGTCATTCTTGAGCTTGCTGAAGCTGACAAGGTGACTGTTGATATGGAAGCCCAGCACCGCTTGGCTCAAAAAGCCGCGCGTGAAAGCATTGTGCTTTTGAAAAATGAGGACAATATCCTTCCTCTTTCTCCTAAAACTAAGGTGGCCTTGGTTGGGGAATTTGCCTCAGAACCGCGCTATCAAGGGGCTGGTTCTTCTCTTATCAATCCAAGTAAGCTAGATAAAACGATTGATATCATCAAAGACTATGATTTGGATGTCCTTGGAGTCGCCAAGGGCTATGAGCGTACCGATATGGCAAATCAAGTTTTGGTCTCAGAAGCAGTGGAACTGTCAAAAAAAGCTGATGTGACGCTTCTCTATCTCGGTCTAGATGAAATCAGCGAGAGTGAGGGGCTTGATCGCCACCACATTTCCCTACCTACCAATCAGCTGACACTTTTAGACGAATTATCAAAAGTGACCGACAAAATTATTGTTGTTCTGTCGGCTGGTTCTGTCGTTGACCTTAACTGGGATGTCAAGGTCAAAGGTTTGGTTCACGGATACTTATCAGGTCAAGCTGGTGCAGGAGCGATGCTTGATGTGTTGACAGGTCTCTATAATCCTAGCGGTAAGCTGAGTGAGACCTACCCACTAGCTATCTCAGATGTACCATCGTCACTTGATTACCCAGCACAAGGGGATTATTCACTTTACCGCGAAGGGCTTTATGTTGGCTACCGTTATTTTGAAACTGCTCAGACACCGGTCAAGTACCCTTATGGCTACGGGCTCAGCTACACGAACTTCGCTTATAGCGACTTGGTCATTTTGGAAAATGGCGTCCGCTTCACCCTGACAAATACAGGAAATTGTGCAGGATCAGAAGTTGCTCAGCTCTATATCGGTGCTGGCGCAAGTAACCTTTACCGAGCTAGAAAAGAACTCAAAGGCTTTGCCAAAGTGTATCTGGAGGCAGGCGAGAGTCAGCAAGTCTTTATTGGCTTTGACGATAAGACTTTTCGATACTACAATACCTTGACAAGACGTTTTGAGGTTGAAGCAGGAGTTTATGATATTATGCTTGGTTCAAGCGTGTCTGATATCCGACTAACTGGTCAAATGGCTCAAGAGGGAACGACAGAGAATATTCCAGAACTTGACTTGCCAAGCTATTACACAGCCTCTGTCCTCAATGTGCCCGACGAAGAGTTTGCCCGATTGCTAGGTCGCTCGGTACCAAAAGAAAACTGGATAAAGGGACAAAAGCTCCGCATAAATGATGCGTTATCTCAAATGGCTTTTGCCAAGAGCGGTTTGGCTCGATTGGTTGCTCGAATCCTGCGCAGGCTTTTAGCCAGAGCCGAGAAAAACGGCAAACCAGACTTAAACCTGCTCTTTCTTTACAATATGCCTTTTCGTGCCCTTGCCAAGATGACGGGTGGAAACATCGATATGGCTATGGTTGAGGGAATCTTGACCATCGTAAACGGACATTTTTGGCGTGGATTGTCCCAAACCTTCAAAGCCTTTCGTCAAAAACGTAAGGCTGACAGGGCGCTAGTGGCGAAAAAAGTCTAAATGTGATAATATAGGAGGCGTATGTTTCGCCTTCTTTCTTCTTGCGTGAGAAGGTTACAAAGGAGTTTAGTATGACGTTATTAACTATTGCCATTCCGTCCTACAATGCAAGTGAGTACTTACATTATTGTGTCAATTCCTTGGTTATCGGGGGCGATCAGGTTGAAATTTTGATTATTAATGATGGGTCAAGCGACAACACCGCAGAGATTGGCGCTCAGCTTGAAGCACAATTTGCTAATGTTCGTTTGATTAATCAGGAAAATAAGGGACATGGCGGAGCGGTTAATACTGGTATCCGTGAGGCAAAAGGTCAGTACTTCAAGGTTGTTGACAGTGATGACTGGGTTGATAGCCGTGCCTACCTTAAAATTTTGGAGACCTTGACTCGCCTCAATGAGGAGGGAACACCTGTTGATGCCTTTATCTCAAATTTTGTCTATGAAAAAGAGGGGCTTTCTCGTAAAAAAAGCATGCGCTACGATGGTATTTTACCAGAAGGGCGTGTCTTTGGTTGGGATGAGATTGGGGATTTTGGCCGTGGCCAGTACATGATGATGCACTCGCTCATCTACCGCACGGAGCTTTTGCGTAAGGTTGATTTTGTCCTGCCAGAACACACCTTCTATGTGGACAATCTTTTCGTCTTTACGCCACTTCAGGCTGTTAAGAGCATGTACTACCTACCAGTAGACTTTTACCGTTACTTTATCGGTCGTGAAGACCAATCTGTCAATGAAGCGGTTATGATTCAGCGCATTGATCAGCAACTCAAGGTTAATAAACTTCTGGTGAATCAATTTGATGAGGATAACATCGATAATCAGAAGCTCCGCACCTATCTTCTCAATCATGTGGAAATCACCACTGCCATTTCTTCTGCCCTCCTCAATCGAGCAGGAACGGCAGAGCATTTGTCCAAAAAGCAAGAACTTTGGGCCTACATCAAGGAAAGCAAGCCAAAACTTTATCGCGAAATCCGTACCGGTCTTTTGGGGCAGCTGGTGAAGCCTTCAGTTTACCCTAGCCGTAAGGTGGCAAATGGAGTTTACCGCGTGGTAAGGCGGATTTATGGCTTCAACTAAGATTGACATAAAGAGATTCATAAGAGCCCTGCCTTGGAGTATGTGGCTTTTTTTATTTTTATATTTATACTTGACAATGGGATAAAAATGCTATAAAATGTATAAAAATTCCAAAAGAGGTATCCCTATGAAGAAGTGTCAAAAATCAATTCACATTTTACTGGTTTTCCTATTCAGTCTGTTTCTGGCTGCTTGTCAATCGCAGAGCGAATCAACTAAAGACAATAGCTTGATAACCGTTCAAAAGAGCGGAAAGCTCGTCGTGGCAACAGAAACGGGCTTTGCTCCGTTTGCTTTTAAGACATTGGTTGACGGCAAGAATACCATCGTTGGCTCTGATGTGGACATGGTCAAAAAGATTGCTGAGGGACTGGGTGTGGAAGTTGAACTCAAGGAAATGAGTTTTGATAATGTCTTGGTTGCTGTACAGTCAGGAAAGGCAGATATCGGGATTTCAGGAATTTCAATCACAAAGGAGAGACAAAAAAACTTTGAATTTTCTAAAGGATATTATACGGCTAAAACTAAGATAATTATCCAAAAATCGGATAAAGATAAGGTGACAAGTTTGACTCACTTGATTGATGAAAGTGTAGCAGCGCAGAAAGGTAGTATCCAAGAAATGATTGTGACCGATCAAATTCCTGAAGCGCACTTGGTTTCTCTGCCAGAGACTGGTGAGATGGTCATCGAGCTGAAGCAGGGGAAGGTGAAGGCGGTCATGCTTGAAGAACCTATAGCTAAAGCCTATGTTGAAAAAAATCCAGACTTAACGATTGCTGATATTGAATTAGCTCCAGTAGATGCGGATACCTATGGGATTATTCTACCTAAAGGGAACAAGGATTTGGCAGAGGCCATCAATGAGCAGCTAGAACCGATGATTGCATCTGGTGAGATTGATCAGATGATTCAAGATAATTATAATCTCTCGGTGCAAGAGTGATGAAAGGAATGGTATTTTGACATGAAACATTTTCTGAAAGAGGTAGATTTTACCAAAGAAGACTTGCTTTTTCTGATTGATGAGAGCATCCGCTTTAAGGCTTTAAAGAAAGCAAAGCAGGCACATGCTGATCTATCAGGTCTGAATATCGCTCTGCTATTTGAAAAAGCATCGACAAGAACTCGAGCGGCTTTTACCGTTGCTGCTCAGGATTTGGGCATGCAGGTCACTTACCTGGGGTCAAATGAAATCCAGATGGGCCAAAAAGAGTCGGTGGCTGACACGGCTAAGGTTTTGGGCAGCATGTTTGATGGTATCGAATATCGAGGCTTTTCTCAAGATATAGTGGAAGAACTAGCTGCACACGCTGGTGTTCCTGTTTGGAATGGTTTGACAGACGACTGGCATCCGACACAGATGATTGCAGACTTCATGACCCTGAAAGAACATTTTGGCTACCTTGAAGGGCTTAATCTGACCTATATCGGCGATGGGCGCAACAACGTTGCTAATTCTCTCCTAGTGACGGCAGCCATGTTGGGTGTCAACATCTCCATCGTTGCACCAGAAAGTCTTCAGCCGAATCCGGCTGTTGTGGAAATGGCAAAGCAGCACCAAACGGGTGGTCAGATTACAATCACATCTGACATCACAGCTGTTAAAGGCTCCCATGCCCTTTATACTGATGTGTGGTTGTCCATGGGAGAAGAAGTTGACTTTAAAGAAAGAATAGACCTGCTTTGGGCTTATCAAATCAATAAGGAATTGCTTGCCATGACTGAAAATCCAGATGTGGTCGTCCTTCATTGCTTGCCGGCCTTTCATAATACTAAGACAGGCATTGGTAGGGAGATTTTTGACAAGTATGGCTACGAATCCTTAGAAATCACAGACGAGGTCTTTCAAGAGCAGAGCGCCATTATTTTTCAGGAAGCAGAGAACAGGATGCATTCGATAAAGGCTATTCTACATTGGAGCTTGATGGACAAGTCATAAAAGAACCCCATTTTCATTTTGAAAATGGGGTTCTTCGTGTCTTAATCGATAGCGATATAACCACTTTGGCTTTTGATGAGAAGCTCTGCTTGTGCCTTATTAAGGATTTGCTTATAGGTGTTAGCATCGCCGTTGATGGTTACACCTGTTGTTTCTGGTGATTTTTGATCAAGTTCAATGATGCCATGTCTGGTATCTAGTTCTAGAGAAGTTGTTTTTCGGCTAGCTTCTGTTAAGTGCAAGTCGGCAGATAAGAGGGAGCCCGACAAATCAATTTTGCCTTTGAGAGTCAGGTCACGTCCGTTTATTTCTCCGGCGCCATTGTAACTGAAGTTTTCAAGGGTACTATTGGTCAAGGTGAGATGACCAATCTCATTGCCGTAGTAATCTTCTGCGTAATCATCGACTTGACTTAAGTCAATATCTGAAGTTTTAAAACTGATGTTCTTGAAATGAGAATTATCGGCAGAAAGGTCACTTTGGAAATTGTTGAAGGTGCTGTCTTCAAGGGTAGAGTCTCTAAAATCAAAGTGATCAGCTCCGTAATCAAAGGATATATTTTTCAGATGACTGGAGATAATGGTAGTGGAGTAAGAACTTATGGATCCTTTTTCAGCAGTCAGGTTTTCGATATAGGTAGCACCACTTAAGTTGATAGTTTTAACCTTGAGGTTAATCAGGCTTGAAGAATGGAAATTTAACTGGGCGCTTAAATCATCGAGCACGATATCCTTGGGCACAGTGATAAGGGTTTCGCTATAGCTACCTTTGCCTTCATGTTCATTGAGGATGTAGCCTCCTGTTTCCATAAATCCAGTGACAAAGGAGCTTCCTTCGGTTTGGTCGATAGTTAGGACGTCGCCAGATTGTTTGAAGTTGGTTTTTGGTCTGAATTTTTTGTGGGTGTAGTAAGTTACAGTGACCTTATCAACATCACCAGATGTTATGGTGACGTTGTAGGTGCTATTTACTTGGAGCTTTTTGATGCCGTCAAAGGTTCTAACAGTCTTGGTGGCTTCGGTATTGTTTTTGATGCCTTCTATTCCTCCTGCGGCTGCACCAAAGGCTAGGAGAGACAGACCGACAACAAGACTTCCTAGTCCAAATAAAAGTAGGTATTTCCACTTGGTAGAGTGATTAGTTTTCATGAGATTTCCTCCATTTCCGCTTGCTCCAGAGGTTTCTAAGTGAGCTGCTCAGCCATTTTTCAAAAGCCACTAGGCCTCGACCGTAGAGTTTGGTCAGGTAGAGGGTCAAAAGGAAAATGAGGACACCAACGCCGATGGCTGCGAAGAAGCCTCCAAATCCCATAGTCATGGCAGACCAAGAGCTGGTAAAGAGAGTTAGACTCTCACCCAGAGTGACAAAACCGATAATGATTGCTGTGGCTGCGAAGAAGTAACCTGTAGCAAGGAAACAAGCTAGAGCAATGATTATACCGATAATAAGGCCCAGCAGTCCTATGATGGCGGCAAGTAGGGCTAGGGCAACGGCTAAGATAGCAAAGGCAATAAGGAATAAAATCGGTGATGCCATCAAGATAAGGAGTACCCAGATGACAATTTCCTTTGTGCTACGTGGGCGTTTGAGAAGAGTGGTAGGTTCCCCTTGCTTTTCGAGAACATTGGTAATGATGTCTGCTGCTGCCTCTTGAGGTGTGCCGAGTTCGGCCATGAGGTCAGCTTCGTTTTCTGGACCTGCTTCATCGAAGTACTCGGTGAAGTAGTCCATGGCTTCTTGAAAGTCTTTTTTAGGAAGCTGGCGTAGTTCTTTTTCCAGCTCCGCCAGATAGTCAGTCCTTGTCATGTCTTAATCTCCCTTCGATAATCTCCTCGACAGCGGTGGTGTAGCTCTGCCATTCTTCCTTAAGAAAGGCTACCTGAGCTCGCCCTAGGTCTGTGATAGCGTAGTATTTGCGTCTGCGCCCTTGATGTTCCTGCGTATAGGTCGTGACAAAGTGTGCACTTTCTAGCTTTTTCAGGATAGGATAGAGCGTGGATTCTTTGATATTTGCGATGAGCTTGACAGTCTGGCTAATCTCGTAGCCGTAGGAATCTTCCTTTTCAACGATGGCCAAAATGAGAAACTCAATCAGAATAGCTGATGTTGGAAAATACATAAGGCACCTCCTTCTCATATATGATTTCTTTATATATAAAATATATACCTATATGAGAAAAAAGTCAACTGTTATGTGTAAAATTTTTATATAATTTTTTCAAGCCTCTTTCTCGGACATTTAACTGTAAAATTTCTATAATATAAAACATGACAGATAGAATTAAAGATAGGCTCGAAAATTACCAAGCTAAGCCTCTTGGTGTTAAGAAACAATATGCAGTGCTCCTTCCTTTAATTTGGGAAGGTGATGACTGGCAAGTACTTTTTCAGGTGAGAAGTGCTCAGATTTCACAGCCAGGCGAGGTTGCTTTTCCGGGCGGTCGCGTGGAGGAAGGGGAGAGTTTTTCTCAAGCGGCGGTTCGTGAAACGGTTGAGGAACTCAATGTGTCACCAGATACGATTAAGCTACTTGGTGAGATTGATTATTTTGTGTATCAGGATAAGGAGGTTCATTGCTTCGTCGGTCAGTTGCAGGTGATAGATTGGCGTGAGATTGTACCTAACGAGGAGGTCGAGAGACTCTTTACTTATTCGTTGCGTCAGCTTTTAGAAATTAAACCGACTTACTACAAATTGATAGCTGATTTGCGAGAGGACTCGGATTTTCCTTTTGAGCGAATCAACCAGGGCAGGGGCTATCGCTTTGGGCATCAAAATCGCAAGATACCCTTTTATGAAAACCTAGAAGAGAACATCTGGGGAATGACAGCACAATTTACCCACCGCTTCGTAGAAATCCTACAAGGGAAAGAATAAGGAAGAGTTTTACAAAAAAAGACAAAGTATTACAGTTTGACAACAGCGAGGTTAAATGTTGAAAATGGTTGCTTTTCTTAAGGCTTTCCGTATAGCTTTATGATAGTATAAGAGTTAGCATAAAAATAAAACAAGAGGAAATAATCTATGAAATTAACTAAAAAAACCTTACTTGCCTCAAGTACAGCTGTTACCTTTTTTAGTGTTACAGGAATGACTGTTAGCGCTCAAGAAGCCGCTCCGCTTGATTGGACGCCTCGTACGGTTGCTGAAATTAAAGCTGATGCTGCAAAAACAAGCAGCAGCAAGACTTATACCATCCAATCTGGTGATACTCTGAGCACGATTGCGGCTGCTACTGGTGTTGATATGTATGTATTAGCGCAAATCAATCAGATTTCAAATCTGGATTTGATTTTCCCAGACACTGTCTTGAAATTGACCTATGATGCCAATAACCAAGTGACAGCGGTTGAAGTAACTGCACCAGTTGAAGCCACCACGGACGCCTCAGTAGTTGAGACAAGTCAAGTAGCTCCTGTCAGCGAAACCACAAGTGAAGCAGTAGCCCCAGAAACAGAAGTCCCAACAACGGTAGCGGAAACGACAGAAGAGACTACTGAAGCCTCAGCCGTTGAGACAAGTCAAGCAGCCCCTGTCAACGAAACCACAAGTGAAGCAGAAGTCCCAGAAACAGAAACTCCAACAACGGTAGCGGAAACGACAGAAGAGACTACTGAAGCCTCAGTAGTTGAGACAAGTCAAGTAGCCCCTGTCAGCGAAACCACAAGTGAAGCAGTAGCCCCAGAAACGGAAGCTCCAACAACGGCAGCAGAAACGACAGAAGAAATTACTGAAGCACCAGTAGTTGAGACTACAACCGAGGTTTACACAGTTGTTACTGAGGTTCCAACGCCGGTTACTGAGGCGACAACTCAGACTTCTGAGACCACAACTGCAACGGTTGCAGCAACTCCAAGTAACGTTGCTGTGGATACGACGGGGTTACAAGCTAGCGCAGCCTCGTTTAAAAAAGAAATCGCAAGTGTCTTTGGTATCTCTAATATCGGTGGCTATCGACCTGGGGATTCGGGAGACCACGGTTCAGGAAATGCCATTGATGTTATGGTACCAGTCGGGTCAGACTTGGGAGATGCTGTTGCTCAGTATGCTATTGATACGATGGGATCGCGCAACATTTCTTACATTATTTGGGAGCAAAAATTCTATTCACCATGGAATAGTATCTACGGCCCAGCCTATACATGGAACCCGATGCCAGATCGTGGTAGCATCACACAAAACCATTACGATCACGTTCATATCTCGTTTAACAATTAAGAAAAGGAATGACCTAGAGAAAATCTCTAGGTTGTTTCTTTTATAAAGGGGAATATAGTCATTTAAATTAGCTTTGATAGATTGTCACTTTCGGCTTGCTGTAATCTAGTATTGACTGCATCTCAGTTTCTTGTCTAAAAGCTAATTTATGCGACGATCTAATCCCATCTTCAAATTTCAAAATAAGGGTAAGAATGAGGGAGGATATTTGAAGAGGTTCAGCTTCAAGCTCAGAAGATTGTAAATCATTGCTACCATTATATCTATTGCGCTCCTAGAGTGATATAATCAGTTAAAATTCAGTTATTTTGCTAAAATCAAAAGAAACAAGCCTTTGAAACGTTGATTTCAAGGGCTTTCTGTATGTTGTCTTATTTTACCTCAGTAAGGGTCTAATAATGTTTATTTCAGCTATTGAAAGCCTTGATATAGCAAGACTTTTATGAATTGTCTTCAAAAGTGTAGAGAAAAATGTAGAAATAACTTAAGCTGTTAATTTAGCAACTTTATCAAGATAAATATTAACTGCTTCAAATTTTCGTTTTGGAGCGATTTCTGCATAGGTATCCATAGAAAATAATCTTCAATTTCTGGTACAAAAATCGTCAAAAAATCAACCAGACTACATTCCGACTGAAGACTTTTTCAAGAAAAGAAGATAGTTAAAAGCACCTCCGTTCAAAACGGAAGTGCTAATTTTGTATGTGTTCTGTACTATTCTTTATTCAATTTTACAGTTCCGAAGCCATCTCCACTTACGGTTAATGTGTTTCCCGAAAGAGAATATTCAAGCTCTTCTCCTTCTACGTTAAATGTTTTGCTTAGCTTCAATGAGATTAAATAATCCAGTACAATCATATACGAAGAAAAAATAATATACCAAAGCTTTCAAAAATAAATCCCTAAAAGCTTTGGTATACTCTAATTAATTTTTATAGCATTGAACTATTTATTCCTAAAACAATTTTAGCTGTTCATCTTTGAAATATTTAAAAATACTTTTTAAATATTTCAGCAAACCAATAACTCAACTCCGGGAAAATTATTTTTAAAAGAATAACAGTTAGAATAATCGCTATGAGTAATGACATTTTTTTCTTCACGGACACATACCAGAATGGTCAATAACTATCCCCGGACAAGTATACGGACCACTAGCAGGCAAATATACACTTCCTGTATATCGTTTTCCAACTACACTTTTAATCGCTACTGCTACCCATTCACCACCACTTTTTCCAGTGGCAGCAATCACAATTCCATCTACAATAGAAGCAGCTAAATATCCAACAAGAGTACCTCCAATAAATACTGCTGTCGTTGTAAATATTCCTCTCTCTTGACCTTCATGAGTATATAATTGAACTTCATTATTTTCATCTAAATAACCAGTTAGATAACCACTTGAAATGTCTTTCTCAATCAATGATACATCGACAACATTGTTTTCATATGCATAAACAGTATTTGCATTAATTAACGGAATACACGAACCACTAAGAGCTGTAACCAATAATACTTTAGATAAATGTTTTTTTATATTCATTACAATAGTCCTCCTTGTTCTAAAATATCAGTAAACCGTTTGATTAGCTTGATTATGAACTCCTCCTTTCTAACAAGCTAAACAAATGTATATATTAACTTATTGTTAAAACAAATGTATCATAAATAAGGCATGAAAACAAGTCTTTTTCTTCTACAAAATATATGTTATAATTATTATATTAACGCTTTAAAAAGTAGATTATAAACCCCTAGAAAATTGCTGATTTCTAGGGGTTTTACAATTTTTTAGAACATTATGCTTATAAAATAAAAATTCTTGTTTTTAGATAATATATTTTTCTATTTCCAAAATTGCCACCATTTCTTCGATTTTAATTCTATCAATGTAAGACATCTTGTTTAGGTAGCGCCACGGATTGGCGTTGAGACGTAAAACTCCTGTCTTACTTTTATTATCTGCATGTTCTACTTAATTTCAGTATGCCAGAATTCGGATTAAAAACAGATGATTTTTGAAAAAGTAGAAATAGTATTAGCGCCACAAATCGTTATCGGAATGCTTATCTATACGGTTTATTCGACTAGATTGTCCCTCTAGATTTGGATCATGTCGAATGTCTTGGAATAAATTGTATTCTTCAGAATCTTTTTGTCGAAAAATATTTTTAAAAGTTTTCCAGAAACCGATGCTTTTGAGAAATTCTTCAGCTTTATCAAATGCTCTCTGAAGTTTATCAAGTACTCTGCGTAGAAACTTATTTTCATATTTGAGAGATTTATTTTCGTTTTCTAATATCTGATATTTACTTGCCCACTTCTTGTTTATAGCAAGTACCTCGCGGTATTTGTTTTCAGTTTCAAGCCTGCGACTTTCTGCAGTATCGACTCTGTCTTTTAATGACTTTGTTCGCTTTTCAGTCAGCTCTTGTGCTAAATCAAGAGCTTTATCGACAGTATTTTCCACAAATTGTTTTTTCAGCTGATCCTTTAGATTAAGCTTATCCATTTCATGTTTAATTAACTCATTTCGTTCTTCTAGATTTTTATTGTGTTAAATATTCTGCTTTTTGTTCCATATCTTCAATGAAATTTTCCAAGTGGTTTGAATGTTCTTTCTTGGCAATAATTTCTCTGTTTAACTTCGCACGTTCTTTTTCAACTTGCTGAATCAATTGTTTGTACTCACGCATATCCTCGATTTTATTTGTACCGACAATTTTTCGTTGAATATTCAATTGTTTCATGAGTTGTTCAAGTTTTTTAATTTCTTGCTCGCGAAATTGAATGAACTGTCCACGGCCATGCTCTGTATAGCCTTCCTGCAGGAGAGCTTTAGAAAAACTTGGCTGTTTATTCAATCCATTTTTATACCCTGTAGCCACTGGAACGATATTAAAGTGCAGATGTGGTGCACCAGCTTCATCAAGATGCACTACAGCGTTATAGACAATCAATTGTTTAGAATTCTCAAGAGTGAATCAATATATTTATCCAGGAAATCGGTTAACATGGGTCAGTATAGTTAGCCACGAAATTAAGTAACCTGGACTAGTATAGTTAGCCACGAAATCAAGATAAGATAGAACTCGCTCCGCTCGTTCTATGTGGGCGGTCTTCGACCACCCCCCAAAGGTGTGGGGGCAAGCCCCCTCCCCCTTAGACGCAAATAGTTTAGTTCAACTGGTTCAAATTGTGGTAAAATAGTTAGGCTGTCGGCAAACCGATTGCGTTCCGCTAGGTTCGTGAAAGGAGGTGTAGCCTAATGCAACCAATTCTTCAAGAGCTCTTGCTCTCTATCGTGGCTGACGTCATCAGCGGCTTGCTGCTGCTTGGTATCAGCAAATGGCTGGATAGAGAGTAACGCTCGACAGACTGCCTCACCCGTTTAATCTCAACTGAGAACGTAAAAAAAGCCCCTTGGGACTGCCATCCCTTGGGGCTTTGGTGTTGCCGTGCAACCAATTCTTTCACTCATGATTATCCCACAACATCAGCTTTATGTCAATGTTCAAGCCTGCTCCGCAGGTCGTTCATATTAGAAATTAGAATACCGTGTAACAGTTGTCACGTAACCTGTGTAATTGGCATTTTTATAGTAACTTGTCACAGTCTTGAATTGTCTGTTTTGAGGATGTACATACAAAGTTGTTTTGTAGTATGCTCCAGGAGCACTTGGAGCAATCATAGACACCAAGATAGCCCCTATAGTATAAGCAATACCAACAGGGTTCCAGCCAAGCCCCAAAAGCAAACCAATTACAGAGTGAGCTAAACCATTAGCATTGGCAGCACCCTCTGCCGTCCCTTGAGAAGTTCCGACATAATACCATCTATTCAAAGTATGCGCAGAACGGAATGAAACTCCATTAGAAGTCGGAGTATCCATCAAAGGCATATAGAATGAACCATTAAGGTAAACCCCATCACTTCTTCTTTCCATGACGTCAACTGTGCCATCTTCGTTAGTAATTTGCACAGTTGTATCATTAACAGCTTCAACCTTTACATCTGGAATTTCAGAATCATAAGAGGCTACAATTTCAATCTTATTTGAAATATCATTAGACAACGCATAAGCACTTGCCGGTGCAACAATCTGTGGCAACAGCAAAGAAGATAACAACAAAACAGCAGATGCTTTAAATTTTCTCATAAAGCGTTCCTCCTAAGATTTGATTTTTTTACAAGAAAATTATACCATTTATGTAAGCGTTACACAAATATTTATACTCAAAAAATAAGGAGGAGCGAAAATGAGAAAAAAACTAATAGAATCACTTATTTTTACACTTGCTTTTCAAATCATGATTTATATTTTTATATATAAAAATACAATCCCCCAAAATAAAGGAATAGTAGTGATATTCTTCCTTCTGTCATTATTGAATATAATCATAACCAACCTAAAGTTAATAAAAAATCAAAAATGAACCTACAAACAAAAGTAACGCTTCATAAGCAGACGGCTTGATCCACAGCCTGCATAAAAAAGGGGTAGCCTAACGGCTACCCTCTTTTTTTACTAGCTTCAACTCCTGCCACTTCGACCCACTTCGCAACAAGGTTGCTCTTGGGCAAGCTCGTGCAGGAGCAGAAGACTATAAACCAAAATCACGGCCGTGGTCATGCCCCCCACTTCCTCCATGCTCTATCTGCCAGTTCCTAAACCTTGAAAGCAGGTCATCGTCTGAAACGCTCGGAGAGGGCTTCTGAGGCGTTTTAGGGGGTTCAGGTACTTTCCACAGGCTTTTGCTCCTCCTCAACGTCTAACACCGTCTGAGAGGCTCTGAGAGCCTCCTGGGCAACCCTCAACCGTTCAGCCTGTTCTTCCTGCTCACGTTGTTCACGTGCAACCCTGTCAGCCTCAACCTGGTTAGCTTCCACCGTCTCATGAATAGCTTTCAGGGAATACTTGTGATGTATCAATTGAGTTCTGGACAAATAGCTGTTATTTCGTTTGCTTTCACTTTGGCACTAAATACAACATTTAAGATTTCAAAAGAGTTCAAATTTTTATCAATTGATGATCCGATTCAAGATATGGATTCTATGAATGTATATGCTTTAATTGATTTAATAAGACATTCATTATCAGACTATCAAATTATTATGTCCACACATAATGATGGTAGTGCTATGTTTATTAAATATAAATTTGAACTATTTTCAGATTCTGAAATTTCAAATGTAGGACTAAAAAATATAAAAAATATCTTATTATTGGATGATGAAGGTTAGCAGTTGATAGATAGCGATTATTAATGAAGAATAAGACTCTTTTTCTTCCCTTTTTTCACTAATGTGATATCTTCTAAACAAACGATGCTAGAAAATAACCTCCAATCAATTTCGAACAAATGTTCAAAAATCCAACATATTCTTGTTTATTTTTGATATAATGTAAAAAAACAACAAAGGATTAAACATGAATAAACGAGAACGACTAGAAGAAATTACACGATTGGTAAACAAAAAAGGCACAATTCGAATTTCTGAGATTGTTGAATTGCTAAATGTTACTGATATGACTGTTCGACGTGATTTCATAGAATTGGAAGAGCAAGGTGTCTTAACAAAAATTCACGGCGGTGCTAGAAGTAATAAGGCTTTCCAATATCGGGAATATTCCCATTCTGAGAAACACATTCAGAACAAGGAAGCCAAGCAAGAGATAGCGGAAAGGGCTGCACAACTGATAGAAGATGGAGACACGGTGTTCTTAGGCCCAGGAACAACAGTGGCCTTTCTGGCTGAGGCCATTAAAAATCCTCGCCTAACAGTCATCACAAACTGTATGCCTGTTTTTACCATCCTATCTCAAAAGAAGACCGAGGAGTTTCAAGTCTTTCTTCTGGGGGGAGAATATCGCCAAGTGACAGAATCTTTTGTAGGAGAAATTACCAATACAAGTTTAGAAAAAATGCGATTCAGCAAAATTTTCTTTTCAGGTAACGGACTTAAGGGAACTGATGTCATGACCTCCACCCTAGCGGAAGCCTATACGCAAAATATTGCCATTAAACATTCTTTAGAAAAATATCTACTGCTAGATGCCTCGAAAATTGGAAAAGATGATTTTACTTCCTTTTGTGATTTGAATGATGTAACTGCTCTAGTGACAGATATGAATGAAAAGGATGAAAATTACCAATTATTAAGTAAGCACATCGAAATTATTTCTACAAAATCATAAAGTTATCACAACCAACAGTGAAATGTTGGCTTTTTGTTTGTATACGGAAAAAATAAACAAAAATAAAACAAAATATGTTGACTTTGTGTTTGTTTGGTTGTATAATTTAAACATAAAAAGCGAAAACGCTTTTTCTAAGTTTTGCAAAACAAGGATTTTCTGCCAAATATGGCTACAACTTTCTATTTTTGTTAGGAGATAGGTTATGACAATCATTATCGGTGCTGATCCAGCAGGCTCAAAACTAAAAGACGTTATTAAAGATTATTTGCTAGAAAAATCATATGACTTTAAAGATGTCAGTGATGGAAGTGATTTTGTTGATACAACTTTGGCAGTAGTTGCAGAAGTTAATCAAGAGGAAGGAAATCTTGGCATTGTGATTGATGCTTATGGTGTTGGTCCATTTATGACCGCAACTAAAGTCAAAGGCATGATCGCTGCAGAAGTTTCAGACGAACGTTCTGCCTATATGACAAGAGGACATAACAATTCGCGTATTATTACAATCGGTAGTGAGATTGTAGGAGAAGGAATTGCTAAAAATATCGTTAAAGGATTTGTTGAAGGTGAGTATGATGGCGGCCGTCACCAAATTCGTGTCGATATGCTAAATAAAATGTGCTAATTGTTGTAAACAAAGGAGAATAAGAGATGAAAATTGCAATCGGTTGTGACCACATTGTAACCTATGAAAAAATCGCTGTGGTAGATTATTTGAAAAATCAAGGATATGAAGTGTTGGACTTTGGGACTTATGACAATGTTCGTACTCATTACCCAATCTTTGGTAAAAAAGTTGGTGAAGCTGTTGCAAGCGGACAAGCAGATTTGGGAATTTGTATTTGTGGAACAGGTGTTGGAATCAACAATGCTGTAAACAAGGTACCTGGCGTTCGATCAGCCCTGGTTCGTGATATGACCTCTGCACTCTATGCAAAAGAAGAGTTAAATGCCAACGTCATTGGTTTTGGAGGAAAGATTACAGGTGAGTTGCTCATGTGCGACATCATTGAAGCCTTCATTAAAGCAGAATACAAACCAACTGAAGCAAACAAACGTTTAATCGAAAAGATTGCTGCAGTTGAAACGCTCAATCAAGAGCAAGCTAATCCAGAGTTCTTTACTGAATTTCTTGAAAAGTGGGATCGTGGAGAATACCACGACTAGGAGGCTCACATGATTTTGACAATCACTTTAAATCCGTCGGTTGATATTGCCTATCAATTGGATACCTTTCATTTGGATACGGTCAATCGAGTAGAAAAAGTTCAAAAAACAGCTGGCGGTAAGGGGCTCAATGTCACACGAGTTTTGAAACAAATTGGTGAAGATGTTGTAGCAACAGGCTTTATTGGCGGTGAGATTGGAAGTTATGTAAAGAAACAACTCACTCGAAATGATATTAAAAATTCCTTTGTGGAAATTGGGAGCGAAACACGTAACTGTATTGCAGTTCTTCATGATGGCAAACAGACGGAGATTTTAGAACAAGGACCAACTATTCAAGAACATGAAGCCTTGAATTTTATTGAACATCTTGAAATTATTCTGAACAATGTAGATGTAGTTGTCATTTCAGGAAGTTTGCCTAAGGGACTTGCTAGCAATTATTATGTTGAAATTGTAGAACTTTGTAAAAAATTCGGTGTAGCTGTTGTTTTGGATTGTTCTGGTGAGGCGCTGAAAAACGTTTTAGAAAGTCAGCAGAAACCGACTGTGATTAAACCGAATACAGAAGAGTTATCACAACTGATTGGTAAAGAAGTTACTGATGATATTCAAGAGTTGAAATCAGTTTTGTCTGGTCAACTTTTCCAAGGAATTGATTGGATAGTCGTCTCATTAGGGGCGCAGGGGGCTTTTGCCAAGCACAATGACAAGTTCTATCGTGTCAGAATTCCAAAAATCAAAGTCGTCAATCCAGTAGGATCAGGAGATTCAACTGTTGCAGGTATTGCAGCAGGTTTGGTACATGCCTTACCTGATGCAGAATTATTAAAAAATGCTAATGTTTTAGGCATGTTAAATGCCCAGGAAGAACAGACGGGTTACGTCAATTTAGAAAATGCAGAATCGTTGTATTCTCAAATCGAAGTCGAAGAGGTATAATATGGTAGTAACAGCAGACAAAAGAAAATACATGGAAAAAGTAAGCAATGAAGCAGGTATTATTTCAGCTTTAGCTTTCGACCAACGTGGAGCCCTGAAAAAAATGATGGCAAAACATCAGGTAGAAGAACCTACTGTGGAGCAGATGGAAGAACTAAAGAAACTAGTTTCAGAAGAATTAACACAGTTTTCTTCCTCAATTCTGTTAGATCCTGAATTTGGTTTGCCAGCATCACGCGCCCGTGATGAACAATGTGGTCTACTTTTAGCTTATGAAAAAACTGGCTATGATACCAGCTCTACTAGTCGCTTACCAGATTGCCTAGTAGAGTGGTCTGTAAAACGACTAAAAGAAGAAGGGGCAGATGCTATCAAGTTCTTACTCTATTATGATGTTGATGGAGACCAATATGTCAACCTTCAAAAACATGCCTATATTGAACGATTGGGTTCAGAATGTCAGGCTGAAGGTTTACCATTCTTCTTGGAAATTTTGAGCTATGATGAAACGATTGAAGACAATGCCAGTGTGGAATTTGCAAAAGTCAAACCTCGAAAAGTAAATGAAGCCATGAAAGTCTTTTCGGATGAACGTTTTGGAGTAGATGTTCTCAAGGTAGAAGTACCTGTGAACATGAATTTTGTAGAAGGCTTTGGAACAGGGGAAGTCGTCTATACAAAAGAAGAAGCAGCTGAATATTTCCGTCAACAAGAAGCATCAACTAACTTACCCTACATTTATCTAAGTGCAGGTGTTTCTGCTAAGCTATTCCAAGATACACTAGTGTTTGCACATGAAGCAGGTGCTAAATTTAACGGTGTTCTCTGTGGTCGTGCGACGTGGGCGGGTGTTGTGCCAGTCTATATTGAACAGGGTGAAGAAGCTGCGCGTGAATGGTTACGTACTGTTGGTCGTGAAAATATTGAGGGACTTGATGCAGTCTTGTCTCAAACAGCAACTTCTTGGCTAGAAAAATAATTGAAAAATAACCATTTTCTTAAAAGAAAGGGTTTACATTTTCTGAGAATATGCTATAATAATCTCATCAGCAAGAATAGAGTGGATTGTAACTAATTCGATTAGGCAAGACTACAAATGGATTTGAGAGTAGGATATTCTCGGTTTGTTTGTAGTCTTTTTTTGCTTAAAAATATAGGAGGGATACATGTTTAGGATTATACAGTCACTAAATAATAACGCTGCCCTGGTGAAAAATGAACATGGGGAACAGGCAGTCGTGATGGGATTAGGTATAACCTTTCAAAAGAAAAAGGGAGATTTGATTGTTAAGGACAAGATAGAAAATATCTTTTCGCTAAAAAATGATGAAGCCAAAGAAAATTTTCTAACCTTATTAAAAGATATTCCACTAGATTTTATTTCGGCAACCTACACGGTTATCAATCATCTGGTAGAAATTTATCATTACCCTGTACAAGAATATCTATATGTGACACTGACAGATCATATCTATTGTGCATATCAGGCGGTTTTAAAGAATAGTTATCAAGAAAGTAGGCTACCCAATATTTCAGCCGAATATCCATTGGAATATAAAATGGCGCGTGAAGCCTTAGCAATGTTTCGTGAAAAGTTGCTAAATGATTTTCCAAATGATGAGATTGGTAGGATTGCACTTCACTTAATCAATGCAAAAGGTGAAACAATTCATCCCACAAGTGAAGAACATGACATCAGTAAGAAAATTATTGCTGAGGTTGAACAAATTTTGATAGATAATGGGATTAGACGCTCAAAAGAAAATAGCAATTTTTATGATCGCTTTATGATTCATTTGTCCTATTTTCTGAATTACTTAGATAGATCCCATCAGTCAAATGAATCGATTGCTAGTTTGGAACAGTACATCAAGCTCCAGAATCCAAGAGCCCATCAGGTTGGGAGTCAGATTTTTGAGATGATTACATCATTGGTTGATGAGCCAGTAAATGATAGTGAAAGGTTCTATATTGTACTACATATTCAACGATTATTGTAAATCATACTCTTCGTAAATCCAATTCAGACGTTGTTGCCTCAACTTGATGAACTTTAGTTCTATCTACGTTTTCGTCGCCTAGTCTGAATGGTATTTCCATTGAGTACATAAAAAATAGGAGGTTCATATTATGAACAGAGAAGAAATTACTTTATTAGGTTTTGAGATTGTTGCGTTCGCTGGTGATGCTCGTTCTCGTTTGATGGAGGCACTGGCTGCTGCTCAAAAAGGTGATTATGCAAAAGCAGAAGAATTAGTTGAAGCTGCCAATGCTTGTATTGTTGAAGCCCACCATGCTCAGACAAGTTTGTTGCAGAAAGAAGCGGCTGGTGAGGATTTAGCCTTTAGTGTGACGCTCATGCATGGTCAAGACCATCTCATGACGACATTATTATTGAAAGATATGATGAGTCATATGATTGAACTGTACAAACGAGGTGATAAGTAATGAATAAATTGATTGAATTCATTGAGAAAGGGAAGCCTTTCTTTGAAAAGATTTCGAGAAACCCTTATTTAAGGGCTATCCGTGATGGTTTTATCGCTGCCATGCCGGTTATCTTGTTCTCAAGTATCTTCCTATTGGTGGCTTTCGTGCCTAATATCTTTGGATTTATTTGGTCTGATGAAGCAGTTGCGGCTATCATGAAACCTTACGGTTATACAATGGGTATTGTAGCTGTCTTAGTTGCAGGAACGACCGCAAAATCTTTGACGGATGCGTTTAACCGTCAATTGCCAAAAACCAATCAGATTAATTTCATTTCAACCATGATTGCCTCAATTTCAGGTTTCTTATTACTAGCCTCTGATGGTATTGAAGGTGGGTTTGCAAATGGTTATATGGGAACTAAGGGACTTTTGACAGCCTTTCTGGCAGCCTTCATTACGGTTAATATCTATAAGGTCTGTGTGAAAAACAATGTCACCATTCGTATGCCAGACGAAGTTCCACCGAACGTATCCCAGGCATTTAAAGATGTGATTCCATATGCATTGTCTATCTTTGTCTTGTATGGAATTGATCTTGTGACACGTCAATTCCTTGGAACAAACGTTGCTGAGGCGATTCTGAAATTATTTGAGCCTCTGTTTACAGCCGCAGATGGTTATGTTGGTATTACAATTATCTTTGGTGCCTATGCTTTGTTCTGGTTTGTAGGGATTCATGGTCCATCTATTGTTGAACCAGCAATTGCAGCCATTACTTATGCCAACATTGAAACCAACTTCCAGCTTCTACAGGCAGGTCAACATGCGGATAAAATCCTGACTTCAGGTACTCAAATGTTTATCGTGACAATGGGTGGTACAGGTGCTACCTTGGTTGTGCCATTCATGTTTATGTGGTTGACTAAGTCTAAACGAAATAAAGCAATTGGACGTGCTTCAGTTGTTCCAACTTTCTTTGGTGTAAACGAACCAATCTTGTTCGGTGCACCACTTGTACTCAACCCAGTATTCTTTGTTCCATTCATTTTAGCTCCAATTGCTAACGTATGGATTTTCAAATTCTTTGTTGATACGCTAAAAATGAACAGTTTCAGCGTTAACTTGCCATGGACAACTCCAGGACCATTGGGGATTGTAATGGGAACAAACTTTGCTCCACTTGCCTTTGCTCTAGCTATCTTGTTGGTATTTGTCGATGTACTTATCTATTATCCATTCTTGAAAGTTTACGATGAGCAGATTCTCGCTGAAGAACAATCAGGGAAAGTTGAAAATAGCTTGAAAGAGAAAGTGGCGGCTAACTTCAATACTGCCAAAGCGGATGCTATTCTTGAAAAGGCTGCGATCGATACCGAAATTTCTGAACAAACCAACGTTCTGGTACTTTGTGCAGGGGGTGGTACAAGCGGATTGCTTGCCAATGCTCTAACTAAAGCTGCAAAAGAATATGGTGTTCCAGTTACAGCTACAGCAGGAAGCTATGGGGCGCACCGTGAGATTTTGCCAGAGTATCAATTAGTCATCCTTGCACCTCAAGTGGCATCAAACTACGATGACATTAAACAAGAAACCGATGCATTGGGTATTAAACTTGCCAAAACTGAAGGGGCTCAATACATTAAACTCACACGTGATGGTCAAGGTGCTCTTGACTTTGTCAAACAACAGTTTTAGAACCTATATTCACAGTTCAGCACTTCCATCTAAGGCTAGTTTTTCAGCTACTCATCGTTAGTTTTTTTCAAAATACAGTCAGTATTCCCTCAAAACCCCGCCTTGATTAGCGAAAAACTATCTCTTATATACAAGCACTTCACTTGTGAATACAGGTTCTTAATCAAAAGGGGAGGGAGTTATCATCTCCAACTCCTACCCCTTTATTTATTTTTGATAGAAGAAGGTAGGCATATGGTTAAAACATTACCGAAAGATTTTATATTTGGTGGAGCAACTGCTGCATATCAAGCAGAGGGTGCTACACAGACGGATGGAAAAGGTCGTGTTGCGTGGGACAAGTATCTAGAAGATAATTACTGGTACACTGCGGAACCAGCTTCTGATTTTTATAATCGTTATCCAGTTGATTTAGAACTAAGTGAACAGTTTGGTGTGAATGGCATTCGGATTTCAATTGCGTGGTCTCGTATCTTCCCAACAGGCTTTGGAGAAGTGAATCCAAAGGGAGTAGAGTATTACCATAAATTATTTGCGGAATGCCATAAACGTCATGTAGAACCATTTGTAACGCTTCACCATTTTGATACACCAGAAACGCTACATTCTAATGGTGACTTTCTGAATCGAGAAAATATTGAACACTTCGTCAATTATGCAGCGTTTTGCTTCAAAGAATTCCCTGAAGTTAATTACTGGACAACCTTTAATGAAATCGGTCCAATTGGTGATGGACAATATCTAGTTGGGAAGTTCCCACCAGGGATTCAGTATGACTTAGCTAAGGTATTCCAATCTCACCACAATATGATGGTTTCACATGCCAAGGCTGTTAAACTTTACAAGGATGCTGGATATAGCGGAGAAATTGGTGTTGTACACGCATTGCCAACGAAATATCCTTATGATCCAAGCAACCCTGACGATGTACGTGCAGCGGAACTAGAAGATATTATTCATAATAAATTTATCCTCGATGCTACATACTTGGGTTACTATTCTGAAAAAACGCTTGAAGGCGTTCGACATATTCTGAAAGTAAATGGTGGGGAATTAGACCTTCGTGACGAAGACTTCGCTGCCTTAGATGCCGCAAAAGATTTGAACGACTTCTTGGGCATCAATTACTATATGAGTGATTGGATGAGGGCTCATGACGGTGAGACTGAAATTATCCATAATGGTAAAGGTGAAAAGGGAAGTTCTAAGTATCAAATCAAAGGAGTCGGTCGTAGAGAGTCTCCAGTTGATATTCCAAAAACGGACTGGGATTGGATTATCTATCCGCAAGGCCTTTATGATCAAATCATGCGTGTGAAAAATGACTATCCAAACTATAAGAAAATCTACATCACTGAAAATGGCCTAGGCTATAAAGATGAGTTTGTAGATGGTACAGTCTATGATGATGGTCGAATTGATTATGTGAAAAAGCATTTAGAAGTGATTTCAGATGCTATCTCAGATGGTGCCAATGTTAAAGGTTATTTCATCTGGTCCTTGATGGATGTATTTTCTTGGTCAAATGGATACGAGAAACGATATGGTTTGTTCTATGTTGACTTTGAGACCCAAGAACGTTATCCAAAGAAAAGCGCTTATTGGTATAAAAAAGTAGCAGAAACACAGGTTATTGAATAAAACTAATACAAGGATGCCTAGCTCAAGTTAGCATCCTTGTTTTCATATAAGGGAGGTAGTTTTTATGTTCGAATTAAAAAATGAGAACTTAACAGTACAATTTTCTGAATTAGGTGGGCAAATTATTTCTATTAAAGACAAGGATGGTATCGAGTATCTTTGGCAAGGAGATCCGACCTATTGGAGCGGTCAAGCACCAGTTCTATTTCCGATTTGTGGAAGTTTACGAAATGATTGGGCTATCTATGAACCTGCAGAAAGACCGACATTTACAGGCACAATTCCGAGGCATGGACTTGTGCGAAAAATGATGTTCAAAAATGTAAATAGTACTGAAAACTCTTTAGAATTTTCTATTTCATCAAACGAAGAAACCGTAAAAAATTACCCTTTTGAATTTGAACTTTCCATTAACTACTCACTACTTGGCAATACAATTCGAACTGAATATCGGGTGAAAAACCTTGAGGGACATAGAAAGCTACCTTACTTTATTGGGGGTCACCCAGGTTTTAATTGTCCCTTGTTGGATGGTGAGAGTTATGAAGACTATTATTTAGAATTTGAAAAAGTAGAATCTTGTACAGTACCTAGAAGTTTTCCAGAAACTGGCTTACTTGATCTGCGAGATCGCCGGCCATTCTTGGAAAATCAAAAGACCTTGGACTTGTCCTATCAACTGTTTGAGCATGATGCCATAACATTGGATCAGTTAGCATCACGAAAGGTAACCTTGAAATCAAAAAATCATCAGAAGAAACTTTCGATTGCATTTGATGATTTTCCATATTTAGTGATTTGGTCAACTACAAATCAGAGTCCCTTTATCGCATTAGAACCATGGAGCGGACTCTCTACATCACTGGAAGAATCTGATATTTTCAATGCCAAACGAAGTATTAGCTATGTTGCTCCAAAAGAGGTTGATACAAAATATTTTGATATTATTATTGAGTAACCTTTTGAAAATGTTTGTTCGTTACAGAAATTTGGTAAAATAGTTCGAATAATGAAAAAACTAAAAAATATTAAGCCACGATGGTTTGTTTTTATCTGTATCCTAATTTTTCTTGCTTTAGGTTTTGATAGTCGGCTTCAAGTAACTCATTACAGGCTTGTTAGTCCCAAAATATCTCAGTCAATCAGACTCGCTCTAATTACTGATTTACACTCATCAAATTACGGTAAAAATCAGATACAAATCGTGGAAACATTAGAGAAAGAAAAGCCAGACATCATTTTATTGGGTGGAGATATTTTTGATGATGAACTTTCTGACAGAAAAACTCTAGAATTGTTGAGCGGGCTAAGTAAATTTAATCATACTTACTATGTGTCAGGTAATCATGAAATATGGAGTAATCGATATGATCAGATGCTGGAACATCTGAGCCAACAGAATGTGGTCGTATTATCTGGAGATAGTAGTAGAGTTGATGTAAGGGGGCAGTCCATCACTATTTCAGGCATTGATGATCCTGAATATTTTCAAAAGTATGATACTAGTGAGAATTTGCTAGACCAACTTGAAGACATAAAAGGGAAGCAAATAAGTACTGACTTTCAAGTTTTACTAGCGCACCGACCAGAACTAATTGATACTTATCAAAAGTATGGATTTGATTTAGTGTTATCTGGTCATGCGCATGGAGGACAATGGAGAGTGCCTTATTTGGTTAATGGTGTATTTGCGCCTAATCAAGGTTTTCTTCCGAAATATGCAGGTGGTTTATATGAAGTTGAAAATTCGTATTTTATTGTAAGCAGGGGTCTGGCCAAAGAATCTACACGAGTACCAAGATTCTTTAATCGCCCAGAAATTATCATTGTAGATCTTGTTAATCCGTAACTTCACTTCTTTCTAATCACTCAAAAACCCACTGACTTAATTAGCCAGTGGGTTTATTACTTATCCGAATCAAAATCTTATTTCAAAAAAGGTAGTGAAAAAGGTAGTGATTCGACAGATTTGTACTGCAATGTAATGAAAGTTCATCTTTCAAAAATCGCTTAAAATCAAGGTTTCTACCGTCTATTGACGTGTAGTGAATCCCTATTTCACATCAGTAAAGATTAAGTATTGTCTATTTTAGCTGTTAGAAACGTTTATATATCAACGTTTTTGTAATATTCCTTAGCAAAAGGTAGAGTGAATGGTAGAGTAGTTATTGCGTTAGTTCAGCAATCTGATTAAGATAAATACCCACAGCTTCTAACATTCGTTGAGGTGCTAATTCAGCGTAAGTATCCATTGTTATCCTAGTTGATTAAAAAAATCTCTAATTTCCTCATCTTTTATAAAATAATATATAATTTTCCCCTCTCTTCTAGTGTCCAAGATGTTTTGATTGGCTAGTTTACGAAGATGGTGGGAGGCAGATGCCATACTGAGATTTAGTAAACAGGCTATATCGCAGACACAGAGTTCTTCAACAGCAAGGAGATAAAAGATGATATTTATCTGTTTATTATCGGTAAACTTTGATAAAATGCGAAGTGATTTTTGGACTTTTTCCTTTTCAAGGTAGTTCGTTGCGGTTGTAACATTTTGTTGATTTATAACATTCACTTGGCAGATACTATCTTTTTTCAAAATATTTTCTCCTAGCCTAACACAGTCCATAGCATGTCAAAACTGTTGTTTTCAATCAGGATATATATCCCCAATCCTAAATAAACAACGGCAATAAACCATCTGCTATATTTTTCCAAAGTTTCTCCAACAGAAGGGACTTGTGCCAATTTTTGGGCAGAAAAAACCAAGAGATAAATCATGACTAGAAAGGTAAGTAAAGCCACTATCAAATTCGCTAAATTTAAGGTAGTAAAATATGGGACAAAGACACCAATATTGTCAGCACCACAACTTGCAAAAGTAATCATAGCGACTAGAAAAATCAGGTTTTTATTATCTTTGCTCAAACCTTCTTTTGCAATAGCTTCTCCATCAGAATCTCCTAAAAGCAAAACTTTGAGGCCTAGGAAAATTGGAATCAAACCGAGTAAACCTAAAATCTCTTTACTAGGAATATAATTTAAGACAAATGCAAAAAGCAAACTTAGCGATATTAGACTAACAGAGCCTAGAAATTGTCCTAAATAGATGTTAATGATGTCTTTTCTGCTTTTTCTTTTGGCAAAAAATAACATTAGGATAATAAGTAAGTCTACGGCTGTCCCAGAATACAGGATTATTGAAGTAACAACATTTTGAATCATTAAACACCTCATTCAAATATATTTTTGAATGAATTTTAACATTAAACTTTGTAGATGTCAACTTAAAATCCACCAAAATATAGATAAGAAGTTAGTGTACCAAATATTAAAAAGCCCTGCCATCGAAATGATAGCAGGGCTTAACTTCAATATCCAGATGATATATTTATCTAAAAAAGGTAGAGTAAAAGGTAGAGTTCTTATTGATTTATATTGCAATGTAATGAACTTCAATATTTCAAAAATCGCATAAAATCAAGGTTTCTACCGTCTATTGACGTGTAGTGAACCCCTTACTTCACCTCGGTGAAAATCACGTGCTTACGCAATTTTGGTGAGTATTTTTTCAATTGAAGACGGTCTGGAGTGTTACGTTTGTTTTTTGAAGTAAGGTACAAACGCTCACCAGATTCTTTGTGTTCAAGTGTAATATTTACGCGCATGGTATCTCCCTTCTATTATTCAGCTGAAGCAGCTTTAGCGATTTTACGTCCTTTGTAGTATCCTTTAAGTGATACGCGGTGTGAACGTGAGTAATCTCCAGTAGTTTCGTCAAATTGTACTGATGGAGCAGTCAATTTGTAGTGTGTACGACGTTTGTTTTTCTTCGCTTTTGAAGTGTGACGTGCAGGTACTGCCATTTTCTTAAATTTCCTTTCAAATGTATGTTTCGGCTTTCGCCAACTTTAATAGTATAGCAAAAGATTTTTGTAAAGTAAAGTTACTTGACAGTTTTTTTAGCTTTTTTCGACAGGAGGGATAGTTTATGATTTGTTTAGAATTATTCTAAACAAATAAGGAGATTGTTTAGACTATCTATGTTAGAATATCCCTATGAAAGTATTTGAATTAAAACATGTCAATCTAAGTGTTGGACAGAAAAACATTTTAAAAGAGATCAATTTGAGTGTTGAAGCAGGGGATTGGCTAACCTTGGTGGGACCATCAGGGAGCGGTAAAAGTAGTATTTTAAAACTCTTATCAGGTCTTTTATCAGTTAGCTCTGGTCAGATTCTCTATCAGGGAAGGGACTTGGAACATTTGGACATGCCCACCTATCGACGAGAGGTTTCTTATTGCTTTCAACAACCGGTCTTATTTGGCAAGACGGTTTATGAAAATCTGTCCTTCCCTTTTACCATACGTCAAGAGGCTTTTGATAAACACAGAGTGGTCGCTGCGCTCTCCCGAGTGGGCTTGTCAGAAGATTTTTTGGATCAAGCAGTAGCTGATTTATCAGGTGGTGAGAAGCAACGTATCGCTCTGATTAGAAATTTATTGTTTGAGCCTAGCGTTCTTCTTTTAGATGAGATTTCAACTGGATTGGATAAGGCGACCAAGACCTTGGTTCGTGATTTAATTGAGAGTTATCATAGAACAGGACACACCATCATTGAAGTGACTCACGACCAAGAAGAAATAGCAAAAGCTAAGCATCTCATGACAGTAGAGAAAGGAGAGTTGACAAATGGCTAGTGTGGCGGTATCTAATCTGTCTCTATTTTTGATTTTTAGTCTGGTTGTATTGGCTGTCGGGGTTAGTTATAGGGAAAAGCTGGCGCTTGAAAGAGATATTTTAGTGGCAGTTATTCGGACAGTTCTTCAACTGACACTCATGGGCTTTCTTTTGAAATATGTTTTTCAAGTTTCAAACAGCTTCCTGACTCTAGCTATGGTACTGTTAATCATTTTTAACGCCAGTCGTCAGGCGCACAAGCGAAATCCACATCAAAAGGGACGTTTCCTGTCTTCCTTTCTAGCCATCTTCACGTCAACCACGGTGACACTGACTATTTTAGTGCTATCGGGTGCTATTAGATTTCTCCCTTCTCAGCTAGTGCCCATTTCAGGGATGTTGGCTAGTAATTCCATGGTTGCTATCGGTCTTTCCTATCGCGCCATGTACAGTCTTTTTTCAGACCAACGTCAGCAAATTCTTGAAAAACTGGCTCTGGGAGCACCAATTAAATTAGCGGCTCAATCCATTCTTAGAGAAGCTATCAAAACAGGTGTTCAGCCAACGATTGATTCTGCAAAGACAGTTGGTTTAGTCAGTTTACCTGGCATGATGTCAGGATTGATCTTTGCAGGTGTTGATCCTGTATCTGCTATAAAATATCAGATCATGGTCATGTTTATGCTTCTCTCGGCGACGAGTTTGGCCTCTGTGGTTGCCTCTTACTTTGCCTACAAAACTTATTTCAATCATAGGGCTCAGTTGGTCTTAGAAGATTGATGGAATATAAAGATACTGGATGCGGAAGCTATTGGGGCTCCGCATTTTCTTCTGAAGAGAAGATGGTATAGTTTTAATCTATAAAAAACAATAGTAAATATATATTTTACACTTATACCCTTTAGGTGTACAATAAATCCAATCATATCAAAGGAGCATTATTATGACAAAAACACATCATCATTTTGACCACGTAGGAAGCTATCTTCGTCCTCAAGAACTAAAAGAAGCGCGTGAGCAGTTTGCTAAAGGAGAACTTACAAAAGAGGAACTACTTGCTGTTCAAGATCGTTTGGTTAAAGACTTGGTAGATCATCAGGTGGAGAATGGTCTAGAAGTGATCTCGGATGGGGAGTTTGGGCGTTCTTGGTGGCATTTGGACTTTATATGGGAACTGACAGGTTTTGAAGCTTATTTGCAAGAGGACTCTTATAAGTTTCATGGTGCTAAGACTCGGACGACAAACGTTCGTCTCACTGGTAAGGTGGCAGAAAATCCTAATCATCCATTTTATCGTGATTTTGAATACCTCAAATCTATTTCCCCGGAAGGGATAACGCCAAAGGTCACTATTCCAAGCCCATCTTTGATTATCAATCGTGACCACCGAAGTGATCGCTATGCGGAATACTATGACAGCTGGACAGACTTTTTGGACGGCTTGGCTCAGGCATACCATGATACCATCTTGCACTTTTATGACTTGGGAGCACGCTATGTTCAGTTGGATGATACGACTTGGGCGTTTCTCATTCAGCAGCTAGAGGACAATAAGGAAAACCCTGAAAAACGCCAGATTTTTGAAAAATTAGCAGAGGATGATGTTTATGTCATCAATAAAGTATTAGAAGGCTTGCCAGAAGATTTGACGCTAGCAACCCATATTTGCCGTGGGAACTTCAAGTCAACCTATCTTTTTGAGGGGGGATATCACACTATCGCTAAGTACTTGGGACAGCTTAACTACGATATCTTCTTCCTAGAATATGACGACGAGCGTTCAGGTGACTTTGCCCCATTGGCAGATATTTGGAATGGTCGTGAAAATGTTGAACTGGTGCTCGGTGTTATCACTTCAAAAGACCCTCAATTAGAAGATGTAGATGCTGTTGTTGCCCGTATCAATGAAGCGGCACAGCTTGTTCCTCTAAAAAACCTAGGCATCTCAACTCAATGTGGTTTTGCTTCGACTGAGGAAGGTAATATCTTGACCGAAGAAGATGAATGGAAAAAACTTCGCTTAATCAAAACAATCACAACTAAGGTCTGGGAATCTTAAATAAAAATGAAAATCAACCCAAGTAGCTCATAAAGTAAACGATTTGGGTTGATTTTCTTATTGTGGAGATTTATGATTGTTAGTCTCCATTAAAATGTGTGAATCGGATGGGCGGGTAATCTCCACATGGCGTGATGCGGTTTCCCTCAGCATACTGTTGGCAAGATAATTCTGGGCAAAGATTCCTGAGTATAAAAGATCTAATAGATAGGTAATGGACATGTCATTAGCGAAAGTCGCGATTTTTGAGTAAAGGCGTTCACGAGTTGACAGGCGTAGGACTAAATCAGCTTGCTTAGACAGGCTATTTTCTCCAATGCTAGTCATAAGAATAACAGGAACCTTATTCCGTCGAAGGAGCCCCATAACACGAAGGAGAGGCTCAGTCTCGCCTGAGTAGCTAATGATAAGGGCGCAGTCTTTTTCTGAAGCAAGGGTTGCGCCAAAGAAAATATCGCCGTGATAATCATAAACAGTAGTTGCTTTATGGATACGGTGCATATTGTACTCAAACTCTTTGGCTAGTAAGATATTGTTGGCGATGGCAAAGACATGGCAGTGCTCGGCTTTATCAATCATGGCAATAGCTAATTTCAGAGATTTAGCGCTATTGAGCGATAGTGTATCATCAATGGCGTATTTCTTGAGTTGAGCAATATTTTTGGCGATGGTGACAATGTGGTCTGTTGGCTTGAAGGGGTAATTAGCATCAATATCTGTAACGTGCTTTGCTAGATAATCACGTTCTAAAATCAAGGCTTCTTTGAGATGACTCCAGCCAGTATATCCCAGTTTCTTGGCGATTTTAACAATCAAAGATTTAGATGTAAAGGTGGCGTTTGCGATACTCTGAGTTGTCATTGTTTCAATCTCCTCAGCCTCCTTCAAGAGATAGTCAATCACCACTTGTTCGCTGGGAGAAAAGGAATTTACTTCAAATTTTTCATGTAATAGCATGGCAGTAGGCTCCTATGAGACATTTTGTAAACCTTGTTCATAGATTTTACACTAATATCTTAGAGATTTGTAAACAATGTTCATAAATTGTTGAAAAGGCTTTCAGCAATTTGATCAAGGTGCTAAACTTAATTATATCAAAAGAAGATGGCGTTTATCAAACGTTTGAGAAAGGATACAATATGGATTATAGAGTATTGGCGACAGAGATTTTGTCAAAGGTCGGCGGAAAAGAAAATGTTAATAGTCTGACGCACTGTGCAACACGCTTGCGCTTTGTGTTAGCAGATGAAAATAAAGCTAACGAAGAAGAACTCAAAGCAACAGAGGGTGTCGTAACGGTTGTTAAAAGTGGCGGTCAATTCCAGATTGTTATTGGTAGTGATGTGCAAAGCGTCTACAATCCCTTGGCAGATTTGATTGGTACACCTAAAGACCATACTTCCGCAAACACGGAAGAACATAAATCTATTGGGCAAAAAGTCCTAGCGGCTATTTCTGGTATTTTCACGCCAATCTTGCCGGTCATCACGGCTGCTGGTATGATTAAGGCGGTTCTGTCCTTGCTCGTTGTTTTTAAGGTGGTGTCAGCGGATGATACCAATTATCAGATTTTGAATTTCATAGGTGATGCTGGTTTCTATTTCCTTCCAGTCTTTCTTGGGGGAACGGCTGCTCGTCAATTTAAGGCAAATCCTTACCTTGGGATGTTAATTGGTGCAATTCTGTTACACCCAACTTTTTCGACCATGGTAACCACGGCTAAAGAAGCAGGTGGCAGTTTATCCCTTTTTGGTTTACCAATCACACTTGCCTCGTATTCCTCAACGGTTATCCCAGTCATTTTATCTGTCTGGTTCATGTCCTATGTAGAACGCTTTGCGGATAAGATTTCACCAAAGGCGATTAAGTTCTTTTCTGTCCCACTGATTGCGGCATTGACAACGGCTGTTGTAGCTCTTGTTATTCTAGGTCCTGCGGGTTCGATTGTGGGGACCTGGCTTGGTAATTTCTTCAAGTGGCTTGAAAACTTTGGTCCTTGGGTAGTGCCAACGATTGTCGGTATTTTCTCTCCTTTCCTTGTTATGACAGGGACGCACTACGGATTGGTGTCTATTGGTATCAACAACCGTATGACTATTGGTTATGATACGATTGCGCAGCCTGGTATGCTTGCTTCTAACGTGGCGCAAGGTGGTGCAGCGCTAGCGATTGCCATCAAGTCAAAAGATACGGATAAAAAAGCCCTTGCTTCATCAGCAGGTATTACAGCTATCTTTGGGATTACAGAGCCTGCTCTTTATGGGGTGACCCTTCAAAATCGTGCTGCACTTATCGGAACCATGACAGCTGGTGGTATTGGCGGTTTCTTCCTTGGTATTATGGGGGCTCGTAACTTTGCGGGTGGCTCACCTGGTCTTTTGACCGTCGCTTCTTACATCGGCGAGGATACTCTTAAGTACTTCTACACAGCGATTGCAGGACTTGTTCTTTCTGTTGTGATTTCATTTATCGTTACCTTTGTTTTGTATAAGGACGAAGCATAAACACTAGGGCTGATTATCAGCCCTTGCTTATTGGAAAGGGATTGTTATGAGTTTACCAAAGAATTTTTTGTGGGGTGGTGCGACCGCAGCTAACCAGCTTGAAGGTGGTTTTGATAAGGGAGGACGTGGACTAGGTTCTGTTGATGTCATTCCACAAGGAGAATTTCGTTTTCCAGTCATGTCGGGGAAATTATCCTACAAGGCTGTGCCAAAAGGTCAATATTATCCTTCTCGAGAAGCCATTAATCATTATGGTCGTGTTAAAGAGGATATAGCTTTGATGGCAGAAATGGGTTTCAAAGCCTACCGCTTCTCAGTTTCGTGGTCACGTATCTTCCCAACAGGGGAGGAAACAGAGCCTAATCAAGCAGGGCTTGACTTTTATGATTGTTTGATAGAAGACTTGTTGACTTATGGTATTGAACCGGTGATCACCATTTGCCACTTCGATGTTCCCTTGCACTTGGTTGACAAATATGGGTCTTGGAAGAATCGTAAAATGATTGATTTCTACGTTAAGTATGCGGAAACGCTCTTTACGCGTTACAAGGGAAAGGTCCGCTATTGGATGACGTTTAATGAAATCAATATGCTCATGCACCTACCGTTTATGGGAGCAGCTATTTCTTTTGATGAAGGGGAAAATCAGACTCAGGTGCTTTATCAAGCAGCTCACAACGAACTAGTAGCGTCAGCTAAAGCTGTAAAGTTAGCAAAGAGCATTGATCCTGAAAATCAAGTAGGCTGTATGTTAGCTGCTGGCCAGTTTTACGCTGAAACTTCCCACCCCAATGATGTATTAGCGGCTCACGAAAAAAATCGAGAAAATTTCTTCTTCGGTGATGTGCAAGCGCGTGGTTACTATCCATCCTACGCTCTTAAGTTTATGGAACGTGAGGGGATTAAACTGGAAAAAGATTCAGAGGATCAGGCTGTCTTACGTGAGGGAACGGTTGATTTTATCGGCTTTAGCTATTACTCATCACGTATGACCGGAACCCTTAACCAAGACGCTGAACGCACAGAAGGAAATGTCTTTGCTACACTTCGCAACAAGTATCTTGAAACTAGTGAGTGGGGCTGGCAAATTGATCCAGTTGGTTTACGTATTACCATGAATGCTCTCTATGATCGCTATCAAAAACCTCTCTTTATTGTAGAAAATGGGTTGGGGGCAAATGATATGTTAGAACATGAAACGGTGCAAGACGACTACCGCATCGCATATCTGGAAGCCCACATCAAAGAAATGATAAAGGCTGTTGAACTTGATGGCGTTGATTTGATTGGCTATACTCCATGGGGATGGATTGACCTTGTATCTGCCTCCACAGGTGAAATGAAAAAACGCTATGGTTTTGTCTATGTGGACAAGGATAATGACGGTCAAGGAAGTCTCAAGCGTTACAAGAAAAAATCTTTTGATTGGTACAAAGCAGTCATCGCTAATAATGGAGAAAATTTAAAATAAGTCTACCCTCTAGTGAAAACTAGGGGCTTTTATGATAAAATAGGGAGAAACTGTAAGAAATGGGATGGGACAATGCGTTTACAAAAACCTAAAGGTACTCAGGATATTCTACCGCAAGAAGCTGCACGATGGCAGTATGTGGAGAACGTTGCACGTGAAACATTTAAAAAATACAACTACGGCGAGATTAGAACACCAATGTTTGAGCATTACGAGGTTATTTCGCGTTCGGTAGGAGACACGACTGATATTGTAACTAAGGAAATGTACGATTTCTATGATAAGGGAGATCGCCATATCACCCTGCGGCCTGAAGGAACGGCGCCGGTTGTTCGCTCTTTCGTGGAAAACAAGCTCTTTGCACCAGAAGTGCAAAAGCCAGTGAAAATGTATTATATCGGTTCTATGTTCCGCTATGAACGACCACAAGCTGGTCGTTTGCGTGAGTTCCACCAAATCGGAGTGGAGGCTTTCGGTTCAAAAAATCCAGCTACTGATGTTGAAACCATTGCTATGGCCTACCAACTCTTCAATGAGCTTGGCATCAAGGATGTCACCCTTCACCTCAATACACTAGGTAGTCCAGAAAGCCGTAAAAATTATCGTCAGGCCTTGATTGACTATCTGACACCAATGCGTGAAACCCTGTCAAAAGACAGTCAGCGTCGTTTGGATGAAAACCCTTTGCGCGTGCTTGATTCCAAAGAAAAAGAAGATAAAGTTGCGGTTGAAAATGCCCCATCAATCCTAGATTATCTGGATGAGGAGAGTCAAGCCTACTTTGACGCGGTACGTGAGATGTTGGAAGCTCTTGAAATTCCTTACCTCATCGACACAAACATGGTTCGCGGTCTGGACTATTACAACCACACCATTTTCGAGTTTATCACCAAGGTGGATAAGTCCGAACTGACTATCTGTGCTGGCGGTCGTTATGATGGTTTAGTTGAGTATTTCGATGGCCCAGAGACACCAGGTTTTGGCTTTGGCCTCGGTTTGGAGCGTCTTCTTTTGATTTTGGAAAAGCAGGGCATCGCCTTGCCAGTTGAGACTGGTCTTGACGTTTATATTGCCGTACTTGGAGAAGGAGCAAATAGCAAAGCTCTGCAATTAGTCCAAGCTATCCGCCAACAAGGATTCTCGGCAGAACGTGATTATCTTAACCGCAAGATTAAAGCTCAGTTTAAATCAGCTGATGTTTTCAATGCTAGAACTCTAATCACCTTGGGAGAAAGTGAAGTGGAGAGCGGTCAAGTGACTCTGAAAAATAACTCTACTCGTGAGGAAGTCTCTACAAGTATAGATGACTTGATGACTGATTTTGCAGGTGTCTTTGAGAGGATTTAGAAAGAGAGTGGGACAGAAATCTGTAAATCGATATTTTTCGATTTCGATTTTGTCTTTCCACCACTGCATCCAGGCGCCTATCTGCAATCCTGTTAAAAGGGCTAGGACTTTTGTCTTAGCCTCTTTCTTCACAGAGGAGAAAAATCTGTTATAATGATAATAGTAGTATCAAGGAGCAAGAGATGAAAAGAATCTGTTTTGTCTGTTTGGGAAATATCTGCCGCAGTCCCATGGCTGAGTTTGTCATGAAGGATCTGGCAAAAGAGACAAGTTTTGTCATTGAAAGCAGAGCCACTTCCAGTTGGGAACATGGGAATCCTGTCCATGCAGGCACACAGAAGATGCTTAAAAAGCATGCTCTGCCTTTTGACCCAAAGAAAAAATCGCAACCATTTAAACTAGCAGATTTTGAGCGCTATGACTTGGTTATCGGTATGGATCAGCAAAATGTCCAGGATTTGAAGGCTTTGTCCTCGGGTCGGTATGATGACAAGATTGCCCTTTTTTGTGAGGGTGGGGTGCCTGATCCTTGGTACACGGGAGATTTTGATGAAACCTATGCCTTGATCAAAGAGGGCTGTGAAAAATGGCTAAGCCAAATAAAGGGATGATAAGATGAAAAAAATCATAGAAAGTTTGAAAAAGATAAAGATTAGTCGCAGTTTGATTGAAAAGCTAGCGCTGGTTTTGATAGTTTTGCTAGGTTTGACGGTATTTACCGTACCCGTTAAGAGCAAGGGAACCTTGACTTATAACGAGGGGAAAATCACTTACACAGGGACGATTGTCAATTACCGCATGAATGGTGAGGGTAAATTGGTCTATGATAATGGCGACGTTTATGAAGGTGGTTTTAAAAATGGTGTTTTTGAAGGACAGGGTAAGTTTGTTTCCAATAAGGGTTGGACTTATGAGGGAGCCTTTAAAAATGGTTTGGCTGATGGCAAGGGAACCTTAACCACCAAAGCTAAAAAAACGTACAAGGGAACATTTAAACAGGGGATTTATCAAAAATGAGAATAAAGTGGTTTTCAGCGGTCAGGGTAACAGGGCTACTCTTAGTTCTTCTTTACCATTATTTTAAGACGACATTTCCTGGTGGTTTTATCGGAGTGGACATCTTTTTCACCTTTTCTGGTTATTTGATTACAGCTCTGCTCTTGGATGAATTTGCAAGAACTCAGAAGGTTGACTATGTTGCTTTTCTGCGTCGTCGCTTTTATCGGATTGTGCCACCACTGGTACTTATGATTTTGGTGGTAATGCCTTTTACGTTTTTAGTGAAGAGGGATTTTGTGGCTGACATTGGTCGTCAGATTGCGACCACGCTTGGTTTTACAACTAATTTCTATGAGCTTTTTATTGGAGCTAATTATGAAAATCAGTTTATTCCCCATCTTTTTCTCCATACGTGGAGTTTGGCCATAGAGGTACACTTCTATCTGATTTGGGGCTTGGTGGTTTGGTTACTTTCTAAACGAGTCAACCGTGCATCTCAGCTACGAGGACTGCTTTTCTTAACATCAGGTCTCTTTTTCTTGATTAGTTTTTTGACCATGTTCATTGGTGCTTTCTTGACAGATAATTTTTCAAATCTGTATTTTTCAAGCATTGCACACGCCTTTCCGTTTTTTGTAGGTAGTTTTCTGGCTACATTGACGGGTATTTCTGATACGACCAAAAAATTTCGAAGGCAGGTTGCCGAGTGGCAAACAAGGACTGTCTTGTTGGTAACTCTAGGTGGTTTTGTAGGTTTGGTTGTGATGGGACTTTTTCTAGACTTTAACCATATTTTTACCTACTTGCTTGGTTTTCTTCTGGCCAGTCTTCTGGGTGGGGTTATGATTTACAGCACTCGCGTTCTTCACGAAAAACTTCCAAAGCTGAACGAGCCGAAAATTCTGACTTTCTTATCGGATACTAGCTACGGTGTTTACCTTTTCCACTGGCCTTTCTTGGTTATCTTTAACCAGTTTATGCCTCTTGGTTTTTCCGTTTTCTTCACCACGCTTTTGTCACTAATTTTTGCCAGTCTTTCTTACTACGTTTTAGAGCCGATTTTGCTGGGGAAAGAGCCGAGCTTGCTAGGCTTGGGATTGAACTGGAGACCTTATCAGAAATATCTCTTAGGAGTGGCAGCTGGGCTTGCGCTTTTAGCGACAGGAATTTCTATCTTTGCTCCAAAAGTCGGTCAATTTGAAACTGAATTGCGCGCTAGCGCTCTTGAGCAAGCAAATAGCAATCTAAACCGGACCCATACCTTAGCGGCTGGTGATGCGGATGCTATGAGTAGTTTGATGATTATTGGTGATAGTGTGACTTTGCGGGCTTCAGAAGCAATCAAAGAGGCCTTACCAGAAGCCTATGTCGATGCTGCTGGAAGTCGTAATACGAGTCAGGCCAATGAAATTGTTGCTAATAACATTAAAAACAAGTCTCTTCCGAAATATTTGGTCGTTGCAACAGGGGTTAATATCGTCTATAATTATCAAGAAGAACTTGACCGCTTGGTGAAACAATTACCAAAAGGGCATAGTCTCATTCTGGTGACGCCTTTTGACGGGAACTCATCAGGCTATGATAATCCTATCGCCCAGAAACATCGGATATACGAGCTGGAGTTAGCTAAAAAGTACTCTTATATCACCATTGCGGATTGGTATCAAACGTCAGTTGATAACCCGCAAATCTGGGTAGGAAGTGATAAGATTCACTTTGGAGGAGACTCAGAAACCATGTTGGAAGGTGCTAAACTCTATGCTCAGACGATCAAAAAAGCTGTTGAAGAAGCCTCTAAAAAATCAACTAAATGAGGTTACAGTAGCTGATAAATAGAAGGCTCCGCCATTTTCCAAAAACCAATAAAAACTCTACCTTTAGGGGTGGGGTTTTTGCCTGCTTTTTGCTATAATGGAAAGGAATGAATAAATAGCAATTTAGGAAGAGAAAGGAAGGGCAAATCACTTGATTGGTTTCCATTTATGACGATGGAACTGGGTGTTTGCTCTCGGTATTTATTATCATGACAAAACGTTCAATGTATGCTGGCCGTGTTCGTGCAGAGCACATCGGGACTGAAATCACTTTAAAGGGTTGGGTTGCCCGTTGCCGTGACCTTGGAGGCTTGATTTTTATTGATCTCCGTGACCGTGAGGGGATTATGCAGTTGGTGATCAATCCTGCCAAAGCTAGCGCAGATGTGCTTGCGACAGCGGAAAGTTTACGTAGCGAGTACGTGATTGAAGTGACAGGTACTGTTGAGGCTCGCGAACAAGTAAACGACAAGCTGCCAACAGGTGCTGTCGAACTCAAGGTCGAAGCACTTACCGTTCTCAACGAAGCGAAGACGACTCCTTTTGAAATCAAGGACGGTGTAGAGGTGTCAGATGACAACCGTCTGCGTTACCGTTATCTTGACCTTCGCCGTCCAGAGATGCTTGAAAACTTTAAACTACGTGCCAAAGTAACTCATTCTATTCGCAACTATCTTGACAGTCTTGAATTTATTGATGTTGAGACACCAATGTTGACTAAATCAACACCTGAAGGTGCGCGTGATTACCTCGTGCCATCTCGTGTCAATCAAGGGCACTTTTACGCCCTGCCACAGAGTCCACAAATCACAAAACAGCTTCTTATGAACGCTGGGTTTGACCGCTATTACCAAATCGTCAAATGTTTCCGTGATGAAGACTTGCGTGGAGACCGTCAACCTGAGTTTACACAAGTTGACTTGGAAACCTCATTCCTCGATGAGAAAGAAATTCAAGATATCGTTGAAGGCATGATTGCTAGGGTCATGAAAGACACTAAAGGAATTGAAGTAACTCTGCCATTTCCACGTATGTCCTACGATGATGCCATGAACCTTTATGGTATCGACAAACCAGATACACGTTTTGACATGCTTTTGCAAGACTTGACAGAGACTGTCAAGGGGGTTGACTTTAAAGTCTTCTCAGAAGCTGAGGCAGTCAAAGCTATCGTTGTCAAAGGAAATGCAGATAAGTATTCACGCAAAGACATTGACAAGTTGACAGAGTTTGCGAAGCAGTTTGGAGCCAAAGGGTTAGCTTGGATTAAGGTGGCTGATGGAACTCTTGCAGGTCCCGTTGCCAAATTCTTAACCAATATTGAAGAAGATTTAACAAGCACTCTAAACCTTGCTGAAAATGACTTGGTGCTTTTTGTGGCAGATAGTCTTGAAGTTGCCAACAATACTCTTGGTGCACTTCGCAATCGTATTGCTAAAGAGCTTGGCTTGATTGATTACTCCAAGTTTAACTTCCTATGGGTGGTTGACTGGCCAATGTTTGAATGGTCTGAAGAAGAAGGGCGTTACATGTCTGCCCATCATCCATTCACTTTACCAACAGTAGAGTCAGCTCATGAACTTGAGGGTGAGCTGAAAAACGTTCGTGCCGTGGCCTATGACATTGTTCTCAATGGCTACGAACTTGGTGGCGGAAGTCTCCGTATCAACCAAAAAGAGATGCAGGAGCGCATGTTCAAAGCTCTTGGATTCTCAGCTGAGGAAGCTGAGGAGCAATTTGGTTTCTTACTTGAGGCGATGGACTATGGTTTCCCACCGCACGGTGGATTGGCTATTGGACTTGATCGCTTTGTTATGATTTTAGCTGGTAAAGATAACATTCGTGAAGTCATTGCTTTCCCTAAAAACAATAAGGCGACTGACCCAATGACACAGGCACCAAGTACTGTAGCTGAAAAACAGCTAGAGGAACTGGCTCTTCTTGTAAAGAAAAATGATTAAGAAAACGACCCTTTGGAAAAAATTAAAGTTTTTCGTCCGTCGCTGGGCGATGAAATTAGGTATCTGGCAGACCCTGAGAAGTATCTCCAGAGAGAAATACGATGAAAAAATTTCAGCTTCGCTTCTATATGGACTCTTATCAGCTATTGCTGTCAACTGGTTCTTCCAGCCAGGTCATGTCTATTCCAGTGGAGCAACTGGTCTGGCGCAGGTTATCTCAGCAATCAGTCTGCGTAGCCTTGGATTCAAAATACCGGTTGCCATCGCCTTTTATGCGATAAACCTACCCTTGCTCATTCTTGCCTGGCGTAAAATCGGACACCGCTTCACAGTTTTTACCTTTATCACCGTTACTGTAAGTTCTATCTTTATCCATCTGGTACCAGAAATCACCTTGACTCCAGACCCTTTAATCAATGCCATTTTTGGTGGATTAGTCATGGGAATTGGGATTGGCTATGGCCTAAGGTCCAAGATTTCCAGTGGAGGGACAGACATTGTCAGTCTGACTATTCGTAAGAAAACAGGACGAGACGTGGGGAATATCTCCCTAGTAGTCAATGGGATTATAATGGTTTTTGCAGGCTTTCTTTTTGGTTGGCAGTACGCCCTCTATTCTATGGTGACTATCTTTGTCTCCAGTCGTGTCACCAACGCAATCTACACCAAGCAAAAGAAAATGCAAGCCATGATTATCACTAGCAAGCCCGATCGTGTCATTCGCATGGTGCATAAGCGACTGCATCGTGGCGTGACCTGCATCAACGATGCAGAAGGGACTTATAATCACGAGAAAAAAGCGGTGCTTCTGACCGTGATTACTCAGGCAGAATTCTACGAATTTAAACACCACATGCAAAAGACTGATCCTATGGCTTTCGTCTCTATCTCTGAAAATGTCCAGATTATCGGACGTTTTGCGGATTTAGATTAACTGATGTAAAATGACATAAAAGTCTGCTGAGGTTATAGACAAACTCTATTTTTGTCACTGTCTCAGGAGTTGTCGGATGCCAGAGACTTCTGGATAGAATGCCTGGCTAGAAGTCTCAACACTTCCGAATCACATAGGGGCAGATTTATGTGATTATTAACGCAGTGAAAGTAGCAGTAAGACTCGCTTTGCTCGCTGTGGTAAAATTTTTGTTTGTAATATTTAGCAGACTCCTTAGCGAATGGGTGATAGGAATGTTGTCTTTAGTCTGAAAGCTGTCTCTTTCGGATGAGCTTTTACAAGATGACTTGACCAATAAAATCAGACAGACAATGAGGACCTTTCATGGTAAATCAACACCAATTACAGTTAAAAAATATCTTTTTTATCACGCTTGGAGCAGCTACCTATGCCTTTGGCTTTGTGTATTTTAATCTGCCAAATAAGATTGCAGCAGGTGGTCTGGCAGGGCTGACCATGGTTTTTCATGCTCTCTTTGACATTGACCCTACCTATACAGGTTATCTGATTAACCTACCTCTGATCCTTCTTGGTGCTTACCTTTTTGGACGCAGGAGCATGCTTTACACCCTCTGGGGGATTTTTTCCATGTATGGGTTTGTCTGGCTCTTTCAGCGCTTGCCCATGGTGGTTGATCTTCAGCAAGACGCATTGGTTGTCTCTCTCTTTGCCGGTATAATAGCAGGACTGGGTGGAGGTTTGGTCTTTCGTAATGGGGGAACTATTGGTGGCTCAGATATCATCGCTCGTGTCCTTGAACATAAAACGGGTATTCACCTCAATCAGGTTCTTCTAGGAATTGACATTTTTGTCATGACCATTTCCCTGACCTATATCAATCTCAATCAGATGATGTATGCCTTGATTGCTAGTTTTATCTACAGTCAAGTGGTTAAGTTGGTGGAAAATGGAGGATACGCACTTCGAGGTCTTTTTATTATCAGCGAAAAGCATGAAACCATTGCAGATTACATCATGAAGGAACTAGGACGAGGGGTTACCTATTTTAAGGCAGGTGGTGCCTATACTAAGGCTGATAAGGAAGTCCTTTATGTGGCCATCAATCCTACAGAGACACGGGAACTCAAGACTTATCTGGCAGAGGTCGACCCACAGGCTTTTGTGGCCATTTCCAGTGTTGATGAAATTGTCAGTCCAGAGTTCGTTATCAGCAAGAGCAAGTACCGCAATCGCGGCCGCTAATCACTAGAGTGGAGGAAGTATGGCACACCATCACGATATCAAAATTACAGCTAAAGGCTTATTTTTAATAGCTTTAGGAGTTGCTATATACACTTTTGGCTTTGTCAATTTCAACATGGCAAACAATCTGGCAGAAGGCGGTTTAGCAGGGATTACCCTGATTATCAATGCATTGACGGGGTTGACGCCAGACTATACGACTCTCTTACTAAACATCCCTCTGTTCATTTTAGGTGCTAAGGTTTTTGGGAGAAAAGCTCTGCTTTTAACCATATATGGGACCGTCCTAATGTCCGTTTTTATTGGAATTTGGATGAGAATCCCAATTACATTGGACTTGGGAGGTGATTTCCTGATTGCCGCCCTCTTAGCTGGGATTTTTGCGGGACTAGGCGGAGGCTTGGTCTTTCGCTATGGGGCGACGACTGGCGGAACAGACATTGTCGGTCGCATCGTTGAGGTCAAAACAGGGCGTCAACTAGGTCAGAGTTTACTGATTATTGATGCCATTGTCTTACTGGCATCTCTAACATATATTGATATTCGCCATATGATGTATACCCTGATTGCTAGCTTTGTTTACAGCCAAGTTCTAACTATGGTGCAAAACGGTGGTTACACCGTCCGTGGCATGATTATTGTGACAAAGGCTTCTGAGCAAGTGTCAAAAACCATTCTCAGCGAAATCAATCGAGGGGTGACCTATCTCAAGGGAGAAGGAGCTTATTCAGGTCAGCAACACAATGTCCTCTACGTCGTCCTAAATCCTAGTGAGGTCATGGATGTGAAACGCATCGTCGCAGATATTGATAAAGACGCCTTTGTCTCTATCATTAACGTTGATGAAGTCGTCAGTTCAGATTTTAAAATCAGGCGCAAAAATTATGACAAGGCTTGATTTATTACTCTAAAAGTGTTATTTTAAAAGAAAATAGACTAGCGAGGTTGAGAAAGTCATGATTAACAACTAAACTCATGGTCAGCTCTAGACTTTTTGGACTTAGGTCACACAAGGCTGGACTGTGCTCTGGGGAGGTTGTTGTCATGGCTTTTTGCGTACTCAATTTTCTACCATTTGTCAAGCCTATCAAGGTATTTGATGAAAAATATTTTGAGTTCAATAGTCAAAATAAGTAAATTGTTTTATTTTGGACTAAAGTTTCGTGTAAAAAGTGTATACAAAAGCAACACCTTATGTTGAAATTTTTTGATAAGGTGTTACAATAATATAGCATAAACAATCTTACTGATTTTGGGTAGAACGATAATCGTAAAGTTTGTTATGCGTTATGAGGTAATACATTGTCCGAATGAGACGATGTATGGAGGCAATCGTGTGTGGCTTCGTAGAAG
>NZ_AUIP01000009.1 GCF_000423765.1 Streptococcus porci DSM 23759 | reverse complement strand
GGACGTTCTTCGATAGACTTACCCAAAGTCTTCCGATTCGTCTTCGTGACTTTCTTAGAACGTTTTCTGATACTAACCATCTTAGGCAGATCGATTGGTTTCATAGACACGTTGTCCACTATCAGCGAAATAGGCGCTGAAATAGGTTCGTTTCCCATTTTTATCCTGTACCTGATTGACTGAACCACGTTTGATTTCTCGACAAATTGTAGAACGGTGACGACCCAAGAACCGAGCAATCTCAACTGGTTTCTTTCCTACTTTAAGATAAGCAGCAATTTCACCACGTTCTGTTGCTGTGAGATGAGAATAGGATGATTTTTTGGTAGAATGAGTGTTGGACATGTTCATCTGCTTTCTATACTGAGTTTGGGAATTCTAGTATATCAGACGAACATGTCTTTTTTGTTGCACTTCATTTTACAACGCGGGAAAAAATTTCTTCTTTGCTTGTCTGATAATATAATAGTTTGAATTAGGAAAAGGACAATTTTGAGTTATAGTGTTAATAACCCACTCCTAAAATAACTCTAGAGTTCTCAAATTGACAAACCTAGATATGTCCTGTTTCTAATTCACTCTACTATATATTCCAACATTAAAGCTGATAATGATTATTTAATGATTGATAGACCCATAATTTTATCTATTAATATAAAAAAGAAGACCGAAGTTTTCTTCAGTCTTCTCAACTACTGGTCTTGTAACAAGAACTTTGTAGCTCTAGATAGTCAAATAGACTATCTGATTATTTTACAGTGCGGATACGCATTGTGTTTGTTGAACCTGATACACCAACCGGAACACCAGCAACGATAACGATGTTGTCACCTGACTCAACAAGACCTTGCTCAAGGGCAACGCGTTCAGCCAATTCAAACATGTCATCTGTAGATGCAGGTTTTTCAGTCACAACTGGGATAACACCCCAGTTAATCATAAGTGATTTTTGAACTTTTTCAGTGAAAGTAACAGCCAAGATGTCTGCGTCTGGACGGTATTTAGAGATTTGGCGCGCAGAGAAACCAGTTTCAGTCACAGTAACAACTAACTTGATATCCATTGATTTTGTTGCGTCTTTAACAGCAGAAGCAACAACTTCCGTTTTCGTTGCACGCGGGAATTTATCTGAGTTCAAACGTCCGTACTCGTTAAGGAGAGTTTGAGCGTTTTTGCTTGTAGTTGCCATTGTACGTACTGACTCAACTGGGTATTTACCGTTCGCTGACTCACCAGAAAGCATTGTTGCGTCCGTACCATCAATAACAGCATTGAAAACATCAGAGATTTCTGAACGAGTTGCACGTGGTTTATCAGTCATTGTTTCAAGCATGTTTGTTGCTGTGATAACTGCTTTACCAGCTGCATTCACTTTAGTGATGATCATTTTTTGGTAAACTGGAACCATTTCAAATGGTACTTCGATACCCATGTCACCACGAGCAATCATGATACCATCTGAAGCTTCGATGATTTCATCAATGTTGTCAATACCTTGTTGGTTTTCAATTTTTGAGAAAAGTTGAACGTGCTCGTTACCAGTTTCACGCAGAATGTTACGTACTGATTCCACGTCATTAGCTGTACGTACAAATGAGATAGCGATAAAGTTAAGACCTTGCTCCAGACCAAAACGAATATCTGAATCATCGCGTTCAGCAAGAGCTGGGAAAGGAATTTTAGTGTAAGGGATATTTACACCTTTTTGTTTAGCAATGACACCGTCGTTTTCAACTTCAACAACAAATTCACGTTTTTCAGCGTCTTTTTCAATAACGCGAAGACCAAGTTTACCGTCATCGACAAGAACTTGTTTACCAACTTCAACGTCATCGAAGATATCAAGGGCGCCAGCAACATTCAAAGCGATAAGGTCGCGAGTTGATTTGATACCTTGTTTAGTTGCAACACGAATAACTTCACCAGTCTTGTATGAGTATTCACCTTCGCCTGATTCGAACAATTCTGTACGGATTTCAGGACCTTTGGTGTCCAGAAGGAAACCTACTTTTTGACCAGCGATTTCTTCTGCACGGCGTACAGTAGCCATACGAGCACCTTGCTCTGCGTGGTCACCATGTGAGAAGTTGAAACGGAAAACATTTGCACCTTCTTTAATCAGCTCAGCAATTTTCTGTGCTGATGCTTCAACATCAAGTTCTTCGCCCCAGTAACCTGGTTCTCCGAATTTTTTACCACCACGGAATTCTACCGCAGGTCCAAGGGTTGCAACGATTTTTACACGTTTATTCATTGTAAGAAACTCCTATTTTTTTAATTGCCGATTATCGGCAGAATTAACTAGTTAATATACCTTAGTGAGCCAAATCACGGTTCAGAGCTGCAAAATCAAGGCGAGCCTTGTGGGGATTATTAACGATAATTTTACCGTTTTCTCCCAAGCTAAAGAGGGCTCCTTCTTCAGCAGTACCAAGGATTGGGCTTTCAACTAATTGCTCGTTGTGAATACCAACGGCAAGACCGCCACGACCTTCCTTAAGAAGTTCAACAGCACGCGCACCCATCCATGAAGCAATTACACGGTCACGAGGTGACGGCGCACCACCACGAAGAATGTGTCCAAGGTTTGTCGCTCGAAGATCACTTGTATCGCCAGCTTCTTTCATAAGCTCAACGAATTTTTCAGCATGCATGACACCCTCAGCCAAAACGATCAAATGGCGGAATTTACCTTTTTTCTCGTAACCTTCGCGAACGTTAGCAACAACTTCTTCGATTGAGTAATCTTCCTCAGGGATGATGATTTGATCAGCACCAGCTGCGATACCTGACCAAAGGGCAATGTCCCCAGCATTACGTCCCATCACTTCAACGACAAAAGTACGTCCGTGTGAGAATGAGGTGTCACGGATTTTATCCAGAGCATCAGTTGCAGTATTTACCGCAGTATCGAAACCGATAGTGTAATCCGTCCCAGCGATGTCATTATCAATGGTACCTGGGATACCCACTGCTGGGAAGCCGTGCTCTGTCAATCGCATAGCACCGTGGTATGAGCCGTCACCACCGATGACCACGACACCTTCAATTCCATGTTTTTTCAACTGCTCAATACCAGCTAATTGACCTTCAAGAGTAGCAAATTCAGGGTAACGAGCCGACTGAAGGAAAGTCCCTCCGTGTGAAAGAGTATTAGACACTGAGTGAGCGTCCATTGGGAAAATATCTCCCTCAACCATACCAGCATAGCCACGGTTAATACCGAAAACTTCCATGCCTTCTGTGATTGCTTTACGAACAACCGCGCGAACAGCGGCATTCATACCAGGGGCGTCACCACCACTAGTCAAAACAGCAATACGTTTCATTTTTGGTTTTCTCCTTTTTAATTTCTAACTTCACTATTATACCATAGTTGTTTTTAAATTGCTCTTTTTTCTGCTAGATTTTAACGAAAAATCGTTTTCATAACATAAGGTTCGAGTTCTTCTATCAAATCCTTCGATTTTTGGACACGGTGAGTCTTATTTTGTAGCGTTTTCTTGCTATCAACATAGTGAAGAATAACTGGTAAACTTCCCTGATACCTGCCAAGAATTTCAGAAATTTCCTTGTCATGGTCGTGATTAGCAATTTGAAGCCAGCATTTCTCAGTACTTGCTGGAAGAACAGTCTGTAAAACCATTTGAAGTTTGTCTTCGCGCATCTGCGTGCGCCCTTTGAAAAGGTAAATAGCACCCTCACTCAACTGGCTCTGCCATTTCCCATAAACTTCTGGAAAAAGAGTAATATCAAGCCGATGGTGAGTGTCGCTGACCGAAAGAAAGGCCATCTGCTCACCCTTGCTCTTGGTTCGGATGATACGAATGCTGTCAATCTGGCCAAGAACAGTTGCTTCACTATCGGGGATCAGCTGCTCAATGGGAGTAAAGTTTCCTGCTAGCTCCTGATACAGCCCTTCAAGCGGATGTGGGCTTATTCCCACTCCTAGCAACCCCTGCTCCATTCGGTATTTCTCAGCCGCAGTATAGTCCTCAGCCTCTAGCCAAGAGTAAGCTGAGTCAGCAAAAAGGCTTCCCAATTCATTGACAAAGGTAAAGAGATGCTCAAGATTGACTTCCACCTTACGACGGTTGGCTTCAAAGTCATCAAAAAGTCCAATTCGAACTAAAGGTATGAGAATTTCCGTTTTTTGGTACTTAATTGGCAATTTTTCCAAAAAATTTTCAATACTCAGATAAGGCCGATTTTCCACAATCCAAAGCCCTAAATCTCGGGGTAACCCCTTGATTGTCTTGAGACCTAGAATAATCTTATCCTCAGAAATTTTATCGTGGTAAGGAGCAGAGTTTAGACGCAACTTGCCGAGTTTGAAATCAGCTTGCAGGGCATCTGTGATATAATCACTACTAGAAAAATTCAGCATAACATCGTAAAAAGCATCTGGGTAGTGAACCTTAAAGTAAGCTAGTTGAAAAGCCAGCGCTGAGTATGCATAGGCGTGACTTCTATTGAAACCATAGCCAGCAAATTTTGCCATGCGCTCAAAGAGGTCTCGAGCAACGCTTTCTGGTCTGCCAAGAGCTGCTGCACCTGCCAGAAAATCAACTTCCATACGTTGCATTTCTCCCTTATCCTTTTTAGACATGGCGCGACGCAGTAAGTCGGCTTTACCAAGCGTAAAACCAGCATAGACCTGAGCAATCTGCATAACCTGCTCCTGATAGAGCATGATGCCATAAGTCGGTTCTAAAATCGGAGCCACAATAGGATCAATTAAGTCAACTTTCTCACGACCAAATTTCCGTTTAATAAAATTATCAATATAATCGCTAGCACCGGGACGATTAAGACTGGTCGTAGCAACCACTTCTTCAAAACGTTCGGGCTTAACCCGTTTGAGCAGGGAAATGGCGCCAGACTGTTCAAACTGGAAAATGCCTTTAGTGCGACCACTAGCAAAGAGTTTTAAGGTCTCTTCATCTTCCAGATCAATAGACTTGATGTCAATAGTCCTGCCATAATCCGCAAGTACCTTTTCCTGCATTTTTTGGACAAAGGTCAGGTTTCTAAGACCTAAAAAATCCATTTTAAGCAGACCATTGGCCTCCACACAAGGGGCATCATACTGGGTAATCATCATATCCTCGCCCGATTTAAGAGGAATGTGATCTGTCAAATCATCATCGCTCATAACAATCCCAGCTGCGTGAATAGAGGTTTGGCGTGGTTGACCTTCAATTTTTTTGGCAATAGCAAAGCCTTTGACATATTCAGCCTTGCTGTTGATTAGCTGTCTAAAGGACATATTTTTCTCATAAACCGAGCTGAGCGTGTCTCTAAAACCAATCTTTTTAGTCAAATTGGACAACTCATATTCAGGTACACCAAAGCGTTTGAACACATCACGAATTGCCTGCTTAGCTCCAAAGGTCGAGAATGTCACAATCTGTGCCGAATGCTGACTGCCATAACGGTCACGCACATAATGCAGAAACTCTGAACGGTAGATATCAGGAAGATCAATATCAATATCAGGCATCGAGTAACGCTCTTCATTTAGAAATCGCTCAAAGAGCAGGTTATTTTTGACAGGGTCAATACCCGTGATGTCCAGAGCAAAAGAGACCAAGCTTCCTGCTGCAGATCCACGTCCCATCCCCATATAATAGCCTTTACTGCGTCCAAATCGTAGCAAATCCCAAACAATCAAGAAATAATCATCAAAGCCCATCTTATGAATGACGGATAATTCTTTTTCAAGTCTTTCTTGATAAGGCGGTGTTAGCAACCCCTTCTTAGATAAACCATCCTCAGCTCTTTCACGGAGCTCTTGCACGGCTTCTTTTTCACGGTTAAAGCGTGGCAACTTTAAGGCTGTATCAAAATCATAAGTGATATCCTTAACGAGCTCTGCCAAGTTTTCCAAAGCCTCAGGAAAGCGCTCTGCAAATACCGTATCCATGGTCTCTACTGAATATAGGAGCTGGTTGGCATTGGGTGGTTCCACATCTTTTAAGGTCACATTCTCTCGGATAGCATGCAAAACTTGCACGGTTTCACGATCTTCATTTGAAAAATAGCGAACGGTGTGAAGGGGAACCAAGGGCTTGGTATAGTTAATTTTCGGACTGTCCACCGTCACCCCGATGACATAATCACAGTTTAATTGATTTCCAAAATCCACAAACTCCGCTGGCAAGATTACCAGAACGCCTTTTAAAAGCTCCAAAAAAACCGCCCAATCAGTCTTTCCCATCATGCGCTGGCTGGATATTTTCAAAAGACTATGATAACCGTCAGTATTTTGGGCCACTAACTTGAGCAACAACTTCTGATCTGCTATTGTCACCGATAACTCCAAGCCCAAAATCGGCGTCAACTCCGCTTTTTTTGCTTGCTGGATAAAGGAATACCCTCCATAAAGACTATCTCTATCCATGATACCGATGTGAGTGTATCCCAAATCCTTGGCTGTACTAATGTAGGTTGGCAGATCAACCAAACTATCCAAAAAGCTATAAACGGTCTTAGTGTCTAAAGGAACAAACATACCAACCTCCTTTTTTTATTGTTATTATACTATAAAGTAGCCCCCTCATAAAGCCTTAGCTTCCTGCCCAAGATATCCCTAGCTTTCCGTAGATTATATTTGACAAAAGCTTGCGCTTTACGTATTATAATTATAGTACAAAATAGTTTTAACAACCCAATTATCCTATCAAAACTATATAGAAAGGAAAGAGTGTTTAAGAAACTTAAACTGAGTCCTTAATCTCAGTCTAAAAACTTCGGGAGTGAAACAGTCAAGATGACTTTTTCGCAAGTAGAGATCCTAAACCATCCTAGCAAACTGTCCTACAGACAAAGCATGACCTTAGTTTTCTACTCTTCTCTCGTTTTCTTAATCCCTTAGTAATCACTATGGCTTGGAAATTTGATGAAAAGTCACCAATCTATGCCCAAATTGCTCAGCATGTCAAGATGCAGATTATCAGCAATCAAGTAAAAAGTGGTGACCAACTCCCAACTGTTCGCGAGTATGCGGAAGAAGCCGGAGTTAATCCCAATACTATGCAACGCGCCTTCACGGAGTTAGAACGCGAAGGGATGGTCTATTCCCAACGAACATCAGGACGTTTTGTTACCGAAGATACCGAGCTCATCGCCGAAAAGCGACTAGAAGTTGCTCAGCTAGAGCTTCAAAACTTCGTTGACAACATGCAGAAAATCGGCTTTTCAAAAGAGGACATCATTCCTGAGTTAGACCGTTTTTTGAAGGAGAATATGAATGACTGATTTATTGAAAATACACCACGTAACAAAGAGTTATGGCAGCCAAATTGCCTTGGATGATGTCACCTTCACCTTACCTGCAGGGAAAATCATTGGTCTCCTTGGCCCAAACGGCAGTGGCAAAACGACTCTAATTAAACTGATTAACGGTCTCTTGCAGGCTGATAGCGGTGAGGTTGTCATCGATGGCTACCATCCATCGATAGATAGTAAAAAGATTATCTCTTATCTGCCAGATACCACCTACCTCAACGAAAACATGACTATCAAGGCTACCCTAACCTTCTTTCAAGATTTCTACGCAGACTTTGACCGCGAACGCGCTGATAAACTATTGCTTGACTTGGACATTGACCAAAACAAACGTATCAAGACTTTGTCGAAAGGAACCAAGGAAAAAGTACAGCTTATTTTAGTCATGAGCCGTCGTGCAAAACTTTATGTTCTTGATGAGCCTATTGCAGGTGTAGATCCAGCAGCCAGAGATTACATACTCCGAACTATTATCAACAACTACTCAGAAGAGGCCTCTGTTATCATCTCGACTCACCTTATCTCAGACGTTGAGCCAATTCTTGATGAAGTTGTCTTTCTTCACAAGGGACAAATCACCCTGCAAGGAAACACCGATGACCTCCGTTTCGAACATGGTCAATCCATTGATTCTCTCTTTAGAGACTATTTTAAAGCTTAGGAGGTTATTATGTTTGCGAAACTGTTAAAATACGAATTAAAATCTATCGGCAACTGGTATCTGGGACTCCTTTTTATCACCAGTTTAGTGGCTATCGCTACTGGAAACTTCTTCAAAACTTTCTTATCGCACATTGATGGTAATTCATCCTATGAAGTTGGTTATGAGGTTGGTCGCTTTGCTGCTCAAGAAGTGAGCTTCTTGATGTCAATCATTATTTTAGTCGGCCTTACGTTGACCATCACCATTGCTTCTTATGTCATTATCATTCGTCGTTTTTATTCCAGTATCTTTAGCCGTCAAGGATATTTGACCATGACGCTTCCTGTGTCACCACATGCCATTATCTTGAGCAAATTGCTGGTGGCAGCTCTTCTATTTGTAGTTACTTACCTGATTTTTGCCATTATTGGCGCAGCTTTTATCCTTCCAAGTATTGGTTTGGAGGGAGTCAAGGAACTTATTAAAGTTATTTCCGCTGAGCTTTTTCCTTTGTTTAGCCCACTTTGGATGATACTGTGGGTTCTCAATATGTGCTTATCAACCATTTGGGCTGTCCTCTTAATCTATCTAGCTATCGCTATTGGCCAAATGTTTAATGGCTACCGTATCCTGATGGGATTTGTTAGCTATGGAATCATGATTCTAATTACAACTCTGATGTCATTTCTGCTCTCAGCGACATTCTCAAATAATACCTTAGTTTTGGCAGATCTTATCATGACAATTATCCTCATGATTATCAGTTATTTTGCCACCCATGCTATCATTAAATACAAACTCAATCTTGAGTAAAGAAATGGAAGTTCAACGCCTTGTCAACCATCAGCTTAGCTGGTGGTTTTCTTGTTTTTCTCATTGAGAAAACTGGCTTGAAGCCATAAAGCAATAAGAGCTCGGAATCACCGAGCTCTTATTCTAATTTTCTTCTTCTGAAAGCTTTGCCTCAGCTAGGATGAGTTTCAACTTGGTCACACGACCATCCTTTACCTTATCGTTGATCAAGGTGATATGCTTATTAGCATTGTCAAATTCATAAATTTCTTTTTCTTCCTGACTAGGAATAGCGCCTACACCTGTCAAATAATATCCGGCAATAGTATCTACATCATCACTTTCAAGCTCTGTTTCAAAATACTCATTAAAATCATTAAGAGTCATATTCCCTTGAACGATGTAGGTATGTTCACCAATTTCACGGACAAAAATTTCGGATTTGTCACTTTCGTCATCAATTTCACCAACGATTTCTTCCAGGAGATCTTCTAACGTCACCAGTCCTGCTACACCACCATATTCATCCAGTAAGATTGCTAATTGCCTTTGGCTATTTCTAAAAGCCTTCAGAAGATCATCAATAAAGATGGTTTCTGGTACAAAGAGCGGTTCCTGCATAATACGTCGGAAATTGATATTTTCAAATCCTTGATTAAAAGCTGCGCTCAAAAGATTTTTAGTATGAATGAGGCCGATAACCTTATCCTTATCCCCATCATAGACTGGAATTCTCGAAAAACTCTGTTTAAGAATTTCCTGAATGTTTTCCTGAGTGTCCTCATTGATGTCAACCATAAAAGCATCTGTTCGAGGCACCATGACCTCACGCGCCAGCATTTCGTCCAAAGAAAAGACGCCTTGAAGCATTTCAATTTCATCTGCATCTAAACTCGCTTCACTTTTGGTTAGCATATACTCAATCTCATCACGCGTCATTTGTTCATCCGCATCATCAAAATCCATAGGTGTTAAACGGCTGAGTAGATTTGTTGAAGCAGATAAAAGCCAAACAAAGGGACTAACAACTTTCCCAACAAAGATAATAACAGGAGCTGAGACGACTGCTAAGTTCTCCTTCAAATTCATAGCGATGCGCTTTGGATAAAGTTCACCAAGGACTATTGAAATGTAAGTCAGAAATATCAACGAGGCAACTGATCCAATAGTAGCCGCATAGTGAAAACCTCCAAACCAGCTTGCAATAACCTGACCGAGTGAAGCGGATAGGCTTGCCCCCTGTAAGAGTGAAATAAAGGTAATCCCAACTTGAATGGTCGATAAAAAGTTATTTGGATTTTCCAAAACTTTGACCAGACGGACATACTTTTGCTCTCCTTCTTCTGCCTTTTGCTCCACACGTGAACGATTAAGAGAAACCAGAGCCATTTCAGAAGCTGAGAAAAAGGCGTTCAGAAAGGTCAGAAGAATGAGTAATATAAATTGAAATAATAAGGACTGACTACCAGGGTCTTCCATGAAATATGACTCCTAAAAATAATATAGTATTACTATTATAGCATATTTTGGAAAAAATCGAAAAGAAAGAATAGAAAACTCAAAATATCTTTTTCTGACACAGGGGGGCTATGCTATAATGGCAGTAAGAAAAAAACTGACTTACTAAAGGAGGATACATTTATTGTTTTTGATAGATGCCAAACCAAACATTAATTACCAAATTCAACATATTGACCTCGACGATGAAGCCCTCAAACATTTAATGACCTTGGGATTGAAGCAAGGTGGCCTTCTCAAACTTGTGGCAAAAACAAAATCGAATGCCATTATCATAATTAAAGGTTCTCGCCTTGCCTTGGATAATTCTATTTTAGAGCGAATCAGTATCAAACCTTACGAATTCGAATCAAATTGCCTTGCCTTATCTGATTTAACAGTCGGTTCCTTTGCTTATATCAAAGAAATCAACAGTGATAGCCAAACAAAGCGCCGTCTCATGGATATGGGCTTAACCAAACACACTAAAATTTATCTAAGAAAAGTTGCTCCACTGGGGGACCCACTTGAGATTAGTTTGCGGGGTTATGAACTGACACTTAGAAAATCAGAAGCCCAGTTGATTACAGTCATTCAAGAAAGAGAGTAGTCATGGAAATTGCATTAATTGGAAATCCCAACTGTGGAAAAACTTCCCTATTTAACCAGATGACCGGAAACCGCCAGCGTGTCGGAAATTGGCCGGGTGTTACTGTCGAAAAAAAAGAAGGAAATTACAAGTTAGATCGTAGTCTAACTATCCAAGATTTACCTGGTATATATTCCATGTCTCCTTACTCCCCTGAGGAATTACTAGCTAGAGATTACCTTCTTAATCACCAAGCAGATGTCATCATAAACGTTATCGACAGCACTAACCTGGAACGCAATCTTTACCTGACCACCCAGCTGTTAGAAGCTGGATTACCTTTAGTAATCTCCCTCAACATGAGTGATGTTTTGAAAAACCAAGGTAAGTTTATTGATGAAGAAAAACTCAGTTATCAATTAGGTGTACCAGTTATTTCAACCAGCGCCACTAAAAAAACAGGTCTTGATAAGGTGATTAAGACAGCTAAAAAAATAGCCAAATCGGATACGCCAAAAACTTACCCAAACTATGGTAAAAAGTTTGAAGTAGCGATTGCAGAAATTATTGATGTACTAGGGGATACTATTTCATCGAACCAAGCTAGATTCTATGCTATTAAACTATTTGAAGGAGATCAACAAACTTGGGGACGCCTTGCTTTGTCTGATTTTCAAGCAAAAGAAATCAAAGATGTTATCAAGATTACCGAGGAAATTTATACCGAAGATGCTCTTTCTATCCTAATCAATGAACGCTATACTTTCATAGAAAAAGTAGCAAAGATGGTTCAAACCAAACAAGACGATTTTACTTTAACTCTCTCAGATAGAGTCGATCAAGTCGTAACCAATCGTTTTCTGGCCTTACCTATTTTTGCCCTTATCATGTGGCTGGTTTATTACCTTTCCATCCAGACTGTGGGAACAATGGGGACAGACTGGGTAAATGATGTTCTTTTTGGCCAATATCTCCCTGGCCTTATCAGCTCTTGGTTAGACTACCTTAATGTCGATAACTGGATGCAGAGTTTGATATTAGATGGTATCTTAGCTGGTTGCGGAGCTGTTATCGGCTTTGTACCTCAGATTTTCGTGCTCTTTCTTTGCCTGGGAATCTTAGAAGATATCGGTTATATGAGTCGAGTAGCCTTTGTGATGGACAGATTTTTCAGACGTTTTGGAATGTCAGGTAAATCTTTTATTCCAATGCTGATTGCGACTGGGTGTGGAGTGCCTGGTGTTATGGCAAGTCGCACCATTGAAAATGAGCGAGATCGTCGCATCACCATCATGACAACTACTTTTATGCCTTGTTCTGCTAAATTACCCATCATTGCCTTAGTCGCTGGAGCTTTTTTCCAAAAGAATCCATGGGTCGCACCTAGCGCTTACTTTGTCGGGGTTGCCGCTATCGTATTATCTGGAATTGCCCTCAAAAAAACCAAAACTCTGGGAGGATTAGCAAGCCCTTTCATCATGGAGTTACCTAGCTACCACTTACCTAAAGCCAGATCTGTCGTGAGATACGCTTCTAATAAAGCGATGAGTTTTATACAGCATGCAGGCTCTGTCATTTTTGTTATGAATATTCTGATTTGGTTTTTGAGTTCTTATAACCTCTCTCTGGAAGCTGTGGATACTGAAGATAGTATGCTAGCTACTCTGGGACGTGGCTTTGCAGTGTTTTTTACTCCCTTAGGTTTTGGTAACTGGAGAGCAGCCATTGCTACGATTACTGGACTAATTGCCAAAGAAACTGTAGTATCAACATTTGGAGTTCTTTATAATGTCAAAGAAGCAACGGAGGGTTTCCAAGGACTTTGGATGAATTTACAGATTGATTATACTGCTCTTTCAGCCTACTCTTTCCTTATATTTAATCTCTTGTGCGCACCCTGCTTTGCAGCAGTCGGAGCGATCAAACGTGAAATGAGCAGTCTCAAATGGACAATAGTAGCTCTCCTCCTGATTGTCTGCTACACGTATTTGATTTTCAGACAGCCAAAACAAGAAAAACTTAATACTATCAAATTAGAAAACCTACTTTCCAAACAAAAATAGGAGGATCCCATGTCACCTGCAACTCTAATTATCCTAATCATTCTTCTGCTTATATCAACTTTTATTGTAAGAAACTTTATTCAGAAAAAGGGCTCTTGTAAAGACTGTGATTGCTCCTGTCCCATTAAAGATGAGATACGAAAAAGTAAACTAGAAGATAAATAATATTTAGATTACAAACAGAGTCTTTCAAGATGTAGACTAGCCTCTTATTTCAAGAACCAAACTTATATACTTTCCTGTCTAATCCTTCAAATGCCTGAAACAGCTACGTTTCAGGCATTTTTTTGGCAAAAAAGTTTAGTTTAGCTTTACCAAACTTTTTTACTTTCCCTAACAGAACTTTCCGTCTAAAGTGTTCAACTAGACCGTAATTAACCTTCAAACCACATTCTAAGGGAAAATGGCACTCTAAAACTTTTTTTGAAATACTAGGAAGACTTTGTCCTGTTAATTGAGCGTAGCTTTTGAAAAATATTTCTTCTTGATTTAATCTGATTGTTACTGTACTCATGTTATTTACCCTGTTTCTTTGTGCTACATTGTAATACATTTTAAGGTGCTTGCAATTCTCACAATAATAAAAAACACCCTAGGATAACGCCCTAGAGTGCTTTATATCAAGGTTTCTAGCCCTTTATACAATAATTAAATTATTTTTTAAGGTTGTAGAATGATTTGATTCCTTTGTATTGAGCAACTTCACCAAGTTGATCTTCGATACGAAGCAATTGGTTGTATTTAGCAATACGGTCAGTACGTGACAATGAACCTGTCTTAATTTGACCAGCGTTAGTTGCAACTGCGATATCAGCGATTGTTGAATCTTCAGTTTCACCTGAGCGGTGTGATACAACGGCAGTGTAACCAGCTTCTTTAGCCATTTCGATAGCTTCGAAAGTTTCAGTCAATGTACCGATTTGGTTAACTTTGATAAGGATTGAGTTAGCAGCATTTTCTTTGATACCACGAGCAAGGTATTCAGTGTTTGTAACGAAGAAGTCGTCACCAACCAATTGAACACGTCCGCCAAGGCGTTCAGTAAGAGCTTTCCAACCATCCCAGTCATTTTCATCCATACCATCTTCGATAGTGATGATTGGGTATTTGTTAACCAACTCTTCAAGGTAGTCGATTTGTTCTGCAGATGTACGAACAGCAGCGCCTTCACCTTCAAATTTAGTGTAGTCGTAAACACCACGTTCTTTGTCGTAGAATTCTGAAGAAGCACAGTCAAAACCAATCATGATTCCGTTTTCGCCAGCTTCATATCCCGCAGCCTCGATAGCTTTAAGGATTGTTTCTACACCATCTTCAGTCCCTTCAAATTTAGGAGCGAAACCACCTTCGTCACCAACAGCAGTAACAAGTCCGCGTTCTTTAAGGATTTTCTTAAGAGCGTGGAAGACTTCAGCACCCCAACGAAGACCTTCTTTGAAAGTAGGTGCACCAACTGGCATAATCATAAACTCTTGGAATGCGATTGGAGCGTCTGAGTGAGAACCACCGTTGACGATGTTCATCATAGGAGTTGGAAGAACTTTAGTGTTGAATCCGCCAAGATAAGTGTAAAGTGGTACTTCAAGATAGTCAGCAGCAGCACGAGCTACAGCGATAGACACACCAAGGATTGCATTGGCACCAAGTTTACCTTTGTTTGGAGTACCGTCAAGAGCGATCATTGCACGGTCAATACCTTGTTGGTCGCGCACATCGAAACCGATGATTGCTTCAGCGATAACGTTGTTTACGTTGTCAACTGCTTTTTGTGTACCAAGACCAAGGTAACGTGATTTGTCGCCGTCACGAAGTTCAACTGCTTCGTGTTCACCAGTAGAAGCTCCTGAAGGAACCATACCGCGTCCGAAAGCACCTGATTCAGTGTAAACTTCAACTTCAAGTGTAGGGTTACCGCGTGAGTCAAGGACTTCGCGAGCGTAAACATCAGTAATAATTGACATGTTATTACTCTCCTTATTGGTTTTTATTTTACTCGCCTATTTTATCATAATGTGAGACTTTTAGCAAATTTAAAAAGCTAAACTGGCTTTCCTTTACTCTTTTTGGTAAAATAGCAGAGCAAATTCTAATAATATAAGGAAAAAGTCATGGACTACTTAGAAAAAACACTCCTATCCAAAGCCTCTAGCGAGCACCGCTTTGACCCAAAGCAACAAAAAGAATTTTTAGGGACTTTTAGGGAACGCGTTGTCTTCGCTGCCAAGCCTTCACAAGTGACAGCTGAGCTCATTGAAAAACTCCCACAATACTTTTCCGAGTGTCAAACAAAGTACCCCTCACTTAGTTTGAAAATATCTGCAGAGTTAAAACTCTCTACACAGATGACACTCATGAAAATAGCCGACCAAGTCAAACTCGCTAGTACCATCGTTCAAGAAAGCGATAGCCAGTCCCCTTATGTCTTGGTGCTTCACAGCAATCTAGCTTTGAATATTGAAAATATCGAACCTGCTCTGCCATCATCATCAGATAAAGAAAAAATCAAAAGAACATCTTTCTGGTCAAAAATGTGGATGACTCCTAACAAATCTTGAGAAATTACAAATCTTTTTTAGAGCTGAAAATGACCGTGATTGGACAAGCTATGCCGATTTCTTGCATCCCGATGTGTCTTGGGAACTTCATGGAATTGAGACTCTGGTGATAAGTGGCAAGGGGAGCTACCTTGAGCATATCAAATCTGTCTATGACAAGGACGACAATCACTTTACTTGCCTGAGCTTTGAAACGGACCATCTTCAAAATCGTATCGTTACCCTTTAGAAAATGACTTAGGTCAACGTTCCTGCGATATTTTTGACTTTGAAAACGGTCTGATTAGCAAAGAATATGAATTTCTGCTCAATTAAAGTCATTTGAATTAGTTTTGATACTTCGTCACTTTCGGCTTACCGTACTCTAGTACGGCCTGCACTTCATTCAGTTCCTTGTTTGAAAGCTAATTCATTCGTCCATAAAGTCACTCACTACGATTGACAAAGACCTAAAAAGGTTGCCCTCATTGGAGAGCAACCTTTTTGTTAAAATCTGATTGTTTCACGACTTTTTCCATAAGAAGTAACGAAACGATCGGTCACACCTGGTTCAACAATTTCAAGGGCATAAGAAATTTCATCGAAAGCTGCTTGATAGTTGAAATGCATTTGGAAAAGCTCCATAGCGCGTTCATAACTTTCTTGAACGTTTTGATCAAAGCTACGGTAACGATTTGAGTACTGAAGCAACTGTTCGGTTAAGACAGCGTCCTGAACCACTTTATAGGTCACTTCTTCTAAACTAGCCATGGCCTTGGTTGAAACTTCTGTCATTTTCTCAACAGTCACCATGTCAACACGCCCTCTGCTCAATTCATCGCGCAAAACCTCTAGCTGTGAGCTTGCTGTGAAGAATTGGCTCATGAAATCCTGTGGAATTCCTGGAAGGTTGCGTTTTTCCATAAATCGCTTGATGGTATGAAGGCGATTAATATAGGTTTCTAGCTTATGACGGGCTTCTGCCTCACCTTTCTCAGTTCCCTTTAAACTATCATAAATAGAAAGTTGACCTTCTTCCACATCTGCAATCTTCGATTGTAATTTTTCCAAAGATTTTTTCCACTCAGTGAATGGTTTTTCCTGCTCTGCCATGTTGTCAATGGCTGGCTGCAGCTCCTCTTCCATATCTGAAAGATTAGAGCTGTAAATACCTAGCTTATTGCCGATGCTATCACTAAAAATATAGCGTTGTGTCAGGCGATTGAGTTCATTAACTAAGTTAGCATTGTTGGCTTTAACGTGAGCCAAGTATTTAGGTAGGCGATTGGTCGCCTTGACAACTTCCTTGTGAGCAGCAATTTCACGTTCAAACAGCTCATAGAAAACATTCAAACGTTCTTGAATATCCTGGCAACTGGTTTCAGCTTTAACCAATTCAAGTTCAGCCAAGTCATCAGAAGTGTCGCTAATCGCTTCACGGATAGCCTGGAAGCCAGATTCGATGTTTTCTTCAGCGAAATAATAATTTTCTTCCAAAAGACGGCTGTAACCTGTCTCCAAATCCTCTAATTGATCTGGGAAGTCCTCTTGCAACTTGGTCACAATCGGTGGAATCTTTTCGGATATTTGACCAAGGGCAATAGTGTGCTCCTCAGCTCTTTCCAAAATTTCTGCTGCTTCGACCGGGTCACCAGAAGAATTGAGGGTCACGAATTGTGAAAACTCTGATTGGATGTGAGATAGTTGCTTGCTAATTTCAGGCATCGCTTTGCCATAATTATCGGCTTGATTAGCAATCTCTGTTTGTAATTTTTCATACATATCCAATGCGTAGGTAACGCGCGAGCTATTTTTTTCCTCTTGATCAGCCAAAACCGCTAAAGCTTCACGAATAGCTTTGATATCTTCTTCGACAATATTTAACTGGCTCTGAATCCCTTTGATTTCATGCTTTGCTTTGATGAAATTAAAGGTATCATTTAGGCTTTCAGCTTCAAAAATATGATTTTCAATGTCTGAGAAAGAGTTTAGGGTCAAATCAACCCACTTTTGGTTCCATTCTCGGAAAGAAGTCTGACTTTGTCCAATCAGATGTAAATTTTTGACGTGTTCAATTTCGTCATTGACTGGCAAGTCAAAGAGTTCTTGTTTTTTCTCTTCTAAACTAGCAATCAAGGCGTCGTTTCGTTTTCGAACAATTACGCCGAATAAGTAGGCAATAATCACCAGAACGATTATAGCTACTACGAGTAGAACGATTCCGTTCGACATGGGGCTCTCCTTACGTATTTTCTAAAAGGTCTATAACGTTACAATTATAGCACAGTCACACCCTCTTTTCAATCGGGTTACCGATTTTTTAAATGTCCAAAGTTGAGTAAACCGCATTCTCTTCAATAAATTCACGGCGTGGCTCAACCTTATCCCCCATCAGCATATCAAAAATCTTGTCTGCCTCGGCAGCGTCATCAACAGATACACGCGCCATGAGACGACGCTCTGGATCCATGGTAGTTTCCCATAATTGGTGATCGTCCATTTCTCCAAGACCTTTGTAGCGTTGCACGGTTGGCTTTGAGCGTCCAACAGTATAACGGGCTAAAGCCTCCTGAAGTTTTATCTCTTGATCTGTACCAGGTTGGATGTATTCTTTAATTTCAGAGCCAACTTTGACCCCGTAAATTGGTGGTTGGGCAATATAGACATAGCCTGCCTCCAAGACTGGACGCATAAAGCGATAGATTAAAGTCAAGAGAAGAGTACGGATGTGGGCACCATCGACATCGGCATCTGTCATGATAACTAATTTTTGATAACGGGCTTTTGAAACGTCAAAATCAGCACCAAAACCTGTTCCCATAGCAGTGAAAAGGCTACGAATTTCTTCATTGGCAAGAATTTTATCCATTGTTGCTTTTTCAACATTAAGGATCTTACCTCGAATTGGTAAAATAGCTTGGAATTCTCGATTACGACCTGACTTAGCAGAACCACCTGCAGAGTCTCCCTCAACGATGAAGAGTTCATTCATTTCAGCATTGTTGGATGAACAGTCAGCTAGTTTCCCTGGAAGATTTGAAATTTCAAGACCAGATTTTTTACGGGTCACTTCACGGGCACGCTTAGCAGCAATACGAGCTTTTGAAGCCAAAATTCCTTTTTCGACTATCTTTCGTGCGATCTGTGGATTTTCCAAAAGAAAGCGCTGGAAGGCATCTGAAAAGAGGCGGTTGGTGATTTTAACGACTTCGGAATTACCAAGTTTAGTCTTTGTTTGCCCTTCAAACTGCGGATTTGGGTGTTTGACTGAGATGACAGCTGTCAAACCTTCTCGAACATCCTCACCCGTCAGATTGTCATCTCTCTCTTTGAGGATATTATTGCTACGGGCGTAATCATTAATGACACGGGTCAATGCGGTGCGGAAGCCTTGCTCATGAGTTCCTCCTTCATGAGTATGGATGTTATTGGCGAAAGACATGACCATCTCATGATAGCCTGTTGTATACTGCATCGCCACTTCAACGGAAATCCCATCCATCTCACCGTCTGTGTAAATCGGATGTTCAAAGATTACATCTTTATTCTCATTGATATACTCAACATAAGAGGTAATTCCACCTTCATAGTGAAAATCTTGAATCTGCTCAAGCCCATCACGTTTGTCGGAGATAGAAATCTTCAAACCTTTATTCAAAAAGGCCAATTCTTGAATACGTTTCGCCAACTTGGAAAAATCGTATTCAATAGTTTCTGTAAAAATTTCTGGATCTGGTGTGAAGTGAACAGTCGTTCCAGAACGATCTGTATCTCCAATAATCTCAAGGTCTGCTACAACGGCACCACGTCGATATTCTTGGTAATGAATTTTACCATTCTTATGCACATGTACATCTAGCTGAGTGGAGAGGGCATTTACAACCGAAGACCCAACTCCGTGCAAACCTCCCGACACCTTGTAGCCGCCACCGCCAAATTTCCCTCCAGCGTGTAGGACAGTGAAGACAGTCTCTACTGCAGGACGCCCTGTCTTCTCCTGAATATCTACGGGGATTCCTCGACCATCATCAATAACCGTAATAGAATTATCAGGCTCAATAATGACATCGATTTGACTAGCAAAACCTGCTAAGGCCTCATCAATCGAGTTGTCAACAATTTCCCAAACTAAATGATGGAGCCCTTCTTTGGAAGTGGATCCGATGTACATCCCTGGACGCATACGAACCGCTTCAAGTCCCTCTAAGACCTGAATCTGGCTGGCATCATACTCTTGCGCTAATGCTTCTAAATCTTTATTTTCTTCAGTCATTTAAGTTATTATCTCCATCAAGGATTTTTCATGTTCAACCAGCAGGGTGTCAAATCCCGCTGCCTGACCTGCTTGTCTGTCAATATCACGATCACCAATCACAATGGCTTTTTGTATCTGGTATTTGTCTTTTAAGTAAAGTAAACTTTGGGGGCTAGGTTTTCTGGCAAAACCACTCTCGGACGTCACCACTTCTGTGAAATAGGGACGAATTTCTGTTTTATCTAAAATGGTCAGCACTTGCTGATTTCGGTGAGAAATCAAAAAATTGCGACTGCCTTCAGAAACAATTTTAGCCAAAATATCACGGGCACCTTCAAACAAAATTGGTCTTTTGAGGTACTGCTCCTCGATAGCCTTGTAGTCTTGTAAGAAGTTATCCTCATCAGGTGCAAAGTAATCAATTGCCACCTTAGTTGATTCCTTTAATTTCGCATAGACCAAGTCGTGCGATGCTCTCAGGCCATATTTTTTCAGACAGGCAACAAAAGCTTGCGTGGAAACTTCATAGTTATCCAGTAACGTTCCACCCAAATCCCAAATATAGTCGTGATAATTCATAGCTTTTATTATAACATATTTCTACGATATTTTACAGAAAAAGAGAGTGGGGCAAAAATCGATAAATCGGCAGTTTTTTTCCGATTTATTGATTTTGTCGTCCCACCTCCGCACAGTTGATTAGGAAGGTCCCTATCCATTGGGTAGAACTTCCAATCAATCACTGCGCCAAAGTGCTGGTTTACAATAATATTAAAAGGCTGGGACCTTTGTCTCAGCCTCACTGCTTTCCAAAATTATTATGATAAGCCATGGATAAAATCAAGCCAACTCCAATCAGGTTTGAAATCAGAGAAGACCCTCCTTGAGAGATGAAAGGAAGCGGGATGCCTGTCAGTGGTAAAACGCCAAGCGCAGCCCCTACATTTTCAAAAACGTGGAAAAGAATCATCATGATAAAACCAACCGCAATAAAGGTGTAAAAGCGATTATTGGACTCCAAAGTGATGCGTAGCATGCGATAAAATAGCCAAAGGTAAGCTCCAAGAACCAGAGCTGAGCCAACAAAGCCAAAATTTTCACCAATAACTGTGAAAATCATATCACTCTCCCGGACAGGTACAGAAAGCTCAACAACATTGAACCCCTTACCCAGAAGACCACCACTACCGATAGAAATTAAGCCTTGAGTTTGCTGATATGCAATTCCCGTTGCATAAGCAAATGGGTCTAACCAAGCAGAAATACGATTGATTTGGTAGGTGTCCATACCTAGATTAAAGAGCCACTCTCTCCCTTGCTCCCAAGAAAAGAGGGCTAAAAATCCCGCTCCAGAAAGAGCGATGACCACCAAAATTGGCAATAAGATTTTCCAAGAAATACCAGATAAAACGACTACTCCTGCTAGGATAGCTAGAAAGACCAAAGCCGTTCCCAAATCCTTTTGCACCGCTAATAAAGCTAAGACTGGCAGGGTAATCAAACTATACAAACCTAGAAGCTTCCAATCGTCTTTAATCTCCTTAGAAGCTTTTTTTTGAAAACTTACCGTCGCTCTTGCCAGAGCTAAAATATAAGCAATTTTCATGAATTCGGACGGCTGAAAGAGAGTCACATTTCGGATTGTCACCCAGTTCTTTGCACCAGTGGCTGCATATAAACTTGGACTGTAAAAAAACAAGGGCAAAAACATAGCTGCAAGTCCTAGAGCATAAAGCCAGGGAGTGACCTTCCATAAAAATTTGGTATTAAAAAACATAACCACAAAGGCTGCCAAACACCCCAATAAGAGCCATAACCCTTGTAACAATAAAACATTTTCCAAGCGGTCCGGATAATCAGTCAAAGTGGCCACATAGACCGACAATAGTCCTACAACTAATAGAAAAAAAACAGGCAGCAAAAGCGAATAATCTACTCGCTGATCCCAGGTTTTCAAACGCTTAACCATAATACTCCTCACTCACAATTTCATAGGCTAAAGCTTCATCCATTATAGCATGATTCTCAATCAAGTACTAATATTTTTTGACCTCCATAGATGCTTGATTGGCGATTTACGATGTAAGAAAAAGCTACCACTACAAAGAAGATGGGCAAATTTTCAAAACCAAAAACTTCACCGCCAATAAAAATGGGAGCCAAAAAAGTATTGGTAGCCGATCCAAAAACAGCAATATAGCCACTGGCTGCGACTATTTCCACCGGTAAGTGAAAAAGTTCTGCTAAGGCAACTCCCAGCGACGCTCCAATCGAAAAGAGCGGTGTCACTTCACCACCTTGAAATCCAAGAGATAGGGTAAAAACAGTCAATCCTAGCTTTAAGAGCCAATCGTATGCCTTAATACCAGCGCCAGAAAAACTAAGGTCAATCAGATTTGTCCCAAGGCCAGAATATCGCCCCTGATGACATAACCATAGAAAAATAGATAAAATCAAACCACCCAATAAAATACGGTGATAAGGATTTTTCATCAGCTCTGCTATTTTTTTCTTAACAACAGACAAGGAAACTGCAAAAAGGTTTCCCACCAGACCAAAAACAAGGCCTAGCAATGCAAAGGTGACAAGACTGAAAAAATTTAGCTCCATACTTTCAGGGATGTGATGGGTGAATTTCTCCAAACCTAGACTGTGGGATGTCCAAGAAGATGTGAAAGCCGCCACAGTCACTGGCAACAGAAAAGTTAGATTCAAATTTCCTATTACCAGAACTTCTAAGGCAAAAAAGATAGCAGCTATGGGCGTTTGAAAAAGCCCTGCAAAACCAGCCGCCATCCCCATCACCAAGAATAAGCGCGAGCTTTTTTCAAAAGAAAGAAAGCGGGAAAAATAATATGATATTGTCGCACCTAGCTGAACGGCCACTCCCTCACGTCCAGCAGAGCCACCAAAAAGATGAGTCATCCAAGTGGTACTGATAATGAGGGGTACTAAAATCAGAGGGAGTTCATCATCCTCTCCCTGTCCTACTGCAAAAATCTGTCCCATGCCCTTACCAGACTTGCCACCAAACCTTTGATAAAGATAAACAATCAGTAAACCCGAAAGCCCTAAAAAAGGTAGGAGAACTGGCAGACGCTCCGCACGAAAAGCAGAAATCAATAGCAATCCTCTGCCAAAAACAGTATCAACCAATCCCACAATAAGCCCAACCAGCAGGGCTACTAGACTAGCCAAGAGATGATTTTTAAGACTGAATATCTCTCCGCTTTTTATCCCTTTTAGCACTCATCCGCTCCTAATTTGGCACTTTGATAGGCTCGTGATTCTTTCATGATGTCTGAAAATGTGGCAATAATTGCTTTTTCAAAGTCCTTGTTGACGACGCGGCTAGCTACCTTATCAAGGACAGCTTGTTCACGACTAGTATCAAGAATAGGCTTCCCAGTCGCTTTTTTATAAGCAGTCACCTGCGTTACCAAAATCATACGTTTTTCCAAAAGCTCAACCAGTTGGCTGTCAATAGCGTCAATATCCTGACGGATAAGATTTAAGTCCATGTTATCTCCTTTTTTTTATTGCTTATTAGTGTAATAGGGTCTGATTGACCTGATGAATATCACTTTCGTTAACTACTAGGTAAATGGTCGCTCCTGCTTGCAGGACGGTCTTCCCCGTGACAACTTGATTGACACCGTGAGCTACTTGGGTAGTAATCAAAACATCCTCTGGTAATCTCAAGTCAGAAACCCTGCGTCCTGCCAAATCCTCAGTTACTGGCAATTCAATCATGGTTGGTCGATTAGTTTCTAAGTGGCTCAGAGGTAGCATCTTTGCAAGCATCGCTTCATAGATTGGTTCCCCCCCAAACAAATCCATAGTCAAGTAGGCCACTAGTACCACCAACCCAATCGTCATCAGTTGCGACAAATCCCCAACCATCTCAGTCACCAGAATCATGGCTGTCAGCGGAGCTTTTGACACAGCACCAAAGTAACCCGCCATGCCCAAAACGATAAAAAGAGTTAGTTGACTAGTTTGCACTAGCCCTATTGTTTCTGCAAAAAGTCCAAAAATATAACCCGATAAGGAACCTAGAGCCAAAAGCGGAAGAAAAATCCCTCCCGGAAGACCACTACCGTAGGCAATCATGCTCCAGACAAAGCGAATGGCAAGGAAAAAGATGGCCGTCCCAAGCAAAATATCGCTGTTTGGGAGATGTAAAATCACATGGTGACCGCCACCCAAAAGTTCTGGGAAAAAGTATCCAATGGGCACCGTCAATAAAACTGCAAAAACACTGTAAAAATGGGGGGGAATTCTAAGCTTTTCCCCTAAAATCTCATAAAGACGTCCCACACGAAGCACTGCCCACTCATAGCCATACCCTAAAATTCCTAGGAAAAATCCAAGAGGAACCAGAAGTAAATATTGACTAAGCTGCAGACTTTCAAAGCCAGTAGGCATATGAAGAACTGGCTTTAGACCAAAAATATTGAGGGAAATGAGGTTGGCAACCAAGCTAGCTACAAGAGAAGTGACCCAAACCAAGCGAGAAAAATGGTGGTAAACTTCTTCGACGATAAAAAGAAGACCGGCTATAGGGGCGTTGAAAGCAGCTGAAAGCCCTGCTGCAGCCCCACTAGCGATTAAAATCCTCTTCTCCTTAGGTGTCAGCTTAAGAAAATCAGCAAGGCCTTTGGCTGTCACTGCCCCCAACTGGATACTTGGTCCCTCACGTCCCAGCATTAGCCCCATGGAAATAGCCAGGCTTCCACCTAGAAATTTTTTCCACAATACTGACCACCAAGACACGCGCAACCTTCCCATCAATTCTCCTTCAACATGAGGAATACCAGAACCCTTGATGTTTGGATCTGATTTGACCAAAAGCCCTACAAAGATGATCAGAATGAGGCTGATACCTAAAACTCCTAGCAAGTAAAAGGGTTGATTTTGAGCCATCTGATAGAGCTCCAGCATCCATTCAGTAAATATACCAATAAGAAAACGAAAAAAACTGACGACTAGACCAGCTAAAATACCGACTAAAATCCCTCGCCAAACCGCTATCAGAAGATGCTGCGAGGACAAACGAAATTCTTTTTGATGTGTTTTCATAAATTGCTCACAAATACATAAAGAAGGTTAGAGAATTCCCCAACCTTAACTTGTTATCCTAACTTTGCAGACATTTCTTCCGCAAAAGCTTCCAGATTTGCAATGTCTTCGTCTTCTGCTGCCAAATCTACCTTAACTGAATTAGCCCCCTTAGTGGCACCAGTCAAAGCAAATTGCTCTTCAAATTCATCCACAGACTTACAGAAATAGTCATAGAAAGTATCACCAGAACCCACAACACCAAAAATTTTACCAGACAAATCAACATCTGCCAAATCTTCATAAAAATCAACGATTTCATCTGGCAACTCCCCATCACCATAAGTGTAAGTGGCAACGATAGCCATATCAGCGTCTTCAAAATCAGCTGCATCAACCGTTGTACACTCGTCTACATCGACAGTGTGACCAAGCTCTTCCAATTTTTTCGCGACAATATCTGCAATTTCTTCCGTATTTCCGGTCATGCTGGCGTAAACAATTTTTGCTAAAGCCATATCTTCCTCAAATTCCTCCAAAGTCAAATTACCATTATTATAGCATACTTTTACCAAAAGGGGGCATAGGCTTGGGTAAGTTTTGTCAAAAGCTGTGCTTTTTCACTCTCTGAAGCAAAGGAAGCCCGAATTGCATCTTGATTATGAGAAAAGAAATCAGCTGTGCTAGTCCCAAAATACTGGGCATATAAGGAGTACTCTTTGGTTAAATTCGTATCTGAAACGGTGCGATTATCGGTGTTAATCGAAATGCTTGCGCCAGCTTTTTTCAAGGAAAGGTAAGGGTGGTCACTAATCTTCTCAATAGCTTTAGTTTGTAAATTGCTAGTGAGGGCAAGCTCAGCAGTTGCACCAGATGTAACAAACTCTTCCAGAAGATGAGGCTTCTCCATAATCGCCGTTGTGTGTCCAATCCTTTTAACAGCTAGCGCTAGAGCCTGAGCAATATTGGCTGCGCAACCGCATTGCTCACCTGCATGAAAGGTCATCTGAAAATTGAGTTCATGCGCATAAGTGATACCATCTGCCACTTTCTCTGTTGGAAAATCAACTTCATTTCCAGCAAAATCTCCACCAACCAACAGCTCCTGACCTGACTGAACTGCCTGACTAAAGATTTCTTTGGTTCTGTTTAATTCCGTTTGCCTCAGACCGCAAACCAATGCCTTGGCCACAATACCAAAATCATCCTGAGCCTTTCTAAGACCATCGCAGACTGCTTCAATTACCTCCGCCACGGTCAAGCCCTTATCCATGGAAAGTTCTGGTGCAAAGCGGATTTCAATGTAAATCACATTCTCCTCTGCCGCCTGCCTTGCTACGTCATAGGCTGCCAAGCGCAGAGCTTCCTGAGTTTGCAAAAGCGGGCGGATAAAGTCAAAAGTCTTTAAATAATCATTTAGACTAGAAACTGTCTGCGGAGCTGTCACTAAGCTTTTCAATTCAATGTCATTGTCAGGAAGTTCAATGTCAGCCATAGCGGCCAATTGACGAATGACTGATAGGGACAAGGACCCATCTAAATGACAATGTAATTCAGTTTTGGCTAATTCTTTTAATCCATCTCTCATGACTGTCACTCCCCTTTAGAAAAATATTTTTACTATGATACCATAAAAGTGAGATAAGTCAAAAGTCAAGTTCAAACCGCTTGTATCAGTTTTTTGAAAATTTCTCTTATTTTTGATAGGCTAGTCACAAGAAACTAAAAGGAGCAGCACATGAACGATTATATTTTACCTGAGATTTGGGAAGTTCCCAAGCAGATGGGTGGTGCTTGGGGCGGACTCAATCAGGCAACAGCTGGAGCTCGTTTTGAGCAACATTTGCCTGTTGGAGAGGCAGATTTTCAGCTCTATTCGCTGGGAACACCAAACGGTATCAAAGTTACCATTATGTTTGAAGAATTGAGGGATTTGGGCGTGGATCTTAGCTATGACCTCTACCGCATTAAGATTGGAGAGGGTGACCAATTCGGTTCCGACTTTGTTGCTATCAATCCTAATTCAAAAATTCCTGCCATGCTTGACCAAACAGGTAATGAGCGCGTCCGAGTCTTTGAATCCCCCTCTATCCTACTCTATCTAGCAGACAAGTACGGCAAGCTCATTCCTAAAGACTTTGCTAAGCGTACAGAGGTGCTGAACTGGCTCTTTTGGCAAACAGGCGCAGCGCCTTTTCTAGGCGGAGGTTTTGGCCACTTCTTCCATTACGCACCTGAAAAAATTGAATACGCCATTAACCGCTTTGCTATGGAAGCCAAACGGCAACTTGACCTTTTGGATAAGGAGTTGGCAATCAAGCGCTATATTGCGGGCGACGACTACACCATCGCAGACATCGCCATCTGGTCTTGGTATGGTCGCCTAGCGCAGGATAAAATCTGGGATCGCGCAGGCATTTTCCTCAATGTCAGAGACTATAAAAATCTCCAACGTTGGACCCAAGAAATCGCCAAGCGTCCTGCTGTTATCCGTGGCTTGGAAGCTCAGTATAGGGACATCAACTAATGGATTGGCAACTGAAAACCTTTGATGAGCTTACTGCACGTGAACTCCATGCCATCTACAAGGTTCGCACCGACATTTTCGTAGTTGAACAGAACTGTCCATATCCGGAGGTGGACGACTTGGATCTGCTAGCACTCCATCTCTTTTTGGAAAAGGGCGGAGCGATCATCGCCTATTGCCGCCTGATTGAGACAGACAGTCAGATCAAACTGAGTAGGGTTCTGGTAGTAGCTGAGACCCGACAAACTGGCCTAGGACGTCAACTGGTTAGGAAGTCACTAGAAATCTCTGCCCTGCTTTTCCCAGAAAAACCAATCTATGCCCAAGCTCAAGCACATCTCAAAGACTTTTATGCGTCTTTTGGCTTTGAAGCGATCTCTGAAAAATACCTAGAAGATGGCATTCTGCATTTAGATATGTTGCGATAGTAAGCTGGCAGGTGACTGCCAGTTTTTATGCTATAATGGAAAAAATAATTTGTGAGGTACTTATGACTTTCAACCAAATTCTTGAGAAAATCAAGACTTACGACACCATCATTATCCATCGTCACCAGCGTCCTGATCCCGATGCTATCGGCTCTCAAATTGGATTGCGTGAACTCATTCGCACTAATTTTCCAGATAAAAAGGTTCTCGCAGTTGGCGTCAATGAACCAACCCTTACTTGGATTGCTGAGATGGATCAGGTTTCTGACAGTGACTATATGAGGGCACTGGTTATTGTGACTGACACAGCCAACACCCCTCGAATTGATGATGACCGCTACAGCATGGGAGATTTTCTTATCAAAATTGACCATCACCCCAACGACGACGTTTACGGTGACCTTGTTCATGTTGATACAAGCGCTTCATCTGCCAGCGAGATTATCACCGACTGGGCTTTGACCACTGGACTAAAATTTTCTGATTTTGCAGCGTCCGTTCTCTATAACGGTATTGTTGGGGATACAGGTCGTTTCCTTTATCCTGCTACTACTAGCAAGACCATGCAGATCGCCGCACACCTCCGTGAGTATGACTTCGACTTTTCAGCCATGGCTCGAAAAATGGATTCGTTTCCTATGAAGATTGCTAAGCTCCAAGGTTACGTTTTTGACCATCTGGAGGTTGATGACAATGGAGCTGCGCGTGTCCTTTTGACCCGACAAACTTTGAAAGACTTTGATGTAACAGATGCCGAGACCTCCGCTATCGTCGGTACACCTGGAAAGATTGACAGCGTTGAAAGCTGGGCAATCTTCGTCGAACAAGAAGAAGGTTACTTCCGCGTTCGCCTGCGGAGCAAGTCAGCTATCATCAATGAAATCGCCAAGCGCCACGAGGGCGGTGGGCACCCACTTGCCAGCGGAGCCAATTCCTATAGTTTGGAAGAAAACGATCAGATTTATCAAGAAATGAAAGATTTATTGGCTAAATAACTTGTCAAGCTCTGCCATTTTTGATAAAATATAACAGTTAATAACTATGGTGCGCAGAGTACCATGGCAGAAAGGAACCATTAACATGAAAAAAGATATCCATCCTGAATACCGTCCAGTTGTCTTCATGGACACAACGACTGGTTACCAATTCCTTAGCGGTTCAACAAAGAACTCTAAAGAAACTGTAGAATTTGAAGGTGAAACTTACCCACTTATCCGTGTGGAAATCTCATCAGATTCACACCCATTCTACACAGGTCGTCAAAAATTCACTCAAGCAGACGGACGCGTGGACAAATTCAACAAAAAATACGGTCTCAAAGACGCAAACGCTGCAAAATAAGACCTGTAAACCTTTCCGACTTGGAGAGGTTTTTCTTTATTATCGTTTGACATCGCTTTCGAAATGTGCTAAACTATGCTCGAAAAAATATTTGGAGGAAGAGAGTCATGCGCAACTAAGATACAGTTTTTGGTAACCCTTATCAAGTTCTGTTTTTTAGTGTGCTCTTTTTCCGAATATCTGAACATACTCCATCATTTGGAGTATGCTTTTTGGGGAACTTCCGTACACATAATCAACTCTCGACTTGATAAGGTCGGGAGTTTTTATCTTCCTCCCAGAAGTGAAGATTAGAAAGGAATACCTCATGTCAACAACTTCTACTCATACTACTATCCTTAATCACGTCAATAAAAAACAAATATCCCATAATCGTGAGGTTCACCACAATAAACCCTTACATCCTACGACTAAGTCTCAGAAAGCTAGCAGCTATCATAATCGTGGTAACCGCTAAGAAGGAGGAAGCCCCATTTTACAACTGCAAAACCTAACCATAACTCATCAAAAAGACCTCTCTACGCTAATTGACCAGTTAAATCTCGTCATCAATCCTGGTGACAAATTAGCGATTATCGGAGAAGAGGGAACCGGTAAATCAACCCTAATGCAAGTGCTCTACCAGCCAGATTTAGTCACATCGTATGCCACTATTGAGGGACGGATTAGTAACCAGTTTAGGTTACCTGCTTATCTACCACAGAGCTTGCCTCAAGAAGACCTTGAGTTGACCGTAACGGATTTTCTTTACCAAGAAGCAGACTTTGATCGCCTTGACTTTAATCTCCTCTATCAATTAGCTGAAGATCTTGATTTTCCTTTGGCGGATTTTGAGGGAAAAAGGCAGAGCTTAAAAAGCCTATCTGGTGGCGAACGATTAAAACTCCAGCTGATTAGACTGCTCAGCTATGAGCCAGACCTCCTACTCCTTGACGAACCCTCAAATGATTTGGACTTGGAAACGCTCCAATGGCTCGAATCCTTTATCAGACGTAGTCAGAAAACCATCATCTTTATCTCACATGATGAGCAGTTTTTAGAAGCAACTGCGACAGCTATTTTACACCTAGAGCTCGTCAAAAAGCGCAGACAGGCCAAAGCAACTTTCCAACCAATAACCTACAATCACTATAAAATTTGGCGCCAGGAGACCTATGAGAAGCAATTACAGATGGCTAACAAGGAGAGGGAAGAACACGCCAATCGACTCGCGAGAATTCATCGCCTCCACCATAGCGTTGAACACCAATTAAGAAATGAAAAGAACAGTTCAGCCGGTAGGCTCCTAGCTAAAAAGTTTAAAAATATCAAATCTCAAGAAAAACGTTATGAAAAGGAGACAGCAAACTTCACTGAAATTCCTGACAATGATGATATCATCAACCTCTTCTTTTCCCATATCACACCACTACCTCCCAGAAAACGTTTAATTAACTGGGAAAACGAGGTGCTAGAAACAGGTCAAGTGATTGACCTCCACATTTTTGGCCAAGATAAACTGGTCTTTACTGGAAAAAACGGAATTGGTAAAACACTTCTGCTGAAGAAAATTCATGCTCATTTGTCTGCGCGAGCTGATGTCAAACTAGGCTACATGCCTCAGACCTATGAGGAAAGTATGACTCCTCAGATAACCGCACTAGCTTTTCTCAGCGAAGACTCAACTGAGCAAGAAGTTCGAAGTTTACTGGCCAGCCTTAAATTTACCCGAGAGGAAATCACACATCCTATCGGAAACTTATCGGGCGGACAAAAAGCCAAACTATTCTTTGCTAAAATGGTTCTCGAAAAAGCCAATGTTCTTCTCTTAGATGAGCCAACTCGAAATTTTTCACCAACTTCGCAACCTGAGATTAGAAAACTATTGCAAAACTTTCCAGGAGCCATCATCAGCGTGTCACACGATCGAAAATTCATCGAAGAAGTCACTGAGATAAACTATCACTTAACAGCAGATACTTTGGGACAACTATAAAAAGAGCAGGCCACTAGGCTTGCTCTTCTGTCTTTTCTTTGGCTAATTTTTCCCGTTCCAAGCGGAGTTTACGATTGGGGTTTAGGAGGGTAAAGAGTTCTTCTAATTTCTCCTTATTCCAAACATCTGCGGCTGAAACGAATTTTCCATCTTTATCTTTGAAAGATATTGGTTTATCACCCATGACTAAAATCCTTTCTATTACAGTAATCTATTGTATAGGATTTCTGAAATCAGGCTTCCGACCCCTGATTATCTCGTTTTTAGAATAAAAGACCTTGATACAGAATATCTCTAAACTATCAACTGCTATCGGACATCAGTACCACTGTCTGATGTCTAAGTGAGGGCTAAAAAGGTCCACTGGACCTGCCTCACTCCTTTGTTTCTAAGCTCGAGTTAAAACAGTCCATTGGACTAAGACACGGAAAAAATGACCGATTATACCATTTTTCTAAGGTTAGTAAGGCGTTTAGCCAAGTATCCTAGCAATTAATTGGCGCAGAGTGATGGCTATTTAATAGCAACATCATTCTTAGCAAGTTAATCAACAAACTCAAATTCAAAGTTTCCGATACGAACGATGTCGCCGTCTTTAGCGCCGCGTTCACGGAGTGCTTCGTCAACACCCATACCACGTAGCTGGCGGGCAAATTTCATGATAGACTCATCGCGTTCCATATTGGTCATGACAAAGAGACGCTCCAATTTTTCACCGTAAAGAACCCAAGCGGCATCGTCATCACGCGTAATTTCAAATGGACGTTCATCGTCATTGAAGCCGTAGTAAACTTCATCGTCCTGCATGTCTTCTTCAGTGTAAAGAAGAAATTCGTCCGTCTTGTCAAGCAAGTCTGCCGTAGCTTCCAAAAGATTATCCAAGCCTTGTTGAGCTAAGGATGAAATTGGGAAAATCATTGGCAGCTCGTCAAACTCATCATAATCTGCCGCCAATTTCTCCTTGAAAACCTTAAGATTTTCCTCTGCGTCTGGCATATCCATCTTGTTGGCAACAATAATCTGCGAACGCTCCATAAGACGAAGATTGTAGGTTTCAAGTTCGGTATTGATTTGCAGATAATCTTCGTAAGGGTCACGTCCTTCACTCGCTGACATATCAATAACATGCAAGATAACACGCGTACGCTCGATGTGACGCAAGAACTGAGTCCCCAGTCCAACGCCCTGACTAGCTCCTTCAATCAATCCTGGAAGGTCAGCCATAGCAAAGCTCTCACCAGACTTAGTACGCACCATACCAAGGTTTGGCACAATTGTCGTGAAATGATAAGCACCAATCTTTGGTTTGGCAGCTGATACTACACTAAGAATAGTTGATTTCCCCACAGATGGGAACCCAACGAGACCAACATCGGCTAAGATTTTAAGTTCTAATTCCAGTTGGCGCTCTTCACCTGGTTCACCATTTTCAGCGATTTCTGGAGCTGGATTCCGAGGTGTCGCAAAGCGAATATTGCCACGGCCACCGCGACCACCACGTGCAACCACAAATTCTTGTCCATTTTCAACTAAGTCAGTCAAAACTTTACCTGTCTCAGCATCACGAACAGTTGTTCCCTGAGGGACAGAGACAATCAAGTCCTTTGCACCTTTACCGTGCATTCCCTTGGTCATCCCCTTTTCTCCATCCTGCGCCTTGAACTTACGATTATAACGGAAATCCATAAGGGTACGAAGCCCCTCATCAACTTTAAAGATGACCGAGCCACCTTTACCACCGTCACCGCCCCAAGGGCCACCATCTGGCACATACTTTTCACGGCGGAACGCCACCATTCCATCACCACCACGACCAGCCTTCACGCTAATCTTAGCAGTATCCAAAAACATCGACATAACTTATGATACAGAGGGCGTCCAAATCCGACCGAAAGATAGAGAACCTAGACCATGTACTCGCACGCAAGATGGTTCATCTATTTCCGAAGATTGTGCCCGACTTCAGTTTGGCATAATACCTAACTGAAGCCCCCTCTTTCCTTTCTCTTTTAACTATGAAATAGCAATAATCAGATAATTCTTTATAAATCATTCAGATATTGACTATTATTACCTTCTATCTATAAAAAGCAGAGCTTTTGCCCTGCCACTTTTTTTATGAACCTTACATCAAGACATTGATGGCACTAAAGACCACGCCGCCAAGAGTAATCAAAATCATAAAGATGACTACAATTTGCACTAAAATTTCAAAAGGTGTTTTTTTACGATTTCCATTATCACCAAAAGCCATGATTATTCCTCTTTTTTTGCTTAATTCCCTACTATATTACCACGAACTATACCATTTCGCAAATAATAGGAAAGATTTTTTCATTGAGAAATTCATGTTAATATGATATATTAATAAACGACTTTTGAAAAGGAGAATCTTATGACATTACCAAATTTTGAAGAAAATTTAAAAAAATATGCTGATTTGCTGATTGTCAAAGGGCTTGGAGTGAAAAAAGGCCACACCATTACCATGACTGTGGACGTTGAACAATCTCAATTTGCTCGACTTTTGGTTCAATCAGCCTACGCTCACGGTGCTGCAGAAGTTGTTGTAGACTTTGTTGACGACCAAATCACTCGAGAAAAACTTCTACACGCTGATGAAGATCGCGTGACAACTGTCGCCGACTACGTGGTGGCTAAATCAAATTATTTCTTAGATAAAAAGGCTAGCCGCCTCTTCATCCGTTCATCAGATCCAAATGTCTTCGCTGGCGTCAATCAGGATCGTTTGTCAAAAGCACAGCAGGCAACCTCACTAGCACTTGCTAAACAGCGCGAAGCGACTCAAGCTAACAAAGTGAGCTGGAACCTTGCTGCCGCTGCTGGAAAAGAATGGGCTGCTCTTGTGTTCCCAGACCTAGCTACCGAAGAAGAACAAGTTGATGCACTATGGGACACTATTTTTAAAATGAACCGTGTCTACGAAGAAGACCCAATTAAGGCATGGGACCAACATCAGGCAAACTTAGTGGCAAAGGCCGAACTGCTCAACAAGTACCAATTTGATGCCCTGCATTACACAGCTCCAGGAACTGATCTTACGCTCGGCATGCCAAAAAATCACCTTTGGGAAGCTGCTGGTTCAGTCAATGCACAAGGCGAGGAATTTATCGCTAACATGCCAACAGAGGAAGTTTTCACCGCACCAGATTTTCGCCGTGCCGATGGTTACGTGTCATCAACAAAACCCCTTAGCTACGCTGGCACAGTTATCGAAGGCATGACATTCACTTTCAAAGACGGTCAAATTACCAATGTGACCGCTGAAAAAGGTGAAGAAACGATTAAAAAATTGGTAGAAGAAAGCAAGGGGGCACGCGCCCTAGGTGAAGTGGCACTAGTTCCACACAAAACGCCAATTTCACTATCAGGCCTGACTTTCTTTAACACCCTCTTTGACGAAAACGCCTCAAACCACCTGGCCATCGGACAAGCCTACGCTTTCTCAATCAAAGGTGGAACAGAAATGTCCCAAGAAGAACTTGAAGCTGCCGGTCTCAACCGTTCTACAGCTCACGTTGATTTCATGATTGGTTCTGAACACATGGATGTTGACGGCATCACCGCTGACGGTCAAATCGTTCCAATCTTCCGTGGTGGAGAATGGGCAGATTCTTTCAAATAATCAAGTAAACGCTAGCCTGCGCTAGCGTTTTTTGTCAATCAAAAAATCAGCCTCTCGGCTGATTTTATAGAATATTTTCATAATTTTCTCGAACATCCTGTGGCCAAACGCTGGACTGTACTTCACCAATGTGGCTTTTACGAAGTAAAAACATAACTAGACGTGATTGACCAATACCACCACCGATGGTCAGAGGGAAAAGTCCGTTTAGAAGAGCTTTATGCCACTCAAGTTCCAAGCGATCCTCATCGCCAGTGATTTTCACCTGACGCTTCAAAGCATCTTCATCGACACGGATTCCCATAGAAGATAGTTCGAAAGCTGTTCCAAGTTGGTCGTTCCAAACAAGGATATCACCATTGAGGCCTTTATAACCACGCTCAGAATGACTTGTCCAGTCATCGTAGTCAGGTGCTCGACCATCGTGGGGTTTCCCATCTGGTAAGATACCTCCGATTCCAATTAAGAAAACAGAGCCATATTCTTTACAGATAGCATTCTCTCTCTCTTTTGGCGTTAAATCTGGGTAGCGCTCCACCAATTCTTCCGTATGAATAAAAGTGATTTGTTTCGGTAGAATAGAATCAATATCATATCGAGCTTCTACCGCTAGCTCAGTTAGGCGAATGGCCTTATAGACCTTCTCTACCGTCTTTTTTAAGTAAGCAATATTGCGTTGCCCATCAGGAATAACTTTTTCCCAGTCCCACTGATCTACATAAACAGAGTGCGTAGGATCAAGGGAATCTTCGTCCGGACGCAGGGCTTTCATGTGTACAAATAACCCTTCTCCTTCATTAAAACCAAAACGTGCCAAAGTGTGACGTTTCCATTTCGCAAGGGAATGCACCACTTCAAAGGTATGCTCAGGAATGAGTTTGACCTTAACAGATACCGGGTTTTCAACTCCAGATAGATTATCCTGCATACCATCACCAACTTGGCTTAAAATAGGTCCCTGTACCTCAACAATTTCAAGCTTATCTTTCAAATATTGGGTAAAGGTGTTTTTAACAAAGGAAATTTCTTCCTGCTGATGGATAAAACTCTTTTTCATCTGAATACCCCGCTTCTTTTTATAAAATAATGGGACTATTATACCCTCTTTCTGTTAAAAAAAAAAGACCTTATTGTATTTTTTTTACAAAATAAGTTTTTTTTCAATGTAGGAAATAGCTGACGCTGTCAAACGACGTGGACCACGGATATTTGTGACACCAAGTTCACCAAGACGGTCTCGTGATAATTCTGAGTCACTGAGCTGCTTCAACAGCTGTACCTTCATCATGTTTTCTCCTCTATCCACCACATCAACTTCTGTCACTCGACAAATGTAACGCACCGCTTTGGTCGGAGCCGTGATATAAATTAATAGGAGATCACCCTTCTTAATGGACTTTTTCTTCGGCCAGAGCACCTGAGGACTAGCCGCAAAGTCTTTGTCAATATCGTAATTTTTCATATTGGCAGGGAGAATCCAATAATCTGGTCCATCTGGATTAGAAACCGTTTTTGGGGCCACCAATTGACGACTTGTTCTTACCAATTCAAAAAGTTCTTCATCTGACAATCTACCGTCAAGAACAATGGTCAACCAAGATTTCTTAGACATGTGATAGGCTGGATAAATGGAAGGTTTTGCAAGGAGATTAGGCATATCATTGGGATTCACCTTAATATTGATTACTTCCACAATTTCCTTTAACTGATCAATTGACCACTTTTCATTATTTAGCTGCAATTTTGAGCGCTCAACAGCCCCTACTAGACCGTACCATTTCTGATTATCAGGGTGGCGAAAGGCCGTAAAATTAGGAAATTTACTAAAGGGATTATCTGTCTGATCACCATAGGTTAGGGTCAAATAACGAGCAAGACGATTGGTTTGCTCTTGAATAAAGGGCTGAGCTTCAAAACAAGACTCTGCTATTCTGTTTAAGACCTCAAGGTAAGCTTCTCGAACCTGACCGATAAAGGAGCCTGATGCCCCTTTAATGCGTAGAGCCAAATACTCCTCCTCCAGGTCCAAATCAAGTACACGGCCTGATACCTGCCCTGCTTTTGATACCAAAATCTGAGCCTTAAAGGCTCCATCCAAGAAAGCTTCGCTGTATCGGTAATTTTCCCCATCAAAAGTAAAACCGTAGGAAGGCAGGCGCTCAAAAAGAACCTGCTTCTGGGCAAAGACCCTATCTTCTAAAGTCAACCAAATCACCTCCTGATACAAGAAAAGAGAGCGGGATAACGATCAGTAAATCGGCATTTTTACCGATTTCGATTTTGCCGCCCACCTCCGAACAGTTGATTAGGAAGGTCATTATCCATTGTGTAGCAAGAGATGAGATTTTCCTATCAACCACTTCGCCAAAGTGTCTATCTGCAATCATGTTAAAAGGCTAGGACTTTTGTCTCAGCCTTTTCAATCTTTTGCCCCCTGCAGGAATCGAACCTGCAACTAATTCTTAGGAGGAATTTGTTATATCCATTTAACTAAGAGAGCTAGTAAAAAATCTGCCAAAGGCAGATTTCAAAATCAGTGCTATATTCTCGAAGAAAACGAGCTGAGGCTAGGCAGGAAAACATAGATGTTTGAAATACATCATGGCGAATGTTATGCTGTATCAGCCCATCTAACGAGACTATTAGCGACGGATCTCTTTGATACGTGCTGCCTTACCTTGAAGAGCACGCAAGTAGTAAAGTTTCGCACGACGGACTTTACCGTAACGTACGACTTCAATTTTGTCAACACGCGGTGTGTGGAGTGGGAACGTACGCTCTACCCCGATACCACTAGAGATTTTACGAACTGTGTACATTTCTGAAATCCCTTGACCTTTACGTGAGATAACAACACCCTCAAAGATCTGGATACGTTCGCGGTTTCCTTCGACAACTTTCGCGTGAACGCGGACAGTGTCACCAGGACGGAATGATGGGATATCAGTACGAAGTTGACCTTCAGTCAAGCTTTGAATTAATGGATTCATTTATTTTTCTCCTATCTTACTAATCTTAAGAGCAGTCTATCGTCCCAGCGGATTAGCCGTAATTTTCGTGTGTCCATTACACACTCTTAATATTTTAGCAAAAAGAGCTGACGCTGGCAAGTCAAAAGTCAGGGAAATTTGATTGAAAGCTACTGCCTTTGTGAGAAAAAATCAAGTCGCCGCCTAGCATTGTTCTCTGTTTCCAATATACCTATTTTCCGCCCTTGCAAGGACAATTCTACTTTATTTCTGGTTATCCCTCTGCATAAGAAAACGAAGGCTGAACCAAGCCAGCCTTCACCATTTGCCTATTTTGCTTCGATAAGCCCCAACTCACCGTCTTCACGGCGGTAGAGAACATTAGTCACGTTATCTTCAGCATCAGTATAGATAAAGAAATCGTGTCCCAAAAGATCCATCTGAAGCAGAGCTTCTTCCAAATCCATTGGTTTTAAGTCAACATGTTTGGTACGAACCACCGTAACTGCAGGTGCTTCTTCGATTGATTCAGCTTCAAATTCGCTGGTGAAAACTTGACCTGTCGCAACTTTTTCACGGTGTTTTTTAGCAATTTTTGTCTTGTTTCGACGGATTTGACGTTCAATTTTATCTGCAACAAGGTCGATAGAACCATACATATCTTGTGACACGTCTTCAGCACGAAGAGTTACAGAACCAATCGGAATCGTCACTTCAACTTTTGCAGTCTTTTCACGATATACTTTTAAATTGACACGTGCATTGAGCTCTTGGTCTTCATGGAAGTATTTCTCAATCTTACTGATCTTATTTTCTACATAATCACGGATAGCGTCGGTTACTTCAATATTTTCACCACGGATACTAAATCTAATCATAGAGATACCTCTTTTCTCGCTTTTTTAAAAGCGCTTTCTTATTACACTTTTATTATACCCTTTTTAAGCAAAATTGCAAGACTTTTTAACGAGCCAGTGAAAATGTTTTAATTTCTTTCACACCTTTTTCATAAAAGACCTGAGCAGCCATTTGCAAAGTTGCTCCAGTTGTATAAATGTCGTCTACCAGAAGAATGTTATCAGGCAGACCTTTATCAAATCTTAAAGTAAAGTGGTTTTGCGACTTCAAACGCTCCTCTCGTGTTTTTTCCGACTGTTTTTGACTTTCTGATTTTGTCAATAAAGATTTGTATTTAATGCCAGCCGCCTCTAAAAATCCCGTCACTTGATTAAAACCTCGCTCCTCTTCTCTATTCTCACTCAAAGGAATCGGCACTATCGTATAGTCTTTGTAGGATTTTAATGCCTCTTTAATGTCCGCTATGAAAACTTTTCTCAGTAAATAATCCCCTTGAAATTTATAGCGACTAAAATAATCTTTCATGGCTTCATTATAACGGAAAATCGCTTGATGACTGACCATCTTGTCTTGATTTTGCCAGTAAAGACAGTCTTGGCAGACCTGATTGTCACCAACTTTATAGCAGGAGGGGCAGTGAAGCTCGGCTATTTTTTCAAAAGTGGCTAAGCAAGCAGAACACATCTGATTACTTGAGGGAGCAATGGTAAAAAGCTGATGAAAGGCTGGGGCCTTGCTGTTTTCAACCGCGCAAAGTAAACAAGTCATGCAAAGCCTCCTTTTTTATTCATAGCATGAATTTCTGCAATTGCTTTTGTCATATCACGACTAATCCCATCGTGGAAAAAGATAAGCTCACCAGTCGGTCTCTCCATAGCTCGACCCACGCGCCCACCGATTTGTACCAAAGAGGACCGCGTGTAGAGTTTGTGATTGCTCCAGAGAACAAAAACGTCCACACAGGGAAAGGTCACCCCCCGCTCCAAGATAGTCGTTGATACCAAGATGCTCAGCTTTTTATCCCGAAAATCCTGAACCAAGTCCAGACGATTTTCCGTGGTTGAAGCAACAAAACCGATTTGCTCCGTCGGAAAATGCTGAGCTAAAATCTGGCTAAATTTCCGCCCAATCTCAATGTGCGGAAAAAATATCAGGAGAGGATATCCTGTTTCTCGCTGTTTCCTGAGACAGGTGATTAACTTACTTGGAAGCTTACCTTTCTGCAAATTTGCCAAAAGTTTTCCCAACCAAACCATCTTGGGTACCACCAAAGGATTAGCATGGAAGCGTCGGGCTAAATCAAGTTTTTTGAGTTGTCCCTGACGCACCTCTTTGTCTAGAGTATCGGTAGATGTGGCCGTCAAAAAAACTTTGACACCGTCTGTTTTCAGGGCTTGATTAAGACCGTGATAAAGCATTGCATTATCCACAAAAGGAAAGGCATCCACCTCATCAATAATCAGCAGGTCAAAAGCATGGTGGAATTTCAAAAGCTGATGGGTGGTCGCGATAATCAGAGGCGCTCGAAAATAGGGCTGACTCTCCCCGTGTAAAAGGGCGATGGGACAGGAAAAATCACGAGTCAGGCGCTTATACAGCTCTAAACAGACGTCAATCCGGGGACTAGCAAGACAGACTTGCCCTCCTTGTGACAAGACATCAGCTACCGTCTGATAAATCATCTCTGTCTTTCCGGCTCCTGTCACAGCATGAATGAGGATATTCTCCCTGTTCCTCACAGCTTGGCGCATGCCATCAGACACTTCCTTTTGATAAGTTGTCAACTGTCCTTGCCAGGTCAAATAATTTTCTTTTGGAAAAGGTTGAACCGGGAAATAATAAAGTGGGGCGCTCTGCCTATTTCTCCCTAAAATCAGACATTCTCGGCAATAAAAATCGCCTTTAGGCAGACACCAATCTTCTAAAATCTGACTGCCGCAACGATTACACATCAGTTTACCTTTTCTCTCTGTCATGGCTGGCATAGTCTTGGCACCACTTTTTTCTGTTGTGGTCAACTGACTAGACACAAACAACCGTCCATAAAAATCTTCCATACCTGACTATTCGGATTTGGCTGAAAATATGGTAAAATTCTGATATGAAAAACTACAAAACCATTGCCGCGAACGGTATCGTCGAAGAAGACATCAAAAAATCTCGCTTCATCTGCCATCTCAAACGTGTTGAGACCGAGGAAGAAGCTCGCAATTATATCGCACAGATTAAGAAAGAGCACTACAAGGCTAATCATTCCTGTTCTGCCATGATTATTGGTGAAGACGGGCAAGTCAAACGTTCCTCAGACGATGGTGAGCCTTCTGGTACGGCTGGTATTCCCATGCTGACCGTTTTAGAAAAAAGGGAGCTAACCAATGTCGTTGCCGTTGTTACTCGCTACTTTGGCGGGATTAAACTGGGAGCAGGAGGTCTGATTCGAGCTTACGCTGGCTCAGTTGCTCATGCTCTAGATGAGATTGGCACCGTTGAAATTAAGGAATTAAACGGGATCCAAATCCAGCTCAGCTATTCCCAATACCAGACCTTTGCTAACTTTTTAGAAGATAAGCAACTTCAGGAATTTGACACACAATTTGGAACTGAGGTCATCACTCATGTCTATGTGGATAAGGACAAGGTTGAGACGACCATCGCTGATTTGACTGAGTTTTACGCTGGCAAGGTCGCCTGTCAAAAATCAGGTAAGCAAGTGGTGGAAGTCCCTCTATAAGTGCTTGTTTAAAGCTATTTTTGGGGGTAAGATGGATAAATACAATTTTAGGAGGCACTATGGAGATTATTCCTTATCATTCCACGTATCAGGACCAACTCATTCAGTTGATTTTAGGCATCCAGCAAAAGGAATTTGCAATCGCTATTACCTTGGAAGAACAGCCCGACCTGCTCCATATTGCAGAGCACTATGCTGGATTTTGGCTAGCAGTCAAGGATGGTCAGATACTTGGTTGTATCGGTCTCATTGCTTTGGAAAATGGCAAAGCTGCTCTCAAGAAAATGTTTGTCAGAGAAGACTACCGTAAACATGGTTTGGGGCGCCTCTTAGTTAATCAGCTAGTGACTGCTTGTGAACAAAAAGGTTTCAGGGAAATTTTCCTTGGAACCACACAAGTCTTTGTCTCTGCCCAGCATTTTTACCAAAACTACGGCTTTGAAAAAATCAACAAGATTGACCTCCCAGATGATTTTCCCTTGCTTGAGGTTGACGATACCTTCTATCGTTTTCGCATGTGATAAAAAATCTCTATCATGATTATAAAAAATCAGTATTTTACAGCGCCAGCTTTTCCCCTTATACTAGAAAGCAGAAAAGCGAGGTACTCTTTATGACTAAGATTTACAATAACATTACTGAATTGGTCGGGCAAACGCCTATCGTCAAGCTTAATAATATCGTGCCCGAGGGGGCGGCTGAGGTTTATGTCAAACTGGAAGCTTTTAACCCAGGTTCTTCGGTCAAAGACCGTATCGCTCTGGCTATGATTGAGCAGGCAGAAAAAGATGGCAAAATCAAAGCTGGGGACACCATTGTTGAGCCAACTTCTGGTAATACAGGGATTGGTCTGGCTTGGGTCGGTGCTGCCAAAGGCTACAAAGTTGTTATTGTCATGCCTGACACCATGTCTATCGAGCGTCGTAAGATTATTCAAGCCTACGGGGCGGAGCTTGTTCTGACCCCAGGTAGCGAAGGTATGAAAGGTGCTATCGCTAAAGCGCATGAAATCGCTGAAGAGCGAAATGGATTTGTGCCACTGCAATTTTCTAACCCTGCAAACCCTGCAATTCACGAAAGCACAACAGGACGTGAAATCCTCGAAGCGTTTGGTAATGAGGGGCTTGATGCCTTCATATCAGGGGTAGGAACTGGTGGAACCGTCTCTGGTGTGTCTCACACCCTCAAAGCAGTCAATCCTCATGTTCAAGTATTTGCTGTTGAGGCTGATGAATCTGCTGTGCTTTCAGGCGAGAAACCAGGCCCACATAAAATTCAAGGTATCTCAGCTGGATTTGTTCCAGATACGCTTGACACAGCAGCCTATGACGGTATTATTCGTGTAACTTCTGAAAATGCCTTAGCAACTGGACGAGCAATTGGTGCTAAAGAAGGCTTCCTCGTAGGCATTTCTTCAGGCGCAGCCATCTATGCCGCTATTGAAAAAGCCAAAGAACTAGGCGCTGGTAAAAAGGTACTAGCCATCCTTCCTGACAACGGAGAACGATACCTATCAACAGCCTTATACGACCTAGACTAAATGAATGTATCAGAAAATGACTTCAAGTTTTATGCTTGAAGTCATTTTTGAATTATTTTTCTCTTTCCCGTAAAAAGGTCAAGCTCTCATCAATCCATTCTGGTAGGTTTTCCGCTAGCGGTTTGAATCCAATTCTCAGTCGACTATTTGAAAAACGGTGACGTTGGGGAAAGTGGTGTTTTTCCTCTTCAAGACTGCGCATAGATAGGGAAGCTTTACCACTAAACTCATCGTAATCAATGACCTGAACCTGCACACGTTCACCTATTTTAAAGACATTATAAACACTATCCACATACCCTGTCTTGATTTCTGAGATGTGAATTAGTCCTTTAATACCATTATCCAAATCTACAAAGGCACCATAAGGTTTTAAACCTGAAACCGTACCTTCGTATTTTTGCCCAATTTTCATTAGTCCACAACCTCGATGGTCTCGATAACCACGTCTTCTTTTGGCTTGTCTGAATAATCTGTCTCAACTGCTGCGATAGCGTCAAGTACGGCATAAGAGGCATCATCCACGAGCTGTCCAAAGACCGTGTGACGACGATCAAGGTGCGGTGTCCCTCCTTTTTCCGCATAGACTTCAGCAATAGGCTCTGGCCAGCCTCCACGGGCAATTTCTTTCTTGCTATAAGGTAAGTTTTGGTTCTGGACGATGAAGAACTGGCTGCCGTTGGTATTAGGCCCAGCATTTGCCATGGACAAAGCTCCGCGAATATTATAAAGTTCCTCCGAAAATTCGTCTTGGAAGCTACCGCCATAAACAGATTCTCCGCCCATACCAGTACCAGTTGGGTCGCCACCCTGAATCATGAAATCTTTGATGATTCGGTGGAAAATAATACCGTCATAGTAACCAGATGTCGCCAAGTCTACAAAGTTTTTAACGGTCAGGGGTGCTTGTTCTGGAAAAAGTTTGATGACCAAATCACCGTGATTTGTCTTGATTGTTGCAACTGGACCTTGAGTATTTTCCAAGTCAAGTTGTGGGAAGTTGAGTTCTTTTTCTACCATTCCTAATTTCTCCAAGGCATTGAAAATGCCATTTTCTTCTACTGTGTCTGTAATATAATCTGCTTTTTCTTTCAGTTCTGAGACTGCATTTCCCATGGCAATTTTGAGGCCAACGTAGTCAAAAATTTCCATATCATTTGGCCCATCACCAAACATCATGGCGTTAGCTGGTACTAATCTTTCTTTCTCGAGAACTTTTGCAAGGCCAGAAGCTTTCGAGGTTTCTAGGTCTACCACGTCTGATGAGTGCTCATGCCAAATAACTGGGCGAACATGCTCTGCCAAATCATCTGGCAAGACCAGCTCTGCATTGTTTTTGGCAAAAGTCCACATGTGATAAACATCATGCGTCAAATGAAAATCTGGTGCCACATCGCAGACGCCATAAACGGGTACCATCGCCTCATCAATGAGCTGGCTACGTTCTGAAACTACGGGCTTGTCCTTGCCTGCAAATCCGTAGGCAATCCCAATTTCACGACACCAATCCACAAAACGTGACGTGACTTCTTTTGACAAAGGTTGACTAAAGATTTCTTGGCCCTTGCCATTCAGCACATAGGAACCATTGATCGTGACAAAGTAATCAGGCTTCAGCTCACGAATTTCAGGAACAACACCGTATATACCTCGTCCAGTCGCAATCCCAGTCAGAATGCCCTTCTTTTTAAGTCCATCAAAAACAGCCTTGATACTTTCTGGCATATAACCCGTGTCTTTGACACGTAATGTGTCATCAATATCAAAAAAAATGGCCTTAATCTTTTTAGCCTTGTATTTTATTTTTGCGTCCATTTTGCTCACTTTCAAAAAAACAGATTTGAAACTATTATAGCATATTTCAGTTTGGAATGGTGACAGGAGAGCGACATTTTCACCAGATACAGTTCTCGTATATGGGAAATATTTCTCTCAGGTGCTACCTATGCTATAATCTTCTTATGAATCCTAAAGAACTTGGTCAAACCTTTAAAGAATTGCGAAATAATCGCCATATTCCTCTCAAGCAAGTCGCCGATCATCGCGTCTCCCTATCCCAGTTATCTCGCTTTGAACGGGGCGAATCTGAACTATCTGTTTCTAAATTTTTGGCAGCCTTGGAAAATATCCATGTTGAAGTCAAGGAATTTATGGATGCCCTCTCTGGCTACCAGCACTCGGACCAGATTCGTTTTATGAGCCAACTGATTGACTTGGAATATCGCCGGAATATTGAGGGCTTTCGTCAGATGCAGACTGCAGAAATGGAGAAATTCAGAGAGCATCCTGACCGCCAACGGCACCAACTCAACAGCATTTTATTGCACGGTTTTATTTGCAAATGCGATGACTCCATCCCCTTCCCAAAAGAAAATTTGGACCTGGTAACCGACTACCTTTTTGCTACGGAAAATTGGAACATCTATGAGTTAGTTCTAATCGGCAATCTCTATCTCTTCATCGATATTCCCCTCCTACATCTGATGGGACAAGAAATTCTAAAACGCAGGCACTTCTACAAAGAAATCGCCACCCATCGTCACCTAGTCCTCATGACCATGCTCAATATCTGGGAAACCTGCCTGCACCGTGATGCCCTTGACATCGCCAACTTTTACCAGCAAGAAGTCCAAAAACTGATTAAAAACGAGACGAAACTCTATGAAAAGACCATTTTTCTCTTTCTCAAGGGCCTGCAAGCCTACAAATCTGGTCAAGTTTTAGACGGCATTGAAGATATGAAGAATGCCATCCAAATCTGCGAATGGCTCGATTCTCCCCATATTGCCCAAAATTTCAAGACTGATTTTGAAAAATTTGTAAAATAAAGGCATATCTGCAAAATTTTTCCGACCTCCAAGATGCTAGTGTAGACTGAGAAGCACAAAGTTTTTGGAGGTTTTTATGAAGAAAAATGAGCTCAAATTACTAGCTAGCCGAGCGGTCAATAAAATCGGTAATGTCGTCTATGATTATGGAAATAGCAGCTGGATTGTCAGTCTTGGCCCCATTGCCCAACGCTACCTTGGCTACTATCAACTGGCTGAAAATCTGATTTCCTTGTTTTTGAATCCTATTGGCGGAGCGGTTGCTGACCGTTTCAAGCGAAGAAAGATTCTGCTGATAACAGACTTCGTGGGTGGTCTCATGTGCCTGCTTCTGGCCTTGATTGGAACGGACCACATCATGCTTTATGGCCTCATCAGTGTCAATGCTATTCTGGCCATTTCCCATGCCTTTTCTGGAACCTCTTTTCGCTCCTATGTGGTGACCTTGGTCGAAAAAGACCGTCTGGTTGATTTCAATGCCAAGCTGGAAGTCATCTCCCAAATCATCAGCATTTCCTCTCCCCTTCTTGCCTTTCTTTTTGTGAACCGTTTTGGTCTCAAACCGACCCTGCTCCTGGATAGCCTGACCTTCTTTCTCTCTTTTGCCCTTCTCTTTTCCATTCGACATAAAGAAAAACATGTGGAAGAACCCAGGGAAGCGGCCAGTGTCGGGGCTATTTTGAGAGATATTCGGGAAGGCCTCTTGTTCATCTTTCATGAGAAAGAAGTCTTTTTCTTGTTGGTTGTAGCAGCCCTTGTCAACTTCTTTATCGCAGCCTACAATTACTTAGTTCCCTTTAGCAATCACTTGTTTTCCGATAGCAGTAGCTATGCCACCCTCCTGTCCATGGGGGCTGTGGGTTCGATTTTAGGGGCTCTGCTTGCCAAGAAGCTCTTCCAAAATTCTCATACCAATCTCCTCCTCTCGCTGGCTTTGAGCGGAATGGGTCTGGCCCTCATAACACCACTAGCCATGTTTGGCTTACCAGCGGTCATCATCTCATCAGGCAATCTGATTTTTGAGTTTTTCCTGACCATTTTTAATATCCATTTCTTTTCCATGGTGCAAAAAAAGGTTCCCAATGAACTTTTGGGTCGGGTTTTCAGTTCCATTTTCACAGTGGCAGTCATCTTTATGCCCTTGGCCACAAGTCTGATGACGGCCCTGCCTTTCTCCATCCATATTCTAACATTTGCCGTCCTTGGTTTGGCCATACTCCTGATGTCCGGTCTGGCCTTCCTCTATAGCCGTTTGAACTTAAACGAATAAAAGCTTGCAAGTCGCAAGCTTTTATTGGTCTGTCTTAAAGATTCTCTCTGAGACTTCTGCTACGGGGAGCCCGATGATGGTGTGGATATCGCCCGTTACAGACTTGATGAGGCGGGGGTCCAGTTCTTGAAAACCATAAGCACCGGCCTTATCCAGGGGCTGCTTGATGGTCAGATAGTCCTCCACCACCTGTTCCAGTTCTGGGTAAAAAGGGGCAAATTCTATCCTAGCCACTGTGTAGAAGACTTCCAGATAGCCTTGCATCCGTAAGCAAACAGCCGTCACCACATCATGGCTCTTGCCAAAATAGGAATAGAGCATCTGCCTGGCTTCCTGCAGATCTACCGGTTTGTTGAAAATTTTTCCATCCGAAATGACCATAGTATCCGCTGAAATATAGAGGGTATCAGCTTCCAGCTCCATGTCGGACTTGGCCTTGGTGATTTCACAGCAGACCTTGGCAGCCCGCGTCAAAAAATCATCCTCCTTAAAAACCTCCATAAAGTGCTCTTCCAAGGCCCTCTCATCCACTTCTACCGATGAAAGAGCAGGGTTTAAAAAGGCCAGAAGGTCCCTCCTTCGAGGTGAAGTCGATAGAAGGACAAACTGCTCGATTCTTCCTTTTTGACCGACTTTTTCATAATTAAAAACGTTTTGCATGGTGAAGCTCCTTGGGGTCATTCTAATCGTCAAAAACAGGGAAATAAGCGTTTAATTTCCTCTTATCGTGCTTATTTAGGTCTCCACTTTTAGTCACTGTCCTTAACCAGCCTATGCTTGAAGGCATAGACAACTGCTTGCGTACGGTCGGTCACATCTAGCTTTGAGAGAATATTAGAGACGTGTGTCTTGACCGTCTTCAAAGAAATGAAAAGCTCATCAGCAATCGTCTGATTGTCATATCCTTTTGCCAAGAGAGCTAAGATATCACGTTCGCGGGCAGTCAGCTCATCATGAAGGTGCGGTTCATCCTTATAATCTTTTAACTTCTGATTGACCTCGGTTTCAATAGCCAGTTGCCCCTTGGCTACCTTTTTGATAGCATTGAGAATCTCAGCCGCATTTGAGGTCTTGAGCATGTAGCCCTTTGCTCCAGCTTCGATGACGGGATAGATTTTTTCGTTATCCAAATATGACGTCAAGACCAAAATTTTTGCCTCAGGCCAGTCTTTTAAAACTTGCAGTGTCGCTTCTACTCCGTCCAACTCAGGCATAACGAGATCCATAACCACTACGTCCGGACGACGTTCCAAAGCCATCTCAACCCCAGCTCTGCCATTTTCCGCCTCACCAATCACCTCAATATCAGGCTGAAGGTTAAGAAAACCCTTGAGTCCCAAGCGCACCATCTCGTGATCATCCACCAAAATTACCTTAATTGTCATCCTCGTCTCCTTCCATCAAAGGCACCCGAATATCCAAGGAAGTGCCCTTTCCTTTACTGCTAAGTAGTTTCATGGTCCCCGCCAAGTCCTCTACCCGATCTTCGATATTTTTAAGACCATAGCTGAGCTCACGATTAGCATCTAGATCAAAGCCTTGACCGTCATCTATCATTTTGAGTTCCAAGTCGCTGTCGCTTTGAATCAGATAAACTTCCAATCTACTTGCCTTGGCATGTTTGAGCGTATTGCTGATAAATTCCTGAGCAATCCTAAAGAGATTTTCCTCAATTCTTTTAGGGATATCAGTCACTTCTGCTCTGTAGTCCACCGTGATATTTGCTTTATCCGTCAATTCACGCAAAATCATGCGCAAACCTTCTGACAAAGTCTTTCCTTCCAATTCAGTCGGTCTCAGGTGTAAAAGCAAAATCCGCAAATCATTTTGAGCGTCATTGACGATGCCCTCAACCATTTTTAACTGTTCTTCCAACTGTTTGCTTGTCAAATCAGGGGCTGTCTGAGCTAAACCAGATAAAATCATACTAGCCGCAAAAAGCTCCTGACTGACCGTATCATGGAGATCGCGAGCAATTCTCCGCCTCTCCTGTTTGACGATGTCCTCACTATTTTCAATATAAGCATTTTCTGTTTTTTGAAGGTTGTTGGTTAAGTGTCTCATCTTACTGGATAAGCGTAAGAGATTCTGTCCCAATTCGGTCTCGTCTGTCTCTCGCACTGGTTTATTGTCCAAAATTCTTCTCAAATTGTGATTGGTTTGCCGCTTACTAAACTCATCCAATAAAAACCATCCCATAAGTAAAAGTACCATGAGGGTTACCGCTAGAGAGAGTAAGCTAAAACCAAGCCTTAGTCCTAGTCCAATGTTTGAAAAGAGGAGTTTGAAACTTAGACCCAGACTATCAAAAAGAACAAAGGTAACCGTTCCCAAAATTAAAAGGTCAAAGATAAAGAGCATAGCAACGGTTTGTTTTTTCATCCTCTGACCACCTCCACATTGCCTGCTAGTATAGTGACAACAATCTTCATGCTTTTATTGGCCTGATTGAATCCTTCTTCTTCCAGAGTAATCGTCTCATTACGTAAATCGTATTCAGGATAGTCAAAAAAGGTAACACTGCCGTAGATACAAGCTGTATTTAAACGAACGGCTACATCCACTGGTACAATAATCTGAGTCGGCCCATAAACCTTACGAATCAGGATATGATTGGCCTTTCCTGACACGATAACTTCCCTCAAATCAATGGTGTCATTTCCTGTAAGACGGATAATATTGATGTCGTCAAAAGCAAAGCTGGTCCGTTTGAGAGGTTCGTGATCACCGAGCCACTGATTAGCAGAAGTTGATACCGTCAACTCCTTTTCCTCAAAGCGAATCAAAGCTCTGCGATTGTTCTGCTTAACCTGAGAAAAATGATTAATCAAAACATAGACCACACCGAAAAGAATGGCCACAATCACGTAAGGATTAAGCATGAAAACCAGAAAGAGCAACCAAAAACTAGCTGTCAGAAGAAAATTATTGCGACTGCCCAAATTGTAAAAGCGGAGCAAAAGTAAGGTCACCACCAAGAGCAAGAGAAAGGCAGAAATGTCCTTGGACAAAATGGTCATGATAGCCATAGCCAAGAGGGCACTCTCCACAATCAAGAAAATATGAAATTTTTTCATGTTACTCCTTTACTGTTGTCATCGCTAATGCCATTTTATCAGATTTAATCTCAAATTTCAGCCATTCTTTCAGAAAAAGCAAAAAATCCACCCTAGGGCGGATTTTCTTACTGACTGGTGGTCGTTTCAGTCTCACTGGTTGTCGTCTCAGTTGAAGTGGTTGTCGTCTCAGTTGAAGCGGTTGTTGTTTCAGTGGTTTCTGTTGTCGTCGAAACTTCTGCCTGTAGATAGAGAGTAATGGTTTCTTCACCCTTGACAGAAATACTAGTTCCATAAAAAGGTTCCTGACCAACAACTAGACTGTTACTGCTTGGTTTTTTAACCTCTAGATAACCTGACTCCGTTTTTGTGTAGAGTTTAATCCGTGACTCTGAAATGCCTAGAGCCGTTAAAACAGCTATAGCCTGACTGTAAGTCATAGAGTTCCCTGAGGCGTCTGTAGTTACATTTGGCATACTAATATTTTCCTTAGCAGCTACTCTAAAAACAATTTTAGTTGTTCCTTTTAGATTGTAAGAATCTCCTGCCTTTGGCGTTTGGGACACAATGGTTCCATTATCGGCATCAGTATCTTCTACTTCCTCATAGGTAATCTTTTCCTCAGGTACTTGATAAGTAGCCATCAGCTCAGCTTTTGCCTCTTCATAAGTCTTCCCTATATAGTCTGGCATGTCAAAGGTCTCACTACCTGATGAAATGTACAAGTCAACTTTCGATCCCTCTTTACGATTGGCCCCTGGGGTCGGATTGGTTTTCACAACCTTTCCAGATTCAACAGTCTCGCTGTCAATTTCGTAAACTGTTCCTAGCTTCAGGCCAGCTTCTTCAAGAGCACTTTCTGCTTGAGTCTGCGTCATGCCAATCATATCTGGTACCTTAACTTCAGTTTTGTCTGAAAGTGCCAAATAGCCGAATATTAATCCAAAAATCAGTAAAATACCTAAGAAAATCTTGAAAAATGTCGCTAATGGGCGGCGTTTTTTCTTGACAGGTTTTGAGGTTTGCTGCCCATGTTCGCTTGATGGAGCGGCTACTGTTGGTGGAGCCTCAATCTCAGATGTTTTTTTCAACAGGTGGTCACGAGACGTATTTGCCGTATTTGTCTCCAGCTTAGGCAGGCTTGTCTTCGTTGTTGACCCATTATCAAAAGTCAAACGACGCTCCCTAGCTCGTCCTGGATCCAAAGCAGATGAGAGGTCACGAATCATTTGATAGGTGGAAATGTAGCGGTCAGTCAATTTTTTAGCTGTCGCTCGCAGAACCACATTTTCCAAAGCTTGTGGAACATTTGGATTCTCAGCCACAATTGAAGGCAAGGGTTTTTGAAAATGCTGTAAAGCAATGGTGACTGCTGAATCACCATCATAGGGAATATGTCCTGTTAGCATTTCAAAGAGCATGATTCCCATAGCGTAGATATCGCTTTGGATAGTAGCCTTAGAACCACGTGCTTGCTCAGGAGATAGATAGTGAACTGAACCCAACATGGAGTTGGTCTGAGTTAGACTTGTCTCAGCAAAGGCCACCGCAATCCCAAAGTCCGTCACCTTAGCTCTACCATCTTTTGTCAGAAGAACATTTTGTGGCTTAAGGTCACGATGAATAATCCCTTTCTGGTGTGCAAGGGTCATAGCTGACAAGACTTGTCGCATAATGCGAATGACTTCTTCATTCGATAGAGGACCATGGTCGTGAATGTATTTCTTCAAATCAGCGCCGTCAACATATTCCATCACAAGAAATTGTTGACCATCTTCCTCGCCGATGTCGCGTATGGCAACGATATTAGGGTGAGAAAGCTCCGCCATAGCTCGTGCCTCACGTTGAAAACGGGCAACAGCTACTTGGTCTGTTTGGTAATTGGTTCGAAGGACCTTGATAGCCACTTCTTCATTGTCCAAAATCAGGTCATTTGCCAAGTAAACATCTGCCATTCCCCCGCGACCGATGGATTTGAGAATACGATACCGACCAGCAAAGAGTTTGCCAATCTGAATCATCTCACGGCCTCACTTTCAACTGCTACTAGGGCAACGGTGATGTTGTCAAGTCCTCCTTCGAAATTGGCTTGTTCGACAAGAGCTTCCGCCTTAACTTCAAGGCTAGTTTCTTCCATGACAATATCCAAAATCACTTGATTTGAAACCATATTTGTCAAACCGTCGCTATTAATCAGGAGGTAGTCTCCTTCTTCTAAGACTTGAACGGCAACATCAATTTCTAGAGGCGCAGCTTGTCCCACAGACTGAGTGATGATATTCTTTTGCGGATGAGCCGCGGCTTCCTCTTCTGTCAGTTGCCCTGCTTTGACCAAAGCATTAACCAAGGAATGGTCGCTAGTCAAGAGTTGGTAGGAGCCGTTACGGATGAGACCGATACGTGAGTCACCAACATGGGCGAAGATAGCAACATCTTTCAGAAGAACAACCGCCTCGATTGTAGTTCCCATCCCCTTATAATCATCTGTTTGGCCCAATTCGTAGATTTTCTGGTTCTCAGCTTCGATGGTTTCAAACATCCAGTCGCGAATCTGGCTCAACTCAGTGAAGTCAGTATTGACCCAAGAGCAACCCAAATCGGTCACGGCCATTTCACTGGCAATATTACCCGCACGATGTCCGCCCATGCCGTCAGCAAGGACAATCAGCACAATATCACTCTTATTGGTATATTTGTTGATAAAATCTTGGTTATTTGAACGTTTGAGTCCAATATCCGTTTGTAATGCAATTTTCATCATAATCTGCTGATTTTCAGCTTTCCTCCTTAGATACTAAGCCAAACGGCGGAATTTCGCAATGAAAAAGCCATCCGTTCCATATTGTTCTGGTGTGATGAGCAGACAGCCATCAAGGACAATATCTTTCTGCTTGTGTTCTAGTTCTACCTGTTCAAAGTTGGGGTGACTAGCCAAAAACTTAGCCACTACTTCTTGATTTTCCTCAGGAACGATGGTACAGGTGCTGTATACCATTATACCACCTTTCTTGAGGGTTTGACAAACACTAGCTAAGATTTCCAGCTGTGTTTCTTGCAAGCTAGAAAAATCCTGTAACTCCTTATTATACTTGATGTCAGGCTTTCTTCGAATCAGCCCAATCCCAGAGCAGGGGGCATCCACCAAGATTTTGTCAAAGTGGTCTTTGGGAAAATGCTGAGCTACTAAGCTTGCGTCCAGTTTATAGGTCTGAATCTTGTCAGATAAACCGAGACGCTCCGCATTGTCACGAATCAGCCCCAGCTTATGGTCATATAAATCGAGGGCTGTGATAGTTCCCGTAGTCAGGTAAGAAACCATATGAACAGTCTTACCACCTGGCGCTGCGCAAGCATCCAAAATAAGGTCATCTCCTTGAATGTCCAAGGCTGGTGCCACTAACTGACTAGTCTCATCCTGAATGGTGATCTGACCAGTTTTAAAGTAGTCTGTCGCTGCAAAGACGCCCGATGGTTTGGTCAGACCAACCGATGACAGCTGAGAAGGCTCCGCACCAGTCTTCTCAGCAATCTCAGTTATATGGTCTGGATTGATCACTCGAACCGAGGCTTTGTTGCGGACAAAAAGGCTTTCAAAAATTTTAACCGCGCGCTTCTCTCCGTATTGGTCAATCAATTTTTTCACCAACCAAACAGGAAGGGAGTAGAGAATAGAATAGCGCTTATTAACCCGCTTGATACTATTTGGATCTGGCAAAGGATCACGGATTATTTTTCTCAGAACCCCATTGACCAACTTTTCAGCACCACGACCATGCCCACGTTCTTTAGCCAAGTCAACAGCTGAATTGACAACCGCATGGGCTGGAATCTTGTCCAGATAGGACAGCTGGTACAAGCTAAGCAATAGCAAATCATAAACCCAACTCTGCAATTTATCACGATCCTCGATATAGTGAGCCAAAAGCCACTCCAGAGTCATTTTTCGAGCCACTGTTCCATAGACCAACTCAGTCACCAAACCTTTGTCCTGATCAGATAGTGTACTTGTTTTGAGTTGTTTGTTTAAGGCGATGTTGGAGTAGGCTCCCTCTTGGAAAACCTCTTCCAGAACCATGAGCGCTTGCCCACGCGCCGTATTTTTCCATTTATTCGCCAAAAGAATCACCTACTTGCAGATTGCGCCCGACACCATTGAGGAAGTCCGCTATTGCCATTTTAGGCTTACCTGCTGGCTGGACAGTTTTTAGGGAAATCGCTCCGCTACCTGCGGCAACGACCAGAGTTTTTTTAGTTTTCTCGATAATTTGACCAGGTATCCCTGAACCGTCAACCTCTACTACTTCATAAACCTTGAAACGATTGTTATCAAAAAGCGTGTGAGCCACAGGCCAAGGGTACATGCCGCGGACATGATTGAAAATCTCGCGTGCCGATTTATTCCAGTCAATGCGCTCCTGCTCTGGAGAAATATTTGGTGAAAAAGTCGCCTGACTGTGGTCTTGAGGCTCAGGTTGGATTTCTCCTGCAAGGTAATCTGGCAGGGTTTCAATTAACAAATCACGACCGACAATGGCTAACTTGTCAAACATGGTACCAACGTTGTCCTCATCTAAAATGAGCGTTGAAGCTTTTGCTACCATGTCGCCAGCATCCATTTCCTTAACCATTTCCATGATGGTAACACCAGCTTCCTTTTCACCATTGATAATAGCGTAATGAATCGGTGCTCCACCGCGGTACTTAGGCAGAAGCGAGGCATGAACGTTGACCGCAAAATCAACGCTATTTAAAAGTTTTGTTGGCAAAAATTGACCAAAGGCAGCCGTTACAATTCCATCAGCACCCAAGTTAATAATGGCTTCCATTTCTTCCGAGCCCGACAATTTTTCAGGTTGATAGACTGGCAAACCATGAGCCAGAGCCACTTCTTTAACAGGTGTCATCCGAATTTCTCTCTTGCGTCCGACAGCACGATCCGGCTGAGTAACAACTGCTAGAATCTCATAGCGTTCGTCTGCCAAAAGGCCTTTGAGAACTGTCGCTGAAAAATCAGGCGTTCCCATAAATAATAATCTTGTTTTTGTCATTTGTTATCCCACTTTATCCATTTGTAATTTCTAATATTTTATCATATTTCCAAGTCTAACTCATAAATTTCACCTTATAAAAAGGCAGGGAAAAAGTCAGATGTGAAAAGGCCAATCAGCCGTGCTCCTATCAAGCAAATCTTGCACAAAGCACAAGAGAAGAGTCCTTGTAACAGACTCTACATCATATTCTGTGGTTCATGATCAATAGCTAGTCGTAACTCCTTATTATCTGTTTCCTGAGTCCAATCCAAAATAGCATTAAGAACTGCCTCTAAATGATTCTCAAAACGGTACTTAATGATAATTTGGTAATGGTAGAGGTTGTGGGTTCTAGCGATTGGTTTAGGCGTCGGTCCTAAGATTTTAACCTTCTGGGACAACCGACTACGTAACATTTCCATAACCTGATAGCTTTTACGGACCAGTAATTCTTCATCTTTATGAGATAGAGTCAAGCCCACTGTGAAGTAATAAGGCGGATAGGATAGCTGGCGACGAATGTTCATTTCATACCTGTAAAAACCCTCGTAATCCTGATTCTGAGCAAATTGGATGGCATAATGGTTAGGATTATAAGTCTGAATAAGAACCTCTCCCGCCTTTTCAGCCCTCCCTGCTCGACCGGCCACCTGAGTTAGAAGTTGAAAAGTCCGCTCTGCAGCTCGGAAATCAGGTAAGTTGAGCGAAGTATCTGCGTTGATTACTCCAACCAAGGTCACATTGGGAAAATCTAATCCCTTGGCAATCATTTGAGTACCAAGTAAGATGTCCGCTCCGCCATTGCCAAAGGTCTCTAAAATCTTTTCGTGAGCCCCTTTCTTACGCGTGGTATCAACATCCATGCGCAAAATTCTAGCCTCTGGCAAAAGCTCTGACAGCTCATCATAGACTTTCTGGGTACCTGTTCCGTAATAGCGAATACTATGACTCTGGCAGTTGGGACAAGTCAGTGGAATCCCTGTCTGGTGACCACAATAATGGCAGTTCATTGTTCTGGTATCCATATGCAGTGTCAGGGAAATGTCACAGTTGGGACAGTTAGCAACGTAACCACAATCTCGGCACATGACAAAGGACGAGTATCCCCTGCGGTTGAGCATGAGAACAACCTGCTCCTTTTTAGCCAAGCGGTCACGAATTTTCTCCAGCAAGATTGGCGTCACATTCCCCGCCTCCTGCTGACCGATATAATCTCTGAAATCAATCACCCGAACACTTGGAATAGCTGCTAAAGGATTGGCACGTTGAGTCAGTTGCAAAAACTCATAAACCCCCTTACTGGCGCGTGCCCGACTCTCAATAGTCGGCGTCGCCGAACCCAAGACCAAGACTGCCTGATGAGATTTAGCTCGGATTAGCGCCACATCACGTGCATGGTAGCGGGGGTTGGACTCCTGTTTGTAAGTCGCTTCGTGTTCCTCATCGATGATGATGGCACCAATATTTTCCAACGGGGCAAAAATAGCCGATCGGGCACCAACGACAACCTTAGCAGAGCCAGATTTAATCTTACGCCACTCATCAAATTTCTCCCCATCTGACAAACCTGAGTGCATGATTGCCACCTGCTTGCCAAAACGAGAAATGAATCGCTGAGTCATCTGTGGCGTCAGAGAAATCTCAGGAACTAAAACGATAGCTGTCTTTCCCAGCTTCAACACACGGTCAATGATATGCAGATAAACTTCTGTTTTACCAGATCCCGTAATCCCTTCTAACAAAAAAGGCTTATTGTCCTGACCGATTTTCTCCGTCACACTATCCACAACATTTTGCTGTTGAGCATTGAGTTGTAAGAAGTCCGTCTCCTTAACACGGTCAAAATAATCAGCTGATCGATTTTGCTCAATCTCATAAGTCGTCAAGAAGCCCCGTTCAACAAAAAAAGTCACAACTGGAGAGGAAAAAGTCTTATTGAGATCCGCCACTTTCCCGTCTTGAGGATTTTCAAGCAGATAAGCCTGCAGGGCCAAACGCTTTTTGGCACGATTTCCTAAATCAACCTGAGTAAGCTTTGGTACGCTAACCCTGTAGCGTTTTTCAGTCTTGATGGTCTTTCTATCCTTAGCTAGATAATCAACCCCAATCTGACCCTGGCGCACCAAGCGCGCTACTTTATTTTCTAAACTTTTGTCTAGGTCACTAGCAGAAAGGCTAGGCAAACTGCCAAAAATTTCTTGACGATCCTTTTCTGACAAGGTTTCTTGAGCCGTCAAGTTCTTATCATAGTGACTATTGAGCAGACTTGGCAACATGGATTTTAAAATGGAAATCTTGTACGAAAAAACCGTCTGCCTCATAGCGTCAGCTAAATCTAGTTGCTCCTGATTAAGCACAGGCTCAAAATCAAGGACATCAACAATTTCTTTTAAATCAGCGTCAGCTTTTTCCAAAAAACCAACCACAAACCCCTGCAAGAGCCGATTGCCCTTACCAAAAGGAACATGAACCCGCGACCCCAGAGCAATAGCGTCCGTCAGATTGTCAGGCACTGCATAAGAAAAGGGCTTGTCAGTCTGCATGAGAGGGACATCAACGATGATTTGCGCGATTTTCTTCATAAACTTCCTTTCTAAAACGATTTGCTTGTTAAATTTCACTTGATGATAAAGGAAAAATCCAAGATACCTATCTTAGATTTTCTCTCCTTCTTCTTCTTTTTCTTTAGCGATTTGCTCTTTAATTTTGCGTTCTTCTTCTTCTTTTGCCAAACGCTCTGCTTCAAGTCGAGCAAGAACTTGGGCGCGTTTTGCTTCCGGGTCTGAGTGAATCGTTACGTTTCCTGATTCGATTTCTTCTAGGGCACGGAGAGTATTCTTCACCGATTTAAAGTTTTGTGTTGGATTGGCACCTGCTTCCAATTCGTGCGCACGCTTTGCCTGCAAAATGCAGAGGGAATACTTGGAAGGTACTTTATCTAAAAGTTTGTCAATTGACGGTTGTAACATCATAATAGCAGTCTCTTTTCTAAATATCTTTAATCATATCATTGTATTTGCCGATAACGCGCTCCACGCGATAATGCTCCGCTTCAATCAGGCGTTTCACCCGCTCAGCAGCCAGATGAACCTCATCGTTAACCACCGCGTAGTCGTATTCACGCATGAGGGCAATCTCTTCCTTGGCGCGGGCAATGCGCTGTGCAATGACCTCATCACTATCCGTTCCACGACCAACCAAGCGATCTTTCAATTCTTCCAAATCAGGCGGTGTCAGGAAAATAAAAACCCCATCTGGAACCTTTTTTTTGACCTGAAGAGCTCCCTGAACCTCAATTTCCAGGAAAACATCAATACCCTTATCCAAGGTTTCATTAACATAAGTCAGAGGTGTGCCATAATAATTACCAACATACTCAGCATATTCCAACATCTGACCGTTTTTAATTAGTTCTTCAAACTCCTCACGAGTGCGGAAAAAATAATCCTTTCCTTCAACCTCGCCAGGTCTTTTAGGGCGGGTCGTCATGGAAACCGAATACTCAAATTTGTGATCTGGCGTTGAAAAAATTTCCTCACGCACAGTCCCCTTACCAACTCCTGAAGGTCCTGAAAAGACGATCAATAAGCCACGTTCAGACATTGTAAAAACCTCTTCTAAGATTACAGATGGTAAAAAAGCAAAAAGCTTCTTTACCATGAAAACATTCATATCAGTTCTCTCCATTTTAGCAAAATAGCGGAGCTTTTTCAAGGAAAGAAACAGATAAAAAACAAAAAGCCTTTCGGCTTTTTGTCTACTTAGCGTAATCAACTGCACGCAGTTCGCGGATAACGGTTACTTTGATATTTCCTGGATAATTGAGGTTATCCTCAATCTTTTGACGAACCTTATGAGCCATGACTGTAACTTGGTCATCCTTGATTTTCTTAGGTTGTACCATGATACGGATTTCACGGCCTGCTTGGAGAGCATAAGCTTGTTGCACGCCATCAAAACCTGTAGCGATCTCTTCTAAATCACGCAGACGCTTAATATAGTTCTCCATAGATTCATTACGCGCACCTGGACGAGCTGAGCTGAGGGCATCAGCAGCCGCTACGATAACAGCGATAACAGATTCTGGTTCCACATCACCATGGTGGCTAGCAATAGTATTAACGACAACTGGGTGTTCCTTATACTTACGGGCAAATTCTGTCCCGATCTCAACGTGGCTTCCATCAACCTCGCGGTCAATAGCTTTACCCATATCATGTAAAAAACCTGCACGACGAGCAAGGGCAACATTCTCACCCAATTCACCTGCCAAGATTCCTGCAAGTTTTCCGACTTCGACCGAATGGCGCAACACATTTTGTCCATAAGAGGTACGAAACTGTAGGCGTCCCATAATCTTAATCAAATCCGGGTGCAAGTTTGGCGCTCCAATCTCATAGGCAGCCGCCTCACCATACTCACGGATACGATTATCAAGCTCATTGCGATTTTTCTCAACCAACTCCTCAATGCGAGCTGGATGGATACGCCCATCAGCGATAAGTGCTTCAAGAGTCAGACGAGCAATTTCACGACGAATAGGGTCAAATCCTGATAAAGTCACAACTTCTGGCGTGTCGTCAATGATAACATCAACCCCAGTCAGACTTTCTAGAGTACGGATATTGCGCCCCTCACGTCCAATGATACGACCTTTCATGCCATCGTCTGGTAGATGAACTGTCGTCACTGTCTGTTCCGTCACATACTCACCAGCTATACGCTGCATGGCCTGCGCTAGCAATTCTTTTGCCGTCTTTGTCGAACGATCCTTGACCTCTTGCTCAGCCGCTTTAATGCGAGTAGCAATGTCATGAGACAGATTATTTTCAGTCTCGGTCAAGATAACTTCACGCGCCTCAGCAATCGTCATATTGCCGACACGTTCAAGTTCTGCATATTTTTTAGCTTCTAGTTCTGCTAATTGTCCCTCACGCTCATCGATATTTCTAGATTTATCTGTTAGACTTTGCTCTTTGGATTCGAGCTGTTTCTCCTTGCTGACCAAACTTTCATCTTTGCGGTCAAGTGAAGAGGCACGTTCACTTAAACGTGTCTCCATCTGTTTCAACTCTTGACGCTCAGACTTAAATTCTTGCTCAATTTCGTGACGATACTTTCTAGCCTCTTCTTTTGCTTCCAACAAGAGCTCTTTTTTGTGGGCTTTGCTTTCAAGCTCAGCTGCTTTACGAATATGATCAGCTTCTGCCTCAGCCTGCCCCCGTAGATTAACAGCATCTTGTTCCGCATTGAGAAGAGTTAGTTCTGCAGCTTCTTTGGCTGATTTCATCTTTGCCGAAACCACTGCATAACCAATCATTAAACCGACGAGGATAGAAACAACTGCTAATATTGCGTTTAACATTTGTTCACCTCATTTTCTTAGTTTTTCAATCAAAACCATCTTTAAGTTTATCATAAAATAAAGCGTTTCACAATCTAAAAAGTGATTTTATGGTATGATAGAAGAAAATAATTTATTGGAGTAATCTATGACAAAAAAAGTTATTGTTGAGAGCTTCGAGCTGGATCACACAGCTGTAAAAGCTCCTTATGTTCGCTTGATTTCTGAGGAAAATGGCCCTGCTGGGGACATCATTACCAATTTCGACATTCGCTTGGTTCAGCCAAATACAAATTCCATCGAAACCGCAGGACTGCACACCATTGAGCATTTGCTGGCAAAACTGATACGTGAACGCATTGACGGTATGATTGACTGCTCACCTTTTGGTTGCCGCACTGGTTTTCACCTCATTATGTGGGGCAAAGTTGATGCGACTACTATCGCTAGAGTCATTAAGTCAAGCCTAGAAGAAATTGCCACCGTGACTAGCTGGGAGGACGTCCCTGGCACCACAATCGAATCTTGTGGCAACTACAAGGACCACAGTCTATTCGCTGCCAAAGAATGGGCTAATCTTATCTTGTCTCAGGGTATTTCCGACAATGCCTTTGAAAGAAATATTGTTTAAAAATACGCCAGGAAGAGGTTCCTGGTGTATTTTTATATAGACGTTTATACATGAAATTTAGATAATTTTATTCTTTTCTTGGCCGTTTTCATCATATTACTTTACTTTTTTTAGATATTTTTAGTTTTTTTGATGTTTTTATCTGACGAATCTCTCCTAGATCCTGATTTCCAAGGTATTTTACTTGTCTTTAAGATACTTTGTGATATAACAAGCAAAATATACACGTTTGTCGTATCTTTGGAAGAGTTATACTAATAAAGGAATTTTTATGGACCATTCTTTAGGCAAGAAGAAACAGGTTTGGGAAACAAAGAACATGATTGCCAATGCCTTTCGATACCTAATCGAAGAAACTTACTACAATGATATTACTATTTACCATATTTTAGAAAAAGCCGGGGTTTCGAGAAGAACCTTCTACCGTCACTTTGACAATAAAGAGGATTTACTAGATTACATCCTGACAATGCTTATCATAGAATACTACGATGAACGTGAGAAGTTCCTTTGCGCTACTCGTCCAGAGGATGTTTTTTACACTACCCTGAATTTCATGTACCAGAACCATCAATTTATCAAATCTCTCATATTAAGTGGAGATTATAATAAATTTACTGACAAATTTAACAATAATGCCTCTATTGTTTTCGACGCCTTTGACCTTCCTTGGAATTCTTCAGATAAAATAGCCTCTAGAAAAAACAGCTATTTTGCAACTGCCCTTATCGGAGCTTATTTGAATGTTATCAAACATTGGCTTATCGGTGAAGAAGTTGAACCTCCTGAAGTTGTGGCAGAAGATATTGCAGCCATGTTTTGCGCCATTCCAAATTACTTCGCGAATCTTGATAAAACCAGAACAGACGGAGCTCTACAGGATCCTAAATTTACTATTGAAGAAACGTACTCCGATGAGCTTGATTGCCCTGAAGCCTATTCCGAATAATGTAGTCATTTGAATTAGCTTGGATACATCGTCACTGTCGGTTTGCCATACTCTAGTGCTTCCTGCATCTCACTTCCTTGTCTGAATTCTAATTCATTCGACTATACAAAAAATCCCTTAGGAATTGTACTATAGACCCCATAAGTTAGATTTTATGTCTGACTTGTGGGGTCTGTTTATTTCCTTGGGATTTTCAAGTGTTTTAATAATCTAAGGCATCTGAGTGGCCTTTGGCATTGCCGACAAAGTAGCCCGTTTTGCAGTTGATAGAGAAAAGATAAGTACCATCTGGCTTGAACATATTGTAGTAACCGTTACCATTGACAATATTCACTTTCTCCAAAATGTAGTCATTTCCTGTAATATAGCCACGCTCTTGAGAGGTCGCCACAATTTTTTCTAGGATTCCTTCGTTAAAAGTCCAGGCAGGATTATCACTGTCAGCAATCACGTCAAAGTTATAAGGTACTCGACTTAAATCGCGCTGAAGAGTATTAACATCATAGTTGGTAATGCCATAAATACTCGCTGCTGATACTGAACTAGCTGATGGAGCTGGGGCTGGACTCTCAGTCACTGCTGAAGATTTGTCGCTAGAAGGACTATTAACTGCTGGTTTTGCTCCGCCTTTCCCTCCAGAAGTAGCTGAATTGCTACGAGCTTCAGCCACCACTGCCTGAAGAAGGGTATCAAGATTGGCGTTTCCAGTATTCAAAGAAGTAGATGAAAGATCGTCCAGATTAGAACCTGCTTTCAGGACAGCTTCCACTTTTTCCCCGTCAACAACAGCTGGGCTCTCAAATTTTTCATTGACAGCTTTCACAGCTGCAATAGACTTAGTCAAACGATCAAACTTACTTTTGGCATCATCATAATATTGACTACCTTCCAAAGCTTTAAGCAGATTTTCGAGCTCAGAAACCTTGTCAAACTCGCTGTTTTTCAACTTGGTTTGTTCCTTATCGGTAAAGAAAGTTGCATAGCGTTCATTGAAATCAGCAAGATTCTTTTTGTCTTTTTCGGAGGAATCCTGACTTGTTTCAGTTGCTTCTGTCGTCTGAGTAGTTGTCTCCGCTGAATGACTAGCCTTGTTCCCTTGCAACAGACCATAGCCAATGGCAGAGCCACCTAAAATCAAGGCAACCGCTGCACCTAACCAGAGTCCTTTTTTCTTATAAAATGGCTGTGCTGGATGATCGTCACCGATGCCAATGGTTCCATCCATCTTGGAAACTTCGCTTGCAGCAACTTTGTCAGTTTCTAAATCAGCACTCACTGAGCTGATTTCAGGAATTTCTGAGACAGCTTCCGATGCAAGAGGCGCGCTAGTCGAAACAAGCTCACTCTCATCTAAGACTTTGGTCTCTTCCAAATCTTTGCGTTGCTCAGCAATGAAATCATCAATAGTCTTCTTTTGTAGTTCTGTTAGTTCACGAGTGTTTTCAAATTTTTGTGAAGCAACTTCCTCACGATTTTGTTTGATATATTTATCTAAAATGTTATCGTTTTCTGTGACCCCTGCTTTGATTTCAGCTTCCTTGCGGACGGCCTCTTCAATGGTCATGTCCTTAGCATCTTCAAAATTTAGTTTTTCTGGTTCCTGCTTTGGTGTTTTTTCCTTGGACATATCTTCCCTTTCTAAACCTCTTGTCGTTTGACCCGCTCACCATAGTATTGGTAAAGGTCAACTTTCAAAGTACCGTTGTAAAGTTTGCGCTTTTTATCAGCTAGACTGCCGTATTTCTTTTCAAAATTCTCATCACTGGTCAGGATAAACTTACTCCATGTTTTGAGGGGGGCAAAAGTTTCTCCCATATCACGGTAGAGAACATTGATTGCTTCATCATCCAATAGGCGTTCCCCATACGGCGGATTGGAAACGATGACTCCATTGATTTTGTCGGTTCGAAGATCTTGGAGTCGCATTTGCTTAAAGGTGATTATATCAGCAAGCCCTGCTTCCTCTGCATTTTTCTTGGCAATGTCCACCATACGAGCATCAATATCACAGCCCATGATGTCCAAATTCACATCGTAGTTAGCTTTTCTTTCAGCCTCATCGCGGACGCTTTGTACCAAATCCTTATCCACCCAAGGCCAAGCCTCAAAAGCAAAATCACGGTTAAATCCTGGAGCGATATTCATCCCTATCATCGCAGCCTCAATACAGAAAGTCCCTGAACCGCAGGTCGGGTCAATCAAGGGCTTATCTGGAAACCAGTTGGTCAGCTGGAGAATAGCTGCCGCCATATTTTCCTTGATAGGGGCGCCACCTTTTTCAGTACGGTAACCGCGTTTAAAAAGACTGGAACCCGTCGTATCAATCAAAATGGTCGCAACATCCTTGACAATAGATACCTCAATTTTAAATTCAGGACCATTTTCCATCAGAGGAACTCCCTCTGGTCGGTGGAAATGCTTTTGCAGTTTCTTGACGACAGCTTTCTTGCTAATTGCCTGTACAGAAGGTTCATTGTGAAGTTTTGACTTGACACACTTAGCTTTTGAGATAGGAAAAGCAGAGCCTAAAGGAATATAATTTTCCCAATCTAGCGCAAAAACCCCCTGAAAAAGTTCTTCAAAAGTTTTTGCCGGAAAAGTCCCCACCACAATCTTAATGCGATCTGCCGCACGCAACCAAAGATTAGTTTCAATGATGGTTCTAACATCACCTGAAAAACGAACCTTTCCGTTTTCGACCTGACAATTAATGCCAAGATCCCTTACTTCGCGACCAACTACCGCCTCTAGACCAGCAGCAACCGTGGCAATTAAGTTAAACGTTTCTTTCATTTTCTTCCTTATTCTTAGTTTAGTTAGGTTTATTATAGCACAAGTCTGGATTTCTAAGATTAAAATCACTTTACGAATCTTCCAGAATTGAAAAAGAAGACTAGAACCTTCGTCCTAGTCCTCACCCTATATGCAATTTTCTATAAGCCATGTTTTGTTCCAGAAGTGACTAGGTACCACTTCCTTCGATAATCATCTGTCTACTGTTTCCAGTCAAGATAGTCCGTTCAATTCCGGCTATCTCGTGCCCCTACCAAGGTTTGGGTTGCTAGCTTGAGGGGTTTACCGCGTTCCATTTTTTGAGTTTCCCCAAAAACTACGTCACTGTGGCACTTTCAGAGGTACTGGGACATATCCTGAGACTTAGCCCTTTTCCTCGCCGTAACGCCAAAGGCGTCCCTAGGCTTATTGTTTCACCTAGCACAAACACTACGGGCATCTCAGCCCGTGCTAGCATGGACTTTCCTCATGAAAAAACCTGTTTTTCACGCGATTATCCGAAAATTACATCTTGTTTATGTTTGGCTATTCAATAATTTGTTTGCCAAAAACTTCTTTTTCCAAACGGCTAATACGCTTGAGAATATCAAAATTTGTCACCGAAGCTGAAAGGCGCGACAAATCATTTGGCTGGTTGATTGAATTCCCATAAGATGGACTGACTGACTGACCTTGTTCTGGTTCGAGAGGCGTTGTAAAGACCTGTGTCTCAGTCGAAGCAGCTGGAGATTCAACGATTTGGTTTTTCAACTGTTCTCGTAATTGCTCATTTTCCTGACGTAGGACTTGTAACTGGGCTGCATAAGTTTCATAATCCTTGATAATATCATCTAAAAACTCATCAATCTCATCTTTATCATATCCCCGAAGGACAATTTTAAACTCACGCTCAAAAATCTCTTTAGGACTCAAAATAATTTTTGCCATATCACACACACTCCGTACATCACTATTGGTTAATCTAAAACCTTATCATTTCTATACTACCTAAAAGTAGATAAAAAATCAAGAGTTTGGATTCATTCATGCCAATCCAATACAAAATCATTCAAATCATCTACCGTCAATGTTCTTAAATCATAATCTTCTTGTTCTGTCATCATATTGTAAAGGTATTTTAAGGAACTTTCATTCTCCTTATCATAAAACACATAGGCTCCTTGAGTATTATCAATCAAGAACTGATTATATTGCTTAAATTGACCCGGATGTTCATAGCACTCAAAGGCATATTTGACATAGTCAACCGACTTAAAAAGTGCCAGTTTTTCCTGATTAGACTCATTCCAGTTTTCTCCGTGATTTTCAAAAGGAAAAATTGTAGCCAGAGAAAAGCCATACTCATCCTGCAACCTTTTAGCAACCTCCAGGGCCCAATACTCAAAACCAAGATTTCCCATAAAAATCAGCCAATCCACACCTTCTTCAACCAAACGAAGCAAGTCTCTCTCAATAACTCCTTTGATAATTTTAACGCGTGGATCTTTGTCTTGAAAAATACCCAGCTCTATATTTTTATAGCCGGTTACTAAAAATGCGGTCATTATTTGTCATCCTTTTTTAAATTATGGTATAATTAGTAGAATATAGGTAAAGAATTAAGGGAGGGTTATGGTCAACTATCCTCATAGTATCAAGGGTCGGATTCATCCGATTTCACCCAATCGACAAGTTCAGAAACAAGTAGACTTTGCCAATAGAGGCATGAGCTTTGAATCAGCCATCAATTCGACTAATGACTATTACTTGTCACGTCAAATTGCGGTCATTCACAAGAAGCCTACCCCTATCCAAATTGTCAAGGTGGACTACCCAAGACGAAGTCGAGCAAAAATCGTTGAGGCCTACTTTAGACAAGCCTCAACAACTGACTATTCAGGCGTTTACAAGGGGCATTATATTGACTTTGAAGCCAAAGAAACCCGTCAAAAAACAGCTATGCCTATGAAGAATTTTCATCTGCATCAGATTGAACACATGATTGGTGTCTTAGAGCAAAGCGGTATCTGCTTTGTCTTGCTTCATTTCTCCAGTCTCAAGGAAACCTATCTTCTTCCAGCGAAGCCTTTGATAGATTTTTATCAAATTGATAACGGTAATAAATCCATGCCTCTTGATTATATCAAAAAAAATGGTTTCGCCATAGAATCAGGTGCCTATCCACAGGTGCCTTACCTAGATATCATAGATAAATACATTTTAGGCGGTGATTAACATCAAAAACGTAACTAAAAAATTAAAACGCCCAAAAATCAAAGGGCCTATTACCTGGAAAAAAATCCTAAGCTATCTTGCTATTAGCCTATTAAGCCTAATTATTCTAGCTGTCATTGCTGGAGGAAGCCTCTTCGCTTACTATGCTAGTCAGGCGCCTGAACTGTCAAAGGAGAAATTACAAGCAACCAGCTCTAGCTTGATTTACGATAAGGATAACAATCTCATAGCTGACTTGGGAACTGAAAAACGAGAGTTGGTATCATCCGACAGTATCCCAATAGGATTGGTTAATGCCATTGTCTCAATCGAAGATCATCGTTTTTTCCAACACCGTGGTATTGATATTTATCGTATTATGGGATCTATTTGGCATAATTTGACCAACGATACGACACAAGGGGGCTCAACCCTCGATCAGCAGTTGATTAAGCTAGCCTATTTTTCTACCGCTGAGTCTGACCGTACCATCAAACGAAAAATGCAAGAAATCTGGCTGTCCCTTCAGATGGAGCGACAATTTACCAAGGAAGAAATTTTGACCTTCTACATCAATAAGGTCTTTATGGGAAATGGAAACTATGGTATGAGAACCGCGGCTAAATCTTATTTCGGTAAAGATTTGACAGAGTTATCCGTAGCTCAGCTAGCTCTCCTTGCAGGTATCCCTCAAGCACCTAGCCAATATGACCCTTACACACAGCCTGAGTTAGCTACAAGACGACGTGATACAGTATTGTCTCAGATGTATCGCCACAAATACATCACCAAGGAAGAATACGACGCGGCTGTCGCTACTCCTGTTACAGATGGTTTACAGACCTTAAAACCTACATCAAGTTTTCCAAAATATTTGGATAATTATTTGACAGAAGTTATCTCTCAAGTCAAAAAAGATACTGGTCTTGACATCTTTAGCGCTGGTCTCAAAGTCTACACCAATGTTGATAGTGCTGCTCAGGAGCGTCTCTACGATATTTACAACACTGACAATTACGTTTCATATCCAGATGAAGATCTCCAAGTGGCTTCTACCGTGATTGATGTGACAAACGGGCATGTGGTCGCACAGTTAGGGGTTCGTAACCAGAAAGAAGATGTTACCTTCGGTACCAATCAGGCTGTCTTAACCGATCGTGACTGGGGTTCTACAATGAAACCCGTTACTGACTACGCGCCAGCTATTGAAAATGAGGTTTATACTTCAACAGCTCAAAACCTAAATGACTCTGTCTACTACTGGCCAGGTACAACGACCCAACTTTATAACTGGGATCGTCAGTACTACGGTTGGATGACTATGCAAACAGCCATCATGCAATCGCGAAATGTTCCGGCAGTAAAAGCTTTAGAAGCTACTGGCTTAGATAAAGCCAGCGATTTCTTAGCAAATCTTGGGATTCATTATCCTGAACTTTACTATTCAAACGCAATTTCAAGTTCTACTTCTAGTACGGAGCAGCAGTATGGAGCAAGCAGTGAAAAGATGGCTGCTGCTTACGCTGCCTTTGCTAACGGAGGTATTTACTACGAACCTCAATATGTCAATAAGATTACTTTTAGCGACGGTTCAAGCAAGAACTATGAAGCCAAAAGCAATCGTGCCATGAAGGAAACAACTGCCTACATGATGACAGATATGCTCAAAACTGTCCTTTACTATGGCACTGGGACACGAGCACAAATCTATGGGCTCAATCAAGCTGGTAAAACAGGAACTTCCAACTATACAGAAGATGAATTGGCCGCTATCGAAGAAAAACTTGGTTTGAATTATTGGAATGTCGGAGTTATGGCCCCTGACGAAAACTTTGTCGGTTATACCCCTCAGTATTCTATGGCTGTTTGGACTGGTTATAAAAATCGTCAAACTCCAATTTATGGAGAAGGATTAAACGTTGCCATTGATGTCTACCGTGAAATGATAACCTACCTAACAGGTGGCTATAATGAAGATTGGGTAATGCCTGAGGGCCTTTACCGAAGTGGTAGCCACCTCTACCTCAACAACGCCAAACAACACCAAAACTACACTTACTACTACGAAACCACTACTGCCCCTAGCACAAGTTCCGAAACAAGCTCAGAAAGTACTTCGGTTACAGAAGCAAGTTCACAAGATTCTACTATCTCTGAACAAAGTAGTCAAGAATCGGTTACAAATAGTAATCAGCAAGGTCAATAAAAAGATTGAAGTACACCGTCTTCAATCTTTTTTTGTTGCTTGATAATATGGCATCAGGACTTTAAATCCTTTGATAAGTTCAGGTATTATCTCATCTAGGCTAGTTTTAGCATTTAAAGAAATGTCATATTTCACCAGGGCTTTTCTGACTTTTCCTGATTTAACCTCTTCTTGTAGGCGTAGGCGATTTGACTCGTTCCCCTCTTCTCGGTGACTGACACCATCAATCTGAACCATATAGTAAAGTGGCTCTGCAATTGCTACCGACAGTACACGGTTCTGTTTTGTCAGAGTTTTTTCTGATTTCTTACGTTCCACAAAACTGACTTCGACAGAAATTCCGAAATAGTCTGGATTTCCATAAAGTCGGATAGCAAAAGCAATGTCGTCAGGCTCAGCTCCTTCTTCTATAAAAAAGCACCAAAAGTGTGGACGAGCAATTTGCGCTTGATTAGCCCAGTTACTGACACGAGCCATGACAAAGCCACTAATTTTACTATCCAGATGTTTTGATAAGGCCTGCATCTCCTCACGAGCGGCCTGGCCAAGCTTTTTCAACTCTTCCATAGCATGTGCTTGATTCCCTGCTTTCTCTGCTTTCATATATTTAACACCCTGATAAGCAAGGTATTCTTGAATCTTTTTAAACATGATTTGACCTAAAAAGACTGCCTCATAGCAGCCCCTTTCATCACTTATTTACGTTTTCGTGCGATGAGATGAATCGGTGTCCCCTCAAAGCCAAAGGCTGCACGAATTTGATTTTCCAAGAAACGAAGATAAGAGAAGTGCATAAGTTCTTCTTCGTTGACAAAGATAACAAAGGTTGGTGGTTTAACAGAAACTTGCGTTCCATAAAAGATTTTCAGGCGCTTGCCCTTATCTGTTGGTGTTGGGTTGATGGCAATAGCATCCATGATAACATCGTTAAGAACTGCTGATGCGATACGCTTGTTTTGACTTTCACTGATGCGTTTGATCATCTCAGGTAATTTGTGCAAACGTTGCTTGGTTACGGCTGATACGAAGATGATTGGCGCATAGCTGAGAAATTGGAACTGGTCACGAATGTCTGCTTCCCATTGAGCAACAGTATGGTTATCCTTTTCAAGGGTATCCCACTTGTTGACAACGATAATCATCCCTTTCCCAGCTTCATGAGCAAAACCAGCGATACGTTTATCATACTCACGGATACCTTCCTCAGCGTTGATAACTAAAAGAACAACGTCCGAGCGATCGATAGCACGCATAGAGCGCATAACCGAATACTTCTCGGTATTTTCATAAACCTTACCAGACTTGCGCATTCCAGCCGTGTCAATCATGGTGTATTCCTGACCGTCGCTGTCTGTAAAGTTAGTATCAATAGCATCACGGGTTGTACCTGCTACTGGGCTAGCAATCACGCGCTCTTCACCCAGAATAGCGTTGATAAGACTTGATTTGCCCACATTTGGACGACCAATTAGGCTAAACTTGATGATGTCAGGATTTTCTTCCTCATGCTCTGTTGGAAGATTTTCTACAATGGCATCTAAAATGTCTCCCGTACCAATCCCGTGGACAGAGGAGACTGGAAATGGATCTCCAAGACCCAGCGAATAAAAATCATAAATATCATTTCGCATCTCAGGGTTATCGACCTTGTTAACCGCTAAAATGACGGGTTTATTTGTTTTATAAAGAATACGTGCCACATACTCATCAGCGTCTGTTACTCCTTCTTTACCAGAAACCACAAAAACAATAACGTCAGCTTCAGTCATGGCAATATCAGCTTGATGCTTGATTTGCTCCATAAATGGTGCATCAACGTCGTCAATACCTCCCGTGTCAATAAGAGAGAACTGACGATTCAACCACTCAGCAGTGGTATAAATACGATCACGGGTCACACCCTCTACGTCTTCGACGATAGAGATACGCTCTCCAGCAATACGGTTAAATAGTGTTGATTTACCAACATTGGGACGACCAACGATGGCAACTGTAGGTAAAGCCATAATTTCCTACTATCTCAAAACAGAGATAGTTTTCCTTCCTAAGATTAAATTCTGAATTAGCGTCGATTCTCCCCTTGGAGATGAACTTCTTTTGCCAGAAAACGAATGCGTTCCATAACGCGCTTAGCTTGCCAAGATTCGTCAGAACCTTTGACACTGCCCAGTTTTCTCTCCAAATCAGCAAAGCTGTAATTGGAGGTGAAAAAGGTTGGTAGTTCTTCTAGCATGCGGTATTGTAAGATAACTTGTAGCACCTCATCGCGAATCCAAGAGGTCGATTGCTCAGCTCCAATATCATCCAAGATTAAAAGCTCTGCTTTTTTCACAGCATCAATTTCTTCCTTGACTGTTCCTGTATTGATGGCATTCTTGACATCAATGGCAAAGCTTGGAAAATGCAAGAAGGTGGTAGAAACACCTTTTTTCTCGGCCAATTCACGCGCCATTGCTGCCAGAATGAAAGACTTGCCAACTCCCATATCTCCATAAAGATAGAGACCTTTCTGCCCATTTTGAGGATAATCAGCCACAAAATTAACCAAGTCCTGAAAAACTTCTACCCGTTTGACATCATCAAGAGTCACATCTTGAAAGGTAATTTTCTTGTATGTCTTAGGTAGACTAACCAAATGAATCCTCTCTTCGATAGCTCTCTGCCGTTGGGCAACTTTTAGCTCTGCCGTTTCCCGATAAGACACATCAGCATAACCTTCGTTCATGAAGATGACTGGTTGGTAGCCTTTAGCGATATAGCTGGTATCACCGGACTGAAATTTGGCACGCTCGTTGCGATACTGGTTAAATTTTGGCAGACTGCGCTTGATTTGCTCGGAAGTCAAGTGATGATTGGCGATAAATTCTGCAATCTCAGAGTCCGCCAAAATTTCCTGCATGAGGGCGTCTGTCTCCGCTTGACGCAAATGACCACTACGGCTCAAGGTTTGTCCAACTTTTTCCATCTACTCACTCCCTCCTAAACGCGCCAAAGCCTGGCGTTTGAGTTCCTCAAGACGCTCTTGCTCCTCTTGCGTGGTTTCATTTTTGTAGTCTTGTTTACTCCAGTCAGGCACATTGGACTTGACTGCTTTGGGCTTACTGTCTTTTTTTCTTTGGTCAAAGCTGCGCATTTTACTAATAGCTACTTCTGCACTTTTGACCTCTTGATAAGCAAAATCATTGGCGATCTTCATCAAATAAGTTTTATTGAGATTGGCTGACTTAGTTTTTGCCAAGGTATATATAACCATGACATTGATAACTTCATCTAAGAAATTCATAGCCACTAAATCATCTAGCACTTTCAACTCATCTGCCGTGACAGTCGCCCTGCGACCTTTTTTAATCTCAGCTAAGAGAACCTGTGGGCTAGATGATTTAGCCTTATGTAACAAAATCTTTTCCTGATCAGAAAAGTCTGATGGAACATTAGCTTGCTTATTCTTCTCCAATTTTGCTGACAATCGTTTAGGTAAAATCACCCCTTGATAAGCTGTTTCTTTAGCTACTTGATACAAATCAAACCAAGTCAAGCGATAACGTTCTGCCAAACTGTAAAGAGCAAGCACATCATCTTTTTCATTATCCAGACGTAGACCGTCATGAAACATTCGTTTCTGAAAAGAGTCCCAATCAAAATGACCTTTCGACTGTTTTGTCAATTCTAGATTCCCAAAGTCAGAGAAAAGATCCGAAAACTTTTTAGATAGATTTCTAGCCTTATCCGGCTCTGATACCATTAGATTTTTAAAAGCAGCTTCCCCGATACGTTGCTCAAGCAAGCGACTATAGGCTGGGTTGGCTAGAAAGTCTGAAATTAACAGAGCAGGCTTAAGATGAATCAGATAGCCTTCTCCCGTCTGGTAAAAGGCTACCAAATCCATTGCCGTTAATAAGGCCAATGCCTCCTCAAACCGTGACATACCAAACTGCATGTGATTCAAAATTTCAGTAAACTTATGAGGCTTTGCCCCGTTATCCCAAAAAGTTGCCAAATAAGCGTAAAGCCCGACCGCCTCTAGCCCTAAAATAGGTTGATAGAGACGAGCCATACTGTGATTATCATAAGAAATGGCATTTTCTCTGAGGTAGGAGAAGGTATCATTCGGCGTCATGGGTTTGGCCACCTTTTTTCTTACTTCTCACGCGGTTGGTGATTTGACGTAGGAGAGCCTCAATCTCATCAACATCCTTAAAAGAACGATAAACGCTGGCAAAACGGACATAGGTAATCTCATCCAGTTCCGCTAGCTCATCCATGACAAGATTACCAATGACTGTACTCTCCACCTCACTATCATAGTCACTACGCACCTTGCGTTCAATACGACTGATAGCTTTCTCAATATCACTGCTAGAAACAGGACGTTTCTGAGCACTCTGGATAATACCATTGAGAATTTTATCGCGGGAAAATTGCTCGCGCGTTCCATCCTTTTTGATAACTAAAAGAGGCATTTCCTCCAAGCGTTCAAAGGTCGTGAAGCGGTTGGCGCATTCTTCACACTCACGGCGACGACGAATGGTATTGCCGTCCTCAGCCTGACGGCTATCAATAACACTAGACTTATTGCAATGACATTTGGGACAACGCATAATACACCTACTTTACCTGATACTTAATACTTTATTCTACCATAATTTTCCTGATAAAAAAAGCAGGCGCTTCTGCCTACTTTTGAGATTAGCTACGGCTATGAAAGTCTTAGTCGACAAGCTCAGCAATGACTTCAATTTCAATCTTAACATCACGTGGCAAACGTGCCACTTCAACAGCTGAGCGAGCTGGGAAATCTGTCGTAAAAGCTGTCTTGTAAACCTCGTTAAAAGGCACAAAATCATTCATGTCGCTAAGAAAACAAGTCGTTTTAACCACATGGTCAAAATCCGTACCTGCTTCAGACAAAATAGCCGAAATATTTTTCAAGACTTGCTCCGTTTGTTCTTGGATGGTTTCTCCAACAACCTCACCAGTTTCTGGTGACAAGGGCACCTGACCACTGGCAAAAAGCAAGTTACCAACAATTTTCCCTTGAACGTATGGTCCGATAGCCGCAGGGGCTTTGTCTGTGTGAATAGTTCTCATTTTTCTCTCCTTATCATTATTAATGTGCTAAATAATCTTCCCAAATTCTATCGAAATCACTGAGATTAAAAGCAAAGGCTGCCTCATCTTCTAAATAGCGACTAACACTCTCGAAGTCATCAGTGTGCTTTGGAAAGGTCGTATCATCAAAAACCAAATCAGCCAAGATCGCTACAGGCTCGTTTGATTTCGGATTGCGCTGAGCCATAAGCCAGTTGTAAAAAGATTTTCTCAATCATCTCTCCTTCAATAATCAAAAAGTTCATCGTCCATATGAACAACTCGTGACAACTGTTCATTCTTGGAAGGCTTACGCACTTCAATCAAATTCAAAACAGTGTAGCCCTGATGTTTCAAAAAAGCTAACATCTCATGATTGTTAGGATGAACATAATTAAATAAGGTTTCACCGCCTAACAATCGAGATAATTCTTCCGCCTTTTCAAAGAGCAAACTTGCCAATCCCTGACGACGAAAAGCAACAGAGATATAGCGTTGCTCCAGCCAAACCAGACTTTCCTCTACCTTGCAGACCATATAACCACTAAGGTGTCAGACATGAAAACACCGTAAGTGAGAAAACCTTTCCCCAAAAAACTTCAAAATTCTTCCCCTCCCTCATTAAGGTCGGGCTCAACAAATTGATTTTTAAAGCTCCTCAGATGTACACGAAAATCCGCAAACAGCGGTTCGTTTCTTTCAGATAACTCGCATCTAAGTCTACAATATCAGCCATCACTGCCAATTCTCCTTTAGGAAGGCTTTACGAATGGCTGAGCTTTCCTTGTAACGGCTGGGATTGGTTTTATAAAAGCCCTGATGATAATCCTCTGCTTCATAAAAGGGCTGTGCGGGCTCAATCTTAGTCACGATGGGACGATCAAAACGTCCTGACGCTTGCAAGGTCGCCTTAGACTGCTCTGCTATTTCCCTTTGAGCCTCATCAAAGTAGAAAATAACAGGGCGATAGTTATCTCCACGATCTTCAAACTGTCCAAAAGCATCGGTCGGATCTGTCTGAGTCCAGTAAATCTCCACCAAGTCAGCAAAGGAAATCTTCTCTGGATTAAAAATAATCTCAACCGCCTCTGTATGTCCAGTCGTCTTGGCGCAAACCTCTTCATAAGTTGGATTTGGCACATGTCCACCAGTATAGCCGGAGCGAACAGACAAAATCCCCTCCTGCTCTTCAAAGGGCTGTACCATACACCAGAAACAGCCCCCAGCAAAAATCGCTCTTTCCATAAGCACTTCTCCTTAAGTAATGGTTCTATTGTAGCAAAAAAATCCCAGAAAATCTGAGATTTTTATTACTCCCAAGAATTTATTTCTTTTTACGCTTTAGTTCGTAGGCTACAATTCCTAAAAGTACCACAAGAAGCGGTATGACAACTAGGCCTTTTTTAAAGAAGAGATCAAACAAGCCTGACTGATTCTCCGCTGAGGATGGAATAACTTCTTTTACCGTACTTAAAATAGAATTTTCTATCTTGCTCACCTTCTGATTTGAATGAATCTTCGGACTGACATTCTCTAAGCCATTATCCAAAGATAGGTTTCCCTGATCGTCAATCAGATAGACGGGGTCGCTACCTTTTTTCAATACTCCGTAAAAATCCTCTTTAAGCTGGTACTTCTGTCCATTGATTTCCTGCTCACCAGCTTTGAGCAAAAGACGATACTCATAATCAGCGTAAGCTTTTTCAATAATGGCATTACCGAAAGGATGGCGATAGTATTCACCGTTTTGATCAGCCCAATCACCCACTCCCATGATGACAGAGATAACTTCCTGACCACCACGGTTGACCGTTGCGATGTAGTTGAAAGCAGCGCTTGGACTAGAGCCTGTCTTAAGACCATTGACACCTTCAATACCATACTTAGCACCTGGTAAAGAATAGTTATAAGTCTCAAAAGTCTCCTCATAAGGTGTTCCTGCCTTAACCGTCACTACGGGATCTTTTGTATGATTGAGGATGGCTGGATACTTTTTAACAAAATGATAAACTAAAATGGCCAAGTCGCGCGCAGTTGTTTCATTTGTCTGTTCATTGTTATAGCGCTGAGGAGCATAGTAGCCATCAAAAGAAACAGCAACCGCTCCACTGGCATTATTCCATTTCGTATTGGTCATCCCAAGCTCTTGAGCCTTGGCGTTCATCAGGTCAATAAAAGCATCTGGATCGTTATTAGAAAGGTAATTAGCCAGCATGATGGTAGTTGCATTTGAGGAAGGCACAGCCGTCATGGTGATGAGTTCACCAACTGTATAATCCACACCAGCTACAATTTTATTATTTGAGATGGCATAGATTTGTGCAATAGCTTGGTCAGTCTCCGTAGCACGAATTACCGTTTCTTCAGTCAGACGCCCTTCAGCAATAGCTTCATAAACAAGGTACAGAGTCATCACTTTACTCATGCTTGCTGGATCACGAATGGTATCAATATTGTCCTGCCAAAGGATATTTCCCGTCTTGCCATCAATAGCAATAGAAGCCTTGGGGCGGTTGACGTCAAGCACATCATATCCCGCCGCTCGGGTAATATCCATAATATCATCTGCCTCTACTGTCGAGAAAAAAAACAGAGCAATCAAAAGAACAATAAACGTATAGACCTTTTTCACAAAACACCTCGTTATTAAAGATAGTTTCATTTTACCATAAATTAGAACTATTTCAATACTCTTTCAAAATCAAACCATTCTTGGCTAAGCTCTAATCTTATGATATAATAGTCTCATGAAAGACCAACTCCAAGAAAAACTCACTCAAAATTCCTCCTATACAGAGGAGCAACTCAACTGGTGTCTCGTAAATATCGGCCATCCAAGTCCAGACATTCGTGATGGCTTGATTTACACTACTTTTTACCACGCTTTTGATAAACACCTGCTTAGTCGTGACCAATTTCTCCGACTAGAGCAGTACCTTCAAGAGCGCAATCTTCTCACTAGTCCTGATACCCTGACCCGTTCTTTTTCTGCACTCCTCGCTAGTCTCCTAATTTTTTTCGACAACTGTCCAGATAGTCCTTATTTTTCTCTTTTGGAAAATAGCAGAGCGTCACTTTTCAACCAGGCCCTAACCTTTCTTATCAACGAGACTGATACACGTGGCTATGATAATGAGCTAGGTTGGATTCATGCGATTGCTCACGGAGCAGAGTTGGTCATGGCTGTCAGCCAACACCAAGACTTTTCAGAAGAACGACTAGAAGAAGTCTGGCAAATTGTTACTCAGGTTCTGGGCAAGCAAAAATCCGTCTTTTCAGCTGGCGAGGCTAATCGTCTAGCCATCATTTTCACACAACTTATCCTATCAGAAAAGTTAAAACAAGGCGATCTCGCTAAATGGATCTCTGAATTGGACATTCTTGATAACAGTCCCGAGGAATATTTCTGCTCCCTCAATTTCAAGGCATTTCTCACTCATATTTATATGACCTTAGAAAAAGAAGGTATTCTTACAAGCACCTTAAAGCATAGCATTTTGTCAAAATATTAAAAAACTGATTCAACTTTGAACCGCATCCCAAAAGTTATACAGAGAAAATCTAACTTTTAGGGTGCGGTTTAAAATATGAGATTATTCTATATCAAACAACTTTCACCTACTTATAAAACATTCACACATTGATAGACAAGTCCCATCGCAAGACAAACGAGCAGTGGCCAAAATAGCAAATGTTCCGGCAAGCCTAGACTCATCATCCAGTCTTTAGTTTTCCAGGTTGGACAATCTTTCCGTTCCCAAAATCATGAGCTTCTGAAAGTATTTCTTCCGAAAGAACCAGTCCAGTCCAATCAACTCACCTAAGTTAACCAAAAACATTTGCCAATAGCTAGAATAAGCAAATAAAAGAAAAGAAAACAAGCTCCACCTGAGCTTGCATAATTGCTTGAGCTCAGCTTTAGGAGCTTGCGCTTGAATTTCTTTAGGTAACATGTTGATCACAGCAGCTGGATAAGCCAGCCAGAGACGGGAAAATATTAGATTAAAGATGAGACTCATGACCGTACCGACCAGAGTCACTTTAAAAAAATGGTCATAAAGTACTCCTTCTTTCTCAAAACTAATCAATCAATTCTGTACCAAACTGATCTTGTTTAATTTTCTTAGCTTTCATCAGCCCACCAAGGGCTTTTTTAAATTGTCCCTTGGAAATACCGAAAGTTGCCTTAATATCATCGGGTGAAGATTTATCATTTAATGTCATAAATCCACCATTTGATTCCAAGTAGGTCAGAATCATCTGAGCATCATTTTCCAACATCTCAAACGAACGTGGTTTAAGGGAAAGGTTTAGGGTGCGGTCAATTTCTCGAAAACCAATTACACGTGCATTAACGACTTCACCTAAGCGAGGTTCCGCATAACGTTCGCTTGGGTGGATAAAGCCAAGCATATTGTTTTCTGGCAAGTAAACAAAGGTTCCTGATAATTTCAAACGATAAACAATGGCTGGCCAAGTTTGGTTTTGCATATTATCGTATGCAGGCCCTGCCATTTTGTGAAAGACTTCTGGTTCAGCAGGAAGCGCCCAAATACGATCTTTCTTATCAACATCAAGTCTGACATAGAGTTTGTCACCTTTTTTAGGCCACAATTCTTTTATCTCAGGCAGGACGTCCAAGGAAACAACCACATGTTTATCTGGTAGGCCAGTATCTACAAAAACACCCAGGTCACGACGAACTTCTGTCACCTCACCCCAGCCATAACTCGTCCGACTGGCAGCCATTTCTTTAGTCGTCAAACGCGCCTTTTGGCGCATATCAGTGTAGGCAAATCCCTTGACCATATCACCAATCTTATATTGACCTTCAGACTTATCCAAAGTAAAGGTCACACCATCTTTTTGGACAAAATAAGCCTTGTCATTTTCATCAGTCACCATGGCGGTGATAACTGTAGCAAGTAAATTATTCATGTTATCCCTTTTCTCATAAAAAGGGAGTGGACCTCCACCCCCTTTTGTTTTCATATTATTTGCTCGAATTGTAACTTCATATTTTTGGCGCTTCTCTCAGGTGACAGGAACACCAGCAAACTTTCGATTTCGTGGCTTATTGTCATCGAGTCATGCTTTCGCCAAATTACTCTCAGAAAGTGCTAAATTGGCTATTCTAATCACCAGGCAGAATCGTTTCAAACATTATACTGTCAACAATTCTTTTTCTTTTTCAGCAGTCATGCTATCGATTTTCTTAACAGCATCATCTGTTGCCTTTTGAATCTCTTTTTCAAGAGATTTCAGTTCATCTTCAGTTATTTCTTTCGCTTTTTCCTGCTTTTTAGCCTCATCCATAGCATCGCGGCGGATGTTACGGATAGCAATTTTAGCATTTTCCCCAACTTTTTTTACTTCTTTTGCTAACTCTTTACGAGTTTCTTCGGTAAGAGCTGGAATCACCAAACGGATAACTGAACCGTCATTGGCAGGGTTGATGCCAAGGTCTGATTCATTAATAGCACGTTCAATGTCTTTGATTGAGGATTTGTCAAATGGTGATACCAATAGAACACGCGCTTCTGGAACAGTAATTGAGGCCAACTGATTAAGCGGTGTTGGTGCTCCATAGTATTCCACTTGAATGCGATCCAAAAGGCTTGCATTTGCACGACCAGCACGGATTGATGCAAATTCACGAGCTAATGATTCGTGCGAGTGCATAAAACGTTCTTGAGCTTTTTCAATAATTGCGTTTGCCATAAATTGAGATTTTCCCTTTTCTATTTTTTTTGTAAAAAGCAGAGCTTCTTAGTTTGTTGATTTGTTTGAAACCGTCGTTCCGATGTTTTCTCCGAAGACCACACGTTTGATATTGCCAACTTCATTCATGTTAAAGACAACCAAATCAATGTCATTGTCCATTGAAAGTGTTGAAGCTGTCGCATCCATGATTTTAAGACCTCGTCTGATAACTTCGACATGAGTCAATTCGTCAAATTTGATAGCATCAGCATTCTTGCGTGGATCATCATTGTAGACCCCATCCACGCCATTTTTAGCCATGAGAATAGCGTCTGCTTCAATCTCAGCCGCACGCAGCGCAGCTGTTGTATCTGTAGAGAAATACGGAGAACCAATACCAGCACCAAAGATGACAATGCGACCCTTTTCAAGGTGTCGAAGCGCTCGCCCACGAATGTAAGGTTCTGCCACATTTTGCATTGCGATAGCTGTTTGAACGCGAGTGTCAACGCCATACTGCTGAAGGCTATCTGCCATCACAAGTGCGTTCATAACTGTTCCCAACATGCCAGTATAATCTGCTTGTACACGGTCCATACCAGCTTCTGCAGCAGGCTCACCGCGCCAAAGGTTGCCACCACCGATAACCAAACCAATTTGAATTCCTGAGGCATGCACCTCAGCAATTTCTTTCGCCATTTTTTGAACAGTCGGCAAGTCAATGCCTACACCTTTTTCGCCCGCCAAAGCTTCACCAGACAGTTTAATTAAGACACGTTTGTATTTTGGTTCCAAAAGTACTACTCTCCTTACCCTACTTAAATTTCATCTTTAATATTTTATCATAAGTTAGCCATTTTACCTAGCGAAATATCAGGAGATTTTTCAAAGATGAGAGCTCCATTGCCACACAAATGGTAGCCATAATCTCGTCAAAACCAAATGGGATTTCTATTTCTATAACTATGCGTAAAATTTGTTTGGTACTCATTATTCTGGAGTAATGTCCCGTTCCAAATACCTTCTACAAGGTATCTAACCCTATGGCGAAAAGACGGTAGGTCTCTTGCAGCTCATGAAGATAATGAACCAAGTCTACCAATTCCTTAGGTGCTCGGTAGGTCAAGGCAGTTAGCTCTGCATTGATAAAACGACTTAAATGTCCTGCCAGTATATAGAGATTTTCCTCCTTATCCATCCGACCTTCAACCTCCAACATTTTTTCTCGCAAAGCTTCTGAAAATGCCTCATGGGGAAGGTTGTAGGCAGCAGATAGATAACGATAAAACTCTTCCTTTTCAGCTACTTTCATTGGATGACTCCTTTTATGTAAATTGACCATAGTATAAAGCGAATTCACTCTCTTGTCAAGATGCTCAGAAGCAAAAAAAGATTGCCCTAAGACAATCTTTCTATTGATTAAAGTGAGTTAGGATCAACTTTGATACCAACACCTTGTGTTGTTGTAATAGATACTGAAGTCATGTAAGTACCTTTAGCTGTAGCTGGTTTAGCTTTAGCCATTACATCGTGGAAAGCTTTGAAGTTTTCAACGAGTTTGTCAGCGTCAAATGATACTTTACCGATAAGAGCTTGTACGATACCTGCTTTGTCAGCACGGTAAGTGATTTTACCACCTTTAGACTCTTCAACTGCTTTAGCAACATCCATTGTTACTGTACCAGTTTTAGGGTTTGGCATCAAGTTACGTGGACCAAGTACACGACCAAGACGTCCAACAACAGCCATCATATCTGGAGTTGCGATAACAACGTCGAAGTCCAACCAACCACCGTTGATTTTAGCAACGAGGTCATCTTCACCAACAAAGTCTGCACCAGCAGCTTTTGCTTCTTCTGCTTTGGCACCACGTGCGAAAACAAGAACGCGTGAAGTTTTACCAGTACCGTTTGGCAATACCATTGCACCACGGATTTGTTGGTCTGCTTTACGTACGTCGATGTTCAAGTTGTAAGCAACTTCAACTGACGCATCAAATTTAGCGAAGTTAGTTTCTTTTGCAAGAGCAACAGCTTCTTCTACGCTGTACAATTTTGTGCTGTCGATTTTTTCAAGAGCAGCACGCAAGTTTTTGCTTTTTTTAGCCATGTTATATGTCTCCTTGTAATCAGATAATCTTGGGTGCTACTTAGTCAGTAACAGTGAATCCCATAGAACGAGCAGTACCTTCGATCATACGCATTGCAGCTTCAAGAGATGCAGCGTTCAAGTCAGGCATTTTAGTTTCAGCAATTTCTTGTACTTGTGCACGAGTAACTGTTGCAACTTTAGTTTTGTTTGGTGTGCCTGAACCTTTTTCAACACCTGCAGCTTTTTTCAAAAGAACAGCAGCTGGTGGTGTTTTAGTTACGAAAGTGAATGATTTATCTTCATACACAGAGATAACAACTGGGATGATCATGCCAGCTTGATCAGCTGTACGAGCATTAAACTCTTTAGTGAATCCCATGATGTTGATACCTGCTTGACCAAGTGCTGGTCCGACTGGTGGAGCTGGAGTAGCTTTACCTGCAGGAATTTGAAGTTTTACGAGTTTTTCGACTTTTTTAGCCATGATATAAAATCCTCCTATTGTGGTTTTGGCGGTAATTACAGATTTTTACCTCCCACAAATATGCCATTGGCATACCTTAACTATTATACAGACTTTTTGGTAAAATGCAAGAAATTTGTTGGTAAATCTTATGATTTTCTGTACTTTTTTCCTTAGTCCTGCTGTCAAAAGCATGGCTTCTAAGCCATAAAAATTCTTAACATCGCTTCCCAATTTTCAATCAAAATCTCCCCTTTGCCAGGATAAAAACAAACCGAATATGCCTCTTACTAGCTTGGGTTAAAACTGTCCACTGGACTCGCCTCGCTCTTGAATTTCTTAGCTCGGGTTAAAACTGTCCACTGGACTTGCCTCGCTCTTGAATTTCTTAGCTCGGGTTAAAACTGTCCACTGGACAGTTTTAATCATCAAAGAGGTCATTCAATCCTGCGAAGGGGTTATTTGCCATGGCTTTTTCTCTTTGTTGAGCCTGATATTGCTCCTCAGTCAAGACTGACCATGAATTTCCGCTTGGCATTTGGTTTTCTTGTTCTTCTTCTGCTGTCAAGACACGTAAGGGAATATTGAGCAAGATATTATCAATGACACTTTCTTCAAGAGAGATCTCTTCTCCTTCGATAATAAGAACCAGATCCTCCTCAACCAGCTCAGCTTTGCTTTTAACATCAACTTTTTCAATAAAAGCTTCTGAAATAGAGAGAGACTTTGCCAAGGCAACTGGCTCCATTGAACGGCTGGATGGCAGAGTAATGGTGTAGGTCAGCTGATAGTTAAGCAAGTAAAGCCCCGCATCGTGTGAGATGTGTCCAGTCACCTTGACATCGGCAATGTCCAGAATGCTGGGGTCACGTTCCTGCAGAGCCTCTTTGATATCCAAAGTTTGCTCAAAAGTTAGGCCTTCGCTTTGCTTTTTTATTTCGATTAGATTAAACATGGTAACTCCTTCATTTCTTTCCTAAATTATATCAAAAAAATCGTCCTCTTGGGACGATTTTACATCTGTTTCAAACGCTCTATTCGTTCTGAAATCGGGGGATGGGTTCGAAAAAGGTAGCTAAAATCTTTCTTTTTCCTAGGTTCAGTGATGTACAAAGCTGCGCTAGCATCATCTACCTGATGCGCCATCGGACGAGAACTTTCTAACTTTTCCAGTGCTTTAATCATCCCCATAGGATTTCTGGTCAACTCAACAGAGCTAGCATCAGCTAAAAACTCACGCTGTCTGGAGATGGCGAGCTGTACGATACTTGCTGCCAATGGTGCAAGTATTAATGCCAAAATAGAGAAGACAAGCATTAAAACTCCTGCTCCGCCATTGTCATCAGAATCCCGACTAGACCGCCTACCGCCACCAAAATACATAAAGCGACCGCCTATGGATGAGATCAGGGTGATGGCCGAGGTCAGTGCCACTGCAATAGTGGCAATCCTAATGTCGTAATTTTTAATATGACTAATCTCATGCCCCATAACTCCTTCCAATTCCTCACGAGTCATCACTGAAAGTAACCCTGTGGTCGCTGCGACCGCAGCATTTTCAGGGCTAGAACCAGTGGCAAAGGCGTTTAAAGCAGAATCCTCAATGATAAACACTCGTGGCATGGGAATCTGTGCCACCATAGCCATATCTTCAACAATATGGTAATAATCAGGCGCTTCTGCTTCTGTAATCTCACGTGCATTATTCATTGACATGACAAGATTGGTTGATTGAAAAATCATGCTGAAGGCATAGATTACTCCCACAATCAGAGCCAAAAAGGCTCCAAGTTCTAAGTTACCTAAGAGAAGGTAGCCAGCTGCTGCTCCGATAGCTGTCAATAGGATAAAGAAGGCGATAATCAATACGACCGTCCGCCTTTTGTTGCTGGCAATTTGGTCATAGAGCATAGGTCACCTCGTTAAAAGTCAAATTCCACTTTTGGAACAGCTTTCTCTTCTTCGGGAACTTGCAAGAATTCGCTCTCTTTAAAGCCAAAAAGTCCTGCGATAATATTTGTTGGTACTGTCTGCAACTTGGTATTGTAATTAGCAGTTGTGCTATTGTAAAGTTGGCGCGAGTAAGAGATTTTATTTTCTGTATTGGTCAATTCATCCTGCAATTTAACAAAGCTAGCATTAGCTTTTAAGTCTGGATAATTTTCAGCGACAGCAAAAAGGCTGGTCACCTGACGACCAAGTGCGTCTGAAGCCTGCATAGCCTCTTGAGGCGTCTGGGCTTTTGCCACCTGAGCGCGTAGCTCTGCAATTTTTTCCAAAGTCTCACCTTCGTACTTGGCATAACCTTTGACTGTCTCAATCAAATTTGGAATCAAGTCATTACGACGCTTGAGCTGAACATCAATCTGACTCCAAGCCTCCTGAGTTTGCATACGACTTTTAACAAGACTGTTATAGGCTGCAACTACCAAAAGGACAAGCACTGCGATAACGGCGAGAATAATCCATAACATAAGTATTCCTCCATATATTTTATTTCGCTCTATTATATCAAGTTTTTCTGTTTTTGTGGTAAAATAAGGTCATGACTAAAGAAGAATTTTACCAACGATTAGCTGAGCAAGGTTTTGAACTCAGCGATTCACAAAAGGAACAATTTGAACGCTATTTCGAACTTCTAGTGGAATGGAATGAAAAAATAAACCTGACAGCAATCACAGAAAAATCTGAAGTCTATCTCAAGCACTTCTATGATTCTGTGGCACCTGTTTTACAGGGAAAAATTAGCAACGAAAAGATTCGCCTGCTGGACATCGGGGCCGGGGCTGGTTTTCCTAGTCTTCCAATGAAAATCCTCTGTCCTGAGATTGATGTTACAATCATTGATTCCCTCAATAAGCGCATCAATTTCCTGACTTTGTTGGCTGAGGAGTTGGGGTTGACTGGTGTTCACTTTTACCATGGCAGAGCCGAAGATTTTGGTCAGAACAAGGATTTCCGCGCTAGCTTTGATGTCGTAACAGCACGTGCGGTAGCTCGTATGCAGGTTTTATCTGAGCTGACCATTCCCTTTTTAAAAGTTGGTGGAAGGCTAGTTGCTCTCAAAGCTGTTGCTGCTGAAGATGAATTGGCTGACGCTAAAAATGCGCTAGCACAGCTTTTCTCAAAAGTCCTAGAAACTTATAATTACGACTTACCAAATGGAGACGGACGCAACATGACCATCGTCGAAAAGAAAAAAGAAACTCCAAATAAATTCCCGCGCCGAGCAGGTCTTCCTAATAAAAAACCATTGTAAAAAGAGGCGCACGCCTCTTTTTACTATTTAGTAGCCAAAAATCATGAAGCGAATACCCCAAAGTAAGGTTAGGTGTAGGGGATAAAAAGCATAAAAACCCCATTTGACCCATGCTGGTGAATAGCCACGCTGACCATTATAGTGCCATAACAAAGGAATGACGAGAAGAATGCCCAGATTGGCAAAAACCAAAGCTAAGGCCATATCACGAGTCAGAGCATCTTGTAAGTAGGCTCCATAGTATCCCCAACTTAAAGCTAGCATAAGGAAAGAAATCAAGGGAATAATCAAAAACTTATACCTGCTCTGTCTGAATCGGTAAAAAGCATAAATAATCGGAATCCCAAAAACTTGCCAATCTGACCAAAGCGTCATTACCATAAAAACAAGAACAATTGGAACATCCAGCCAAGGAGTTGGCACTTTTTCCAAAAGCATCATCATTAAAACGCCCATCATCAATGTAAACATGATATTGTTACCCACCCAAAGTGGTATCCCCGGCAAGAAGGTATAGTGGAATGGAAGAAAAGATAGCAGGCTAAATAGAGCTAGCCGTCCTACATATTTCCAGCGATTTCTAGTATAATAAAAACCATCAACCATCAGATAAGCCATGATTGGAAAGGTCAAAAGTCCTATCAATAGATAGCTAAAAGCCCAAATCGGCGGGTTCCAAATTTTTTCAAAGGTGTGTCCGATATGGTTTATTAACATAGCTGATATAGCAATCAACTTGAGATGAAAAGCATTTAGTTTCTTCATTTCAACCTCACTTTCTTTGTCACTAGTCTATCTTCTTTTGTTTAAAAAATCAATTTTTATTAGAGTAATCTCTTGTCTTTAAACTAAATTCTGTTATGATATTCTTATTCTGACATCTTGTAAAGGAAAGATTATTGTGAAAGCATTCTTCAAACAGCTGACAGCTGCTCAAAAGCTCTGCCTCAGTTTTGTTCTTGTTATTATCACAGGGAGTGTGGTTCTATCTTTACCCTTCTTCCATCAAGCTGACGCTCCCTCCACCCATTACCTAGATCACCTCTTCACAGTAGTTTCTATGGTTTGTGTGACAGGATTGGCAGTTTTCCCAATTTCAGAAGTGTACAATACTGCTGGACAAATGGTATCTATGATTCTGATTCAAATCGGTGGATTAGGTTTAGTAACGCTCATTGCCCTTAGTTTTTTTACTCTGCGGCGCAAGCTCTCTTTAAGTGAGTTAACTGTCTTACAGAGCTCGCTCAGTCGTGAATCGAGTAGGCACCTTAACAAGTACCTCTACTCTGTTTATAAGTTTACCTTTTTTGTGGAGATAGTCTGCGCTTGCCTGCTTATGATTGATTTCATTCCACGTTTTGGTATCAAGCAAGGAATATTTAATGCCATTTTTATCGCCATATCCGCCTTCTGTAATGCAGGTTTCGATAATTTTGGAAGTAATAGTCTTATCTCCTTTCAAGGTAATATCTTAGTCAATCTAATAGTTGCCTTCCTTATCATCTCTGGTGGTCTCGGTTTTGCTAACTGGATTGATATCGTCCATCGCCTCAAAGACTATCTCAGAAGCAAGCCTCGTACCCTTCCGCTCGTTTTACGAAAGGTAAAAATTCAAACGCGCTTGGTCTTACTTACCACAGCCATTCTCTTAACTGTCGGAACAACCCTTACTTGGTTAATCGAAGGTCACAACCCAAATACTATTGGAATCCTTCCAGCTTCACAACAACTGCTGATTTCCTTTTTTCAAACTGTGACCATGAGAACTGCCGGCTTTGCTACTATTGATTATACTCAGGCTCATGCAGCAACTAATTTTCTTTTTATTATCCAAATGATTATTGGTGGCGCTCCAGGGGGAACAGCTGGTGGTATCAAACTAGCCAGCGCAGCCATCCTATTCCTACTCTTTCGCTCCGAACTGAGAGGAGAAAAACAAGTTATCTTTGCTAAACGTCATATTCCACAAAATCTGGTTAGACAAGTACTGACTATCTTAGTTTTCTTCTTTAGCGTCTTTATTACTGGCTATTTTCTTATCTTAATCGTTGAACCTACCTTTCCTCCCTTTGCTCTCCTATTTGAGACTGCTAGTGCTTTAGGCACTGTTGGAGTCTCCATGAACGTTACTCCCCACCTCAATATGTTTGGAAGAGTTATCATCATGCTATTGATGTTTATCGGTCGGGTTGGTCCAGTAACCGTTTTGCTCAGCCTTTCTCAAAAACAAAAAACTCCTATTACTTATCCTAAAATTGACATCAGTCTAGGTTAAGAACTATTATTTTTCAATAAAAGGAAACTATTATGACACATAAAATTATTGGCATCTTGGGCTTAGGACGCTTTGGTACTGCTCTTGCTCAAGAACTTAGCACTTTTAACCAAGAAGTTATTGCCATTGACAATAATCCTGAACTTGTCGAAGAAGCGGCAGATTTTGTCAGTAAAGCTATCATCGGCGATATGACCGATCTTGACTTCTTAAAAGCTGTTGGTATTGACCAATGCGATGTGGTGGTCATTGCTACCGGAACCAACTTAGAGAGTGCTGTTCTAGCTTTGATGCACTGTAAAAAACTTGGAATCCAAAATATCATAGCTAAAGCCAAGGACAGCATCCACGAAGAAGTCCTTTATGAAATTGGTGCCAACCGTGTAATTGCTCCTGAACGTGAGAGCGGGATGAATTTGGCCTCAACACTTATGCGCCATAAAATCACTGATATCTACCATTTGGAAGGGGATGTCTCTATTCTAGAATTCATGATTCCTAAAGAATGGGTCGGGAAATCTGTTACAGAACTCAATATTCGTCAAAAATTTGAGCTCAACCTCATTGGAACACGCACAGGAAAGGGAAAACCTCTTTCAACTGACTTCCCCATTAACCAGCCTCTTCAAGATGGAACTGTTATCGTTGCAATCTCTAATAATCGAACCTTTGAAAAGTACGACTACCTCGGATACTTGAAATAATCAAAAAAATCGGAATCGAGTCACCTCAAGCTTTTGGAGTAAATACCCAGCTTGAAACAACTTGTTTTCCGATTTTTTATTTTACATCACTTTTACAATCAGAATTTTTTTTGATAAAATTCGACCGTATCTCCATCATTTAGTTCAATCTGATCCGCTGCTTTGGGAGCCAATTCTCCATTGAGGTCAAACATCCAGTAAATCCCTTCTTTTTCGTCCTGTTCTTGACCATCAATAGCCGTTATAAAACCGTCCTTTTCCGTCACCTCATAGTTGGCTTTCAACAAATCCATAATAGTGTCACCCTTTGAAAAAGTCACTTTTTCGTCAATTTTATTGGTATCAATGGTGACCACCAAACGTGCCGTGAGCTGGCTTTCTGTACTGGTTTCCTGAGTAGCTTTGCCATTGGCACAAGCAACCAAGAACAGTGAGACAATGGTTAGTAAAACGAACTTAAAAATATGTTTCACGGAAAATTCTCCTAAAAATTAAATTGATTAGAGGGTAGAAAAGAACTGTTGCATAAGCGTGCGCTAGATTAAAAGTTATCCCTGCTGCCACATAGGTCCACCAAGGCATACCATAAATAATAGTAAAGAAACTATCAATAACTATCCCGTAGAGAAAGGACAAACTCCCTGCTAAAAAGGCCTGAATCAAGGGCCACTTTTTGATTAAAGGAAAAAACTGATGCCACAAGAGCAAAATTAGGGAAAAACTGATAATTTGAAAAGGTACCCAGATGCCGAAACCTAGTAAAAAAGAGGACAAAAGCATAGACAAAGCCATAACCAAAATTCCCTCAAGGAGACCAAAACTAACTACCAGCACCATAAAGAGGGCTGTTATGGGTTGCACATTCCCCCAGAAGGAGAAAAGCTGGCGCATGACAAGACTCAGAGCTATAAAAATAGCCATTCTAGTCAGCTTCTGCAAATCTTTTCGCTGCTCTTTCATACTGTCAGTCTAACCCAAAATACCAATCATGTCAAGATGAAAAGGAGCTTCCGCTCCTTTCTCTCTTATCTATCCCCAAACCTCATCGATGATTTCCTTGACAAGTGCCAGCTTTTTCCATTGGTCTTCTTCAGTTAGGATATTTCCTTCCTCAGTTGAAGCAAAGCCACACTGGGTTGACAGCCAGAGTTGGTCTAATGATAGATATTGGCTAGCTTCTTTGAGACGGGCAATGACTGCTTCCTTGTCCTCTAAATCAGCAAATTTTGAAGTGATCAGCCCAAGCACAGCTACCTTATCAGGATCCTTAAACTCTGCTAAGGGTTCAAATCCACCTGAACGCTCATTGTCAAATTCTAGGAAGTAGGTTTTTGCTGCTTCATCACCAAAAAGTTCTTTAGCGATAGGGTTGTAGCCACCCGATGACGCCCAGGTTGAATGGTAGTTGCCTCGGCAGACATGGGTATTGACCAAAAGTCCTTCTGGTACGTTTTCATAAACGTCATTATTAAGGGTTAAGAAAAGTTGTGCCAGTTCGTCACGAACCTCATCTTTAGTCTTTCCTTGGAGGCCTCCCCACATGGTTAGGAAATTATCATCTACTAGAACACCCCAAGTACAATCATCCACTTGCAAGGTTTGTAGACCTGCTTTGACCAAATCATCAACAACTGTCAAATAAGCCGCCTTAATATCAGCACGAAGCTCCTCAAAATCAGGATAAATCTCATTTAATTTCGTCACATGCTCAGCATCACGAATTAACTCAAAATAGAATTGTGATGGGGCTGGAATGGTTGTTTTGGCCTCGACGTTAGCTCCTTTTTCATCTACATAAGCCTTAAGAAATTGATATGCTGATACAAAAGGATGATTATCGCCTGTAATTTTACCTGCTATCAGGGCTGAATCTGCCTTGGTCGTTTCCCCATGAAAATGATAACCTTCCGCAGCTTGAACATGGTCAATTCCACCAAATCCCCAGAAAAAGTCTAGATGCCAGTAAGCGCGACGGAACTCACCGTCTGTCACTTTTTCAAGTCCAGCCGCAATCTGTTTATCCACCAAATTCTTAATGGCCTGATCTTCCACAGCAGTCAACTCTTCAGAGCTGATTTTCCCAGCCTCAAAAGCTGCTCTTGCTTCTTGTAATTCTTCTGGACGAAGAAATGAACCAACATGTTCAAAATATTTTTTTGTCATAAATTCTCTCCTATTTTAAATAGTCCATTAGCTAACCCCAAACGAGGTCAATCACTTCTTTAACAAGTTTCAATTTTTTCCACTGATCTTCATCAGTGATAAGATTTCCTTCTGCCGTTGAGGCAAAGCCACACTGAGTAGACAACCACAATTGCTCCAATGGAATATACTGACTAGCTTCCTTGATGCGGGCAAGCAGTTGTTCCTTATCTTCCAAACGTCCTTCTTTCGTAGTTACCAAGCCAAGAACTGCTACCTTATCAGGATTTTCAAAAGCTTCCAAAGGCTCAAAACCACCTGCACGTTCGGTATCGTACTCCAAAAAGTAAGCCGTCACATTTTCCTTTCTAAACAGTGCGTCTGCCACCTTAGTATAAGGACCCTCTGTCAAGTGACTTGACTGATAATTACCGCGACAAACATGAGTATTGATGGTCAAATCTTCTGGAAGATTTTCAATCGCCTTGTTATTGATATGAAGGAAATTATCACGAATCACCTCTTGAGGCACAGCACCCTTTGTCATCTTTTGATAAAAGTCATCATCCATGACGATGCCCCAGCTACAGTCATCAAGTTGGATTGTCCTTGCACCTTCTTCGTAAAGAGCTAAAATAGCAGAGCGATAAGCATTTGCTAAATCTTCTACTAAGTTTTCTTGATTTGGATAAACTTCCAAAGCCTTCTGAAGGTTGCTGCCACGCTGCAATTCAATCAAGCACTGCGACGGTGATGGAATGGTCATTTTAGCCTCAACACCACGTTCATCAGCCAATTTCTTTAAAAATTGAAAATGTTTGATAAAAGGGTGATTTTCCTTGGTGAATCCAATCTTCCCTGTTACAATAGCGGAATCATCGTTTGTCTCAACTCCAACAAAGTGCAAGCCTTCACCGTAATTCAACTTATCAATACCATCAAATCCCCAGAAGAAATCCACATGCCAATTAGCACGACGAAACTCTCCATCTGTAACCTTTTCGAGACCAGCAGCCACCTGCTTATCTACAAGCTCTGTAATCAGACGGTCTTCAACCGCCGCCAATTCCTCAGCACTGATTTTCCCAGCTTGAAAATCATTACGTGCTACTACCAGCTCTGCTGGACGTAAAAATGAACCGACGTGTTCAAAATACTTTTTTGTCATGATGCCTACCTCAATCTTTAATAACCTTATTTTATCAGAGGTTCCTATAGCTGTAAAATATATATTTGTTATGATTTGTGATAGTTTTTAACTATATAAAAACTCCCGCTTCGCCATGTTATAATGAAAGAAAAAGCGAAAGGAATTAAAATCGCTCAATCAAAGAAAGCGATCTCGGTAAGCTTATATGAAAAAAGTGAGATTGATCGTCAGCGGACGAGTTCAGGGAGTTGGTTTTCGCTATTCTACCTATGCTCTCGCTCTAGAAGTCGGTGATATTTACGGGCGAGTTTGGAACAATGACGATGGCACCGTTGAAATTTTGGCTCAATCTGAGGATTCTGCTAAAATGGCAAAATTTATTCAAGAAATCCGAAAAGGTCCTTCACGTTTTGCAAAAGTGACCTATGTGAATGTGACAATGACACATTTTAACGATTTTACCGATTTTCGCATAGCAAATTAAAAATACATCTTTAGAATGATTGAGAATTATTATAAAAAAAGGTAAAATAGTAATGTTACGTCTTAAAGGTAATTAAAAGACTCTATCATATACATAAAGGATATTAACTGTGAAAAAATTTCAAAAACGCCTTGTCCTATCAGGCATGGCTGTGTCAATGTTACTCTTATTAACAGGCTGTGTCAGTCGCGACAAGTCAGGTAATCCAACCGGTCTTATCTGGGATACTATCGGTAAACCAATGGCAAGCCTAATCAGTTTCTTCGCTGATAATATGGGGCTGGGCTTTGGACTAGGAATCATTATCGTGACTATCATCGTCCGCTTGATTATCCTGCCCTTAGGTCTCTACCAGAGTCGCAAAGCTGCCTATCAATCTGAAAAGATGGCTTACCTCAAGCCTATCCTGGAACCTCTTCAAAAGCGTATGCAGGATCCAAACCTTTCTCAAGAAGAAAAAATGGCAGCTCAAGCGGATTACTTTGCCGCGCAAAAAGAAAATGGCGTTAGCATGTTTGGTGGTATTGGATGTCTCCCACTTCTGATTCAAATGCCATTCTTCTCTGCTATGTACTTCGCGTCACTGCACACTCCTGGTATTGCCGAAAGCAAGTTCCTCTGGATGAGTCTTGGAAAATCTGACTATATCCTCATTGCAATCATCGTTGCTCTTTACTTCATCCAATCTTGGTTATCTGTCCAAGCAGTACCTGAAGAACAGCGTCAGCAAATGAAAGCTACTATGTATTCAATGCCACTCATGATGGCCTTCTTCACCTTCAGCCTACCATCAAGTGTCGGTCTCTACTGGCTTGTCGGCGGTATCTTCTCAATCATCCAACAACTAATCACAACCTACGTTATCAAACCACGATTACGCAAACAAGTTGAACAAGAATTTAAACTTAACCCACCTAAAAAGTTCAAAGCCTCAACAGCACGGCGTGATGTGACTCCACAGACTTCACAAGCCATTATCACAAAATCAAACCGCAACGCTGGGAAACAGCGTAAACATAAATAAGTAAGAACCGCCAAAAGCGGTTTTTTTCATAGTCATTTGAATTAGCTTTGACATATAGTCACTTTCGACTTGCCCCACTCTAGTACTGCCTGCACCTCAAATTCTTGTCTGAAAGCTAATTCATCCGACTGTACTTGTTCTAGATTCTCCAAGGTTTTGACATTTCCTATACAAAAAAGCCCCGACCTGAGCCGGGGCTTTACAATTAAAAGTTGTCTGACTTAATAATTGTTATTCTGGGAACTTAATTTAAATTAAGCTTCAATTTCTGAAACGATACCTGAACCAACAGTACGTCCACCCTCACGAATAGAGAATGTAGTACCTTGTTCTACGGCGATTGGGTGGATCAACTCAACGTCGATAGTCACGTTATCACCTGGCATTACCATTTCTGTACCTGCTGGAAGTTCGATTGAACCTGTAACGTCAGTTGTACGGAAGTAGAATTGTGGACGGTAGTTGTTAAAGAATGGAGTGTGACGTCCACCTTCTTCTTTAGAAAGGATGTAAACTTCACCTTTGAATTTAGTATGTGGGTTGATTGAACCTGGTTTAGCGATAACTTGACCACGTTCGATTTCGTCACGTTGAACACCACGAAGAAGGATACCTACGTTGTCTCCTGCAAGACCTTCGTCAAGTTGTTTACGGAACATTTCAACACCAGTAACAACTGCTTTTTTAGTTTCTTCTTTGATACCAACGATTTCGATTTCGTCGTTGACTTTAACAGTACCACGGTCGATACGTCCTGAAGCAACTGTACCACGTCCAGTGATTGAGAATACATCTTCGACTGGAAGAAGAAGTGGTTTGTCAGTGTCACGAACTGGTTCTGGAATGTACTCATCAACAGTGTTCATCAATTCCATAACGATGTCTTCGTACTTAGTGTCACCTTCAAGAGCTTTAAGAGCTGAACCTTGGATAACTGGAAGATCATCACCTGGGAAATCGTATTCTGAAAGAAGGTCACGGATTTCCATTTCAACGAGTTCAAGCAATTCTTCGTCGTCTACAAGGTCAATTTTATTCATGAAGACGATAAGGTGTTTAACACCTACTTGACGTGAAAGAAGGATGTGCTCACGAGTTTGTGGCATTGGTCCGTCAGTTGAAGCTACTACAAGGATAGCTCCGTCCATTTGAGCGGCACCAGTGATCATGTTTTTAACGTAGTCCGCGTGTCCTGGAGCGTCGATGTGCGCATAGTGGCGTTTTTCAGTTTCGTACTCAACGTGTGCAGTGTTGATAGTGATACCGCGTTCGCGCTCTTCTGGAGCAGCATCGATAGACGCATAGTCTTTTGGTTGGTTTACTGCTGATGGCAAGCGACGTGCCAAAACAGTAGTGATAGCTGCAGTAAGGGTAGTTTTACCGTGGTCAACGTGTCCAATGGTACCAACGTTTACGTGTGGTTTACTACGATCGTATTTTTCTTTTGCCATTGTGGAAAAAGCCTCCAATAAAATATATTTTATAGATAGACAGTAGGCAATACGGTCTAACTTTACCTTACTATTCTATCAAATTACCCAAGAAATGCAAGTCTTTTGTGTCCTTTTCACAAATTCCTTACTTCTCTAACTGATGAGAAGGCTGAATATCTGCAATCCGCACGTTGAAGATGTGTAGCACTCCTAGCACGGTTTGTTAAGATAATCACTAAAAATTGGCGTCATTCAGATCTGTATAGATTTTTCTATAGAAAGCGTATAGCTTGTCCAACTCAATATATGGCTTGAGCCAGAACAAAAAGAGATCCTAACAGAACTTACAAAAGCTGACAATAAAACCATTACTGCTTACATTTTAGATAAAACTATCTTTGCTGAAACTGCGGAAAACGAGCAAGAAGATACTACTATTACTCGTATATCAGGTGATAACAGCCGTATAGATAACGAGCAATACAAGGTTTTAAATAGAGCAACTCGATAGAAAAGATGAACAAATCATAAATCTTCAAAAAATTTTGGTGGAAATTTTTGAATAACATCCTTTTTAATCGAAAGCGTTTCCTTTTTTGCTATAATTATCTTGAGAATAGAGCAATAAATCTTTTTTATTAGAAAGTAGATGATCCCAATATACAAACTTTAATTATCAACATCCAACTTAGTTATGAAATGACGGTAAGTGATTAACATAAAAAAATACTACTTACTCTATTATTCGGTTGCTTAACATTATTTTGCTTCCCTACTTTTGCAAGCGTAGATACTACTGATGGACTTGTTGTAATCCAGAATTAGTCTATTCAAAATCAGGTTTCACATAAGTTGCAACTATTATTGATGGTGATACGGGAGAAGTTGTTGAGACCATTGAATTTATCCCAGACCTCTCTCGTGCTACAGTTAGTTCGCATACTTTAACAAGAAGGGCTACATTTGCGAGAACTAAAGTTCAATTAAGTGTAAATATCGAACTATACAATAGTGGTTCTTTCCGTCAAATAAACTCAGTTCAAGGTTATTACTTAGGAATAACAAATTCTATTACTAACACATATATTAAAGGACAAAATGTTAATGTTTGGTCTCCAAATGGATACCCTACAACAAGTATAAAGTATGCTTATAATGGTACTTTAACAGCAACTCTAAACAGTAGTGGTTCAGCTCAAGTTAAGGCAGAGTTATTAGGAGCTGGTTTTACCTTTGGAGGTACTATTGGAGGAACTTCATATTATAGAGTTCCATTTAATCTAAACGGAAATATTAGCCTATACTAATTTAAGGGGGTAGAACTTCCATGAATCAAAATATTCGTACATATTTGATTTGTATAAGTATTATTATTGCATCTATAATTTTAGGTGTTTCAATCTATAACGGATTTGACATTTTAGGTCAATATATAAATGATGGCCTAAGAATAATTAGCCAATCCCAGTAATAGGACCTAAAAAAAAAAACGAGGCTGGGCAAAAACTAAAACTTTAACCTTTCGGTTAAAATTTTAGCAATCAAAAATAGCTTAGAATCAACGTTTTTGATGACGAAATTCTAAGCTATTTTCTATTTTTAGGACTATTTGCCCAGCCTCGTTTTTTTGTTGCTTAAAGTCATCAAAGTTGGATAAAAATGACACAAAGTTTCTTCTTTAAAATAGTTTTTCAAAAATCTGATTGGGAATAGCTTTTTCTGTCAAATCCAGGATTTCTCCTCTCCGTTATCATTTTGACTGGCTTATTTTTCTACTTGTTTTTGGGCATTTTTTCAAAATAACCTAGAGGCTTCATGAGTGCAATTTTCTTTCTCTCATGTTTGTCTAAGTCTTTTTCATCCCCGCATAGAATCCATTTTGACTTTACTTTGAGAAAAGCTGAGCAGTTCTGCTATTTCCCTAACCATCAAATGTTGGAAATAGAAAAATCCAGAACTGGACGAAATCCTCCTCCACAAATCATCAAACACTGGTAAAGCGACTCGTAATCTATGTTATTAAAGCGTGCTGAAGTCTCGGCAGCAAAAACTCACGATAATATCTATTATAAGCTCGAATAGCTGTTCTATAAAGCCTGGTTGGCCTCTTATCAGCAGGTAGGACAATGTTAGTTTCTAAGAGTTAAATAAAAATCTAGTGGGAGCGTTTTAGTCTCTTCTTGTCTGATACCTGACATCATCAGCTAACGGATTGATTTCTTTGGTCACTTCTACTAGGTAATAGTCATGACCTGAACATGTCACCACCCTATCTCTTAATTTTTTTCTTCTCATCGGTAAGGAATTGACTAGAAATAGGCTACAAAAAAATCGCCCAAAGGACGATTTTAATTATTACAATAAGGTATCTTCTAGTTCACGGTAAATGACTTCACGTTTTTCATTGGCATCAATGTTAAGGACAAAGGCAATGGCAACCGATAAGACTAAGAGGCTATTCCCTCCCAACGAGAGGAAAGGAAAGGTTACTCCAGTTGACGGAATCAGACCTGAAATACCACCGATATTGACAAAAACTTGAACCAGCATCATACCACCTACACCTAAAGCTACCATACTGTTGAAAGGATCTTTGGCTTTAATTCCAACTAAGAAAATACGTAAGATGAGGAAAAAGACTAAGGCTAAGATAAGCGCAGCCCCCATATAACCCAGTTCTTCAATCACGATGGAAAAAACAAAGTCGGTCTGAGATTCGGGTAAGTAGCCTCGCTTTTCAATGGAATTTCCAAGCCCTCGGCCAAACCATCCCCCATTACTCATTGCATAGTAGGAATTGGCCAGCTGATGCCCAGCCCCTTGAACATCTTCGAAAGGGTTGAAGAAAGCAGAAAAACGTTTCGCAACATAACCAAAAACGGGTACCTTTGCTACCGTACGAACACCGACAAGAGAGATAAAGCCAAGTAACAAAGTAGATCCTGAAATAATCAGCGTCAGTAGACCGGAAAACCAACGAAAACCAATACCACTCACAGAAAACATGATGATTGCTGTCAAGATGATAATGGTCGCATTCCCCAAATCAGGCTGAAAAGCCACCAAAAAAATCATCAGACCTGAGTAAAAACGCCAATCCTGAATCTTTCTAGGAAAAAGAGTTCCTCTCATCAGAGATTGGTAATCATAGATTTCTACTTCCTCTTGCCGTCTAGAGAAAGTCAGGGCCAAGTACCAGATGATTAAAACCTTGAGATACTCAGCTGGCTGGAAAGTAATTAACCCTAAGACATCAATCCACCCGTGGGCACCATTGACCGTTTTTGTGAAAAAGCGCGAATAAAGGAGCATGGCAATTTCAATCCAGATAGCTGTCGTGACTACACCTGGTTTTTTCAAAAAATCAAGTTTCAGGCGGTAAATAAAGGTAATGGCTATTAAACTCAAAAACCAGAAAATGGTTTGGTTTAAAACAGATTTGAAAGGATTTGCCCCAACCTGCACCAATGTGGCACTGGTCGTCGAATAGATGATTATTAAGCCTATAACCGAAAGAGCTAGGTAAGGCAAAAAAATGGAATAATTCAATAAATGCCGTTTGTTTATTTTCACTCGTAAGATACCAAGAGCATGATTATACTGAAAAACGCAGCGCTTTTTAGAAATTTAGTTTTTCCAAAAACTAGCTAGTTTGCGTCAGCCTTTGTTTATCACAAAGCCTTCATGCTCAATCCTTTTCTATTCATCATAAGTTCAATCGCCCCTTATTATAGCATGTTTTTAAACAGTTTGCTAACACAGAGAATGGAGGATTCCTTTTGGTAACCCTCCATCTTCATCGTTTTCAGTTTATTAACCTGAATTGCGCAGACCTGTGGCAATACCGTTAATGGTGATATGAACCAGCTTTTCTTCCTGATCCGTCAGCTGACCAGCACGGAGGCGATTGATAAGCTCAATTTGAATGTAATTGAGCACATTGAAGTAAGGCAGACGATGGTCAAGACTGGCTTTCAGATTTGGTAAATCTTCTAGCAAATCCTTGTGTTGTTCGATGGCTAAAATGACATTTTTGGTCATTTGCCATTCGTCCAATATGATATTGAAAACTTCACGTACTGCTTGATCTTGACACATCTGAGCGTACTGAAAGGCAATGTTCATATTTGATTTTGATAGAACCATGTCCACATTAGACAGGAGAGATTTAAAGAAGGGCCAACTTTGATACATTTCTTGAAGCAAAGCCAAATTACCATCAGCTTGGTCAATAAAATGCTTAAAGCTAGAGCCTACACCATACCATCCTGGAAACATAATTCGATTTTGTGACCATGAGAAGACCCAAGGAATGGCACGGAGGCCTGAAATTTCAGTAATAGTCTTACGAGCTGCAGGGCGGGAGCCAATATTCAGACTAGAAATCTCCTTAATCGGGCTTGCTGTCATGAAATAATCGTAAAAATGCGGATTACCAAAAACGAGATCACGGTAGATGCGGTTGCTATCTGCTACAATTTGATCCATGGCAGAGCGGTAACCGTCAATCTTATGACTATCTACGATTTGGTTTGTCACCATGCGACCGAGAGTTGCTGAAACCAGCATTTCTAGATTGTAGTAGGCGGAATCCTTATTGCCATATTTGTTTCCGATAACCTCACCTTGCTCTGTCAATCGAATCCTATCTTTAATGGTACCGAATGGTTGTGAAGTGATGGCATCATAGGATGGACCCCCACCGCGACCAACCGTTCCTCCACGACCATGGAAGAAAGTGATTTTAACCCCTTTCTCTTCCCCAATCTTAGTCAGTTCATTTTGAGCTTTGTAAAGAGTCCAACCTGATGATAAATAGCCTCCATCCTTGTTAGAATCTGAGTAGCCAAGCATGATTTCCTGATAACCATCTCGGCTGGCAACCCATTTTTTGACCAAACCAAGTGACAAATAAGCCGTCATGGTCTCTGTCGCCTTGTCCAAGTCCTCAATAGTTTCAAAAAGTGGAACAATCTGCACACGGGCAGCTTGAGCATCAATTAAGCCAACTTCTTTCAGCATGATGGCAAGCTCCAGCATATCTGACACGCTTTCGGTATGAGAAATGATGTGTTGCTTGATGATTTCCTCACCTAGTTTATCTTTGAGTTCACGGGCAGCTTGATAAATAGCAAGTTCCTTTTGGAGTAACTCTGATTTTTCTACGTTTGTAGCTGACAATAGACGTGGATCTTCCGTTAATTCTTTCAAAAGCAGGGCACACTTGGATTCTTCGGACAGACTACTGTAGTCGTCCTCGATGTTTGCTGATTTGAGAAGTTCTGCGACACAGGCTTCTTGAACAGAAGAATCTTGACGCATGTCGATTGAAGCCAGATAGAAACCAAAAATTCGCACCGCTTCAAGTAATTCAGCCAAGTCCCCCTTGACCAGATTTTCTCCCCTATTTTCAAGGAGGGAATTTTTGATGATAAGTAGATCTGCCTCAAAATCAGTGGCTCTTTCATAACGGGGACTGATGGTCAGATTTTCCGTCAGATAGGCTTTGGTATTGGTTAATTTTTGACTGATATAATGGAAAGCCTTGCGGTAAAGTTCTTTTTCGCGGTAGATGGAGGCGTCAGATGACAGCTCTGCTAATGTTTTAACGCCATCAGAAGCATCAACCAAGCCAACTGATAGGGCGAATGAATCGTAAAGCTCTGCTATTTTTCCAAGATAATAAGTCAGAATAACCTCTGCCTGGGTCTCCGCAGAGAGTCGTAAGGTCTCTGCAGTCACAAAGGGGTTCCCATCACGGTCTCCGCCAATCCACATGCCCATGGTGATTGGTTTTGGAGCGGAAAGTTCAATCCCTTTTGCTTCTGCCAAACGCTGATACTCAGCCGTTAAATTGGTAATCGCTGGAATGAGTGAACCTTGATAATACTCCGTCACATTGGTAATTTCATTTTTAACCTTGAGTTTTTTCTCACGGATAATGTCCGACTGCATCATAAGAGCAATTTGGCGACGCAGTTCATCCATCCACTTATTCTTATTGAGCAAGCCCATGCGGACATCACGATAACGGCGCAGGAGAACATGAATTTTCTGAGTCAATCCCAGCATGGTTTTACGCTGCACCTGAGTTGGGTGTGCCGTCAAAACAGGTACGACATTGGCATTTTGTAAAATCGCTGTTGCTTCTGGACTAGCCGCCACCTGATTGATAGTTGTGGAAAGTTTACCAAGATAGTCCTGACCAATATTATTTTGATAATTGACCTCATATGCCAAATCCACATCCTCTGAAATGTTAATCAAAAGAGGCAAAATGGCAAAGTAACGCGCAATAACTTCCATTTCAGCCGTAGAAATACCGGCGATTTCCTGTTCCAAAAGCTGGTACTCACGTCCTTGAGAAAGTTGGGTCAACTTTTTAATACGATCAAAGGTCTCCTGACCTGATAAATGCAATACCGTCTCATCAAGCATATCAGTCAGAATCATCACTTCTTCTTTAATGACTCGACCGGTGCTTGTCGCCTCTAGTTTTTCCATACATGTACTCCTTTAAAGTATGATGCCAAAGGAGGAAGCCTCTAATCTGGGAAATCACCCCCAATAGTCTCCTAACTCCTTAATGATAGAAATTGCTCAGAAAATCTAACAAAAATTATCTGACAATTTTCACTTGACTTTCCCATTTTACTACTTTTTAAATAAAAAGAACACTAAAAAAACAATTATCATTACTTTTGTTCGGAAAAATGACGGAGCTTCAGGCAAGCACTGACAAAATTTCCTGTTTTTGCTATACTGAGAAAGAAAATTTAAAAGGAGAAAAACACTTATGGAACTCAAACCACGTACAGAATTCCCTGAAAACGAACTCTGGGATTTAACAGCTCTTTACAAAGATCGCGAGGACTTTCTTCTTGCTATCGAAAAAACATTGGCTGACATCACAAGCTTCCAACAAAATTACGAAAATAATTTAAACAATGTTGATGATTTTACCCGAGCCCTGTATGAATTAGAGCAGATTTACATCCAGCAAAGTCACATCGGAAACTATGCTTTCATGCCTCAGACTACTGATTTTAGCAACGAAGAATTTGCAGCTATTGCTGCTTCAGGAGATGACTTTATGACTAAGGCTGGTGTGGCGCTCAGCTTTTTTGACACGGCACTAGCCCAAGCTGATGATCGTATCCTCGATGAGTTAGAACAAAATTCTGATTTTAGCTCTGCCATCCGTCAGGCAAAACGTCAAAAAGCTCATCTCTTAGCGCCTGAAGTTGAGAAGGCTATCACCAACCTACGGGAAACCTTGAATGCTCCTTACCACATTTACACCAAGATGCGGGCTGGTGACTTCGCTATGGAGGATTTTGTCGTTGACGGAAAAATCTACAAAAACTCCTTTGTCACTTATGAAAATTTCTACCAAAATCATGAAAATGCAGAAATTCGTGAAAAATCTTTCCGTTCATTTTCAAAAGGCTTGCGCCTCCATCAAAATGCTGCCGCAGCAGCTTACCTAGCTAAAGTTAAATCTGAAAAACTCCTAGCCGACATGCGAGGATATGACTCTATCTTTGACTATCTTCTGGACGACCAAGAAGTGGACCGCTCCATGTTTGACCGCCAGATTGATTTGATTATGAATGAATTTGGCCCTGTAGCTCAGAAATACCTTAAGCACGTGGCACAGGTCAACGGTCTTGAAAAAATGACCTTTGCTGACTGGAAATTAGACATCGACAACGAACTCAATCCAGAAGTTTCCATCGACGATGCCTACAACTTAGTCATGGAATCTGTGGCACCGCTTGGCCAAGAATATCGTCAAGAGGTAGCTCGCTATCAGACTGAGCGCTGGGTAGACTTTGCTGCCAACCAAAATAAGGATTCTGGTGGTTATGCCGCTGACCCTTACCGCGTTCATCCTTACATCCTCATGAGTTGGACAGGTCGTATGTCTGATGTTTACACCCTCATTCATGAGATTGGACACTCAGGTCAGTTCATCTTTTCAGACAATGCCCAAAGCTACTATAATGCCCACATGTCCACCTACTTTGTCGAAGCACCATCAACTCTTAATGAGCTTCTTCTCAGTGATTACTTGGAAAATCAGTTTGACACCCCACGCCAAAAACGCTTTGCTCTTGCTCACCGATTAACTGATACTTACTTCCACAACTTCATCACACACTTGCTGGAGGCAGCATTCCAGCGCGAAGTTTATACCTTAATTGAAAATGGTGGAACTTTTGGAGCTGACAAACTAAACAGTATCATGAAATCTGTTCTTCAAAAATTCTGGGGTGATGCTGTTGAAATTGATGACGATGTAGCTCTGACTTGGATGCGTCAAGCTCATTATTACATGGGGCTTTACAGCTACACTTACTCAGCCGGGCTTGTCATTTCTACCGCTGGTTACCTCAATATCAAAAAGAACCCAGACGGGGCTAGCCAATGGCTGAACTTCCTTAAATCTGGTGGTAGTAAGACCCCCTTGGAGTCAGCCCTCATCATCGGCGCCGATATTTCTACTGAAAAACCGCTACGCGATACCATTGCTTTCCTGAATGATACCGTTGAGCAGATTATAGCTTATAGTCAGGAGTTGGAGAATGCCTAACCTCTACGATTTCACTGTTAAAAAACAAGATGGGACTGACTTTTCGCTCAGCCATTTCTCAGGAAAAGTCTTACTGATTGTCAACACTGCAACTGGATGTGGTCTAACACCTCAATACGAAGGACTACAAAAGCTCTACGACACCTATCAGGAGCAAGGCTTCGAAATCCTCGATTTCCCCTGCAACCAGTTCAAAAATCAGGCGCCCGGAACAGCCACGGATATTAACAATTTCTGTAGCCTTAATTACCAAACCACCTTCCCACGTTTTGCCAAGATTGAGGTCAATGGCAAAGCTTCTGACCCACTTTATCAGTGGCTCAAGCAAGAAAAAAAGGGGCTCTTAGGTCAGTCTATCGAATGGAACTTTGCTAAATTTCTCATTGATCGTGAGGGGCATGTGGTCAAACGCTTTGCACCTACCACTCCTCCTGAGAAGATTATTGCCGAAATCGGAAAAATTCTGTGAAAAAGACATGAATACACTCCTTCTCGGCGATAGCCTCTTTGCCCGACACGAAGGTGAAAATGAGCCACATATCAACTCTTCTCTCAAACAATTATTGCCAGCAATCGACATCCTCAATCTAGCTCACTCAGGTGATAATAGCTATGATTTATTGGCAAAATTAGATTGTCACGATCTTTCCGGTCATGATGTGGTCTTTGTTTGGATTGGCGCAAACGACCTAGCAATTCACAAGCAAGTTTTTCTGGGCGAGTTTCAGGAAAATCTAAACCAGATTAGTCAAAAATTACTCAAGCTTTATGATAAAGAACAGCTGGTCTTTCTAGGACTAACCCCCATTGATGAGAACAAACAGGACTACCGAACCAATCGCTTAGTCACCTATTACAGTCAAGTGGTTGAAAAGGCAGCTAAGGCATCAGGTTCTGCCTTTATTTCCATGCAAGAAACTTTTGAGCAATCTGACTATCCTTTAGAATTCGTCCTAAAAGGCAGGCTTAATGATGGTCTTCATTTTGGTAGTGTAGGTTATGCATTACTAGCTAATACCATATGTGATTATCTTTCAATAATAAAAAAAGCAGACGCCTAATCATCTCAATATCAGATGATTAAAGCGTTCGCTTTTTCTTTTTATCGGTGACTTATTTTTCGCGTTAGCAAATCTCCTGTCAACTGAATGGTGACAATAAGAGAAAGAATAATCAGTGTTGCTACCCAAGTCACGTCATGGTGTGAGCGGCCATGTCCGTAAGCAATAGCGACACTACCAATTCCTCCACCACCAATAGCGCCAGCCATTGCCGTTTCACCTACCAATGAAATCAGAGTTACCGTAGATACACGGATTAAGTCCGGTAAACTCTCACCCAAGTAGACACGAATAATGTCAAAATTTGTCGCACCTGAAGCCTGTGCTGCCTCAATCACACCACGATCAACCTCAGCCAAAACCACCTGCACCTGACGAGTGAAAAAGGCAAAGGTTGCCACAGATAAAGGAACAATAGCAGCCGTTGGTCCAAGGCTTGTCCCTACCAATATGAGGGTTATCGGTGCAATTAGGGCTAGCAAAATAATGAATGGTACCGCACGAAAGACTGAGGTCACTTTATCAAGAACATGAAAAATAGTCTTATTTTCAAGAACGCCTCCTGGAGCCGTTAAAACTAGAAAGAGCCCGGTCAACAGTCCCAGACTTCCCCCGATAATAAAAGCCCAAAAAGTCATGTAGAGCGTTGTGTAAATGGCAGCTAACCAGCCGTTTTCACCAGTCAAGCCAATCTTATAAACATGGGGAAGGTTTGTTTCAATCCACTGTATCATTTGCTACCTCTTTTCAATATGGTCAAACTCACTCCAGCCTCTGTGATAGCCCGCTCAGCAGCAGCTAGAGAAGCCGCCTCACCAGACAAGACTACTATCAATTCACCTACTGGAGTGTCGTCCAAAATTTCAATGTTTCCGTATAAGATATTTGCTGTTACTTCAAAGCGTTTGTAAAGATCATTCAAAAGTGGCTCATCAGTCGCATGTCCGGCATACTTAAGCTGAACTAGCAAACTATTTGGCTCCATGTCCTGAACGATGTCCTGCTTTTCAATCTTAGTCAAGGCTTCGTCAATACCCGTTGCAGTCGTAATGAATTCTTGAGTCAGTTCTTGCTTAGGGTTAGAAAAGATTTCTAGCACAGATCCCTCCTCTATCAAGTGCCCATCCTGCATCACAGCAACACGATGACAGATATCTTTGACGATTTGCATTTCGTGAGTAATCATGACAATCGTCAGCCCTAACTTGCGATTTAGTTTTTGCAAAAGCGCCAGGATTTGCTTGGTTGTTTTTGGGTCAAGGGCTGAAGTTGATTCGTCAGAAATCAAAATCTCTGGATCATTAGCCAGAGCACGCGCAATAGCAACACGCTGCTTTTGTCCACCTGAAAGCTGAGCTGGATAGTTATCAGCACGATCAGCAAGGCCTACCAAGCTCAACAGTTCTTCAACTTTAGCTGCACGCTCAGCCTTTGTCAAATCTGAGTGGCGCAGGGCAAAGGCAACATTCTGACGAGCTGTTTTTTGAGCCATCAGGTTGAAATGCTGGAAAATCATACCAATCTTTTGGCGCTTATAACGCAACTGAGCCGGAGTCAGTTGAACCTCTCCTTCTGCATAAGTCACGTCACCTGCTACTGTGATTTTCCCTGCGGTCGGCACCTGAAGCAGGTTAATAACTCGGACAAGAGTTGACTTCCCCGCTCCTGAATAACCTACAATACCATAAATCTGTCCCTTATCAATGGACACAGACACATCTTTGACCGCCTCAATCACGCGCTTTTTCTGGTGAAAGGTAATGTCAATGTTTTCTAGTTGAATAATCGCTTTACTCATAAGATTTAATTAACTCCTCAATCATTTCAATATGGGTGTAGTAATCTGCCAGCTTGGCATTTTCATCTCCTCCGTGGTCGCGACTGTTAGGATTTCCCAACCCAAAAGACACAATCGGAACGTTAAGCGCTGCAAAAACCTGATGCATCGGACCTGTTCCAGCTGTGGTCGGCAGAACAGCTACACCTTTGGGCGAGAATTTTTCAGCAATTTTAAGGGTATTGAGAATGGCTGGCGCTGTCATGTCGCTACGATAGCCTTCCTCTCCCAAGGTATAAATAAGTTTAACCTTATCAAAGCCATTTTTTTGCAGTTGTTTTTCAATTTTAGCTAACACAGCATGTGGCTCCATACCTGGCAGCAAGCGGACTTCTAGCTTAGCCTTAGCTTGACATGGCAAGATAGTCTTGACTCCATGCCCCTGATAACCAGTTGAAAATCCCTGAATGCTTAGAGAGGGCTCAAAGAAGAGGCGTTCAAGCAAATGATCCTTATCCTCTGTCAAAAACGGCAACTGCAGGTCATAGAGTGCCCGTAATTCATCCTCTTCAATATAAGCATATCGGCGCACCAAGTCTAGCTCACGCTGGGTCGGCGGCCTCACCCCGTCATAGATACCATCAACCAAAATGCGACCATCTTGTCCACGAAGACTGGATAGCGCATTGATTAGATACCAAGAACTACTATCAATCACTCCACTAAATTTGGAATGAATATCGACCTCTGCACTCTCAACTACCGCATCAAAGGTTACAATTCCCTTTGTCCCACCAGACAGCTCCATCTGACCTTTAGCGTTAAAAATGCCCTGTTCCCAAACCAAAAGGTCTGCTCCTGAAAGGTGATCTTGGTATTTTTCCAAATACTTTTCTAAATCTACTGAAGCTGATTCTTCAGCACCTTCAACGATAAAGATGATGTTAACAGGTAAGTCAGTTGCAACTTGACGGTATTTTTGTACCCCTGTTAGCCGAGCTGTAATATGTCCCTTATCATCATCAACACCGCGACCGTACATATAACCATCACGAACGTCCAAAGTGAAGGGATCCACTGTCCAAATCTGATCGCTATCTGCTGGCTGCACGTCATAATGATTGTAAAAAATCAGAGTCTTAGCGTCAGCTTTTTGGCTGCTAAAGATTGCCATGACAAAAGGAGCTGTATAAGTGTCATCAAAAATAACCTGAGCTCCCGCCTCCTCAAAAAGTTTTACCAGCTTCTGAGCTGCCTCCTGAAGACCGATATTTTGCGCATAAACACTTTTAATGGCAACCAAATCTTTCAAATCCTCAAAATATTTTTGAGCCAGAGAGTCGCCATAGAATTTTTCCAACTGCAGTTGGTCACTACTTGCTACCATATTATCCTTCTTTATTTTTCAGTAAAAACAAATATAGCGTGTTTTCACACGCTGATATGTTTTTTAAACTCTTACTCAAAAGTTGGTGCACCTTCCCAAGCTGGAATATCAACACCTTTTGAGGTTTCATTAATGACTTTTGCAACTTTGTCTGTTTGGTAAACAGCAATCAATTTTTTAATTGCATCAGCCTTATCTGACTTCTCCCAATCTTTTTGAGCGGCAATGATGTTCACCCATTGTTTAGAAGCTTCATTAATTTCTTCTTTGAAAAGAGTTGTATCGTAGTCAACTCCTGCTGACTGCGCAAAGCTATTGTTAATAATTGCGGCATCAACAGAGGCAAGGTTTGCAGCGATTTGGTCCGCTTGCACTTCTTTGATTTCGATATTCTTTGGGTTTTTGACAATACTCTTCAATGTTGCCAATTCGTTTTCTGCCACTTCAAGTTCAATTAAGCCAGCACTTTCAAGGACATAGAGGGCACGACTTTCATTTGTCGCATCGTTGGGTACTGAGACAACTGCCTTATCAGGCAATTCAGAAATATCTTTGTACTTAGCTTTATCACCTTCTAGACCTGAGAAAAGACGAATTGGGCTGAGGAGAGTATCTGCTGCCGCTACCAAATCACCATCATTTTCAGTATTCCAGTTATTCAAGAAGTTGTAGTGTTGGAAAGCATTGACATCCACTTCACCATTGGCTAGAGCTGTGTTTGGCTGTGTGTAGTCGGTAAACTCAACAAAGTCCAACGCTACCCCTTCTTTTTTAGCCAAGGCTGTAACTTCATCCCAAAGTGGCTCAGTCGTATCATCAAAGGCCATCACACCAACTTTCAATGCCTGCTCACCGCTATCAGCCTTATCAGCTTTTGATGAAGACGGAGCGCAGGCTGCCAAAAGTGCCGTTGCTGCTAAGGTTGTTGTCAATCCGAGAATTTTTTTAATAGTCATTGTTTAAATACCTCTTCTAATTTTCTGATGAGACTATTATGCCACAGGAAGATATAGATTTCAAATTGTTAAAAACAAGCTTTCCCTATAGTTTTAAACTATAACATTACTGATATTGACGAGGAACACGTTGGCTCAAAAGGCAGAGCACTTCATAATTGATGGTTCCACGATGTTCGGCGATATCGGTCGCTGAAATTTCCTGATTCCTATTTTTTCCAATCAAGGTTACCTCAGTTCCCAAAGGATAATAGTTTGGAAGTTTGATTGTCATCTGATCCATGGAAATGCGACCTACGATTGGACAAAATTGTCCGTCAACTAAGACCTGAAAATCTTGCGTATCTCTGGTCCAGCCATCTGCATAACCAATAGGAATCGTGGCAATAATTTCTTCACCACTGGTCTGATATGTAGCACCGTATCCAATATTTTTCTTTCCATAAAGTTTTTTTACGTGAACAATCTGAGAAGAAAGACTAAGTGCTGGTTTGAGCTTGTATGGCAATTCCAAAATCTTACCGCTTGGATTGAGCCCGTAGATGGCAATTCCTAGACGGACGGCGTTAAAGATACCTTCTTGGTGCCAAAGGCTGGTCGCTGAATTGCTCGCATGTATAATGGCTGGGACTTGATCTAGTTGAGACAAGTGTTTTTTAAAGCTCTGCAATTGTTCCAAAAAATAGGACTTGTTTTGCTCATCAGCGGTCGCAAAATGAGTAAAAATACCTTCAACTTCAGCCCCAGCTTCCGTCAAACGATGGAGAGCTTGAATCGTATCAGCACTATCTCGAAAACCAATCCGTCCCATACCCGTATCCAGCTTGAGGTGGGCTTTTAACCCCTTCAACTGGTAAGAACTAGCAAAATCTAACCATTCTAGACTAGCTACCGTCACCGTCATTTTTTGAGAAATGGCAAGTGGCAACTCTTCTGGCATGATGACTCCTAAAATCAAGATAGGCTTGGTCAATCCAGCCTGCCGCAACTCCAGTCCCTCATCTAGATTGGAAACGCAGAAGTAATCCACTTGAGACTCAATATGCTGGGCCACCGCGACCGCCCCGTGTCCGTAAGCATCAGCTTTGACCACTGCAAATATCTGAGTTTTCTCTGGTAGACGGCTCTGGATGGTGTCAATATTGCTAGCAATAGCAGACAAATCAACACTGGCTTTGGTTGGACGATGAGTACTTGAAACCATATCTATTCCTCACTACTTTCTAAGATGACACTTGCTTGAACAAAATTTCCGCTATGGGATATAGATAGGTGAATCCTGCCATCATAAGGTGCTTTGGTGACTCTCGGTGCCCCTTTCTCATCTTTCAAAATCTCAATATCTTGAAAGGATAGACTAACAAAACCCGTTCCCAAAGCTTTTGAAAAAGCTTCCTTGGCTGCCCAACGTCCCGCTAAAAAGGCGACGTTGCGAGGAGCTTTAAGCTTTTCAAAAAGTTCCAGTTCTTTTTCAGTTAGAATTTTTTGGGCAAAGCTCTGCTTTTTGTCATAAGCCCTTTGGATAGCAGAAATATCTTGTAGGTCAATACCGTGTCCGTAAATCATTTTTTCTCCAAGAAAAAACTAGCCTGAGCTAGTTTCATTTTCTTTATTATACCACAATTTAGAATTTCAACCTATTTTAAAACTAAATTACGACAAGGTTGAGTAAATTTCTCGAATAAGCCCTTCTGTCTTTTCCCAGCCAAGACATGGGTCTGTGATTGATTTTCCGAAGATTTCTGGGCTGTCTTGACGACCATCTTCCAGATAAGACTCTATCATGAATCCGCGGACATATTTACGAATTTTTTCATTCCAGTCGCGGTTGATAAGCGTTTGGCGGACGATACGCACCTGTTCCAGATAATTTTTCCCTGAGTTATCATGATTAGTATCGATAACGATAAACGGGTTTTTCAACCCTATTTTTTCGTACTGAGCAATAGCTTTGAGTAAAATATCGTAGTAGTAATTTGGTTCAATTTCCCCATGTTCATTGACCGCACCACGCAGGATAACATGCGCCAACGGATTTCCATCCGTTTCAACTTCGGCGTTGTGGAAGATAAAATTCTGGCTATTTTGTGCCGCGTAAATGCCATTAAACATGACATTGAGATTGCCAGAAGTTGGATTTTTCATCCCCACTGGAACATCGATACCTGAGGCAACAAAGCGGTGCTCCTGATCCTCAACCGAGCGGGCTCCGATTGCGTGATAAGACACCAAGTCATCAACTAAGCTTAAATTTGATGGATAAAGCATTTCATCAGCAGTGGTTAGACCAGTTTCTGTAATCACTCGATAATGAAGATTACGGACAGCTGCGATTCCATTGATCAAATCCGGCAACTTTGAAGTGTCCGGCTGGTGCATCATCCCCTTGTAGCCATCACCGTTAGTACGAGGTTTAGCTGTATAGACACGCATGACCATAAAAATCTTGTCTTTTACTTTTTCTTGAAGGGCTGACAAGCGCTTAGCGTACTCCAAAACAGCATCTTCATCGTCTGATGAACATGGACCGATAACTAACAAGAGCCTGTCGTCTTCTCCCTTGATAATGCGAGCCAACTCAGCATCACGCGCCTCTTTGATTGTTAAAAACTCGCCTTCTAGCTTTGATAACTCTTTTACTTTTGCAACGTCAATAGTAGTAGATTTTTGATGAATAGCCATATCTTAAGATTAAGAGGCACAGTTTATATTTCCGTGCGCAATTCCTTTCTATATTTTCAGAAACTCTAACCGAGTTTTCTTCGTTGATAACCAACTAATGACTAGAATAAGTCATCGGTCTCCCAATGACTTACCTACTTATTTTCCTAAAGTATCGTAAATTTCACGAACTAATTTTTCCGTATTTTCCCAGCCGAGACATGGATCTGTGATTGACTTCCCATAAACGTCTGGCTGATCTTGACGGCCGTCTTCAATGTAAGATTCAATCATGAAACCACGGACATATTTGCGGATTTGTTCATTCCAATCACGGTTAATGAGGGTTTGGCGAACAATACGGATTTGTTCCATGTATTTTTTCCCTGAATTATCATGGTTGGTGTCAATCATGATGAATGGATTTTCCAAATTCATACGCTCGTACTGCTCGATGGTGTCCAAAACATTATCATAGTAGTAGTTGGGAATATTCTTACCATATTCATTGACCGCTCCGCGCAAAATAGCATGGGCTAGTGGATTACCAGAAGTATTGACTTCCTCACCATTAAAGAGAAAATTCTGTTTTGCTTGTGCCGCATAAATCCCGTTAAACATAATGTTGAGATTTCCTGAAGTTGGATTTTTCATGCCTGTTGGCACGTCTATTCCTGAGGCAACAAAGCGGTGCTGCTGATCCTCAACCGATCGAGCTCCAATAGCGATGTAAGATACTAGGTCATCAACCAAAGTCAGGTTTTCTGGGTAAAGCATCTCATCGGCCGTCGTAATACCAGTCTCCGTGATGACACGATAGTGGAGGTTACGCACAGCTTTGATACCATTAATCAAGTTTGGCTCGCCTTCTGCATCTGGCTGATGAACAAGTCCCTTGTAGCCATCACCGTTGGTCCGAGGCTTGGCTGTATAAACACGCATAACCATGAAAACACGGTCTTTGACCTCTTCTTGAAGTTTAGCCAAACGATTTGCATAATCAAGAACAGCTTCCTCATTATCAGACGAACATGGACCGATAACCAAGAGAATGCGATCATCTTCTCCACGCATAATCGCAGAGAGTTCTGCATCACGCGCCTCTTTTTTTGCCAAAGCCTCGCCTGTCAGTTTTGACAAGTTACGGACTTCCTCCACATTAATTTTTTCACTTGCTGGTGTAAATGTCATTTTATTTCCTCATCATTGTAAAATTATGCCTATTATAGCACAAAGTCACATATTTTCCAAGGTATTTATCAGAAAATTTAGGCAATAATACTCCACGTATTTTCAAGCTTCTAAATAGTTTATCAGCGCTGCAATTTTCCCCTGACCATCCATCAGTCCAATACTGTAATACCATCAATTGATATCAATACTTCAGTTGTAACAATAACAGTTGGAAAATTTGCCTTGAGCTCCCTGAAGCAATAAGGTACAAATAAGGTAAATTTTGAGGTGAACTTTTGAAAAAAACATCAAAAACATACTAAGATTAGTAGTGAAGAAATCTCCGACGGGAGAGAGTAGTCACTACTTTTTCTTTATGTTAAAGTAGAGGTGTCTTGTTAAGTCGAGAACTCTTTTGACGCTAGACGTCGCATCAAAAACTGGCAAGACACCTGTTTTAGAAAGAATGTTATCAAAGTATGTGGGACGCCAGACGTCGAGTATTGAAAATGACATCACTAAAACAAGGAATCATTCAAGACAAAGAGGTAATATCATGCGTGCAGTTTTTGGGATTGATGTGAGTAAGGCAAGTTCAGAAGTGGCCATTCTAGTCAATGGTGAGAAAGTTCATGGCTATACCATGTCCAATGA